>JBNJDZ010000025.1:0-5047 GCA_051745385.1 Pseudomonadota bacterium | reverse complement strand
TCGATGCATTTTTGCGCGCCAAGGTGAATAAAAATCTGTTCACCGGGTTGGCAAAAGTCAAGAATGTCTTCGGTAACTGTCAATTCGGACATTGCCAGCGGGTGATGCTTAATCCGTGTTGTCAGAGTAATAGGTTGATCAGCTTTGCTGCTGGGTAACTTGGGTAACTCCCGAATCATACGCGTTTTTCTTCGGCTGAGTGAGTGCTCAATAAACGCATCATCCTGACAAGCGTCACTTAGTTTCTTTAGATAGTGACGAATTTGCTCAGGAACTTGAGGATTGTTTGGTTGCTCGGTTAGACAATCCCCACGCGGACCGAGCCCCATTCTCAGAGGCTTATGTAACTCAGAGTAATGATCTAACGCTGCGTTGATAGCGTCTCTAATCGTGACGGGAACAAATCCAATAGCAATATGAATAGACTCAGATGTCGATTGTACTGTATGCGCGGTGCCGCGTGGAAGATAAATTAAGTCGCCGGGCTTTACATCGACGGTGTGGTAGTTGTTCATCACTGGAGGTTTCTCTCCGGCAGACTTCCATTTATTTGGTAAAACAGGCGGCTCTTTCGAGATAAACCAGCGTTTGGTTCCCTCCAGCTGAATGACGATTAAATCGACTTCGTCGTGATGAATGGGCGCGGTTCCACCTTGCTCACTCCAAAAAACAACCACATTAACGGCAGACTGTATTTGTCGCTCCAGCGCACGGGTAAATAGCGTCAGACTTTCGGAAAGATCGGTAACATCAGGAATGCGCACGGTATATCCGGCGTCAAAATACTCCTGAATTAACGCACGAAAAGCGTCCGGACTTTCCACTGCACGGGCAGCGGGCGCGGGGCCTCTAGGTGTATATGAGTGGCTGGTAAGGTTAGGAGCGTATTTAGCAAAGTCTTTGAGTAATTGGTGGCGTGGATTTTGTCCCGCTAAACTCTTCCTTTGATTACTGCCTTCAGCCAACACAAGTGGTTTCTGGCCCAATATATTGTCAAAAAACTGGTCATAGGAGACCGATGATAATACTGACTCTATTATATCGTTTACGTTTGCGTGCATAAAATGGCTATTTAGTGTTAAAGGAACGCTTCCATATCCTCTTTATCAGCTCGCTAAAAGTCAATTAAAAACTAAATAACATTTGCCATGGCCTATGCCTGATATTATTAATTGGGTGTTGTATGGCTATTTGGAAACCGACCGGGCTTTTTAGTCGACGCCTTATGATCTAATCTCCCCTAATAAGAACTACTATCCAACACATACTTTAGTTAAAGGACTGAGATCATGACTGATAAGATTAAAGCGTTAAGACTGAAAGAGCCGTTTGGGCTTGATAATATTCAGGTGACAGAAATGGATGACCCCGGCCAGCCAGGCTCGGGAGAAATTCGTGTAAAAATAAAAGCCAGCTCGCTTAATTTTCATGATTACGGTGTAGCTTCTGGTTTTATCCCCACCGAAGACGGACGCATTCCAATGTCTGACGGAGCCGGTGTAGTGGAAGCTGTCGGTGACGGTGTAGAAGAATTTGAGGTAGGGGACAATGTTGTTTCAACCTTTTTCCCACACTGGAAAAATGGTCCGGCACCGGTCGGCGACTTCCGCAATACACCGGGTGACGGAATTGATGGCTACGCGAGGGAAGTTGTGGTGCGTCCAGCTCAGTTCTTCACTCATCAGCCTAAAAATTACAGTCATGCTGAATCAGCCACCCTGACCACAGCTGGGCTGACTGCGTGGCGCGCTCTGGTAGTAGACGGTGGTATTAAGCCGGGCAACACGGTGCTGGTACTGGGTAGCGGCGGCGTCTCCGTATTTGCCTGCCAGTTAGCGAAAAGCCTTGGGGCAACGGTATTTGCAACTTCGTCTTCCAATGACAAGCTGGAACGTTATAAGAAGTTGGGAGCGGATCATCTGATTAATTACAAAGAAGATCCTGAATGGGGTAAAACGGTTCGCAAATTGACCAATGGCCGGGGGGGCGATCACGTCATTGAAGTCGGCGGGCCAGGTACTCTGCCTCAGTCTATCAATGCGGTCGCTATTGCAGGTCATATTGCGTTAATTGGTGTGCTAACCGGAAGTGAAGGTGAGGTTCCAACTGCAAAACTAATGGCTAAGCAAGCGCGTTTGCAGGGGCTAATTGTTGGCAGTTGCGACCATCAAAAAGACTTTGTGCGCGCCTTAGAAGCCAATGGAGTTAAACCGGTGATTGATAGAACCTTTGCGTTGGAAGAATTGGCCGACGCTTTTCGTTATGAGGAATCCGGCAAACACTTCGGTAAAATTTGCGTAGAGTTTTAAGCTTAAATAGCACCTGTGAACGCGAAAGCCCCTGATACTCAATCGGGGGCTTTTTTTGTGCCAATTGAAAGGTTACTAATAAAGATAACGCATACGACATCTGAGCATGAAAACCTTATTGGCGATTGGATAATATTTTAGTATGATTGTTGCGAAAATGTTATTTTCTATCGCTAATCAATACATGGAGGTCGATGTGCGTTTTCTTGGTTTAATGTTGCTTGTGCTTACGTTTACAAGCCATGCTGAAGTTACGGATTGGATCCCTTTTGAACTGGAAAATGGTCACGTAAGAATTACCGTTGAAGTTGATGGGATTGAAGGTAATGCGATAATTGATTCAGGTTCTCAGCTCAATGTTATTAATAAAAAGTTTATAGAAAAGCATGATCTAGAGTACGATATTTCGACTTTCACGGGCGTTAGCGGCGTTCATCATAAGTCGCGTCAACCTATATATGAAAGCGTTCCAACCCAACTCTTCGGCTCTGAAATGGAGCTTAACCTGGTCGGTGCAGACTTTGGTCATTCAGGTAATGCGCTCATTATTGGTGCTCCATTTTTACGAAACTTTATTGTGCAGTTTGACTATCCTAACGGGCGCTTACGTCTCGCCACTCGCGATGCTCTTAACCTGGATGAAGTTGCTAACTTGCCTATGAGAGCTCAAAAAGGGTCGGGTAGGCCATTGGTGCGGGTCACCCTTAATGATGAAAAAGACATTTGGATGATTCTTGATACCGGTAACAGCGGCGGAATTTATATGAAACGAGGTATTGCTGCCCGTAGGGGATGGCTCGATGAGTTTGCGCTGGATAAGACCATGTCACGCGGTGTAAACGGTACCGCTTACACCGATACCTTTACTTTACCGTCCGTTATTTTTGGACCATTCAAAGTGAAAAATGTGGATGTGGCTGTACCTGTTGACGGTGAAGAGGCAGACTTTGGCGAACGGTACAAAATTCAACACAGTCGCATAAGAGGGGTTAAGGTTGAGGGGTTAGCTGGCTATGGTGTCTTTAAACACTTTATCGTTACGCTTGATTACAAAAGCGGCAAAGGGCATGCAGAGCTGCCCTAATTACCTGATAATTGACTAACGTACCGAATGCTTCATTATTCGGGCCTTCTGGCGTTGCCAGTCGCGCTCTTTAATGGTGTCGCGTTTATCGTGTGACTTTTTACCCCGGGCTAAAAAGACTTCCACTTTTGCCCATGGACCTTTCCAGTACATGGCTGTTGCCACTATGGAATAGCCCTCACGCTCTGAGGCGCCAATAAGTTTATCGAGCTCGCGGCGCTTTAACAGCAGTTTACGGCTGCGGTCGGGTTCGCAATAAACGTGGCTTGAGGCTTGGTTAAGCGGCTGAATTTCGGCACCCAAAAGGTAGGCCTCGCCATTTTTAATAATGACGTAGCTGTCGCTGAGGTTGACCTTGCCAGCCCGTATGCTCTTAATTTCCCAGCCTTGCAAACTAATACCTGCCTCGAACTTGTCTTCAAGGAAGTATTCATGCCGCGCTTTTTTATTACGAGCGATGGTATTGGACGATTGTTGTGGTTTCTTTTTACTCATGGCGGCTATTATACCTATGCGCACTGAAAAGAAAATTGCTTTAAGGGCTTCAAAGCGTTTCTGGTTGCGTTATTATTGCGCAGTTGATTTTAGTTGTAGGGAAAAAAATGCCCAGTATCCAAAAAAGTGCCTTAGTTTCGTACAGCGCCAAACAGATGTTTGATCTTGTTAATCATGTTGAAGCTTATCCGGAGTTTGTTCCCGGTTGCTCCGCGTCGCGTGTGCTGGAGTCATCTGACCAACAAAAAGTGGCTTCGTTAGACATAAGTAAAGCGGGTATCAGTAAAACCTTTACTACCCGAAATACGCTGCACGAACCCGAACGTATTGATATGGATTTAGTAAACGGACCATTTAAAAAATTGACCGGTGGTTGGGTATTTACACCACTGGCTGATGACGCCTGCAAAGTTGAGCTTAAGCTGGATTTTGAATTTTCGAGTCGTTTGCTGGGCATGGCCTTTGGTAAAATATTCAGTGAGGTAACTTCACGCATGGTCGATGCCTTTGTTAAACGAGCAGAGCAGGTGTACGGCAACCAACATGGATAAGAAGTTAACCATAGAAGTGGCCTATGCTACGCCCGAAAAACAGGTGCTACTGACGGTGCACCCAAAAGAAGGCACAACGGTAGAAGAGTGCATCAAAATGTCGGATGTGTTCGAGCATTTTCCGGAAATTGATCTTGAACAGCAAAAAGTGGGTATCTGGAATAAGACAGTAAAACTAGATACGCAGCTAAGAGACGGCGATCGCATTGAAATTTATCGTCCGCTCATTGCCGATCCCAAAGCCGTACGCAAACGTCGTGCGGAAGAAGCCAAGCAGTCAGGTCGTGCCGATCGTGTTACCGGCGGCAGGCCTGATGCAAAACGCCGAGCGCAGGCTGAGGAGTCTAAGCCAGAATGAAGCTGTATATCATGCGTCATGGTGAAGCAAACTACCCACAGGGCAGTTATTCCGACCGCGAACGCCGTTTAACAACGAACGGTGAGCGCGAAGTAATGACCACAACCACTTGGCTGATAGACAAACAGCCGAAAGTTGACTGTGTTTACGTCAGTCCTTATTTACGGGCTCAGCAAACCGCCTCTATTTTATTGTCACACTTAAAAACTGGGCAGCGACAGGACTGCGATGATATTACGCCCGATGGTCA
>JBNJDZ010000024.1:0-6170 GCA_051745385.1 Pseudomonadota bacterium | reverse complement strand
CGGCAGAGAGAGTCGAACTCCCGACCTACTGATTACAAGTCAGTTGCTCTACCAGCTGAGCTATGCCGGCACCCCGGTTAGGTGGAGCGCATTCTATGGTACTAAATTTGATAGTGCAATAGATGCGTGCAATTTTTTTAATTTTTTTGTTCTGACTGGTCAGTTTTTATCTACATCGGATGAAAACTGACCGTCTTTTAGTAACATATACTATAGTCGTTTACTTGCCAAAAGGGTGTCGTAAAACGATGGTTTCTTTACGATCAGGGCCGGTGGAAATGATGTCTACCGGAACACCTGTTAACGCTTCTATACGGGCAATATAAGCCAGTGCTTCAGGAGGTAACTCATTATGCTTTGTTACACCCACCGTACTTTGTTGCCAGCCAGGCATGCTTTCGTAAATAGGTTCGACGACTTCGTAGTCTTCTGCCGACAGCGGCGGGTGATCGGTCACACTGCCGTCAGCAAGCTGATAGCCGGTACAAATCTTCAATTCTTTAAGCCCGTCTAACACATCTAACTTAGTTAAGCAGAAGCCACTGATAGAGTTAATTTGTACAGCACGGCGCATGGCAACAGCGTCTATCCAGCCAGTACGGCGTTTACGGCCCGTTGTTGCACCAAATTCATGGCCTTTTTCACCTAAATGCTGCCCCACTTCGCAATCAAGTTCAGTCGGGAAGGGTCCACTGCCGACACGAGTGGTATAGGCTTTTACAATACCTAATACGTAGTCAATGTAACGAGGACCAAAACCAGCGCCAGTCGCTACACCACCGGCTGTTGTATTGGAAGAGGTAACATAGGGGTAAGTGCCGTGATCAATATCCAGTAAAGTGCCCTGCGCACCCTCAAACATTATTGATTCGCCGTTTTTGCGCGCCTTATCCAGTAACGCTGGTACATCGGCTACCATTGGTTTCAATACTTCAGCGAATTCTTCGCACTGCTTCAGAACAGTTTCAAAGTCAATCGCATCAGCTTTGTAGTATTCAACCAAAGAGAAATTGTGGTAATCAACCAGTTCTTTTAGCTTTTCACCGAAGCGTTTCATATCGAACAAGTCGCCAACGCGCAAACCGCGACGGGCAACTTTATCTTCATACGCAGGACCAATACCACGTCCGGTTGTTCCGATCGCTTCTTTACCTCGAGCACGCTCACGCGCCTGATCAAGAGCAATATGGAATGGTAAAATTAAAGGGCAGGCTTTGCTAATTCGAAGACGGTCAGCAACAGGGACATTACGTGCTTCCAGCATGGCCATTTCTTCCATCAGCGCTTCAGGCGACAAGACCACGCCGTTGCCAATAACGCACTGAACATTGGTGCGTAGAATACCTGAAGGAATTAAATGCAGAACGGTCTTTTCACCGTCAATAACCAATGTGTGTCCAGCGTTATGTCCGCCCTGATACCGCACAACCATTGTGGCTTTATCGGTTAACAGGTCAACAATTTTACCTTTGCCTTCATCACCCCATTGGGTGCCTAGAATTACAACGTTCTGACTCATGATTGCCCCGCGTAAAAAAAATCGGAGCGATCTTACCTTTTATCGGAGGGTTTGTACATCGGAGGAGAGCGCCTGATGATCACATCAGACGCTCATTCTTGATTACTCTTCAGATTTTCCCATCATATTTTGCAAATAACGGAAAAAGTCACTGTTCGCATCCAGCACTAACATATCATTGCCGGTACCGAATGAGCTGCTGTAGGCTTCCATGCTGCGAATAAAGGCAAAGAACTCAGCATCTTTTTGATACGCGTCGGCATAAATTTTAGCCGCCTGCGCATCACCTTCACCACGTAGTTCACGTGACTGACGCTTAGCATCAGCAAGCATTACCGTGACGCGGGCATCAACATCCGCACGAATAAACTCAGCCTGCTCACGACCTTCTGAACGGTGCTCTGTCGCTACCGCATTACGCTCTGCACGCATACGCTGGTAAATCGACTGACTCACTTCGTTCGGTAAGTTGATTTGCATAACGCGAACATCCAGCACTTCAACACCTAAATCGGAAGCGCTTTCTGAGCCCTGAATCAGAGCTTCACGCATTAGCTCATCACGCTCACCAGAAACAATGTCTGAAATTGTACGGTTACCAAACTCACTGCGTAAGCCACTGTTAATACGACGTGTCAGCAGTGCCTCAGCCTGGAGATAGTTACCGCCATTAGTACTCAAGTAAAAAGTCGAGAAGTCATTAATACGCCACATGACATAGGTATCAACAATCAAGTCTTTCTTTTCACTGGTTACAAAGCGGTCGGGATCACCATCCAACGTCTGTAAACGCGCATCGAGCTTTTTAACTTGCTCAATGAAAGGAATTTTAAGATGTAGACCTGGTTCGAAAACCATGGCTTCACCCGTCTGAGCATCACGTTCGACCTTACCGAATTGGATTAAGATGGCACGTTCGCCCTCTTTAACCACATAGACGGAGGACAGACCCAGAACGACCAGGACCACAACAATAATTGCGATTAGGTTTTTCATTAGTTTCGACCTCCGCTACGGTTACTGCTGCGCGTATTTTGTGACTCTGAACTACTGTTTGAGGAGCCACCTGAAACATCTTCAGGAACACGCGTCGGAGAGAATGTATTCGTATTTCGACCTTGCTTCTCCAGAAGCTTTTCAAGCGGTAAATACATCATGTTATTACCACCTTCAACGTCAACCAGTACTTTAGGCGTTTTCGCGTAAAGATCTTGCAAGGTGTCTAAGTAAATACGCTCACGAGTGACTTCTGGCGCATTTGTATATTGAGGCAGCAGCTCTTCAAAGCGAGCAACCTCACCCTGAGCTTCCAGGATAATCTGTTCACGGTAAGCCTGTGCTTCCTGCAACATACGACGTACCTGACCACGTGCCAACGGCTCTACTTCACGAGCATAAGCCTCAGCTTCACGGATGAAACGCTCTTCATCTTCCTGTGCTGAGATAGCATCGTCAAATGCGTCTTTAACCGCTTCCGGCGGACGAGCTGGCAGTAAGTTAATATCGACGATCTGTAAACCAACGGTGTACGGATTCATCGTTTTTTCCAGCATTTCCAGTGTGTTGGCTCTAACTTCTTCACGACCACGGGTCAAAACTTCGTCCATGGTTGTGTGACCAACCACATAACGCAATGCGCTATCGGTCGCCCGCGACAATACGCCATCAGCATCTTCGACATTAAACAGGTAAGAACGCGGATCAACAACACGATACTGAACATCAAGTTCAACACGCACCACGTTTTCGTCCTGGGTTAACATGTAACCGTCGGTTTTATCTGAGCGAATGTTGTTTACGTCAACATGCTCTACTGAGTCAATAAATACCGGACGCCAGTGAAGTCCCGACTCAACCAGTGAATGGAACTGACCGAAACGCAGTACAACACCACGATCGGCTTCTTTTACCGTGTAGAAACCAGCAATAAACCAAACGATTAACGCAATAATTGCGATAATACCGATACCTTTACTCGGGATACCTGAACTGCCGCCCGAGCCGCCGCCTTTCTTACCACCAAAACCGAATTTGGAAAACAGTTTACGAACTGCTTCGTCGAGATCAGGCGGCCCCTGATCCCGGCCACCTTGATTTTTCCATGGGTCACGGTCGTTGTTATTACCGTTTCCCGGTTGATTCCAAGCCATTGAGTGCTCCAAGTTTTTAATAAAACTGTTGCTAAAAATTTTTATTCAGGGATGACTAAGTCATCCAGTTGATTGCCGTAGGCCTTGTGTAAACGCTGCCAGTCTACCGATGACATTCGCACTTGCAATGCAAGTTCGCCATTTTCGTTAACATCTTCCGATGTTACGCAATTCCAACGGTATAATGTACCACGTAATTTACCCATTGAGTGCGGGATTTTAAGGGACAGCTCGACCATCTGTGGACCGAGTATCTGCCTCAACGCTTCCAGCACATGCTCAATACCAAGCCCTTCTTGCGCTGAAACCCATACTCTTATTGGCTTTTGGTTATCATCGTAATCAATTCTGGGTTCGGCGCCGTCTACCTGATCTATTTTATTACAAATAATTAACTGAGGTACATCACCCGCATCAATTTCTTCTAAAACCTCAGCAACCTGATCCATATTATTTTGCTGCTGTTCGTCGCTGACATCAACCACATGTAATAGTAAGTCGGCTTCCTGGGTTTCCTGAAGCGTTGCTTTAAAAGCTGCAACCAGGTCATGCGGTAAGTGACGAATGAAGCCAACAGTATCGGCCAGAATAACTTCGCCAATATCTTCTACTGCAAGTTTTCTAAGGGTTGGGTCAAGCGTTGCGAATAGTTGATCCGCCGCATAAACACCCGCTTCAGTCAGGCGATTAAACAGCGTCGACTTACCTGCGTTGGTATAACCCACCAACGATACGGTAGAAATATCCGCTTTCTTACGAGCCCGGCGTCCCTGCTCCCGCTGTTTTTGTACCTTTTCCAGACGCTTTAAAATATTTTTAATACGCCCACGAATTAAGCGTCTGTCGGTCTCGAGCTGGGTTTCACCCGGCCCACGTAAACCAATACCACCTTTTTGTCTCTCAAGGTGGGTCCAGCCTCGTACCAGCCGAGTCGATATATGACGCAATTGTGCAAGTTCGACTTGTAGCTTACCTTCGTGCGTACGAGCTCGCTGAGCAAATATATCCAGGATTAAACCTGTGCGATCTAAAACCCGGCATTTACAAACAGCCTCAAGGTTTCGCTCCTGGGTAGGTGACAGCGCGTGATTAAAGATAACAATGTTGGCGTCTAACAGTTTCACCTGTTCGGCAATTTCTTCTGCCTTACCACTACCAACAAAATATCGGGGAGTTGGGGAGCTACGACTGGATGTCATCACTCCCATAGTTTTCACGCCCGAAGAATCAGCTAAGAGTTGTAATTCTGAGAGATCTTCTCGGTCAACTTCTGCGGGTAAATCCACATGAACCAATATTGCGTAGTCGCCACCTTCATACCTATCGAACAAGTTGTTCAGACCTCTCTTTCATTATCAATCTTCTAATTCAGCCATATCTTCTGCGGCTTGCTGCGGCAAATAATTTTGTGGGATACGCGCAGGCACAACCGTTGAGATTGCATGCTTGTACACCATTTGGCTAACCGTATTTTTTAATAAGACAACAAACTGATCAAAAGACTCAATTTGTCCCTGTAATTTAATGCCATTAACTAAGTATATAGATACTGGTATGCGCTCACGACGTAACGCATTTAAGAATGGGTCTTGTAAAGTTTGCCCCTTAGCCATCTTGGATTCCTTTTTATCGTTATTAATATCCAATGTGTAAATAGTAAGCCACAGGACTGCCAATTTGCAGTCACCTGTAAAGACACACTAGACCAGTAAAGAATTTTTGCAATAAGAAAAACGTTAAGAATTACTCATTTAGTCAGGAATTGGATCTGCGGGCTTAAACCTCGTATTTCAATCCTGACTCTCAAATTTCTTTGCCGGCTGCTGTATTACGCTCATTACTTTGGCTTCCATGTCGGTTTCGCCAGTCGTCAGCCAATGAATACCAGGCCAGCCTCGTAGCCATGTCATTTGGCGTTTTGCCAACTGCCGTGTTGCTATAATGCCGCGCTCGCGCATTTCATCATAGCTGAGTTCACCTGCAAGGTACTGCCACATTTGTCGATAACCCACACTGCGTATAGACGGAAGATCAGGGTGCAGATCATCACGGTCAAACAACTTTTTCACTTCTTCTTCAAAAGGTTGAGCCAGCATCTGATCAAAACGCTGTTCAATACGCTCGTGCAAAACATGCCGCTCCGCCGGAGCCACCGCAAATTGATAAATAGGTTTATTCAACTGACCATGACGCTTCCGAGTAAGCTCCGTCAGGCTTTTACCTGAAATTTTATAAACTTCTAAAGCGCGTATAATGCGCTGTGGGTCATTTGGGTGAATACGCTGGGCACTTACCGGATCCACTTCTTGCAACTGCTTGTGTAGCTCAGCTAACCCTTTCTTATGCAAATCAGCCGAAAGTCTCTCGCGTACGTTCGCATCCGATTCAGGTAAGTGCGAGAGTCCTTCCAGCAAGGCTTTAAAATACAACATGGTGCCGCCAACCAACAAAGGTACTTTGCCGCGTTGCTGAATGTCTTCAATTAATGCCAAAGCATCTTT
>JBNJDZ010000023.1:0-6561 GCA_051745385.1 Pseudomonadota bacterium | reverse complement strand
CACTGCAGTAACTGAAAAAGGATTTACCATGCGCTATTTAGCTTACTGTTTTATGTTCTTTGGCCTTGTCTTATCGACTCCCAGCCTGGCGGCTTCTGAGCGCTCTGAGCAAATTAAGCAGTTCGTCGCTGCGTTTAATGCGCACGATGCAGAGCTAATGGCACAGTATGTGACCGATGATATTCAATGGCTGTCGGTAAATGGTGACAGAATAGCGGTTGAAACCAGCGGTAAGACTGAGCTCATTAAAGCGATGAGCGGATACTTTAAATCTTGCGCGTCGTGTCAAAGTGAACTAACCGACGTAACCGTATTGGGAAATCGCGTCAGTACAATAGAAGAGGCAAGTTGGCGGCAAAAGGGTCAACTGAGGTCACAGAAAAGTCTGGCGATTTACGAGTTCTCTAATAACCTCATCCGTCGCGTTTACTACTTCCCTGCGCAATAGTTTATTTCGCTAAGATGTTCTAATTACTCAGTACATTTTCATTGGGTTGTCGCTGTAGACGTTTGGGCGTAGCAATCACCCTTGCCGTCGTCTCTGCATTGACATCCTGTGCTGTACACGCTATCAAGTTGATGAAACAACAGGAGAGAACAATGTTTGAATATAAGAAAATTGCACTGGCGGTTTCGCTGGTGCTAATGACAACCGCATGCTCTGATGCTTCCAAAGAAGAAGCGACGACGGCAACTGCCGAATCTCAAACGGAGACGACTGAAAATACGACTCAGAATGCGGAGCAAACTGAATCTGAAAAGGCGAATAAGCTGTTCGAAGACATTTTTATGGAAAATGTCATGCGCAGCCCAATGTATCAGTCTTACCTTGGCATTAAGGAAGACCAGGATAAATGGGACGATATTTCTGAAGAGAGCGCCAAAGAAGAGTTGGCTTTACAGAAAGAGCAGCTTGAACGAGTGAAGGCGCTTGATGAGTCGAAGCTGGATGAGCAAACCAAAATAAGCTGGATGCTGATGAAGCAGAAGTTGGAAAACGACATTGCTGACTTTAAATGGCGCCATTACAACTATCCGGTTAACCAGATGTTTGGTATGCATTCCAGTGTTGCTTCGTTGCTGATTAACCAGCACGGTATTAGCGAAGTAGACGATGCGGAAGATTACATTGCTCGTTTAAATGGCTTACCAGGACTATTTGATCAGCTAGCAGAGAATCTGGAGCTGCGAGCGGAAAAAGGCATTATCGCGCCGAAATTTGTTTACCCGTACGTAATTAGCGACAGTAAAAACATTATTACCGGTGCACCGTTTGACGATGGTGACCCCAGTGCCTTATGGGAAGACTTTTCGAAAAAGCTTGAAAGTCTGGATATTGAAGAAAGCCAGCGTGAAGAGCTGTTAGATTCCGCTAAAAAAGCCATGCTGGAGTCGGTTAAGCCTGCCTATGAAGACTTAATTACTGCGGTAGAAGGTATTGCTGAGCAAGCTACGACCAAAGACGGTGCCTGGAAATTCCCGGACGGTGAAGCGTTTTACAATAATGCGTTGAAGCGCACCACGACGACTGACCTAACCGCAGAAGAAATTCATGAAATTGGTTTAAGTGAAGTGGAGCGTATTCACGAAGAAATGCGTGGCATTATGGAAGAAGTGGGCTTTGAAGGTACGCTTGAAGAGTTCTTCGTCCATATGCGCAATAGCGAAGAGTTTGTTTACCCGAACACCGAAGAAGGTCGTAAACGTTATCTGGATGAAGCAACGGCTTACATCGATAACATGCGTGAGCGTTTGGATGAGCTCTTTATCAAAAAGCCTAAAGCTGATTTGATTGTAAAAGCGGTAGAACCTTTCCGTGAGAAGTCTGCGGGTAAGGCGTTTTATCAGCAGCCGTCGATGGATGGTAAACGCCCGGGTACATATTACGCCAACTTGTATGACATGGAAGCCATGCCGACGTATCAGATGGAAGCGCTGGCGTACCACGAAGGACTTCCCGGCCACCATATGCAAATTGCGATTCAGCAAGAGTTGGAAGGCATTCCTAAGTTCCGCCGCTTTGGCCGTTACACCGCTTACAGCGAAGGCTGGGGGCTATACACCGAGAAGCTGCCAAAAGAGATTGGTCTGTATAAAGACCCGTACTCTGACTTTGGTCGTTTAGCGATGGAGTTATGGCGTGCTGTTCGCTTAGTTGTTGATACGGGTATTCATGACAAGAAATGGACACGTGAAGAAGGTATTGATTTCTACGTGACCAATACACCGAACGCAAAGTCTGACGCTGTGAAAATGGTAGAGCGCCACATTGTCATGCCAAGCCAGGCAACGGCTTACAAAATTGGTATGAACAAAATCCTGGAATTACGCGAAAAAGCGAAATCGGAACTTGGCGATAAGTTTGATATTCGTGAGTTCCATGACGTTGTGCTTGGCAGTGGTCCAGTACCGCTGAACATTCTGGAGCAATTCGTTGACGATTACATTAGTGAGACGAAAAGCTCTTAGAAGTAAGCTTTAAAACGGCAATAGTCGTGTTCTATTCAGCGCACCACCCTTAGCAAGGTGGTGCGTTTTTATATCAACTACTCACTTAATTGATTCCCGCCTTTCCTTTTAGCTCGGTACATAGCTTCATCAGCCTGACTTATTAGCGTGTCTGCGGTGTCACCATGCTGTGGCCACAAGGCCATACCCATACTGCAGGTAACGACTTCTTCACCATGGGGCAGTTGCAACGGTGCTTGCATTGCTAGCCGGATTTTTTCTGCGACAGCACGTACAGTAGTTATACCTTCGTCTGTTGAGGGAACGGCATCAATAAGCACCACGAATTCATCGCCACCCAGTCGAGCCACAGTGTCGGTTGCGCGGACTGCAGAAGCCATGCGTTGGGCAACTTCTTTTAGCAGTTTATCGCCTGTGGCGTGGCCGTACTCATCATTAATGACCTTGAACTTATCGAGATCCAGATACAGAAGACCTAAACCTGTGCCGTCTCGTGTAGCCCGTTTTTGGGCTGTACTGACTCTGTCATAGAACAAAGCGCGATTAGGCAATTGCGTTAAGGGATCAGTCAGTGCCATGTGCTCAAGGCGAGCAATCAAGCTTTCGCGGTCGTGCTCCAGACGCTTTTGTTCAGAAATATCGCGGGCAACGCCAACTCGCCTTTGATCACGCTCTGACCAGCGAGCTGACCAAAGTATGTGTGCAACGGAGCCGTCTTTACGTATATAACGGTTTTCGAAATGCACCACTTGGTCACCTGAATTTATTTTCTGTGCTATAGCCATGGTTGCCTGATGGTCGTCAGGGTGAATGAAGTCGAACATTGAACGACTCATCATTTCGTCCGGGGTATAACCAAATACGCGCTGAGCGCCAGGGCTTAAGTAACTAAACCGGTGCTGCTGGTCAACGACGCAAATAGCATCGAGCAGAAGATCCATATACTCGGCGAGTTCTGCAAATGCAGCTTTGTTCATGAGTTTGCCCGGTTTTTTCTGGAATTATAGCCATCTTAATGGAAGCTGCTACATAAGTAACCTGTGATCATACAAGTTCCAATCACTATGAAACCGCGCTAGCATAAGAAAAAAGCAGAAAAAGTGACTTATGAAATATTGGCGTAAATACCACCCGACCATTGGCACTGATGATCCCAGGTATCATCAGGTGTCACTGATATATAGCGTTTTGCTGATTATGCTGGTTTATTCCGGCTTAATTGGCTTGCTGAATATTACGCTTTTTGATTCTGCCGATATTGCGATATACGACTTCTCCGGCTTTGTTTTAGCCGCTGCTATCTACTTTTACGTTAGCCGTGGTGGTAATTTCAAAGTGGCTGGGTGGATAGTGACTCTAACTTTGGTTTTTGTCCTGTTAGCTTTTATTCATTTGGCTGAAGGGCGAAATTATTCGTTGCTGTGGGTTACGATTTTACCGCCGATTGCCTTTTTCTTATTGGGGCCAACCGCTGGTACCTGGGTGACGGGACTGGTATTTGCTTATTGCGGCTGGTTTTTGTATCAACTGTTGGGTCTTGGTATTCCGGGAAACTTAAGTTTAGGGGCTTTTTTTAATTTTGTGGAAGTGGCAACCGCACAGGTTTTTCTATTTCGTTATTATGAACGCTCAAGGCGTGAGGCCTATGAGCAACTGCAGAAGACTTCAATAACAGATCCTTTAACGGGTATTTTCAACCGCCTGCATATAGATAATAGCTTAAAGAGCTTACTAGCCTCTTCGAAGCGTGACTCAAAACCTACATCGATATTGTTACTGGATGTCGATCATTTCAAACGCATTAATGATGAATATGGCCACATCGCGGGTGATAAAGTATTGGTGGCGATTGGCAACATAATGAAAGAGACAACCCGGGAAGGTGACTTAGTAGGTCGCTGGGGTGGTGAAGAATTCTTAATTATTTGTCCTGATACTGACGGCGATAAGGCGGTCAATATTGCGAACCGGATTGTAGAAAGACTCAATAACCAGACCCTACTGGATGACATTAATGTGACTGTCAGTATTGGCATTGCAACAGCATCGGGTTGCGATAAAAAGGGTACCGCTGAAACCCTGTTACACATGGCCGATAAAAACCTTTACAAGGCAAAAGCCGATGGGAGAAATACTGTGGTTGCCAGCTGCGATGATATTGCCTTAACTTCAGCCCACAGTACAATTTAACGAACTCAAAACCAGCGCGGCACTTCGGCCTTGTACTGAAGGTATTTGTCACCGTAAAGCCCACTCAGCGCCTGTTCTTCTTTTACCGCTTGCAGACGTATCATAGCCACGCCGGTTGCGAGACAGATGAGCGTAAACAGGCTGGGCAGCGTCAAAAATAGACCAATTTGTCCCAGCATAATGGCTAAAAACATAGGGTTTCGAGAGCGTGAAAAAGGTCCTTCTGTCAGCAAAGCCCGGTTTCTATCGGAATCGATACCTGAGCGCCAGTCTTGTCTCATATAAGCATGGTTGTAGCTCACCACTCCCAGAGAGACCAGCATAGTGACCATACCAATGGAGAGAACCCAGGGGTTATAAAGTGGTGCGATAATGCCCAGCCAGGGGTCTACAGGGATAAAGACACGGGCAATACAAACAACTAAAATGGCTCCACGAAAAAGGTTAAAGACCTGTCTTATCCACCAGGTAGCACTGCCTTTTTCTCCATACTGAATGTGACTTTGTTCGGTGCGTTTTGAAAGCCCAATGGCCGTGCTGGCGTAATGAACTGCAATAAAGAGAAAGTACAGTGCTAAAAAATGACGGCTAATCAGGTCAATATCAGACAAAAAGCGCTCCGTTCAGTTGGTATGCTTAATCTCTTCTATTTTACGGTTCCTTAAAGATATTGAAAGAGTTGAGTGAAGTCGCCACTTCTGTGCTATTCATTAAGTAAGCGATTTAAACTGAGGGAAGCGTTATGCGACATACATTCTATTCAGGTCTGGCTTTAAGTGGCATGCTGCTATTGGCAGGCTGTGCATCGCCTTCTTCCTCAGTACTTATTGGGGACGCTCGCCCTGAAATTCCGGTTGAGCAGGTGAAGGTGTACTTAGAAAAGCCGGAAAGTTACGAAGAAATTGCGTTAATAGAGGCGACCAGTGACTCGTCCTGGAGCTTTGGCGAACAGGCTAAAGTAGAGGCGGTTTTGCAACGTCTGAAAGAAGAGGCGGCGAAGGTAGGCGCAAATGGGGTTTTACTTGAAAAAACGGGTGATAAAGAAGGTAACTCTGTTTATGTGGGAACCGGTGCCGGAGGCTACTCTGGAAACGTTGGTTTTGGTGTCAGTGTGGGTAAAGCATTTGGACTGACCGATAAAACCGGAGAAGGCATCGCTATTTATGTCGAGCCCGGTAAAGAGGACGCCGACCCGGTTGAGGAGCAAGAATAAAAGCGATTTGCTAACTGCGAGACAGAGTCTTAATTAAGTGCCAGCCGAACTGAGTTTTGACCGGTCCGTGCACTTCAAGAGTGGGCTTACCGAACACGACTTTGTCAAAAGCAGGAACCATTTGGCCGCGGTTAAACTCGCCTAAATCGCCGCCTTTTTTGCCGGAAGGGCAAAGTGAGTGTTTGCGTGCTAACTCTGCAAACTTAGCGCCCTGCGAAAGTTGCTCTTTTAGTTTTTCGGCTTCGTCTTTGGTTTCTACCAAAATATGTAATGCGTGTGCTCGTGCCATTCTTTACCTCCGGTGGCTATTGGCTTTATTAAGGGACTTCAGTTGCGTTCCAGTTGACGGCTTGCCAGCGACCGTCACGCTCAATTAAAACACCGGTATTGTAATAGTATTTTGTCACTTTTCCTTCTTCTTCGGCGGTTAGCGTGAAATTAAATACCACGGTATCGCCAAATTGTTTTACTTCAATGTCTTCGGCTTCGTACCAAACTTCTACTTCTTCAGAGTCTTTAGCTTTGGCGTCTTCCATTCCGGACATAAGGTGTTCTTTACCAAAGCGGTTCCCGCTGGAGCTGGTATAGGTGAGTTCCTCTGCCCAGAACCGATCGTGAGCTTTTGGTGAATTAATGCTGGCGCCATACAAAAATGCTTTTACGGCTTTTGTCGTGGCTTCTTCGACACT
>JBNJDZ010000022.1:0-7176 GCA_051745385.1 Pseudomonadota bacterium | reverse complement strand
GCCTGCCTCGAACGTGGAGCGCATTTTAGAGGTTTAACTCGCCCCGTCAAGCGCTTTTAATGCCTTTTTAACTGTTTTTTTGCTGACTGCGTAAAGTTTGGCCAGATGTTATTGAAGCCAACATTTTTTATAACCTGAAAATAGAAAGCCCCCATAATCTGGGGGCTTTCCTTCATATTATAAAAGGTATGTATTACTACTTATTCTTACCATTACCCTTTCCGTTACCTGGACCAGAAGTATCTCCTCCATCGTCGGTATCGTCATCTGATCCGCCAGTATCACCGGCGCATCCATTAGTTGCTAGGTAATCGTAAGCTGCCTTAGCTTGCACTAACCCATAACCATATGCATCATCACGACCAGCAGTACCTAAATCTTCAGCGGTTGACGCTAATGCAGAACGGATGTCGCCGTTGGAGCATTCTGAATAGTGACTCCAAACCAATGCAGCTACGCCAACAACATGAGGGGTTGCCATTGATGTCCCGTCAAAGAAAGCCCAGTCACTGTCTTCTACGGATACTGTTGCAGAGGCTCCCAACTGGTTCATTAACGAAGCTCCGTCAGCATCACTGATTCCAACTGAAGGAATAGAAGTTGCTGTTTCCCCTAATGTGCCGGACACAACACCTGGCTCATTGTTGTATATAATGGCACCAACACCACCACCAGACTCACAAGCTTGTACTTTTTCAGCAAAGCTAATTGAACCACGCTCTATCAAGCAAATATTGCCTGAAGCGCCCGAACAAGTTTGATCACCAATGCCACAATCAGTTAATGCGCCTGATGCACTACCTTTAACAGAACCGTCCATAGCTAAATTATCGTACGCGGTATTGGATACAGTAACTTCAGAACGTTCACCCATTCCACGAGGCACTGAAGATAGAACCGCAACACCTGGGCCCGACAGTTCAACCTGGTTGGTTTGCTGAGAAAAAGAAGCAACTTGTTTCGCTTCGTCAACTGCAGCAACTGAGACAACCGCATCATACGATGCAGGGTAAGAATGACGAGTATTACCAGCGTTACCCGCTGCAGCAACACTCAGAATACCTTGTGAGTCTAGGTCGCCAAAGGCTCTTTCTTCTGTTTTGCTACCACGGTCACCGCCTAGGCTCATATTAATGACATTTGCGCCAGCCGCTGCACATTCGTCAGCCGCCGCTATCAGCGAAGATGAATACCCCCAGCCATCAGCATTAAACACTTTCACAATATGAAGGTTAATGTTGCCATTAGGCAAGACACCAACAACGCCCGTATCATTTGCGAGTGCCGCGATTGTACCGGCTACGTGGGTACCATGACTGTTTTCGTCGGTGTACCAGTTACCCGTTCCCGAATCATAGCTACCATCAACACCGGCGCTCTGTAAGTCCGGGTGTCCTAAATCGTAGCCCGAGTCGATAATACAAACTTTTGTATTACCTGCAGCAGCATCCGAAACAAGATCCGCTTGTACCTGGGAAATTCCGTAGGGTTGGTTTGGTTCATACTCCGATGCCATCAGATGTCTTTTTGCATCGGCTTCTACATATTCGACATTAGGATTATTCTTGAGCCCTTTCAGCGCATTCGCAGGAACCGTGATTGACATCGCGTTATAACGAGATAAATCAACGTTCTTTTGCCCGCCAGCTTTTGCAACTGCAGACTCAATTGCAGCTTTGTTACCTGGTTTAAAGGCAACAATCACTCGCTCTTTATCATTAGCAGCCTGAGCAGATGCGGCTAAGACTGAAGAACAAGCTAAAAATACGAGAGATTTTTTTGATAACAATTTCATAATTAACCCTGTGTTTTTTATGTTTTGAATTTTCAGGGCCAACACAACGTGAGAGAATAGTTATTCTTTCGTCGGCAAAATTAAATTGCCACAATTTGTAACAAATTGTAACCACATTTTACACAGGTATGACAAATGACGTATCGGTCTATCGAGACTCTGAATTACGAAGCACAGCTTATTGAAAAATCGGGAAAGATTCGCCAAAGCTTTAGTGAAGTTGGCATTGAAGACTTTCGCGTTTTTCCGTCAGAACCTGTCAATTACCGTATGAGAGCAGAGTTTCGGGTATGGCACGAAGGCGATGATCTTTACTACATTATGTTTAATCCTGAAACTCGGGAAAAAATACGTAAAGATAACTTCGCTCCGGGAAGCAAGCTGATAAATAGCCTAATGCAGGCGGTAATAGACTACGTTATCGACAAACCCTTATTGAGGAATAAGCTGTTTCAGGTTGACTTTCTAACGACAAAGTCCAACCAAGCCATAGTCTCACTTCTCTATCACCGCCCGTTAGAAGAAGAGTGGCAAGCCGAAGCAAAACAGTTACATGACTATCTCCAATCCTTTGCCAATGTTGTTCATCTAATAGGCAGAGCTCGCAAGCAAAAGGTTGTTTTTGGTTCAGAGTCAGTTATTGAGAATGTTCAGGTTAATGGCCAGACCTACCAGTCAATTCAGACCGAAAATAGCTTTACTCAACCAAACTCGGGTATTAACGAGAAAATGATTGAATGGGTCAGTGAGCAGGCGGGCCAAAACAATCATGATTTACTAGAACTTTATTGTGGTAATGGTAACTTCACACTGCCACTTGCCGATCAGTTTAATTCGGTACTGGCAACCGAAATTAGCAAAGGCTCGGTTGCTGCAGCCCGTGAAGGAGCGAAGTTAAACGGCATCGAGAATGTCACCGTTGTACGTATGTCCGCTGAAGAGTTTAGCGCAGCTTTAAGTGGAGAGCTTGAATCCAAACGAGCGGCCGACGCCGATATTCACAGTTTCGATTGTAAAACCGTATTAGTGGATCCACCCAGAGCGGGATTAGATAAAGACACCTTAAAGCTGGTGTCTCAGTACCAGAGGATCATTTATATTTCCTGTAATCCGGAAACTTTGACAGAGAACATCAATGACTTATCGAGTAGTCATAAAGTGACCGCAGCTGCAATGTTTGATCAGTTTCCTTATACCGATCACATTGAAACAGGCGTGGTTTTAGAAAAGCAGAACTAGTTTTGAGCCGGCTCTTCAGCAAGAGCAGAGAAGTTGAGCTTACGGTTTAAGCGCAGATTTGATACATGAGCGTAAATAATCAGCCCTGCACCGAATAGAATAATAATGGGTTCACCCCAGTGGCCTAGAATATCTCGCTGAGAATAAATAACGGCACCTAGAAGCAACAATGACAAAAGGTGCCAGTTGCCGTGCTTGCGCGCGCCACTAATCAATGACCAGAGTCCCACAACAACGCTAAGCCCAAGGATAGTATTTTCTAGCGCGTCTTCACCGATAAAGGCCAAACCCGCCATTGCTAATAGCGGCAGAATAACAGGCAGCAGTAGGCAGTGAATCGCACACAATGTGGTGATCCAGATTCCTGCTTTATCCAAGTTTTTGGATTTTCCTGCTGACATACTTGGCAATACCTTCTTCGCAAATGCTTACTTGTTATATTATAACATACGGAAAGAATAACCAAGGGAGATCATAAAAAATTGTTTGCTAACCAACGGAGACTTAAGCTGTATCAATAGAAAAAGGCAGAACTTCGCTTATTGTTTTTGCCCCACATATGATCATCAAAAGGCGGTCAAATCCTAAAGCAACGCCCGCACAGTCAGGTAAACCGGAGTCTAAAGCGGCAAGTAAGCGAGTGTCTTCGGGTTGCACCTCTCGCCCGTGTTTTTCCCGCCACGCATTATCTTTTTTGAAGCGGTTACGCTGCTCAGCTGCATCCGAGAGTTCGTGATAGCCATTAGCCAACTCCACTCCACGGTAATAAAACTCGAACCGGCGGGCTACACGTGCATCGTTCTTGTCGATTCTAGCCAAAGCGGCCTGTGACTGTGGAAACTCGGTAACACAAACGGGTCTATTGCCGGGGAACTGACTTTCAATAAACTCTGAAAAGGCCACTTGTAGAATGGTGTCTTCGTCTGTTTCTTTTGACATCCACTCCGACAAAGACGGACGCTCAGTCAGGAATCGCCGTATTTTATCCACACCGACACGGCTCAATGGATCAACACCCATATATTCAAAAAAAGCTTGTTGGTAAGTAACCACTTTAGTTTCCGGTGCGTCGCATAGCTCAGTCAGCAGCTCAGAAACCTCTGCTATAAGTTGAATATCATCGTAACCAACCCTGTACCACTCAAGTAAGGTGAACTCCGGGTTATGAAAACGGCCTATTTCATCATCGCGAACCACATGGCTTAACTGAAAAATATCTTGCCCATAAGTAGCAAGAATTCGCTTCATTGCGTATTCCGGTGATGTCTGAAGATAGAGCTTTTTACTTCCTGAAGATAATGGGTGTTTGAACTCGGTTGTCAGATTATTCAGGTGACAGTCTGTGACGCCGAACTGGGATAAAAGATGAGTATCGACTTCGGTTATCTGCCGTTCGAAAAAAAACTGGCGGACTTGCCGCATTAACTCAGCGCGCTTTACAAGCACTGACCAATCTGCTGTCGGCCGCCAGTTCATCGTCATCTTCGGTTACTTTTGCACTCGGGAAACGTATTCACCTGAACGCGTATCGACTTTAATAACTTCGCCAATTTGCACAAATAAAGGCACGCGAACAACGGCACCTGTGCTTAACGTCGCAGGCTTACCACCAGTACCAGCCGTATCACCTTTCAAGCCCGGGTCGGTTTCGGTAATTTCTAACTCAACGAAATTTGGTGGCTGAACGTTAATAGGTTTACCTTCCCATAGGGTTAAGGTACAAACATCTTGTTCTACAAGCCACTTCTCTGCTTCACCAACCGCCTTTGCGTCGGCCGGTACCTGTTCAAAGGTTTCGTTATTCATGAAGTGCCAGAACTCACCATCGTTATATAAGTACGATAACTCAAGCTCTATAACGTCGGCGCCCTCAACGGACTCTCCAGATTTAAACGTCTTTTCGACCACCTTGCCACTAATCAACTTACGAATTTTTACACGGTTAAAGGCCTGACCTTTACCCGGTTTAACCATTTCGTTTTCAACGATGGAGCAAGGCTCACCATCCTGCATGATTTTTAAACCGCCTTTGAATTCACTAGTGCTGTAGTTCGCCATAACGAGACTTTCCTTTGTAAATACCTGATGATTTGCGCGCAATAATAAAACAAATAGCGACTTTTTTCAGGTAAAATATACGCTATTTGCAGCAGCTACGGAGGCGAAGTGTCCGAGTCAGCGTATCCTATTTCTCTAAGCGACCGCCCCGACTGGCAGTTCGAACTGAAGCAAGCCTACACCCGGCCCGAAGATTTGCTGCGTGCACTTGGTTTGGAGCCTTCACTATTCTTAGGTGACATCAAAGCGAGAAAGCTGTTTTCCATGAGAGTCCCTAAACCTTTTGTTGCACAAATGAGAGCGGGTGACAGCAACGATCCTTTGCTACGACAAGTGCTCCCGTTACGCAACGAGTTTGACTCAGCGCCTGGTTACAGCACCGACCCATTGCAGGAACAGCAAGGATCGGTAGAGGGGCTACTACACAAATATAAAAGTCGTGTTCTACTGATACTGCAGGGGGGCTGCGCCGTAAACTGTCGTTACTGTTTCCGGCGTCATTTTCCTTATGACGAGCTAACCTTCAGTAAACGGCAATTATCAGACACACTGAATTACATTAAAGATAACCCAGAAATCAACGAAGTCATTTTAAGTGGCGGCGACCCATTAATGGCAAGTGACAAACGGCTTAGAGATCTCATTAGAGAATTTGAGCTTTTGCCACAACTTACCCGCTTACGCATTCATAGTCGATTGCCAGTTGTGATACCCTCGCGCTTGACGAGTGAGCTGAAAGATTTGCTGAGTCAGAGTCGTTTTAAAAGCGTTTTGGTTCTGCATGTGAACCATGCTAACGAAGTTTCAGAAACGTTGACTCACACCTTAAAAGAGTGGCACCACGCCGGTATACACTTATTAAACCAAAGCGTTTTGCTAAATGGTGTGAATGACAATATCGATGCTCTTACTCAGCTCAGTGAAAAGTTATTTGATGCCAGCGTTTTGCCCTATTACTTACATCAACTGGATAAGGTAGAAGGCGCCAGCCATTTCGCAGTCGGCGATGATAAGGCTCAGGCTTTGTGGCAACAAATGACATACGAGTTACCGGGGTTCCTGGTTCCCCGCCTTGTACGCGAACAGGCAGGGGAGCTTAGTAAAACAGCTATCATGCCGGACGGCACCAATGAATTAACAAAGGATAAATTATGAGCGACAACCTGGAAAGTGTAGAAGTTAAACTGCAAGAACATCTCCAACAACTTTATCGTCAAGTTATTGATGCAGACCAATACCTTGACGACCTACGTCAACAAGGCAAAGCCAAATTCCAGGGTGTATTCGCAGAACAGACTGTATTTGAAAGCAAAGGCAACCGGTTTCAACCATACCTAAACGAGATTGCTGCTAACTTTGAAAAGTGGCAACAAGACAAAGAAAACGAACAACAGCTGCAGCTACTGGTACAACAATTACAATTGATGACCGAAACTCTTGCTCGCCTTAAAGCTATTCGTCAGGCTGGTTAAGTAACGTTTCTTCAAACCAGTCTGTTAGCATTTCTTCTTCGAAATACAGATCATTTCGACGTACTCTCGACGCCAGGCCATCGTAGTTAAAACTCATGTTTTTCACATTAGCCTGGCCTTCCTTCAAAACGTCCCCTGCGCTGCTAACTAAGCGATAATCGAACTCCATTCTGGGGAAGTCTATTTCGCGAACAATACGGACAAAGTTGGAACTTGAGCGTCCAAACGTGGGCTCGAGGCGACCGGTTAAATCAACATCCGTTACTGTAATTTCCAGCTTTTGCTCTTCAGGCAGTTTTGCGGCCAAACTTTGAAAGTGTTCAGTCAGGTTGTCCATTACCTTTTGCTGATAACGATCTTTTAGGCCATCCGCAGGCCGAATATCTGTGTAATTATCTACATCTTTCCACGAAACCTCAGCTGTTCCGGCTAACGCCGAAAAACTGAAAGCTAATAAAACTGTTCCTAATATACCTTGAACACGCATGCTAATTTTCCTCCCATACTATCGTCAAGGACACTACCACTCGGTTAGAGTACTCTTTTACAAAAAAATTCCATAAAAAAAGGGAGCCGCAGTGGCTCCCTTCTTTAAACGAGCTTTGAGCGCAT
>JBNJDZ010000021.1:0-7773 GCA_051745385.1 Pseudomonadota bacterium | reverse complement strand
AGGGTGGCCGTACCGTAGGTGCAGGCGTAGTATCAAAAATCATGGACTAATGCTGTCCAGTTGATTTTAAGAGCCCGGCTTTGGCCGGGCTTTTTTATGTCTGTTAATAAGTAAGCGAAGGGGGCGCTCAACTGTTGACATTTTGAGGCGAAAAATTGACTATTGATGGAGATACTTAACCGATTAGTCAGTCTATTGAGAATACTCAGATACTTTTCTGTAATCGTTTTAACTGCAATAAGTGGCACTGCCGCAGCAAAGACACCAGTGAAAGTCGCTGCTTACGATTACCCTCCTTATTTCTCAGACGTTCTTGAAACGGATCTTACCCGAGAGCTCGTTACGCTATTGAATGAGCATCAGAACAGTTATGAGTTTCAAATTCAGGTTATCCCACCAACGAGTCGTTATGAGGCGCTTAGCGAAGCTGGGTGCTGCGATGTTATATTCTTTGAATCGCCACTGTGGGGCTGGGATAGAAGAGACGTTAGTTATGAAAAGACAATTCCTTTAGTTAATGGTAAGGAGCGTTTAGTCACAGCAAAAAAAGAGGGGCGAACCCAGTCTTTTTTTGACGATTTTGAGGGCAAAACTCTGGGCGGAGTTAAAGGCTACCATTACTTACTCGGTGGTGAGTTAATTGCTTCCGATGAAGTCAAAGAAAAATACACGGTTTACTTAGCTGACTCACGAATTATTAACGTACGTATGGTGTTAGGTGGCCGGGTTGATCTGACTGTAGTGAATGATGAGCTATTATCGGCGCTCGAGGGCTCAGAGCAAGTTAAAGTAAAAAACCTGTTACTCTCAGAAAAGGCCAGCTTCGCCTATAACTTGCATATCCTTGTCGGTGAAAATAAAAATATTACAGCAGGAAGTATACAAAGACACTTAAGAGAGTTAGGGCGAAAGGGCGAGATAGATAGGTTATTTAGACGTTTCAATATGGAACGTTTTCAGATTTACCGGCCATCGACAATTCGTTAATAAACGCTTAGACCCAAACGGTTAGCAAGTTCCCTCACCATATACATACCGCGCGCACTGTTACCAAAGCTGTTTAATCTTGGACTCCATGAACAAATAACGCCAAAGTCAGGAACAACAGCAATCATACCGCCGCCAACACCACTTTTGGCCGGAACACCCACGGTAAAAGCAAACTCGCCGCTTTGGTCGTACATGCCGCTGGTTGATAGTAAAGCATTAATGCGTTGAGAGTCTCGCTTCGACATAATTTCCTTTTTGGAAAAAGGACAAATTCCGTCATTTGCGAGAAAAGTAAAAGAGCGAGCGAGGTTTTCGCAGGACATGGTTAATGCACACTGCCAAAAGTAATGATCAAGCAGTTCATCAACGTCTGCATCAATATTACCAAAGCTTTTCATTAGGTGAGCCAGTGCCGCATTGCGATGCCCATGCTCTTTTTCGGACTGGTGAACAATATTATCGGCATACACATTGTCGTTGCCGCATAAGGCACGAACTAAGCTTAAAACCGCATTTTTACTGGCTGAATAACGACTAACCAGCACGTCACTAACGACAATAGCGCCGGCATTTATCATAGGATTACGCGGAATACCTTTTTCCCACTCCAACTGCACTATAGAGTTAAATGCCTGGCCTGAGGGTTCCATTTTGACTCTGTCCCATAAATCTTCGCCCAAGCGCTCCATGGCTAGCATAAGGCCGAAAATTTTCGAAATGGACTGGATGGAGAACTGCTCGTGAGTATCGCCCACGTTAAATATCTCACCATCAAGAGTGGCAAGGGTAAGTCCGCAGAGCTCGGGATTGACCTCCGCTAATGCCGGAATGTAGTTAGCAACATGTCCCTCTGTGATCTTCATCGCTTGCTGGTGAATTTCCTCCAGCAAGCTTTTGAGATCATCGGGGGCATGTATCTGTTGCCCACCACTGACTAAATCACGCGTCAATGGGATGTTCCGGATGCGTTATAGTTGCAAGATGTTCTCTTAATTCATCGGATAACTTCACAGAACGCTCCTGTTGGTAATCGAAGTAGACCAAGACTGTTTTCCCTTTAGCGCAGAGCTTATCTTTTTGCCAAATTTCGCTGGTAATATCAAACGAGCTACCACCTAAACGACTAACATAAGTCTTAACCGTGACATGACCGCCAAAATAAATTGGAAATAAGTAGTCTACCTCTAACCGTGCGACAATTAAGCTTTGCGTTTCGGGAGACATTTCGCCGAAAAACTCAAAAATAGGCAGACGACCGGTTTCAATCCAGCCGGGAATAACGGTGTTATTAACATGCCCAAGTGCATCGGTTTCGTAAAATCGTACTTTAAAGTCTTCCGTTAACATACTGCGTCCTTTTTATGACTGTTTTAGCATAGGTTTTAAGAATCGTGCTGTGTGAGAGCGCTCGTTTTCACAGACATCTTCCGGTGTGCCTTCGCAGAGGATCTCACCTCCGCCGGAACCGCCTTCAGGGCCTAAATCGACAATCCAGTCAGCGGTCTTTATAACGTCCAGATTGTGCTCAATAACGACGACTGTGTTGCCGTGGTCACGCAGGCGATGGATAACAGCCAACAGTTGCTTAATATCATGGAAATGCAGGCCTGTCGTTGGTTCATCCAGAATGTACAAGGTCTTACCGGTATCTCGTTTGGAGAGCTCACGTGATAATTTAACCCGCTGCGCTTCACCACCTGAAAGTGTGGTAGCAGACTGACCCAGACGGACATAAGATAAACCAACATCCATTAAGGTTTGAAGTTTACGCGCGATGGCCGGAACCGGATCGAAGAATTCACGTGCGTCTTCTATCGTCATATCCAGCACTTCATGGATACTCTTGCCTTTGTATTTTACTTCCAGGGTTTCGCGGTTGTAGCGCTGGCCCTTACAAATGTCACAAGGGACATAAACGTCCGGTAAAAAGTGCATCTCAACCTTAATAACGCCGTCGCCCTGGCAGGCTTCGCAACGTCCACCGCGAACGTTAAAGCTGAAGCGACCCGGTTTGTAGCCGCGGGCCCGTGACTCCGGAACGCCTGCGAACAGTTCACGAATTGGCGTGAAAATCCCGGTGTAAGTTGCCGGGTTAGAACGTGGTGTCCGGCCTATAGGGCTTTGGTCAATATCCACCACTTTATCCAGTAATTGCATCCCTTCAACACTTTTGTAAGGAGCTGGCTCACCGGTTGTTGCGCCATTGAGTTCGCGATGCGCAATATGGAATAAAGTATTATTAATTAGCGTTGACTTGCCGGATCCCGATACGCCGGTAACACAGGTCAGAATGCCCAGCGGCAGGTTAAAATCAACGTTCTTCAAATTATTGCCAGTAGCGCCACGGATGGTTAGCCTGCGTTTATCGGGTTTATGACGTTCCTGTGGTACTTCTATTTCTTTTCGGCCAGACAGGTAATCACCAGTTAGCGAGTCTTTACTTGCGATAATGTCTTCGACTTGTCCCTGAGCGATGATTTCACCACCATGTACGCCAGCTCCCGGACCAATATCGATAACATGGTCAGACTGGCGAATGGCGTCTTCATCGTGTTCGACCACAATGACGGTGTTACCTAAGTCACGTAAATGTGTCAGCGTGTTTAACAGGCGTTCGTTATCGCGCTGATGTAATCCAATGCTGGGTTCGTCCAGTACGTACATAACGCCGACTAACCCCGCACCAATTTGGCTGGCCAGTCGAATACGCTGTGCTTCGCCACCGGATAAGGTCTCGGCGCTGCGTGACAAGCTTAAGTAGTTAAGCCCCACGTTCACCAAAAAACGCAGCCGGTCGTTAATTTCTTTCAGAATTTTCTCTGCTATCTGGGCGCGTTGTCCTTCCATACTTAACTGCTGGAAAAACTCAAGTGCGTCGCCAATAGACTGTTCTACAATTTCCGGTAAAGTGGTGCCCTGAATAAAAACGTGTCGAGCTTCTGTGCGCAAGCGCGTGCCGCCACAGCTTTTACAAGGTTGCGTTGCGACGTATTTTGACAGCTCGTCGCGCACCGCTTGAGACTCAGTCTCGCGATAACGACGCTGCATGTTAGGGATAATACCTTCAAAAGCGTGCGCTCTTACAACCTTGTCACCGCGGTCATTCATGTAGGTAAATTTGATTTCTTCTTTACCACTGCCGAATAGAATTTTCTCACGAATGTCGTCCGGTAACTGGTTAAACGGTTGCGACAGTTTAAAGTCGTAGTGCTTCGCCAGCGACTGCAGCATTTGATAATAGTAGAAATTCCGTTTGTCCCAGCCGCGAATTGCGCCACCGGTTAGAGATAACTCGGCGTTGACTATGACTTTTTCCGGGTCAAAGAACTGCTCAACTCCCAGTCCGTCACAGGTTGTACAGGCACCCGCGGGGTTATTAAACGAAAACAGACGAGGCTCTAGCTCCTGCATGCTGTAGCCGCAGTGAGGACAGGCGAAGTTTGCTGAGAATATATCGGCCTCGCCGTCTCCATCCATTGGTACAACTAAAGCCGTTCCTCCGCTGAGATCCAGCGCGGTTTCGAATGACTCGGCCAGGCGTTGTTCCATACCTTCACGGACTTTAAAGCGATCAACGACCACTTCAATGGTGTGCTTTTTCTGCAGTTCCAGTGTGGGAGGATCGCTCAGGTCACAGATTTCGCCGTCGATACGCGCCCGGATAAAGCCCTGCAAGGCTAAGTTTTCCAGTACCTTTAAATGCTCACCTTTACGGTTTTGAATAATAGGCGCTAACAACATGCGTTTCTCGCCTTCTGGTGCGTCCAGAACGTTGTCGACCATTTGCGATATGGTCTGAGCTGCCAGCGGCACATCGTGTGTCGGACAACGGGGCTCGCCTACTCGCGCAAACATGAGGCGCAGGTAGTCATAAATTTCAGTAATGGTACCGACCGTTGATCGCGGATTGTGCGAGGTCGATTTCTGCTCTATTGAAATTGCAGGCGACAAACCCTCGATGCTGTCGACATCGGGTTTTTCCATCAGCGATAAAAACTGACGAGCGTAGGCGGATAAGGATTCAACGTAGCGTCGCTGCCCTTCGGCATACAGCGTATCGAAAGCCAATGACGACTTACCCGAACCGGACAAGCCGGTAATCACAATAAGCTTATTGCGAGGAATCGTCAGGTTGAAATTTTTTAAGTTGTGCGTGCGTGCACCGCGTACTTCAATAGTATCCATAATTCCCGTCTGTTGTTCAGTAAATGACTGACGACAAAACGCTATTATCGCACAGTGTTAGGCATCTGGTACAATAGCAGCATCATTTATCATATTACTGACTATGAAGCAGTGAAATGACGCCGCAAAAACTGAATAAAACTGAAAAAAAAGCCGCTTTAGCGCTCGCGTCTGTCTTTGGTATACGGATGTTGGGTCTGTTTTTGATCATGCCCGTGCTGGCGGTTTACGCACAGGAGTATCCAGACTATTCGCCGTTGTGGGTAGGTATTGCTCTTGGTGCATATGGTCTGACTCAGGCACTTTTGCAAATTCCATTAGGCATGTTGTCTGACCGCTTGGGTCGTAAGCCCGTTATTATTGGAGGACTACTGGTTTTCGTTGCCGGTAGCGTGGTAGCCGCGCAGGCAGATACCTTATTTGGCGTCTCTGTTGGTCGTGCTCTACAAGGCCTGGGTGCTATTGCCGCTGCAATATTAGCTTTGGCAGCGGATTTATCACGTGACGAGCAGCGACCGAAAGTGATGGCTACCATTGGTATGTGTATTGGCCTGGCGTTTGCTGTGTCATTGGTTGCAGGACCCTTGTTGGGCGATATTATTGGCCTTTCAGGCTTATTCTGGTTTACTGCTGCTAGCGGTGTTTTGGGCATTTTCGTGCTACTGCTAAGTGTGCCGAAAGTTGTTACTACCTCTGTCCGGCGTGAATCTTTGCCTGTTTTATCCGAGCTGGGCGACTTACTTAAGCACAAGCAATTATGGTGTCTTAACAGCGGTATTTTTGTGTTGCACGCTATTTTGACCGCCTGGTTTGTGACTTTGCCAACCCAACTGCAAAATGCGGGCTTTGAAAGCCAGACGCACGCTTGGTTTTACTTACCGACCCTGGCAGCCTCTATTTTGTTTATGGTGCCGATGATTATTCACAGTTCACGCAATAACAATTCCGTGCAGTGGCTGCGGTTTTCTATTGTGACGTTAATTGTATCTCTGCTAATTATTGGTGTGGCCGGGGAATCGGGGTGGTTGTTAGTCGCTGCATTGGTGATTTTTTTCACTGGGTTTAATTTTATTGAAGCCAGTTTACCTTCATTATTGACCCGTATTGCGCCGGCCGGCAGCAAAGGTAGTGCCAGCGGGATTTACTCAACCGGACAGTTTTTAGGCGCCTTCGTTGGCGGTGTTGCAGGCGGTTGGGTCTTACAGAATTATCAGATATCTGGCGTTGTTGTTTTCTGCTTGATCTTGCTAGTATGTTGGTTACTCATCAGCTTAGTTATGGTTAATCCCGCAGGCGTTACCAGCGTATCGTTATCATTACCCGGACTATCTGAGGACAAGGCGACTAAACTAAGTGAGCGGTTACTTACCGTAACCGGTGTAACGGAAGCAAGATGGGTTGAAGAAGATCAGGCAACCTATTTAAAAGTTGATAAAAAACATTATGATGAAAAGGCGGTTAATCAGTTGCTTGAAAAGGCATCGGTCGCCCAATAAATTGAAGCAGTTGTAACGCGCATAAGGAACAGGAGAAAACAATGGCCAGTCGCGGTGTAAATAAAGTTATTTTAATTGGTAATCTGGGAGCTGACCCAGAGGTACGTTATACCCAAAACAGCACAGCGATAGCCAACCTGTCGATTGCTACCAGCGAAACCTGGAAAGATAAACAAACCGGCGAACCGCGCGAACAAACAGAATGGCATCGCTGCGTGGCGTATCGTCGCTTGGCAGAGATTGCCGGTGAGTACCTGAAGAAGGGTTCCAAAGTGTATGTTGAGGGCCGTTTGCAAACTCGCAAATGGACGGGGCAGGACAACGTAGAACGTTACACGACCGAAGTTGTGATTAACGAAATGCAAATGCTGGACTCTCGAGGCGGACCTCAGGGTGGCTCACAAGGCGCAGCACCTCAGGGACAGGGCTTTGGTGGCAGTCAGCAAGGTGGTGGTTATGGCGGCGGGCAATCGCAGCCGTCGCAGCAGCGGCCGGCGCCTCAGCCAGCACAGCAGCAAAATCAACAACCTCAGCAGAAGCCGGCTGAACCTGCGCCGTTTTCACCTGACAACGACTTTGATGACGACATTCCCTTCTAGAGTTGTTGTTAAAAAAGTGGCTATAGATAATAAAAAGGCTCCAAAGTGGAGCCTTTTTGCTTTATTACCTTATTTTAGCCCAAACTGTTGAACAACTTTGTCAAAGTATTCCAGGTTTTGCTTAGCGTAGTCGCGCTTATCCACATAGCGGCCCGGGAAGAAGTTTTTCTTAAAACCGTAGGCAACAATATCTTTCAGGCGTTTCAGTGAGACATCAAAGTTATCGACAGCCAGTTGATACTCATTGCTAACCGTTGTGCGTGACACCAAACGGTTGTCGGTGCAAATAATTGTGGCCAAACGATGATCCAGCATATGCTGGAAGTTATGGTTTTTAATGTCGCCGATATCTGGGTTGGTCTGTAGATTACTGGTCAGGCACACTTCAACTGCAATACGGCGATCCGCTATATAAGAAGCCAGACTCTCACCATAAGCTTTAGGGTCTTCAATGTTTGGATCCTGAGTCATTTCAGGAGAAAACAGAGAATAGCCGTGGCCTA
>JBNJDZ010000020.1:0-8895 GCA_051745385.1 Pseudomonadota bacterium | reverse complement strand
TCCATGTTTCCTAACTGCTCAGTTGCCTTAAGTAAGGTTTTGGTTCTTGCCTTATGCGCATTTAATGAATCCATATACCCGTTAAGAACCTGACGTGACTCAGTTTCATTTCCTTCCGCTGCTGCATTCAATAAGTGCTTAGTAGCGGGCACAAAGTTCATGGCATGAAATGAAGAGTTACGCTCGTGCTTACGAACAAATTGATTAAGTAACTGTTGCGTCTGCAACGCCGAACGCGGCAAGTTTTTAGGGCCATGTTTTAACAAGGCGTCTTGCAATGGCATAACTGACTTCTTAAGCTGCTTAATCACCGAAGGCATTAACTCATAAATTGCATCGCTCTTCTTATAAATCACAGACTCTTTTGAGTGAACCAGAGCGATAAGCATACCGCCACGCTTTAGCTGAGCATTGAGGTTCTTCAATCCCTCAGCCATATCACCGTATTCCAACCCGTAATGCGAAACAAAAGTGCCCACCTTTTTGTTTGAAGGCAGTCGAAAACTTTCATAGGGCATGTCACCCTGAACTTTTAACTCCGCATTAGGTGGATTCAGTTGAGCAGAATCTATGCCTTGTACGTCAATTTTTTTGCTCTTTTCTTTTGCATACTCGTTTAACCATTGAACAACAATGCCGTTACCGGTACCGATGTCCACAATAGGCTGCTTCACGTCATTTTCATCCATGCGTTCAAACCAAAACTTTCGCATCTGGTAAGCGGGTAAACGTGAGCTGTCATCTAAAAAACTCGCCTTGGCACCTTTCTGCCAAAAAAAACTCCACGGATTACTTTGCGTCATTTCCTTCCCTTATTGTTAGTTTTGTCTTAGCCGAATCATAATAACATTCTCTTATTCTGCCATAAAAAAACCCAGCCGAAGCTGGGTTTTTTAAACAACTAACGTTGTCAGGCCTTAGAACTTCATGCTGATACGACCATACCAGTATTGACCAGCAGTGTCATAAGAAGAGTTCAAGGTATTCATATCGTTATTGTTAGTAACGTATGGAGGCTGTTTATCAAACACGTTACGCGCACCAAGAGTAAAGGTGGTTGTATCGCTCAAGAAGTAGTTCATCTGTACGTCGTGATATACGTAGCTTCCTACTTCGCCTGACAGATCATCCGAATCGTAGTTGATGTCGGTTACACCGTCTTGGTAACGAGTGATCCAGCTCCAGTCAAAGTCACCTACTTGATAACCCATAGTCAGGTTTGTACGTAACTCAGGGAATGCTGCCACACGGCCACCAAAGTTAGTGTCTGCACCGAATTTTCCGGCCAGTTCAAGAGCTTCCGCACCTTCTTGTGCCAAGTATGTGTACTCATCTAATACAGTACCGTCAACACGCAGGTTAAACATGCCGTCACCCAGGTCAGTTGCCCAGTTTACGTCAAAGTCAAAACCTGAAGTCGTGAAGGTTGAGATGTTTGCAGTACCGGCAAGGATACCAGCCATGTAACCTTGAGAGTCACGGAACTCAGAACCTGAGTAACCAGGACGACCTACAGCATCTGCACCTAAGATTAGGTCACAAGAGTTCGCTGAGAAGTCTTCGCTGTTGTAACACTCAGAGATAATAGCTGAAGTGCTTGGTGCACCTAAACCGTCTTCAATTTCGATGTCGTAGTAGTCAAGTGCAACACTGAAGTTCTCGATGAACTCTGGTTGATAAACAACACCTAAGGTGAAGCTTTCAGAGGTTTCAGGTTTCAGATCCGGGTTACCACCGACCAGTGTAGATGACTGGTTATTGTCCAGACTGAAATCGCCCGGCAGGCCTTCGGCTGCACAGTTGTCTTTAACTGTCTGGCTTTGGCTGCCTGTACCATAGTCGATACATGGATCTGTGTAGCTGATGTTTGATTCAACTTGTGGTGCATACAAATCACCGATACCTGGTGCACGGAAGCCTTCAGCAAAGGTTGCACGAACCAATGTACCTGTAGTTGGTACATACTCTAAACCGAATTTAGTGGTCGTTTGTGCATCAAGGAAGTCGTAATCAGAACGACGTACTGCCGCAGACAGGTCAAGACGCTCTACACCTGGCTTTCCAGCTAACAATGGCGCATTGATTTCCATGTAAGCTTCCTGAACATCGTAAGAACCTTCAGTTGGCTCTGCAGCAACGCTGTAGATTTGGCCTAAAATTGCGCCGCCATCTGGCTGGTTCTGATATTCTTCCCAGCGCTTCTCAACGCCGACTGCCCATGAGATTGGACCTGCAGGTAAGCCAAATGAACCGGTGTCACCAGTTAAGTTAGCCATTAACTGTTTCGTAGTAGCACGGTCAACTGGCGAGTTAGGAATTGTTGCGTAATCCTGGAATTCTTGTGAGAAGGTACCTTCCTGGAACGGGTTCCATAAACCTGGGCACTCTTCATCTGCGTCACAGGCTGCTGGGTCAAGCAAGTTACCGATACGCTCTGGGTTTGAACGACCATACTCTACACGACTGTCAACATAGCGAGCGTAGTTGTATGAGATATCCCATGACCAACCGTTATCCAGGTAACCTTCCAGTCCGAATACCATACGGTAATCAGAGAAGTCCTGGGTAAACGAACGTCCGCCAGTTTCTGCAAGACGACGATAGATGTATAGGTCTTCACCGATTGGGTTGTCAGGGTGATCACCTGCAACTGTAGGTCCCCAGAAAGTACCTTCTGCAGCCATTAGCTGGTCAGACTGACGGTTAGTGAAACCACCTTCCATAAATGCAGAAACGTCACGAGTTAACTCGTAGTTTGCAGACGCGTTAATTGAGAAAATGTCCTGCGGTGTAACCATGTAGCTTGCAGGAGCAAAGTTGTAAGCATCTTCTTGGCCATCATACGGACGAACTTCGCCTGTATCAGGGTCAACAACAAAGCTTGAGCCAGCATTACCTGAGTTATACTGAGAGTCTTCATCAGCTGCAGACCAGCTACCGTAAGGGATAGTTGAAGAACCACCACGTACTACTTCACCGCCTGATTCGCTCAGAGGGTAACGAGAGAAGTCACGGTCACCCTGCCAGATTGGGTTACGGTTTTGATATTCAAGCGCTAAAGTTACGTTGCCTTTATCGCTGGTAGCGCCGATAACACCAGAAACCTTAGTGGTTTCGCCGTCGCCTTCACCTGTTAGGTCGTACTGAGCTGAGAACTCCGCACCTTCAAAATCTTTCTTAGTGATAAAGTTGATTACACCGGCGATAGCATCAGAACCGTAGATGGTTGATGCACCGTCACGTAATACTTCAACACGCTCAATGTAAGCCATAGGGATTGAGTTTAAATCACCTGAAGCGTAACGACGGCCGTTGATCAAGATCAGCGTACGAGCTGAACCCAGACCACGTAAGTTAGCAGAAGCGTAACCAACAGAGCCGTTGTTTGTGTTTGAGCCGTTGTAACCACCATTCATGGAAGGAATGTTATGGATGAACTTTTCCATGCTGGTGAAGCCTGAGTTTTCAATTGCTTCAGAATCAAAAACAGTGATTGGGCTTGCGCTTTCAGTGTCTGTGCGTTTGATACGCGAACCTGTTACCTGAATACGCTCGACATCATTAGCTCCTGCTTCTTGTGCAGCAACTAGTGCCGGAAAGCCTAATGTGGTTGCAATAGCTGCAGCCGTTAAGCTTTTACGAAAAGTACTATTGTTCATTGAAATTACTCCCTGGAACATTATTTTTTAGTTGCTTGATTGGCGAAAGCAACATGAAACCGACGACACACTTATCGTTTTTGGAAGGTGCATCGTGTTTTCGGTTACAACCTTTTAACGCCGCAGGGATTTCATTTCAATAGGAGTTCAGTTCTTTTCTTTAACCCTCGGAACCGTTCGGTTAAAAATTAACCTATTAGATTATTTTTAAGCCTTTTTTATTAACAGAATTAACAATAGTTTCAACTTAATTAACAGGTGTTTCAGGATTGTAAAGGTCTAAAAAGTAGCGTTTTTAATTTATACATTTTGATGACATTTTTTGCTTAGGAATTTATTGAATTGTCATTCAACTGTTAAATCAAAACGCCTTTTTTAAGACTGAAGTAACCTTTTGATTCTCATCTCCAGTCGAATAGCACTGCGCCAGAAAAAGCTCTGCACAAGCCTGAGTATCTGTAAGTGCGTGGTGAGCATGGTAGTCGGGCAAGTTATAGCGCTTTCGACAACTACTAAGCGTTAACTGCCCACTTTGAATAGGTTGTTGAGGGTTGCGCTCAAGCTTGTTTTTTTCAAAAGCTAATGTGTCGAAAATTGCCAACGGCTTCAAAGGGGTTCCGTACTCTGCTTCAATATGCTTCAAAAACCGCCAGTCCATGCCTTTGTGGTGGCAAACTAATACAGCATCATTCAAAGCTCGGCTTAACATTCCGAACGTTTGCTTAGGCTCTGAGCTATGCAAAAAATCTAGCTGGGTTAAACCGTGAATAGTCGGGCTTTGACCTAGTTCAAGCTCTTGGTCGTGAGCAAAAACATGATATTGAGCATTGCCATAGTGCATTACTGGTGGATGTATAGTCATCCACGCAATCGACAATATTTGATGCTTCTTTGGATCCAACCCAGTACTTTCAATATCGAGCGCAACATACCGCAGCTCTCGCCAGGGGCGTTTTAGCTTCTGCCGCCGATCGTACCAATGAGCCAACTTTTGCAACCATTGCGCCATATTAATAGCCCTGTCGACTAAATTTAAGGCCTACGCCTTGCTGCGCTTCTTTAATTATTTTAAATGCGGTTTTCAATTGGCGCCTCGACAAGGTGCTCAGCTCATCCGGATCTATTGCGTTTTTGGGTTTATCCGTTCCCCAGACTTTTAATTGATGATTCAACCTCAGTTGAGTCAAAAACTCCCAGGCTTCCAGCAGGGACTGGTTATCGCGTCGGTTTAGCAGCTTGCTACCTTTTAAAGCTGCCAGTCGTGCGGGCGTGCTTGGCGATGTAAGCCCTGACTGCAGAGAATAGATGCGCGCAATATCATTAATAAGTGCAATTCCGTAGCGCTTGATATCAATGGTGTCTCCATCATCTGTGTCTTCTGTACGCAACCGGTTAAAAAGCCCAAGTGGAACACTTATTTTATTGACTAAAATAGCCAGGTTTCCTAAAAACATTTCATTCTTGGCTAAATCAGATATTTGCTTACGATACTCTTGATAAAACTTACCTGGCCCCACCACCGGACGACTGTCAAAAAATATCTGGCAGTACATCAGAGCCTTAGGTGTCGGGCTTTCTATCCAGCTAGTAAAACGTTTTTTCCATTCATCTATTGTGCCGCGACAGTCAGGGTTTGAGGCCATGATATTGCCCGGACATGAGGGAATACCGCATTCATTAAGCCCCTCACAAACATACTCACCCAAACCAGCAAACCAATCTTTTTGTTTATCGGTTAAACCGTTACTTAATAACAGACCATTGTCCTGATCCGAACTTAACGTTTGGTCTTCCCTTCCCTGCGAGCCAAATGCGAGCCAACTGTATGCAGCCGGTGCAGCGCCATTTTCTTGTTCGTATAACTGTATAAGCTGGCGTGTCATACCATCGGTAACCGATGCCATAAGGCGCCCCAGTATCGAGGTTTGTTTTACGCGGCTGGCAAAAGTCTGCAGATAGTCCGGAAGCTTTTGAGCCTCTTCTATCAGTTGCTCTTTGCTACTGGCTTTACGAATGGCACTAATGAGAAACACAGGGTCACTGCGTTGCTGTCGGATTAAGTCAGTAGCCGTCACCATGCCCACAGGTTGATTCTGATCGTTAACCACAGGCAAATGATGAATGTTGCTAGACGTCATCGTCGTTAGGGCATCCATCAATGAGCGGTTTTCATAAACAGACTCTGGTAATTGCGTCATTACCGCGGCAACCCGAACGTCAAGTGGCAGCCCTTCAGCCACAACACGGTTTCGCAGATCTCTGTCCGTTAAGATTCCCACAAGCTGGGTATCATCAACAACCAACACAGACGATATACCGTTGCTGGACATCAGCTTCGCCGCTTCCTGCACCGAGGTGTCACTGGTCAAGCTAACGGGTGGCATTGTTACGACACTACCGACCGTTTGCTCACTCCAGTCAAGTTCATCATTTTCGTCGCTTTTTTGCTCTGTTAGTAAGCGTTGACCATGTGCTCTGATGAAGTACTGTTCGAAGGGTTTCGACACATTACGAAGACGATCGAAGGCAGACTGAGGCAAAACGTAAACAATGCCATCTTCTATTGTTTTAAGTTGATTCACAACTTCGCGACCCGATAACAACGAAGGATAGCCGAAGAGATCGCCACTTTCTAAACGCTCAATTAATCGTCCGTCGGCACCTCGCAAATCAAAGACTCCCGAGCGCACTATAAAAAGCGCAGGCCGCATGTCTTTCATTATGTCATTGCAGTTCTGTTCATTCATATAAACTGACTGCAATTGAGATACCGCCCAGCTACGCTGCTCTTCAGATAACGTATCAAACGGAGGGCAATCTTTTAGAAACGCATTCACTTCCATGAGCTAACCTCAATGTGTCAAAGCTGATTTCAGTTTTGTGTATTAACACAACATAGTCAATAAAAAGCCCAGCACTTAGGCTGGGCTTTAACTACTTTCTGTTATTCATTAGTGAGACTGAGCTTCACCCGATCCTTTCGGATAACGAATGGACTCAACCAGCTCCTGAATATCTTCTGGGGCGTCACCAGTAAATTTATGCACAATAACCGCAACAACAAAGTTGATTATCATACCTAAAGTACCGATGCCCTCAGGCGAGATACCGAATAACCAGTTTTCCTGAGTATTTAACTCCGGAGCGACGAACTTGAAGTAAACAATGTAGCAGAAGGTAAACAGTATACCGACAACCATACCTGCTATTGCACCTGCACGGTTCATACGCTTATGGAATACGCCCATGATGATCGCAGGGAAGAAGCTCGCTGCGGCTAAGCCGAACGCGAAGGCGACCACCTGCGCCACGAAGCCGGGCGGATAGATACCAAAGTAAACCGAGATTATTATCGCGGTTGCGGCTGCAACCCGAGCATAAAACAGCTCCTGTTTATCGGTAATATCCGGAGCCAAATTTCGTTTCAGTAAGTCGTGCGAGACTGAGGTCGAAATAACCAACAGTAGACCCGCAGACGTTGAGAGCGCAGCGGCTACACCACCGGCGGCAACAAGTGCAACAACCCACGCCGGTAAATCGGCTATTTCTGGGTTAGCCAATACCATGATGTCACGGTCAATGGTCATTTCATTACGTTCATCGCCCGAATAGAACATTTTGCCGTCATTGTTCTTATCTTCCCAGGTGATCAAACCGGTTTTTTCCCAGTTTTTAACCCAGCTAGGCGCCTGTTCATATTCAACACCTGTCATTTCAGGACCATTAATGGTGTTGAAAATGTTTACTTTAGCGAACGCTGCAATTGCTGGTGCAGTTAAGTATACGACTGAAATAAAGGTCAATGCCCAGAATGCGGAACGACGGGCATCGCGCACTTTAGGAACAGTGAAGAAACGAACGATGACATGAGGTAAACCTGCAGTACCGACCATTAGAGCTGCCGTAATAAAGAATACGTCAACCTTACTTCGGACACCTTCAGTATACTCCGCAAAACCTAATTCGGTTGAAAGCCCGTCAAGTCGCTCTAATAAAAACTGCCCAGAGCCATCAGTTACTGTACCACCGAAACCCGTTTGTGGCAGAACGTGCCCTGTCATGAGCAGTGAAATAAACACCGCAGGAACAACATAAGCAAACATTAAAACACAGTACTGAGCTACCTGAGTATAGGTAATACCTTTCATACCACCGAGAACGGTGTAGAAGAATACGATGACAGCACCGATGATAACGCCGGTTGCAATATCTACTTCCAGGAAGCGTGAAAATACCACGCCAACACCACGCATTTGGCCTGCAATGTAAGTGAAGCAGATTAAAATAGCGCAGATTACCGCGATAGTACGTGCGGTTTGTGAGTAATAGCGATCACCGATAAAGTCCGGCACAGTGAATTTACCAAACTTACGTAAGTAAGGAGCAAGACACATAGCCAATAAGACATAGCCACCGGTCCAACCCATCAGGTAAACAGAGCCATCATAACCAGCGAAAGCTACGATACCCGCCATTGAGATAAAAGAAGCAGCTGACATCCAGTCTGCGGCCGTTGCCATACCATTGGCAATAGGGTTAACTCCGCCACTCGCTACATAAAAATCATTTGTTGAGCCGGCACGTGACCAAATTGCGATACCTATGTATAGCGCGAAGGTCAGGCCGACGATTATAAAGGTGAGCGTTTGAATATCCATAGCGCCTTAGTCCTCGTGTACATTATATTTGTTATCTAGCGCGGCCATGCCCCTTACATATATAAAGATGAGCACGATGAAAGTCAGAATGGATCCTTGCTGTGCGAACCAGAATCCCAGCTTAAAGCCGAAGAAAGTGATTTCGTTAAGCACGTCCACCAATATAATTCCAAAGCCATAGGAAACGAGAAACCATACGACTAGCAGCTTAAGCATCAAGCTGAGGTTTTCTTTCCAATACGCTTTGGCATGGGATTCGCTTTCGAATGCCATAACGTCCCCTCCAGTTGTTCAACATTATTGTTTTTGGGTCGCTAACAAATGTAAGTGGGATTGTTAATGGGGGAAATTGGACTTTGGTCGTAGCCTGATGCGATTGCATCCGGAGGGATGGTAAGGCGCTCACCCGATATGACTGTCAGGCTGCCGGGCAGACATAAAAAAACCCCGGCGCGTTAGCACCGGGGTCTTCCTATTAATAGTCTGGCGGTGACCTACTCTCGCATGGGGAGACCCCACACTACCATCGGCGCTGGTGTGTTTCACTTCTGAGTTCGGAAAGGATTCAGGTGGTGCCA
>JBNJDZ010000019.1:0-13364 GCA_051745385.1 Pseudomonadota bacterium | reverse complement strand
TATCGGCGCCGTTGTGGATTTAGAATTTCCACAAGACGCTGTACCAAAAGTATACGACGCACTGAAAGTGACCGAAGGTGGCTTAGAAGGTTTGGTTCTTGAAGTTCAGCAGCAGCTGGGCGGCGGAATCGTACGTGCCATCGCAATGGGTACAACTGACGGTCTGCGTCGTGGTATCACCGCTGAAAATACCGGTGAATCAATCATGGTTCCAGTGGGTAAGAAGACCCTGGGCCGTATTATGGATGTATTGGGTAACCCAATTGATGAAGCGGGCCCTATCGGTGAAGAAGAAAAAATGTCTATTCACCGTGCGGCACCTAGCTACGAAGAACAGTCAAACACTAACGAACTGTTAGAAACAGGTATCAAAGTCATCGACTTGATTTGCCCGTTTGCGAAAGGTGGTAAAGTTGGTCTGTTCGGTGGTGCTGGTGTTGGTAAAACCGTTAACATGATGGAGCTTATCCGTAACATCGCTATCGAGCACAGTGGCTACTCAGTATTCGCTGGTGTTGGTGAGCGTACTCGTGAAGGTAACGACTTCTATCACGAGATGAACGATTCAAACGTTCTGGATAAAGTATCACTGGTTTATGGTCAGATGAACGAGCCACCGGGTAACCGTTTACGTGTTGCTTTGACGGGTTTGACTATCGCTGAGAAATTCCGTGACGAAGGTCGCGATGTACTTTTCTTCGTTGATAACATCTACCGTTACACCTTGGCCGGTACTGAGGTATCAGCACTGTTAGGCCGTATGCCTTCAGCGGTTGGTTATCAGCCTACCCTGGCCGAAGAAATGGGTGTTCTGCAGGAACGTATCACCTCTACTAAGACAGGTTCAATCACGTCGGTACAGGCCGTTTACGTACCAGCGGATGACTTGACTGACCCATCTCCGGCAACAACCTTTGCTCACTTGGATGCAACCGTTGTATTGAACCGTGACATCGCGTCACTGGGTATCTACCCTGCGGTTGACCCGTTGGATTCAACGTCACGCCAGTTGGACCCACAGGTTATCGGTGATGAGCACTACGACACAGCAATGGGTGTTCAGGAAGTACTGCAACGCTATAAAGAGCTGAAAGACATCATTGCGATTCTGGGTATGGACGAGCTGTCTGAAGAAGACAAACTGTCAGTATCTCGTGCTCGTAAAATTCAGCGCTTCTTGTCGCAGCCTTTCTTCGTAGCCGAAGTATTCACTGGTGCTCCAGGTAAATATGTATCTTTGAAAGATACTATTGCCGGCTTTAAAGGCATTTTGGATGGCGATTACGACGATATGCCAGAGCAGGCCTTCTACATGGTTGGTACCATCGAAGAAGCGGTAGAAAAAGCCAAAAACCTGTAACCGACCGGGAGGTTTGAATGGCAACACAAACATTAAATCTGGACATTGTTAGCGCTGAAGACAAATTGTTCTCAGGCGTTGTACAAACGGTTCAGGTCTCTGGTAGCGAAGGTGAGCTGGGTATTTACCCAGGTCACGCGCCCCTGCTGACAAAAATCAAACCAGGTATGGTTCGGTATGTCAGCGAAGCGGGCGACGAAGAGCTTCTGTATGTCGCCGGTGGAGTGTTAGAAGTACAGCCTGGTCATGTCATTGTACTAGCAGACGTTGCTGTTCGTGGTGACGATCTCGATGAGAAAGAAGCTGAAGCGGCGAAGAAACGCGCTGAAGAAGCCATTGCTGACTCAAGTGCAGATGTGACCTATGCAGAGGCAATCGCCGAGTTATCGCGCGCGTTGGCTCAGCTTGAGGTTATTCGTAAGCTTAAGCGCTAAAACTTCTGCGTTAAAATACGTAAAAGGCCTTGTTGTTAGTGCAACAGGGCCTTTTTTGTCGTTACAATAGGTGTACGAAATAAAGCTGCTGCAAGCGATACTGAATTAAGGATCCCATTAATATGAAGTTACGCGTTGTTATTCTGGCCGCAGGGAAAGGAACCCGCATGCGTTCAGACTTACCCAAAGTGCTGCATAAAGTGGCTAATAAACCGATGGTAGAGCACGTTATTGATACTGCCAGGTCATTAAAGCCAGATGCCATTAATTTAATTTATGGTCACGGTGGAAATCAGCTGCAGCAGGCTATCGCTGGTGACGACTTAACCTGGGTAGAGCAACGTGAACAATTGGGGACCGGTCACGCCGTGCAACAGGTTATTCCGCACCTTAAAAGCAATGAGAAAGTCATTATTTTGTATGGTGACGTGCCCCTGCTAACCGAATCCACTTTAATTAAGCTGGTAACCGCCAGTGCTAATACCTCGCTTGGCTTGCTGACTATGACGCTAGCGGAGCCAACCGGTTATGGCCGTATTGTGCGCAATGAACGTCGCAGTGTAACCGGTATTGTTGAGCAAAAAGACGCAAATGCTCAGCAGCTGGCTATAAACGAAGTAAACACTGGTATTATGATTGCCGACAGCGACAAGCTAAAAGCCTGGCTTGAGCAACTCAGCAATGACAATGCGCAGAAAGAGTATTACCTGACCGATATTGTCGAAATGGCTGCCCGCGATGGGGTCAACATTGCCACAGCACAGCCTGACAACGCGCAGGAAGTGGAAGGAGCCAACAACCGACAACAGTTAGCTTCGTTAGAGCGTGCATTGCAGCAGCGTCAGGCTGAAGAGCTTATGACCCAGGGAGTGACTTTAATTGATCCAGCCCGTTTTGATTGCCGTGGTAAATTGAGTGCCGGCAGCGACGTTACTATTGATATTAATGCAGTTTTTGAAGGCAATGTGGTTCTGGGCGACCGGGTTGTCATAGAGCCAAACTGTGTCATAAGAAACTCCGTTATTGGTGACGACACGGTTATTCGTGCGAACTCTCACATTGAAGATGCAAAAGTGGCAAAAGGCTGTAAAGTCGGTCCTTTCGCGCGGTTGCGACCCGGCGCGGAACTTGCGGATGAAGCGCAGGTCGGAAACTTTGTCGAAATGAAAAAAAGCCGTTTAGGTAAAGGCTCAAAGGCCAGTCATTTAACCTATCTTGGTGACACCCAGGTGGGTGAATACGCAAATATTGGTGCAGGTACTATTACTTGTAATTACGATGGTGTGAATAAAGCGCTCACCGAAATTGGTGACGGCGCTTTTATTGGCTCAAACAGCTCTTTGGTTGCGCCTGTCTCCATTGGCAAAAATGCAACCGTCGGTGCCGGCTCGGTCATTACCCGGGCGGTAGCAGACGACGAACTGGCTGTAGCCCGCGGCAAGCAGCGTAATATCAGCGGATGGCAACGTCCACAGTCGAAAAAAGGAAGTTAACTTATGTGCGGTATTGTAGGCGCGACGTCGGAACGTCGAGTAACAGGTATTTTGCTGGAAGGTTTAAAACGACTGGAATACCGGGGTTATGATTCTGCTGGTGTGGCTGTTATTGACGCTGATAAGCATTTAAAAAGTGTGCGTCGTACCGGTAAAGTACAGGAACTTAAAGACGCCATAGACCAGAACCCGTTAGACGGGACTATTGGTATTGCACATACGCGTTGGGCTACGCACGGCGGCGTTACAGAAGCTAATGCCCACCCCCACCGTTCTGAAGATGAAATTGCCGTAGTGCATAACGGCATTATCGAAAACCACGAACGCCTGCGAGAAGAACTAAAAGCCGAAGGTTATGTTTTTAACTCGCAGACTGACACCGAAGTAATCGCTCACTTAATTCACCACGAGCGGAAAACGCATGGTGATCTACTGGCTGCCGTTAAGTCGGCGGTACGTCAGTTGGAAGGCGCTTACGGCACCGTGGTTATGGACACTCAATACCCTGAGCGTTTAGTGGTTGCCCGTTCCGGTAGCCCTCTGGTTATAGGTGTTGGTATTGGAGAGAATTTTGTTGCTTCTGACCAGTTAGCTCTATTGCCGGTGACCCGTCAGTTTATCTACCTGGAAGAAGGCGATGTCGCCGATATTAACCGAACAGAAATCGATATTTACGATTCTGAAGGTAAAGCGGTAAAACGGGAAATTATTGAGTCCGACGTCAGCTACGATGCAGGTGGTAAAGGCGAGTATCGCCACTTCATGCTAAAAGAAATTTACGAGCAGCCTATTGCCGTTCGTAACACACTAGAAGGCCGCTTGTCGGAAACTACCGTGTTAGATAACGCTTTTGGCGAAAACGCTGCTGACATTTTAAAAGGTATCGAGCACGTTCAAATTGTTGCCTGTGGAACGAGTTACCACGCAGGTATGGTGGCTCGCTACTGGCTCGAGTCCATGGCGAACGTTTCATGTAATATCGAAATTGCCTCAGAATTCCGCTACCGAAAGTCTTATGTTCACCCAAACAGCTTGTTAGTCACCATTTCTCAAAGTGGTGAAACGGCAGACACCTTAGCAGCACTGCGTTTGTCGAAAGAACTTGGTTATAAAGGCAGCCTAACCATTTGTAACGTGGGCTCCTCGTCTATGGTACGCGAATCTGACCTGGCCTTTCTAACCCGTGCTGGTGCGGAAATTGGTGTGGCGTCAACCAAAGCCTTTACGACCCAGTTGACCGGCCTGCTTATGCTGACCTTAGGTATTGGCAAATACCGCGGCATGCCAGAGCAACAGCAACAAGCCGTTGTTCACGCGTTACAGGCATTGCCGGCCAAGCTGGAAGAAGCGGTGTCACTGGCGGATGAAATTGAAGAGCTAGCGCAGGACTTTGCCAACAAAGAGCACAGTCTGTTCCTGGGGCGTGGCAACCAATACCCTATTGCTATGGAAGGAGCGTTAAAACTGAAAGAAATTTCATACATTCACGCCGAAGCATACGCGGCTGGTGAACTAAAGCACGGCCCACTGGCACTTATTGACGAAGAAATGCCGGTTATTGTCGTAGCACCGAACAACGATTTGTTGGAAAAGCTGAAATCGAACGTGGAAGAGGTGCGCGCTCGAGGCGGTTTGATGTACGTTTTTGCCGACAAAAACGCCCGCTTTAAAGGCGATGAATCGCTAAATGTGCTTAACGTCTGCCATTGCGACGAAGTGATAGCGCCTATTGTCTACACTGTTCCATTACAGTTGCTGTCTTATTACGTTGCATTGATAAAAGGTACCGATGTAGACCAGCCTCGTAATTTAGCAAAAAGTGTAACGGTCGAATAAATCAGAAAGGGCCGAAAGGCCCTTTTGTCGGCGTACATTAAAGTTCTTAAATGAGACATTAAAGTTGTTAAAAATTTATAAGTGCAACAGGAACTCGAAGTTAGTCTGTAAATAGACTATTTTGTTTTTTTCAACTAACGAAGGGATTTATAAGTTGAGGGTACCCCTTTGCATGCGTATTGCGAACCAGACCACTGACGAAGATAGTTGTCGCTGAGTTGATTTCGGCTTAACCCTATCACCGACTTTAGTCTATCCGAATAAATAGTGCCGCACTTTCATAATCGATTTTCAATAGAACGTTTCGAAGTAAGGATGCTTGCGAAACTAGCCCAACCAACGATCTTACGAAGGTATTTCTTGTGGTTCATATCCAACAGAGATAAAGTCGTTTACGGTTGACAAATTAAAACATTTTTATAACAATTAAATTGTATCTATTGCAGTATTCCAAGGACGAATAAGGTCGTTGGGCTTTAATTTCATATTTTGAACTATTAAAAGGACTCTTTTTATGAAGATGAAGTTATTTATCGCTGCCGTGTTCTCACTTCTGTCTTCTGTAGCTCTGGCAAACCAATCACTTCCCCCATGCTCATCTGATGTTTGCACTCAAGTAGTACACAACAAAGAGTTGGAAAAACTCTCGGTATTGGTATGGGATAATCAAGGACAAATTGTGCACTCCAGTGAACTGAATTTGGATAGAACTGCAAAGTTAGTGCACAGCAGCAATGAAAACGGCCTTTCAAACTTAAATGATGTAGACGTCTATACCCCTGCTAGCGACAGTAACCCACCAGCTCCTTGTAGCAGTGGGAGTTGCTCTACTTCATCGTCGTCAACTTACACTACTGCCACCCATACTGTTACAGTTACAATTACTTATACTTACGTAAATGGCGAATTAGTAGGGGTGAACACAAGTACGTATCGCGTCCCTCGTGAGGTGAAAGATATAGATTAATGTAAAAATATTTTGTGAGGGGTTGAGAAGTAAGCTCAATTTAAACTCACTTAATTAATAATTATTTCTCGGTGTATTTAACAACTTTAATGTTAAAAAGGTTTTACCTAAACTTTCATATAAAAGACGAAGCTGAAAAATCTTAAGATCTTTAATGTTCGTCGACACCTTTTGTCGGCAGACCACGTACTTACATTTGGGAGAATCACTGTACCGCTAATACTCTTATCGGAATTCACTTAAAGTGATTTGGGTAGAACTACACCCATTACTGTTGTTGAATTCAAGGTAAAACTGTATAGGGTAACCCAAAGATTCATCAAACATGGGAAGTTCATTCTGAGCCGAAAAAGATTGGGCTATGACTTGCGGCTCTTTAGCCAACTCTTCTTCCAGATAGTTAAATAACTCATCAATAGTTCCAAAGTATTCAAACGTTGGAATTATCATAGGCTCGCCCGTTAAAGCACTTGTTACCGATGTGACTTCATTGTCTTCAACTGTAACCATTCGGGTGGGAGTTTTATCAGCTATGGGGCCATCAGATGGGCATGCTCTGTCAATTCTTGCAGAGAAGTTGAACATATAGTCAATAAGCCCATTATCTTGCCAAAGCTGCTTTGCTATTTTGAGCTCTTCCTTTACTTCACTAATTCTTGGGTCTGGTTTGCCAGAGTCTGAGCCACCACAGGCAGCTATAAATATGGCTGAGGTGATCACTAAAAGTAATCTAATCACTGGTTTCTACCCCCTTAGTTACTATTTTCCAATATTTTATTGCTCTAAAATTTTCACTTCCACATCAGTTATATACACTGTAGTTGCACCTTCAAAGCCTGAGTCAATAGAGACATATACCCAGGCTTCTCCGGACTCTCCCGTGGTCATTACAAAGCCTTCATCGTTAACTAAAGGTTTAATCTCCCAGGCGGGCGACTCTTTAGAAGTTTCACAAGATATCGGCAGGCCAATATGTCCTAACAACGCGACATCATCGCCTCCTGATTGCCCATCATCAATATCGACTCTATAAATGCCCTCTGGAGCACTTTCATAGGATACGAAGCGGGTAGGCTCCTGCGGCAAGAGGGAGGCTTTTACATAAACAGAAGAACCGGGGCCACCACCCGCACCAATGCACTGTTCTGACTCAACGGTTAAAACATTCACTTGAAAGTCGACGTTATACGTCGTATCGGGCTTCAAATCTGAAAATTTTCTCTTTATATATCCTTTAATATCATCTGAGTAATTGAACCAGCTAAACTCAACCCCCTTACGATACTCATAGGGCTCAGGAAGTTGAGACAGCGTTGAAACGATTTCATCATTTCTTTCATGCTGAACGGCATAGTCTGCAACACTAATCTCGAATTCCTGAGAACTTTCCGAGAAGTCGAACGACAAGTTAATAGATTGTTTATCTGATGGTGGAGGTGGTGTGGAGCTGTCCCCCGAACCACAGGAAACAAGGAATAGAACCGAAAAGAACAACGACCAAAGCTTATAATCCATTATCACTCCCTAAATGCAACTTCCTGTCTCTACAAGACTTTGAATGATTAAAAAGATTAATTGAAAACATAAGTAATGTTACAATTATTTAACTTATTTTTAAATCGATTATCTGGCTGCAATTTAGCTTGTCTATAATTAGGAGTACTGATAAATGGAATTTAAAACCCTATTACGTTCTTTGTCACTCGCACTTATGACCGCATATTTGTTTGGTTGCGGCAGCTCAAGTGACTCTGATGAGGGAACTGAATATACTGTTACAGTAGCATCTGAACCCGTGTATTACGGTTTAGGTCTTCAATTTACCCCGCCAATAGTTGGATATGGAACTACTCAAGGTGGACAAGAAATTTTCACCACTACTATTGAGGGCTTTGAACATGAGTTCGGAACTTCTTATGAGTTACGTGTACTTGAGAAAAACGTTGATACTGAAGGTGTTGCCGATGCCAGTTCAATATCAATTGAACTCGTTGAAGTTATCAGTTCGCAGGCCGACCCCGTTGGCACCAGCTATGTCTACAGCGAAGTAGAACTTAGCGGAAACCCTTTTACTGATAAAGAAGAGGGCGTTTATGGCTTTTATCAATATGAATTTCTCTGTGCCGAAAACGTAGATTGCGATGCCTTGGTAGCTATTGCTGATAGCGGTGGTCTTGTTGAAGTCGAGTTCGAGTACACCGGTGGTGAAATACCTGTTACTTTGGTTCGATGGAATTAGTAACACGGTGTGAACCTCATGAAAGACTACCGAGAATCAGTAAGTTTTATACTGCTGAATCTGCTTTTCCAAGTTACTCTTGGGGCTATACTGAGTCCTTTACTAGAGGATTTTGCGGGCTCAGTCATAGTGGCTTCAAGTAGTGGAACAGAGTCACTAGAGGGTATTAAGGGCTGGTTCGAGTCCTATAGTGATAGCCTTTTCATTTGGTTTTTTTATCTGTTTGTTAATTTTATCGCTTTACTTAACGTTGTAATAACCGCCGTTTTTTGTAAGTTTTTTCTGAAACTTAAATTTGTCGCTTCTCACTTGCTTTGCTGCACTTTAGTCGTCTTTTTAGACTACTTAATTATTTACCTGAACACTCAATGTTAGAACTTACTGCGGATGCAGAAGTCAATTCAGGTAGAGATCAAGTTTCTGAGAATAACGTAGGCTGTAGATAGTAACCCGAAAATGCCCATCATGGACAAATGCAGGAAATGACGGTGGGATCCAAGTAAAAGGAGCGATCATGGAGAATTTCTTATCACTATGGGGCGAATCGGCTTACACTAGCCTGGGTTTTTTCTGGATGGCCTTATGGGCGTTTGTATTAGGTTATTTGATCAGTAGCTTAATCCAAGTGCTTATCACTAAGCGAAGAATGCGCAAGGCTATGGGTGGTAATGACCTGAAATCTGTGTCGCTTGGCACCTTCTTTGGTTTTATCTCCAGTTCCTGCAGCTTTGCTGCACTTTCAACCACGCGAGCATTGTTCAATAAAGGTGCGGCATTCAGTGCCTCAATGGCCTTTATGCTGGCCTCCACCAACCTGGTTATTGAACTGGGTTTTGTTATTTCTATTTTCCTCGGTTGGCAGTTTGTGGTTGGCGAATACGTTGGCGGGCTGATACTTATTTTACTCGTCTGGCTTTTTATTACGCTAACCAACCCCAAAAACCTGATCAAAAACGCTCGAAAAGAAGACGAAGAAGATGACGAGCATCAACATGAGAGCACGTTATCGGATCTATTCAGCTCAGATACCTGGCAAAAAGTTGGTCAAAAGTACGTCATGGAATGGCAGATGGTCTGGAAAGACGTACTTATCGGCTTTACCGTTGCCGGTGTTATTTCCGCTTTTGTGCCGAGTGCGTTTTTTGAGTGGCTGTTTATTGGTGTGGGTACTGAGGGTGATCCGGGCTTCTGGTCATTACTACAGCAAGCCGTAGTGGGCCCAGTGGCCGCATTTTTCACCTTTATTGGCTCTATGGGTAACATTCCTCTGGCTGCGGTCTTGTTTGGTGAAGGTGTTGCCTTCGCCGGTGTTATGGCGTTTATTTTCTCCGACTTAATTGTTCTGCCCGTGCTTAAAATTAATGCGCGTTACTATGGCTGGAAAATGGCGCTTTATATTGCCCTAATGCTCTTTACCTGTCTGGTGGCTACGTCCTTATTGATGCACTACGGACTGTTGGCGTTTGATTTACTGCCAGACGCTTCGCAGTGGTCATCGCCGGCCGAGCAGGAGCATTTCAAACTGGACTATGGCTTTGTTCTGAACATGATTTTCTTACTGCTGAGCGTGGTAATGATTGTTCTCTGGCGTAAGAAGCAAAAAGAGCAAGAACATCACCACCACCATGACCATGGTGGTTCTTCTTCGATAAGTGAAAAGATCATGACTGGGCTTTGTGGCGTTAGTGTGTTTTGGTTATTAGGCGGAATGGGCTTTTACCTTATAACTTCATAAACGGCGCGGGTCATTCCTGACCCGTGCAAGTTTCATGTTTTAAGTGGATAAAATGCCCGGTGATTAATGTCATGGAGCCAATAACCGTCATTAGTACTTCTTCTGCTCCGTGAAAGAATTGTGCAGCAATAACCAGGCAACAGCCGAGAGTGAGAAGTATTCGGCTGAGCTTGGCCTGCGGATTTTTCCAGCTGAAATAGCCTTGGTATAAAGCCATGGTTAACACCGGCAACAGCATGATGCGGTGAAATAACTCGGTTTCTAGGGTGCTCAACACAGAGTTTGTTCCCAGAACAACAATTAATATTGGTGTGGCTAGGCAATGGCAAAAACAAAGACCAGAGAAAAACATACCGAGTCGATCGCTCATTTCTTTCTCCTTAAGCAACGCAAGTTGGGAGTGAATATCCAACAATCAATGTAATGTTATAATATAACACTTGCGTTTTGATGTCGAGTCGGTACCGGCATTGACGGCGACTTTGGCTAATTCCCCTCTGAACTTTAACGATAATAAAACCGTAAAGTAACTTAACGAACAAGCAATCTTATGCCATGTTTAAACTATGAAAGTTCTGATATGTGATGACTCTAAAGTTGCCCGGAAAAGCATTGAACTTGCTTTACCCAAGAGTTGGGACATTGAGGTGCACTTTGCTGAAAACGGGCAAGAAGCATTAGATCTTGTAGAGCAAGGTCTTGCGGAGCTGCTGTTTCTGGATTTAACCATGCCGGTTATGGATGGTTTTGACGTATTAAAGAATATTAAGGAAAAGCAGTTAGACTGTCTGACAATCGTTGTTTCAGGTGACATACAGGAAGAGTCTCAGCGAAGGGTTGAGAAACTCGGTGCTTTAGGGTTTATAAAGAAACCCATTGTTTCCGAAGAATTGCACGATGTACTCGAGCGCTATGGTCTAATCAGAGAGTTACTACCTGGTAATCATCAGCGTAAGGAAACCCAAACAGAGCATATAGAACCCACCGATATTCTAAAGGAAATCAGCAATATCGCTCTTGGCGATGCGGCAAAACTGCTTGGTGATATGCTGGGTTCCTTTATTCAGTTACCTGTACCCGATGTTGCCAAGCGTCCTTACAATACTCTGATTAACGAACTTCACGATGAAAATATCCGAGTGAACATGGTGTCTGAAGGTTTTGTTGGTAACGCTATAGCCGGAGAAGCCATTCTCTGTGTCGATAATCGAACCCTAAACGACTTACCGTCCAAACTGTCGGACTATCACGGTTATGAATTTAAGGACGACAGCCGAAGTGTACTTTTGGATGTTGCCTCAACGCTTATTACCGCGTTTTTGAAACGGTTCTCCTCTCAGTTGGATTTAGAGCTAAACATCAGCCAGCCCACCTTTCTGGGAATGAGCGAAACCGTCAATAATGTTTTTAAAGAGGATGTGAAAGATAAAGAGGTTCTAATCATTACCATCGATTATGAGATCCCTGACTATCATTTAAGTTGCGATCTCTACGTTATTTTTACTGAAACCTCAATTGCTGCACTTGAAGAACGAGCCGGGTACTTTATCGATGAATAAAAATGAATTAGACATCACCAACCTGCATTGGGTATTACAAATCCTTCAGAACATTGAGGTTGGGTTGATCGTGTTTGATCGCGACTACGAAGTTAAAGTGTGGAATGGTTTTATGGAAAATCATAGCGGCATAAGTAGCGTTGCCGCTAAAGATGAAAATCTGTTTACGCTATTGCCAACTTTACCTAAAAGCTGGTTCCAATATAAAACCGAGTCCGTTTTAAAATTGGGTATTCAGGCCCACTGTAACTGGCAACAAGAGCCTCACATTCTGAACTTTGAAAATACCCGGCCGTTTACGGCTGAATCTGATTTGATGTTTCAGAACGTGAAGTTATTTCCATTATTTTCCACGGACAAGCAAATCCATCATATTTGTGCGTTGGTTTATGACGTCAGTGAGGAAGCGAATAACCTATTAAAGTTAAAAACCATCAGTCAGACCGATGCCTTAACCCAACTGTTTAATCGCGGACATTGGCAAACGTTATTTGAGCAAGAGTTTCTTCGTTGTAAACGCTACGAAGACACCGCTTCAGTCATCATGATGGATATTGATAATTTTAAGCAGGTTAATGACACTTATGGGCACCAAATTGGTGACCGGGCTATTCAGCTAATAGCAGATATTATATTGGAAAGTCAGCGAGAAACGGATGCTTGCGGTCGTTACGGTGGCGAAGAATTTGTCATACTCTTACCAAAAACCTCGTTAACTGATGGTGTGCTAGTCGCCGAGCGTCTGAGAAAGCAGATAGAGGAAACGCCGTTGCCTTTAGGTAAAGAATATAGCGATGAGCAACTGAAGCTGACAATAAGCGCAGGTGTTGCGGAGTTTTCTAAAGAGTTTTCAATTGCTGAAAATTGGCTGGAAAAAGCAGACGCTAAGTTATATGACGCTAAAGAGAATGGCCGAAATCAAGTATCGAAGTAAAACCTCCGGCAAATAGCCGAAGGTTTTATTCTTATGGTTTAGAAAGTAGTAATTACCTTCAAATCACCTGACACTTTGCTCTTATCAGAAACATAACCAATGCCCTGAGGGTTGCTCTTTAAAAACTCAATGACAGCATCGTCACTGTTTAAAGTTTCAAGAGGTGTTGCACGGCCGGTAAATTTCAGTTTTGCCCAGTGGCGTTTAAGCTGCTCACCAGATTGCCCTAATAAGGTTTCTTCGAAGGCCTTTCTGGTTGCTGAGTCTTCAGGTAAGTTTACCCCGGTTAAAACTCGCGACTGCCCCAGGAAAACCCGAGAAACGGATTCTTCGTTAATCTCAGTTTGCGAAACGACTACGCCATTTTGTGCAATGACTGAAAAGCTCAGTAGGCTTGTCGCTAAAACGATGAGAAATACAGCAAACTTTTTCATCATAATTCCTTAAAATACAAATTGAACAGCAGCGGAAACCAGTACGTCAGACTCATCCGTTAGCTTGTCGTCAGAATGGGTAACGTCAAACTTCAGTACTGCGCTTGGCGCGATGTTAAAGTTGGCACCGACTGAGGAGTATGTGTTCTCGCTAACGACACCCGTTGCCACTTGGCTAACAGCGGCTTGCAACTGAGGAACAGGAACGGTGAAGCGTTCGGCGTCAATGATTTTGTCGTCGGTTTGGCCAACAGTAGCGTGTAATGTCCAGTCTTTAAAACGCTTACCTGCGGTAAGGTAGCTAGAACGCTGTTCAGGAATATAGCTGCTGTCTACTTCAAGCTCTGTATATTCCGCACCAACAAACCAGTTG
>JBNJDZ010000018.1:0-15842 GCA_051745385.1 Pseudomonadota bacterium | reverse complement strand
CGCAGTAACTCATGTGCACGCAGCAGAAGTTCGGCAAAGTCGACCAGACCTGCCCGATCACAGCTTTCCTGATACAAAGTGTAGATTTCTTTTAAGGTTTGCTCTGTAGGGTCGTAAGTTTCGATGTGCTGCGGGCGCAGGCCTTCATCTTTCTTACCATTGATGTACCACTGCGCTTGTTTAGCCGGCCAGCGTTTATCGTCCAGGTTTAAGCTTTTAATTAAGCGTTTAATCAGCCGCTGCTGATCATCGCTGTCGAGGATCTGAAAGTTCTGCGGCAGCCCGACATCCATGTAGTGCGCACGCAACAGGCGGTGCGCCAGACCATGGAAGGTGCCAATCCACATACCGCGCACCGAACTGCCCACCAGTTGCTCAACGCGACCACGCATTTCCGCTGCTGCTTTATTGGTAAAGGTAACCGCCAGCACACTGAAAGGAGAGTATTGCCGCTCCTGTATGAGCCAGGCGATGCGGTGCACTAACACACGGGTTTTTCCACTACCGGCTCCCGCCAGAACCAGCATATGCCCGTCTGTTGCAGACACGGCTTGCTGCTGTCTTTCATTTAAATCTGCCAGAAGCGGGTGTGTACTCATCTGCGGTCACCTAAGTCATTATTGGGAACTGTATTGCGTTAATGCGCCAGTGTAATAGTGCATCACTGTATAAGCAACCAGTAGTTAATCAGACGCATTAGTCCAGCAGAAGCTGCTGAAGTTGACTCAGATTATGCAAAGTAACCGTTGGTAATACTGACAGGTGCTCTGAGGTCCCGAGTCCGGAGGTTAACCAGGCCGACTGCCAGCCATGACGCTGTGCGCCAAGAACATCAGAATAAGGATGATCACCCACGTGTAAAAACTCATGAGGCTGCAAATTAGGCAATTCACGTTGCGCGGCGGCAAACATATCGGGCAAAGGTTTACCGCGAATACCATCTCCGGGCTGAATAACCTGATCGAAGTATTTTGCCAAACCTATTTTTCTGGCGTCGACATTACCATTGCTAAGCGCTATCAGTTTGTAGTGCTGTGATAATGCTTCAAGTAACTCAAAACTGTTGTATGGCACCTGAAAGTTACTGCGCTCAGACAAAAACACATCCATTATGGTGTTTGCGGCCTTTGATGCGTCACCAACACCGAACTGTTTTAACCCCAACTCCAGTGTTTTCAGTCGAAGCTTGGTCATATCGCTGGCTAAAGCTTGATCGGTTCGGCTGACTTCGTCACGAAAGCGACGCCAGTGGTGCATATCCCACTCCGCGGTTTGCGGAAACTGTTCTGTAATGTAGTTGTGCACGGCTTTCTCTGCGCGCTGCATAACCGGTACGTTGTCGTACAGTGTGTCGTCTAAATCAAAACTAATGACTTTGGGCAAATACCAACGGCGATGAAACTGCATAACGCGTTACTCTCATTGAGTTAAATTTAGGTCGATTTTTTCCGGGCACGCGGATGGGCGCTGTCATAAACACTGGCTAAACGCTTAAAATCCAGATGAGTATACACCTGAGTTGTGGATAAGTTAGCGTGTCCTAACATTTCCTGCACAGCACGCAAATCACCACTGGATTCCAACATGTGAGAAGCAAATGAATGCCGCAGTTTATGCGGATGCAAGTCACCCACTACGCCTTGCTGCTTACCCCAGTAATTCAGCCGCTGCTGCACAGTACGCGGGCTAATACGTTGCAGCCTTTTACTTACAAAGAGTGCCAGCTCTGGCTTTTCGTTAAGCCAGGCCTGGCGCACTGACAACCATTTCTTTAAAGCTTTTTCTGCGCAGCGGCCAAAGGGCACAATACGCGTTTTGCTGCCTTTACCCGTTACCCTTAATTGCATCATACGGTGATCAATGTCATCTCGATCAAGGCTGACCAGCTCCGCCAGACGAATGCCGCTGGCATAAAGCAGCTCCATCATGGCGGCATCTCGAATGGCTAAGTCATCATCTGTGGGTAAGTCCAGTAAATGGGAAATACTGTCCACATCGAGGTTTTTGGGTAAACGTTTGGGGATCTTCGGAGCTGATACCGACATGGCAGGGTTGTCGTCCATAGCGTTAGATTCCACCATGAACTGACAAAAGGTTCGCCATGCCGATAGCTTTAAAGCAATACTGCGTTCACCCAGCCCGTTGCGGCGCCAGCCTACCAGCAGCCTTTCAATAACAGGGACTCGCAGAGCTTTAGGTTCGGTTATCTTTTGCAGTTCAAGAGCAGCTAGGTCTGCGGCAATAAGGCGCTGATAGTTCTTCAGCGTCAGCTCTGCTAACCCTCGCTCTCCCTGCAGTTGTTGCATCCATTTTTGCTGCCAGTCATGCAGCGTCATGGTTTTTCAGTAGCCCCGGTAACAATGCGCTTAGCAAAGCCTGTAGCTGGTTGATCAATAATTTGTCCATTGCCGGCTCAAAATGGCTGGCATTAGTATTGCCAACCGCAAGCATACCCAGCTCACCGTTGTCGCCTAACAGAAGCAAAGCAACTGAGGCAATGTCTTCGTCCTGAAACAACAGCTTATGCTCCTGCTCGGTTAAACGTCCGAGGTAAATCGAGCTGTCATTAAAGCGCTTGCTCAACAGCTTTTTGTGAGTGTCGGAAGCAAAGCTGTATTGCTCGTCCAGCTCCACTGGGCTGTCAAAGAACTTGAGTGATAAGGCCGGCATTTCAAGCTCATTTTCAAAGGTATTCTCTAACTCTTCTAATACCTGAGTCAGGCTTTGGCAACGCAGCAAACGAACATATAAGTTACTGTAAGCAGCAAAAATAGCTTCGTTACGGCGTGCGTTAATCATCAACTCAGTAATTTCTTCTTCCAGTTGATTCACGCGCAAGCGCAGCTTCTGTTGCTGTCGCTCAATTAACGACACCGCGCCTTTTTCACTGTGCTGAAACTGCAACTGGGTGAGCAGATCATCATTTCGCGTGAAAAAGTCAGGGTTCTCTTGTAAGTATTCTCTGATAAGGCTGTCGTCCAGCCGCTCATTTGCCATTATGTTCGATTCGCTACTCATAACACCATTTGTCCATCGTAAATCAATTCCGTGGGGCCGGTCATCTTAACCGGATGTCCTTGTTGCCAGCGAATGAGCAAATCACCACCCGGCAGGCTGACTTTTACTCGTTCATTCAGTAAACCTTGTTGAATACCTGCGACAGCCGCAGCGCAGGCGCCGCTTCCACAGGCCATGGTCTCACCGACCCCACGCTCAAATACGCGCAGTTTAATTTCATCAGCGGATATTTTCTGCATGAATCCTACATTCACACTTTCAGGAAAGCGCTCATGCGCAGCTAAGTCAGCCCCAAGAGTTTCCACAGGTGCCGTATCGACGTTATCCACCTCAATAACACAATGCGGATTCCCCAACCCCAGAACACCACAAAGAACGGTTTCATCTTTTACTCGTAAAACGTAAGTCTGTTCTGCTTTTTGCGCTTTAAAAGGCACGGCCGCCGGCTCGAATAAGGGCTCGCCCATATCCACCGTTACTTGTCCGTCTTTTTCTAAATGCAGAACCATTTTGCCAGCTTTGGTACTGACCTTAAGATGATTTTTATTGCTTAAGCCTTTGGCTTTAACAAACTTTGCAAAACAACGGGCGCCGTTACCGCATTGCGCGACTTCGCTGCCGTCTGCGTTAAAAATGCGGTAATGGAAGTCCAAGTCAGGATCATAGGGCGGTTCAACCAGCAGCATTTGATCAAAACCAATGCCTGTATGCCGGTCCGCCCAACGGCGAATTTGATCCGGATTCACATATAGATTTTGCGTGACGTTATCCACCACCATGAAATCGTTGCCGAGCCCGTGCATTTTTGAAAAATGTAATAACATTTTTATTGGCCTTCCTGGTGTAACAAGTGCTCGCCGCGGACGAGATCGTTAAAACTCTCACGTTCGCGGATAAGTGTAGCATTTTCACCTGAGACCAAAACCTCGGGCGGACGACCACGGCTATTATAATTTGATGCCATGGTGAAGCCATAAGCACCAGCATGTTTAACGATAAGTACATCGCCCTGCTGCACATGCAAATGCCGTGCGTGTCCGAAAAAGTCTCCGGTTTCACACACCGGTCCCACCACATCGTTTAGTTGATCACCGCCGCGCTTGTTCTCGTGTGCCGGCAGAATGTCGTGCCAGGCCTGATACAAAGACGGACGCAATAAGTCGTTCATGCCGGCGTCTACCAGCACAAAGTTCTTATCGTCTGAGGGTTTAATGTATTCGACCGTTGTCAGCAAAACACCAGCGTCTGCGGTAATAGCGCGACCGGGTTCCAGTACCATTGTAACTTGCGGATAACTTTCGGCGAGTTTAACCAGCTCTTTTAAATAAAAGGCTTTATCCAAAGGCTCTTCCGGCTGATAAGCCACACCAAAACCACCACCTAAATCCAGGTGGGTTAAATTGATGCCGTCCTTCTCCAACTCTGCCACCAGGTTAAACATACGCTGGGCGGCATCCAGAAAAGGTTCCGCTGTCATTATTTGCGAACCTATGTGGCAATCCGCACCAATCAAATTAATGTTAGGCAGGCTGTGGGCTTTCAGAAAAACTGGCTTAGCCAGTGACATGCTGATGCCAAACTTGTTGGCTTTCATGCCTGTGGCAATGTACGGATGCGTTTTGGCATCAACATCGGGGTTCACTCTTAACGACACTGGGGCCTGTTTGTCCATGGCAGCAGCAATGTCCTGAATACGTTCCAGCTCTGCCTCGGACTCTACGTTAAAGCAGCCAATGCCCGCTTCCAACGCCATAATGATTTCATCTTTTGACTTAGCTACACCGGAGAAAACAATGTCTTCAGCTTTGCCACCAGCCATGAGTACGCGCTGAAGCTCGCCACCGGACACAATATCGAACCCGGCACCGTGCTCAGCCAGCAGCTGCAAAATAGCTAAGTTACTGTTAGCTTTGACCGCGTAGCAAAGTTTGTGAGGTGTTGGCCAATACTGTTGAAACTCACGCCAGTTTTTTAGAATCTGACCTTTAGAGTAAACATACAGAGGCGAGCTAAAACGCTCGATCAGGCTCTCGGCATCACAGCCTTCGATGTGAAACTGGCCATTTTTATAGTCAATTAACTCACTCATTCTTTATCTTCCGCCGGCGGCTCTGCAGGTTTATTTCGCTCTGGCATAGGCTCAGGTGTCAGTGGCCCTTTCTGACCACAACCAACTAAAGTCATTAAAATGGCTGATAGCACCAGCGTCTTGATTACAATTCGACTAAACATCGCTAAACTATAGGTATTCCGTTTGGGTTTCTCTGGTGCCTATCATCGCACCAGATACCTAAAAAGTCATTAATCGTCGTAAAGGAAAACGAATGACCCAACGCGTTAGAATTGCAACACGCAAAAGCAAGCTGGCTTTATGGCAGGCTGAACACATTCAACAACGCCTTGAGCAACTGCATCCGGGACTTTCGGTCGAGTTAGTTCCCATGTCCACTAAAGGTGATGTCATTCTGGATACCCCGTTGGCAAAAATTGGCGGCAAAGGTTTATTCGTAAAAGAGCTGGAAGTGGCGATGCTGGAAGGGCGAGCGGATATTGCCGTACACAGCATGAAAGACTTACCGGTTGAGTTCCCGCCGGGACTGGAACTTCACACCATTTGTGAACGCGAGGATCCGCGCGATGCCTTCGTTTCCAACAATTACAAAAATCTTAATGAGCTGCCTGACGGCGCGGTAGTCGGAACTTGTAGTTTACGTCGTCGCTGTCAGGTAAAAGAGCAGTTTCCGCATTTAGTGATAAAAGATTTACGCGGCAATGTTCAGACGCGTTTACGCAAACTGGATGACGCCGAATTTGATGCCATTATCCTGGCAGCATCGGGCTTAATTCGGTTGGAGCTGGGCGACCGAATTACCTCATTTATTCCGGTGGAGCAGTCATTACCAGCTAATGGGCAAGGTGCACTGGGTATTGAATGCCGCAGCGGTGACGACGAAATGAAGGCCTTATTAGCACCACTGCAATGTCAGGAAACCCGTACACGAGTATTAGCTGAGCGGGCAATGAACCGCGGGCTAGATGGTGGTTGTCAGGTTCCTATTGGTGCTTATGCTGAGCTGGAAGGCGATAACGTCTACTTGCGCGGCCTGGTTGGTGAGCCTGACGGCGGCAAAGTGCTTCGTGATGAAGTGCGCGGGCCTGCGTCTAAAGCAGAAGAGCTAGGTTCAGAGCTTGCTGAGCGGTTACTTAAACAAGGTGCAGCCGAAATTTTAAGTGCAGTCTATGACAGTGAATCCGATCACTCATAAAGCTGTTTTGCTGCTGCGTCCAGGCAACATGCCGGACGCCTTCACTCGCCAGTTGCGCGAGACGGGCAGGGAGTGCTTTGTTCACAGTTTTATTGAGATTGAACCTTTACCTGTGGATAAGCAACAGCTAGCCCGTCTTAAGCAACAGCGCTGGGATGGCATTGTTATTGTCAGCAAAAATGCGGCACATTACGCTGCAAAAGCAGGCTTTACCGATACTCCTTCTAAGTATTATGCCGTTGGTCCCGGTACGGCTTCTTTTGCTGCAAAACACTTAAACACGCCGGTAAGTTGCCCTACTTTTATACATCAGTCTGAAGGGCTGCTGGAATTGCCTGAGCTGCAAAAATTGGAACAGCAAAGCTGGTTAATTATTCGGGGTGAGGGCGGACGTGAGTTACTGGCTGATGCGCTACGGGCACGAGGCGCATCCGTTGACTACTGGGAAGTTTACCGCAGAAAACAACTCACATTGAGCAACCCCGAGCTGATTGAACAGTGGATAAAGTCAGTAGGTACTATAGTAGTTACTAGTGCTGAGCAACTGGGATACTTTTTGTCATCAATGCCAAACTCAGCAAAGACATGGCTGGATAATTGTCAGTGGATAGTGCCAAGTCACCGCCTGAAAGGTTTGATTCCTTTTGGACAATCAGACAGTATCAAAGTAACAGGCAGTGCAGCGGACGCCATATTAATGAATGCGCTAATAGCGGATGGAAAAACTCATGACTGAAGAGAATAAAGTAGATAACGACGAGTTGCAGAATAACGGCCAAGATAACGGTCAGAATAATGACCCGAGTAATGACCAAAGCAACGAGCAGCCCGAAGAAGAGACGCTGACCGCAGAGAAAAGCAGTGGGCGCTTCTTTAAGCGATTAATATGGCTCGTTATTTTAATCGCTATAGTGGCTGCAGCCTACTGGGGTTACACCCGCTTCCCTGCTTTATTTAGCACAGACTCTGAACAGGTTGCAGAGCGCCCAAGGCAGGACCCGGTTGACGCGCGCTTTAGTCAACTGGAACGCTCGGTCGCTAATTTAGAACAGCAATTACAAAGTACCGTTCAGGCGCGGGAACTCGATAAATTCAGTAATACCGATCAGCAGTTACAACGCGAGTTGACCAATCTACGCCAAAGCCTGGAAGATTTACGCGATGATGTCCGTAAAACCCCTGCAGAAAAAGCGGCTTACTGGCGCTTAGTTGAAGTAAAACAAACGTTATCAGCTGCAGCTCGAATGATGTGGAGTCAGGAAGACTACAAAGCTGCGCTTAGACTTTTAAAACTTGCAGACCAGCAGTTAGTTGGTATCGACAGCCGAGACGCTATTCGTACCCGCGAAAAGTTAGCAGGGGATATTGAGCGGGTTAATGCCATAGTAGAAGCCGACAACACTGACCTGGCTTTACAGTTAGTCGGGCTTCAGCAACGGGTGGCTGACTTACCGGATAAAGTAAATAACAACCAGCAGCGTCTCAGTTCTGACACTCAGGCCGTTAGTGACGATGTTAACGACTGGCAAACTAACCTCAGTGCTAACTGGCAGTCGTTCCTTGATAACTTTATCCGCATTCAGCCGGTAGAAAGTGACCCAGAGCCTTTATTAAATGTCACTCAGCGCACAGCAATTAACGAGCGAATTCAGTTAACTTTTACTCTTGCTCAGCAAGCCGCAGTTAAGAACAACGAGCAATTGTGGCAGCGTTATCTTGAGCAGTTATCAGAACTTATTTTAGAAGTAAAAGGCGATAAAGCGGCCACGCAAGATGTCGTGGCCCGCGTTCAGGCGCTAAGCCGCGAGGACTTTGAACAGCAAAGCCTGGATCAGCTGGAGTCGCTGGACTTCATTGCTCAGACAATTGAGCAGGGAGACGCGTCATGAAATGGATCATTGCGCTGGTTGTTATCATTATCTTAGGTGCCATTATTGGCCCCATGGCCTCTGGTAACGCGGGTTACGTTTTGGTTCAGTTTGCTGGTGTTGCCATTGAAACAACCGTTGTAGGCCTGTTTGTGGTAGCTGTTGTGGCTATTGCTGTGTTGGCCGTGGTTTGGTCGTTACTGCGTCGGCTGCTGAGTAAAACTCGCCAGGGTCGAAAATGGCTGGCCAATCGCAGCGAACGCAAAGCTCAGACAATGTATCAGCAGGGAATTCGTGAGTTACTGAATGATGAACCCAATAAAGCCACCGAGAGCTTTGCTAAAGCCTATAAAAAAGCCCCTGACAATAACCTTGCAGCATTAACTGCCGCAGCTGCCTGTCTTGATAAAGACGCAGGTAAAGCAACCTACTGGCAGGAAGAAGCCGGCAGTTTTTATGAAGACTCCGATACGCTCCTACAATTGGTCGTTATTGAGCAACAGGTTAAGGTGAATCCGGCAGAAGCTGACCGCAAAATTCAAAGCCTGTTAAAGACAAAACCTCATTCAGCTAACGTACTGAAATTGGCTTACCGCGTATTTAATGCATCAGGAAACTGGCAGCAACTGAAGGATCTTTTACCGGAGCTTCGCCAGGTAACTGACCTTGCCCCTGCCGAGTTCGAACGCCTTGAATATCAGGTGTATTTTGAACGCTTTGTTGCTGAAGGACGTAAAAGTAACGAAATGCTGTACAACGAGTGGCGCAGCTTACCAAGTAAACAACGTGCTGATGCAACCATTCGCTTAAGTTATGCCGCTGCGCTGAAGCACTTAGGCGATCATGAAATATCTGCAAGAGTGATTCTTAAAGGACTTAAACGAGGTGACTTAGAGCCGGCTGCGGTAAACTCTCTGCATCTATTTAATGCGAAGTCGGAAAAGCTACTGGAGTTTGTTCAGGCTCAGTTAAAGCAAAACCCAGAGAGTAGCGACTATCTATATGCTCTGGCACAAATTGCGATGGACAATCAGGACTTTTCGTTAGCGCAACGAGCGTTGAAGAAACTGGCAGAAATTGAACCTAGCAGCCATGTTTACCGTCTTTTAGGCGACGCTTACCATGCACTAGGCGATAGCCAATTAGCAGCTAACGCCTACAAAGAGGCGCTAGCTCACTAACTAAAAGTTGGTGCTGTGATTATTGGCGTACACCTTCAATAGACAGCATCAACTGTACTTCTTTGGCTTCCGGACCTAAGTTATAGTCGATTCCATAGTCGGCCAGGGTTAAATCAACTTCACCCGCAAAGCCGCGGCGGAATCCGCCCCAAGGATCTTCGCCCGCGCCAACATGCTCAACGTCAATAGCGATTTCTTTCGTCACACCGTTAAGTGTGAATTCGCCATACAGAGTACCTTCCTCTTTATCGCCTTCATCCGGCACGTATTTGGTGCTCTTGAATGTCGCCGTCGGATGATCAGACACGCTTAAGAAGTCGTCTCCGCGTAAGTGTTTGTCACGCTCAGCATGGTTTGTATCAACGCTGGAAGTATCGATGGTTACGTTCACTGACGCATTTTCAGGCGCGTCTTCGTCGTAACTAAAAGAACCTTCAAAGTCGTTAAAACGACCATATAACCAGCTATAACCTAAGTGACTGATTTTAAATTGAATAAAGGCGTGTTGGCCTTCAATATCAATTTTATAATCTTCTGCCATAGCTGCCGAAGTAAATAGTGCGCTACCCGCTACAGCGGCTGCAATTAATGTCTTTTTCATAATCATTTCCTCTTAGTTTTTCCAAACATTCGAATTAGGGTGCTGTCTTTATTAATAAAGTGATGTTTCATTGCCGCTAAACCATGACCGCCGGCTAAAATCACTAACGCCAACGCGGAATACCAATGCACTTCACCGGCAATGTCTTCTTGTTTGGGTAAATCGGTAATCACAGCAGGCACCGAAAACCAATCAAAAACACTGATAGAACTTCCGTCTGCGGTAGATATTAAAAAACCACTAAACATGACCGTAAATAGCAGTAAATAAAGCAACAAGTGACCAGCCTTAGCACCGACACGTTCTAACCTACTGCCTAAAGGTTTAGGCTTAGTATTCAATAAAGTCCAGATGACTCGCAAAACGGTTAAAGTAAGTAATACGATACCGAAGGACTTATGCCACCAAGGCCCCAGCCGATACCACTCGTCATAGTAGGTTAGGGTAAGCATCCACCAACCAAGAGCAAAAAGACCAATAACCATCAAAACCGTTAGCCAATGAATAACGATGGTAATGGCACCGTAGCCTGTCTGTGTATTTCTAAACATTGCTTTCATCTCTTTCGTTCGTACAATTAGTATCTTAGTCCAATTATATGAAATGAATATCAGTAAATATCGCCGTTTATTTTCTAAAAATTAGAAATAAAAGTTTGATTAACTTCCTTACCAGCCATTTATTAGAACGTTTTAGACCCTTTATATTCGACATTAATGATACGTTTTATTGAGAATCAGCTATGCTAGCTAGTTGGATTCAAATTAAAAAGGCAGGATAGCTGACTTGAATACGATAAAGGAACTGCCAAGTGGGGAACATCCAAAACCATCTCTGGAACAAAACTATTTATTAAGTGCCTTGCCTGGCGATGTGAAAAAGCGACTAACTCCTCACCTTGAACTGATTTCACTCCCCCTGGGCAAGTGTCTGTATGAGTCCGGTGGCCAGCAGAAGTATGTCTACTTCCCTACCAACTCAATTATTTCACTGGTTTACGTTATGTTTAATGGAGACTCTGCAGAAATATCAGTTGTCGGTAACGAAGGTATACTTGGTACATCACTCTTTATGGGAGGCGGAAGCACACCAAATCGTGCTGTTGTTCAAAGCGCCGGCAGTGCCTATCGACTTCCCGCGCGTATGTTAAGGGAAGAATTTAAACTCCATGAAAAGCTGCATGACCTGCTATTACGCTACACACAGTCGTTAATGACTCAAATGGCTCAAACGGCGGTATGCAACCGCCACCATACCATTGAACAACAGTTATGCCGCTGGATACTACTTTCTTTGGATCGTATACCATCAAATGTTCTGACCATGACTCAGGAACTCATTGCCGATATGCTCGGTGTCAGACGTGAGGGGGTTTCTGTCGCAGCCGGTAAACTACAAAAACTCGGTGTTATAGAGTACCACCGCGGAGTAGTTACAGTAATTGACCGGGACAAGTTAGAGACTTTAAGTTGCGAATGCTACGAGGCGGTAAAAAAAGAGTGTTACCGGCTGCTTCATTATCTTCCCGAAGATTACGACTCAGACGACGAATAAAGCGCATGCCACCTTATTGTATGAATGGCATGCGCTGAGTATTAACGTTTACTCGGGGTAACCAAGAATAATATTTACCCGACGGTTTTCCTGACGTTCTGACTCCGTAATGTTGTAAGTATTACGACGAGTCCCGCCGAAGCCTTCAACATTAAGACGCGAACTGTCGACCTTAAACTCATCCACTAAATAATCAGCGACACTTTGCGCCCGGGCCCGTGATATTCGTTGTGCTCTATCAGGGCTGGCGTTATCGGTGTGTCCTTCCAGCGTCGCAGTTAAATCTGGGTGTGTTTGTAAGTATTTAGCAACCGTCCCCAGTTGATCGTGATACTTCGGATGAACTTTTGAGTCATTGGTATCAAACTCCAGCTCCATGGCCAGGGTTATTCTGGCTGGCAAAGGCTGCAAACCTTCCATATCAGTCGCACATCCAATAACGGCGTTGATGCGTCGGTTCGTTTGTTTACCAACGTCGGTATTGTTGTCCGCAATTGGTTGCGTTTCGCCATAACCCACAGCACTGAGCCTGTTTCGGGCAATATTATGCTCTCTTACTAAGTAATTTACAGCGCTTTGCGCACGCTGCTTAGACAACCGCATATTATCAGCTTCGGTGCCGACATCATCGGAGTGCCCTTCAATTAATGCGTTGGTCTCCGGGTACTTGTCGAGGAACCTTGCAAGAACCAGCATATGCTCACGGTTAACTCGTTCAATATCATCTTGCGCTATCTCGAACTGAATTTCTAAAGCACTGCAGTATTGCTCTGTTACCGCAGCACTTTGCACCGGTGCTGGTTGAGCGCGGCTTTTCGGAGCGCTTGAATAGCCTGAGGCACCAAATCGATAAATGAGGTTAAGTGAGACAAGATCCAAGTCCCCTTTATTACCAACTGCGTCATCCATGTGATAGCGCTCTGCTTCGAGCCTTATGGCAAATCGGTCATTCATCTGCAGCTGATACCCAACACCAAACTTATAATTGGTATCGTCTTCGCTATAGCGCGGAGTAAGAACGTTAACCGCTCCCGTACCGACAAAATCTACCGATGCAGTACTGTTATGTACACCGATTACAGCAAACAGTGATGACCGCTTTGTCACAGGCAGTATGCCAAGGAAGTCGAGGTTCCACCCGCTGAAGTCGAGTTCTCCGGCGAGGCTTCCTTCAGGATCAGTTGTCACATTGTAATTGAACTTACCAAGGTCAAAGTAACCGCCTTCAATCGCAAAGTTTTTATTAAACTGATAACCAGCAAAAAGCTTGTAGCCAACATCCTTATCATCCAGTTTAAAGCCTGTTACCTGGTAACCTTGCTCAAACATATTGGCAACAATCTCTTCGTCATCAATATGTGATTTTGAGCCGCCTCCACCTACACCCAGGTACCATCCATCCTGACTAGCAGCCATAACGGGAAGCGTCATTCCGGCTAACGCAAGAGCCATAATTGCTTGTGTAATTTTATTCGTTTTCATCTTAATCTCCGCTGAAACCTTGTTGATAGTCATCGTTACTCTGCTGGCACATTTATCACGGTATTAACGACCGTAACGGATGCACCCAGAGAAAGAGCCCGACCGTCCAGGGTCACAATATTCACGTTTCCTGCGGTAGAGATACTGACGCCCGACTGCGCTATGATAGTGCCCTTCATGATGCCACCACCGGCCGCATTAATTGTTGCCGAACTACCTACCTGCCAGAAGATATTCTTTGCCTGAGCGCCGTTAATTAAAGTCACGCTTTGAGGAAAGTCTGCTCCGGGTCCACCCACGGTAAGTGTGGTGGCCATCTGGAACACCCATACAGCATTTTGATTGCCCTGCGCATCCAGAGTAAGATCGCCGCCCTGGATACTGAAAGCACCACTTTGCGCTTTATAGATACCAGGAATTAAGGTCAAGCTGCCCAAGTTATCGTTACCGGGGTCCTGGCCACCTGGCATATTTGCAGGCGTCATAGCTATATAGGCTTCTTCTGCGTCAAGCCGGGCCTCAATGGCAATAGCTTCAGTTACCGCAGTTCCGTCCTGAGGACAAGCAACTGTTGGCGGAGGAGGTGCAGTAAAGATCTTACCGTTGACCTGTCCTTCATTAAGCGGAGTAATGGTGTACTCACAGCCTGGCTCAGAAACAAAACCGGTTACAAGCGTCGATACAGCTGTCGTACCAAGATCACCGTTAACGACTGTCAGTAAACCTTCGTTAGTGACACCCGCAGTTCCACCGAAAGAGCCAAATGGTGCGACGGTCTGAAGAGGTATAGGCTCTAAACAGCTTTCAACAGGAGGAATGGTAGTAAATGTCCATACATAGTCTTCCTCCATTTCATTTCCCGGTACTATCAGGTCTTTCACTCCATTCGCTCCACCTATAAGAGTGGCGCGATAAGTGACATTTTCTGCAAGCTGATCCTGAGGTATGAAAGTGACAACCGTTCCTGTATCAACATCAATCTCAATAGACTCTGCTACCACGGCATTCGCCGGGTTATCATCCTCCACCAAAATAAAGGTTAAGTCATTGACGGTAGCCGGGTTTAAGCGCGTTCCTGATGGGATATCAAAAGTAGCGTTGACACTGGCATTAGGACAGACAGGAGGCATTCCACCGTTTAAAGGATCGGTAGATGCCACTGAAATAGTTGCATCAGGTATTGCCTCTACGGTTGTGAAGCTCCAGATATAATCACTCGCTTCAGCAACCGGTGCCTGGTTTCCAGCTAATTCATTGCCGGCCACATCGGTTAATGAACTCGCTAGTGTCACAGTGTAGACAGCTGACTCTTCCAGATTCTGCTCTGGTGTAAATACGGCGCTTCTTGAACCAAGGACGTATGATACTTCACCAACAGGAGACACACAGGGCGTTTCACAAGTTACGGTAAAGCTACTGTCTGTGATGGTTGTCGGCAGCATATCTTCAGTAAATATGGCGGTAATTGCTGTATTCACCGGAACATCTTCGGTTGGACCCGGGCTGGTGGTTAACGGTTCTGTTATAGTGACACGCGGACGCGTGGTATCGGGCGTTAACCCAGTAGTAAACTGCCAAATGTAATCACTTGCAGTACCTTGAGCGGCTTGATTACCTTCAAGTTCATTGCCTGCTAAATCAGTAACTTCGCTGCTAACAGTGACGGTATAAGTCGTTTCTGAATCCAGGTCCTGTTCTGGAGTAAATAACACCGTTTTGGACGCTGAATCATAGGATAAATCACCGGCAGGCGCTACGCATGGTGTTTCGCAGGTAACAGTGAAGCGGGCATCGGTAAATGTTGATGCCTGCATACTCTCATTAAAAACCGCAAAAATAGTGGTGTTAATTGGAACATCGGTTGTAGCACCAGTTGATGCCGTCAGCGGCACAGTCGAATTAACCCGGGGTAATGCCGTATCGATATCGAGTACCGCGGCTGTGGTAAAAGACCATGAGTAGGGCTCTTCGAGAGCGAGGTTATTACTGCTGCCAACAGCATTGTGAATGGTTGCAGTGTAAAGTGTGGACTCATCAAAGGCTTCTACGTCGTCAGGCGTAAATGTCGCAACAGTGCCTTCATTATTCATTGTAATTGTACCAGTAGGACTAATACAAGGGTCTGCGCAGTCGAGAGTGAAGTCATTCTCTGTCAATGGAGCAACCGACTGACTGAATTCTGCTGTAATTTGGACTTCCGCAATAACAACGTCTTCTGCATTATTTTCTGGGGTTACGGCAGTTACTGTGGGCGCTAATGCAACATCGCCCGGATTACCTAATATGGGGTCACGACCGCCGTCTCCACAAGCAGCTAAAAAGGCACTGGCAAAAACCAGCATCAGCCATTTGTTTAAACTGATAAAAGTAGATAAATTGAAACGCATTAGATAAGCCCTCTCGGTATATAGTTTGTAAACATTTCCGGGCACATCTGAATGATGTACGGTCGGTTATGCCGCCACTATCTTCTTATCTCGGAGAGTCGTCTGTGCGTTACCACACTTATAGTGAGAAATACGTGCGAAATTAATCGCTTGGCTATAAACAGACATAAAAAAACCCCAGCCGGTTAGGCTGGGGTTCTTCTATTTGTAGTCTGGCGGTGACCTACTCTCGCATGGGGAGACCCCACACTACCATCGGCGCTGGTGTGTTTCACTTCTGAGTTCGGAAAGGATTCAGGTGGTGCCACACCGCTATGGCCGCCAGACATAAACTGTCATAACATGTAAAAACTGACTGCGTCTTTAAAAGTACGCCACTCTATTTGATCCGATTCGGTAAAGTCGCTCGCTTGTGCGTAACGTTCCAAACACCTTGGGTGTTGTATGGTTAAGTCTCACGGGCAATTAGTACGGGTTAGCTCAAC
>JBNJDZ010000017.1:0-16250 GCA_051745385.1 Pseudomonadota bacterium | reverse complement strand
CAGGGGGCGTTAGGCGGTATTATCTTTGCCCTGTTAGGCATTCCCGGAGCTTTACTTTGGGGTGTTGTTATGGCGTTCTTGTCACTCATTCCCGCAGTTGGTGCCAGCTTGGTCTGGCTACCTGTGTCTATTTATCTATACGCTACCGGAAGCTGGATAGCTGCGACCATACTCGTTGCTTACGGCGCAATCGTTATTGGTCTGGCCGATAACGTATTACGTCCAATTTTGGTTGGACGCGATACAAAACTGCCGGACTACTTAGTGTTGTTCTCAACTCTGGGAGGTTTGTCTTTATTCGGAATTACCGGATTTGTGTTAGGGCCGCTGGTTGCAGCCCTGTTCCTGGTATTTTGGGATATCTTTATGACGGAATTTAATGCGGACTCTTAAAGCTGAGGCCGCGAATATCCGCCAACGCGCCCTTTAGGTGATAGTACCCACTGCCAGAGTTGGATATCACGGGCGCGGAAGGCACCGGCACAAGATAATAAGTAATATTTCCACATACGATAAAACTCATCATCAAATTGTGACTTAAGTTCCGGCCAGGCGTTATCAAAATTCTTAAACCAGGCCATTAGGGTTTTATCGTAATCGGCCCCAAAGTTGTGTAAGTCCTCACAGACAAACTTTTCCTCCAGCGCGGTGCCAATTTGTGAAATAGATGGCACTTCGCCATTTGGGAATATGTATTTACTGATCCATGGGTCGGCGGCTGTGTCGCTGACATTTTTACCAATAGTGTGGAGTAAAAACAGACCGTCCTCTTTGGTGCAGTGCAGAGCCACGTCCATATAGTCGTCATAGTTTTTCTGGCCTACGTGCTCGAACATACCTAAGCTAATGACTCGATCAAACTGCTCATCAAGCTCACGGTAATCCTGTAACCGGAACTCGACCGGCAGGTTTTTACAGCGCTCTTTACCCAGTGCAACTTGTTCTTTAGATATAGTGACACCGACGCATTCAACGCCGTAATTTTCAGCCGCATACTGCATAAAGCTACCCCACCCACAGCCTATATCAAGTATTCGCATGCCAGGTTTAAGGCCGAGTTTTTTGCAGCAAAGTTCAAGTTTGTGCCGTTGTGCTTCATTGATATCTTTCGCTTTTTCCCAGTAAGCACAGGTATAGACCATGCGTTCATCCAACATAGCTTCATAAAGATCGTTGCCCATGTCGTAATGGTGTTGCCCAACTTCCCAGGCTTTCGATTGGCTTTGTAGATTAAAAATGCGGCTTTTCAGGGAGTGAAAAATAAGGCGTGCGGGGTTTACCTTGTCTTGGATGCCGGATCGCAACAGCTTGAAAAAAAACTGATCAAGAGACTCGGCATCCCATAAACGTGCCATATAGGATTCGCCAAGACCCAGGTTGCCACGCGATAAAGCCTGATCAAAAACGGTTTCATCGTGCACTTGCATATCCCAGGCCCGGTTGCCGTTAATGCGAATATCTGCCTGAGCTAAAAGTTCTTCAACATACTCTCGTGATGTCGACATAATTGTCCGCCCATTCCTGAAATTGATGGCATAAAACCGTATCAAGAACGGGCAGGCCTGGCAATATGACGTAGGTATAGCTACTTCTGCGAAGTAAACTCCGGATAAGCCTCAACGCCACAGTCAACCTGGTCTAAGCCTACGTATTCCTGTTCTTTAGTTACGCGAATACCTATGGTCAGCTTGAGTATAGTCCAGACAATAAAGCTACAGACAAACACCCAGCCAAAAATTGTAGCAACGCCGGCCAACTGAATCAGAAAAGAGGCGCCGGGGTCACTTATCGGTACTACCAGGGTACCCAATATGCCAACGACACCATGTACTGAAATGGCTCCAACCGGGTCGTCAATGTGCAGTTTATCCAGAGCAATAATTGACAACACAACAATGAGTCCGGCGACAAAGCCAAAAACACTTGCCAGCCAGGGTTCGGGAGTAACGGGTTGTGCAGTGATGACAACTAAGCCTGCCAAAGCGCCGTTCAATATCATTGTCAGGTCGGCCTTTTTCCAGAGTAATTTGGTAAACAGCAGTGCCGCTATTGTTCCTGCCGCTGCTGAAGTGTTGGTATTGACCATTGCCCGCGCAATAGCGTTGGCGTCATCAACTGAACCCAGGGCGAGCTGTGAGCCGCCGTTAAAACCAAACCATCCGAACCAGAGAATAAAAGTCCCAAGTGCGGCTAGTGGCATGTTTGATCCCGGTAAGGCATTAATACTGCCGTCACTCAGATACTTGCCAGAGCGGGGACCAAGTAATATTACCGCCGCGAGTGCTGCTGATGCGCCGGTTAAGTGCACAATACTGGAGCCGGCAAAATCGACAAAACCCCAGTTTGCTATCATGCCGCCACCCCAGGTCCACAAGCCTTGAACCGGGTAAATAACTGCGCTGAGCACGACACAAAAAAGTAAAAAACTCATAAGCTTCATTCGCTCTGCTACGGCGCCGGAAACAATGGACATTGCGGTTGCAACGAACACAACTTGAAAGAAGAAGTTCGCATCGGCGGCATAAGGAGGGGAAGGGTTCGGGTACATGACTTTATAGCCAATGGCTAAATAAGTAATACAGGCGATGGAGTAGAGAGCAATGTTTTTGGTGAGAATTTCAGTGGTGTTTTTGGCTCTTACCAGGCCTGCTTCTAACATTGAAAATCCAGCTGCCATCCACATGACCAGCGCGCCACAAATAAGCAGGTAAAAAGTGTCGAGGGCAAAAGTTAATTGCTGTAAATCTTGTGCTTCCATGGTGGACTCCTTAAAGAGCGTCTTTGTCAGTTTCATCGGTACGTATGCGAACACAGTGCTCAAGTGGCAGAACAAATATCTTTCCGTCCCCGATATTGCCGGTATGAGCCGCTGCGCTAACAACCTCCAGCGCCCGTTCAAGGGTTTCATCGGGAAGAGCCAGCTCTATTTTCATTTTGGGAAGAAAGTCGACTTGGTATTCGGCTCCGCGATACAGTTCGGTATGACCTTTTTGCCGGCCAACACCACGAACTTCGGTGACGGTTAAGCCGGAGCAGCCAATTTCGAACAAAGCCTGCTTTACATCCTCCAGCTTGAAAGGTTTGATTAACGCTACGAGCATTTTCATGGGGCTTCCTTATTAAAAGATGGTTAAGCAATCTTCTAATTCAGGAAATGTGCCAAAGATTAATCTATTGATATTTATGGATAAATAGAGTTTAGGTGAAAACTCTGCACAAAAAATGTGCGCAGCCTCTGTGCACTGCACCAAAAGTGCTATTGAACCCAGACCTTACAGGGGAGATACTATTTACCTACAGTAATGCAGGATTAAAGGTGCAGTAGTATGAAACTTGGGGCACGGCAGAGCGACCTTATTGGTGAAACTGATCTGTTACGGATACCGTCGCTGTCTGATTTAACCGGCTGCGATATCTTTATTAAGTGTGAGTTTCAGAACCCGGGGGGCTCAATAAAAGATCGTGCTGCTAAACAGCTTATTGACGACGCTATAGAGCGCGGCGAACTAAAGCCTGGCATGACAGTCGTGGAAGGTACAGCCGGCAACACCGGTATTGGCCTCGCGGTGGTCGCTAAGTCCTATGGGCTGAATATGCTGGCTGTTATGCCCAATGACCAGACACCGGAAAAAGAGCGGATGATACGCCTGCATGGTGGTGAGTTAATGGCTGTTGACCCAGTTCCTTTTAAGAACGAAAACCACTTTTATCATACGGCGCGTCGCTTAGCTGAAGAACGTGACGACTGCTGGTGGGCCAATCAGTTTGAAAATACCAGCAATGCGCGGGCGCATTACCTTCATACGGGGCCAGAAATTTGGGAGCAAACCGGTGGTAAAGTTGATGTGCTGGTTTCTGTAGCAGGCACCGGTGGGACCATTGGTGGTAATTCGTGTTTTTTGAAAGAAAAGAACCCGGACATTGATGTCTGGGTTGTGGACCCGGATGGCTCGGGTATTTATGAGTTCCTTCGCAGTGGCGAATATGTTTCGACGGGCGGTTCCATGACAGAAGGTATTGGTATCATGCGATTAGTCGATAACTTTCGTCAGGCACGTATTGATTATGCCGTTAATTTGCCCGATCAGGATTTAGTCACGTTGTCGCGTTATGTCAGAGACAAAGACGGTATTGTGCTGGGTAGTAGCTCTGCGCTTAATGTTGCCGGCGCTTTGGCTGCGGCTTTGCGAAATGGGCCAGGGCAACGGATCGTGACGTTTTCCTGTGACTTAGGTGAGCGTTCTGTCAGTAAATTGTATAACCCAGAGTATTTACGAGGGCGTAATTTAAACCCTGAACCAGAACCGATTGACGTACTGATAAAACGTTATCGTGAGCTTGGCGACAAAGTATTAGAGGTCAACTGGAATAATGAATAAATTCATCATTTGTTGTTTGTTGTCAGGTCTGGCAGTTGCTGCACCCAGGGCACAGGATGCCTTACCTGATGCGCCGTTTCACGACCTAAAAGTACCTGAATTTCTGGATATTGCGCATCGCGGTGCCTCTGGTTATTTGCCGGAACACACTCAAGCCAGCACGGTTATGGCGCACGCATTAGGTGCGGATTACATTGAACAGGACATACAGTTAACTCGTGATGGTGTGCCGGTGGTTTTGCACGACGAAAAGCTGGATCATGTTACCAATGTGTCTGAAATTTTCCCGGAAAAACATCGGCCTGATGGTAAATATTATGTTGTTGATTTTTCTCTGGATGAATTAAAGCGCTTAACGGTGGTTGCCCGTCATAAAGACTATGAACTGGCCTATCCTAAACGCTTTGCTCAACCTGATGTGCGTTTCCCGATTCAAACCCTGGATGAACACATTAAATTGGTTCATGAATTGAATCGGGTGCGTGAAATGTCGACTGGTATTTATGTGGAGCTGAAATCTGCACGTTGGTATCAACAGCAAGGGTACGACATTACTTCGGCTGCTATGTCGGTACTTGCACGAAATGGTTATCATGACAAACGGCCTACCCCCATTTATTTGCAGTCTTTTGACCCAGAAGTGTTGCGGCGCTTAAAGCGAGAGTTTAACTGGGACGGCCCACTCATTCAGCTCGTTGGCGATAACGAGTGGGGAGCGACCGATATCGACTACAGCGCTATGCGCACCCGCGCGGGTCTGGAATCGGTTAAGAGCTATGCAGAAGGCGTCGGGCTTTGGCTGAATCATGTATTAGAAGGCGTTTCTGAAGACGGTGAACCGCAATGGAGCGAGGTTCTGGACTCTGCGGAAGAAAAAGGTCTGGACGTTCATGTTTATACGTTGCGAGCTGACGACTTACCCGATGGAGTGAAGTCTCATAGTGAACTAAGGCAGTGGCTGAAGCAGGCCGGAGTTGAGGGAGTATTCACCGACTTTCCGGATAAAAAGTGAACCGCATTTTAAAGCCGTCACTGCCGTCATCATAATAGTTTGGCAGAATATCGATAGTTTCGAAGCCACAGTTTTGATACCAATGAATAGCGGTTTTATTATCACTTTTCACTTCCAGAGACATAGCTTCAGCGCCCTGGCTTTTGGCGGTATTCAGTACGTGATTGATGAGGAGATTGCCAACACCAAAGCCACGAAAGTTTTGTGATACGGCAATAGAGTACAGGCGCCATACTTTACTGTTGCGCCGGGTAAAAGCAATGGCATACCCGGCTAATTGGTTTTCTGCGCGCGCGACCCAGCAATAATTATGATCAGACTGAATAACCTGTCGGAAACTGCGGCGACTAATACAGCTGTAATTAAATGTCGCCCGCTCCAATGTAACTAATTGATCAATATCGGTGAGCTTTGCTGGCTCGACTCTAAACTTAGTACTCATCCAGACGTCGTCCAAAGTCAGCCATTATCAGCCGATACAGTTCATATCCTAAATGTTTATCTTCAACTCCTGACTCAATTGACGGGTTATCGTTAATTTCAATAACCACCGGGCCTTTAGGTGTTTGTTTAATGTCAACGCCGTACAGACCGTCACCAATTAAGCGGGTTGCCTGTAATGCCAGCCGGACCACGTCCTTAGGTGCCTGGTGCACGCCTAAAGTTGCAAAAGAGCCGCTCTTACCGCGCGAAGACGACTCACTATGGTTATAAATTTGCCAATGGTTACGCGCCATAAAATACTGACAAGCGTAAATGGGGCGGTTATTCAGCACACCAATACGCCAGTCGTACTCGGTTTTCATAAACTCTTGTGCCAGCAAAATAGTGGATTGCTTGAAAAGCTCCGCGGCCACTTGTTTAAATTGCTCAAGATCTTCTGCTTTTTCCACGCCGATAGAAAACGAGCCATCAGGAATTTTCAGTACAACCGGGTAACCCAGGCGCTCGCCCATGGCTTCGTAATTAATCTCTGACTGGCTCAGTAGAAGTTCTGTCTTCGGCGTTGCAACTTTATGCTTATCCAATAATTCAGTTAAGAACACCTTATTGGCGCACTTAACAATGGAGTCGGGATGGTCAATAACCACCATGCCATTGGCCTCGGCTTTTTTAGCAAAGTGGTAGGTGTAGTGATTAATACGGGTCGTCTCGCGTATGAAAAGCGCATCAAACTCCAGTAAACGGTTGAAGTCGTTTGCCGTAATTAGCTCGGCTTCAATATCGGCTTCTTTTGCGGCTTTAATAAACTGTGCCAGCGCTTTTTTGTCACTGGTTGGAATGGCCTCATCCGGGTTATAAAGAATGGCTAAATCAAAGCGGTATTCTTTACGGGTTCGTGCTTTGCGCCAGACACGCTTACTGAAATGGTCCAGTGAGTTACCAAAAAAGCTTTGTTGCTCGTCATTCAACTCATTAAGCGCGCCGGATGTCAGCTTGTTGATGTGCCAGCGGCCGTTAAATTCCAGCTCAACTTTTAAAATAGGGCACGGGTAGCGCTCAAAAATTTGTCGTGCAAAAGACGCCAGCTCTGGCTGTTCGCTCAAACCGAAACAAATGAGTAACGACAATGACTTTTCATCATGGTTCTGCAAATACTTCGTGAGTGATCGGTCAGCGGTATTAATCAGTAACTGATAATGAGAGAAGTTAGTCAAGTCGTTAATGGTAGCGACAGAAGGCATGACTCTTTGGCCACGGGCTTCTGCGAGTAAGCTGACGTAATAACCGGTAGATAAATAAGATAAGTCATTGCACAAATTTAAGACGTGATAACGACTTTGCAAGTGTGACGATTGTAAGTATTCACTTGCGGTGAGTAAGCTTTGACTTGGGTAATAAGGCTGCCAGTCGGCGGCGTTATCTATGATAAGGTGAACGTGTTGCTGCATGTCGTAAAGTACTCGGAAGTCGCTAAAAAAGGTGTAAGTTATTTGCTTATTATTTGCGTAATAAATGCAACTCACACTATATTAGAAAGATAACGGATAACAAGCAGATTTGCTGTTTTATCTTTTTCAAAGGAGTCAGGTGAATGCTGACAATTCTGGCAAAGTTGTTAAAGGCTTTGAATTCTGAAACCAGTGCATGGGCCTTAGCCTTAGCTGTTGTATTAGGAATGTTTATCGGTATAACGCCGCTCTGGCGGATCCACAACTTAATTATAATTCTAGTGGCCTTGATCTTCCGCGTTAACCTCAGTTTATTTATCGTATCTTTTGGTGTGTTCTCGGGTATAGCCTACCTGCTTGACCCCTGGTTTCACAGCTTAGGGCTGAGCTTGCTGGAAGCTTCCAGCTGGCAGGGAATTTACGAAGCCATGTACGCTACTGCGTTAGGTCGCCTTTCCATGTTTAACCACACCATTACCATGGGCAGCTTCGTTATTGCTCTTATCGCCACGCCAATAGTGGCGGCCGTAAGCTACTGGGTTATTGCCAACTACCGCAAACGCATTCAGGCGAAAATAATGAAACTGCGTGTTGTACAGGTCATTCGTGGCAGCCGTTTCTGGCAAATTTATACGGACTTAAGGGGGTGAGCATGAAGCGTAGTATCATTCGCTGGCCGGGACTGGCCGTATTTGCCGGATTTGTGCTGTTATTAGTCGCTATTTCCTGGCTCTTTCTGGACACCATTATAAAAGTGACCCTGGAACATACTATGGGTCGGTTAAACGGTGCTGAAGTGAATATTGAGCGTGTGGAGCATCGTTGGGTTCCGCTGTCTTTAACGGTAGCCGGAGTTCAGGTGACTGACCCTAACGCTCCACAAAATAACCGGGTACAAATTGGCGAAGCGTCTGCTGACATCAGTCCAACGGAACTGGTACTTGGCAGAACCTTAATTGAACAGCTGACTATGACTGGCGTACGTGTAAATCAGCCCAGAGAGAGTGAAGGCGAGGTTTACGTATTACCGGACAAAGAAGATATGCAGGGATGGGCGAGCCAGTCGTGGGATAAATTGACCATGTCGCTGCCCTCTGTGGATGAGATTGTCAGTCAGGTTGATTTGCGTACCGAAAAAGTGATTGCGGAAGCCAAAACGGCTTATGAACAGCAAGAACAGGAAGTAAAAGCCGCGCAGAAAGCACTGCCCAGCGAAGAAAAAATAAAGGAATATGAGCAAAAAATTAAGCAAATAACTGAAGGTGAAGTAAAAGGTCTGGGCGATATCTCCGCCAGGAAAGAGGCTTTAGACGAGTTGAAAGAGTCTATAAGAGCCGATAAAGAGGCGGTAAGCAACTTTCGTGACGAAGTCAAACAAGCGAAAGATGTGGTGCAACAGCAAATTAGTGAATTAGAAAATGCGCCCGGTAATGATATTGACCGCATCAAATCCTTTTTCAGCATGGACGGCAGTGGCTTACAGAACGTAACCGGCTTGCTTTTGGGTGACAAGGCTCGCGAGTGGAGTAAGTATGTACTTCTGGCTTATGAGCAACTGGGCCCTATGCTGGCGCGCTCCGATAATTCAGCGACAGTAGAACCGGTTCGAGGTGAAGGCCAGAGAATCTCCTTCGCTGATGACAACGCTCCGCCTGAGTTTTTAATTAAGAAAGCCCGTACGGAGTTTATGGTGGGCGGTACCGTTATTGATGTTGACTGGCAGAACATAACGCATCAGCACAATTTATTGGGGCAACCCACAACCTACCAGGCCAGAGCAGACAACAGTGATTTGTGGAATGCGTTTAACCTTAATGGTGAGATGTCGTTGACCGACTTAGGTATCGACGCTAGACAGCAATGGCAGTTAAAAGGCGCTCAATTACAAAATCTGGGACTTAGCGACAGCAGTGAATTGAGTGCTCGTATCTTGTCTTCTTTGCTGGATAGCGACGGGACTGTTCTGGTTCGTGAAAACAAGCTTGATGGCAAAGCCATGGTCCGGATGCTGAACCTTGACCTGGAAGCCGAGGGCAGTAGCAAACTGACGTCAGCCATTGCCGGCGCTTTGAAACAGCTGCAACGACTGGATATTACCACCAACATTGGTGGTGACATTCAAAGCCCTTCGCTGAGTTTTGAGTCGGACCTGGATAACCAGTTAGGCGACTTGCTGACACAAAGTGCGATGGGTGAAGCTGATGAAAAACTGGCGGAAATAAAGGCGGATTTGACCGCTAAAGTATCTGATCAGTTAGGCGGTCAGCAAGGTTTGCTGGAAAACCTGACCCAGTGGGATAACGAGTCAGGTGATAAGAGTGAACAGCTTGAAGAGTTACTTAAAGCAAAAATAGAAGATAGCCTGAAAGATAAGCTTAAGGGCCGCCTATTCGGCGACTCTTAAGCCTAAGTTGAGTTACTCAGTGGTTAAAAATTCGCTGAGTAACTCGGCTTTTTGTTGAATAGAGAACAGTCCGTTTAAGTGTCCCCATGGACCATTAATTTCTTCGTATTGAACGTCTTTACCCATTTCCCTGAGCTGATCAGCTGTGTTTTCTGCCATATACGGCATTAACAGCAAGTCATTGCTGGATGGCAAAAATAATGTTTTTGCGGAAATGTTTTTTAATCCATCTTTCAAAGTGTCCTGATGACCGGCAACAAACAGCTGGTTTGCGCGCACCAGATAAAGAATATGGTTCGCATCAGCCAATGGTGCACGTGCTCGGCTGGCACTGTATAACCATTCTACTGCAGGCAGCTCATTAGTGACGGACGTCATTCCTTTTTCAGGCAGGGTTTCCTGTTTAGGCACGGCCTGATTAATGTATTCGGGATGCATGGCACCGTGTGTGATCATCGCCTGTGCCATAGTGACGCCGTCTAAAGGTGCGTCGCCGTCATAGTAATCACCGTTGTTCCAGTTAGGATCCAGTTTAATGGCTTGTGCCCACTGCTCCAGACCCATTATGGTCCAGGCGTCTAACGAGCCGGCACCAATGACAGACACCATACGCTCAACCCAGTCTGGGTAAGCAGCTGCCCATTCAATAGCTTGCAGCGAACCCATAGAAGCGCCAACAACCGCGTGCAGTTTATTAATATCTAAGTCTTCCAGTAACGCTTTTTGCACATTCACAAAGTCGCGTATGGTCACTACAGGAAAGTCTAAACCATAGGGCTTTCCGGTATCCGGATTGATGCTGGCAGGACCCGTGGTAATGACATTAGGGAGGTTAGGGTAAGCGTTTACTAACGAGTCAACGCTGATGACATAGTACTTGTCGGTATCAATGGCTTTGCCGGGTCCGATAATGGCATCCCAGTAGCCTGCTTGCTCATCGTCTTCACTGTATTTACCGGCTGCATGGCTGTTACCGGAGAAAAAGTGGGTAATCAGCACGACATTATCTTTTGCTTCATTAAGTGTCCCGTAGGACTCCCAACCCACTTTTACGTCTTTAATGGTTTCACCGCCGTGGGTGGTATAACTGTCCATGCTAAAGGTCTTTTTCTCGACCCACGGTTCGGCTGCTATAGGTAAGCTAATCAGCAATACCGCAACGCTAATAACGGTTGTCCATAATCGTGTCATGACACATTCTCCTGTAAGTAATTTTGGTACTGCTCACGTAATGTATTTTTGACCAGTTTGCCGGTGCCCGTATGGGGTAATTCATCCACAAAGACAACGTCGTCAGGCATCCACCAACGGGCAATTTTTCCGGTTAAAAAGTCTTTAATGTCTTGTTTTGACAGCTGCTGACCTTTATTCAGCACGACTAATAATAGCGGGCGCTCGTCCCATTTCGGGTGTTTAACACCAATAACACAGGACTCATTAATGGCTTCGTGCTGGCTGACAATGTTTTCAATATCGAGAGAGCTTATCCATTCGCCGCCGCTTTTAATCACATCTTTCTTGCGGTCGACCACCTTCATAAAGCCTTCGGGGTCAATGACTGCAATATCGCCAGTCGCTAGCCACCCATCAGGGAAGCTACCTAAGTCGTCATTGCGGAAATACTGCGAAGCAATCCAGTGTCCGCGAACCTGCAATTCGCCGCGAGTTTCGCCGTCGCTCGGCAAAGGATTATCGTCGGCGTCAACAATGCGGTGTTCAATACCAAAAACCGGTCGGCCTGCGGTTGTCTGAAGCTTATACTGTTCGTCTTTAGGCCGGTTAATAATATCTGCCTGCGGTGGTACCGAATGAACCAGAGGCCCGGTTTCTGTCATACCCCATATAGGCTGCCAGTAAACGTCGTATTCTTTATCGTAAGTTTTAACGAGACCCATAGGGGAAGCAGCGCCTCCCACGCAAACGCGTTGCAGCGACGGGATATCCAACTTATTGTCATTCAGATAATTGTACAGAGTGAGCCAGATAGTGGGCACGCCCAAGCCAACAGTGACGTGTTCGTTGCGAATCATGTCAGCCATAGCCTCGCCCGATGTTCCGTCGCCAGTAAACACTAACTTACAACCAGATAAAGGACCGGCATAGGGCGCCCCCCAGGCGGCCACGTGGTACATAGTGACCATAGGCATCAGCACGGTATCGCTGCGTAAATCCAGCATATCGGCACTGACCGTTGCCTGTGCGTGCAGAACCATGGCGCGATGCGACGCCAGTACGCCTTTGGGGTTGCCTGTAGTTCCCGAGGTGTAACAAAGCAGGGCTGCACTGTTTTCGTCAACGTCTGGCCATTCAAAGTCGTTAGGCTCTGACGTTAAAAGATCTTCATAGCAAAGCACATTGTTGAGCTTAGTCTCCGGCATGTGGTTTTTGTCGGTCATCACTACAAAGCCTTTTACCCCGGGCAGTTCGTCTTCAATGGACTCCAGCAGCTCGATAAAGCTTAAGTCGACAAAGACCCAGCCGCTTTCAGCATGGTTGAGGATCCATGCAATCTGTTCACCAAACAGGCGGGGGTTCACGGTATGCATAACGGCACCGCTGCCGCTCACTGCATAGTACAGCTCCATGTGGCGGTAAGTATTCCAGGCCAGGCTGGCAACGCGCTCACCGGGCTGTATACCCAACTTTTTCAGCGCGTGGGCTAATTGTCCGCTTCGTTGCCAGCAGTCGGTATAACAATAACGGTGAATGTCACCTTCCAGCCGTCGGGTGACAATTTCTTGTCGAGGGTGGCGATTGGCTGCAAACTTGAGTAAATCAATAATTTGCAGTGGCCGCTTCATCATATTTCCTAACATGGTTACCTTCCCTTACTGCTGGGTTACAACATGAACAAGCCAATAGCTACGGCTAAGCCCATTAACGGCACAACGACGGTGACGGCGGCTACAGCCCAGTAAGCGGCACTGTGCTTCTCATTACAAATAGCGCGAATAGTGGTAACCACATAGCCGTTGTGTGGCAGCGAGTCCAACGCACCGGAAGAAATTGAGACAATACGGTGCAGTTGCTCCGGATTAACGCCGGCATCCATGTAATGCGGTCCTACTTCGGGCAGGGCGATAGCTTGTCCGCCCGAGGCCGAACCGGTTAAACCAGCAATAACACTCACAGCAACGGCTGCACCGACTAACTCATTACCCGGTAAACTGGTCATAGCATTTACCGCGGTATCAAAAGCCGGAGTAATCTTGGCTATGCTGCCAAACCCAACCACCGCCGCAGTGTTGCCTATTGCAACCAAAGCACCGGTTGTTGCTTCATGAATGGCGGTTTGTGGTTTATGGAAATGTTTAAAGTTAATGACCGCAATGGCAATAACACCGCCCAGCAGAGCAACAATTAAGGCGTTTTGTTGCAAGGTGTCATGGAAAGTAAAGGACAGTCCAAGCACAACCAGTAGTGGAATCAACCCACTTATAGGTGACGGCAGTTCGCGCTCTAAAAGTATTGGGTCGCCTTCACGTGCTTCAAACTGTTCACCGTTTGCTATGGCTCGATTAATGATTTTCTTGAGCCACCAGTAACCGAATGTTGCCATCAATACAGCGACTACCAGACTTACTTCCCAGGCTGCATAAGGCGAGGTACCTAAATATTTCACCGGTATCCAGTTTTGAATTTCCGGTGAGCCTGCAGAGGTCATGGTAAAAGTGACCGAGCCAAAAGCCAGTGCAGCCGGAATAAAGCGACGAGGTAAGTTCGCGTCTTTAAACAAACTGAGCGCCATTGGGTAAACCGAGAACGCCACAACGAAGACGCTGACGCCACCGTAGGTCAGAATCGCGCAGGCCAGAACAACAGCGAGAACCGCCTGTTTACGGCCTAATTTGTTGATGATCCAGCGCGCAACACTGTCGGCAGCGCCGGTGTCTTCCATAAACTTGCCGAACATAGAGCCCAGTAAGAACATAAAAAACCAGGCCGCCACAAAGCTGGCAAAGCCGTCCATATAGGCACTGACAAAGTTCACGTCACCCGTGAGTAATGGCACACCGCTACATAAAGCTACGACAACGGCGCAAAGAGGGGCACTGATAAACAGGTTCATCCCTCTTAAAGTGAGTATGATGAGCAACACAAGGCCGCCGATCAGACCAATCATACTTAACATGAGTTACCTCGCAACGAAAAAGAAAACGGACCATGCTCTGAATCGCTGCATGGATGTATTGTGCGTGATAAAGGGATTTGCCCCTATAGTACTATGGTACAGATCACAATCTTAACAATTTGCGCTAGTTTAGTAAGCAACCATGACTCTGAACCGTTAAATAGCTGTAAACGGAAATAACAATTACAAACGACATTATCTGTCAGGGGAACAACAATGAAACAACCCAAATTTCAGAAATCACTGATTGCAGCAGCGGTAACCACTCTGCTTAGCAGTCCTATGGTTTTGGCTCAGCAAAATGAGAATACCGAAGCGGAGGACGGAAAGCTCGAGCGCATTGAAGTGACCGCGCGTCGTACGAACGAAAGTCTTCAGGAAGTGCCAGTATCCGTAAGTGCTTTCGGTGAACAGGAATTGGAGCAGGGCGGTATTGGAGACATTACAGAGCTTCAGTTTAAAATGCCGAACACCACTTTCCAGGTTAGCCGTGGCACTAACTCTACGCTGACCGCTTATATTCGAGGTATTGGCCAGCAGGATCCATTATGGGGGTTTGAGCCAGGCGTCGGTATCTACATTGACGATGTTTATGTTGCAAGACCTCAGGGCGCTGTTCTGGAGGTATTGGATGTGCAGCGTGTGGAAGTTTTGCGTGGCCCCCAGGGAACGCTATACGGTAAAAACACCATTGGCGGTGCTATGAAGTACGTAACTCGTGAGCTGACAGGCTATGACGAGTTTGAAGTAAAGGGAACCGTTGGTACCTATAACCAGCGTGACTTAAAGGTTTCTGGTCAGACGGCTTTGACTGATAACTTCTACATTGGCGGAGCGTTTGCTACGTTAAACCGTGATGGCTTCGGCGAGTTCGTTAATACAGGCGATGAAAACTACAACAAAGAATTGATGACTGGTCGCATTAATGCGAAATGGCTCGCCTCTAAAGACGTGGCAGTGAAATTTGCTGCAGACTGGACGGAAGATGATTCTAATGCACGAGGTGGTCATCGTTTACAACCCAGCCTGTTAAGTACAGAGCCAGTTTTAGATGATGTATTTGACTCTTATACTGCAATGTCGACTGACAACACGGTTGAAACCGAAGGTTACTCAGTCACGGTGGACTGGGATATTAATAACGCCTGGGCATTTAAGTCAGTGACAGCTTATCGTGAAGGCTATACCGATACGAACATTGACTTCGATTCAACGGTAAACCCTGTACTGCTCGTACCTGCTGTTTATGAGGACGAACAGACGACTCAGGAGTTTCAGTTAAGCTATGGTAGTGAACGTTTTGACTTCATCGGCGGCTTGTATCTCTATGAAGGTGAAGCCTGTGGTGTCTTCGGTACCGTACTTGGCTTGCTGGACCTGACTATCGATAATGGCGGCTGCGTTGATACCTCCAGCGAAGCTCTATTTGGTCAGGGAACTTATCAGATTGACGATCAGTGGGCCTTAACTTTAGGTGGTCGTTACACACGTGATGAAAAAGATGCGGACGTCTTCCGTTATACCTATGCTGGCGTGAAGTTCCTGGATCGCGGTGACTACTCGGCGGATCCTATTGTCGTTAACTCCGATTTCAGTACAAAAGCGGACTGGAGTAAGTTCTCGCCACACGCCAGTATCCGTTACCAGATGGATCCAAGCCTGATGTTTTATGCCAGTTACAGCAATGGCTTCAAATCGGGCGGTGTTGATATGCGAGCAGACGTTTCACTTAACCCGGATGCGCAAAACCCCTATGATCCTGAAGTGGTTGATACCTTTGAGATTGGCATGAAGAGTGAGCTTCTTGACGGACGTTTACGCCTTAACGCGTCAACCTTCTATTCTGATTACCAGGACATGCAGGTTACTGTGCAGAGAGCCGTTCCAAACGGTGTTGCGTCGCAGGTATTGAATGCGGCGGACTCGACGGTTAAAGGTGTGGAAGTTGAAGGTACCTTTGCTGCAACATCAACTCTGAACTTCACCGGGTCAATTGGCTACATTAATGCCGAGTTCGATGAAGTCGCATTCTTTAACCCTGAAACTCAACAAGTGGAAGATGTCTCTGGTCTATGGTCGTTTGCGAATACACCGGAGTTAACTGCAAACTTAGGCTTCAATAAAGAGTTTAGCCTGGATAGCGGCTCTTTAGTCTGGTCAGCGGCAGTTTCTTACCGCGATGAAACTCAGATCTTTGAAGTGCCGTCGCCATTAGATGAAGACTCGTACAGCATTACCAACACCAGCTTGGTTTGGTATTCAGACTCCAGCAACTGGACGGTCGGTTTACATGCTAAAAATATTTTCGACGAAGAGTACCGTTTATCGGGCTATAACTTTGGCTCAACCTTTGGCGAAAATATTGTGACTGGCTACTACGGTGATCCACGGACCGTATCTTTGTCTGTCGGTTATCGTTTTTAACCCCCCC
>JBNJDZ010000016.1:0-18235 GCA_051745385.1 Pseudomonadota bacterium | reverse complement strand
TATAACCATAGGGGGAGAGCAGTATGAAACGTTTTAATGCAATAACACTTGCGTTGGCAAGTTCATTCTTCATAGCACCGATTGCGGCTGCGCAACAAGGTACTGAAGCTGAGAGTGTGGAAGAAGTCATTCAGGTCGTGGGTTCTCGATTATCTATGCGTACAGCGACAGATGGTGCTGCGCCGGTAGACATTATTAGTGGCGAAGACTTAGCTGCAACGGGCATTACGGAAACAGCGAAGGCGCTTCAATACGCCGTACCAAGTTTCAATTACCCTTCATCATCTGTTACTGATGGTACGGACGCCGTTCGGCCGGCTTCATTAAGAGGGCTGTCCCCTGATCATACGCTGGTACTTATTAACGGTAAGCGGCGCCATAGCTCAGCTTTGGTGCATCTAAACGGCACAACCGGGCGCGGCAGTTCAAATGTAGACTTAAATGCGATTCCTATAGCGGCTATTAAACGCATTGAGGTTTTAAGAGATGGAGCGGCAGCTCTGTACGGTTCTGATGCGATAGCGGGTGTCATTAATATCGTACTAAAGGATAACGACAGTGGCGGTAGTGCAAACTTTCAAGCTGGCCAAACGCATAAAGGCGATGGTGAGCAATGGAAACTTTCTGCAAGTTCCGGCTTTTCTATAGGCGATGACGGCGCTTTTACGTTATCAGGAGAGCTCCACCACAAAAATCGAACAAATCGAGCAGGCAATGATCCGCGTCAACAATACCCAGAGCTGCCAAACGGCGCGCTTGATCCTCGCGAAGAGACTTTTGATAGACAAAGCTTCCACGTCGGTGATGCGGAGTATGAAAATGCGGCATTGTTTGCCAATCTTGATATCGGCATAGGCGAAGGAAATTTTTACGCTTTTGGTGGTGTTAGTGATCGTACCTCAGAATCCGGAGCCTTCTACCGTCGAGCATTACAAAGCAATACCTTAACCGAAATTTACCCTGATGGATTTTTGCCAATTTTAGCTCCGGACGTAAATGACTATTCTGCTTATGCTGGATACGAATGGGCTGCGGGCGAGTGGACACTGGATTTTAGCGGTGGTTATGGTTTCAGCAAATTCCAGTACAACGTTGAAAACTCTTTGAACGCATCTTTAGGTCCTGACTTAACACCAACTTCTTTTGAGGCCGGAACACTAGAAAACAGTGAAGCGAACCTGACATTTGATGCTCAGCGCTTCATTCCTTTTGCCAATAACTCGGAACTTTCTCTCGCCATGGGAATTAGTTACCGTGAAAACTCCTATGAAGTCATTGCCGGCGATGAAGCCTCTTACATCAATGGTGGTTACCAGGATCGTCCAGGCGGGAGCCAGGGCTTTACAGGATTTACGCCTGAGTCGGCAGTTGATGAATCGCGTGACAATGTCGGCGTATATATAGAAGCTGAAAACCAACTCACTACAGACTTTATGTGGGGCGCCGCGATTCGTCATGAAGATTATTCCGACTTTGGTAACAACACCAGTTGGAAGCTCTCCGGAAGATACGATTTGACGGACAGAGTTGCAGTTCGTGGTGCCATTAACACAGGCTTCCGGGCACCGAGTGTTCAGCAACTTTACTTTACTAATATTTCCACGCTGTTTGTTGATCGCGGTGATGGACTGGAGCCAGAGCAGTCAGGCACATTTAATAACATCAGCCCGGTGACTCAGGCGTTAGGAATTGGCGACTTACAACCTGAGGAATCTGAAAGCGTTAGTCTGGGAATGGTCTGGAACGGCTATGACGGACTCGCGATCACGGTAGATGCGTTCCAGATCGAAATTGAAGACCGCATCATTCTTTCAGGCGATGTTTCACCGGTTGATTCACCTGCGGTTGAAGAAGCATTAACGACAACATCTGCTGAAAACGCCCGGTTCTTTTTGAACGCTGTGGACACAACGACTAAGGGGCTGGACATTGTTGCCAGTAAAACCTTTGGTGTCGGCTCTTATGGCGATCTGAAAGCACAGTTGGCGTATGGCTATAATAATACAGAAATCGACTCTATTAACTTGCCACAATTGCTGGATGGTCTGGACGATGTTCTGTTTGATAGTGATGAGCAAATAAGAATGACCCGGTCAACACCTGATCATTCAGGTTCAATAGGTTTAACGCATACGAAAGGAAAGTGGACCAGTAATGTGCAGTTTAGTTACTTTGGGAATTACTCCATTGGTTACACTAGTGGCACAGAAACCTACGGACCGAACTGGATAACAGACGTTACTGTTAATTATCAATGGAATGATGTGTTAGCCTTAAGATTAGGTGCCCAGAACTTATTCAGTGAGTATCCTGATGAACGTGCAGAGGGTAATCAGTTTAATGGTATTTTTAAATACCCATTAACCAACTCACCTATTGGTTTTAACGGCGGGTATTTTTACTCAGAAGTTGAGTATAAATTCTAGTTTCTTAATTAAAACGAATATTAGTAAAAACCGCCAAATATTGGCGGTTTTTTTATATATGCTTCCAAGGTTTATTTTTAACTAATTGAAAGTATTGAATTAAATAGTTGGCATGGTAGTTGTAACTGTATCAATAAATATTTTAAATAGTTCGTTACTGAGGTCATGGTCATGTCAAATCGAAGCTTTGGTTGGTTATTGGTTTTATCTATTTTGGGATTGCTGTTTTTTGCGGAGGAAATATTTTCTGTTTTTGGAATGGCAATAGGCTCTGTAATTGAAATATCGGTTTCATTACTGGTGAGCTTGTTCTTTGTTGGTCTGGTGTTTTTTATCGTTGCAACCGTATTTGGTAGTGTGCTTCTCGGTATTGGGGCAGCATTTGTCGCGCTGTTACTTAGTGGTATAGGCTTATTCTGGCCTCTTATTCTTTGTGTTTTGGTTCTTTACTTTATTTTTCGTAAACCAAAGGTTTCTAGAACAGGCTAATCACGTGTACTATAAGCCCTTAGTTACATAAAGAGGCTAAGGCAATGCTGAAAATAATCGTAGCCGTCATGTGCTGCCTACCGGTTCTGGCTTTTGCAGATTCTTTAACTGTTACCGATGCATGGGCTCGTGCCAGTATTCCGGGAACTGAAAACGGCGCCGCTTATGCAACATTTGAAAACGCAGGAAATGAAGCCGTAAAAATAACCCATGTCAGCTCAGAGGTCAGTCGCGTGGCAGAAGTGCATCGACATGTTATGTCTGGTGATGTGATGAAAATGGAAGCTGTCGAATCCCTATCTCTTGATCCTAATGAAGTTATCAAGTTCCAGCCTGGTGGTTACCATTTTATGTTGTTTGGACTCAATGCTCCTTTAAAAGCAGAAGAGCGTTTTTCTCTGACGTTGCATTTTGAATCAGGCTCAAGCCAAGAAATAGAAATTCTAATTAAATAACCAAAGCTTCAAATTTTATAGGAATGGATATGTACAAAAGAACCTTAGTGTTGGCAGCTGCATTAGCAGCAGCTCCGGGTAGTGTATTAGCTGACACCGTTTTTGGTGTTTATGCCGGTGGCCAAATTTGGAACGCTGATAATGAAGGGCAATATGCCGTTGGCTCTAATTTAATAGAACCTAATTTCGAAAATGACAATCACAGCAGCTACTACATTGCACTTGAGCACCCAGTCCCATTAATTCCTAATATTAAAATAAGAGAAAACTCTATAGAAGTTAATGGTGGCTACGGAGAAAACGACTTCAGCCATAGAGATTACATTTTATACTACGAAATTTTCGATAATGATTTGGTCTCTTTCGATATTGGTATAAACGCAATGGACTTCGATGGTACTTTGCGAACCGAAGTAAGCAATACCTTTGGTCGTCAGGACTTTTCTGTTGTCGTGCCGACAGCCTACGTGGGAGCTAGAGTGGGAATACCCGCTACCGACTGGACGTTCTTTGCTGATGCCAGTGCGCTTAGCGTGAAAGACAGTAAAGTTCAGGACGCTCAAATTGGTGTGGAATATCGTTTGGTGGAAAATTTAGCGGTCGATATAAATCTCAATGCGGGTTACCGCCATTCGGTTGTTGAGCTCGATGATGTTGATGAAATTTATTCAGACGTCACCTTTAAAGGACCATTTTTTGGGGTAGAAGTACATTTTTAATCGATTAATTAGGCTATTCTAAGCTTGCAGGCTATCCGTTATATAAGCTAGATTGTTATATGTTTGTAATTTCTTATTAATGGATGGCCTTCGGATGGTCAGTAGTCAAGACGAACCTCTATTTCTTCACGATGATGACGAAATAATTCAGTCGGAATACAGTAAAGGTTTCTGGAAAATCCTGATTGTCGATGATGATCAGGAAATTCATGCAGTAACTAAGATGGCTTTAGCCGATGTTGTTATTTGTGGCCGCCAGCTTGAGTTCCATCATGCTTACAGTGGAAATGAAGCGCTGGATCGCTTAGTCGAACATGATGACATTGCGATGGTGCTGCTTGATGTCGTAATGGAAACCGACAACGCCGGCCTGAAAGTGGCACAAGCTATTAGAGAGAAGCTTGGTAATGATGAGATTCGGATCGTTTTGCGTACTGGTCAACCGGGTTATGCGCCGGAAGAAAGTGTCGTAAAGAATTATGATATTAATGATTACAAAACTAAAACTGAATTAACCCGAAGCCGTTTATTAACCACCGTATTTTCCGCCGTTCGTTCCTATCAGCAACTCTGCACAATTAATGAAAACCGCCGTGGCTTGAGAAAAATTATTCATTCGGCTTCAAACCTTATGGAAAAGCATTCCATTGTTAATTTTTCTGAAGGTGTTGTTACGCAAATTGCATCTTTGCTCGGGTTAAGTGCAGAAGGCATTGTTGGTGCCAGGGCCCCTCATAAAGATAACGAAATTTTAGTGTTAGGAGCCGCAGGACACTTTGCAGATAGTATTAATAAGAGTTTATCAACGCTGAATTCAGACGAAATCGAGAAGAGCGTCAGACAGTGCTTGAACGAACAGCGTCATATTCATACTGACGATGCTACTGTCTTCTTCATTGATGGGCAGGTGCATCAAGCCGCAGCCTATATAGAAACAAAAAACATCGTAGCAGAATATGATCAGGAATTACTGGAAGTTTTTCTCGCTAATATTGCCGTTGGCTTTGAGAATGCCAACTTGTTTGAAGAGTTACAAACGGCCGCGTACCTTGATCCGTTAACTGGTATTCCTAATCGGGCTGAGTTTACGCGAAACCTTCAGGCCTTGTCGGAAAAGCCCGACAAAGACAAAATGATTGCGGTTATCGATATTGACCACTTTTCTGATGTAAACGATGGCTTAGGCCAGGATGTAGGAAATTTACTTCTCCGCTCGGTGGCTTTGCGCCTGACCGATCAGCTTGGCAGTAATGTATTTGTATCTCGTATTTCCGCTGATGTTTTTGGCATTTTTGGTTCGGCAGATATTGTCACACCCAATGCTTTTAATGAGCTTTTTTCTTTACCTTTTAGAGCCGGAGAGCATTACATCCCACTGCGCGTTACCTGTGGCTTTGCATCGGGAGCCAACCCTGAAAGGGTTAACGGCAAAGGACTATTGAAGCAAGTTTATATCGCCTTGAAAAATGCCAAGAATAACTCTTTCGATCGTTACAACTACTATCAACCCTCTATGGAGCAAGATACCCAACGTCGACTCCATTTGGTACGCCGACTACGTGCGGACTTTGCTAGTAGAAAACTGGAAGTCTGGTATCAGCCGCAGGTGGAATTAACAACCAAAAAAGTTATAGGTGTAGAAGCGCTACTACGTTGGCCTCAAAGCGATGGCTCTTTTATTTCTCCGGCTGAGTTTATTCCTCTTGCTGAATACTCAGGGCTGATTGTAGAAATTGGCTCTTGGGTTATTGAAGAGGCTTGCCGTCAAATCAATGCATTTGACGAAATTGGTCTACCACTGTTAAGAGTAGCCGTTAACGTATCGGTACCTCAATTTCGTAAACGCGATTTCCCCGAACTCGTTGAAAAGCAAATTGAAAAATGGGGAATTGACCCGGAACGAATTGAATTAGAAATTACCGAAAGTATTGTGATGGAAGACCCTGACCTGGTAGCTGATATTTTAAGACGATTAAAGCAGCAAGGTATTCAGGTTGCCATTGACGATTTCGGCGTCGGCTTTTCGTCGCTAAGCTATCTTCAGAAACTGCCGCTTGACCGAATTAAGATAGACAAAACGTTTGTAAATAACTCAGATCAGGCGAGTGGACAAATCATCATCGAAACTATTGTCGATATGGCAGGTCGTTTGGGTTTGAATGTTTTAGCTGAAGGAATTGAAGAGCAGAGTCAGCTCGATTACTTTTTAGGGTTAGAGTGTGCCGAGGGGCAAGGTTATTTCTTTGCGAAACCTATGCCCGCGGATCAATTAATTAGCTTGTTGCAAAAGCAAATGAGTTACTCTTAGTTGTAAACCTCAACGCTATCAGCATCCATTTGATAGCCAACAACGGCAAGATCACCTTCTTTGCGCTCAACCTTCATGGTGCCTTCTATCCAGACGGCATCATAAGTGTTCTCATACGGAACACCTTCTTCATATTCAACGTGAATAATTTGATTGGGAGGTGGCGGCGGCACATGAATGCAGGCACCGAAATAAGGAACCAACAGAAACTCAGTGACATTATCAGCATCACCTTCTAGTTGAACAACATACCCAGGAATACGAACTTTCTTTCCGTCCAGCGATTCAACCACGGGGGCGTCCAGGTTAGTCTGCTTATCTTCTTCAGGGTTAGCGTCATAGTAAGACTGAGGCTTAACCGGTGGTGGAGTAAAACCTTCGGGAATTAGATCTTTCCAGCCGATTTTTTCCGCAGCCGCAAACGCGGGAAAGGTTAGCATTAATAATACAACCGCTAATAACTTCTTCATATTTTCACCGTAAGTCCGTCTGCAAGAGATTGACGATAAGCTCGCCAGGCCGGAATTAAACTTAACATAAAGCCGACAATAACCACGAGTGCTATACGCCACCATTCACTAACACTGGGCCAGGTGGTGCTGAGTATTAATCCTGTCTGAGACTGAATAACGCCGGCTAACGACCACTGCAGACCATAAAGCAGAAGTAAGCCGGAAAAAGCACCAACTACGGTCAGTAGCAGAGCCTCACTGAGCAATAAGCCAAATATGGTACCAGGGCCTGCACCAACGGCTCTTAAGACCGCCATTTCGCGGCGGCGTTCCCTTAAACTGGCCAACATAATTGTCAGCATGCCTAATAAGCCAATGAGTACGACCATTGCGGAAATTACTGTTAAAGCCTGCTCAAAGACTCGCAGCGTTTTCCAGAGCTCCTGCAGGGTCATACCGGGTAAAAGAGCGGTTAGAGGCTCCTTTTCATAAGTATTTATTTGACGCTGTAAGCGCAAGGCCAGTGGTTTCGCTTTTAAGCCAAGTAAGGCGGCGCTGATGCTCTCTGCCGGAGCTTCATTGTGGTGATCGTGACCAGAATGTTCATGCTCACCGCTGTGGATCATTTCGAGGCTGTGCAGTGTCACTAGTACCGCCTGATCAACCGGAGTTCCTGTTCGTTGCAGGATACCGGTGACAGTAAGCGGGTGCTGGTCATGCTCGCTGAAACTAATGCCACCGCTGCCATGGGCAATAATAATGTCATCACCAATGGTTTTAGAGAGCTTGTCGGCAGCATCAGCTCCTAGTACGACTTCCTCATCTGAAGCAAAAGCACTACCTTGAGAAAATTCCAGAGCCTGCTTGTTGCCGTACTTAAAATGCTCAAAGTAGGCATTGGTTGTTGCGACAACGGGCAAGCCCTGAACGCTGTCACCTAATGACATGGGTATTGCCCAGCTGACTTCCGGGCGTTCACGAATATCGTCGAAGCTTTCCCAGCTCATATTGTTGGTCATGCTGCCAATATGGAAGATCGAAGACAGCAACAATTGTGTCTGTCCGGTTCGGGCACCAATAATTAAGTCAGTACCAGAAACCGTGTTAGCGAAATGGCTTTGCACCTGTTCGCGAACCCGCTCTACAGCTAACAGTAAGGTAACGCTGACGGCAATAGCAATAACAGTCAGAAGCACACTGGCGCGTCTGTTCATTAAGCTTTTTATGGCCAGGCGGATCATGATTGAGCCCCTGCCTGATTGAGTTGGTTAAGCTCAACATGCTTATCAAAATAGGATGATAATGCGGCGTCATGAGTGACAAAAATAACCGTAGTGTTATTTTGGCTACTGAGCTGAAGCAACAATTGAATAAACGTATCCCGATGCTCTGCGTCGAGTGCAGAGGTCGGTTCATCTGCTATAAGAAGCTTAGGAGCACCCAATAAGGCCCGTGCAGCAGCAACACGTTGTTGCTGACCAACACTGAGGGTATGAGCCGGTTGCTCAATTTGTGCGGAAGATAACCCTAAGCGCTGCAGCATTTCAGTTGCGGTAGCTTCAGCAGAATTGCCTTGTTTTGCGATACGTTGCTGCCTTTTCTTTGAAAATTGACAGGCGAGCAGCGCATTATCTAAAGCGGATAAATAGGGCAGCAAATTGAATTGCTGAAAAATATAGCCAATGTTGTCGGCACGATAACGGTCTCGCTGTCTGCCGGACAAACTGGAAAAAGCGGTTTCAAATAGGTTTAAAGAACCACTTTGTGGGGTATTAATGCCGGCCAACAGCGATAGTAGTGTTGACTTACCACTACCGCTGGGGCCGCGCAGCAGCACCGTTTCACCTTGTTTTATCTGCCAGGCAGGAATATCCAGGGTGGGCTGTTGTCCAGACCATGAAAAGAGTAACTTTTCTATGCTGACAGCATGCATTAGGTCGGTGCTACTGTTCACTCTAAATTAAGACTTTTTTGCGCGCTCAAAAGAAGACACAATTTCTTCTTTTGCGGCAGCTGCATCAGCCCAGCCGTCAACCTTAACCCACTTGCCTTTTTCAAGCTCTTTGTAACGCTCGAAGAAGTGAGTGATCTGTGCTTTAAGCAGCTCTGGCAAGTCATCAATGTCGTTGATGTGGTCGTACTCTTTAGTCAATTTACTAACTGGAACTGCAATTACTTTTGCATCTTCACCAGACTCGTCAGTCATTTTCAATACGCCAACTGGGCGGCATTTGATGACAGAACCTGCCTGCAGAGGGTATGGAGTAGGCACTAACACATCAACCGGGTCGCCATCTAATGACAAGGTTTCGTTAACAAAACCGTAGTTCGCCGGGTAGAACATTGGTGTCGACATAAAGCGATCAACCCAAAGTGTACCAGTGTCTTTATCGACTTCGTATTTGATCGGATCAGCGTTTGCCGGGATCTCGATAATAACGTTAACTTCTTCAGGCATATTGGCGCCTGCGGTGACGTTTCCTAAGCTCATAGTACTTCCTGCTGTATGTATAAAATAAAAGTTACTGCGCGATTATAACGGCTGGGTCTATTCACGCAATATCGATATCAGTCTAATAAGGTTTTGGGTGCTTACTGTGGTACTCCATACACATATCCACTTCGTTTGCTGACCCCATAACCACGGATACTCGCTGGTGAATATGCTCCGGCACAATCTCCATTAAGCGACGATAGCCGTCAGTCGCTTTACCGCCCGCTTTTTCAACCAGCATAGACATTGGCGCGACTTCATATAAAAGGCGCAGTTTAAAAGGCTTGTTGGGATTACGGGCATCCCAGGGGTAAGTGAATAACCCGCCGCGCGAAATCACACGGTGTACGTCGGAGACCATAGCGGCGTTCCAGCGCATATTAAAGTTCTTGCCGCGAGGGCCTTCTTCGCCGTCGAGTAAGTCACTAATATAGGCGCGAATTGGATCGGCCCAGTGACGGCGGTTCGACATATTAATCGCGAACTCTTTGGTGTCTTTCGGAATTTCTGCCTTTTCGTGGGTAAGTAAAAACTCACCAACGGTTTGATCCAGAGTATAAATGCGTACGGCTTTACCCGTGGTCATTACCAACATGGTAGCCGGTCCATACAAAACATAGCCTGCTGCTACCTGAGCTTTGCCTGGCTGCAAAAACATGTTTTCGCTGGTTTCTTCACCTTCGGGCTTGCGCAGAATAGAGAAAATGGTACCAACACCACCATTTATATCGATGTTAGAGCTGCCATCCAAGGGATCAAAGGCAACCAAATAGTGTCCTGAATTTGGGCTTTCTACAATGGAGTCTTCTTCTTCAGAAGCAATGGCATGTACGTTAGGTGATTCCAGCAACAGAGTTTTTAACAGCTGATTTGCAACAACATCGAGTTTTTTCTGTTTCTCGCCCTGAATGTTTTCATCCAGTGTTGAGCCTAATACACCGGCTAATGCGCCCTGGTGCAGACGGAAAGAGATTTCCTTGGCTGCAATTTGAATGGTGTTAATAACAGAGATAAGCGATTCGCTGGTTTGATCCGCTCTCAGTGTTGGTAATAAACGTTTCATGAAAGTTCCTGCAGCTCTGGTTGTTGGATGCTTACAAATGTATGTTCAGAGAGCGCAAATGATACCTTATTTTTTGGTAAAAATCCTGCTTGTCAGCGATGACGGTGGTACACTTTCGATATTTTTTAAACGAACGGGTTTGGATAACGCATGCACATTCATATCATCGGGATTTGCGGTACTTTCATGGGGGGCGTCGCCGCTATAGCGCAGCAATTGGGACACCGTGTTACGGGGTCTGACGCTCAAGTCTACCCGCCTATGAGTACGCAGCTGGAAAATCTCGGTATCGAATTAATGCAGGGGTATTCGCAGATCAACTTAAAACCGCGCCCCGATATCGTGGTTATTGGTAACGCGTTAAGCCGCGGTAACGATGAAGTGGAAGCGGTTTTACGTGAGCGTATTCCCTATGTTTCAGGAGCTCAATGGCTGCATGATAATGTACTGACTCAGCGTTGGGTGCTGGCGGTTGCCGGCACGCATGGAAAAACCACGACAGCTAGTATGTTAAGTTGGATTTTACAAGAGAACGGCTTTGATCCGGGTTTTATGATTGGTGGCGTACCGGGGAATTTCCCTGTTAGTGCACGCCTAACCGATTCCAACTTTTTTGTTATTGAAGCGGACGAGTACGATACGGCCTTTTTCGATAAACGTTCTAAATTTGTTCACTACGCTCCGGATACTTTGATTCTGAATAACCTTGAGTTCGACCATGCTGACATCTTTCCTGATTTAGCCGCTATTCAGCGACAATTTGCGCATTTACTGCGCGTGGTGCCCGATACCGGACAAGTGATTTTACCCAGTGGCGATTCCGCCCTGGAAGCGGTTCTCGAACAAGGCTGTTGGAGCCCGGTGGTGCGCATGGGTGAGCAGGGCGAATGGCAGGCTAAATTGCTTAAAGCGGACGGTACTGAGTTTGAAGTGCAATACCAGGGCAAGTGTCTTGCACGGGTTAGCTGGAATGTACTGGGGCTTCATAATGTGAATAACGCCATGATGGCAGTTATTGCTGCAGCTCATGTTGGTATTAAAGCAGAGCAAAGTGCACAGGCTCTGACCCGGTTTAAAAGCCCGAAACGGCGCATGGAATTATTGGGCGAATACGGCGGCATAAAGGTTTTTGATGACTTTGCCCATCACCCCAGTGCAATCAAGACAACCGTATCTGGCTTGCGACAGCATCAACCAAAGAACCGCATTATTGCCGTACTGGAGCCCAGGTCGAATACCATGAAAATGGGGGTTCACAGCGATACTCTGGCTGAAGCGTTAGCCGATGCCGACGACCTATTTGTACTGCAGCCAGAAGGGCTAAAATGGCGGCTGGCCGAAAAAATGCCAAACGCGCATGTACTTGAGTCCACAGATGATTTACTGGCGGGGTTGCTAACCGAAGTAAACGCTGGGGATTCCGTGCTCATTATGAGTAACGGAAGTTTCGATGGTTTGCACCAGCGTTTCCTTAAAGCGTTGCAAGAACTGGATAACACAGGAGCCGAGTAATGAAGAACGACAATAGAATCACTGTTGCGATAACCGGCGCCTCGGGTGCCCCTTATGCCCTGCGTTTGCTACAATGCCTGCTTGATCAAGATCAACAGGTGCTGTTGCTGATTTCAAGTGCCGCGCGAGTGGTGCTGGCAACAGAGCAAAATATGCAAATTCCGGCAGCACCTGAAAAAGCAGCGGCTATGCTGTGTGAGCATTTTTCAGTGGATGCAGAACAGCTCAAAGTATACGGCAAAGAAGAGTGGTTTTCGCCGGTTGCATCTGGTTCAGCGGCACCTGCCAAAATGGTGGTTTGTCCTTGCTCAACCAGCACCTTGTCTGCCATTGCTCATGGTAGCAGCAACACGTTGATCGAGCGGGCAGCCGATGTCGTAATGAAGGAGCGTGGGCAACTTATTTTGGTGCCGAGAGAATCACCGCTTTCAACGATTCATTTACAGAATATGCTGCAACTCAGTCAGCAAGGCGTGACCATAATGCCGGCAGCGCCTGGCTTTTATCATCAACCCGAAAGTATTGATGATTTAATTGATTTTATGGTGGCCAGAATTTTAGACCATCTAGGCCTTGAGCAGCGTTTAGTTGACCGCTGGGGCTATGGAAAGGAGTCATAGAGAGGTTTATGAAAGCTTTAGAAATTGAAGACTTACGCAAAACATACCGGGGTGGCTTTGAAGCCTTAAAGGGTATTAATTTGGTGGTCGAAGAGGGCGATTTCTATGCTCTGCTGGGTCCTAATGGTGCCGGCAAGTCGACCACTATTGGCATTATTTCTTCGCTGGTTAATAAGACTTCAGGCACGATAAAAGTATTTGGTTACGATCTGGATACACAACTTACCGACTTAAAACGTCAAATTGGCCTGGTACCTCAAGAATTTAATTTCAACCAATTTGAAACAGTGCATCAGATAGTGGTGAATCAAGCGGGCTATTATGGTGTGCCTCGCGCGTTAGCGAAAGAGCGCTCAGAAAAATACCTTAAACAACTTGGGTTGTGGGATAAGCGCAATGAGCCATCGCGATCGCTTTCCGGTGGTATGAAGCGACGTCTGATGATTGCCCGGGCGTTATTGCACGAACCAAAATTGTTGATTCTGGACGAACCGACAGCGGGTGTTGATATTGAGCTTAGGCGTTCAATGTGGGACTACCTGACAAAAATAAATCAACAAGGCATTACCATCATTTTGACCACGCATTATTTAGAAGAGGCGGAAACTCTGTGTCGTAATATAGGCATCATTGATAGTGGTCGTATTATTGAAGATACCTCAATAAAGCGTTTGCTGGCGCAGTTAAGTCGGGAGACCTTTGTGCTGGACTTGGCTCCTGGCCACAACGGCGCTGAGATTAAGGACTTCAAACACCTCTGGAAAGACGAACACACGCTAGAAGTTGAGGTAGATAAGGATGCCGGATTGAACGCGGTATTCGAGCAGCTTTCAGCACAAAAAGTAAAAGTATTATCGATGCGTAATAAAGCGAACCGGTTAGAGGAGCTGTTTGTGTCTATGGTAGAGCAAGGGCGTCAGCAGGAGGGAGCGAAATGAGCCATTCCGCTGCTAACTTTATCGCGTTAAAAACTATCTGGATAAAAGAGTGCACCCGCTTTCTTCGTATTTGGGTACAAACTCTGGTACCGCCTGCTATCACCATGACTTTATATTTTGTCATCTTCGGTAGTATTGTCGGTGAGCGTATAGGTGAAATGAGTGGCGTGGGCTATATGGAGTTTATTGTGCCCGGACTCATCATGATGTCAGTCATTACTAATTCGTACTCTAATGTGGCGTCGTCATTCTTTAGTGCGAAGTTTCAGCGCAACATCGAAGAGATGTTGGTGTCGCCGGTGCCAACCGCCGTTATTATTGCCGGTTATGTTGGTGGTGGTATGGCACGCGCTCTGATTGTCGCGGTTATCGTCACCTGTGTGTCTTTTTTATTTGCGGACATCCAAATTGCCCATATTGGTTATGTCATATTAACGGTGATTTTAACCTCCACCTTATTCTGTCTGGGCGGACTGATTAATGCGGTTTACGGCAAAACTTTTGACGATATTTCCATTGTGCCGACGTTCGTTTTAACGCCACTGACTTATTTAGGCGGGGTGTTTTATTCAGTCAGCTTGTTGCCTGAATTCTGGCAAAAAGTTTCTATGGCAAACCCGGTACTGTATATGGTCAATGGTTTCCGTTACGGCTTCTTAGGTCAATCTGATGTGGGCATTGGTGTTGCTGTGGCTGTTTTGGTTGGCTTCAACATTCTGTTCTTTGCCGCGGCTTATTATATTCTGGACAAAGGCATAGGAATTCGGTCCTGATGCAGCAGGCAAGACCGGTTACGACGAATCAAAACGGTCCGCACGAAGATACCGAAGCGGTGGTTCGTCGTCATTTGAAAAGCGAATTTCTGAAGCCGATTCAGGAGCATAACCAGCAGGCGTTTGATGAAATCAACGCACAAGTTGAAAGCTGGGGCGGGCCAATTATTCTCGACTCTTGTTGTGGCGTTGGAGAAAGTACCGCAAAACTGGCAGAACTTAACCCTCAGACCATGGTTATTGGTGTCGATAAATCGGCGCACCGGGTAGAACGGCATAGCCACTACCAGACGGGCGATAAGGGTCAGCGTTACTGGGTTGTAAGGGCTGACCTGAATGACTTCTGGCGACTGGCTAATCAGGCGAATTGGCAGCCACAGCAGCATTGCATTTTGTATCCGAACCCCTGGCCTAAATCTGCTCACTTATCGCGTCGCTGGCATGGTAGCCCAGTATGGAAAGACGTTGTTGCGCTGGGCGGCAGACTGCAGATTCGTTCAAACTGGAGCCTGTACTTGCTTGAAGTGGCTCAGGCACTTAAGGTGAGCGGATATCATGCCGACATTTCGTTATTAGCAGACGACGCAGACCCGATAACACCGTTTGAACGTAAATATAAAAACAGCGGTCAGGCATTATGGCAACTGCATGCGAACTTATCTAAGGAGTCTTGATTGAGCCCGAAAAATGACATAGCGGAAGTCAGCCAGGAATCTCTGTATCGTATATTTACCATACCAGAGGCTCCCGACTCGACGCTGGGTAAGATCGAAAAACATCTTTCAGAAAACCTGATGGGGTTTCTGGGTGAACACATTGTCGCCCGTGAGAAGCCCTTGCAGGAAATTGAGAAAGACTTTGATAAATCACAGATCCCGGAAGAACCTCAGTTTGTCTCTGACCATACCGAGTTTCTGCTGGATAAGTTGGTTGCACATTCTGTACACACAGCATCGCCCCGTTTTATTGGTCATATGACATCGGCATTGCCGTATTTTCTTCTGCCATTAGCCAAGCTGATGGTCGGGCTAAATCAGAATCTGGTAAAAATTGAAACATCCAAGGCCTTTACGCCTTTAGAGCGTAACGTTATCGGTATGCTGCACCATTTGGTGTATCAACAGGATGCACCGTTCTATAACCGCTGGATGCACAGTGCTCAGCATTCTTTGGGGGCGTTTTGTTCGGGTGGAACCATCGCCAATATGACGGCGCTTTGGGTAGCCCGCAACCGCTTGTTGCAGGCTGACGGCGATTTTGCCGGCATTGCAGCAGATGGACTGGCCGCAGGTCTTCAGCACTATGGCTACTCGAAGTTAACGGTGGTGGTGTCTGAGCGGGGACACTATTCGCTGAGCAAAGCAGCCGATGTGCTCGGTATTGGCCGTAAGAATTTAGTTTCAGTGGCAACGGACAGTGACAACCGCATTCGCATTGATGAGTTGCGTAAGACCTGTGAACAGATTGCAAAAGAGGGTGGCAAGGTGTTGGCGCTGGTTGGTGTTGCTGGTACAACGGAAACCGGACACATTGATCCGCTAGACGACATGGCAACGGTTGCGGAAGAAGTGGATGCTCACTTTCATGTTGATGCTGCCTGGGGCGGGGCAACGTTATTGTCTGAACAGCACCGTCCGTTACTGGCCGGTATTGAACGGGCAGACAGTGTTACTATTGATGCCCACAAGCAAATGTATGTGCCTATGGGCGCGGGTTTGGTGTTGTTTAAGAGTCCGTCTTTGGTTAAATCCATAGAGCATCACGCGGAATACATTATTCGTCAGGGCTCTAAAGATTTGGGCTCACATTCAATGGAAGGTTCGCGAGCGGGGATGGCCATGATGGTATTTTCGGCCATGCACGTTATTGGACGCCGGGGTTATGAATTACTGATTAATAACAGCATTGATAAAGCGCGTTATTTCTCACAACTCATTGCAGAGCAGGATGATTTTGAAGTGATTACAGAGCCGGAGCTTTGTATTTTAACGTACCGTTTTGTTCCAGCTAAAGTGAAAGCGGCTCTCCAAAGGGCAACGCCTGAGCAACTGGCGCGGTTGACCCCTCATTTGAACGCCCTGACCCGCTATATTCAAAAACGTCAGCGGGAAAGTGGTCAATCTTTTGTGTCGCGTACCAAATTAACGCCGAGCCAATATCACCATGAGCCAACAGTGGTGTTTCGTGTGGTGCTGGCTAACCCGTTAACAACGGATGAAATGCTGCAGGAAGTTTTGGATGAGCAGCGTCAAATTGCCTCAAAAGCGACTAGTTTGCGGGGTGCACTGCATACCGAAATGCGTGAACTCGGTATGCTTACTTAGCTCTGGTGTTGGAAACCCGTAGGTTGTCAATCAGGCGCGTTTCCCCCATAAAGGCAGCTGCCAGGATCACCCACTCAGGGTCCTCGGTTGTCGCTTCCTGTAAGTCTTTTGCATTACGAATGCTGAAGTAGTCGGGAACAAAGCCTGCTTTACTTAAATCTTCTTTGGCTGCTTTTTCCAATTCAGAAAAATTCGTGCTTACACCCAGTTCAGCTTTGGTTTTCTGGAGAGTCCGGTAAAGCGCAGCTGCTTGTTGCTTTTGTTCAGGTGATAAATAACCATTGCGAGAGCTCATTGCTAAGCCACTGGTTTCGCGTTGGGTTGGTGCGCCCAGAACTTCAACGGGTAAGCTTAAGTCCTGTGTCATTAAACGAATGACCTGCAACTGCTGATAGTCTTTCTCGCCAAATACGGCTAATTGCGGCTGCACCATATTAAAGAGTTTGCAGACAATGGTCGCAACTCCGGTGAAATGCCCCGGACGACTGGCTCCGCATAAAATGTCACTGATACCCGGCACTTCAATACGAGTCTGTTTGTCCAGACCTCTGGGGTAAACGTCACTGACCTGCGGGGTAAATACGGCAGAAACGCCAAGGGCATCCAGTGCCTGGCAGTCGGCTTCTAAGGTGCGGGGGTAACTATCAAGATCCTCGTTAGCTCCGAACTGCATAGGGTTCACAAAAATACTAACGACAACGTTATCGCAACGCTCTAGCGCTGTTTTTACTAAATGCAGATGTCCATCGTGCAGGTTACCCATGGTCGGTACCAGGGCAACTTCTGCTTGTTGCTGGCGCCACTTCCGAAGCTCAGCCAGTGACTTAAGTACTCTCATTTGTAACTGTGCTCTGACGTTGGAAACTCGCCTGAACGCACCTGTTCTGCAAATGAGCGAAAGGCATCGGCAAGAGAGCCGCCCTGGCCCAGGAAATCTTTAGCGAACTTAGGCAAGTAGTCGCTGTTCATGCCCAGCATGTCGTGCATGACCAGAATCTGACCGTCGGTATCCGGGCCTGCACCAATACCAATGGTTGGGATGGATAGCTGCTCAGTAATGCGCTTGCCAAGTGAAGCCGGTACACATTCCAGTACTAATAGCTGAGCGCCGGCCTCTTCAAGCGCTAGTGCCTGGTTGAGCGTATCGTCAGCTTGTTGCTGTTCTTTACCTTGCACTTTATAGCCACCCAGAACATTCACCGACTGCGGCAATAAACCCAGGTGAGCACAAACTGGAATACCGCGAGTTTTTAAGCCTTCAATGGTCTCGACTAACCACTGCCCGCCTTCTAACTTAACCATATTTGCGCCTGCCTGCATTAAGCGGCCGGCAACCTCGTAGGCTTGCTCGGGGGTGCTGTAAGTCATGAAAGGCATATCGGCTATAACAAAGGCGTCGCTGGCGCCACGACGAACACACTGCGTATGATAAACCATATCGTCGGTGGTGACTGGTACAGTTGAATTCCTGCCCTGTACAACATTACCCAGGGAGTCACCGACCAGAATAAAGTCGACCCCCTGTTCGGTCATGAGTTTGGCAAAGCTTGAATCGTATGCGGTCAGGGAGCTTATCTTGGTCCCTTCTTTTTTCATTTTCTGTAACGTTGCAATGCTGGTTTTGGTTGTTGCCATAACGCACCTTCAGCAGTATTAGATTAT
>JBNJDZ010000015.1:0-30819 GCA_051745385.1 Pseudomonadota bacterium | reverse complement strand
AGTTGAAGTTGTCGTACATAAAACCGACACCAGCGAAAGTACCTTTGTCTTCAGAAACTTCCAACTCTGAAGCGACCTGCCCAGCACCAGCCTGTCTTAGCGTCGCCAGCAAGCCATCAATCTCGTTAAGATGAATATTGGTATCGTTGGTCTGGTAATACGCAATGCGCATGGTCAGATTGTTGTAGATAGCACTGGTATTAAAACCTATCAGGTTATTCAGCTCGGCTTCTGCCGTTTCACTACCACCCGCTTCAATATCATCGTGCATGTTGCCCGCAATAATTTGCGTATTGAAAGTAAAGTCACCCACAAAGGCGTTGTGCTGGAAGCTGACTCCGGTGTAGTTGTCAAAGGCGACACGGTAGACGCTTTGAGGTGTACGCAGCCAATGATAGCTGTAACCTACATCCAGAGAGTCTGAATACATGTAGAAAGGCAGGCGTAGTTTACCTACATTAATGCTGGCAGCGTCGGTTAGTTGATACTGCAGGTATGCCCACTCTACGCCTAAGTCGAAGTCTTCTGAACCACGAGACATTATCTGAGTGGTGATACTGAGTTTGTCAGACAAGTCGGCTTTTGCTTGTAATGCGAATAAGCTGTCCGGATTAAAGTCTACGTCATTATCGTAGCCAAACAATTCGTCGCCGCTGCCGGTAGTCATACCTGCTGCGATATTACCAAAACCACTCCACTGAATTTTGTCTTGCGCCTGAGAAGGCAGGCTCATAACCAGTGCTGCAGCACCGAAACAAGCGGCTAGAGAGTACTTCATTTAAAGCTCCTGAGAAAAGTTACATCATCTTAATTTAGAGGTGTCTAAATTTGGCGAAATTTTGGACTGTTAAGGGGGCGTAAGCAATACTTCATTTGCTGTACAAAAAAGTGTTAAGTTAACGAGAATACTCATTTTTGTGCGTTTTTTAGACTTCAAATGTGCATTTAGTTAACATTTAAGGGCGTTATGCACCATCACCATCATCACCACGAAAGCTCGTCAAAGCGAATTGGTTGGGCGTTTTTCCTTAACCTGTGTTTTACCGTCATTGAGTTTATTGGCGGGATGTTGACCAACAGTACCGCTATTTTAGCTGATGCGGTGCACGACCTCGGCGACAGCATCTCTATTGGTATGGCCTGGCTACTGGATAAGTTCAGCCGAAAAGACGCAACCCACACCTTTACCTATGGCTACCAGCGACTTTCTCTGGTGGGTGCTTTTATTAACGCTGTTGTACTGACGGCTGGTTCCATCTGGATTTTATTCGAAGCTGTTCCTCGTTTATGGAACCCGGTAATGCCAATGGCCGAAGGTATGGCGCTATTGGCTGTGTTCGGTGTCATTGTGAATGGCTATGCGGCGTTTAAGCTTTCTCATGGCAAGTCACTGAATGAACGCGTACTTAACTGGCATCTGCTCGAAGACGTATTGGGCTGGGTAGCTGTGCTCATTGTGTCGATCATTCTTATGTTCGTTGACTGGCCTATTTTAGATCCTCTGTTATCCATTGCTTTTACCCTGTTTATTATGGTGAACGTTATTCGTCACCTGGGCTCTACGGTTAAACTCTTTGTGCAGGCGTCTCCCGACCCGGAAGTTTATCGACAAATACGTGAGCAACTAACCTCGTTAGAGCTGGTGAATGATGCTCACCATTTACATTTTTGGTCTTTGGATGGCGAGCGTCATGTATTAACGGCGCATATTGTGGTATCAAAAGAACTGGAGTGCGCAGAAAGAGCGCTTTTAAAACAACAGATATCAGAGCAGTTAGCTGTGTTTGAGTTGGCTCATACAACGATTGAGCTGGAGTACCCAGACGAAGCTTGTCGAGATCATTAACAGGAGAAGATCATGGAATTGTTCGGAAGCTATACCTCGCCGTTCGTTAGACATTGTCGTATTGCTTTACTGGAGACAAAGACAAAGTTCTCATTCACTGAAACGGACTTTGAAACCAGTGCTAAATTAACCCCGGCTAAAAAGGTGCCTTTTCTGCATCATAATGACCTTCGCTTACATGACTCGAGCAGCATATTAAAATACGTTCGGGAAAAAGCCGATGAGCGTTTTTTTGCAGACACTAAAGACTTTGACCAGTATTGCCTGGTAAACACGGCTATGGATGCTGCCATTAATTTGTTCCTGTTAGAAAAAGCGGGTGTAACACCAGACAAGGTACCTTACCTTAAGCGCCAGCAGCAGCGTATTAATGACATACTTCAACTAATGGAAGACAAAGAGCATGCGGTTGCTTATGAAGGGCCCCATCCCTTTAGTGACGGAGAGCTACGTTTAGGTTGCTTTTTAAGTTGGGGCTTATTCCGTGAGCGCTTTAATCTGGATAAGTATCCGCGACTTCAGGCCTTTGTCGACAAGTTAAACGACTACCCTTACTTCGCGGATACTGATCCTAACCGTGATTAATCGGCTTTAATGGCACGGCTGCGCTGGGGAATCTCCTCATTCAGCAGCCGGTCATTTTGTGAATAGTCCACCGGAACATCAATAAGATGAACCCCAGGTTTATCTAAGCAATCTTTTAACAGTGGTATCAGGTTCTCAGTTTTGTCTAAACGGTACCCCTTAGCACCATAAGACTCTGCATATTTCACAAAATCCGGGTTATTGAAATCTAAGCCATAGTCGCTGAGTTTCATGTGTTGCTGCTTCCATTTGATCATGCCGTAACCACTGTCATTCAGGACAACAACAACAATATCCAGCCCCATACGAACGGCGGTTTCAAGCTCCTGCGAGTTCATCATAAAGCCGCCGTCACCGCACACGGCCATGACTTTTTTCTCCGGGTTAACCAGCTTAGCCGCCATTGCAGAAGGCAAGCCCGCACCCATTGAAGCTAGCGCATTATCCAGCAGTACCGTATTCGGCTGACGCGCGGGGTAATTACGGGCAAACCAAATTTTGTAGATGCCGTTATCAAGAGCGATGACACCGTCATCCGGCATCACTTCGCGCACATCTTCCACCAGGCGCTGCGGTAAAACCGGGAAACTGTCGTCATCGGCACCTTCATCGGTATGGTCACGCATATGGTCGCGGACCTTCAGCATAAAGTCGAAGTCCCAGTGGTCTTGCGGCTCAGTTCCCTCTTTTAATTGCCAGATGCTGTTGCCAATATCACCAATCATACTGGCGTGCGGGAAATAAACCGAGTCGACTTCTGCGCCCTGGAAGTTAATGTGTACCACTTTACGCTTGTCGTTATCGCCGGTCTTCATCATAAATGGGGGTTTTTCTACCACGTCGTGGCCCACATTAAGGATTAAATCCGCTTTCTCTATAGCGCGGTGCGGGTAGTCACCATCGGAAACGGCTGCGTTACCCAACCAGCGAGGATGGTCCTCGTTGATAACGCCTTTACCCATTTGTGTGGTAATAAAAGGAATGCCGGTTTTATCGACAAAGGCGCGTAACATTTTTGCTGTAATTTTACGGTTGGCAGCGGCACCTATCAGCAGAACCGGGTGTTTTGCTTCGCGCAGCAGTTCCAGCACGTGGCGGACCGACTTATGCTCGGTAATGGGGCGACGCGAATGACTGGGTTCAATCGGAAGGCTGCTGACCTCCTCGCGGCTGATGTCATCCGATAGCTCCAGATGGGATGCGCCGGGGCGTTCGTCCTCAGCGCGACGGAACGCTTCACGTATATGCGCCGGAATACTGCTGGCGCTAATAATCGCTTGGGTGTATTTGGTAATGGGGGTCATCATGTCGACCACATCAATGATTTGGAACTGACCCTGATGACGCTCTTTTATGGGTTTTTGCCCGGTAACCACAACCATGGGCATAGCACCAAGTTGTGCATAGGCCACAGGAGTAACCAGATTGGTTGCGCCGGGACCCAGGGTCGACAGGCACACGCCGGGTTTTCCGGTCAGGCGACCATAAGTGGCAGCCATAAAACCAGCGCCCTGCTCATGCCGGGTTAAAATCAGTTCGATATCAGATTTTGAGAGGGACTCAAGTAAGTCCAGGTTTTCTTCGCCGGGAATGCCGAAAATGTACTTCACACCCTCGTTTTCAAGTGCTTTTACGAATAAATCGGATGCTTTCACTTCGCTTTCTCCTTGCGTTAAAGAATCTTCTAGTTAGGCCTACGTAAAGCATAGGAGAGATGATCAAAAAAATCCGTAACCAGAGGTAACTGATTACGGATTTTACAGTCTTTTAAACCTGAGTTCTTAGAACGAGTAACTGACTTTTGAGTAAACAAAGCGACCACGAGGGTTGTGAACGCTCGGTGCATACCCGTAAAGGTCGTTGTTAAACGCTTCAGGTGGCTCTTCGTCGAATAGGTTGGTGGTACCAATCGTCAAACGAAGTTCAGAGGTCACATCGTAGTATGCCTGTAAATCAACCAGCAGTTGCTTATCAACCATACGGGCTTCGCTCGATTCAACGTTTGCCGGTGCCTGATAATCTTCAAACTCACCAATGTAGTTCAGATTCAGGTTAACACCTAAGGCGTCACGACCCCACTCTGCACGGGCAGTCCAGCGATGTTCCGGATATTCGTACTCACCGGCATAGTCGATACCGTCTTTTTCGAACTTGCTCATGTAAGACCAATCAAGACCTAGGCGAACATCACCAATGTCTTGTAGTTGCCAGTTATAGTTTGCTGAGAAATCAACACCTGCAGCTTCCTGGCTAGAAAGGTTAACGTAGGTGTTGTAAAGAACAGCCAACTCACCCAGCTCGTCTCCCGGTAGCGGGTCACGTCGTTCACAGACCTCGCTGTCCTGGTCGTTACAATGCTCGTTGTAAACGTTCTCAAAGTCGTTTTGAACAATTTTGTTGTCTTGTTCAATTGACCAATAGTCGGCTGAGATATCAAACGCGTCAGTGACCTGCCAGATACCGCCAATGTTGTAGTTCGAAGACTCTTCTGGCTGCAGGCCTTCAGAGCCCGAGAATACGATAGTGTAATCAAGCGGTACACAGCTTTCCCCATCGGCTTCGCAACGGTATTCGTCGACAAAGAATGTTGATACCTGTGATGGACCCAGACCAATTTGTGCCAGCGACGGAGCACGGAAACCTTCGCCGTATGATGCACGTAAAGTCACGTCTTCAGTCGGACGCCACTGCAATTTAAACTGCGGATTGAAGGTTGAACCAAAGTCACTGTAGTCATCGTAACGACCCGCAACAGTTGCTTCTAACTGATCAGTAATTGGAATGAGGAATTCGACATAAGCGGCCCACTGGTCGCGTTCAGCTTCGGCTTGTACTGACTCGGTACCGAAGATAAGACCGCGCTGGAACTGGTCATCCGGTTGGTCAAAGATGTCTTCTTCACGGTACTCAAGACCGGCGGCCATTGATACCCAATGATCACCTAACTGGAAAGCTTCCCCGGCGATACTGGCATCAATTGCGGTAAGATGCGATTTGCCTCGGCGTACCAGTGACGTCGTAATGTCATTAATGACTTCAGGGTCGTTGATGGTGCCGCCAAATGGGTTGTAGTTGCCGGCGTTAATTTGTTCCTGCAAAAAGTCGGTACGCACCCAACCCTGCTCACGCGAGCCCGTTTGCATTCCTTCGCTGCGGCCTTTCTGGTAGGAGACGTCCCAATTCCAACCATTTAGGTCACCGCGTAAACCCGCAATAAAGCGTAAGGTGTCAGATTCAACATCCCAAATACGGGCACCGGCATCCACTGTCCGGAAAAAGTTGATATCGACGCGCTCGCCCCATGGGTTATTAGGGTGGTCAGCGGGTACGTAAAGCCCAGCGTCTGCGTCTAGGGGAGTTGGTGCGCCGCCGGCTTGCGAACGGTTATGCTGAGCGGCAACTTCAATATAGCCCTCTACGTCTCGTGAAAATTCTTTACGAGACTGGATAATGGCACCAACACGTTCAGCTTCCGGAAAGATTTGCGCAAAAGGACCGTAGTCGAATACACAGCGCGTTCCCGCTAGTGAATCTTCTGGGCAGTCCGGATCGGGCTGTTCTTCCCCATCGACAATAAAGCTCCCCGGAAAGCCTCGTGATGAGCGAAAGTCGTTACCACCCCAAGGACTTTGGTCAGCAGTACCGTTTCTGCCAAACTCGGCCCCGGTGATAGAGGTGTTTTTCCAGTAATCCAGAATCATGGTGGTGTTGCTGTCGTCGTCACCCGTACCCCACACCAGGCTCATACTGGTTTCTTCGTAGTTAACGTCGCCGGTTGTTCCGCCGTGACTGGCAGCCAGTTCTGTGCCGACAAAGTCATCTCTTAAAATGATGTTAACGACACCAGCTACAGCGTCAGAGCCGTAAATAGCGGAGGCTCCGTCTTTCAGAATATCGATGCGCTCAATGGCGGCTACGGGAATTGAGTTAATATCGACAAATGAATTTGCTACGCCTTCGGCAAAGGAAGAAACGGCTACACGGCGACCGTTAAGCAGGACGAGTGTTGAGTCGGCACCAAACCCACGCAAGCTAATTGCAGCGGCACCGTTTGCAGTAGTGTCCTGACTGTTACCCTGAGTTGAGAAGGTTCCCACGCCGGCCGATGGTAAGCGCTCTAAGAGTTGTTGTAAATTATTAAAGCCTGAGGCTTCAATGCTTTCTCTGTCGATAACTTCGACAGGAGAGGCTCCTTCCATATCCGTTCGTGAAATTCTAGAACCAGTTACCTGAATGCGTTCAAGAGCGTCATCTTCTGCCTGATTGCCTTGATCTTGTGCAAAGCTGACAGGTGATGCGAACGCGGCTCCTATTGCCAGTGCACATAGCGAGTATTTAAAGTTTGTTTTCATTATTATATTCCCCCCCGGGAGTTTTTATCGATTTTGTGTGTTAAATCAACAACACAGCACCTTTTGTTACATTAAATCAACATATGATCAAGACAATACAGTGTAAAAGTTTGAAAAAAATCGAAAGTTTGATGCTAAATGGAGTAAGTGAGGGGGGAGTTTTTTATACTTTAAATGAAAAAGCCCGCAACTCAGAAAGAGCCGCGGGCTTTGTATTCAATTTTGAACTAACGATTAAGAGTCTTCTTCACCTGTTAGTTCTTCTAAGCGAGCACGCAACTCTTCGTCGTTTTGTGCTTGCTGAATAATCATGTTGTATTCTTGCGGAGTAAGACCTGCGTCTTCAACGGCTGCAATCATCTCTTCCTGTGCAGATTGTTGAATTTCGCGAGCTTCTTCTTGGTTCTCAGCTTCCTGAAATTGGTCACGGTATTTTTCAGTAACACCCTGAACGTCTTCCATAGCTGTTACAAACTTAACCAGCATACCTTCAGAAATTTCCTGAGTTTGCTGTTCTTGCTGCTGAGCCATAGGATCTTGAGCTTGTTGCTGCTGTTGAGCCATTGCTGCAGTACTACCCAGTGCGAATACAGTTGCTAATGCGATAATTGTCTTTTGCATGATAATCTCCTAGTTGAATTTATCAGTTTTTAATGACGCTCTAACTAAAGCGAAGACTGTGCCAACTTTTCAACATGTTGATTTTATTAGGTTTTTGTTTTTTCTAAGTTGGCACCCAGAAAATCTGTCCAAAAATGTGTATCCTTAGTACACAGTCAAAGGAGGCATTGTGACAAAAAGATACAGTTGGCCACTATCCAGCCTGCAACGAAGGCTCTTAATGTATGTCGTTGTGCCTATGTTATTGATTTCGGGCGTTGCAATAAGTGTTGGGTTACAGGTTGCCTCTGATGAAGCCAATGAGCGGCTAAAGAGCGACTTAGAGCTGGTGGGACGAGCCATTAGCTTACCCATAAGTGACGCATTGCTTAATAACGACTTGGCGACGGTTCAAGCTAACCTGGATTCGGTCTTTAATATCGGTCGGGTTTACGGGGCGTCTGTATATAACGTATATGGTCAACAAGTGGCAGAAGCCGGTATCACCGAAACCGATTTGAGCAACAGTCAACTCGCGCTGCAAACCGTTAAGACGGGTGTGAAGCAAGACGACTATCGACGCGTTGAAGGCCGCGATGTTTTCTCTCAATTCCTTCCTATTGTTGATCGCGGTGGCCGCATTATTGGCCTATTACAGTTAAACCGGCGAGCCAGTGACTTTGATGAGTCTTTTAAGACACTCAGTCAATATGCCTGGCTGAGCTGGGCTGCATTTGGCCTGATCACTATAGCGGTACTGGTGTTTGGCCATTATCGCGGTGTCGGGCGGCATGTGGTGGCGTTAAAAGACGCAATGCTACAGGTAGCAAAAGGTAACCGAAGTACTCGTGTGACTCCAGCTGGCCCTTCGGAGCTACAGGATGTGGCGCGTGGATTTAACCGTATGCTGGACAGTATTACTGAAGCTGAGCAAGAGTTAGAAAAGCGACGGGAGCACGAAGCGTCGTTGCAGCGAGCATTGCGGGAGCAGGAAAAAATGGCGGCTATTGGCAGTGTAGCCAGTGGTGTTGCTCACGAGCTAGGGGCGCCGCTTACTGTTATTGATGGGCGAGCCAGCCGATTATTACGCAACCATAAAGATGATGACAGTCAGCGACAACTTAAGGCTGTCAGGGGGCAGGTACAAAGGCTTACCGGACTGGTGAATCAACTGTTGGCATTTTCAAGAACGCCGGTGCAGCAACGAGAAAGCATTTCCTTGCGAGACTTGGTGACAACGGCAATGACCAGCATTGAGTTTGAGCAGGATAAAGGTTCTGCCAGAGTGGTAATAAAAGCGCTTGTCGATGTCATTCTCAAAGTTGACATAAAACGGCTGGAACTGGCCTTAGTAAACGTACTACGCAATGGTCTCCAGGCCGCTAAATCTGAGGTTACTGTTGCGGCTGAATATGCCGATGCGGGAGTCGTCATTACCATAGATGATGATGGAGAAGGCTTACCTGATGCCATGAAAGATAAAGCATTACAACCGTTTGAAACCAATAAACCGCAGGGCAAAGGTACCGGCCTGGGTTTGACCATAGTTAAGCACGTATTGAATGATCATGGTGGTGAGCTGTCTTTGACTAACAACCCAAATGGCGGTTGTCGGGTTATTTTGAGTTTACCTGCGCAATGCATTCGGCAAGCGGTTAAAAACGGAGGCAGTAAATGACAGCAGCAAAGGCCATGATAGGTGTAATTGAGGATGATCCAGCTCTACAAGAACTGCTTGTTGAAGAGCTTGAGGCTGAAGGCTATAAAGTAACCGCGTGGGGCAGTGTCGAAGACTTTAAAAAAGCCGCTGCAACCCTTGATTTGGTCATTAGCGATATTCGGCTGCCGGGCCAGTCCGGACTGTCACTTTTAGATAGCCTGAAAAATGAGGACAACGCCCCGGCACTATTATTAATTACTGCTTTTGGCACGGTTGATCAGGCGGTTGATGCCTTAAAGCACGGCGCTGATGACTTTCTGACCAAGCCGTTAGATGTTGAGCACTTGCTACTCAGCGTGCAGCGCATTCTTGAGCATCGATCGCTGCAACGGGAACTGAAGCGCTACCGCCAGCAGCAAAAAGGACCGGGCGGCTTAGTTGGACAAAGTCCCTCAATGCGCAAACTTTATGATCAGATAGAGCGCATTGCGCCGGCTGACGGCAGTGTTTTGATCACTGGAGAAAGTGGAACCGGTAAAGAGCTGGTGGCGAAGGCGCTGCATCAGTTAAGTGACCGCGCTGAACAAAGTTTTCAGGCGGTTAACTGCGCCGGCATTCCTGCTGATTTGATGGAAAGTGAGTTTTTCGGCCATGCAGCCGGCGCTTTTACCGGCGCTCAAAAAAAACGGCAAGGTCTTTTGAAACAGGCGGATGGTGGTACTTTGTTGCTGGACGAAATTGGTGAAATGCCAATGGCGCTGCAGGCCAAACTGCTACGCGTATTGCAGGAAGGCACGATTCGCGCCGTGGGTAGCGACGAAGAAGAAACTGTGAATGTCCGGATCCTGGCTGCAACCCACCAGGACTTAGAAAAACACGTTGAAGACGGACGTTTCCGGCAAGACTTATTTTATCGGTTGGAAACCTTTAGTTTACGAGTGCCGCCTTTACGCGAGCGTGGTGAAGACATTGAACGTCTCGCTAACTACTTTTTACAACAGTTGCAGAAGAGCAGCGATAAAACGGTTGTCAGTATTTCACCAGCTGCGCTTGAACAGCTTTATCGCTATCGCTTTCCTGGTAATGTCCGCGAACTGCAAAATGCGATTGAGCGTGCTTTTACCTTCTCCAGAGACGACAAAATAGCGGTTGAAGATTTACCACAAAGAATTCTGGAGAGTGAGCATGAACCCGAAGTGGAATATGCAGCGGAGTGGCCAACTTTGGATGAATATCAAAACCAATACATACGCAAAGTGCTGGGGCACGTAGAGGGTAACAAGTCGAAAGCCGCAGAAATTTTAGGGGTGACCCGGCGTACCTTGTACCGCTGGCTTGAGCAGCATGGTGAGTGATCAAACTGGCGTTTTACTGCGTAGTCTATAATAAGTTTTTGACTCATTTAACGGGAGTGCTAAGTGAAAGTATTAATGGTATTAACCTCACACGATAAACTCGGTGATACAGACCATAAAACAGGTTTCTGGGTAGAAGAATTTGCGGCTCCGTACTACGTTTTCGCGGATGCGGGCGTGGATGTTACTTTGGCCTCGCCAAAAGGTGGCAAGCCACCCATCGATCCAAACAGCACTACCCCTGACGCGCAAACGGAAGCGACGAAGCGCTTCGACAACGACACAACAGCACAGCAGAAACTCGAGACGACCTGCAAGCTGGATGAAGTTGATCCGGAAAGCTTTGATGCGATTTTCTATCCGGGTGGTCATGGACCTTTATGGGATTTAACGAACGATGAGCATTCAATTAAGCTCATTGAGCACTTCTGGAGTAAAGGGAAGCCGGTCTCTGCTGTCTGCCATGCACCTGCTGTGCTACTAAATGCTAAAACGCCGTGTGGTGATCCTATTGTTCAGGGTCGCACAGTGACAGGTTTTAGTAACAGTGAAGAGGCTGCGGTAGAGCTTACCGATGTGGTTCCCTTTTTACTTGAGGACGAACTGACAGCTAAAGGCGGTCATTACCGTAAAGTTGATGACTGGCAGGCCTATGCCGTTCAGGACGGCATGTTAATTACAGGCCAGAACCCTGCGTCATCGGAGCAGACGGCACAGCGCCTGCTCGATGTACTCAGAGCCAGCCTGTAATCTGGCTTAAAAGCGTCGGCGCCAACTGATGCCGACGCTGGCCTGCCTTCCTACTGCAGGCTCGAATGAGCGTCCGCTTCCCTGGTTAACAACAACAGCACCGACGTAGTCTTTGTCCGTAATGTTGTCGATCCGAGCCCATAAGTCCAGTTCGCTTTTTGCCCACTGCCAGTCGCGGCTTACTGCAATATCCCAAGTCGTATAAGACGGTGCAAAGGTATCGTTTTGATCATTAACCGGCGTTTCATTTCTATACTGGCCAGCTAACTGAACCAGCCATTGCTCCGCGGGCTGCCAATTCAGGCGCAAGTACCCCTGGCTTTTCGCTACGCCGGGTAATTGATTCCCCTGTAACGGGCCATCATCAAAGCTAGCGTCTATATAACTGTATGACAGCAGCATATTTAGCTCTTGTGTCAGTGCACCGTTAACGCTCAGCTCGGCCCCTTCGCGCGTTGTTTCTGAGGCATTACGGTAGGTTGTGCGCCCATCGTTAGACTGGTCTACGAGAATTTCATCCTCGCTTTCAATACCAAAGAAAGCGAAGTGCAGACGCCAGTCGCTACCGAGTTGGTGTTTGATGCCCCACTCCCACTGATCATTGGTGGATGGACCCAGCTCCCGGTTCAGGCCAGAGCCTTCATTTCGATAGGCGAGCTCTGTCAGTGTCGGGGTTTCAAAACCCTGTCCTAAACTCAGATAAGTTGCTGAGGTTGGTAAAAACTGCCAGGTTACCGAAATAGCTGCTGTGGTCTCACTAAAGTCACTGCTGCCGCTGTCATCGGAGTTATCCAGCTCAGTAAAGTAGTCTTTTACTTCATAATTGATGTCGCTGTAACGGACTCCGCCTGTTGCTGACCACTTTTCTGATAATTGCCACTGAAAGCGTAAATAAGCAGAAGCATTTTCAATCCAGTTGAATTCGTCGCGGCGCAAATCCCCTTTCTCACCATTGTTATTCACAAAACCAAAGCGATGATCCTGTTGGCGTTCTATTTGCGCGCCGAGGGTTGCCGACCAGTTGACTCCGCGCTGGCGCCAACGGGCATGAGCACCCTCAAACTGACGAGAAACGTCAATAACCGCCCCCGAGCTTGTGTCACCATCGCCGGCAAACGGCAGGAACTGCTCAATATCGCGGTCGCCCTGCCACAGTGACAGTAAGCCCTCGCCATTGTCACGTTCATGAAACCAGCTGAACGAACCCTGACGATGATGAATGTCCTTGCGGGTATTGAAATCAACCGCACGTTGTACTGTTTGGGCCGGGTCTTCACGCCAGTCTTCAGGGGTTAATGCGCTGGGGTCCTGCAATAGTGGCGCATCGTTATTATCGTAGCGGATAATAAAGCGGTTCTGGTCATCCCATTGATGGTACCAGCGCACAGCCTGTTGCTGGCGCTGGGCGGAATTATGCCGACGCGGACCGTCCGTCTGAAAGTCTGATGCCAAAACCTGCAGTTGCTTATTGTCGGTTGCCCACTGGGCATTAACGTTATACCGCTGTGTGTTGTTCTCGCTGAACTGGCCACCCCACTCCAGTGCTGTTTCAGTCGGCTTGCGGCTGAACCATTCAACCACACCACCACCGGAGTTACCGTACAAGGTGGCTAACGGGCCGCGTAAAACTTCCAGCGAATCAATGCTGTCGAGAAAAATACTCGAGGTTTGAGCCTGACCATCGGGCATAGACAAAGGAATACCATCGACATTAAGCTGCAAACCTCTGACCCCAAACGCTGCTCGTGAGCCGAAGCCGCGAACCACCAGGCGTGTATCCTGTGCGTAGTTATAGCGGCTGTCCGCCTGAATCCCTGCCACACCGGCTAAAGCATCACCGGCATCAATCTTCATGGAGGGTAAGGTGTTTTCTACGTTAACGCGGTCAATGCTTGCAGCAGTGGTTAGCCAGGGCGTTTCGCTCTGGGTGGCTGTAACCACAATGGTTTCATCGAGCTCTGTAGAGTGAACAACGAAAGAGGCCGCCAATAAAGGCAGCCCCGTATGCGTGAGTTTTCTTAAAACTGCTGAATATGACATTGTTAATCCGCTGGTTTTATCTGAATAATGGCACCGTCAGACTCGTCGGTCAGTAAGTATAGGTAACCGTCGGGTCCTTGCTTAATGTCACGAATGCGCGCATCAACGGCATCTTCAAATAAGCGCTCTTCATGCATCATGCGGCCTTCATATAAGTCCAGGCGAGCCACCAGTGAGCTTTTCAGGGCAGCGACAAAGAAGTCACCTTTCCATTCAGGGAAAGCATCTCCGGTATAAAAGGTGGCGCCGGCTGTTGCAATAGACGGAACCCAATAATAAAACGGCTGCTCAGTTCCTTCTTTAACGGCATCCTCGCTGATGGTTCCGCCGCCGTAATCAACACCGTAAGTCACTTCCGGCCAGCCATAGTTTTTGCCGGCTTCAGGAATATTCACTTCATCGCCGCCTTGCGGTCCGTGTTCAACAGACCATAACTTTCCGGTTTCAGGGTGAATATCAGCGCCCTGTACGTTGCGGTGGCCATAGGACCAAATTTCGTCAAGTGCGTTGTCGTCGCCCACAAAGGGGTTGTCTTCAGGTATGCTGCCATCTGGCCAAATACGTACGATTTTGCCGTGATGGTTATCTAATGTCTGTGCATCATCCATACGTGAGTAACGGTCACCTAAGGTAATGTATAGGTGTCCCTCAGGAGAAAAGACTAAGCGTGAACCAAAGTGGGCATTGCTCTCATATTTTGGTGCCTGACGGAAGATAACTTCTTTATCCGTAAACTCTTTGTCATTAAGCTTGGCACGCATAACAGCTGTACTATTACCTTTACCGTCGTCTTGTGCTGCTTCGGAGTAGCTAATGTAAACCCAATTGTTTTCTTCAAAGTCCGGGTCAACGGTTATATCCAGCATACCGCCCTGACTTTTAGCAACCACTTCCGGAGTGCCGCTGATTTTTTCACGGTAGTTACCATTGGCCGATACCCAGTAGATATCTCCCGTTCGTTCTGTTACTAAAATGCTTTTATCCGGAAGAAATGTCATACCCCAGGGGTTTGTGAAGCCGTCAGCAAGTGTGCTGACACTGACTTTATGACGCTCCGTTTCGACGTCTTCAGCTGTGACAGCAGTACTAAAAGAAGCCGCTAGCATTGCGGTTAAAACAAGTTTTGGATTGAACATCGGTCTCTCCTTCTTATTGAATTACCTTCAGTATACGTCATTCATCAGAATTTTGATGACACTGTGCTTGATCTGTTCGTCGCTTTGGCCGTTAATACTGTTATCAATTGTAAAAAACTATTGGAACTTCATGAGCAGCAAGGTGTTTAGTACCGACTCGTTATTGGTTTTGGCGCAGTGGTTAGCCGCTGCTTTTGTGTTGGTCATTATTGCGTTAGTTGTTTCTGTCGGCGTCATGTATGTTGTTGACAGAACTCAAAATCGACATACCATCCGCCATAATTACCCCGTTGTTGGGCGCTTCCGCTATATGTTCGAGCGCATGGGCGAGTTCATGCGTCAGTATTTCTTTGCTATGGATCGTGAAGAAATGCCGTTTAACCGGGCACAGCGCAGCTGGGTGTACCGGGCCGCCAAGAACGCAGATCGTAACGTTGCTTTTGGTTCAACGCGTGACTTAAGCCGCACCGGAACCATTATTTTCAGTAACGCGCCTTACCCGCCTATGGCTGAGCAAGCGACATCGCCAGAGCCCATTACTATTGGCCCTTACTGTCAGACGCCCTACTCTCCGGTGTCGTACTTTCATATTTCCGGCATGAGTTATGGTGCATTGTCGCCGGTTGCAGTTAAGTCGTTGTCGCAAGGCGCGGCAAAAGCCGGATGTTGGTTGAACACGGGTGAAGGTGGCTTGTCGCCTTATCATTTAATGGGGCATTGCGACATTGTGTTTCAAATGGGGACTGCGAAGTTTGGTGTTCGCGATAAAGAAGGCCGACTCGACGAGGACCGTCTGGCAGAGCTAGGCCGTCACGACAATGTGAAAATGTTTGAAATTAAATTGAGCCAGGGTGCTAAACCGGGCAAAGGCGGTATCCTCCCGGGCATTAAAGTTAACAGTGAAATAGCCAGAATTCGGGGAATTGTTGAGGGCGAAGACGCAATTAGCCCCAACCGGCATCCAGAAATAAGCAATAACGAAGAGTTACTCGATTTTATCGAAAAGGTTCGTACTATTACCGGCAAGCCAACGGGTTTTAAATTTGTGATGGGTGATCCTTCCTGGATCGACGAACTGATAGATTGCATTTTAACTCGCGGCGAAGAGTCAGCACCTGACTTTATTACTCTGGATAGTGCCGATGGCGGAACCGGAGCGGCGCCCCAGCCACTGATGGACTACGTTGGTTTAAGAGTGACAGAAAGTTTGCCGATACTTATCGATAAACTCACCGAATCCGGTTTACACGGAAGGGTCAGGGTAATTGTTTCCGGCAAAATGATAACACCAGCTGATGTGGCCTGGGCTATTGCTATGGGAGCTGACTTTGTGACCTCGGCGCGGGGCTTTATGTTTTCGCTGGGTTGCATTCAGGCTATGCAGTGCAATAAAAACACCTGCCCGACGGGAGTAACGACGGACGATCCTAAGCTGATGAGAGGGCTGGATCCCGAGGATAAGTCGGTACGTGCGGCCAACTATCACAAGTACATGGAATATGGCGTTAATATCATTGCGCATTCCTGCGGTGTAACTGATCCACGTCGATTAAACCGTCGCCATGCACGGGTTATTAAGCCCGATGGTGAGAGCATCAGCCTGGCGGAACGTTATCCGTTACCGCCGGCCAGACGTCGTTAGTTGAGTGTATTAATCGGCAACAGGCGGGCAATTTCTTCTGCGACTTTGCGGAAGGTTTGCCGACGGCTGGTGGTAGGACGGTACACCAGACCGATATCACGAGAGGCTTCCTGACCGGTTGGCTTTAATGAAACCAAATCGGTGTTTTCTAAAATACCCTGGTCAATGGCCATTTGCGGAACAAAGGTAGCGCCTAACCTGGCATCGGCCATCTGTACCAGGCTGTGTAAGCTAGTTGCAGTAAAAGGGTTCATTTTAATGGAGTCGGTAAGCTGACAGGCAGCGACGGCGTGACCGGTCATGCAGTGCTCTTTTTCCAGCAGGAAAATGCTGCGGTCAGGCAGTTTGTCGTAGTCAACCGGTTCTCCTACTGTCTCGGCTAACTCTTTGTGCACCACTAGCTTGAAAGGGTCACGACCCAGTATCCATTTTTGGTTGCCTTGTATGTCCATAGGCAGCGCCAGCAAAAGAATATCAAGCTCGCCATTACGTAGACGGTGCAGTAAGTTTTGTGTGGTATCTTCAGAAAGTTGCAGCAGCAGCTTAGGAAACTTGTCTTGTAGGTTTTTACTGAGCTCGCCAATCACAAAAGGGGCTATGGTAGGGATAATGCCAAGTCTTAAAGGCCCTTCCATAATATTGCCCTGACCCTGCGCATAGTGCAGCAATTCTTCCGACGCGCTGATAATGTCTCGCGCTTTCTCCACAACTTCTTCGCCTAAGGCAGTAAAGAGAAAGGATTTATGGTCACGCTCAATAAGCTGGCAATCCAGTTGTTCTTCCAGGTTTTGAATACCACTGCTTAGCGTGGACTGGCTGACATTACATTCAGCCGCCGCGCGATTAAAGTTCTGTTCCTGGTGCAGCGCCAGCAGGTAACTTAGGTTTTTCAAACTTGGTAATTTACTCATGGGGTACCCGTCGCGTTTTAATTGGTATTTCCGATTATCATAATCCGTTTTATTCGTTTTATCCAATCTGTCCCCGTCCGTACACTAGCTCTCGACTCGTTAAGGAACGAATACATTTTAAATCCCAATCACGGAGACTATTTATGTTAACAGTAGGCGATAAACTACCAGAATTCAGCGTCATTGCGGCAAAACCTAAGTTCAACATGCCGGAAGAGAATGGCGAAAGCGCTTTTGAAACTATCGACAACAACAGCTTCGAAGGTAAGTGGAAAATCATTTTCTTCTACCCGAAAGACTTCACTTTTGTTTGCCCAACTGAAATTGTTGAGTTCGCAAAACTGAACGAAGATTTCGCTGACCGCGACGCGGTTGTTATGGGCGGCAGCACCGACAATGAATTTGTGAAATTGGCATGGCGCCGTGAGCACCCTGACCTTGACCGTCTGAACCAGTACTCTTTTGCTGACGATGGCTCTTTGGTTGATGGTCTGGGCGTTCGTGACAAAGCTGAAAATGTTGCTTTGCGTGCGACCTTCATTGTTGACCCACACAACGTTATCCAGCACGTATCGGTAAACAACCTGAACGTTGGTCGTAACCCGGCAGAAATCGTCCGTATTTTAGACGGCTTACAGACCGATGAACTGTGTCCTTGTAACCGTGCATTGGGCGGAGACACCCTTTAATCGGTGTTTACTTCCCAAAACTAAGCGCTGATGGCAATGCCATCGGCGCCTGCTAGGCACTTTTACAGTATTTCAGGAGTTAAGCATGGCAATTGCAGACTACAAACAGTTACTGGGTGATCACAGTAAAGACACCAAACTAAACCTGTCGAGCTTGTTTTCAAACGTTGAGCAGTCAGGTTTAACAAATGATCAGTTCTACGGCACAGCGCTGTCGCTCGTTTACACCTTATCGGATGACGAGCTGACTCAGGCAGTGGAAGAAGAGGCCGAAGGCAAAATTGAAGATAACGTTAAGACGGCCGCAAAAACTGCAGCGTCATTAATGGCAATGAATAACGTTTACTATCGCTTCTTGCATTTATCAAGCGATAAACAGTTTTCTAAGCTTCCTGCGGGACTCCGCATGAACGCAATGGCTAACCCGGGTGTGGATAAAGCCGACTTTGAGTTGTTCTCACTAGCGGTATCGGCACTGAATGGTTGTGGTATGTGCATTGACTCGCACGTACAAACCTTGCTGAAGCACGACGTTTCGGCACAAGCAATTCAATCGTCAATTAAGTTGGCGGCGGTACTTAATGCAGCCTTAACTGCACGCAAACTGCCGTAAACCCTCTAGGGGCTCCCCTTGCCCCGTGCAACCTTTGCCCGCACCTTTTGGTGCGGGCTTTTTTATGGGTGCCTTTTTGTTGCTCTGTAGTTTATGTCCTACGCTTATAACAGAAGCTAAGGAGGTACTATGCTGAGTATTAATTCAGACCGCTTAAAAAAATCTGTGCTTGAACTGTCCAGAATTGGTTATAACGAAACCGACCATGGTGTGTACCGTTGGGGCTTTACCGATGCCGATATGGAGGCGCGCCGATGGATGATGGAACAGGCAAAAGCCGAAGGCTTCGAAACCTTTATGGACGGCGCCGGTAATGTGTTTTTCGGTATTGGTGACTATCTTAAAAAACCGGCCGTTCTTACCGGCTCTCATTTAGACACGGTTCCAGCCGGCGGTATTTTTGACGGCGCACTGGGAGCGTTGGCCGGATTCGAAGTTTTGCGCTCGATCAAAGAAAATGACATTAAATTAAAGCATCCTGTATGGGTAGTGGGTACTGCTGAAGAAGAAGGTCGTTTCGGTGGTATGATGGGGTCACAGGCTATTGCCGGTGTACTAAACCCTGACTGGCTTATGTCGGCTCACGATGCTGACAATGTGTACCTAAAAGATGCCATGGCCGCTCATGGCATGGACGTTATGGATGCGCTGGCCGCAGCCTGGCCGCCGGAGCGACTGAAAGCGTTTTACGAGTTACACATTGAACAAGGTCCGGTGCTTTTTCAAAAAGAAATTACCATTGGTGCCGTGGAGGGCATTTCCGGTGTGTTCAAATGGATAGTGCACTTAAAAGGCAAAGCGGACCACGCTGGTACGGCACCGATGAACATGCGCAGTGATGCTTTTATGGGGCTAGCTGACTTTGCTCACGAAATTGAACGTATTATTGCAGAAGATGGCACCGATAAAACCCGTATTACTGTGGGTAAAGTGGATTTAAAACCGGGCAGTCCGCATACAGTACCCGGCGAGGCAGTCTTTACTATTGTTGGCCGTGATATGAGCTCCGATGTGATGAAAGAGTTAGCGGACTCCTGTAACAAAGCGTTGTCAGCCATTGCCCGTAAACACCGCTTAAAATTTGAGTATGAGCAAGTGAGCTGGCTGAACCCTCAGGCGTGTTCAGTGAAGTTGACAAAACAGATAGAAGAGAAGGCAAAAGCAAGAAAATATTCGTGTCTGAAAATGCCCAGTGGTGCAGGTCATGACGCGCAATTTTTTACTGAAATTACAGAGTCGGGGCTTATTTTCATTCCGTCTGTAAACGGTGTCAGTCACGCGCCCGACGAGTGGTCACACTGGCACGATGTGGAAGCTGGTTGTAACATACTTTTCGATTGTATTATTGATTCAGCTCAGTGAGCTGCGCAAACAGTTAGGATCCGTTATACTGTGCGCACCTCGCCGTGATACTAAGTGGTATTGTTCATGGAACAAAAGATAACGGTTCAGTCTGCGGATAAGGTTAAAATTCACCGTCCGGACGGGCAAAAGCACAATAATAACTACTCTCCTCGTAGCCGCATTTACGTGCGCGACATTAAAGGTGCGATGGAGTACTTCCGTCGTGGCTTTGGTTTTCTGTTGCTGGCAGTTTTTGCCATTATTCCCTGGCTCACCTACCAGGGTGAACAGGCGGTGTTGCTCGACATTATGGAGCAGCGCTTTCGTATTTATGGCTTAACGCTTTGGCCACAGGACTTTACCGTTGTGGCCTGGTTCGCCATTGTCGCGGCCGTTGCACTGTTTTTTGTGACCACTATATTTGGCCGGGTTTGGTGTGGCTTTATGTGCCCTCAAACAACCTGGACCTTTATATTCATGTGGTTTGAGAAAAAATTTGAAGGCCCCCGCAATAAGCGCATTAAGCTGGATGAACGCAAAATGGACTTTGATAAGTTCTGGCGTAAAGCCGGTAAGCAAACCGGTTGGATCCTGGTGGCTCTATTAACGTCCATGACCTTTGTCGGTTATTTTACCGATATACGTGAACTCTTCCTGAACTTCTTTACTCTGGATGCTGGTTTCTGGGCAACATTCAGCGTTCTTTTCTTCACTTTCTGCACTTATGGCAACGCCGGGTACATGCGCGAGATTATGTGTACGCACATGTGTCCTTACGCCCGTTTCCAGTCAGCCATGTTCGATAAAGACACCTACACGGTGTCGTATGACGCAGAACGCGGAGAGCCGCGTGGTCCGCGCTCACGTAAAGCCGATCCGGCGGAGAAAGGCTTAGGGCACTGCATTGACTGCTATATGTGTGTTCAGGTTTGTCCGACAGGTATTGATATTCGAAATGGGCTGCAATACGAGTGCATAGACTGTGGTGCCTGTATTGATGCCTGTAATGACGTTATGGATAAAATGAACTATCCAAAAGGGCTTATTCGCTTTACTACAGAACGTAACCTGGCAGCCAAAGACAAAAAGCAGAAGACCAATCCGTGGCGAATGAAAAGTATTGGTTACTTTATTATGGTTCTGGCGGTCAGTGCGTTATTGATCTGGGATATTGTCAGCCGGGTCCCTCTGGAAGTTGATGTATTGAGGGACCGCAACCAGCTTTTCAGAGAAAATATTGAAGGCCAAATTGAAAACGTCTTTACCTTAAAGCTGGTCAATAAGTCGCAGCAGGATATGACTTACCGCATAGAGGTTAAAGGGTTTGAACAGTTCGAACTGATAGGCGACTCCACAAAACAGGTTTCGGCCGGTGAGGTTGGCACATTACCGGTAACGGTAGCGGTTCCACCCTCTTTATTGAAAGAACAGGTCACAGAGTTTTACTTCGTGGTAACAGCGGTTGATAATGCGGATATAACTAATACGCATCAGAGCCGCTTTTTATATGAGTAATCTTACAGAGAACGCGTCGTCAGATTTTGCTTTTCAGGGACTGACGCCCGATCTCGTTGTTAATGCGTTAGAAAGTGTCGGCTTGTATCCCGCTTCGGGCTTGCTGGCGCTTAATAGCTATGAAAACCGGGTCTACCAGTTTGCTGACGATGATCGCAAACGCTACGTGGCAAAGTTCTACAGGCCGCAGCGCTGGCGCACAGAACAAATTGAGGAAGAGCTGGAGTTTGTCGAGGAGCTGGCGCAAGCGGAGGTTCCGGCTGTATCCGCTTTACTATTGCAGGGCAAACGCCTGCATGAGTTCGAAGGCTATCGTTTTTGTGTTTACTCAAGCATTGGTGGGCGGGCATTTGAACCTAATGACCTGGATGAGCTTGAACGCCTGGGGCGTCAAATTGGGCGCATGCATGCAGTGGCTCAGGCAGGCAAGTTTAAAGTGCGGGAAACTATCGACTATGAAGGCTTTGTGGAGCAGTCCGTGGCAGAGTTACGGCAATCCGCTTTATTGCCGGCAGAGCTAAAAGACGCTTTTTTCGCCATTCTTGATCCCTTAAGTGAACGCTTACGTTCTACACCCCTGCAAGATTTTGATTATCAGCGTCTGCATGGCGACTGCCATATCGGTAATATTTTGCAGTATGAGGAAAAGCTGACCTTCGTGGATTTTGATGACTGCCGCTCAGGGCCTGCGGTGCAGGACTTATGGATGATGTTGAATGGCCCACATCAGGAGCAAACGTTGCAGATGGATGCGTTGCTGACTGGCTACGAAGATTTCTGCGAATTTGATACCGGGCAGTTGATATTAATTGAACCTTTGCGTAGTTTCAGAATCATTCAATATATGGCATGGTTATCACGCAGGTGGCAAGATAGTGCTTTTCAGAGAGCGTTCCCCTGGTTTGCAGAAAGCCGTTATTGGGAACAGCAGATTCTGGCATTGAAAGAACAATTAGCGGGGCTGGACGAAGCGCCGCTGAACCTTGGTTTTAACGGATAGTTTTAACAGATAACAGGAAATGACAATGAAAAAGTGGTTAATGGGTTTTGCCGGAGCACTAATGGTAGCAGCGGGTTTTGCTCAGGCTCAGGATTTTGAGGAAGGTGTTCACTATGAAGTGATAGCCGATGAAGCAACCAGTAAACCGGAAATTACCGAGTTCTTTTCTTTTTACTGTGTTCATTGCTACCGGTTTGAGCCCATAGCAAAAGAAATGAAGTCTGAGTATCCGGACGCTTTTAAAAAGGCGCATGTCTCGTTCATCAACCCACGCGGTAATGTGGGTGAAACCATGACTCAGGCTTTTGTGGTTGCGCAAAAGCTGGATAAAGAAGAAGAGCTGTCCGCTGCTATATTTGACTATAATTTCGATAAAAACAATATGCTGACCAGTAAAGAAGACATTCGTAATGTTTTTGTGGTCAATGGCGTTTCAGGTGACGAATTTGATAAAGCCATGGCGAGTTTTAGTGTTCGTGCTGCGGCCGCTAAGATGGATCGCCGCGCCAGTAACTTAGGGGTTAACGCGACACCAACCTTTATCGTCAACGGTAAGTATCAGATGCTGCCACAGGGTTTCCGTGACAGCGACAACTTCCTGGAAGACTTTTCTAACCTGGCTGGTTATCTGTTAGAGAAGTAACTCAGGACCCTGAATTACTCTGAGAATGAGCGCCTTCTCCACTTTGTTCGGAGAAGGCCTGATTGTTATTTAAATACTGATAGTTTTTCAGTCCAAAGTCCGCCATAACACTGTATAAATACTCCAGAATAGAGCTTTGTATTGCCTCATATTTTGTCCATTCTGTTTCTTTAGCGAACGCATAAATTTCTAGCGGTATTCCGGCAGCAGTCGGCTGCATCAAACGTGCCATGTGCAGGAGATCTTCTCTTACTTGTTCGTGGTTTTTTAGGTAGTTGTTAGCAAAAACACGAAATACGGTTAAGTTACTCACCGGCTTTTGTAGTTCATTTTCTTTTAACCAGTCCTCAGCGGATTGACTAAAGTGCTTTTCGGCAACCTCTTCCAGTTCCTCATCAGATAGAATTCTGGAGCTGTCCAGGTCAATCATTAAGGAGCGACGCATGCGTCGACCACCGGTATTGACCATGCCCTGCCAGTTTTTAAACGACTCGTGAATCAATATATAGGTGGGTAAAAAAACAATGGTTTTATCCCAGTTCTGAACTTTTACCGAAATTAGGCCTACTTCCTGAACGGTGCCATCAACGCCGTGATCGGTCAGCTCAATCCAATCCCCAATAGCGACCATACGGTTCGTTGCCAGCTGTACCCCAGCGACGAAGCCCATTAAAGTGTCTCTGAAAACCACCATGAGAATGGCTGTCATTGCCCCAAATCCGCTCAGTAAATACATGGGGGATTTGTTCATAATAATGGCGACGGTAATGATAATAGCCATTAATACCAGAATTAACTTTGCCACCTGTATTACACCGGTAATGGGCACTTCCCTAGCTTTATAAGAGTAGTCGTAGGCAATGGAAACGACGTTAGCTAAAGCGGTGAGAATGCTGGTAATAACCCAGGTGAGGTAAACACCAACAACGGTGCGCAGTGGTGACTGCCAACTTTCAAAATCATCAATGAACAGAACAGGGATGAAATTGTGAATGACAATAATAGGAGCCAGGTTGGCGCAGCGCTTGAAGAAACCGCTATTGACCAAAGAATTATACCACCGCTCAGGTGCTTTGCTTAATACTCGGTCAATGGCGTGATTGATGATCCAGCGCGCTATAACATAGGAAAGGTAACAGCCAATTAAAACCAGTACTGAGCTAATAATAAGATCAAATTCTGGTAGTTTGCTCTCAATTCCGAGCTTTTCTAGCCACTCTTTTATAAACTGAAAGTCCATTATAAAACTCCCTTAGCGGGTGCTGTGAATTTCCTTACGCATTTCGTCAATGGTTTGGTCTTTTTCCTGCCAACGTTTATTCAGCCACTGCTGAAAGTGAGCCCTAAACGCTTCGTCACTAGCGTAATCACCAATTAAGTCCTTAGTAATAGGCAATGTCTGTATATCAACATAGACGTTTTTCAGCTGTCCACTTAATAAATGCCAGACTACCGGACGTTTATCGTTACCCGGATAAACAATGGTAATGTCCAGAATGGCTTCAAACTGACCGCCCATAATTTGCAATGAAAAGGCGGTACCACCTGCTTTGGGAGGGAGCAGGTTACGAAAAGGGCTTTGTTTTTTCTTGTGCTTTTCCGGGGTAAAGCGCGTGCCTTCACAGAAGTTAACCACCGTTGTGGGAATGTGGCGGAACTTAGCACAGGAACGGGTGGTTGTTGTTATGTCTTTGCCTTTTAGATGAGGCTTTTTCTTTAGCAACTCTTTTGAGTAACGCTTCATAAAGGGCATATCAAGTACCCAGCAGCCCCAGCCAATAATAGGTATCCACATAAGTTGTGACTTTAAGAAAAAGCGTGGCATTGGCATATGTCTGCGGGTCAGGTGCATTAATACCAGCACATCGACCCAGCTGCGATGATTTGCCATGACCATATACCAACCCTTCTCGTGCAGTTCGAGGTCACCTTTAATGTGCCAGTCCATGCGCTGAGTCAGCTGAAACATCATCGACATACAGTATGCCCAGACTCTGAATAAGCCGTTTCCCAGCAACGAGCAAATACGCTGAGGCGTTTTAAATGGCAGTAAAACTTTAAATACACCAATACCAATAATTGAAACACCAATAATAGCGGTGGTGATAATTCCCCATAAAAGGTTAATGACGACTCTGATGGGAATAAGTATTGATGTCAGCATGTTGTCCTATCCTAACCATAAACAATGAGCCAAATGATAACTGAAGCCAGGAATGATGTCTGTTGCTAACCAGTAAAAGTTAATGATACTGTATATATATACAGTACAGGAGGCGTTATGCAGACAAAGCTTCAGGCCCTTATCCAACAGGGGCTCATCTGGCATGGCCAGACGACAGACACTCAGGCAGCAACGCTAAGCACGGGGTTTAAGCAACTGGACAAAGTGCTTGGTGGTGGGTGGCAATACCCTGGTTTGCATGAGTGGCAGCTACAAGCGCCCTTCTCTGAGCAGGCTTTGCTATTGCCGCTGGTAAAGCAGGCCGTGCATCAGCATCAGCCTGTTTTCTGGATAAACCCTCCAGCCTGGCTGTCGGCGGCGGGGTTGCATTATTATGGCTTAAGCAAGTCGATGCAGGTGGTCATTCAAACGAATGCAGAAAAAGCAGCCTGGGCTTTTGAGCAGGTATTGCAAACAAAAAACGCCTTGGCACTGGGTTGGTTTGAGCAAAAAACAACGACAGCTCAGTGTGTCCGACGTTGGCATAAAGCGTCGCAAACAGGACAAATGGGTGTGGTCCTGAGTGAACCAACGGTCAATGAAGAAGCGCGGGCATACTCTAATCGGTTACGTTTAAAGCTGACCACAACAGGTGTCACGCTGGACTTGTTAAAGCGTAAAGCTGGCTGGCCATTGGAAAACGTAGCGCTTCAGTAATGTGGCTGTATTGTCATTTCCCTCAGTTGCTGCTGGATAACAGGGTTCGGTTACAGCCTGAGAGCAACACGCTGCCCCTGGCGCTTTATCAGTTACAGGGCAGTCAGTCTGTTATTGTGCAGTGCAATGCGCTGGCACTGGAGTATGGCGTAAGGCCAAAACTTCAGACCGTTATGGCAATATCGCTTTGTGAGCAGTTGCAGCTTGTGGAGTATGCGTCAGAGCGTGAAGAACAGGCCCTGCAGCAGGTGGCTACTTACTTGTATCAATGGGCAGCCAAGCTGGTGTTATACCCACCGAAAGGCCTGGCAATTGAATTGAACAGTCTGGAGCAATTGTATGGTGGGCGGAATGCCGCATTTGATGTCTTGGCGCAAAAAATTCAGGAGTTACCGCTTACTTCGCTGTTGGCTGTTGCGGAGAACTCATTAGCTGCGCGGTTGTTAGCCGAATCTGGCTCCCCTGTTTCTCTTGTGGCTGAAAAGCAAGCCGATCTGCTGGCAGAGTTACCCATTCAGGCTGCCGGTTTAAGCCTGAAAGCACAGAAGCACAGCACAGCTGCAGGTTTTCGTTTGCTGGGTGAACTTATGCAACTGCCCAGAGTGGAAGTTGGCCGGCAATTAGGGGTGGAAACGTTATTGCATTTGGAGCAGCTGCAAGGTCAGAAGCAACAAAGCCATCACTTTTTTATGCCACCGGAAAGTTTTCAGCAAAGCCTGGACCTGGTGACCGAAATTCCTCATTGGCAAGGCTTGCTGTTTCCGCTAAAAAGGCTGTTTGGGGAGTTGGAGAACTTTCTTTATCAACGCCAAAAAGTGGTACAGCAGGTAAAGGTTGAACTGCAGCATCGCAATGAGTCCCCTTCAGTTGTTCCGGTCGCTTTAGCTGAACCGGGTTGGCGAGGGCATCATTTTTTGTCTTTACTGCAACTGAAAATGGAATCCATCCCTTTGCCGGAACCGGTTATAGAAATTAGGCTGGTGGCGAATGAATTATTGCGGGCTGAGCAACGCAATGAGCAATTTTTCGGAGCGCAGCAGCATCGGCATGAAACTTTGCAACTCATTAGCCGACTGCAGGCAAAGTTAGGTAAGAATGCTGTGTTTTCTCCAGCAGTGAATGATGATCCTCGCCCTGGCTATAGCGAGCTTGCTCGTCCGCCCGGAGAAAAGCCACAGGCTTTATCGGATGCACCGAAGCGCCCTCTTTGGATGCTGCGACCTGCGCAATTAACCTCGATAGATTTGTGGCAATTACAGCATGGGCCGGAGCGAAAACATTGCGGCTGGTGGGACGCCGGGAAAGTCGCACGAGATTACTGGATTGCGAAAGACAAATTCCAGCGTTTGGGTTGGATCTATTTTGAATCTGGCCAGTGGTATTTACAGGGTTGGTTTAGCTGAAATGTCATCGCCTTCTGCACTTAATAAATTTGCGGAATTACACAGCCGGAGTCACTACAGCTTTTTGCAATCTGCAGCGGCTCCGGAAGATTTAGTCACCCGGGCTGATTATCTGGGTTACACCGCCATAGCAATAACCGACGAATGCTCGGTGGCAGGCATTGTTAAAGCCTATCAGGCGTCAAAGGGGCGTCGCATTAAACTGATTGTTGGCAGTGAGTTTCGGCTGCCCGAACTGGGAACCATAATATTGCTTGCCCCCACTCGCGAAGCTTATGCGCAACTTTGTAAAAAAATCACGTTGTTTCGTAGTCGCAGCGAGAAAGACCATTATCAGGCCAGTATTGATGATTTTTTTAACGGGCTCTCTTTATGTTTTTTGCTTTGGCAACCTGACTTCAAACAGGCTCAACTAATTGCTATTGGCGAAAAGCTTAAATCGATATGGAAGCAACGATTCTGGCTATTGTACGAGCGTCATTATCAGGCTGACGATGAAAATAACTTTCAGGCTATGACTGAGCTGCAACGATCACTTAAGGTGAAAGTAACCTGTGCGGGAGGCGCCCGTATGGCAACGACAGAACAGCAACCGCTATACGATATTCTTAATGCCATTGCGCAGGGAAACTCTCTGGCAGAGCAGCCGGGTTTAGCCAGCAATAACGCAGAACATCGTTTACGTAGCTTAAGTGAGCTGCAGCAATGCTACCCACAAAAGTGGCTGGCAGAAAGCGTAGCTATTGCCGATCAATGTCAGTTTTGTTTATCAGAGCTTCGCTACGAATACCCTGCTGAGCTTGTACCTGATGGTATGAGCGCTTCAGAACACTTAAAGCAGCTAACTGAGGACGGTGCGCGGTGGCGTTACCCCGAAGGTGTGCCTCCATCAGTAAAGGCGCTTTATTTGAAAGAGCTTAGTCTGATAAAAGAGCAGAGCTACGAGCCCTTCTTTTTAACCATTCACGACTTAGTTCACTTCGCCCGTAAGCAGGGTATTTTGTTTCAGGGGCGTGGTTCGGCGGCAAACTCTGTTGTTTGCTACTGTCTGGGTATTACTGCGGTTAACCCTGCACAAATTCAGGTACTGTTTGAACGCTTTATTTCTAAGGAGCGGAACGAGCCTCCCGACATTGACGTCGATTTTGAGCACGAGCGCCGCGAAGAGATTATTCAGTACATTTACCGAAAATACGGTCGACAGCGAGCCGCCCTTGCAGCGACCGTTATTACCTACCGCTTTAAAAGTGCTTTTCGGGATGTGGGTAAAGCTCTGGGGTTTAGTGAGCAGCAGCTGCAGTATTACCGTAGTCATTTGGATACGCGCGATAAGGAGCAAAGCTGGCAGCAACAGCTGGCACAGCACCATCCTGAAGTGGCAAATTCGGTACGGGGCCGGCACCTTTTACATTTTACTGAACAACTTATGGGCACTCCCCGACATTTGTCTCAGCATGTGGGTGGGTTTGTCATTGCTGCCGATGAATTATCACGCCTGGTTCCGGTAGAGAATGCCTCCATGACGGATCGAACCGTTATTCAGTGGGACAAGACAGACCTCGAAAGTCTTGGGTTGTTAAAAGTGGATGTACTGGCGCTGGGCATGCTCACTGCGTTACGAAAAATGCTGGCGCTTATTAACTCGCGCTATGACCAGCAACTCACGATGGCAACCATTCCTCAGGAAGACAGTAGGGTTTATCAACAGTTGCAAACCGCCGACTCTATGGGGATCTTCCAGATAGAATCCCGTGCGCAAATGAACATGTTACCGCGATTAAAGCCAAAGACCTTCTATGACTTGGTCATTCAAATTGCGATTGTCCGGCCGGGCCCTATTCAGGGTGACATGGTACACCCCTTTTTGCGACGTCGGGCCGGTCTGGAAGCCGTGGATTATCCCAGCGATGAAGTAAAGTCGGTATTAGAAAGAACCCTGGGTGTTCCTATCTTTCAAGAGCAGGTAATTAAGTTGGCTATGGTTGCAGCTGGTTTTAGCGGTGGAGAGGCGGACCAGCTTCGACGCGCGATGGCCTCATGGGGACAAAACGGACATTTAACCCGCTTTGAGGACAAGCTTATCAATGGCATGTTGAAACGGGGCTATAAACAAGAATTTGCCGAACGACTTTTCAGACAAATTTGTGGTTTTGGACAATATGGTTTTCCTGAGTCCCATTCAGCCAGCTTTGCCAATCTGGCTTATGTGTCGTCTTGGTTTAAAACTTACCATCCGGCAGCCTTTTATGTGGGTTTACTTAATAGTTTACCAATGGGGTTCTATTCGGCCTCGCAGTTGGTACAGGATGCAAAGCGCCACGGCGTTGAGTTTCTACCGGCAGATATTAATTTAAGCCATTGGGATTACGACTGGTTGCCTAAAGAAGATACGAGCTCTGTTGAAACCGTGCGCATGGGGTTAAGGCAAATTCAGGGGGTATCAGAAACGAGAGTCATACAGGCACTGAGTGAAAGGCCGGAAGGTGGTTTTGCCAGTATTCATGAGTTAAGACAAAGTGGATTGAGGGACTCCGATATCAGCGCCCTCGCCCGTGCCGATGCTTTGCAGAGTATTGCAGGCCATCGATATCAGGCACACTGGCAAAGTGTGTCCATAAGTGATCAACAAATGCCGTTATTTGCGAATGTAAAAGATCACCCTGCCCGGGAGCTACAGGCACCCGCTGAGTCGGAGAACATAAAGGCCGATTATGAATCAACGGGTCTGACTTTAGGCCGACATCCATTAGCTTTACTGAGAAATTCCCCAGAGTTAAAAAACTGTGTCATGGCCAAAGACCTGATAACTTGTCGTTCAGGCCAGGTGCTTACACTGGCTGGCTTAGTGACCTGTCGACAGAGGCCCGGAACTGGTAGTGGGGTCACCTTTTTAACGCTGGAAGATGAAAGTGGAAACAGTAATGTAGTGGTCTGGGCAAATACTGCTCGTCAATTTCGACAGTGTTTCCTGACCAGCAATCTACTTTGGGTAAAAGGTATTGTCGAAATTCACGACGGTGTGGTGCATGTGATTGCAGGCCGGCTAAAGGACTTATCCAGCCTGCTGAGCTTTTCCCGACTTGAAAGCCGGCGCTTCCACTAAATTAAGAAACCGGGCTCACCTGTAAAAGGTAGTCATCTTTAAGATCAACGTAATTTTGTGCCGACTGGCTTAAAAAGTTACTTTCACTGCTATTTAAGCGGCGTTTCTTCTCAGCTGGACTGCCAACATATAAATAACCGCTTTCTAAGCGTTTGCCCGGAGGGACTAAGCTGCCGGCACCAATAATGACATCATCTTCTACAACAACATCATCCATAATAACTGCTGACATACCGACCAGAATGCGATTTCCTAGCCGGCAGCCGTGCAGCATGCAGTGGTGGCCTACAGTGACATCATCACCAATGACCAGCGGATGGCCTTCTGGGTTTGAGTTCGATTTACGAGTGACATGTAATACCGTGCCATCCTGAATATTTGTACGCTTACCAATGGTCATGCTGTTGACGTCACCACGCGCGGAAACCATAGGCCAGACACTACTGTCATCACCAATAGTGATATTGCCGACGATAACGGAGCTGGGATCCAAATAAACCCGCTCCCCAATAACTGGTTCATATTCATGGTAACTGCGGATATCTGCCATAAGTGTGCTCCTGAGTTAAAAAGCTATTAAGACCTTTATAGCAGATAGAGAATAATAGGTCATGTTTGGCCTTGCTTTGGTGAGAAAAGCAGCGTGTTGCTGAAACTTTACGCAGTCAGCAAAAAAACAGTTAAAAAGGCATTAAAAGCGCTTGACGGGGCGAGTTAAACCTCTAAAATGCGCTCCACGTTCGAGGCAGGC
>JBNJDZ010000014.1:0-35975 GCA_051745385.1 Pseudomonadota bacterium | reverse complement strand
GCGTATTCTACACTTCCCAGCCGTTTCGTCAACCACTTTTTAGCGGCTTTTTGCAGCCCGGTTGAAACAAAACGCCGTTGTCTGAATTTTTCGCAGATAACCCTGCGGCAACTCATGACAACGGCGGCGAATTATAGTGATCTCTCTGAGCCTTTCAAGATCTTTTTCAGACGACCTTGATCGTTTGCTCAGAACTTCACCAATTTGCTGTTTTAATCTTCTTTCTCAGTCTTTTCGGTCTCTTTTTTGGTCTCTTTATTGTCATTAAAGTCCGCGTCATCGTCGTCGTCATCACCAACAACATGACCCAACTTCAATTTCTTCACATTCTTTATGGTTAATACCGGGCCTGACAAGGCATATAAAAAGAATATAGAGAACAGCACTAATGATGGTTGTGTCGCGACAATCACGAAAACCAATACGATGACCAGTATGACTAAAAATGAAACTTTGCCTTTCCAGTCAACGTCTTTAAAAGAGTGATAACGGAAGTTGGTTACCATCAATAGACCCGCGCAAATGGTTATAACAGCAGCGAAGCCGCCCATGTCGCTTCCTTCAACACCGTACTCAGAACCTACCCACACTAAACCAGCGACGATAGCCGCTGCACTGGGTATAGCGAGTCCCTGAAAGAACTTTTTATCGGAGGAGCCGAGGTTGGTATTAAACCGCGCCAGCCGTAATGCGCCACCGGCCACAAAAATAAAGGCCGCTAACCAACCAATTTTTCCGAGATCAGCCAAGGCATAGTTATACATGACCAAAGCAGGCGCCATACCAAAGGATACGATATCGGCCATACTGTCGAACTCAGCGCCGAAGTCGCTCTCCGTATTGGTCATTCTCGCAACCCGGCCGTCCAGTCCATCAAAAACCATTGCGATAAAAATGGCTACGGCCGCTTCAATAAAGCGGTCGTTCATTGACGCAACTATGGCATAAAAGCCCGAGAACAGGCCTGCTGTTGTAAACAAGTTTGGCAGTAAATAGATACCACGGCTCTTGCCACTGGTATTTGAGCTGTCATTACTCATGTATAAAACACTCTTTAGTCACTAATATGAAAGTAGTCAGGTTATCACATTAGGGCTTCGAACAGGAAATGCCCGAAGCCCTGTGTGGTTATTGCGTGATCACTAACCGCTCATTTTCAACACTTACTTTGATCGGTTTAGCAGGCTCAAGTTCCCCTGACAAGATTTTTTGCGCTAATGGGTTTTCCAGCTCATGCTGAATCGCACGTTTCAGAGGTCGTGCCCCGAATACAGGGTCGAATCCCGTTCTTGCAAGGTGAGATAAAGCGTCATCATCCAACTCAAGCTGATACTCTTTTTCTTCCAGGCGCTTATAAAGAAGCTGCAACTGGAACTGCGCAATAGAGCGAATTTCACTTTCTCCAAGAGGATGGAAAACAACAGTTTCATCCACACGGTTAATGAACTCCGGACGAAAATGATGCGCTAGCACTTCCATTACCTCGGCCTTCATCTGCTCATAAGTATGCTCTTTCGCATGTTCCTGAATTAAATCGGATCCCAGGTTAGAAGTCATAATAATAACGGTGTTTTTGAAATCGACCGTGCGCCCCTGCCCATCGGTTAAGCGACCATCGTCCAATACCTGTAGTAAGATATTAAAGACATCGGGGTGAGCCTTCTCAATTTCGTCGAGCAAAATTACCGAGTAAGGTCTACGCCGCACCGCTTCGGTTAAATAGCCACCTTCTTCGTAGCCAACATAACCGGGAGGCGCGCCAACCAGACGGGCAACCGAATGCTTCTCCATGAACTCGGACATATCGATACGAACCATGGCATGGTCAGTATCAAACATGAAGTTAGCTAAAGCCTTAGATAGCTCAGTTTTACCCACACCGGTTGGGCCAAGGAATAAGAATGAGCCAATAGGACGGTTTGGATCGCCAAGTCCGGCACGTGAACGACGAATCGCATTCGAAACCGCATCAACAGCCTCATTTTGACCCACTACCCGACTGTGGATTTGCTCTTCCATCTGCAACAGTTTTTCGCGCTCGCCTTCAAGCATTCTGTTAACCGGAATGCCGGTCCACCGTGACAATACGTCCGCAATTTCTTCTTCAGTAACCCGGTTTTTGAGCAAACTCATATCCTGCATTTCAGCTTGCAACGCTAAATCCAGCTGTCGCTCCAGTTCAGGAATACGGCCATACTGAAGCTCAGACATACGGTTTAAATCACCGGCGCGACGAGCAATATCCATATCGGTACGAGCCTGTTCTAACTGGGCTTTAATATGCTGGGTGCCTTGCACTGCCGCTTTTTCAGTATTCCAGACCTCTTCAAGTTCTTCATATTTACGTTCTTGCTCATCAAGCTCGTCGTGCAGAATTTCCAACCGTTTTTTGCTGGCATCATCTTTTTCTTTCTGCAACGCCTGGCGTTCAAGCTTCAACTGAATAATACGGCGTTCCAGACGATCCAAATCCTCCGGTTTAGAGTCAATTTGTATGCGAATACTTGATGCTGCCTCGTCAATTAAGTCGATGGCCTTATCCGGCAGTTTACGGTCACTGATATAGCGATGTGATAAAGACGCCGCTGCAACAATGGCCGGGTCCGTAATTTCGACTGAGTGGTGCAACTCGTAGCGCTCCTTCAAGCCACGCAAAATAGCAATGGTGTCTTCCACGTTAGGCTCTTCCACGAGAACTTTCTGGAAGCGTCGTTCCAGCGCCGCATCCTTTTCAATATATTGGCGGTACTCATCCAGCGTAGTGGCACCGACACAGTGCAGTTCACCACGAGCCAGAGCCGGCTTCAACATGTTACCGGCATCCATTGCGCCGTCGGCTTTACCGGCTCCCACCATGGTGTGCATCTCGTCAATAAACAAAATAATGCGACCTTCTTCTTTTGAAAGCTCGGTCAATACGGCTTTGAGTCTCTCTTCAAACTCACCTCTAAATTTCGCACCCGCTAATAAAGCGCCTAAATCCAGAGACAGTACTCGTTTATGCTTTAAGCCTTCGGGTACTTCACCGTTAACTATGCGCTGTGCCAGGCCTTCAACAATGGCGGTTTTACCGACACCCGGCTCACCAATCAGAACCGGATTGTTTTTCGTACGGCGCTGCAATACCTGAATAGTCCGGCGAATTTCTTCATCACGCCCTATAACAGGGTCAAGCTTGCCCTGCTCCGCACGCTCGGTTAAATCAATGGTGTACTTGTCCAGCGCCTGGCGCTTATCTTCGGCATTAGGGTCATCCACTTTCTCGCCATCGCGAATATCGTTAATGGCTTTTTCCAGCGCATCACGTTTTATGCCCTGCTGGCGGAAAATATCACCCAACTTACCTTTGTCTTCTGTCGCAGCCAGTAAAAAGAGCTCTGAAGAAATGTATGAGTCATTTCGCTTCTGAGCGTATTTATCACACAGGTTCAGAAGCTGTGCTGTGTTTTGAGATAACTGAACGTCACCGCCGGTGCCCTCAACCTGAGGTAAAGCGTCCAGGGCTTTCGACAGGTTTGCTCTGAACTGGGGAATGTCCACCCCCAGCATAGTAAATAAAGGGCGAACTGAGCCACCGTTTTGATCCAACAGTGCCTGCATTAAATGGACGGGTTCTATGAATTGATGGTCACGTCCCAGAGCAATTGACTGAGCATCAGCAATTGCCATCTGAAACTTACTGGTAAATTTATCGTGTCGCATCGGTACTTCCTCACTTAATTCTTTCGTTAAGTTAGATGTGGGTACTTTTTGCGCATTTTCAAGTGACTAAAATTAATTTCGCCAAATAATTGACGCAAATCTTGCTACAGCTTTTTCTTTACGCCACGAATACCAGCTTGTGTTATTGCCGACCGTACATTCGCCGCTTTTGGTAATCCCCTTGACTCCCGAACGCAAACATTCGTCCGCTGCAATTGAGGCTAGATCAGCCAACCATTTATTGCTAGGTTGAGAAAGAAAATATCCCGCATTAGATGAATGACGTGCAACAAACGCATCTCTTACTTCATCACCTACTTCAAAAGCCGAAGCGCCGATAGACGGTCCTATCCAAATTCGAATGTTAGCCGCCGGAGTTTTAAAGCTTGCCAGAGCATTTTGTAATACTCCGCCGGCTAAACCACGCCAGCCTGCGTGCACGGCTGCAATTTCTTTTCCGTCATCTGAACAACAAAGAATAGGCAGACAGTCTGCTGTTAGTACAGCGCAAACACTCTTGGGTAAATTACTGTATGCGGCATCAGCAACGGTTGATCTAAAAGGCCAGTGCAAAACCGTATTGGTATGTTGTTGCTGCAGCCAAGTCACTGCGGTTGGTAATTTGAGTGAGCGTTGCAATTGTCGGCGACGCAGCAGAACAGCAGCCGGGTCGTCTCCCACATGAACAGCCAAATTGCCACATTGTCTGGTGGTCACTGCCGCATGAATGTTCGGCGGCAGTTCCCAGTCCGGAGTTAATATCCCTTCATGACGATTTGAAGCGTTCATTATCAATTCGCAACTCTTCAATCAAATATTGAAAGTCTGTGGGCCGCGGAACATTAAACTCCAGCCAGTCTCCGGTAATTGGGTGATGCAGTCCCAGCGATGCCGCGTGTAAGGCCTGGCGATTAAACCCTCGCAAGGTTTGCAATAGCCGATCTTCGGCCTGTTTTGGCGGACGTGGACGGCCACCGTAGGTTAAATCACCAACCAACGGATGGCGGATATGTGCCATATGCACACGAATTTGGTGAGTTCGGCCTGACTCTAAGCGTAAACGCAATAACGTATGTGCCCTATAACGATCCAACACACGATAATGGGTAACCGCTGGTTTTCCCGACTGCACGACTGCCATATGTGTACGTTTCGTCGGATGCCGTCCAATAGGTTCATCTACCATACCACCGGCCGTCATAACGCCGTTACAAACGGCCTCGTATTCCCGCGTGATTTCCCGAGCCTGCATCATCGACACTAATTGAGTCTGCGCCGGCACGTTACGCGCTACCACCATTAGCCCAGTGGTATCTTTATCTAAGCGATGAATAATTCCGGCACGTGGGACTAAATCGAGCTGTGGATCATAGTGCAGCAACCCGTTTAATAAGGTTTTGTCTGGTGCGCCGGCTCCGGGGTGAACAACGAGCCCTGCTGGTTTGTTGATAACCAGAATATCCTCGTCTTCATAAATGATATCAAGTTCTACCGGCTGCGCTTCATGCCGCTCTTCACTTTCAATTTCAGCGTCAACCGCAACTAAAGTTCCGGCAACCACTTTTTCTCGTGGTTTTTCGACAACTTTAGTGTCAACGGTCACTTTTCCATCGGTTATCCAGCTTTTTAACCTTGACCGGGAATAGTCGGGGAACAACTCTGCAAGTGCCTGGTCTAATCTTTTTCCAGCCAGAGACTCGGTAACAATGGCTTCTAATTCAATGCTTTTGTTCATATATTGGGTTTCGACTGTCAAAGCCTTTACGGCTGCGTTAGAATGCAAGAATATGCTAGTGTAACGGTTTGCCGGTGCAGCGCCAAAAAAATAAAGGGAATCCTTCATAATATGTTTAGTAATAAGTTAGGCCGAAACGTCGTTTTATCATCGGTTCTGGGGTTAATGTTAGCTGGTTGTTCAAGTCAATCAGAAGAAGAACAGGTGTCAAAAACGCAAATAGAAGCTATGTATGACCAGGCTCAAGAGAGCATGTCCAACGGCAACTTAAATTTGGCACAAGAACAATTGTCAAACCTTAATAGCCGTTATCCTTTTGGTCCTTTTGCTCATCAAATTCAATTAGATCTTATCTATCTACATTACAAGTTAGATAATACTGATGAAGCCTTGGCCGCTATCGATCGCTTTATTAGTCTCAACCCAAATCATAAAGATGTGGACTATGCGCTTTACATGCGCGGGCTGGTTAACCAGAGAGCTGAGCATAATGCGATACACGAAATCGCAGGCGTTGATCGTTCCGATCGCGACTCTTCGATGGCCCAGGAAGCATTTAAAGATTTTGCTGAACTCATCCGAAAGTATCCGGATAGTGAGTATGCAGCCGATGCGAAACAACGCTTAATTGCATTGAAAAGCCGTTTAGCTAAGAAAGAATTGGCTATTGCCCAATACTATATGGAACGTCAGGCTTATTTAGCAGCAGCTAACCGCGGACGTTATGTATTAGAGCACTTCTCGGACACCCCAGAAGTAGAAAACGCATTAGCCATTATGATAGAAAGTTACGATCAGCTTGAGTTGCCAGAGTTACGTGAAGACGCAATGAAGGTATTGCGAGCTAACTTCCCTGATAATCAGTTAGTTTCAGCTCGCTAATTTTAGCTATTCAGTCGACGCGGTAATTTATACCGCGTCTTCGTTTTCCTCGCCGGTACGAATACGAATAACCCGTTCAATATCGGTAATAAAAATTTTGCCATCACCAATTTTACCAGTCTGAGCCGTTTCCATTATCGCCTCAATACAACGCTCAACTTCGCTGTCGGCAATCACAACCTCCAGTTTTACTTTGGGCAGGAAATCGACCATATACTCGGCCCCCCGATAAAGCTCGGTGTGACCTTTTTGACGACCAAAGCCTTTTACCTCTGATACCGTCATACCTGCAATTCCAACCTCAGACAGCGCTTCACGCACATCGTCCAATTTAAACGGCTTAATAATGGCTTCAACTTTTTTCATCAGTGTTTGTCCTATTGACCTTGTCGCTGTATTTCATGGCGATAGTGACTGGTAATAGGGTAACGACGATCTTTACCAAAGTTACGAGGTGTCACTTTAGGGCCAACTGCAGACTGCCTGCGTTTATATTCATTTAGATCCACTAAGCGAATAACCCGACGCACATCATCTTCTGCAAACCCAGCCGCAACAATGTCGGTTACCGACCAGTCTCTTTCTACATACAATGCCAGAATGCGATCTAAATCGCTATAGTCGGGTAGAGAATCAGAGTCAACCTGGTCTGGTGCTAATTCAGCCGAAGGGGGTCTATCTATAACGCGCTGTGGTATACATTCGCCAAGACCATTTCTAAACTCAGCCAACTGATAAACCAATAATTTCGGAATGTCTTTAATTGGGGCAAAGCCACCGCACATATCACCGTATAATGTTGCGTAACCCACGGCCATTTCGCTTTTATTACCTGTTGCTAGTACAAGCGAACCTGTCTTATTCGACAGAGCCATAAGCAATACGCCACGGCAACGCGACTGCAAATTTTCTTCTGTCGTATCGGTTTCAGTTTCACCGAATAACGGCGACAGTTGATTCATAAATTCATCAAACATGGGCTCAATCGGCACGACATCATAACGGACGCCCAGCGTTTTAGCCTGCTGCTCTGCGTCTTCCAAACTCATATCCGAGGTATATCGAAAAGGCATCATCACGGCATGAACTTTATCGGCGCCTAATGCGTCACTGGCAATTGCCAGCGTTAGTGCTGAATCAATACCACCTGACAACCCAAGAGCCACGCCGGAAAAGCCGTTTTTAGTGACGTAATCACGTACGGCTAATACCAACGCATCGTATACGTGAGCCAGGTCATTCTGCTCGGCCTGAGCTTCAAATCCGTCACACACAACCTGGTTATCTTCGTAAACCACGGTTGCTGTGGTCATTTGACAATGTGGTAACTCAGCGACCAGTTCACCTTCTGCGTCCATAACCAAAGAATGACCGTCAAATACAAGCTCGTCCTGAGCACCGCAGTTATTCAGGTATAAAATGGGTTTACCTGCCTCGGCAACACGCTGTTTCAGTACGCCCAGACGTTGTTCGTGCTTGTTAAGCTCGTACGGAGAGGCATTAATTGACAGAACCAGGTCGATGTCGTCATCCTGCAGTTTCTGCAGCGGGTGTGGATGCCATAGATCTTCACAAATTTGCAGACCGATACGAACACCCTGCCATTCGAACACTTGGCTCTGATGCCCCGGAATAAAGTAGCGCTGCTCATCGAAAACACCGTAGTTTGGCAGGCGTTGTTTAAAATAACGCAGCAAACATTCACCACGATGTAAAACTGACATCGCATTAAATAGCTCACCACCTACAGCCTGAGGGTGACCAACGATGACAACACAGTCAGACGCTGCCGCACTGATTTGCTCAACCGCATTGTCGACTGCCTGATGTAAATCTTCCCGGAACAGGAGATCTTCTGGCGGATACCCCGTAATAGCCAGCTCAGGAAAGACAATAATGTCGTGTTGCGCGCCCTGTTCACGTAAGGTTTTAAGAATTAAGGCGGTGTTGTTGTGAATGGCGCCAACCGTAAAGTCCAGCTGTGCCATGCACAATGAAAGTTTTGCCATAACTGCTCAGTCCAAATTTGCCATTGCCGATATCGGCCCGAATGGGGCGGAATGATATAGCAGCCCGCCCCAACGCGCAAATTATGGATTAGTACCGCAGGTCATTCGGAATGTCTTTATCGGTTGGTGGCTTCTTAGGACGCTTAGCCTGACCTTGCTTAAACATGCGTAACTGATAGACATAAGCCAGAATTTGCGCCACGGCCACAAACAGACCTTTGGGAATTTCTTTCTCAAGTTCAGTGGTGTGATAAATTGAGCGGGCAAGTCCCGGTGAAGCAACCAGAGGAATTCCGTATTCCAGAGCAATTTCACGGATTTTTGCTGCCGTTTCATCGGTTCCTTTCGCCAACAGGATTGGCGCCTGAGCCCCTCCGTCTTCATATTTTAACGCGACCGCGTAGTGCGTCGGGTTGGTTACCACAACATCAGCTTTCGGGACTTCCTGCATCATTCGACGATTCGCCATTTCCATCTGTAGACGACGAATACGGCCTTTAACTTCGGGACTTCCTTCTGTATCTTTATGCTCGTCTTTTACTTCCTGCTTACTCATTTTTAAGTCTTTATTGTGCTTCCAAAGCTGAAAAGGCGCATCAATAACAACAATTAAAAACATTGAGCAACACAACAATAAAAACATCCATAATAGTGTATCCAGAGCATTACCAACCATGGTCGGCATCTGCCCCATGGACATCTGCAATATGTCGACAAACTGCCACTTCAACAAGAAGTATGCCGAAACCGCGACTACCGTAAACTTAGCAATAGCTTTGACTAACTCAACCAGCGCCTGAACACCAAACATCCGCTTAAAACCATTAAGCGGACTCATTCGGTTAAACTTGGGAGCCATTGCCTGGGTTGAGAAATTGATACCGCCAAGCCAGCTATTACCAAGGAAGGTAAAAACAACAATAAAACCGAAAATGGTCAGAATAGGCCATAGGATCTCGCCAAAAGCAATGGCAAAAGCCTCGTAAATTTTGGTGGTATCAAAGGCTTGTTGTCGGTCAATGGTAAACATAGTCTCAAACACATTGCGCACGCCCCGGTACAGCGCACCGCCAAACCAAAAAAACGCTACCGCAGCGCTGACCAGCACAAAGGCGGTTCCCATCTCCTTGGAGCGAGCAATTTGCCCTTTTTCACGAGCCTGCTGTTTTCGTCGCTCCGTGGGGTCTTCAGTACGTTCCTGATCAGTTTCAGCCATACTGATTGCCCTTTGTCAGAAAGAGTCGATTTAAGCGCATTGACTACCCAGAATTTCACACATGGTCTGCACCACACGTGCCCACTGATTCTCGAAATGAAAAATAAAACCGCCCATGGTCAACCAAACAACCACCAAGCCACTCACCATGGTTATGGGAAAACCTACAGCAAAAATGTTCAGCTGAGGTGCGGCTCGAGTCATAACACCGAAACTCAAATTGATAAGCAGTAAAGCAATGACCCCGGACAACATTGCCGTTAACGCTGCAGAAAACATATAAACGCCCCATTCAGCAACCGCAAATAAGGCATCGGCATCAAGCCCTGTCATACCAACCGGTATCGCATCAAAGCTGGCAACCACCATATGAATCATTAGCAGGTGACCGTCAAATGCCAGAAAAACCAAACTGGCCAGCATTAAAAAGAATTGTGCAATAACCGGCACCTGCTGGCCGTTGGTGGGGTCGACCATAGACGCAAAGCCCAAACCAATCTGCATCGCAATGATCTGTCCGCCTAAAACAAAGGTTTGCAGAAATAGAATAGAGAGCAAGCCCAGAGCAACACCAATAACAACCTGTTGAGCTGTTACCACAAAGCCGCCGACCGACATCATTTCAACACCGGCGTTAACCTCCGGCAAGGCCGGCGATACGGCAAGAATAATAGCTAAAGATAAGAAGATCTTAACGCGGGAGTTAACAAGGGTGCCTGAGAAAAGCGCCATGCTCATTATCATTGAAGACACCCGGGTCAAAGGCCACAGATGTTGCTCCAACCACTCGAGCACAACAGAGGTTACCAGATCCATCAGCCGACCACTTCGGGTATCCGGTTAAACATCTCTATGGTGAAGTCCATCACCGTCTCTGTCAGGAAGTGTCCGCCCAGACCAATAACGGCAAGAGTGACTAATAGGCGCGGTAAGAAACTTAATGTTTGTTCGTTAATTGACGTGGCCGCCTGGAAAACGGCAACGACCAGACCAACCAACAGTCCCGGCACGATAATAAAAGCCACCATAATGACAATTGTCTTTAAGGCTTCCTGGAAAATGTCGAGAAACATTTCTGGTGACATAATGCCTCCTAGACCCCGAAACTTCCGGCCAGGGTACTCATGGTTAAACTCCAGCCATCCACCAGTACAAACAACATTAGCTTGAAGGGGAGCGAAACAATCATGGGTGACAACATCATCATACCCATGGCCATGAGAACACTGGCAACCACCAGGTCAATGATCAAAAACGGAATAAAGAGCATGAAACCTATTTGAAAAGCAGTTTTTAGCTCAGAGGTAATAAAAGAGGGAATAAGCACCGACATGGGCACATCCTCCGGCTCTTCCACTCCCTCTGTTCCTGAAATTTCTACGAAAGTTTCTAAATCAGTTAACCGCGTCTGCGCCAGCATAAACGCTTTTACTGGAGCCTTCGCTCTGTCGACAGCCTCCATCGACTGTATCTCTTCATTTAAGTACGGTTGCAGCGCTTTGTCATTTATTTCATTCAGTACCGGCGTCATAATAAAGAAGCTGAGAAATAACGCGATACCCAGCAATACTTGGTTAGAAGGTGACTGCTGCAGGCCTATAGCCTGACGCAAAATAGCCAAAACAATAATAATTCGGGTGAAAGAGGTCATCATTATGACCATGGCAGGAATGAAGGTCAGTGCCGTCATTATTGCCAGAATTTGCAGTGTTACTGAATACTCTTCACTTCCATCCGGGTTTGTTTTCACTGTAACGGCGGAGATATCCTGCCAGGCAAATGCCTGTTCCGGCAGCAAACACAAAAGGGTTAAAATACTAAGCCACAACCAGCGGTTCATTGTTCTTCTTTTCCTTCCAGGTTGATATCGCTCGGGAGTTCTTTTAAACAGTCTATGCGTTGTTGGGTAACACCAAGCAACAGTTTTTGCCCACCCACTTCAACAATCACTAACCGCTCTTTTGTTCCTAAAGATACGCTACTCAATACTTTCATACCAGACGCGCCCTGAAACTTCAGGTTAAAGCGCTTTAAAAGCGAAGCCAACACAACTATCACCACTAAAACGGCAAAAAGCGCCAAAACCATGGCGCCTATGTCATTGCCCGAGATAATGCCGGCTTTCTCTTCTGTCTGAGCGTATGCTGCAGAAGGAAGAAGCAGCAAACTAGCGAAGCTTACGAATACGTTCAATCTGACTAATAACATCGGTTAAGCGTATCCCGAATTTATCATTAACAACAACCACCTCGCCGTGCGCAATCAAGGTACCATTAACCAGTACGTCCAGCGGTTCGCCGGCAACTCGTTCCAGCTCAACCACAGAGCCCTGGTTTAATTGCAGCAAATTACGAATGCTAATTTGGCTGCGGCCAACTTCCATTGAAATGGTGACCGGAATATCAAGAATCGCATCCAGCTTGCGCTTTTCTTCCTCGGTTACAGGCTTATCTTCACTAAGCTCTTCCAACTCAGCTGTTTGCACATTGTCCATCCCCGAATGACTTGACGCTTTCTCGCCATCTTCATTCGCTTCAGATTCGCCGCCTTCTTCGTCTTCAGCAGCTGCCTGTTCAGCCATTGCTGCTTCCCAGTCATCCATATCTTTATCATCGTTACTCATGTTGCAACCTCACTTTCTCAAGCAGCAATTATTATAAATCAATGTCTTCTTCTAACTGTTGCAGCTCGGCGTCACCACCTATACGGCGGCCACCACGCGTCAACATATGAATATCAGACTTAACCGTTTCCGGACGTTTAATTTTCTCTGAAATTTTCAAAGCAACGTTGTCTCTTGAACGTCCCATTTTCGCATGAAAACTGGGTAAATCTTCAATCAACACGGTGACATCATCCGGTAACTCAAGTGGAATAACATCGCCCTCCCGCAGTTCCATCACTTCTCGCAATGACATTTCGGTTTGCGCCAGTTTGGCAATCATTTCTACCGGAACATCCATAATTTCGTCACGCAGTGCCTTACTCCAGCGCATATCGGTATCTTCTTTATCCGACTGCACACCCGCATCCAGCAACTCACGAATGGGCTCCAGCATTGAGTAAGGCAAAGCAATATGGAAGTCACCACCGCCACCGTCTAGCTCAATATGAAAAGAGCTAATGACAATAACCTCAGTCGGACTCACTATGTTTGCCATTGCCGGGTTCACTTCAGAATCCAGATACTCAAAGCCAACATCCATTACCGGCGCCCAAGCTTCTTTGTAGTCTTCAAAGACAAGCTTAAGCAACATTTGGATAATGCGGCGTTCTGTAGGCGTGAATTCACGACCTTCAATTTTTGCGTGGTAACGTCCGTCACCACCGAAAAAGTTATCCACCAGAATAAAGACCAGACGCGCCTCCATGGTGATCAACGCAGTCCCTTTTAACGGACGAAAACGCACCATGTTTAAACTGGTTGGTACGAACAACGTATGCACGTACTCACCAAATTTAATCATCTGGACGCCGTTAATCGACACTTCTGCTGTACGCCGCATCATGTTAAACAAGCTGACCCGCATATGACGGGCAAAGCGCTCATTAACAATTTCCAGCGTTGGCATACGACCACGGACAATTCTATCTTGCGATGAAAAGTCATAATCGAGCGCGTCCGCAGAAGCGGGCTGCTTATCTGCATCCTCTTCCTCAACGTCATCGACGCCGTGCAACAGCGCGTCAATTTCATCTTGAGATAGTAAGTCACTCACCGCCATAATAGCTCACTTATTGCATTACCAAGCTGGTAAATAAAACCTGTTCCACAACGGGGTTTCCAGTCACTTCTTCAAGCGCAGAGCGCACTTCATTTAGTGCTAACTCCCGCAGTTGACCTTTGCCCTCGGCTGTCTTTAGTCGGTCCGCTGTCGACGAAGAAAACACCTCGTGCAAGGTTCCTTCAATTAACGGAATATGCTTTTTCGCCAGTTCTTCATTTTCCTCACCGCGCACCATAAGCTGTGCTTTAATTTGCACGGTTCGCTCACGTGAGTCGCCCGGAACAATAAAGACAAACGCCCGGGGCATGCCCACATAGAGCGCATTACCGACTTCCGGCCGCGACGACGAAGAAGACGGCGCTGGCGAGCCACCCTCAGTTGCCGCCGGTTCATCCGAAGACGAAGAGCCGCCAAATAACCAAAGAACAAGCACAACAGTCACGATTAAAACAATACCGATAATGCCGGACAGAATAAGCTTCTTCTTTTTCCCGCCAGCTTTTCCTTCGGTTTGTTCTTCTTCGTTATCGTTTTTATCTTCTGCCATGCGTTATGTCCTGTGTCACCGTCTAGTAACAGTTACTATAGCTTGATCGTTGCTTTAGTTATACCGTTTCAAACATAGAAGTCGACTTGGCCGTCGGCAAGAACTCTGCCTTCATCCAAAGCAATTTCGCCCTCTACGGCCCAATCTTCCGACTCTTCAGCTGAACCACCCTGGCCACCTGCAGTGCGCTCGCCCTCTTTACTTTGTTCACCTACCTGAGTGTCTGCTAAGTCGATGCCCTGTTGTTCTAACATCTCACGCAGACGCGGCATTGTGGTTTCTATCGCATCTCTGGCTTGTGCACTTTGCACCTGAAACTGCACCGAAGCCTGCTCACCACTCATATTAACCCGAATCTGAACACTGCCAAGTTCGGGCGGATCCAGACGTATATCCGCACGCTGAATATTGCGACTCATCATAATATTGATGCGCTCTTGCAATTTTTGCGATGCTTCTGTCTGCTGCAAGTCCAGAGGACGCTGCAGAGCCTGCAAAGTATTACTCTGACTCGACTCGTTTGCCGCTACGGTACCTTGTGTCGTAGACACCATTTGACCTTGTATCGCGCGAGCCGCGTTGGCATCAGCCAGTGCGTCAGTATTGTTCCTGAATACCTGGTTCTGTTGAGCTGAGTCCGGCAGCTTAGTCTCGACATCCACCGCGTTGGCTAAACCATCGGCTTTGCTCGCAGACTGTTTGCTTTCACTACCCTTAATAGCAGTATCGCCAGCCTCAGCTTTTTCTTTACCAGCTTTAGCGTTAGTCGCTGTAATAACAGGCTCTGTGCCTTTTGTCTGTTCGGCTACCTTTATAGGCTCCGCTGCTTTTTCACTATGCCCCGTGCGACCTTTTAAGAGTTGTCGTATTTCTGCCAAAAGCTGTTCTGCTTTGGCCGACTGTTCTTTACTTAACGCCTGAGACTTATCAGTGTCGTTATTCTGACCAGCTAAAAGCTGACGTAGCTCAGCAGTAAATTGCTGTAACTTTTTCTGTTCCGCCAAGCTTAGTTCACTATTCTCGCCTTTCGCCTTTTGTGCCGAAACCTGCTGCTCCAACTGTTTCAATATGGTGAGCAGCTCTTCTGAGCTTTGCGGCTTCGTTGTTCCTTTATCCACGGATTGCTGTGCAATAGCTTGTTCGGCCGCCTGGTTCAACGCTTGAGTCAGTGCCTTTTCATTATCGGCCAGTAACTTATCCGCATCGGCTTTCGGTAACATAGGCTCCAGTAGGTTAACAATAAACTTACCCGCATCTTCCACCATTTCACTGGCGTTTTCACCTTGTTCAACGGCTTGTATCATCTGCTGCAATTTTGATTGCAACGCTTGTTTGTCTTTATCCGTCATGCCGGCCAACAATTGATCGGCAAACTTCTGCCGCTCCGCGTCCGTCATCACTTTCTCGCTACTCTCACCATCTGCACTCGCTTTATCAAGCTTGGCTAACAAGGCCTGCAGCATTTTTGACAGCTCTTCATCACTTAATTCCAGCTCGCCTTTACCAAGCTCAACTTCAATTTCACCAATGACAGCCGCCTTGTCTTCGACCTTGATATCAGCAGTTTCCTGCTGCATTTGCTGCAACAGCTCCCATAGGTTTCGGGTAACCGGCTCACCGACATTTTTTCGGTCAACTTCACCACCTTTAGAGTTGCCGTTGGCAGCCTGATGCGCTTCTATTTTCGCGGCCAACTGTTGCAGCTCTTTATCGCCGGAATTTTGCTTGATCATCAAACGAGAGAACTCACTGCTTTCGCCTTCAGCGTTTTTCACTGATAGCTCTTTCCCTTTCCCCATACGGGCAAAGTTATCGGCAGATTCGGTTAAATTGAGCAGCTGTTGCATAGTATTTTTCCTGAATTAAGTGCTTATTGACGCTGTGCTTAATTTTATCATCAATAACCAAGCAATTTTTGTTCCAACTATTTTCTGTCACGGATAAAGCGCTGACTACTGAAGTCATCCAAATTCTTTTGCTCTTTTCGCGCCTGTGCGATTTGCTCGCGTTTTCTGCGTTCCTTAATCAGAAAATCAACTGACTCACGCTTACGTCGTTGCGCCAACCAACGTTCTTTTCGTTGTTGCAGTACCTGTTGCAGCTTAACAACCTCGTGATGCAACTGTTCAACACCTTCATCCAGCTTGCCGACAAACGCGTGGTACTGACCAACCTGGATAGAAGTAATACCGCCTTGTCCCCGTTGTTGCAGCTGATTTAAATAGTCGAGTCGATATTTTGACATACCATCCAGGCGCATCTGTTGTTCCTGCACCTGTTGCTGAACCTGTGCGAAATCCTGAGCAGCTTTGTCTTCCCGTCTTTGCTCTAACTCCAGTAGCATCTGCAGCTGCGCCAGCTCAGCCATAACTTACACGCCTCCGACTGACGACTGTTTTTGATTTGGATTCACTAACTGGTTAAGTAACAATAAGCTCTCATCGTAGCTCACAACCTGCTGCATTTTCTGTTGTAGAAATTGATTCACGCGCGGTTGCATTGCAATAGCCTGGTCAATAGCCGGATCACTTCCTCGCGTATAAGCACCAATGGAAATCAGATCGCGGTTGCGTCGATAGTGCGAATACCACTGCCTAACCTTAATGGCCTGTTGCATATGCTCTTCTGAAACCACTTGCGGCATGACACGACTAATAGAGCCTTCAATATCTATTGCCGGATAGTGGCCACTGTCCGCCAACTCACGATTTAACACAATGTGTCCGTCCAGTATTGCCCGTGCCGAATCCGCAATGGGATCCTGCAAGTCATCACCTTCAGTTAAGACCGTATAAAAGGCAGTAACCGAACCTTGCCCGTCACCGCCATTACCCGCTCGTTCAACCAAAGCCGGTAGTTTCGCGAAAACAGACGGCGGATAGCCTTTTGTCGCTGGAGGTTCACCAACAGCCAATGCAATTTCACGCTGTGCCATGGCATAACGAGTCAACGAATCCATCAGCAGTAAAACGTTCAGTCCCTGATCGCGGAAGTACTCCGCAACCTGAGACGCAGTTTCGCAGCCACGCAAACGAATAAGTGGCGATTGATCAGCAGGGGCCGCAACAACGACAGCTTTTTCACGCCCTTCTTCACCTAAAATTTCTTCTATAAACTCTTTTACTTCTCGGCCACGTTCACCTATCAGGCCAACGACAATGACATCGGCCGTGGTACCCCGCGTCATCATGCCCAGCAACACACTCTTACCGACACCACTACCAGCAAACAAGCCCATTCGTTGGCCCTGCCCTACGGTTAAGCAAGCGTTGATTGCAGTAACCCCCACATCCAGAGGCTGTTTCACCTGGCGACGATTTAGCGGATTCATTGGTTTGCTACGGTAAGTTTTACCGTCAGAGAAAATAGGACCTTTGCCATCCAGAGGTTCGCCGCGGGCATCAATAACTCGTCCCAGCAGTTCCATACCCAGCGGTAATTGATTTTTTCGGTTTAACGGACGGACTCTGGCACCCGGTATGACACCATGAGCATCTTCGGTTGGCATCAGGTAACTGATATTGCCTTCAAACCCGACAACTTCGGCTTCGATGTCACCACTGTCAGCTTCTACCGCAACACTCGAACCGACAGGTGCACGGCAACCAACGGCTTCAAACATCAAACCAACCACACGAGTTAAATAGCCTGATACCGCGACGGAGGGTTTCTGAATGCGCTCCCGCTTTTTGCGTAACTGTTCAACCAGGTGTTCAGAAGCACTCATGGGTTAACCTTTTACTTTAGAGAAGACATCTTCCATGCGACTGCTCAGAGTGTAATCAATAGTGGAACTTTCGGTTGTCACGCGGCAGCCGCCACGCTCCAGTAATTCATCTTTATTCAGTAACCAGCCTTTTTCCTTCAGCTCGTCTTCGTTGTAGACGTTTTGCAGTAACGCTAAATCTTCTTCATTCAAATGAATAATTACGCGCTGATCCGTGACCGGCAGAACCGCAATAGCTTCACGCACAGCGTTAACAACCAACTCTTTCGAGTTCTCAGCAACATTAAGGCAAATGACTTTTGTCAACTCCGTTACCATCTCAATCAGTTCATCCTGCACCGCTTCGGTAATACGCTCGTTGGGGTGGGACAAGCTTTGTAAAAGAGTTTCCAGTTGCTGTTGTTGCTCATTCATGGCTTCTTTGCCAGCTTCAACGCCCTGCTCATGACCCGCCTCAAAGCCTTCTTTTTTGCCAGCTTCGTAGCCCTCATCATAACCCTTTTTCAGGCCTTCACTTCGGCCTTCGTCAAAGCCCTCTTTGTGACCTTCTTCGCGCGCCGCCTGACGAATTTCTTCCAACTGCTCGGCCGTCAGAGGTTTCAGCTCTTCTTCTTGCTCATCATCGGCTTCGGGTGGTTCATATTGCCAGCGGCGAGGTTTATTTAACGCATTCACCTGAGAGCCCTGCTTGAGCTCTTCAGATGTCATGTCAGGTAAATCCCAACGATGTGTTACGTCTTTATCATCGGTCATTATGCGTTAAGCCCTTATAAGAATTCGTCACCGCCACCGCCACCAAGCATAATTTCACCTGCGTCAGCCAGACGACGGGCCGCAGCAAGAATGTCTTTCTGCGCAGCTTCTACATCGCTAATACGAATGGGCCCCATGGCTTCAAGATCGTCACGCAGCATGTCGCCGGCACGTTTGGACATGTTCTTAAAGATTTTCTCCTGAACCGCTTCGTCTGCGCCTTTCATTGCTTTTTGCAGAACTTCGCCTTCAACTTCACGCAGCAAGCTCTGAATACCACGGTCGTCGACATCCACCAGGTTTTCGAATACAAACATCAGATCCTGAATGTTCTGGCTCATCTCTTCGTCCTGCTCGCGGATAGAGTCCATCAACTGACCTTCGATATTGGTATCCAGGTAGTTCATGATATTTGCTGCTGCTTTCAGGCCGCCCATCTTCGCTGCCTGGGCACCAGCCTGACCGGCAAACTGTTTTTCCATAATTTCGTTCAGTTCCTGCAAAGCAGCCGGCTGAACTTCTTCTAAGTTGGCAATACGCATCATTAAGTCCAGACGTACCTTGTCCGGGAATTGCGCCATAATTTCAGCACTTTGCTCAGGATCGAGATAAGACAGAACAATGGTCTGAATTTGTGGGTGCTCATTACGAATAATCGTTGCAACCTGTTTGGAGTCCATCCATTTCAATGAGTCCAGACCTTTTGAGCCACCGCCCATTACAATCTGCTCAATTAGGTTACCAGCTTTGTCTTCACCCAGAGCCGAGGTCAGTGCCTTACGCACAAATTCTTCGCTCTTGAAGCCAATATTGGTGAATCTCTGAATTTCCTCCAGGAAGAGATGGTGCACAGCATTAACTTTGTCCTGGTTAAAGTCTTCCAGGCTTGCCATGGCCATACCTACCTTCTGAACCTGCTTAGGCTCCAGGTGTTTCAGTATCTGGGCAGCGTCTTCTTCCGACAAACTCAGTAGCAAAATCGCCGCTTTCTCAACACCTTCTAAAGTATCGACATCAAACTCGACCTTACCGCGCTTGGTTTTCATTTCTTGATTAGGCATCTTCGTTCAACCACGCTTTAACCACTTGTGAGGACAGCTCAGGCTCATTGGCAACCAACGCCCTTACTGCTTTCAGCAAGTCTTCATCTTTGTGCAGATCCGGTAATTGCAGGCTGCCATCCGCACCGAACCCTACCGCACTCTCGTCAAATTGTGAGGATAACAGATCAATGGTTTCATCGCCCATCGATTCCTCATCAAGGAATGCTTCAGCATCGTCTTCAACACCAGATTCTGGGTTCATTAGCTTTTTCAACATTGGACGAACCACAGCCAGAATCAATACCATGATAACCAAAGCACCCATTACCAGACGGAAAGCTCGCCAGAACCAGGGTTCTTCCCATAAAGGTGTTTCTCCGGCGCTTAAGTCAGGCAGTTGTGCAAAAGGTACTGAAACGACCTCAATACTATCACCACGGTTAATATCAAAACCTAAACCACCTTGCAGGAGACGACGAATATTCGCCATTTCTTCTGCGCTACGCGACTGAGTCTCGTCTTCACCCGCTTCTCCAGCTACCGCTTCATGGTTAACTGCAACGGAAACACTCAAACGTTTAATGGTACCAGTTTGGTTTCGGGTATAAGTTACTGAGTTGTCTAACTCATAATTACGCGTTGCTTCTCGGTGGCTGCTGCCATTAGAACCTCCGCCGGCATTACCCGCACCCGCTTCTTCCGGAATGTCGGACTCTAATGGCGGCTGATTCGTTAATGCACCAGGAATACCGCCAATTGCGCTGCCGACAGATCGGTTCTCGACCGTCATTTCACTGCGAATTGCCGGCATGTCAGGATTAAACTGACGCTGAGTTTCTTCACGCTGGGTGAAGTCCATGGTCACATCAACCTGTGCGGTATAATTGTCATAGCCCAGCACAGGAATCAAAATACTGTCTATTTTTTCCAGATATTCTTTTTCACGTTTCTGTTCAATTTGGTATTCTCGAGAGCTTTTTGCTGCCAGCGCACTTTGTGAGCCTGAATTCAGCAACCGCCCTGCCTGGTCAGTGACCGTTACTTGCTCAGTGCTTAGTCCGGTTACCGAGGACGCAACCATATCAACAATAGAGGCAACTTCTTCTTCGCTTAACGAGGTGCCCCCCCGCACGTTCAACATAACCGACGCTTTCGGTTGTTTTTCACGACGGGCAAAAACGTTTTCTTTTGGTACAGCAAGCAATACCCGCGCACCGGAAACTTTCTGAATTTCTTCAATAGCTCGAGCCAGCTGAACTTCACGAGAATGTACCAGACGCTCACGTTCCAGGCGTTGGCTAACCCCAAAGCCTGGTTCGCTCATTAATATTTCAGAGCCGTTATTGCTTGAGTTACCGTAATCAATACCCGCACGGGTCAGTTGCAACTTAATAGCGTCGTAATTCTCTTCCGGCACTGAAACCGTACTACCTTCAACCTGGTATTCGATACCGTTGGCATCCATATAATCCAGTGTGCTGATCAACTCCTGAGTTTCCAATTGGCCTAAAGGACGGTAGGTTGACTCCTGCGCCCACAACATAATAAACACAGCAATCGCCACACAAATCGCCAACGCCAATACCACAATGACCTGACGCAGCATGTCAAAGTTACCCAGCATCGTCATAATGCCGGTCTTTTCGCCACCGTCTTCATTACCCGTTCTGTTGCTATCAGGTAAATCGGTGTCTTGTACCATTAGGTCTGTTGATTCAGCCACGACTCATATCTCCAGTGCTGCTGCGGTTATACCGGCATTGACATAATTTCTTTGTACGCATCAACCACTTTGTTGCGTACCTGAACAGTTGCCTCAAACGCGATGCCCGCTTTTTGACTGGCAATCATGGTTTGCTCCAGCGTGACATTCGGGTCACCAAGCTCCATGCGTGTTTTCAAATCGCCTGAGGTCTGTTGCAGTTCGTTAACGTTATCCATTGCGTTTTTCAGCATATTGGAAAAGTCTGCCTGAGCAGTATTACCTTGAAGGGCGTTCACATTCGCAGGCTGGTCACGCTGAGAAGCCTGCGTCGCCATAGACTGTAACTGTTGGTAAAGTGCGTTTGCTTCCACTTTCATAATTAACCCCGTCAAAAATTCATCACTGACTCTATTTAAGGTTAACTATGCAAGCAAAATGCCAACTTATAAGATTGTGTAAAGAAAAGCCCTGAGGAACAGGGCTAGTAGTGCAGATAGGATCACTTCAAATAGCGTTTAAGAGCCCGTCAAGGTAAGCCCCTGCTCACGAATCTTCGCCAGTTTATAACGTAGTGTACGCGGACTAATTCCTAATTCATCCGCAACGGGTTGCCGTTTCCCCTGGTGGCGTTGCAAAGCTTCCTTGATAATTTGGTACTCTTGATGAAAAAGCGACTCATCCAGGTTTTCCGATTTATCGTCGGACGTGTTCACTTGTTCCGGAAATACACTCGCCGATTCAGCGACATCATTCAATTCCAGCATTAAATCATCGGGTTGGATCTCATCACCGCGATGCAGAACCAGCGCACGTTGTACGACATTTTCCAGTTCACGCACATTGCCCGGCCAAGAATAAGTCTGTAGTTGCTTTAAAGCCGCTGCCGAAAAAATGACAGGTGTTTTAATACCGGAACGTTGCTTGTGTCGCTGCAATAAGTTCTCAGCTAAAGGAATAATATCTGCAGGCCGTTCACGCAAAGACTTCCAGTGCAACGGAAACACGTTCAGCCGATACATGAGATCTTCCCGCAACTGCCCTTCGCGCACCGCTTGTTGAAGATTGCGGTTAGAAGTCGCAATTAAACGGACATCAAGCTGAATGGTTTTACGCGAGCCCAGCCGTTCTACCTGGCGCTCCTGAATAACCCGTAATAATTTTGCCTGCAAATGCATAGCCATTTCGGTGACTTCGTCCAGCAATAAAGTGCCCCCCTGAGCTAGCTCAAACTTTCCGGGAGACGACTGATTCGCACCAGTAAAGGCTCCTTTTTCATAACCAAACAACATCGATTCGAGCATGTTCTCAGGGATTGCTGCACAGTTAATCGCCACAAAGGGACCACTCGCACGCTCAGAATGCTGGTGAATATAACGCGCAAGCACTTCTTTACCCGTACCACTTGGGCCTGTCACCATTACACTGGCTTCGCTGGCAGCAACTTTTCGAGCCATGTTCAGAATAGCCTGGCTCGACTCTTCCTCGGCAACCGGTTCAATGTCGTTAATGGCTCCGTCCGGTAAATAACGTTGTACCAAGGTCTGCAACTTTTCTATTGAAAAAGGCTTAGTCAGATAGTCAACAGCCCCCTCGCGCATAGCAACGACCGCATCGTCCACCTTAGCAAAGGCGGTCATCATAATAACCGGAATGTCGTATTGCTGGTTGTTCATACTGCGCAACAGTTGCAGACCATCAATACCCGGCATTTGGACGTCACTAATGACTAAAGATACCGGCTCTTTTTTCAGTATTAACAGAGCCTCTTCACCATTCGCGGCTTCCAGACACTGGCAGTCAGCCAGTTCCAAAGTATCAATAATTGCTTCACGTAAAGAAACGTCGTCTTCAACAACCAGTACTTGTCGCTCAGCCATAACGCACCTCGCTCAATCGATTATTTGACCATTGATGCACCGGCAAAGACAAAGTGAAACGGCTGCCTTTAGCTGACTGGCTTTCCCAGTCAATGCTCCCGTTATGTGCCTTAACTACCGTTTGCACGACCGCAAGCCCTAAACCTGTGCCATTGGACTTTTCTGTGAAAAATGGGGTGAAGACATTCTCCTGTTTTTCTTCAGGGATGCCACAGCCCGCATCAATGACCGAAACTCGCCAGCTGTCATTATCGGCATCGGTCTTCACTAAGACCTCTTGCCCCGGCTCACTAGCATCAATAGCGTTGTTAACCAGGTTTTGTATCGCTCCGACTAATGCGGTTTGATTTGCCCGCAACACCGCCCCAGAAGTTGAATCAATACAATTAATTTTTACCTGGTGTTGCTCGGCATAGTTTTCTGTATTTGTAAGCACTTGTTCAATCAGGCTCTGAGTACTGAGATCATCCAACATGGGTTGCTCACCACTTTTGGCAAACAACAACATGTCATTGACCTGCTGCTCTAAGGAATGCAAACGGGAAAGTAATTTTGCGGAAAAGCGTTGCTGCTTTACCGGGGAAATTGTGCCCTGTTTAAGGTTCTGCGCATAAAGAATCGCAGCAGAAAGGGGCGTTCTTATCTGATGTGCCAGGGAAGCAACCATTTTCCCCATGGATGATAAACGCTGTAGATGACTAATGCGGTTTTGCAGGCGGCGGGTCTCCGTTAAGTCAGTTAAGACTATAAGCTGCCCCGGCTTTTCATTCACAACCGAAGTATCCAGCCTGACCCGGCGCCCGTTACGCAGAGAGACCTCGTGCCAGTCATCAGCTTTAGGAGCAAACAGCTCGCTGACTAACTCGCGCCAAAGGTAACCTTTTAAAGGATGACCCAGAAGTCCCGTTGCGTTGTCATTGCAATAATCCACAAACCCATGACTGTCCAGTAAAATTACGGCATTTGGCATGGCATCAATAATTTGATGATAAGTGGCCATACTGACATCTCCAATTAACGACTATGGAGAGGTTAATGCAAAATGGATGCCAGTATAATTTCTTTGTTTTTCAGTTGGTTAGGTTGTTACTTGTTGTCAAAAGACTGACACTTTCTTTTAATCTTTTTGAATTCCGTACTTTTTCATCTTCTCAACCAGAGTCGTACGCCGCATGCTAAGTAACTCGGCGGCCTTAGCCACCACCCAGTCCGACTTGTCCAGAGCCTGGGCTATCATTCCGGTTTCTATTTCTGTCAGCATGTCTTTTAAATTAACGCCGTCATCCGGTAGTTCTGAACTGTCATTATCTGGTACAGCTTCCGCATCGCCGTTGTCATCGTCCGACTCATTGAAAATGGCACTAAGCGCTTCACGCTCCAGCATTTCTTCCGGGTAGTCAGGACTTGGAGCACTGTGCTCAACATGCTGATATTTCGGCGGTAAATCAGGAACATCCACCAAGCTGTCAGGGTGCATAATGGTCAAGCGCTCAATCAGGTTGGTCAGTTCACGTACGTTACCCGGCCAACGATGATAAGAAAGCGATTCCAGTGCCCTTTCGGTAAAACGCACACCTACCCCACGCTCCTTTTTAAAACGCTGGGTCAGTTCCTGTAATAACAACGGTACGTCTTCCTGACGCTCGCGCAATGCAGGCATTTCAATTGGAAAAACGTTCAAACGGTAATACAAATCCTCGCGGAATTTACCGTCAATAATCATCTGTTCCAGCTCACGGTGGGTTGCTGCAACAACCCGTACATCGGCAACAATACTTTTGCTGCCTCCCACTCGTTCAAAAGTTCTTTCCTGCAAGACCCGTAGCAGTTTCACCTGCATTGGCATTGGCATATCACCAATTTCATCCAGAAAGAGGGTTCCCCCCTGAGCCAGTTCAAAGCGCCCTTTGCGTGCACCTATTGCCCCGGTAAATGCCCCTTTCTCATGCCCGAATAACTCACTTTCTAACAAGTCGCCCGGAATAGCGCCACAGTTAACAGGCACAAAAGGCCCTTTACTGCGTTCCGATAAATCATGAATGCCGCGGGCAACAACCTCTTTACCGGTTCCGGACTCTCCCAGAACAAGAACGTTGGCATCGGTTACCGCTACTTGTTCGATTAACTGGCGCACATGTTTCATAGTGCGGCCATTACCAATTAAGGTCTGCTCCAGTTTACCACTGCCGGGATGCCGGGTTCTTGCTGGCTTAATTGGCATTTGCTGGTGGTACGCCTGACAGTAATGCAGCATATTCGACAAGCTGGCGTAGTCGAAAGAGTCTTCCAGCGGGCCAATAACATTGGCTTTTTGTAATGCCTGGTGCTGTTGTGTGTTCGCACAAATAAAAGGAAGGTGTGGCGAATCGCCGGCCAGCTCTATCAAGTTATCAACGCCATTGCCGGCAATAACACACAGAGCATCGGTTGCAGAGAGTTTAAGAGTGTCCGAAGGAGATATGACTTCAACGGTTTCACCAATAAAGGTCAATACCGTTTCAAAATGCTGACGACGCTCTGGTTGCTGTTCAACTAGGTAGACTGTTCTTGTTTTTGTCATAGACGAGTTTACCGCAACGTCCTATTTCACATTCCCTAACACAAACGTTTCACCCGCACTCGAAAGATACCACTGCTCTTGTCCATCGACAGTTCGTGACTCTGCGTGTGAAACCCACTGATAGAATACATTGCGATGTACTCTTGCTGTCAATCCTCTTTGCATCACAATATAAGGAATGCCCTCTTTCATTGTGAGCGGATGTTCAGAACTTAATACCAGAGTATCACCGATGTTGGTGGTTAACAGCAATAATTGCTCACCATCTTTTTCCCTTTGTTCCCAGTCGACGACAACAAAAGGTGTATCTTCAACAGTAATTTTAACTTTTTCAGCAGGTGTTACTAAAAAATAATCACCGTCCTCTACCACCAGAACCGAGGCAAACAACTTAACCAGAGCCTGACGTTTTATCTGACTACCCTGGTAGAACCAATCACCATTAGCGGCAATATGAATTGGGATCTCGCCGCAGTAAGGGGGATTCCACAATTCGGTTGGCGCGTGTCGATGTTTTTCCAGCTCAGAGATCAAACGGTTCAGTGACATAAATTAAAGCTTAGTCGACTAACTTTTTCTGCCTTAATAAATACCAAAGCGTTGCTTCTGTACGGTTTGATACTTTTATGGCCTTAAATATTGCAGACAAGTGCACACGAATGGTGCCTTCGGTAATACCCAGAATATTAGCTATCTCTTTATTCGATAAGCCCTGTGCTAATAATTGCATAATTTCCAATTGGCGCGGAGACAAGAAGCTTTCTGCACCGCTGGATTTATCACGAGGTTCATTAAGATGCGGGTCATCAGGAATATGACGGTCACCATTTAGCAAAGCGCGGATCGCCAGCTTTGCCTGCTCAGCTGAACTGTCTTTCGGCAAATAACTACGAACCCCTGCCGCCAGTACCTGACGTACTTCAGAGATGGAACGTGGTCGAGTAAACAAGACGATATGCGTACGCGGCGCAACTTTCTTCAAACGTTGCAGAGCTGGGCGGATTTCAGCATCCGGCAAATCCATCTCTAAAAAAATCAGATCGTAATCATCAGCTGCTAAATAACTTTCCGCAATCTCAAACGAATCAGCCTCGTAAATTGAGGGTTGGTTCGCATAATTAGTAAGAATTTGTATAAGACCAGCACGCATAAAAAACTGCGGATCAATAATTAGAACTTTCATCCTGAAATCCAAAATAATGCTTATTCAATTAACTTTTAGCATACCTAAATTATAACAGACAGCAAGTTTTTTACGGTTATCTAACAGCTTCCTGAATGTCATGTTAACTTAGTTAACAAAAATCTCTGGCAACACCTAGGCGGTTGTACAGTAAAAACGCTATAGTGTTGTCTAAATTATTTGCCACGGAGTTAAATTATAATGCGACGTATTACCTGCTTAGTTATAAGCTTGGGCTTATCAGCTTCAGCCATCGCCGACACCTTATATACCAACATGAAGGGCTACACCCTGACCAGCCCTGCCGGAGAAAACGCTGTATTACAGGAATTCTCAACCATGCTGGTGGAAAACGGAAAGATTCAGGCTATAGGCGGCGAGACTCTCGCACAGCGCTTTGCTGATATAGATAGTACCGTCGATATGAATGGTAAAACTGTACTCCCAGGGTTAACTGACGCCCATGGACATATCCAAAGTTTAGGTAACAGTCTTTTACAAGTGGATTTACGCGACACAGAGTCCGTTTCTGACGCGGTTCGAAAAGTGCGGAGCTACGCCAAAGAACAGACGGAAATAGAGTGGATTACCGGCCGGGGCTGGAACCAGGAACAATGGAAGAATAAAGTATTCCCCAGCGCAGCCAACCTTGATGAAGTTGTCAGCGACCGTCCCGTCTGGCTGATGCGCGTCGATGCCCACGCAGGCTGGGCAAACAGTGAAGCGCTGCGTCGTGCAGGTATTGATAAAGATACCGTCTCTCCTGAAGGCGGTGAAATTGTCCGTGACGAGCAAGGTAACCCAACAGGTGTTCTTGTCGATAATGCGATGCAGCTGGTCGAAGACATTATTCCCGAACCTTCGCTACAACAGCAACGGGCAGCATACGAGCTGGCTTTTCAGCACCTGGTTAAACTCGGCATTACCAGCGTCCACGATGCGGGCATTAATTCTGATGAAATATCCATTTATAAAGGTCTGCATAACCAAGGGCGCATGCCGCTTCGGGTTTACGGCATGATCGCCGCAACAGAACCCAAACTCGCCCAACTGCTGGCAGAGGGTCCCTACGAAACTCAGGACCAGAAACTGGCCATCCGCAGCGTTAAAATCTACGCCGACGGTGCACTGGGAAGCCGCGGGGCTGCTTTAATAGAGCCTTACAGCGATGACCACGACAACCACGGACTGATGGTGACTTCAGAGAAGAAAATTCAGGATCTCTATAAACTGATCATCCCGCACGGTTTTCAGATAAATACCCACGCCATTGGCGACCGGGCTAACCGTGTCGTTCTGGATAACCTGGCTAAAGTTTATGATGAACTGGGTGGCCGCAACTTACGTAATCGCATTGAGCATGCACAAATTGTGCACCCCGATGACCTGAAACGTTTTACCGAGCTTAACCTGATTGCCTCTATGCAACCTACTCACGCTACCAGCGACAAAAATATGGCGGAGGATCGTCTGGGTTCTGAACGTATGGCCGGAGCTTATGCATGGCAGACATTACTGGATGAGGGTACGGTTATTGCTGCAGGGTCTGACTTCCCGGTTGAATTAGCGAACCCCTTCTACGGACTGCACGCAGCCGTTACTCGCCAGGATCGCGATAACATGCCCGCTGGTGGCTGGTATGCCGAAGAAAAAATGAGTCTTGAGCAGGCCTTGCGTTCTTTTACTATTGATGCCGCCTACAGTGCCTGGCAGGAGAAGTCACTTGGTTCACTCGAGCCCGGTAAATGGGCTGACTTTATTGTGCTGGAGCAGAACCCTTTTGCCGTTGATTCCAGCCAAATTTGGCAAACTCAGGTTGAGCAGACCTACGTTGCAGGCGAACGCGTTTATTAATGGAGTAGCAGCATCATGAACGATGATTTTCTGTTTTCTGAAGACGAACCCGATGCAACAGTCGCAGAAGCTTCTGAGCCTTATCATGTATTGATTGTCGATGACGATGAAGAAATTCACACCATCACCAAAATGGCGCTGGGCGAGTTTAAGCTTGATGGTCGCCCACTAGAGTTCCATTCGGTTTACTCGGGTAAAGACGCTATTGCGTTTTTGCAGGAAAACACCGACATCGCCATGATGCTGCTCGATGTGGTCATGGAAACTGACCACGCTGGCTTAGATGTCGCACAATGGGTGAGAGAAACCCGAAAGAACCGGTTAATCCGCATTGTTCTACGTACCGGACAACCGGGTCAGGCACCAGAAGAAGACGTGATTGCGCGTTACGACATTGATGATTACAAAGAGAAAACCGAGCTGACTTATCGCAAATTGGTCACTCTCATGTACTCGTGCCTTCGTGCTTACCGCGACTTAAAAGCCATTGAACGCAACAAGCGAGGCTTAGAGAAAGTCATTAACGCATCAGCAGAGGTGTTTTCGGCCCGTTCAATGCACGGTTTATGTCAAGGAATACTGGAGCAGCTTGTTGCCCTGATAACCTTATCTGACGATGCCATGTATTGTCGAATTGACGCACTAACCGCCAGTTCGGATACCAGTGAGCCCTTTGAAATTATCGGTGGCACCGGAGAATACGAAGGTGCCGCAGGACAACCTGTCAAAAGCGAAATTGACTGGGATATCGTACGCCCAATGCAGCAAAGTTCGCAGAATGTCGATTTCCGTATTGTCGACAATAATTACTACGGTCTTTATAAAACCAGCAGTTCTCGTCAGTATTTACTCTTCATTCGCGGTGTCCGTGACTTATCTGAGCTTGATCAAAACTTATTAGGCCTTTTTGTGAATAATAGCTCCATTGCTATTGATAACCTGCAGGCCACTGAGAACGAGCGAGAAGCTCAACGTGAATTGCTGTATTGCGTTGGAGAGGCTATTGAAAAGCACTCAATTGATGAAATCAGCCATCATGTTAAGCGCTCAGCTGAAATGGCCGGACAACTGGCTATTTTTTCCGGCGCAACGCACGAACAGGCGGAAGCTTTAAAGCAGGCTGCATCGGTCTACGATATAGGTAAAGTATCGGTACAAATAGAGCTAGCTCAGCGTGCCGATGTCTTGAGTATTCATGACTATGAAGAAATCATGCAGAAAGTGATTCAGGGGCATGATTACTTACGCCAAACCGATACCGCTGTTGCGAAAATTGCAGCTGCTATAGCACAGGATATCCATGAGCGTTGGGATGGCTCAGGCTTTCCGAGTCAGAAATCAGGTAAAGACATTGACCTTAATGCCCGTATAATGACCATTGCCAGCCACTTTGATGCGCTGCGCACGCAGCGCAATTATCGTGATGCCAAAGAATCCAAAGACGCTGCAGATTATCTTTTGCAACACAGCGGTAGATTCTTCGACCCTGAAATGGTCGGGCTTATGCTGGACAATCTGGATGCGATGGAAAAAATACGACAGCGTTATCTGGATAGAAAGTAGTATAACAACCGGATTGGAAACTGAAAGCGGGACCATCCCAAAGTCCATAAGGAGCGGTCATGGATTTACAAGCAATGCGTAGAGAGTACGGGTTAGGCAGTTTGCACCGAGAGCAACTGAACTCAGACCCGGTCAAACAATTTGAACTGTGGATGCAGCAAGCTATAGACAGCGGTTTATTGAGCGACCCTACCGCCATGACGGTGGCAACGGTCAATAGTGAAGGTGTGCCAAGTCAGCGTATTGTTTTATTAAAGGGCTATGACCATACAGGCTTTCGGTTTTACACCAATAAAAATAGCCAAAAAGGCCAGGATATAAGTACGAACTCGCAGGTCAACCTGCACTTTGCCTGGCTTCCGCTGGAACGACAAATTAGCATTACCGGCAGCGCTATCCCGCTGGACAGTGAAGACAACGATCGCTACTTCCATTCACGTCCCAAAGAAAGTCAGGTAGCCGCCCTTGCGTCGCAGCAAAGCCGCCCGGTAGAAAGCCGCGATGTACTGGAAAGCCACTACCAGTCGCTACTGCGCGAATATGAGAATACCGAAGTGCCGCGCCCCGAGCACTGGGGTGGTTATTGCGTCGAGCCTCAGCAATTTGAGTTCTGGCAAGGCGGTCAGCATCGTTTGCATGACCGCTACCTGTACAGCAAAGATGCCGCTAACTGGCGTATTACCCGCTTACAGCCTTAGGTAATTCAACCCCACAAAACTCAGCGCAGCGTTGCAGCACTTTTAACGTTGCGCGGCTGTAGTAAACCCCCTGCTGCAATTGCTCTCGTTTGCGTTGCTGGGCAGCTTCTCCGGGAATACGCACCGGTTGTTGTGGATCAGCTGCAGCACTTTTTCGGCTATCTTCCAACAAATCATCAACCTGCTTTAAAAACGCCTGTTTATCCCCAAAAGCTTCCGGATCAATCACCTGTATCCATACCGAGTTCGCGTCACCGTCATCAGCACCCTGCCGACGACCATACTGACTTAACGCCATGGACCAAATTTCACTGAACAGTGTCAGACCATAGCCTTTATAGCCGAGCTGTTCCCCACCCAGCGGTGCTATCGCGCTACCCGGCGAATCAAAGAAAGTTGAGGGATCATCGGTCCATTCGCCGTCGGGTTTTATCAATGCTTTGTATGGCAGCTTGGTGCCGTTGGCCTTTGCCTGGCGCACTTTCCCGGCAGCGGTCATAGAAAAGCTGATATCAAATAACAGTGGATCGCCAGAACTGGGCACACCCACCGCAAAAGGGTTGGGAGAAAATACGGCTTCTTTACCACCAAAAGGCGCCACAGCGCGTTGTCCGGGTGTTGAGCACATCAGGCTGACCACTAACCCTTGCTCCGTGGCTATGGTCAAATAAGCAGCTAATGAGGCGACATGCTGGCTGCGTCTTACAACTACCGTTCCGGTACCGGCTTGTTGAGCCATTTTGCAGGCCGCATCAATAGCCTGTGGCACCACGTAGGGTCCCGGTAAAAATTGCGCGTCCCAGTTAGCTGCGGCAGCACGCTCACTTAATACCACCGGCTGCCCTTTTGCCAGGCTCTTGCCGTCGCGCAACCATTGGCAGTTGTTCAACAAGCGGATTAAACCATGGGTACTAAACCCCAGTAAATCGCCTTCCAACAGGTAATAACTTACATTGCGTGCAACCTCCCCCGAAGCCCCCGCCTCGGTCAGACAAGTGCGCGCCCAGTCCGATAATTCTGAATAATCAAAACGTACAACATCAGTGCTCATGAAATTTCCTCTTGGTCACGGCCTGCAGGTCGTTTAAGCTACGCATACGACATTATCAAGGAGTAGAGATTGTGTCATCTGCTAACACAATAAACCGCATTGCCGTTATAACCAGTGGTGGCGATGCCCCGGGCATGAATGCCGCTATCCGAGCCGTTGTTCTGGCCGCGGAGAACTATGGTATCGAGGTCATGGGCTTTCGCCATGGCTATGAAGGACTCTTAAATAACGACTTCGTAAAGTTAGATCGCAAAGACGTTGAACACATATTGCAGTATTCGGGCACTATTATTAAAAGTGCCCGCAGCGAGCGTTTCAGAACCGAAGAAGGTGCACGCGAAGCGGCAACGAATTTAGATGCACACCAAATTGATGCCTTTATCGTTATCGGCGGCGACGGTTCATTTCGTGGCGCTGAGCATTTAGCCAACTTTTGGGAAGGTCCCATTATAGGCATACCCGGCACCATCGATAATGATCTCTTTGGCACGGATAACACTATTGGCTATGACACGGCAGTAGAAACTGCCATGGATGCGCTGGATAAAATCCGGGATACCGCCGAGGCCATGGATCGCGTATTCATCGTTGAGGTTATGGGCCGCAATGCCGGTTATATTGGTATTAGCAGCGCTATGGCAAGTGGTGCCGAGCGAATGATTCTGCCGGAGCTACAAAAAGATAAACCCTTAACCGTGGCAGCTTTGGTTAAACACATAGAGTCGGTGCAGCGCGTACGCGGAGACTCCAGCTACGTTATGGTGTTATGTGAAAACCAATGGCCCGGCGGTGCAGTTCGACTTGCGGAACAGTTAGAAGATCGTCTTAACTTACCCTGTCGTCCGTGTTTACTCGGCCACGTTCAACGCGGCGGACGCCCTACGGCAATGGATCGTATTTTAGGTACTCGTCTGGGTGTGCACGCTGTTGAGTTAGTCCGGCAAAATAAAACTGGCGTTATGGCTGGTGTTACCGCGAACGAACTCAGCGAAACACCGTTCGCTGACACCTGGACTCAACGTAAAAAATTGAGCGAAGAGTTAATTAATATTCAACAAAGTCTGTTTAATCCGATCAAAAAAGATCGCAGCAAATCGACAAAGTAAGAGAGGTCTGCAACGACAATGCCCCTAACGCCACTAACGGTGCCACTACCCGTACCATTAAATGACCCGAGCCGCCCGTTTTTCGGCGCCGAGCACAGCACCGATTTACACCCGGGACATACCCATATTCTTGGGTTTGGTTTTGATGGTACCGCCTGTTTTCGTAAAGGCACCCGAGAAGGGCCCGACGGTTTACGCGCGGTTTCTGAGGACATTGAGTCTTACTCGCCGTACCTTGACGCCGACTTAGAAGATCAAAGCTTCTACGACTTAGGTAACCTGCGTCTGGGCTTCGATGACGACGAAGAGAAACAATGGCATCACGCGGTTCACGACTTTAACGCGATATTTGATTCAGTCGACCTGGCTCAGGAAAAAATTAAACTGCTGACCTTAGGCGGTGAGCATTCTATTTCTTATGCGCCTATTGTGAAGTACTTGAAACAATACCCCGATATGGTGTTGCTGCATCTGGATGCTCACGCTGATTTACGTGATGGCTTCCTCGGCTACCATTATTCGCATGCATCTATTATTCGTCGTTCGGTCGATCACTTTGGCCCCGGCCATGAGCTGATTCAGTACGGCATTCGCTCCGGTACACGCGACGAGTACCAGTGGATGAAAGAACACAAAACCATCCGCAGCTCGCGTAAAGACTTTCTCGACAGTGTTGAAGCTATTGCTAAAGACCGTCCGGTTTACCTAACGCTGGATCTCGATTATTTCGATCCTTCTTTTTTACCAGGCACAGGAACCCCGGAGCCGGGCGGTGAAGATTTTCATTCCTTTGTCAGTCTGATGAAACTACTACGGCAAAAAAATCTGGTCGGTGCTGATGTGGTTGAGTTGTCACCGCAAATCGATCCGACCGGCAATTCCGACGTGTTCGCCGCCAAAATTGTGCGCGAATTATTACTCGTTTTACAACAGTCGGGAGCCTGAGATGTCAGACTGGAATATCGATCAAGCAGAAGAGCTATACGGCGTTAACCGCTGGGGTGCGGGCTATTTCTCCATTGGCGAAAACGGCAACATTCAAATTCGTCCTAACCACCGCCTGCCGGATGTCACCATTGATATGAAGGAAGTGGTGGATGAAATTATTTCAGAAGGCATTCAGTTTCCGGCCGTTATACGCTTTCATGACATTTTGCGCTCGCAGGTTGAAATCATTAACGAGACCTTCGGTAAGCTAATAGCCGACGCCAATTATCAGGGGCAGTATTGCGGTGTATTCCCAATTAAAGTGAACCAGATGCGGGAAGTGGTTGAAGAAATCATGGACGCAGGCGAACCTTATAATTATGGCCTTGAAGCCGGATCTAAGCCGGAACTGATGGCGGTAATGGCGTACAACGACAACCCGGACGCGCTGACCATTCTCAATGGCTACAAAGACAAAGACTACCTGACTCTGGCGCTGCTTGGCCGTCAGCTAAAACGTAAAATGATCATAGTTATTGAAAAGTTCAGTGAGCTGGAAATGCTCATTCCGCTGGCGAAACAAATGGGCGTTGAACCCATGATTGGTCTGCGCTCAAAAATGATGGTGAAAAGCTCCGGTAAGTGGGCCGGCTCCAGCGGCGACCGCGCCAAGTTTGGCCTGAGCATTGCCGAAATTCTTAATGTTATTGAACGCCTGCGCGAAGAAGACATGTTGCACTGTGCCAAACTGCTGCATTTTCACATTGGTAGTCAGCTGTCCGATATTCGTAAGATTAAAGAAGCCGTCAACGAAGGCGCGCGTTTGTACGCCAAATTAGTACAGGAAGGCGTACCTTTAGAATACCTGGATATCGGTGGCGGTTTAGGCATCGATTACGATGGTACCAGTACCACCAGTGACTCCTCGCGAAATTACTCCACGGAAGAGTACGTGGCTGACGTTGTCTGGGGCGTTAAACAAATTTGTGATCTCGAACAGGTGCCCCACCCTAACTTAGTCAGTGAAAGTGGCCGGGCGATGACAGCGCATCACAGCTGCGTTGTCACCAACATTGTTGGCGAAATGAAACCGGCCGGTACAAAGTTCGATATCAGCGCCAGCGAGAACGAACACATTTTAGTTAAGAACATGCGCGAACTGCACAGCTCCGGCGACCAGTTCCACCCGCAGGAACGTTATAACGACGCCGCTGGCTATAAGCAAAATGCCTACGAAGCCTTTAAACTGGGCATACTGTCGCTCAGTGAAATGGCTAAGTTAGACACCATGTACTGGCAAATCCTTACCGACATTCACCATTCGCTGGATAAAGACAGTTACGTCATTCAGGAGCTGGAAGAGTTGGAAGACATGCTCGCCAGTCAGTACCTGTGTAACTTTTCGGTATTTCAGTCAGCCGCCGATACCTGGGCCATCGGGCAAGTGCTGCCGGTGGTGCCTATTTCGCGCCTGAACGAACAGCCCGAAGTACGCTGCTCAATTGTCGATATTACCTGCGATAGTGATGGTAAGCTCAGTAAGTACGTTGAAGGTACCGAAATCAGCGATCACATCCCCATGCATAACCTACGTAAAGGCGAGGATTACCACGTGGGTCTATTCCTCACCGGCGCATACCAAGACGTTATGGGCGATATGCATAACCTGTTTGGCCGCTTAACAGAGGTGCACGTGTACTGCCACGACGACGAACCCGGCGATTTCTATATTGAAGAAGTGGTACCGGGCACATCGGCCGAGAAAGTACTACAAACCATGCAGTACAATACCGAGTACATGGCCAAAGCTGTGAAGAAACAAATTGACAGTCAGGTACGAAAGGGCTCACTGGCGCCACGTGAAGGAGTCCGCTGGACAAACTTTTACGAGCACTGTTTAGCCGGAAGCACCTACTTACGCGTTGAATAATTCACCAAAACAAGCGTGTAATGCGCAATTACTGAGCAAACAGTAAAAAAGCAACGAAAAGCGGTTGACTCGAAACCGAAAAAAACGTTTAATACACGCCGTTGCCCGGATAGCTCAGTCGGTAGAGCAGAGGATTGAAAATCCTCGTGTCGGTGGTTCGATTCCGCCTCCGGGCACCA
>JBNJDZ010000013.1:0-73333 GCA_051745385.1 Pseudomonadota bacterium | reverse complement strand
TCTTCCATAAATGGATGACGATATTCAAGGTTACCGCGCGCCACATGACCAATCACCTTGCGAATGGTGTCCGCATAGGGGCGACTTGCCTCCATACGTCCCTGCGCCTTTTTCATTTTCGACGCAGCGACCATTTCCATAGCACTGGTGATCTTCTGAGTATTACCGATACTCGAGATCTGAGTTTTTATCTCTTTACCGCTGGCCATGACGATTCTCCTGTTAACTCAACGACAAATGGCCGCTACTGCGGCCAGGTGCGATTACCATGATTGCGTTTGCTTGAATTTCTCAAGCGCAGCTTTCAGTTGCGCATCGATGTCGTCGTTATAGTTGCCAGTTTTATCAATCTCAGCCATTAGCTCGGCGTATTCGCTCGCCATGAAAGATTGCAGAGATTCTTCAAAATCCATGATTTTGTCGATTTCTACGTCTTTCAAGAAGCCTTTTTCAACGGCATAAATTGATACAGCCATTTGAGACACGCTCATAGGCTTGTACTGTTTCTGTTTCATCAGTTCGGTTACACGCTGACCGTGTTCCAACTGTGAACGAGTCGATTCATCAAGGTCAGATGCGAACTGAGCGAACGCCGCCAATTCACGATACTGAGCCAGGGCAAGACGGATACCGCCACCCAATTTCTTGATGATTTTCGTTTGTGCTGAACCACCAACACGAGAAACCGAGACACCGGCGTTAACCGCAGGACGAATACCTGAGTTAAACAAGTCAGTTTCTAAGAAGATCTGACCATCGGTGATTGAGATAACGTTAGTCGGTACGAACGCCGATACGTCACCTGCCTGAGTTTCAATGATAGGTAAGGCAGTTAAAGAACCTGTCTGGCCTTTTACTTTACCGTCAGTGAATTTTTCTACGTAGTCAGCGTTAACACGCGCTGCACGCTCAAGTAAGCGAGAGTGAAGGTAGAAAACGTCACCAGGGAATGCTTCACGGCCTGGCGGACGACGCAACAACAGTGAAATTTGGCGGTATGCAACAGCCTGCTTAGACAGGTCATCGTATACAATCAGAGAGTCTTCACCGCGGTCACGGAAGTATTCACCCATAGTACAGCCTGAGTAAGCTGCTAAGTATTGCAATGCTGCAGATTCAGAAGCAGAAGCCGCAACCACAATGGTGTTTTCCAATGCGCCGTGCTCTTCCAGCTTACGTACAACAGCAGAGATGGTTGAGTTCTTCTGACCAATGGCTACGTAAACACACTTAATACCAGAATCTTTCTGGTTGATAATAGCGTCTACGGCTAAAGCTGTTTTACCTGTCTGACGGTCACCAATGATAAGCTCACGCTGACCACGACCAACTGGAATCATCGAGTCAATTGATTTGTAACCAGTTTGTACTGGCTGATCAACCGATTGACGTTCGATAACGCCCGGGGCGATTTTCTCAACTGGCTCATAGCCGTCAGCTTCAATTGGACCTTTACCGTCGATAGGCTGACCTAGTGTGTTAACCACACGGCCCAACAGTTTTTCGCCAACCGGAACTTCCAGAATACGACCGGTAGATTTTACTTTGGTGCCTTCCTGCAAGTCTGCATAAGGACCCATAACAACCGCACCAACCGAATCACGTTCAAGGTTTAGTGCGATAGCGTAACGATTACCAGGTAGCTCGACCATTTCACCTTGCAGACAGTCTGCAAGTCCGTGAATGCGAATGATACCGTCTTGTACAGACATGATGGTACCTTCGTTGCGGGCTTCGCTGGTGACTTCGAACTTCTCAATTCGCTGTTTGATCAGTTCTGCGATTTCATTTGAATTCAATTGCATGCTCAAGTCCCCAATTAGGATTGCAGTGCGTAAGCAAGTCTGTCGAGCTTGCCGCGCAAGGTGCCGTCAATAACGGTATCACCAGCTTCTATAACAAGTCCGCCAATAATGGACTTGTCGACACTGCAGTTCAGCTTAATTTTGCGTTGCAGGCGCTTCTCAAGTGCTTTACTCAAAGCCGTTTGTTGTGCTTTCAGCAGTTTAACCGCTGACTTAACATCTACAGTGACTTCTTTGTCATGTTCAGCACGAAGCGTCTGATAGAGCTCACTAACCGCTGGAAGCACTGGCAAACGTTCATTTTCAGCCAGTACTTTAACGAAATTCTTAGCGTTATCGTCGAGCTCGTCGCCGCAAACACCCAAGAAAACATCTGTCGTTTTTCCAACAGTCGAAGAGCTGCTCAAAAATGAGGCAATAGTCTCGTCTTGCGCTACCGCAGCAGCGAAGCTAAGCATTTCTGCCCACTTATCGAGCGCTCCCTGTTCTAAAGCAAAATCAAAAGCTGCTTTTGCGTAAGGGCGAGCGACCGTAGTCAGTTCTGACATAAGCTCAAACCCCTTTATTAAAGTTCAGCGACCAGTTTTTCAACAATGTCGCTATGAGCGTCTTTATCAATTTCACGCTCAATGATTTTCTGAGCCCCAGACACCGCCAATACGGCGACTTGCTTACGCAGCTCTTCACGAACGCGGTTACGCTCAGCAGTCACTTCTTCATGTCCAGACGCAACGATTTTTTCACGTTCTTCGTGGCCTCGTTGAGTTTCTTCCTCAACAATTTTAGCACCACGCTTTTTCGACTGTTCAATGATTTCAGCGGCTTGCTGTTTCGCTTCTTTCAGCTGCTCGGCAATTTCTTGCTGGGCTTTCTCTAAATCTTTTTGAGCACGTTCACCGGCATTAAGGCCGTCAGCAATTTTCTTCTGACGTTCCTCAATAGCCTTGATGATCGGTGGCCATACAAATTTCATGCAGAACCACACGAACACGGCAAACGCGATCGATTGTCCAATTAGAGTAGCGTTGATATTCACAACGGACCTCCTTCAGTTGGTGACCGTCGAATAACGATTAGCCTGCTACCTGGGTTAAGAATGGGTTCGCAAACGTGAACAGCAATGCAACAGCAACGCCGATCATTGCGATAGCATCGATAAGACCAGCTACGATGAACATCTTAACTTGCAGCTGTGGTGCCAATTCTGGTTGACGAGCAGCAGCTTCCAGGAATTTACCACCCAGAATACCAAAGCCCAGTGCTGTACCCAGTGCAGCCAGACCGATCATGATTGATACAGCGATAGCAGTAAAAGCAACTACAGTTTCCATTGATTTCTCCAGTTTTTCAGTAGATTAAAGTTAAAAGTAAAGCTAAAAACTTTTTGTTTAGAACACTAGTGTTCAGATGACGCCATGCTTAAGTAAACAATGGTCAGCATCATGAAGATAAACGCTTGCAATGTAATGACCAGAATATGGAACACAGCCCAGGCAAAGTGCGCTGGTAGCTGGAACAATCCAATCATTGCAATCAGAATAAATATCAATTCACCCGCATACAGGTTACCGAACAAACGCAGTGCCAGTGACGCTGGTTTTGCCAGTAACGTGATACTTTCCAGCACAAAGTTTACCGGCATTAACGCCCAATGATTAAACGGGGTTAATGTCATTTCTTTGGCAAAGCCTTTTACGCCTTTGTACTTAATTGAGTAGATAATAATTAGCGCAAACACGCTGATACTCAGAGCAAAGGTTGTGTTCAGGTCAGTTGTTGGTACAACTTTCATGTAGACGTCATGCGGATCGTCAACAAAGCCTAACCAATAACCACCGTACATAGCGGCTGTTGGTAACCAGTCGACCGGAATTAAGTCCATCAGGTTCATCAGGAATATCCAGACAAAGATGGTTAATGCCAGAGGTGCAATCAGTTTATCTTTACCGTGAAAGGATTCTTTGACGCTGTTGTCGACAAACTCGACAATCATTTCGACAAAGCATTGCCATTTACCAGGTACCCCAGCAGAGGATTTTTTGGCTACTCTGCGGAAACTCCACAGAAACAGCACACCCAGTAACACGGACCAGAAGATAGTATCGACGTTCACCGCCCAGAACCCTTCACCAACCGTCCAATTTTGGAGGTGATGCTGGATATACTGAGTCGGAGTTTGTTCTCCACTTACCATGTTGTTTCCCAGTTAGGTTGATTTTAAAAATAAAACCGGTGCTATCCACTGCATGGTGACGGCAATAACGAAGCCAATAAGTAACCACACAGGATATAAATTTGTTATCAGCAGTGCGAGCATCAGCAGCAATGCTGTTAGCAGAAGCTTAACGCCTTCGCCTAAAAAAAAGCTTTGTACAACTTTCTGATTAGCGCGTGCACCTGCATGTTTAAAAGCAATAAGTGCAAATAGTGCGTTGGGTATTACAGCGGTTAATCCGCCACAAAGAATACCTAAAGCCGACTGCGTATTCGAAACCAATATCGTGACAAGTGCAGCAACTAAGACCACAATAAATTGTGTGCCTACTATTCTTCCTGCCAGTTTTTTACCTACCGCATTGAGTGCCTGTGTCACGACGAAAACCTTTTAACTGGCGGCTATCTTTATGTGGCTTTCAACCAGCCACAATGAAACTCGCGCTAGTATAAAGATCTGCCATGTAATTGCAAACAAATTTGCCTGTAGGCAACGGTTTCTATGCCATTTAACAAAAGTTCTACAACAATCAATACATTGGAATAATTATTTGATGTGGGTCAGAATTCCATCCAGTTCGTCCAGGTTGGTATAACTGATAACCAGTTTCCCTTTTCCTTTACGACCATGATTGATGGAAACTTTCGCGCCCAGAGTCTCAGACAATTTCGTTTCTAAATGTTCAATATTCGCGTCTGGTTCGGGCTTTTCAGTTTGTTTCGGGGGGTCGATAGTACGTCTGACCAGTTTTTCAGCGTCACGTACGGTCATATCTTTTGCGACAATTTGTTGTGCTACATCGGCTTGTTGTTCACCTTCTAATGCCAGCAACAACTTAGCGTGACCCAGTTCAATGTCACCACGTTCAAGTAAGACTTTCACGCCGTCCTGTAAATTATTTAGGCGCAGTAAATTCGTTACAGTAGTACGCGATTTACCGACAGCCTGGGCAACATCCTGGTGAGTCATCTGAAACTCATCCAGTAAGCGTTGCAACGCTGTGGCTTCTTCCATTGCATTGAGGTCTTCACGTTGAATATTTTCAATCAACGCAATAGCAACAGCGGCTTCATCGGGCACGTCTTTAATTAGACAGGGAACCAGCTCCAGTTTGGCTAACTGGGCCGCACGCCAACGACGCTCCCCGGCAATAATTTCGTATTCGTCTTTGCCAACAGGGCGAACCACAATAGGCTGAATAATACCCTGAGCTTTCACTGAAGCGGCTAAATCTTCCAACGCTTCGGGTGACATGTCTTTACGAGGTTGATAACGACCGGGTTTTAACTGTTCAACCGGCAGCTTCTGTAATTCACCTTTAACTTCTTCCGTCACTTGTTCAGATTGACGATCAGAGTTTTGCTGATTACTGGTCAGTAAGGCATCCAGACCACGACCTAAACCTCGTTTTTTTGCCGACATGATTCGCTAAATTCCCTTGTTATGATTCTTCTGCTACTTCGTTACGATTTTCAGAACGTCGGATAAGTTCACCCGCTAAAGACAAATAAGCTTTTGAGCCTGTTGATGATTTATCGTAATACATAGCCGGCGCACCAAATGAAGGCGCTTCAGCTAAACGGACGTTACGCGGAATGACTGTCCGGTAGACTTTGTCACCAAAGTGATTTTTTAGCTGCTCTGAAACATCGTTAGCCAACCGGTTACGCGGATCGTACATAGTCCGCAAAATGCCTTCTATCTCAAGCCCGGGGTTAACTACATCGGCCAACTGACGAATGGTTTCCATTAACGCAGTCAGACCTTCCAGTGCATAGTACTCACACTGCATTGGCACCAGAATAGAGTCAGCTGCAGCCATACCATTAACCGTCAACATATTCAGAGACGGTGGGCAATCAATAAAAATGTAATCGTAGGTATCCTGAACAGCTTTTAGCGCGTTACGCAAACGTAATTCCCGCGCAAAAACTTCCATTAACTTAATTTCAGCAGCGGTTGCATCAGCATTTGCCGCAATTAAATGATACTTACCGTTGGTGTCTGTTACCGCAACGTCTTTAACCGGTTTTTCTTCAATCAACAACTCATAAATGCTGTTTTCAACGTCGTATTTGTCAACGCCGCTACCCATGGTTGCATTACCTTGAGGATCTAAATCGATCAACAACACTTTGCGACGGGTAGCAGCCATCGATGCAGCCAGATTAACTGCTGTGGTTGTTTTTCCAACTCCGCCTTTTTGATTCGCAATAGCAATGGTTGTAGCCACGGGTTTTATAACCTCTTGTTGTTGTCGGATAATCGACTGTCGGTTGTTTTATGACCGTTTGCTTATAATGACGATATGTCGGCTCGCGTCAATGCCGGGAACGTTAATTTGCTCAATACTTTCAGTTTTATAGTTCGCTGGCAGTTCGTCCAGTTCTTCTTGTGGGTATAAGCCTTTAAGCGCATAAAACCGACCTTTTTCAGCCGGTAAATGCTCACACCAGGAAAGCATATCATTAAGCGAGGCAAAGGCTCTACTGATTACGCCATCAAACTTTTTCTCGTCCTGATAATCTTCAACCCGGGCCTGTACCGGTGCCACATTGGTTAACTTTAACTCGTGACAAACCTGCCTAATAAAACGAATACGCTTACCTAAACTATCGAGCAAAACAAATTCTTTATCAGGTTCTGCTATGGCCAAAGGTAACCCAGGTAAACCTGGACCTGTTCCCACGTCAATAAAGCGTTGTCCCTGCAAATACTGACGAACGGCCAGGCTGTCCATAATATGTCTTGTAAGCATATCCTTTGGATTTCTTACGCTGGTCAGATTATAGGCTTTATTCCATTTGTCCAATAAACCCACTAACGCCAGTTGTTGCTCAATTTGCGACTCTGACAGGTTTATTTGCGCTTGCTCCAATAATTCCTTTAACGGCTCTTTCACATCACTTCCTTAAGCACTTTTACGCAATAAACCCTGTTTTTTCAGGTGAACCAGAAGCATAGAAATGGCCGCAGGTGTTATACCAGAAATACGTGCTGCTTTGCCTACTGTTTCTGGCTGGTGGTCATTTAATTTAGCAATAACCTCGTTCGATAAACCTTTAATCTTAGCGTAATCGAAAGGTGAAGGAAGCAAAGTATTTTCATGACGCTGCTGTTTCGCAATTTCATCGTGCTGACGCGAAATATAACCCGCATACTTAATTTGAATTTCAACCTGCTCAGCTGCTAACGGGTCTTCTAAGCCCGGTGCAAAAAAGTCCGTCTTGGCAAGATCCTTATAGTGGATCTCAGGACGTCTCAATAACTCTTCGCCACTGACTTCTTTGGTTACAGGGCTTTTTACCAGGGAATTAATTTGCTCCACAGAGGCGTGGTCTTTATGCACCCAGGTAGTTTTTAAGCGTTGTTTTTCCTGCTCAACAGCTTCCATTTTCTTATTAAATGCAGCCCAGCGTTCGTCGTCGACTAAACCAAGGTTACGACCAATTTCGGTTAAGCGAATATCGGCGTTATCTTCACGCAGAAGCAAGCGATACTCGGCACGTGAAGTGAACATACGGTAAGGTTCCTGAGTGCCCAAGGTTGACAGATCATCAATCAACACGCCCATGTAAGCTTGATCACGTCGTGGCGACCAGGATTCTTTATCCTGTGCCTGTAATGCGGCATTTAAGCCAGCTATAAGACCTTGTGCTCCGGCTTCTTCATAGCCGGTTGTGCCGTTAATTTGGCCAGCAAAGAACAAGCCGTTAATGACTTTGGTTTCCAGCGATTGTTTAAGATCTCTGGGATCAAAATAATCATACTCTATGGCATAGCCCGGACGCGTAATATGGGCGTTCTCGAAGCCTTTAATTGACTGAACCAGGCGCTGTTGAACATCAAATGGCAGACTGGTTGAAATGCCATTAGGATAAACTTCAAAGGTATCCAGACCTTCAGGTTCGACGAATATTTGATGTGAACCTTTTTCAGCAAAACGAACAATTTTATCTTCAATAGAAGGGCAGTAACGTGGCCCGACACCTTCAATCACACCTGAATACATGGGTGAACGATCAAGCCCTGAACGAATAATTTCGTGAGTGTTTTCATTGGTATGCGTAATGTAACACGGTATTTGCTGTGGATGATCAGCACGCGAACCCATATAGGAAAATACCGGAGTTGGATTATCACCAGGTTGTTCCTGCATGACTGAAAAATCTACGCTTTGGCTGGCAATACGAGGTGGTGTACCGGTTTTTAATCGCTCTACTCGTAATGGCAATGAACGTAAGCGCTTGGCTAAAGCATTTGCAGGAGGATCGCCTGCGCGTCCGCCTTGATAGTTATCCAGACCAATATGAATTTGTCCGCCAAGAAAGGTCCCTACAGTTAAAACAACGGTTTTAGCCGTAAATTTGAGACCCATTTGGGTAACTACGCCGGTAACGCGATCGTTTTCAACGATAAGATCATCACAACCTTGCTGGAATATAGACAAGTTTGGCTGCGTTTCTAATGCGTAGCGGATCGCTTGTTTATACAGTTGGCGATCGGCCTGAGCTCTTGTGGCTCGTACTGCAGGGCCTTTTGAAGAATTCAATGTTCTGAATTGAATTCCGGCTTTATCTGCAGCTTTTGCCATGAAGCCACCAAGGGCATCAATTTCTTTAACTAAATGACCTTTTCCTATTCCACCAATGGCTGGATTACAGGACATTTGCCCTAAAGTATCAATATTATGCGTAAGCAATAGGGTTTTAACACCTAAACGAGCGGCGGCTAACGCAGCTTCTGTTCCGGCGTGTCCTCCACCGACAACAATAACATCAAAGTGTTGTTGGCTCTGTTCTGACATTCAATGTGACCTTTCGTTGAAGAATAGGAAAATAGCCGATTATTTTAACGCGATTTTGCATAAATCTAAATGGTTAAATTTCGTTCAATGCTGTTAAAGATCTTAAAGAAGATCAGTAAAGGATCTTATTTAGATCTTTTATTGTTATTACTACTAGTCAGCGATTTTCTGTGAATAGATCGCTGCAGCCCTTTTTGAATATAGTTCATATTAAGATCACTCTCTGTAGATAACCGGGGTTGAACTGGGATCATAGATAGTGGATAAGTAGGGCAGTTATGCACAGACCTTTTTATCCCCAGTGTTATACCCACTCCACTGACAGTGCTTAAGTGATCTTATTCCAGCTTTAATCACAGGCTAAAATTACTGTGTATAAGCATGTGTGTATGATCACAGAGCCTTTACAGAATCAGTGATCGCGGGCAACCAGGTTAATGCTTTTTGTTCCGGATCGTCTTCCAGCATGTCGATTTCTAAACGATCAGCCATTTTAATAGCGCCGAGTTCCTGCAAACGGCTATCGCAATGACGACCCGCTTCGCAGAATGTGTCGTAGCAGGACTCACCAATGGCGACAACTGCGTAGTTTAGTCCTGTTAAATCAGGGCCTTGGGGATCATTTATTTCATCATAGAAATCCAGCATAGAGTCGGCATAGTCGCCGGCGCCGTGACTGGCCAAAAAAACTAACCAGGGTTGATCGGTCGGCAGTTTTTCAAATTCTGGCTCGTAGTGAAGCTCGGTTTCGATACCTTGTTCGTTTAGTTTTTCGCTGACAGTATCGGCTAAAAACTCGGTATTACCAGAGGTTGTACCCACTAAAAGATGTAAAACGGTCATAAACTTTTTTGCTCATTTGCTACTATTAGAAAAACACGAATCATACAGGAGAACCTAAATGGTAAAAGGTCTTATAAAGGTATTAGTGGCTTTAAGTGCCGTAATAGTTTCATTCAATGTTTCAGCCGGTATAGAATCGCCTAAACAGGTGTCTGAAAACCTTTGGGTTATGGGAACACCCTCAGATGATCAATTAGCTGAATTTGCGGATAACGGCGGTGATGTTGTTATTAATCTGCTTTCGCAAAAAGAAATGGCAGAAAGTGAAGAAGCAGCGGTTGTGACCCGTAATGGTATGGCTTATTACCATGTTCCGGTTAATGGCGCAGACGGGGTTACACTTGAGAACGCACGTATGGTTGATCGTATTCTATTAAAAAATAGCGATAAAACCGTGCTGGTACATTGCGCTTCGAGTAACCGGGTAGGCGCACTGATGGCTTTACGCGCGGGCTGGCTGGACGGAATGTCTGTGGAAAAGGCGGTAGAAGTTGGTCGTGAACACGGCATGACGTCGCTGGAAGAGAAAGTAACGACCATGCTTTCTGATTAGTAAAAGAAAGGCCAGCTCTTATGAACTGGCCTTTTTCTTTATTCTAAATGCTCTTTTAAAAGCTCCGGTTGGCGCTCTGGTGTAAATATCTCAATCCAGTAGCCGTCCGGGTCTTTGATAAAGGCAATGCCTTTCATCTTGCCGTCATTGGAGCGTTTTTGAAATTCTACGCCTATTTTCTCGAAGCGCTCACAGGCAGCATCGATATCCGGAACAGCGAATCCAATGTGACCAAAGCCTTTCGGCTCTTCATTACCACTGTGGTAGGACACCGAATCGTCGTTTTCATCGCCCCAGTTGTGTGTGAGCTCTAACATAGCCGGACGACCAAAGGTTTGTTCAATGCGTTTGTCGTGGTCGGTTGACCAGTCTTTGCGCTGGTCCGGCGACATGGCTGCCATGAAATAAAGCGTGAATTCCATTTCAGGAAAGTCGAGGCGTTTTACCAGAGTCATTCCTAACACTTCACTGTAGAACTTTAAGGTGCGTTCCGGATCTTTTATGCGGAACATGGTTTGATTAAAAACAAAGTCGTGCGTTGCTGGATCATGTTGTTCCGATAACCCCTTGGCTTCATCAAAATGTCTGCTCATAATGGCTTCCTTAGTCGGTTCAGTAATTAACTGCTGTTACACTGTGTATTGGGTTTATTACGAGAGAGTTCAAGCGTGGCCTGGTCGGTTTATTTAGTGAAGTGTGCGGATAATACCTTTTATACCGGCGTGACAACTGACGTTGAGCGCCGCGTTAATGAGCATAATGAGGACGATAAAAAAGGGGCGAAATACACACGTGCTCGTCGTCCGGTTGAGCTTGTCTGGAGTGAGGTGCACCCTAACCGGTCAAAAGCATGTCAGCGTGAGTATGAAATAAAACGCTGGCCCCGAGGTAAAAAGGCCGAATTAACCGGTTGAGTTGAGCCGTTTTTGCCCAGTTAAAAGGTGTTCAATAATTGCATCTTTTTCTTTTAACCCGAGTTTATCGCTGATTTGAGTAAGCTTTATGACTCGATGGTAAAAGCGTGCTTTTCGCCGTTTGTATTGGCTTTCGGTGAGTTTTTCGGTGTCTAGCTGGTTAATTTCTTCTGTCAGTGTTTGCAGTAAAGTCTGGTAACGCGCTTTTAAGCTTGTCGGATAAATTAGGCGATAAGCAACTAACGCAAGCAATGGAGCGGCGACGACGGCCAAAGCAATGGTAATAGAGTGACCAAGATGGAATGAATAAGCTACTGAAGGCTGCATCAGTAATAAGAAGACCAGATTAAAATCCATACTGCCATTGGCGGTCTTCTGGTGCGACATAGGGAACCCAGCCAGCAAAATAACGGGCATTAATGCCACTAACATCCATAAAATAGAATCCTGATATTGCCAGATTGCAGCCTGTATTAGTATAGCGGTCAAAGCTCCCCCACACTGCCCCAAAAATACATATTTCATGGTCAGAGCAGGGTTATCAGCAGTTGAAAATAAGGTCAGCATGACCGATGCACCAAGCATTAAATAAGCCAACTGAAACCATTCGGTGTACCACCAGGCGACGCCAATTAAGCTCATAATAACCAGGGTTCTAATTGCTGCCTGACGCGCACCTCTCCAGTCGCGGTGTAAAATGGTTTTGGTCAGCAGGGTTGAGCTGGCTGTTTTGCCTGAATCCCGAAAAGATAAACGGTCGTTGGTGGCTTCAACAAATTCACTAAACCGTCTTTTTAATGCATCGTTTTTAATCAGGTTCAGGGCTTGTCTGAGAGGTTCTATAATTTCGGAACGTTTAGCGGAAGCATTTAATTTATTGGATGACTCAAGTAAGTGATTACTTACTTTTGTGCTCTTTTCTGGTTCTTGAATATTGAGTTCGGTTAAAAAACCGAGCTGACTGTTAATGACTAAACGTAAGGTTTTGGCCGACTCATGAGCGCTGACAGAACCGGTACCATGATCCAGTAACTGAGCTTCCAGGGCAGCTAACTGCGACAACTTTTCAGACAGGTTAAGCGATACCTTATCCGGTTCAGCAAAATAACGACTGATATCCTGTAAATTGGCGGCGGTCTGTCGGCGAAGCTGGTTAATTAGAGTTTGTTCGGCACGTTTATAAGTGAAAGCCCAGCCGATAATTAGCGAGGTCATAATACCTACAAATACCGTTAGTAAACGGTCTATACCGAGTGGCATCAGGGCGTCCGGGCTTTGTGTCAGTAAAACCACCATAGAGGCTGAATAACCGGCTAGGATGGTGCCGTAGGAAATAAGACCGTGCAGTAAATTGCCGGTATAAACACAGAGGGTTACCCAGAGTGATAAACCAACTACCAGCCAGATGATCTCGCCGCCGGCAGAAACAACCAGTATCATTCCAAACATGGTGCCCAGCAAGGTACCTAAAGCACGATAGGCGGCTTTTTCTACGAGAAGACCGCGGGTTGGTTGGGAAACAGCCCAAACGGTCATAGCGGCCCACTGAGGGTGTTCTAATCCGAGTGCCCAGGCAATTACAAGTGACAAGCAGGCAGCAATGCCGGTTCTGAACCCAAACCGGAGCCGGACGTAGTCAAACCCCCATTGCGCTAACTTGTTCTTCACTTTTACTCCTTAGTGGGATGACTAAGAAAAAGCTTTATTTACCGATACAAAACGAACCAAAAATTTGGCCGAGAAGGTCGTCAGAGGTGAATTCGCCAGTTATTTCGTTCAGGTGTTGTTGGGTTAGGCGCAGCTCTTCCGCCAGTATTTCGCCAGCCATATTAGCTTCTAATTGTTCCTGACCCTGCAGTAAATGAGTTTTTGCTTTAGCCAGGGCCTCTAAGTGCCGGCGCCTGGCCATAAAACTTCCTTCTGCGGTTGTGTTGTATCCAACACAATGTTTTAAGTGCTCGCGCAGTAATTCAATACCGTGGCCGGTTTTGGCGGATAAATGAATAACCGGAATGCCGTTGTGTTCATCAATGCCGGTAGGCTCTTCGGATAAGTCTACTTTGTTGCGGATAACGGTGTAGGGCATATCTTCTGGTAACTGAGCGAAAAACTCCGGCCATATATCGTCAGGATGAATGGCTGAAGTTTCCTGACTGTCGACCATAAACAAAACGCGATCTGCCTGGCGAATTTCATCCCAGGCGCGTTCAATACCTATTTTCTCAACGTGGTCCGGGCTTTCGCGTAAACCGGCGGTATCAATAATATGTAGCGGCATACCGTCTATTTGAATATGCTCACGCAGAACATCACGGGTGGTTCCGGCTATTTCTGTAACAATGGCGGATTCACGGCCTGCCAGGGCATTAAGCAAGCTGGACTTACCCGCATTAGGACGACCAGCAATTACAATGCGCATACCTTCACGCATCAGTGTTCCTTGCCGCGCCTCTTGTTCTATATGGAACAGTTGATCGATAATTTCAGCTAAATCGCCGGAGACTTTACCGTCGGAAAGAAAATCGATTTCTTCATCGGGAAAGTCGATGGCTGCTTCAACGTACATGCGCAAGTGAATAACAGCATCAACCAGCTGGTCAATTTTATGAGAGAACTCACCTTTTAAGCTTTGTAATGCGGCTTTAGCGGCTTGCTCCGAGTTAGTATCAATTAAGTCGGCAATAGCTTCTGCCTGGGTGAGGTCAAGCTTGTCGTTCAAAAATGCGCGTTCACTAAACTCACCAGGTCGTGCAGGGCGAATACCGGGAACTTCCAGAATGGCCTTAATGATCATGTCGATAAGAACGGGTCCGCCGTGACCCTGCAGTTCTAAGACATCTTCTCCGGTAAAGGAGTTAGGGCCAGGGAAATAAAGTGCGATACCTTCGTCCAGCAGTTGTTTCTGTAAATCGTAAAAAGGCAGGTATTCGGCTTTACGGGGTTTGGGGCAATGGCCTAGCAGCTTTTCAGCAACATCTTTACAGGCTTTGCCACTAACGCGAACAATACCAACACCACCGCGTCCGGGTGGGGTGGCTTGAGCTACGATGGTGTCGTCAAAATCTGTTTCAGTTTGCATTTTTGCTGCTCCCAAAAGGGCTAAAGCCCGGCATTAGCCGGGCCTTAATGTTGGATTATTTCTTGTTTCGAACGTTAATCCCTTTCTTTTCTAACCCACGGTAAATGATCAGCATTTGTGCAATGGTAATCAAGTTACTGACCAGCCAGTACAGTACCAGACCTGATGGGAACCACAGGAAGAAGACAGTAAAGATAACCGGCATATACTGGAACAGCTTCTGCTGCATTGGGTCAGCCGTTGGTGTTGGCTGTAGTCGCTGCATCAGGAACATACTGGCACCCATTAATATTGGCAGGATGTAGTATGGGTCTTTGGTCGATAAGTCCTGAATCCAGAATACAAATTCTGAATGACGCAGTTCCACACTTTCCAGCAGCACCCAGTATAGAGCCAGGAAGATTGGAAGCTGTAAAAGCATTGGTAAACAGCCGCCCAGAGGATTCACTTTTTCCTCTTTATAGAGCTTCATCATAGAGCTCGACATTTTCTGTCGGTCATCGCCATAACGCTCACGAAGGGCTGCCATTTTAGGCTGCAGCATACGCATTTTAGCCATTGATACGTATTGTGCTTTGGTCAATGGGAACAGCAATGCTTTGACAATAACGGTGGTCAGAATAATGGCGAGACCCCAGTTAATGACCAGGCTTTGTAAAAATTGGAGCAGCTTAAATATTGGTTGAGCTAACCACCAAAGGAAACCGTAATCGACAGTTAAGTCCAGGTGCTCAACGATTTTTGCCATAGCGTCCTGATCTTTAGGACCCAGATAAAGCTGTGACTCAATGACTTTTGAGCTGCCGGCCTGAATTTCTGTCATCGGATAAATGACACCGATAATAGCCTGGCTGCCATTCGCTACACGTGAGAATAAGCGATTAGGCTGGCCCTGTTCAGGTATCCATGCCGAAACAAAGTAGTGCTCAAGCATACTGACCCAACCGTTCTGAGAGGTGACGTTGAGCTTTTTATCCAGCATGTCGTCAAAGTCATACTTTTCAAACTTGTCATCGTCATGCGAGTACGCGGCACCGAAGTAGGTTGGCATGATCATGCTGCCACTTTCGCCGGTACCCATAGAGCGTTTAAGTTGTCCGTAAAACTGAGTATTCAGCGCGTTAGCTGTATTGTTCTCAATCTCAAAACGAACATCGACGTTGTATTTACCGGGTGTGAAAGTAAATATTTTACGGTAGGTTGCGCCGCTTTCCGTAGTGTAGGTTAACGGAACTTCGATAACTTCAGTTTCGGACTGATAGCTTTCTTTTTCGTAGTTATAAGACGGACGACCGTCACCGCTTGCATCGATACCATCAGGGCCAATTAAGCCAGATTGTGCGACATATACGTTATTTGATTTATTCTGTAACAGCTGAAAACGTTCTTCGGTTCCTAAGTCTTTGGCGAACTTAAGTAATTCTGTTGAAACAACGTCACCACCGCGAGTATCAATTTCGACATCAAGTACGTCGGTACGGACGCGGATGGTTGTCTCTGATTGCTGGCTAACAACGGGCTTGTCACCTTCCGGTACATCTGCCGCAGCTGAACCACCTGAAGGCACATCGCTGTTTTCAGTGTTATTGCTCGATTGCGTTACTGTCGCGGTTTCGTTTGCTTTTGTTCCAGGTGCGGTCTCCACCATCCAATTTTGGTATAGGAAGAATGACACCACTAAAAAGGCAATAAATAATATCGTGCGTGGCGAATTCATAGTGATTTCGTCTCTGTTGGCTGTTTTAGTAAAGATTCGGATTCGTTGCTATTTTCTGGCTTAATTTCTTGCTTACTGGGCGGAACCGGGTCATAACCACCCTCGTGGGCGGGATGACATTTACCAATTCTTACTGCAGCAAGGCCAATACCACGGATTGTACCGTGTTTTTGTATAGCCTCACAGGCATAATGCGAGCAAGATGGATAAAATCGACAACGCGGGCCTAACAATGGGCTAATAAACCATTGATAAACCTTTATGAACGCGATTGGTATTGTTCGCAACGCTTTGCTAATTTTCGCCATAAATAATTCAACGTATCCCGTAATGCGGCGCTATCCTGCTCGACAATACCCTGCTTGGCAATAATTACAATGTCAAAAGCGGGGATTTTGTGCTGTCTTAAACGGAATGTTTCACGTATCTGGCGTTTTATACGGTTTCGGTCAACAGCGCGCTTAGCTCGCTTTTTACTGACAGTAACACCTATACGTGGATGCCCTAACTCATTGGGGGTTGCCAACATAGTGACATGAGCAGTAACGGCTTTTACAGGAGGGTTTGAGAATACAGTCTGGAAATGAGAGGGAGTTAACAGACGTAACTCCCTTCCATATGAGATACTTTTATGCACTCAGTACTTTGCGACCACGAGCACGGCGACGAGCCAATACTTTACGGCCGTTTTTAGTTGCCATGCGAGCACGGAAGCCGTGAGCACGTTTGCGTTTTAATACGCTTGGTTGAAATGTTCTTTTCATAACTAATATTCCATCGGTCAGTTTGCTATTTCCCACGCTGGCCGAAAAAGTTGAAACCAAACGTGAACGGAATTTTTTAGAGCGCGGATCTTACCGATCTTTTCGCATTGAGTCAATGATAAGAGGTGGTTTTAGGCAATAAATCCTAAATTAATCTCATCCACAATCTGGAACGATTATAACATTAATAATGTGGATAAAATTACAGTTATTCACTTTTTCGATGATTTTCCTGTTTTGGTAAAGTTCCCGGTTACAAGCAAGTTATGCGCCAATCCTGCCATCGTTGACTATTTTTTATCTCCTTTATTCATGCCGTTTTCAGGCAGTTGATACTAGCGAATATGAACTGAGTGAAGTACAATCTTTGGTTATGATAATAAAAAGAGATCCAGGAGAAGAGTGTGAATAATTCGCTTTGGCAACAATGTGCAGAGCGACTGCAATCGGAGTTACCGTTACAGCAGTTCAACACGTGGATCAGACCGCTACAAGCCAAACTTAATGGCGAGACCTTGACCTTATTTGCACCGAATATCTATTCGGTTGATTGGGTGCGCGATAAATACCTAAAGACCATTAATGCGTATTTGGAATCGATGTGCGATGACAAAGTACCGAATGTTGTTTTAAAGGTTGGAGAAGCGTCACCAACACAAAAAGATAACGGCTCGCAACAACGCGCTGCGGCAACGCGAAGAAAGACGCCAAATTTTTCCTCCAGTAATGCCGATACTGAAGTACCATTTGAGAGCAATATTCACCCCGAGTATACCTTTGATAACTTTGTCGAAGGTAAGTCGAACCAGCTAGCCCGCGCGGCAGCTATTCAGGTAGCAGAGAACCCAGGCGGTGTTTACAACCCGCTTTTTGTCTATGGTGGTACGGGGTTAGGTAAAACACACTTATTGCATGCAGTTGGCAATGGCATCATGGCGCACAAAAAGGACGCCAAGGTGTTTTATATTCGGGCAGAGCGTTTTGTTCAGGATATGGTCAACTCCATTCGTAACAGTTCGACCAACGAATTTAAACGGTACTACCGTTCAGTTGATGCTTTGCTGATAGATGACATCCATTTCTTTGCGAATAAAAAAGGCTCTCAGGAAGAATTCTTTCATACTTTCAACGCACTGTTGGAAGGTAATCAGCAAATTATTATGACCAGCGATCTTTACCCGAAAGAAATAGATGGAGTAGAAGATCGGCTGAAATCCCGCTTCGGTTGGGGCTTGACCATTGCTATTGAACCACCGGAATTAGAAACGCGAGTTGCTATTTTAATGCGAAAAGCGGACGAACGTGGGTTACATATGCCACACGAAGTTGCCTTTTTCATTGCCAAAAGGCTGCGTTCAAATGTGCGCGAACTTGAAGGCGCGCTGAACCGGGTTGTTGCTAATGTGCAACTTACTGGTCGACCAATTACTATCGACTTTGTACGTGAAGCACTGCGTGACTTAATTGCTGCTCAGGAAAAATTGGTCACTATTGATAACATCCAGAAGACAGTAGCAGAATATTATAATATTAAGTTAGCTGACATTTTGTCTAAGCGCCGGAGTCGTTCCGTAGCGCGTCCACGTCAGTTGGCTATGGCGTTGGCAAAAGAGCTAACCAACCACAGTTTACCGGAAATTGGTGATGCTTTTGGTGGGCGTGACCACACGACGGTTTTGCATGCTTGTCGCAAAATACAAGAATTAAAAGATGCGCAGCACGATATAAAAGAAGACTATAGAAATCTTATTCGAACATTGTCGTCATAAGGTATGTCGTTATAAACAGGGGACTCAGTCATGAAATTTTCAATTAACCGCGATGCTTTTCTCAAGCCACTGCAGGTTGTGAGTGGTGCTGTTGAAAGGCGGCATACGTTACCAATTTTGTCGAATTTGTTATTACAGGTGGATAACGGCCAGCTCAAATTGACCGGAACAGATCTGGAAGTTGAACTGGTCTCGTCGGTACCGCTTGAGTCAGCAGATATGGATGCTGCAGTTACGGTACCGGCTAAGAAACTTTTGGATATTGTGCGGAGTTTACCTGAAGGTTCAACAATTGAGTTCACCTCGCAGGAAGACAGCGCAACCGTTAAATCAGGCCGCAGTAAATTTAAGCTCAGTACTCTTTCGTCAGATGACTTCCCAAATATCGATGACTGGAAAAGTGACATCCATTTGGTGACAGAGCAGGCCATATTGAAAGACTTAATGGAGAAAACCCATTTCTCAATGGCGAACCAGGACGTTCGTTATTATTTAAATGGTATGTTGTTTGAAACGGATAACGGCATGTTGCGTTCTGTTGCAACCGACGGTCACCGTTTGGCGATGAGCACTTGTGCCATTGACCAACCGGGCCTTGCTCAACGGCAGGTTATTGTTCCTCGCAAAGGGGTTGTTGAATTACTTCGTCTCTTGGGCGATGACGATCAGGAAGTGTCGGTCTCTATCGGAAACAACCATATTCGCGTTGAGACACCAGAGCTGGTGTTTACCAGTAAATTGGTTGATGGTCGTTTTCCTGACTACCGACGTGTTTTGCCAAGTGGTGGTGATAAAGTTGTGGTCGCGCATCGTGATGCTTTACGTCAGTCTTTTGGTCGTGCTTCGATTTTATCAAATGAGAAGTTTCGCGGCGTGCGTTTGAACCTAAGCAGCGGTGAGCTTTGTATTACTGCGACAAACCCAGAACAAGAGCAAGCTGAAGAAGTTATTGAAGTCGATTATCAAGGAGATGATCTTGAGATAGGCTTTAACGTTAGCTATTTGCTAGATGTTTTAAATAATATCGATGACGAACAGGTTTCGTTCACCTTGTCGGACTCAAACAGCAGTGCATTAATTGAGCCTCAGCATGATGAGTCTTGCTGTTACGTCATTATGCCGATGCGCTTGTAACATCAAAGATTAATGTTCATTGAGACGTTGAATTTAAGCCACTTCAGAAATTTTTCGGAAGTGGCTTTGTCCCCCAGTCCCCAAATTAATCTTATTACCGGCGATAACGGTTCCGGTAAAACCAGCCTGCTTGAAGCTATCTACTTACTCGGTTTTGGTCGTTCCTTTCGTCCCGGTGGTTTTCGTCAGTTAATTAAAGAGGGCAATAGCGGCTTTACCGTATTTTGTCGTTCTAAAGATTATTCTATTGGCGTTCGACGCAGTAGTGATGGAGAGCAATCGTTAAGACTGAACGGTGCGAATGTGCAGAGGATGTCTGATGTTGCGCGCTTGGTTCCGGTACAACTGTTAACCCCTGAGTCTGTAGATATACTTCTAGAGGGACCAGGACAGAGACGACAGTTTATAGATTGGGGAGTGTTCCACGTGGAACATTCTTTTTATTCAGACTGGGTTGCTTACACTCAACTGCTTAAACAAAGAAACAGTCTACTCAAGCAACGCTCGCTTCCCGTGCGGGAAGATAAATACTGGAAAGAACAGTTAGCCTACTATGGAGAGCGCATTAGTAAAAGTCGCGAAAAATACCTAGAAGAACTTAATGATTATATACAAGAACTAGCGAAATCTTTTCTCTCCGATGTTACAATGGAGGTTCGATTAAAATCGGGCTGGGATACTAGCCAAAGTTTATTTGAAGCCTTAGAAAGCCATACAGAGAAAGATAAGAAATACGGCTTCACCTCAGTTGGGGCACATAAGGCAGATATCAAAGTGATAGCAGATGGTGTTGAAGTTAAGCATCGCTTATCTCGCGGGCAGTTAAAAACCGCGATAACCGCTTTGAAATTAGCGCAAGGGAAGCATTATCAAAGAATTAAAAAGCAACCCTGCATCTATTTGATTGATGATTTAACGTCCGAGCTTGATTCAAGAAACCAGGCGTTACTTTGTCGCGAGTTAGAAAATCTAGACGCACAAGTGTTTATCACCGCAATTACTGGAAAGCAGTTGTCGGATAAATTTCAAAAATCACCTCGAATGTTCCACGTGGAACATGGGGTAATAAACGAATGATATCGAGATAATACTATGGAAGAAAATAATTACGGTTCATCGAGTATCAAGGTTCTCAAAGGGTTGGATGCGGTTCGTAAACGCCCAGGTATGTACATTGGTGACACGGATGATGGAACGGGTCTGCACCACATGGTTTTTGAAGTTGTCGATAACTCTATTGACGAAGCCTTAGCGGGCCATTGTTCAGAAATTATGGTTACCATTCATTCTGATGGTTCAGTCAGTGTGAAAGATGATGGTCGCGGAATTCCCGTTGATATACACGAAGAAGAGGGCGTTTCAGCTGCACAGGTTATTATGACTGTATTGCACGCTGGTGGTAAATTTGACGATAACTCTTATAAAGTGTCTGGTGGTTTGCACGGCGTTGGTATCTCTGTTGTAAACGCTCTATCTGAAAAGCTGCAATTGACTATTCGTCGGCAAGGGCAGGTTTACGAACAAACATATCATATGGGTGAACCGGACAGTGACGTTAAACCTGTAGGTGAAACCGATACAACAGGGACTGAACTTCGTTTTTGGCCGAGCCACGAAACCTTTACGAATACAGAGTTCCACTACGATATTTTGGCGAAACGTCTCAGAGAGCTTTCGTTCTTGAACTCGGGTGTTGGCATACGTTTGCGAGATGAGCGTGATGACCGTGAAGATCTGTTTAAATACGAAGGTGGTATTGCCGCTTTCGTTAACTATCTGAACCAGAACAAAACACCAATTCACCAAAAAGCTTTCTACTTTACGATACAAAGAGAAGACGGTATTGGTGTAGAAGTTAGCATGCAGTGGAACGATTCGTTTCAGGAAAACATTTATTGTTTTACGAACAACATTCCTCAGCGTGACGGTGGTACGCACTTAGCCGGCTTCCGAGCAGCGTTGACGCGTACATTGAACACCTATATGGAAAAAGAAGGTTTTACTAAGAAATCAAAAACCTCTGCTACAGGCGACGACGCGCGTGAAGGTCTAACCGCCATTATTTCTGTTAAAGTTCCTGATCCTAAGTTTTCGTCTCAAACCAAAGACAAGCTGGTTTCTTCACAAGTGAAGTCTGCTGTAGAGCAGACAATGAATGAGCAGTTAGCTGACTACCTATTAGAGAACCCAGGCGAAGCTAAGCTTATCATCAATAAAATTATTGATGCTGCCCGCGCGCGTGAAGCGGCTCGTAAAGCTCGTGAAATGACTCGCCGTAAAGGTGCCTTAGACATAGCGGGCCTTCCGGGTAAATTGGCCGATTGCCAGGAAAAAGATCCTGCACTGTCTGAACTCTACATTGTGGAGGGTGACTCTGCAGGCGGTTCAGCGAAGCAGGGCCGTAACCGTAGAAACCAAGCGATACTGCCGCTAAAAGGTAAAATTCTTAACGTCGAAAAAGCACGCTTTGATAAAATGCTGTCATCGGTTGAAGTTGGTACGTTAATCACAGCAATGGGCTGTGGTATTGGCCGTGACGAGTACAACCCAGATAAAACACGTTATCACCGTATTATTATTATGACGGATGCTGACGTTGACGGTTCGCACATTCGTACCTTGTTGCTGACTTTCTTCTATCGCCAAATGCCAGAGATTATTGAGCGTGGCTATATCTACATTGCGCAGCCTCCTTTGTATAAGGTGAAAAAAGGTAAGCAAGAAGTTTACATTAAAGACGACCCGTCATTGATTCGCTACCTGACCAGTTTAGCGTTGGACAACGCATCGTTACACGTTAACGATACGGCTCCGGGTATTGCTGGTGAAAAGCTCGAAGAGCTGGTTAACGGCTACCAAATGGCACAGGAAAATATAAAACGCCTGAGCCGCCGTATGCCGGAACGTTTCCTGCAGCGCTTATTCTATGCGCCTCGTCTAACCGACGAACGGTTAAAAGACAAAGACTATATGGGCAAGTGGGTCAAAACACTAAACGACGACCTAACAGCTCGAGAAGTCGATTCAGCAACCTATACCGTTTCTTTGCATGAAGATACTGAACGCAGAATGTGGTTGCCGACAACAACAATTCGCCAGCATGGGGTTGATACCGATTATCCACTTAACTACGAGTTCTTAATGTCGAAAGACTATGAACAAATAGTGACGCTTGGAGATAAAATCGATTCGTTGGTAGAAGAAGGTGGCTACGTTCTCCGTGGTGAGAAAAAGCAACCTATTAACCATTTTGTAGACGCTGTTGAATGGCTTATTAACGAGTCTAAGCGTGGGCTTTATGTTCAACGCTATAAAGGTTTGGGAGAAATGAACCCTGACCAACTATGGGAAACGACCATGGACCCTGAAACCCGTCGGATGCTTCAGGTTACTATTGAAGACGCTATTGGTGCAGATCAGTTATTCACCACCTTAATGGGTGATGAGGTCGAGCCTCGTAGAGCATTTATAGAGTCTAACGCGCTTAAGGTTGCTAACCTAGACGTCTAGTTAATAGGCAACGAAAAGCAAGCAATAAAAAAGCCGGCTTCATTTTCCATGAGCCGGCTTTTTATTATTTTTAAATCAAAGGTTTACTGAAGAAGAGATATGTCTGCTATCTCCAGGAACAACTGACGTAATCGGAACAGTAAGTTAAGTCGGTTCACACGAACTTTATCGTCTTCCGCGTTGACCATTACATGCTCAAAAAACGCATCGACTGGCTCTTTAAGCTCAGATAATTGTGTAAGGGCGTCGCTATAGTCACCGTTAGCAATAAGTGGCTTAATAGCGCTTTCAGTTTGTGTCACTAAACGATAAAGCGCTGTTTCGGACTCTTCTTGTAAAACAGACTCATCAACTTTGCCTGATATCTCTTCTTTGGATTTTGCGAGAATATTCCCAACCCGTTTATTGGCAGCTGCCAAACTTTCCGCAGAGTCCAGAGATTTAAATGACTGAACAGCCTTAACGCGTTGGTCGAAGTCGGTTGGCTTTGACGGCGACCGTGCCAGCACCGACTGAATAACATCAACAGAAATACCTTGATCCTGATACCAAGGGCGGAAACGACCAAGCAGGAATTCAAATACGTCGGCAGCCACCGTTTTATTGGATAACTTATCACCAAAGCCTTCTACTGAGGCTGCCAGTAGCTCATTTAAATCTAGTGCTAGCCCACGCTCTACCAGTGTGCGCAATAAACCTAGAGCTGCGCGTCGAAGAGCAAAGGGGTCGCGGTCACCTTTGGGTACCTGGCCAATACCGAAGATACCGACCAGCGTATCCAATTTGTCAGCTAATGCGACGGCACAGGCTTCTTTGGTTTGCGGTAATTCATCACCGGAAAAGCGAGGCCAGTAATGTTGTTCAATTGCCTGTGCGACCGTATTATTTTCACCGTCGTTAAGCGCATAATGCTTACCCATAACACCTTGAGTTTCGGGAAACTCTGAAACCATATCGGATACCAGGTCAGCTTTGCATAACAAGCCAGCTCTTTGTGAAGCTTCTACGTCAGCGTTTAACTGGCTGGCAATTTTGCCGGCCAACACTGAAATACGACGTGCTTTGTCACCAATACTTCCAAGTTGCTTCTGGAAAAGTACCGAATCCAGTGCTGAAAGGCGAGACTCCAGTGTTTTCTTCTTATCGGACTCAAAGAAAAACTGTGCATCCGCTAGACGAGGGCGAACGACCTTTTCATTGCCTTTAATGATCTGTTGCGGGTCGCGACTTTCAATATTGGTGATGAAAATGAACTGAGATAATAAGTTACCTTTGCCATCTTCAACCGGGAAGTAACGCTGGTCATCTTTCATAGTGACAATGAGAGGTTCCTTTGGCACCGCAAGAAACCCCTGATCGAAACTCGCGGTTAAAGCAACAGGCCATTCCACCAGTGCCGCAACTTCTTCAACCAGCTCGTTATCCTGAATAACTTCGCCGCCGATTTCGGAAGCAAGGCGAGATATTTCTGATTGAATGGTTTCAATACGCTCTCCGAAGTTAGCGATCACTTTCGCGCCGCGCAGCTTAGAAAGGTAGTTGTCGACATGGTCAAGCTCAAAACCTTCAGGAGAGTGGAAACGATGACCCTGAATAAAACGAGCGCTCTTAGTTTCCAGAATTTCTGATGGGATTAGCTCGCTACCCAGCATCACCGTCAGTGTATGAACAGGGCGGATGAACTGTGCGGTGCTGTCACCCCAGCGCATTGGTTTAGGAATAGGTAGTGTTTTAATGGCTGCTTCAAGCATACCCTGAACTAAGCCGGCGAGAGCTTGGCCTTTTACTGTCGCTTTATGCAGCAGCCATTCGCCTTTGTCTGTTTTTAAACGGTCAGCCTGTTCAACCGTAATACCATTAGAGCGAGCCCAACCTTCGGCTGCTTTGGTTGGCTTGCCGGAATCATCAAAAGCCACATTAACGGCGGGGCCGCGTTTCTCGACTTCTTTATCCTGCTGCTCAGTCTCAACCTGTTTAACCAGCACAGCTAACCGACGAGGGGTAGCATAAGCTTCAATACTATCGAAACTCAGTTCAGCGCTTTTTAAACCAGACTCAATACCCGACTTTAAGCTGTCGCGCAGAGATTTTAAGGCTTTTGGAGGCAGTTCTTCGGTACCTAGCTCAATTAATAAGTTTTCTTTTTGCACGGCCTGGCTCTCCTTAGTTCGCTGCTGGTTTGCTTTTATTGTCGGCTAAAGGGAAGCCCAGAGCTTCGCGCGCCTGATAATAGACTTGGGCAACGGCCTTCGCCATGGTTCTGACACGAAGTATGTAACGCTGCCTTTCTGTCACAGAGATTGCATGTCGTGCATCCAGCAAGTTAAACGCGTGAGACGCACGCATCACTTGCTCATACGCAGGTAAAGCCAGAGACTTTTCAATTAGCAGCTCACATTCTTTTTCGCAGTCGTCAAAGCGGCGGAAAAGCACATCAACGTCAGCGTATTCAAAATTGTAAGTCGACTGTTCAACTTCGTTTTGATGAAATACGTCGCGGTACAGGATTTTACCGCGAGGGCCGTCGGTCCAGACCAGGTCATAAATGCTATCTACACCCTGAATGTACATGGCCAAACGCTCCAGGCCGTAGGTAATTTCTCCGGCCACGGGACGGCACTCTAAACCACCGACTTGCTGGAAGTAAGTGAACTGAGTGACTTCCATACCGTTAAGCCAAACTTCCCAGCCCAGACCCCAGGCGCCCAGAGTCGGGGACTCCCAGTTGTCCTCTACAAAGCGTATGTCGTGGGTTAGTGTGTCAAAGCCGAGCATCTCTAAAGACCCCAGGTAAAGCTCCTGAATGTCTTTAGGCGAAGGCTTCATAATGACCTGAAACTGATAGTAGTGCTGCAATCGGTTTGGGTTCTCGCCATAACGACCATCAGTAGGGCGGCGGCAGGGCTGAACATACGCAAAACTGGCCGGCTCCGGACCTAATGAGCGCAAAAAAGTCATTGGGTGGAAAGTGCCTGCACCCACTTCCATATCTAATGGCTGAACCACGGCACAGCCTTGCTGAGCCCAGTAGTCCTGAAGAGCAAGAATAAGCCCCTGAAAGGTTTTCACATCGTATTTCGACATACGCATTCTCTGCTTTTTTATTTGTGGTTGACCAATGGTCGAAAAATATGCGTAGATTATACCCTCTGAAGCGCCTTGGTTATAGGGGAAGGCATGACAAATAATCAGCCGGAACGTTGTTCCTGGTGCGAATCTGCTGACGATTACCGTGCGTATCACGACAATGTCTGGGGACGGCCGGTACGTGACCCGAAAGAACTCTTCGCCAAACTGTGTCTGGACGGGCAACAAGCGGGTCTTAGTTGGTTAACCATATTGCGCAAACAGGCGGGCTACGAGAAAGCCTTTTTGGGTTTTGATCCGAAAGCTATTGTGGCTATGAGTGATGCTGATCGCGAACTGTTGTACAGCAACCGTGATATTATTCGTAGCAAGGCGAAAATTGACGCTATTTTCACCAACGCCGAAGCCTTTTTAAAGTTAGAACAGAAGGGCATTAGGTTTGAGCAGTGGCTATGGGCTTTTGTTGGTGGCTCACCGATTATTAATGCGTATCGGACGCAAAGTGAGGTTCCTACAGAAACTGAGGCTTCCAAAAGCATGGCAAAAGCGTTAAAAAAGGAAGGCTTTAAGTTTGTCGGTCCGACCATTTGCTATGCTTTTATGGAAGCAGTTGGTATGGTTAACGACCATGTTATTAGCTGTCATTGCTATCAGCCGGTTGCTGACCAAATGAAACAGTTTACGTTGTAAAATGAGCGAAGGACGAATGATAGAAATTACACTTGCGGATTATAGTAACCCTAAACACCGTAATGCCGTTATAGCCATGTTGGATGCTTACGCTAAAGACCCAATGGGTGGTGGTGAAGGCATATCAGATGAAACTAAAGAAAGCCTGATAGATGAAATGGCAAAAAGAGACCATGTCTTTTCTTTGCTGGCCTACGATGGTGACACCCCGGTTGGCGTTGCAAACTGTGTTGAAGGCTTCTCAACCTTCGCTGCAAAACCGTTAATGAACATTCACGACATAGCCGTTATTCCGGAATATCGGGGCCAGGGCGTTGCTAAAAAGCTTTTAGAAGAAGTGAAAACGCTGGCGGAATTCCGTGGCTGTGTGAAGCTGACTCTGGAAGTGCTGGAAAACAATGACAGAGCTAAGCAAGCTTACAAAAACTTCGGCTTTGAACCTTATGAACTGGGAGATGTTGGTCAAGCCGAGTTCTGGGAAATGTACTTAAATAAGGATAAAGCCTGATACTTGAATGTCAGGCTCTTAGTGGGACTTCCTAACCCAGTAGCGGAAGGGCATTTCTTCGGTTTCAGAGCTCACTAATTCATGCTCCATAAACTCGCAAAAGCCTGGAATATCCCGGGTTGTTGCGGGATCATCCGCAATAATCAGTAAAACCTGACCAACATCCATTTTACGAATAGCCGCACGAACTAACATTACAGGCTCTGGGCATTTAAGGCCAAGGGTATCGAGTTCTTTGTCGCAGTTAATCTGGGTCATGACTTCTTTAAAAGACGTTAGGTGAAATTGGCGAGTAGTTTAACACTTTCGCGCTTAAGAGGTGAGGGGGAGAGGAGCCATTTAGCAGCTCTTCCTTTTATTTAACGCAGGGTACTCAGAAACACGCCGTGAACCCATCCTTGGGGGCTTGACTGCAGCCATCCATGGCTGCAGACAGTTTCTGAGTACCCTACATCAATTAACAGCGGAGGAGCTACCAAATGGCTCCTCTACTGAGAGCGTCGTGTTAAACCGCCCTGATATTACGGTTTTGACTAAAACTCGTTATTTAAAACAGAGTATTAAACGCGTTCGAAGACAGTAGCAATACCCTGGCCAAGGCCGATACACATGGTTGCTAAGCCAAGCTTCGCGTTTTTCTCTTCCATCAGGTTGATCAGCGTCGTTGAGATACGTGCGCCGGAGCAGCCTAATGGGTGACCTAAAGCAATAGCACCACCGTTCAGGTTCACTTTCTCTTCCATCTTGTCGAACAGTTTCAAACCTTTAAGAACAGGTAATGACTGCGCGGCAAAGGCTTCGTTCAGTTCAACAACATCGATGTCGTCAATAGACACGCCAGCACGCTTCAGTGCTTTTTCCGTCGCCGGAACCGGGCCGTAACCCATAATAGAAGGATCGCAGCCTGCAACGGCCATTGAGCGAATCTTAACGCGTGGCGTCAGACCCAGCTCTTTGGCTTTGTCAGCAGACATGACCAACATAGCAGCTGCGCCGTCAGACAAGGCTGACGAGGTACCTGCGGTTACCGTACCGTTGGCAGGGTCAAACACCGGGCGAAGCTGTGACAGGCCTTCTGCAGTGGTTTCCGGACGAATGACTTCGTCTTCAGTAACACGTACCAGTTCGCCGTCAGCATTGTGGCCGTTAATTGCGTAGATCTCTTTAGCAAAGCGGCCTTCAACCGTGGCTTCGTGCGCTTTCTTATGAGAACGAGCGCCAAAAGCATCTTGCTGTTCACGGGTAATACCGAACTTACGAGACAATAATTCAGCGGTCATGCCCATGCTGCCGGAAGCTTTTGCAACAGACTTGTTCATGCCCGGGTGAAAGTCGATTCCGTGGGTCATTGGTACGTGACCCATATGCTCAACACCACCGGCCATAAAGATATCGCCGTCGCCGTTCATAATTGCGCGTGCTGCGTCGTGCAGTGCCTGCATTGAGGAACCACACAAACGGTTAACCGTTACACCGGCCACTTTATGCGGAATACCAGCAATTAACGCTGAGTTACGCGCAATGTTAAACCCTTGCTCTAAGGTTTGCTGTACGCAACCCCAGTAAATGTCTTCCAGCTCTTCCGGGTTAACTTCCGGATTACGCTCAAGTAAGCCCTTCATCAGCGCAGCTGAGAGGTCTTCGGCACGAGTATGGCGGAAAACACCATTTTTTGAACGCCCCATTGGCGTACGAATACAATCTACTATGACGATGTCTTTCATTTTAATAACCTCCTCAAGCCTTACTTCGCGCTGGTTGTGTCAAAGTAAGATTTACCGGCTTTAGCCATTTCGCGCATGCCGTCAGTGACCTGATAGATTTCACCCAGGTGCGCGTACTTGTCTGCCAGTTGAATAAAGTTGTCCATACCCAACGTTTCCAAATAACGGAAAGGGCCGCCGCGGAATGGAGGGAAGCCTAAGCCATAAAGCAATGCAATGTCTGCTTCAGCGGCTGAGCCTACAATGTCTTCTTCGAGGCAACGAACCACTTCGTTCACCATGGGGATCATGCAGCGAGCAATCACTTCGTCGGCATCTAGCTTTTTGCCTTGCTCACAGCCTAATAGCTCGTAAGTGGCCGGGTCCGCTTCTTTGGTTGGCTTGCCTTTTTTGTCGGTGCCGTAAACATAGAAGCCTTTACCGTTTTTCTGGCCGTAACGCTCAGCGGCTGCCAGTTTCGCAATAGCGCTTGATTCATCACGCTTCATACGGGTCGGGAAGCCTTCCTCCATAACAACGGTACAATGGTCAGCCGTGTCGATACCGACCACATCGCTTAAGTACGCAGGACCCATAGGCCAGCCGAACTGCTTCTCCATAATTTTGTCGATGCCGACGAAATCAACGCCTTCATCAACCATACCGGCAAAGCCTGCCAGGTAAGGGAAGAGTACACGGTTAACTAAGAAGCCAGGGCAGTCGTTAACAACGATAGGCGTTTTGCCTAACTTCAGTGCGTAGGCCACTACCGCATTAACGGTGTCATCTGAGGTTTTCTCACCACGGATAATTTCAACCAACGGCATTTTGTGTACCGGGTTAAAGAAGTGCATGCCGCAGAATTTCTCAGGACGCTTCAGATTCTTAGCGAGCTCAGTAATAGAAATGGTTGATGTGTTTGACGTTAAAATGGCGTCATCACCAATCACACCTTCAATTTCAGCCAGTACTGAGCCTTTAACTTTCGGATTTTCAACAACGGCTTCAACGACAATGTCGACGTCTTTCACTGCATCGTTCAGCAGCGTAGGCGTAATAGAAGACAAGATTTTAATCATCTTCTCGCTGTTGACTTTACCGCGCTCAACGCCTTTCTTCAGGATCTTGCCTGCTTCTTTCATGCCCAAGTCTAAAGCGTCTTGCTTAATGTCTTTCATAACAGCCGGTACGCCTTTAAGCGCTGACTGGTAAGCGATACCGCCTCCCATGATGCCGGCACCTAAAACACCTGCTGTCTTAATTTCTTTGGTTGCTGCTTTAGCGTATTTTTTCGATTTACTTTTAACTGCCTGATCCGCCAGGAAGATACCAACTTGTGCCTGACACGCGTCGGTTTGAGTCAGGTCGAAAAACGCGTTATTTTCTGCTTTTAATGCGCCTTCGCGATGTTCGCGAGCGCCGTTTTCAATAGCTTCTAACGCTTTGTGTGGTGCCGGGTAGTGCTTACCTGCTTTGGCGGCAATTAAACCTTTAGCAGTAACCAGAGTCATCATTAACTCGGTGTCGTTAGCTTTCAGCGGTTCTAACTTAGGCTGACGCTTGGCTTTCCAGTCTTGCTGACCGGCAGCGGCATCTTTTACCAGATTAAGAGCGGCCTGAGTCAGGTTTTCCGGTTCAACAACGGCGTCAACAGCGCCAACGCTCAGTGCATCAAGTGCTTTGTTGTTTTTGCCTGTGGTGATCCACTCTAAAGCGTTGTCTGGCCCAATTACGCGTGGTAAGCGCATGGTACCGCCAAAGCCCGGGATAAGGCCCAGTTTGACTTCTGGCAGGCCGATAGTTGCAGTTGTGTCCGCTACACGGTAATCACAAGCTAATAGTGCCTCACAGCCTCCGCCTAGTGCGAAGCCTTTAACCGCACCAACGGTTGGTACTGGTAGGTCTTCCAGTTGGTCAAATACGCGCGATGCTTTTGCTACCCAGCTGCGGGTTTTTTCTTGATCGGAGAACAGGGTCAGGAACTCAGTAATGTCAGCGCCTACAATAAAGGTCGACTTGCTACTGGTGACAATGACGCCACGCAGGTCGTCCGTATTTTTCAATTTGGTCAGCGCTTCGCTGAATTCTTCTAATGTTGCCTGGTCGAATTTATTAACCGAGCCTTTCGCATCAAATTGTAATTCTGCGAAACCTGGTTCGATAAAATCGACCCGAATGCTTTCACCTTGATAGATCATCTTGGGTCTCCCACGACTTCCATTAATTTGTTGCTGTAAAGAAACTGATTCTGTTATAGCTTTGGGTTAAGGTAGAGAGAGTTTGGCGTGATTGCGCTAATTTTTCAACGGTTATTTAAACATGCGTTTGAATTAATGAACAAGCAGTCGTTTATCTTACGTTACAGTGCGCCATTATTTTTCGCGTTATCGCTGTTTGGTAGTGGTGCAGCCCAATCTGAACCTGTTGATAGTGAACAACGGGAGCAGCAGCGTGAGCTATTCAAAAAAGCAGAGTACGCCGCTAAGCGTGGCCGTCTTGGTGAATACCGTCAGTTATTGCAAAAGCTTGAAGACTATCCATTAGTTCCGTATCTGGAGTTGGCAAGGCTGGAGCAAATAGGCTATCTGGCTAATGAAGGCCGGGTTCTGGCTTTTCTGGAAAAATACGACAACACGCCACTCGACTGGCAACTAAGACAGCCCTGGCTTACTTACCTCGCAGGGGAAGAAGAGTATGCACGCTTTATTCGTGACTTTCGGCACCCGGGCACTTTGACTCACCGTTGTCAGTTTATTGAGGCCCAACGGAGTAAAGGCCTAGATGACGGACCCTTTCGTCGGCAAGTAGATGCTATCTGGGAACATGGCTTTTCGCTTCCATCGGCCTGTGATTCCATTTTGAAGGAATGGGAAGGTCTTGATGGGCGTACCGCTGAAAAAGTTTGGAATAGACTAGAGCTGGCAGCTGAGCATGGTAACCCGACTTTGTTACCTTACCTGACAGGGTTATTACCAGAGTTACAGCAATATCTGGGTGAGTTTTATCATAAAGTGCGGTATTCACCGGCGGCCATTGAAGAGAGCTCCTGGTTTAAGGGGCGTTACCCTGAAAAAGAAGCTCAAATAACCACTTTTGCACTGACAAAGCTCATTTGGCGAGATGAAGATATTGCTCTGCGCAGCTATAAAAAGCTGAAGCCCGAACTGCCTTTTACCGAGGAGCAGGAAGGGCGCATAGCGGAAGAGTTTGCTGTTGCGCTGAGTTTGAAGTCCCATCCGGAAGCGCGTGTCTGGCATGACCGTGTTCCAGTTAATGCATTAAATGAAAGGGTTCTTCAGTGGCGTTTAGCAATCTATCTTAAAGACAAAGATTACGAAGGCTTGCGTGATGCCATTCAAAGTCTTCCCGTTGCTATTCGAGAAGGGAATCAGTGGCGTTACTGGCTTGCGCGTACCCAGGAAATAACCGGAAATGCATTGGTTGCTCAGCAACTCTACGAGGATTTATCTGACGAACGTCATTATTACGGCTTTCTTGCGGCTGCAAGGCTACAAAAACCGGTTAGCCTCGAGCAGGAAAAACTTGAAGTTAGCGTTATTCAGCTTGAGCAAGTTCGAAAGCATCCGAGTGTTCAACGTGCATACGAGCTTATCCAGCTTGAACGTTGGGTGGACGCGAGGAGAGAATGGAATCACTTACTAACGCAACTTGATGGCGAAGAGCAAAAAGTCGCCGCGTATCTTGCCAGTGAATGGGGATGGCACGATCAAGCCATATGGACATTAGCGCAAATTGGTCATTTTGATGCTGTGGGCATTCGTTTCCCGTTAGCCTATAAAGATATATTAGGGCGGGCATCACAGGCCGCAGGAATAGATGAAAACTGGGCGTTAGCCATTACCCGTAGAGAAAGTAACTTCCGGCATGATGCTTATTCTAGCGCGGGCGCCAGAGGCTTAATGCAAATTCTGCCCGGCACCGCCAAACAACTGGATACCAAAAACAACAGTTGGCGTCGTTTAAATGACCCCTCGGTCAATGTGCGATTGGGAACTCACTATTTGAGTCGCTTGAAGCACCGTTTTGAGAATAATTGGCTATTAGCTACGGCAAGCTATAATGCAGGATACTATCGGGTGAAGGAGTGGCTGCCGGAAGAACCGGTTTACGCTGATGAGTGGGTTGAAACCATTCCCTACCATGAAACCCGAGATTATGTAAAAGCGGTATTGAGTTACCAACAAATTTATAGGATGTTAGGTGGTAACGAGAATAATTTGTTTGAGCAAGTTGTTGATATGACCATTGTTGAGACTGAATAAGGCGATTCAATATGACTGCGACAGCAGATTTGTGGCCGTTATTTCCTGACCATATAAAGCAGCTTCAAGCCCGTGCGGAACGACTTTTCAAACGAGAAAACTTAGATTTACTAGCAATACATTCAGGTCAGCAAAAGCGCTGGTTTCTGGATGATATGAATTACCCTTTTCGTGCGAATCCTCATTTCAAGGCTTGGTGTCCGGAAACCCTGCTTCCTAATGCCTGGGTCATTCTAAAACCAGACACTCGTCCGACGCTCGTTTTGCTTAATGCTTCGGACTTTTGGCATACAACTGCAAACTTAGAAAGTGAACCCTGGCTAGAAGAGTTCCACGTGGAACACATCAGTTCGCCTGAGGCCATAGAAAAACTCTTACCTTATGATAAGAAAAACGCTGCATACCTGGGTGAGCATATTGAAGTGGCAAAAGCGCTAGGCTTTGAGAATATCAACCCGGACCCGGTTCTTCATTTCTTTCACTATCATCGCTTGTTCAAAACAGACTATGAAATAGCCTGCTTAGCGCAAGCCAACCATATTGCCGCAGAAGGGCATATTGCGGCGGCAGAGGCCTTTTTTAAAGGAGACTCTGAGTTTGATTGCCTGCTGAATTATATGGCGGCAACACGGCAAGGACAGAATGAAGTTCCGTACAACCATATTATTGGTCAAAATAAAAATGCGAGTGTCTTACACCATTGGTTACCGGATAAACATGCACAAGGGTCATTAAATTCCATGCTGGTTGATGCCGGTGCGGAGGTTTGTGGTTACGCTGCGGATATTAGCCGGACCTGGTCGGCAGAGCATAATGAGTATGAAGAGCTGATAGCGGCTCTTGATCAAATTACGTTGGCGCTTATTGATAAGATGAAGCCGGGTATGGAGTTTCCTGTATTGCACCAGTTAGCTCATGAGCAAATTGCTAACGTGCTTTTTGCCTTTGGCTTTGTTAGTTGTAGTCCTGAGCAAATGATTGAAGATGGCATAACGACAGTATTTTTCCCTCATGGCCTGGGCCACCCACTGGGACTGCAAGTGCACGACGTTGGTGCTGCTCAGGCTGACGAGCGGGGAACCCCGATACCGTCGCCGGCAGGCCACCTGACATTAAAAACAACCCGTACTGTCGAGCCGCGCCAAGTGTATACCATTGAGCCCGGCATTTACTTTATTGAACCTTTACTGCAAAAGCTGGCTAATTCTCGCAATAAGCACGTTGTTAATTGGAAGAGGGTGGATGAGTTTAGGCCATTTGGCGGTGTACGGATTGAAGATAACATTGTTATCTATCGGGAACGAAATGATAACCTTACGCGACAAACGTCTTTGGATGCTTACGTGAAAAAGGTTACCCGTCTTGCATGATCAAGATTACGATATTCCGGTCGCTGAAGCTGAAGTTGAAATAGAGATAAAAGGCAGTCGTTTTATCGCCTGCCTTGCGCATACCGATAATGAAGACAGCGCCGCTGAATTTTTAACTGAAGTACAAAGACGGTGGCCAAAAGCTTCGCACTATTGTTCAGCCTCCGTGTTTTCTGCTCCGAATAATAGCCAACGCCTCGCCTCCAGTGATGACGGCGAGCCTTCGGGAACGGCAGGCAGACCTATGCTTATGGCGCTGCAAAGTAGTGGTGTAGGAGAGATTACGGCGATAGTGGTACGCTACTTTGGCGGCGTAAAGTTAGGAACTGGTGGTCTTCAAAGAGCCTATACGGAAGCGACCGTCACTGCGTTAGCGGAGCTTGAAAAAGAGCGTCGGGTGTTCAAACAAGGGTTTGAGTTGCACTTTGCCTATACCGACCAGGGCGATGTAGAGCCTATTTTATTTGAAGCCGACGTTGAAATTGCGTCGTCGGAATACGGAGAGAGTGTGTTGTTGACCGTGTTATTAAGACCCATAGAAGTAGAGGCGCTGCAGAAAAAATTACAGGCCGCTACCCGAGGCAGAGTTCAACTAAAGGCGCTTAGTTAAAAGAACATTGCGCTGGGCTGGAAGACCTTCTCAACCTGATCAATATACTTTTTATCCAACAAGAACAGAATAACGTGGTCGTCCGAGTGAATAATGGTCTCGCTGTGTGCCATGAGCACTTCGTGCCCACGAACAACGGCGCCAATAGTGGTACCCGGCGGAAGTTTAATGTCTTTAATGGCCTTTCCGACGACTTTAGAGGTATCTTCATCACCATGTGCAATGGCTTCAATGGCTTCAGCAGCGCCTTTACGCAGCGAGTAGACGTTAACAATATCTCCCCGGCGTACGTGGGTGAGCAAGGCTGAGACCGTAGCGCGTTGTGGTGATATAGCAATATCAATTTCACCGCCCTGAACCAGATCAACGTATGCACTGCGCTGAATCAGTACCATGGTTTTGCGGGCACCCATGCGTTTAGCCAGCATAGCCGACATGATGTTTGCTTCGTCGTCGTTGGTTACCGCAATGAAAACATCGATATCTTCAACGTGCTCTTCTTCCAGCAGTTTTTGATCGGAGGCGTCGCCACGGAAAATCAATGTGTGTTCAAGGCTTTGTGACAGTTCTTCTGCGCGCGTTTCAGAGCGTTCTATCAGCTTGACTCTGTGGTCAACTTCCAGCTGCTTAGCCAGCCCCGCACCGATGTTGCCGCCACCGACAATCATGATGCGCCGGTATTTGTCTTCAAGTTTCTGCAGCTCTTGCATTACCGTGCTGATATGACGTGTATCTGCAATAAAGAAGACTTCGTCATCGGCTTCAATAATGGTGGTTCCTGTCGGGCGGATAGGCTTACCCTGACGATAAATGGCCGCGACTCGAGTGTCGATATTGGGAATGTGCTCCCGCAGGGTAGAAATTGCGTGCCCAACGAGCTTGCCGCCATAGTATGCCCGGACCGCAACTAAACTGGCACGACCGTTAGCAAACTCCATAACCTGCAAAGCGCCGGGGTAATCAATCAACCGTCTGATGTAGTTAGTAACTAACTGTTCCGGAGAAATAATGTGATCGACCGGCGCGTCCTGGTTATGAAATAGCTGATCTTTATAGCGGATATACTCTTCGGAACGGATTCGGGCTATCTTTTTCGGCGTATTAAAAATGGAATAAGCGACCTGGCAGGCAATCATATTGGTTTCATCGCTACTGGTTACGGCAATCAGCAAATCCGCGTCGTCTGCACCGGCTTTGCGCAATACGTCCGGATGAGCACCATTTCCGACGACAACGCGCAAATCATATTTGTCCTGCAAGTCGTCGAGTAAGTCGTTGTTGGTATCAACGATGGTGATGTCGTTACGCTCACCAACCAGGTTTTCTGCCAATGTGCCGCCGACCTGGCCAACACCGAGTATGATTATTTTCATTGGGCTTTCTTCAGTCTCGCGTAAAAGAAACCATCCCCGCCATATTGTCCGGGAAGCAATTGCAGTGTGTCATGCTCTGCAGTTATAGGTATCAGACTAGCACCAGATTGCTGCTGTAGAAAAGACTCAATTTGAGTTTGGTTTTCCTGACGCAGAATAGAGCAGGTTGCATACAATAGCTCACCACCTGGCTTGAGTAGTGGCCACAGCGAATTGAGTATCTGCTTCTGTAAGTTTGCCAGCTCGTTGATGTCCTCTGCGCGGCGTAACCATTTAATGTCCGGGTGCCGGCGAATCACACCTGTGGCAGAGCAGGGCGCATCCAGCAATATGCGATCGAACTGCTCGCCGTCCCACCAGTCATCGGTCGTGGCGACGTCTGCACAGTGAACAACGGCGCTTAAACCTGCACGCTCGAGGTTTTCATCCACTCGCTCAAGCCGCTTGGCGTCGATATCAATAGCCTGAACCGGTTGCTCAAAGCTGTGTCGTTCTAATAAATGCAATAACTTACCGCCGGGAGCGGCGCAGCAGTCGAGTACACGATGTGCAGCGTTTACATTTAAAAAATCTGCAGCCAGCTGTGCGGATCTGTCCTGCACAGACACATGGCCCCGGGCAAAGCCTGGGAGCTTCTCTACCGGGCAGGGAGAATGCAATTGAATTGCATTGCTTGCGCTGGCATCAGCTTTTGCTGCAATGCCGCTATCCTCAAGCTGCCGCAAATAGTCATCGCGAGTGGAAAATCGTTGGTTCACACGTAACCACATAGGTGGGTGAGTATTGTTTTCCATCAAAATGTTATCTGCATGCTCGGGATGGTCATTGCTAATGGCATCAAATAACCAGCGCGGATGATTCTGCATTGAGTCACTGGGTAACTCGCGCTGGTGTGAGTCATCGGCTGAGGGAGCTTCGCGCAATAACTGACGTAGTATACCGTTAACTAAGCCTTTATGATTTCGCTTGCCAAGTATACGAGCGGCTTCTACGGTTGCACTTACGGCTGCGTGATCTTTTATGCGCTGGCAATACAGCTGATAAGCACCAACCAGTAACAAGTAATGCAGTACTTTTAACTTACCTTTAAGAGGCTTATCCAATTTTTTGCCAACTAAACGGTTAAGGCTGGGTAGAACACGCAAAACACCGTAACTAATAGCACTGGCAAGACGTCTATCCGAATCGGATAATTTGCCGGTTGCATAAGGCAGGGCTGCTGAAAGTGATTCACCTTTCTCTAAAACCTGAAATAGTGCGCTCGCAGCTGCCGCCCGGCTTTGTGCACCATCGCCACTGCCTTCTGATTTTTTATGCTGACTCATTGTAATTCCAGCCCGGGGCTAAATACGTTGCTGTAGCCATTAACCAGCGTACTGGCAGGTTGCATTTTTTTGCCCGGCATTTGTGCCTGGGTAATACGCAAAAGACCATCGCCAGTAGCAATGTCTATGCCTTCGTGCGTGCTGTTAATAATAGTTCCGGGCCTTTTGTTACTGGCGCCCTGAACTAATTCAGCGGCATGAATTTTAATCGTATTCTGTTGAGCCTTTAAATTGTCTGACTGGCACCAGCTCATGGGCCAGGGGTTAAATGCTCGTACGCAGCGTTCAATAAATGCAGCCGGTTGCGTCCAGTCTATTTTGCCTTCCTGTTTTGTCAGTTTTTTTGCGTAGGTGGCTTCGCTGTCGCTTTGCGGCTTGGCCTGGTGTTGATAACTTTCAAGATCCGCTAACACTGTGATTAACGCTTTTGGACCAAGGCTTTCAAGTTTATGGTACAGCGAAGCGGAGGTTTCTTGCGGACTAATAGCGCATCGTTCCTCATGCAGTACCGGGCCTGTATCCAGGCCGGCTTCCATCTGCATAATGCAAACGCCTGACTCTGAATCTCCAGCCCAAATGGCGCGTTGAATAGGAGCTGCACCTCGCCATCTAGGCAATAAAGAGCCATGGACATTCAGACAACCTTTGGCCGGGATATCCAAAACGGCTTGCGGCAGCAATAAACCATAAGCAACAACGACCATTACGTCAGGTTTGAGCTCAGCTAAAGTAGACTGAGCCTCGTCCGACTTTAACGACTCTGGCTGGTAAACGGGTAACTGGTGTTCAACAGCCAATTTCTTAACGGCGCTCGGTTGCGGCTTCTTGCCGCGTCCTGCAGGGCGGTCGGGTTGGGTGTAAACACCGACTATCTGATGAGATCCATCAAGCAATTGCTGTAAGTGTTGTGCGGCAAAATCGGGAGTGCCTGCAAAGACTATCCGCATTACTGTGCTTCCGCCGCATACTTTTCAGCCAGGCGCTGCTCTTTCTCTAATTTTTTACGAATACGCTCGCGTTTCAGTGGCGATAAATAATCGACAAAGAGCTTGCCCTCTAAGTGATCAATTTCGTGCTGAATACAAATAGCCAAAAGGCCTTCTGCCGAGCGACTGAAACGCTCACCGTTTTTATCTAAAGCCGTAACCGTAATCTTTTCAGCACGTTCTACTTTTGCATAAACGCCGGGAAAAGACAGGCAACCTTCGTCATTCTTGAAATGACCTTCGGCTTCGGTAATCTCCGGGTTAATAAATACCAGCGGTTCGTTCTGATCTTCGCTGCAGTCAGCAACAAACAAACGCTTGTGTACATCTACCTGAGTTGCTGCAAGACCAACGCCTTGCTCTTCATACATGGTTTCGAACATATCATCGATAACCGAGCGGATGCTGTCATCCACTTTCTCAATCGGCTGTGCGACTTTGCGTAACCGTTCGTCTGGATATTTCAGAACCGTCATTTTTGCCATTAGAACCTCCAAATCTTCATCTACCCTTAGTTTACCTTAAATCGGTAGGTCAAGGACAGTCTGTGAACACACAGGAATTATGTGTATTAATGGGGATGACACGTGCATCAAACAAGGTACAGAAAGCGGCGCGGCAATGTGACAGCTGGCAAATGTTGTTTGAGCGATGGGGGCAATCGTTAAAACCGGTAGATTCGCGGTGGCTGAAAGCCGCTGAGAACTGGTGTCTAAATGATTATCAGGGCGTTATATCGTACTTCAGTGACGATTACCCGGTATCGTTAAAGGCTATAAGCAATCCACCCTGGTTACTTTACTACAGAGGACGGAAAGAGTTGCTTCAAGGGGTTTGTGTGGCGGTTGTTGGCAGCCGAAAAGCGAGCCATAGCGGTCTGCAGGTTGCTGACTGGATCAGTGAAAAACTTGTCGCATCGGGTATTATTGTGGTGAGTGGTCTGGCAATGGGAATTGATGCACAGGCGCACAAAACTGCCGCAGATAAAGGAAAAACCATCGCCGTTTTAGGAACCGGAATCGATCAATATTACCCCAGACGAAACAAAGCCTTGCAGGATTTCATTGCTCATCAGGGGGTGTTGATTTCAGAGTTTCCGCCCGGACAAACCGCGAGGACAGATCATTTTCCCCGCCGTAACCGTATTATTAGTGGTATTAGTCAGGCCGTTGTTGTGGTTGAAGCCGCACGTAAAAGTGGTTCGCTTTCAACGGCAATACACGCGTTGAATGAGGGGCGTGAAGTCGGTGCTGTTCCCGGGTCGGTTTTGTTGTCGGAGCATCAGGGGTGTCATTGGCTGATACAGCAGGGGGCAAAGTTAATCAACACACCACAGGATATTCTTGAGTGGTTTTCGATTAACCCGGCTCAAACCCCGGTGTCAGAAGAGCGACAATATCTTGATGAAAGCTTGGCAAACAATCGATTGTTCGCTAGTCTGAGTTCAGAGCCACGAACAATTGATGACATGGTACAATTGTCCGGACTCGAGGTTGCTGAAGTCATGGAGAAGATAGTGTTACTCGAATTAGAAGGGCTAGTGGCAGCCGTACCAGGCGGTTATATCAAAGTGGGGAGGCGCTAAAGTATGTTTGATATCCTCATGTACTTGTTTGAAAACTACATTCATTCCGAAATGGAAGTTGTGGTTGATCACGATGAGTTAACCAATGAACTTACACGGGCTGGTTTCCGTCACCAGGAAATCCAGAAGGCTTTGGCGTGGTTAGAGCGCTTGGCCGACTTGCAAGAAATGGAAACCAAGTCTTATCTGGATGTTGCCCCGCAGCAGTCTACCCGTATTTATACAGCGGCGGAAATGTCCCGGTTAGATAGTCAGAGCCGTGGTTTCTTAATGTATTTAGAAAACCTGGGTGTGTTAGATTTTGCTACCCGAGAAGTGGTTATTGATCGCGTAATGGAACTTGAAACAGCGAATTTCACTTTGGATGACCTTAAATGGGTTGTACTGATGGTTCTGTTTAATGTTCCCGGTCAGGAAGCCGCCTACGATCAGATGGAAGGTTTGTTGTTTGAGGAAGCTGAAGGGCCCTTGCATTAATGTCATCAGATGAGCGCTGCCCGCGTTGTGAGCGACCGCTGGTCATTAAACATGTTGGACATAACAGCTTTCTTGGCTGCACAGGTTATCCTGATTGCGACTATAAACGAGGTCTTCGTGAACAATCTGAAATTGAACCCGAAGACCTTGGTGTTGCTTGCCCGGAGTGTGGTAAAGAGCTGCAATTAAAAAGTGGCCGCTATGGTTTATTTGTTGGTTGCAGCGGATTTCCCGACTGTGAGTTTGTGACCGAGCCCAATGCTGACGAAGAGAACACCATTACTTGCCCGGAATGTGGCAGTGGTCAGCTTCATCAAAAAACATCACGACGCGGCACCGTATTCTACGCCTGCGATCAGTATCCCAAATGCCAGTTTACGGTTAATCAACCACCGGTTGATGAAGCCTGCCCCAAATGCCAGTATCCGCTGCTGGTGAAAAAGAAGTCCGCTGCCGGAATTCGGAAAGTCTGCCCGCAAAAGCAATGCGACTATAAGTCGGACGCGCTATAATCTGACTCCTTAAGAGGAGGATATAATATGGCAGATAAGTGGGAAGCAGCGCATAACGCAGTAAAAACAGGCGTTATTGCCTACCCGACAGAAGCAGTATTCGGACTGGGCTGTGACCCAACCAATGAAGTTGCTATTCAAAAATTGTTAAGCCTGAAACAGCGGCCTGCTGAAAAGGGGCTCATTTTAATAGCTGCCGACTACAGCCAATTACTTCCTTTTGTTGAAGACTCCGCTATTCCACAGGACAAACGTTTCAGTGTTTTGTCCCATTGGCCCGGTCCTGTCACCTTAATTCTTCCGGTAAGAAAAAGTGTGTCGCCATTATTAACCGGTGGCAGAGACACAATAGCCGTGCGGGTGAGTGCGCATGAGCCTGTCAGAGAGCTTTGCCGTGCACTTGGTCATGCTTTGGTATCTACCAGTGCCAACTTAACTGGTCAGGAGCCAGCAAGAACGGCAGCCGAAGTGCACCTGCAATTTGGTGACAGTGTCGACTGGATCATGGACGAAGAGACTGGCGGAGCCGTTAATCCAACTCGTATCATTAATCCATTTAATAATCAGGTTGTCAGAGACGATGCATAGTGATTATTTAAAGCAGGTAAAAAGCTACCTCATGTCGTTGCAGGACGCTATTTGTGAACAGTTAGCGCAAGCCGATGGTCAGCAAGGCTTTCAGGAAGACAGCTGGGATCGCCCCGGTGGCGGAGGCGGTCGTTCCAGAATCATTAAAAACGGCGAGGTTTTTGAGCAGGGTGGTGTTGGCTTTTCGCACGTTTATGGTGAGAAAATGCCTGCGTCGGCTACGGCACACCGTCCTGAGCTGGAAGGCCGAGATTTCAATGCCTGCGGTGTCTCTCTGGTAATGCACCCTAAAAACCCCATGGTGCCTACGGTACATATGAATGTACGGTTTTTCATAGCGCAAAAAGAAGGCGAAGAGCCGGTCTGGTGGTTTGGCGGCGGTTTTGATTTAACACCGTTTTATCCATTCGAAGAAGACATTTTCGAATGGCACCAACAGGCAAAAGACGCCCTGGACAGCATTGATGAAAAGCTTTATCCGGAATATAAAGCCTGGTGTGACGATTACTTCTATCTTAAACATCGCGATGAAGCTCGTGGCGTGGGCGGCATTTTCTTTGACGACCTTAATGACCGCTCTTTTGAGGAGTGCTTTGCTGTGATAAAAGCGGTGGGTGATGCGTTTACCCAAGCTTACTTACCTATTGTTGAGCGTCGCAAAAGCCTGACCTACACAAAGCAGCAGAGAGACTTCCAGCTCTATCGCCGTGGACGCTATGTTGAGTTTAACCTTGTCTGGGACCGCGGAACCTTGTTCGGGCTGCAAACGGGCGGTAGAACAGAGTCAATTTTGATGTCGATGCCACCGCTGGCTCGTTGGGAATATGACTGGCATCCGGAACCGGACTCTCCTGAGGAAAAACTCACCAATTATTATCTGAAACCACGAAACTGGTTAGCTCTATGAAGCCTGTTATTCATCTGGGGGTCTTTGGAAACCCCATTGAGCACAGTTTGTCTCCGCGTATTCACTCGTTGTTCGCGAAAGCGCAACAGCATCCGGTTGAATATCGTCGTTACTTGTCGACCCCCGGGCAATTTTCCCGAAACATCGCCAGCTTCTTTCGCAATGGCGGCAAAGGGTTGAATGTCACGCTACCTTTTAAGCAGCAGGCCGCGGAATTAGCAACCCAGCTAACAGAGCGAGCGCAAGAGGCCGGTGCGGTCAACACCTTGGTTGCTATGGGGAATGGTCAATTGTTGGGTGACAATACCGATGGAGAAGGTTTAATTAAAGACCTGGAAACAAAAAGATTTACAGTAAGTGAGCACTCACTTGTAGTTTTTGGTTCTGGTGGCTCAGCCCGGGGAATACTGCCTTTGTTGTTACAGCAACAGCCTCGCCGTATTTATTTAGTGAACCGAACTGTCGATAAAGCACTGATGCTGAAGTCGCAGCTGGAAGCTCTGGGCGTGTTAGCTGCTGACCATATTCAGGTGCTTTCATCGGCTTTAGACATTAATGAACCGATTGACCTGATGATTAATGCCACCAGCAGCAGTTTAATGGGGCAGCGTTTGCCCTTGCCACCCCAACTTGCTGAGGGAGCGTCAGGGTATGACTTAATGTACTCTGATGAGCCCACTTTATTTATGCAACAACTGAGTCAGGCGGGCTGTGAAAATGTTAGCGATGGGCTTGGTATGTTGGTTGAGCAGGCTGCCTCATCTTATCAACTCTGGATGGGCGGCGAACGCCCCGATACGGCATTTGTTATGGCGCATTTGCGAGGGCGTAGTTAGTTGATTCAAAAAGGTTTTTCTTTGCTTTTTATAAGTAAAGAGAAATGAGGAACAAAAGGTTATAAAAAAACGGAATTTGGCAGTAGATCATTACTGATTTTGTGGTAATCTGTTTGACCTGTTTGCGATGTACTTCCTTCCATTTCAAGGCGTAAACAGAATAGTTTCCACAGTGAAGCATAATAATAAAAAGTACTAGGCATTTAGGGATGCCTGCCGTTTTAAATCCCACACTATCAATAACTTAAGTAAATTTTGGACACGGGGAAATATTAATTTCCGGCTGTGGAATCGCCCATTGTTAACAGACTTATTAACAGGTTATGCACACTTTGCTCAGTGGTCTGAATTACCGTTCTGTGGCATCCTATAGGTAACGCTTAATTTAGGTTTTTAACTATGGCCACATCTGTTCCCGAAAATCCGTTTATTCTCGTTGATGGTTCCTCTTATTTGTTTCGCGCCTTTCATGCGCCACCGCACTTAACCAATTCTAAAGGTGAACCAACCGGCGCCATTTATGGTGTTGTTAATATGCTGAGAAGCTTATTGAAACGCTATAAACCCAGCCATATGGCGGTTGTTTTCGATGCGAAAGGTAAAACCTTCCGTAGTGACATCTACCAGGAGTACAAAGCAAACCGTCCGCCAATGCCGGATGATTTGCGTATGCAAATTGAACCTCTGCATGAAATTGTGAAAGCAATGGGGTTACCGCTGTTGTGTATTGACGACGTTGAAGCGGATGATGTTATTGGTACTTTGGCCCGACAGGCCGGAGAAAAGGGGCGCTTTACTCTAATTAGCACCGGTGACAAAGACATGGCACAGCTGGTAAATGAACATGTCATGCTAATTAACACGATGACTGACACTTTGCTGGATCCTGAAGGCGTTGAGAAAAAGTTCGGTGTGAAGCCGGAGCAGATCATTGATTATTTAGCGCTGATGGGCGACAGCTCGGACAATATTCCGGGGCTGCCAAAAGTTGGTGAAAAGACTGCACAGGCAATGTTGCAACAAATTCCAAGCATTGATGCCATTTATGAAAATGTCGATGCGGTAAGTGAACTCTCATTTCGCGGCGCGAAAACCATGCCGGCTAAACTGAACGAGTATAAAGATCAGTTACTTATGTCCCGAGAGTTGGCAACCATTAAGCTTAATGTGGCTATGGACTTGCAGCCGGAAGAGCTGACCATACAAACTGCAGACAGCGAAAAATTGGCTGAGTTATATAGCCGATGTGAATTCCGCCGCTGGCTTGGTGAGCTTATGGAAAGTGGGGCGGCAACTGACCAGGCTTTGGGTAAAACAGAAGGCGAAAAACCCGTCAGCGACATTAACCGGGACGCTTACCGTGTTTTAATGACGGAAAAGGAAGTAAGTGACTACTTAACCTCACTTAAGAAATGCGACTACTTTGCCTTTGATACCGAAACAACCAGTTTGAACTATATGCAGGCGGAATTTGTTGGTGTGTCATTGGCGATGGCGCCCGGCGAAGCGGTCTACATTCCGGTTGGCCATGACTATATGGAAGCCCCGGAGCAAGTCGGCCGCGACTGGTTGCTGGAGCAGTTGAAACCTTTACTTGAAGCGGAAAAGCCGCAAAAGGTTGGGCAAAACCTTAAGTACGATGCGCATATTTTGCGTCGTTATAAAATTCGTTTAGGCGGTATTCTAAACGACACGATGCTGGCATCTTACGTATTTAACAGTGTCGGCTCCCGCCATGACATGGACACCTTGAGCCTGCATTACCTGAACCACAAGACAATCAGTTTCGAAGAGATCGCCGGCAAAGGCGCTAAGCAGCTGACTTTTAATCAAATCGACCTTGAACAGGCCGGCCCCTACGCGGCTGAAGACGCTGACATTACGTTCAGATTGCATGATGTGCTTTGGAATAAAGTCAAAGGTGTTGGTAGCGAGCTACATAGTGTACTGACTGATATTGAAGTACCGTTAGTTCCCGTATTGTGCGATATGGAACAGTATGGTGTCCGTATTGATGCTAATTTACTTGGTAAACAAAGTCAGGAAATTACCGAGAAGCTCGACGCTTTGGAGAAAAAAGCTTTTGAGATTGCCGGTGAGGAGTTCAACTTAGGTTCAACCAAGCAGTTACAACGCATTTTCTTTGAAAAGCTGGAGCTTCCGGTTGTTAAAAAGACTCCGAAAGGGGCACCATCAACGGCCGAGGAAGTTCTGCATGAGCTGGCGCATGACTACCCTTTACCGGACGTAATTTTACAGCACCGAAGCTTGTCGAAGTTAAAATCAACTTACACTGATAAGCTGCCGAAGATGATCAACCCGGATACCGGCCGGGTACATACCTCTTATCAGCAGGCGGTCACGGCAACCGGACGTTTGTCTTCCACTGATCCCAACTTACAGAATATTCCTATCCGTACAGCTGAGGGGCGTCGTGTGCGTCAGGCCTTTGTTCCTGAGCAGGGGTATAAGATTGTTGCTATCGACTACAGCCAGATTGAGCTGCGTATTATGGCGCACTTGTCTCAGGACGACTCTTTATTAAAAGCTTTTGCTGAAGGTTTAGATATTCACCGGGCAACGGCGGGGGAAGTGTTCGGTTGCAAAGCCGATGAGGTAACTGATGACCAGCGCCGCCAGGCCAAAGCGGTCAACTTTGGCTTAATTTACGGCATGTCTGCTTTTGGCCTTGCGCGCCAATTGGGTATTGCCCGCCACGAAGCTCAACATTATATGGATAAGTACTTTGAGCGTTTCCCTGGTGTGCTGCGCTACATGGAAGATACCCGTAAACAGGCAAAAGAGCAGGGATACGTGAAAACCCTGTTTGGGCGTCGCCTGCCTCTGCCGGATATAAAAGCCAGCAATGGAGCTCGCAGAAAAGGTGCGGAACGAGCCGCAATTAATGCGCCTATGCAGGGAACCGCGGCGGATATCATTAAAAAAGCGATGCTGAAAGTTGCTGACTGGATTGATAGCAACCAGTGCCAGGATGACGTACGTATGTTAATGCAGGTTCACGATGAGTTGGTCTTTGAGATAAAAGAGGCCAAGTTGGATGATTATATTGCACAATTAACAGATGTCATGGAAAAGGCCGCAAGCCTTGATGTGCCGCTTATTGCAGAGGCGGGTAAAGGCAATAATTGGGACGAAGCGCATTAATTTTACGATTTTTGTGAACTTTATAAAAAGGGTCTAGTCACAATAAGTGAGGGCATTAATCCTCCCTCACAAAATTGTTCTCCCTGGATTACTTTTGGCCCGGCTTTTTAGTCGGGCTTTTTTATTGCTCTTTCTGCGGAATACCGGCCAGACCGGGACGACCCTTACGGTTGGCAAACCATACACCAACAAGAATCGCCAACATACCAACGGCTTGTTGTAGCCAGAATGCTTCCCCGTCAAGTACGCCCAGCAAAACGGCAACCACCGGAATCAGATATGTTACCGAACTGGTGAACACCGTGTTGGTCAGTTGCACAATGTGGTTAAAAATCATCAGTGCTCCAGCGGTGCCGATTATACCCAAAGCCAAAATGGAGAACAGCGATAACATAGCGCCGGGTTGTTGAACTTGTGCTATAAATTCTGTGCCAGCGAACAAATAGACAGTAGCAGGAACCGCTGCCATGAGTAGCGATATACCGGTGATAGTTAATGGTGATAAGTCACTGATTTTATGTTTAATCAGGTTGAGGTTAAGACCGTAACAAACCGTTGCAGCCATGACTAATAAAGCATAAAGATTAAAGTCCCAGCTGCCATTGGCGGAAGCGGTAACCAAAAGCAGAGTACCAAAGAGACCTATAGCAACACCGATAACCTGTGCTACCCGTGCCTTTTGATGGAAGAATAAAGAACCGATAACCAGAGTGGCTATGGGGGTCAAGGCGTTCAGAACCCCGGTAACGCCACTGGCCAATTGAGTTTGTGCTATTGCGAACATAAAAGCCGGAATTAGGCTGCCAACCAGGCCAACACTGGCCAGTTTCAGCCAATGCTTACGGGTAATTTTATTCAGGCGACGCGCAATAAAAGGGGCTAGTACGATACCGGCTGAACTGATCCTCAGCGCACCAACTTCCATAGGCCCAAAAGCAAGTAACCCTTTTTTAATCAATAAAAAAGAGCTACCCCAAATTAATGCGAGTAACCCTAATAATAACCAGGCACTAAGCGGTGGCGTGTTATTCGTCGTCATACTCTTTGCTATACCACTGGTTGAGTTTTTCTTCGACTTGCTCGACGCCGAAGCGTTTTAATGAGGAAAATGCTTCGACCTGAACGTCACCATTAAAGGCAATTGCTGCTTGCCTTGCTTTTAACACCGTTGACTTACGGGCGCCTTGTTTAAGCTTGTCGGCTTTGGTTAGCAACACCAGTACCGGCAGTTCGCAATCGACAGCCCAGTAAATGAGTTCCTGATCGGTTTCGCGGAAAGGGTGACGGATGTCCATTAGTACGACAATACCTTTGAGGCTATCTCTTTGCTGAAGGTATTCGCTTAAAGAGCGCTGCCACTTTTCTTTTACTGCCAGCGGCACCTTGGCAAAGCCATACCCGGGTAAGTCAATAAGGCGTTGACCGCTGTCGAGTTCGAACACATTAATTAACTGTGTTCGCCCCGGCGTTTTACTGGTCCGAGCCAGTGATTTTTGCCGCGTTAGTGTATTCAGAGCGCTGGATTTCCCGGCATTAGAACGGCCGGCGAACGCAATCTCGATGCCTGTGTCCGGAGGCAGTTTGCTGATATCCGGTGCACTGGTCACAAATTTTGCCGATGCGTAATCTAATTGCTGATCTGCCACTATTAAGGTCACTTTTATTGATAAAACGGAACGTCTACGTGCATTATGAAGTATCCGGACAGTATCTCCAATGATCATTTAGCAATTGATTCGGTTTTAATCGTTTAATCCACACAAGTTTTGTGTAAAATAGCAACCTGCTTAAGGTGATTTATTGGGGCGCGTGGCGCCATCCAGAACAGAAGAGAAGCAAACATGAAAAAATTCGCAATCTTTTTGGGACTTTTCTTCGGTACCGCCGGTATCGCAGTAGCACAAAGCGGCGACGCTGAAGCCGGAAAAGAGAAATCGCAAGTTTGTGCGGCTTGCCATGGACCCAATGGTGAATCTCCGACCGATATGTATCCACATTTGGCCGGTCAGCACGAAAAATACCTGCTTAAACAGCTGAAGGATTATAAGCTGGCGCAAGAAAGCGGTGGTGAAGAAGGTCGTAATAACCCCGTGATGATGGGGCAGGTGGCTTCCTTATCTGAGCAAGACATGGCTGACTTAGCGGCCTTCTTCGCATCACAGGAAGAGCCGAAAGGCGAAACGCCTGAAGATATTATTGCACAAGGGCGTGACCTTTACCGTCGTGGTAACCCTGAAACGAATATGCCGTCTTGTGCAGGCTGTCATGGTCCCCGGGGAAATGGCATGGGGTTAGCGGCATTTCCGGATATTTCCGGTCAGCACGCGGCTTACACTAAGTCTCAGCTAGAAATGTTCCGTAGCGGCGAACGTGCTAACGATCCAAACGGAATGATGCAGGGCGTGACAGAGAAAATGACAGACGACGAAATTGAGTTGTTGTCTAAGTTCTTGAGTGGCTTGTATTAAACAGAGCTTAATCAAAAAGAAAGCGGCTTAGGCCGCTTTTTTTATGTCTATAATAAATGAGATAGTAAAAGCCTATTTTGGGGTGTTGTTAACGAAAAGTAATAAGAAAGTTGTTTTTTAGATCAATAAAATCATTGAATTAATATTTGGTTCAAGTAGTCTTAACAACGCTCCGGGGTCGTACGGACAGAAAAAAACAAAAAAAGATGTTAAAAGCCCTTGAGGAAATAATAAAAAGACTGTAAAAATACAGCTAACTCGACACAAAAAAATAACAAGAGGTCGGGAGATTATCGAAAAGTCAGATTCCATCTTATTTCTCGATAATCCAGGGAGTAAAGCCAATAGGCTAGTGGTTGCTCCATTTTATAATAACAATAATAAAAGACAGGTTACGGAAAACCGCAATAACAAGTCGGAAGCAGTGACAACCATTCTCATAGTTGCAGTGCGCTGCCAATAATATGAGAGAAGCAGGCGATGTGTAAAAGCATCGCCTTTTTTCTTATCTGAACCAAACCTTTCTTATAGCGTACAGCCTTTTCCTTTTTGTATTTTACCCTCCCACTGACGTCATCCCTGTTAATGAGTTACAATAGGTCATATTAGTTTTTATTTAGGAGCGACCATGACTCGCCGCAAGAAAACACGTAAGGCAGGGCCTTTGGCGCCGTCTAAAACGCCAAAAGAAAAACAGGCGTCAGATGCCGCCTCAAAAGGTAAAAAGAAGGGCAAGGGTCAACCGTCAGGCCAACGGCATTCATCCGGTAAAGTTCTGCAGCAAAGCAGATTAAAAAGCGATGAGAAAGATCCCCGACATGGCAGTCGCCGTAAAATAGCTTTGGTGATGACACCTGAGCAGGAACTAAAACAGTTGCAGGAAGACACTAAACTTCAGTTACTGGTTGAACGTTTCGAAAATGATGAGTCTCTGACAGCAGAAGAGCAGCGCTACCTCGATGAAAAATCTGAGCGATATGAGCAGTTGGTTGCCAAACTGGGTTATGAACTCGATGAAGAATGGGATGATGAGGAGCACTAATGTCCAGCGAACTCTATTGGATTATCGCCATTGTCGGCGTCTTGATTATTGTCGCTCTGGGGTGGTACGCCACCACCTTACTAATGCGCCTGCGCTGGCAGACCCGAATTCGGAACTCAGCCGTACAGAAGCGTGTCGACCGCATTGATGAGAGCATTATTACCATTGCAAAGGCTATGCAACAAGAGCAGTGTCCTTTGTCTGAAGGTTGCTTGCGTATCGTTGTATTACTTGATCATCGCCCGGAAGCTGTAGAGTATGACTATTCTAAAGATTATCCGGCAATGCATGAAATGTATGAAAAGATAAAGCATATGCCAACGCACGAGTCACGTAAGAAGTTTCCGAAAAAGAAAGTGCGGGAAATGGATGACGAGCGTGAGGGCTATGAAAAGTCGATGCGGGACATTATTCTTGCCGACGTTGATAAGTTATTGAAGCAATTCCCAGCGGCCTGAGGAGGCGGCATGCCGTTTTTTAAAGGTGTAAAAGAAGATATTGCCAGCGTTTTCGACAGAGATCCGGCTGCGCGGAACACAATGGAAGTGTTGTTTCACTATCCTGGGTTGCATGCTACCTGGTTCCATCGTATAAGCCATAAGCTTTGGGGCTGGAAGTTGTATTGGCTTGCTCGTTTTGTTTCTAATGTTTCGCGCTGGCTGACAGGCATAGAGATTCATCCGGGTGCCAAAATAGGGCGTCGTTTCTTTATTGATCACGGTATGGGTGTGGTCATTGGTGAAACCGCAGAGATCGGCGATGACGTCACTTTGTATCACGGTGTCACCCTTGGTGGTACTAGCTGGAACAAAGGTAAACGGCATCCAACCTTGAAAGACGGCGTGGTGATTGGTGCGGGAGCAAAGGTACTTGGTCCAATTACTGTGGGTAAATCTGCGCGCATTGGCTCTAACGCCGTGGTCGTGCGAGATGTGCCGGAGTTAACTACGGTGGTCGGTATTCCGGCTCGGGTAGCTCAGTCGGCGGTCGATGCGGAAACAACAGAACGCCGCAAGAAAATGGCAAAGGAATATGGCTTCGATGCCTATGCTATTTCAGCCGACAATCCAGACCCGGTTGCGACAGCAATTGGCCGTATGCTCGATCATGTACAGGTTTTAGATAATAAAGTATCTGATCTTTGCCAGGCTGTTAACAAGCTTGGTGGGGATGTCTGTGGAGAGATTCCCGAAGTTGATATGGATGATGTTGAGTTTCTTGAAGAAAGTGAGCGCGCCGCAAAACGACGCGCCGATAAAGATGATGCTTCCGCCTCGGGTAAACAAGACTCTTAACCTTTTAAATTAAAGCGCTCAATTAATGAGTAAAGCTGTTGACTGGTTTTTTGCAGTTCGTCGCTTGAGTGCTGAGTTTGTTCTGCCGTTTGTTGGGTATGACGGGCTGTGTCAGCAATTTCAGTTATTTGCTCGCTGATATGTTCCGCAACACCGCTTTGCTCTTCAACGGCTGACGCCATTTGTGTAGACATATCTGAAATGTCCTGAATAGCTGTTGATATCTCGCCCAGCGCAGTGTCCGCCAGACGAACTTTCTCAACGCCCTCAGATGCCGACTCTTCACCTTGTTTTGAGACCTCCACAGCATTACGAGCGCGCTCTCGTAGCTGTTGAATCACTTTGTGAATACTCTCAGTGGACTGGGTCGTTCTCGAGGCCAGTGAGCGAACCTCATCAGCGACAACTGAAAAACCACGGCCATGCTCGCCGGCACGGGCAGCTTCAATGGCTGCATTGAGAGCAAGCAGGTTGGTCTGATCGGCAATGGACGAGATTAAATCTGCAGCTTCGCCAATAGCATCAGTCGATTCATCCAACTCTTTAACGGTTTCTGCTATTTGTCTGACGGCATCGTGAAGCTGAACGATAACCTCGCTTGCTTCTCTTGCGAGTCCGACGCTCTCATCAACATTCGTTTTTGCTGATTCAGCCTGTTGCGCATTACGTTCAACCGTATCTGCCACTTCCTGAATAGCGGATGCCATCTCATTCATAGCGGTTGCAGTTTGCTCGGTCGCGGCTGTCTGTTTATCGACATACTGTTTACTAAGCTGGGCTTGATCGTAAGTATCGTTGGTAACTTTTAACAGGCTTCCAACCGCGTCCTTCATTCGGCTAAGGGCCGTGCGGTTACGCGCGCCTTCGCTGACAAGTTGCATGGCAAGTTTCGCTTCGCGTCCCTGCTTATCAAAGTAGGTCATGCCAACCAGTTCAGAATCAAAAGCCTCGGGGCGTAATTCAAGTAACCCTTGCAACATACGCCCAATATAAATGGCGTACGAGAAAGTGGTAATGACGGTTGCTGCCAAAGCGATTAAGGCAGCAACAGGCTCACCAAGCAATGCTATAGCAGCACTGGCTATTAAACCGGGGATAACAACGGGCATCAAATCTTTACAGCCTAGCCATAACCGTTTACTTAAGGGAATGGCGTGTTTTCCTGAATTTAATCGGTCATAAATGCCCTGAGCTCGCTTTTTACGGTGATCTGATGCGGCAACACGGACGGACTCAAAGCCAACAGGCTTGCCATCTTCCATTATGGGGGTGACATAAGCACTGACCCAGTAATGGTCCCCATTTTTACAACGGTTTTTAACTAAGCCCATCCAGGGCTTTCCTCGCTTGATGGTTTTCCACATTTGCTCAAAGACGCCGCTCGGCATATCGGGATGGCGCAGGAGGTTATGTGGAGAACCAATCAATTCATCTCGTGTGTAACCACTAACACTGACAAAGTCTTCGTTACAGTGCGTGATGACCCCTTTAAGGTCAGTCGAGGAAATCAGTCGATAGTGGTCTGGAAAGCGGTTTTCCTTTCCTGTAACAGGACCATTATTTTTCATAAGCGCCTTTGGGAAGTTTGATTTACATCAATATAGTAAGGTTATCGTATTTTTGCGGGAAAAGTTTAGTGATTTAGGCTAATAGCCATAAAAAAACGCCGCTAAAAAGCGACGTTTTTGAAATTCTTTGTGTAAACGTTCGGCACCCGAAAGGGCACTGAAGGTTCCTTACATAGGAACTACGTTTTCAGCTTGTGGGCCTTTAGGGCCTTGAGCTACGGTGAAAGAAACTTGCTGGCCTTCTGCCAGAGTTTTGAAACCGTCAGACTGAATAGCGCTGAAATGTACGAAAACGTCTGCGCCGTTTTCTTGTTCGATGAAACCGAAGCCTTTAGCTTCGTTAAAGAATTTTACTTTACCAGTAGTAGTAGACATGCTGATATTCCTCGTAGTGCATGTTGAAATCAATGTATTGCTCAAAAAACTTAGGTATTACTTGGACTTACAAAACGAGGTACAGCAAAAAGGACTTCGTAAAAAATCTCAAATCAATAGCCGAAATTTTCTCAGCGGTTTCGAGTATACGCTTAATATAGCCCGAGTCAACAATAGCTTGCGTTATTTTAACCAATTGCGGCTTATATGACGGAAGGTATCGCCGCCTGCTTTTTCGAGCCACTCGAACGCTGCCATCTCAGAGGTGATGATTTCAACTCCGGCACTTCGCATACGTTCAATGGCGCTGTCTTTATCGGTAGGCCGACGGGAGCCAACAGTATCGGCCGGTAGAAACACCTGATAACCCGATTCCTGAAGCTCTATTGCCGTTTGCAGAACACACACATGAGTTTCCATACCCATAATAACCACATGTTTCTTATTGTACTCAGATAGAACATCGCGGAAGGTATCGTCGCGTACAGCACTGAAATGCGTTTTCTCAACAACACGGGCGGCTTCAATGATCTCTTGCAGGCTGTCAACGGTATAACCTAAGCCTTTAGGGTATTGCTCGGTAATAAGAATAGGTAAGTCCAGCTGCATAGCAATTTCACCCAGCCAACGCATACGGGAGGTGACAACGTCTCGTTGATGAATTGCAGGCAACAGTCGTTCCTGAGCATCGACAATGAGTAAGAGAGAATCTTTAGCACTAAGCAGCATCATTCATTCCTGTTGGTAGAAAGTCGTTTCAGATACTAACCTTAGCCTATTAACCGATCTATCGGCAAAAAGTCTTAATTTGGTCAATAATCACCCATGAAATTTGCAGTTAAGGCGACCAATGGCTACAATCCTCGCCTTTCCAAATGCACACGCACATCCAAACAGTAAATAAAAGGTGACACCATGGCTCCGGTATTGATTCTAATGGGTTCCCAGTCCGATTGGCCGGTAATGCAAAAAGCGGCGGAAATGCTCGAGTCTCTGGGCATTAAGTGGCAGGCGAAGGTGGTTTCTGCGCACCGCACGCCGGACTTACTTAAATCGACCATGGAACAAGCGGAGCAAGACGGGGTGCCTGTGGTTATTGCTGGTGCCGGTGGTGCTGCTCACTTACCGGGTATGCTGGCGGCTTATACTGCTATTCCTGTATTTGGTGTGCCGGTTCCAAGCAAACAGCTAAAAGGTTTAGACAGTTTATTGTCCATTGTGCAGATGCCTAAGGGTGTGGCTGTTGGTACTCTGGCAATAGGTGATGCTGGTGCTGCAAATGCTGGTTTGTTGGCTGCACAGGTTATCGGCAGCTTTGACAGCGACGTTCGCAAACGTGTGCACGAGTTTCGCACGGCACAAAAAGAAAAGGTCATGGCTAACTCAGATTTGGAGCTGCCAAAATGAAAATTCTTATCCTTGGCAACGGCCAGTTAGGTCAAATGCTGGGTAAAGCGGTTATTCAGCAAGGGCATGAATGTGTTCTATACAGTGATCGGCTGGATCAGGTTACGGCATTGGGCAGTCAGCAGCCTTTAGCAATGACGTTAGCCGAGGCCAATGAATGGGCCGATGTAACTACCTGGGAGCACGAGCACTTAGGGGAAGAACTCGTCGCTAAGACCGCTGATAAGTTCTTGTTAAAAGCGGAGCGCTTCAACAGCTTAGTTGACCGCCGTACTCAGAAAGCGCTTTGCGATGAACTGGATATTCCCACTTCCGCCTGGAAAGCCTATGACAGTGTTGCTGAGTTAACGGCAATTTTAGAAGGCTGTGACCACGCGGTTGTCATTAAGTCGGCGAAGGGCGGCTACGATGGCAAGGGTCAGTGGCGCTGGAAGCCGGGCGAGGACATTGCTGCTGTTGCTGACGATGCTGGACAGCGCCCGGGTATTGTTGAAGACATGATTAACTTTAGCGATGAAGTGTCCGTTGTCGGAGCGCGTTCGCATAAAGGCGAGCAGCGCTGTTTTCCGCTGACCTTAAACGTTCATACCAAGGGTATACTGTCTTACAGTCTGGCCGGTGCTGATCACTTTTCAAAAGAGCTCGAGGCCTTAGCCAAAGAGCATCACAAGAAACTTACCGATGCGCTTGATTACATCGGTGTTCTTGCTATTGAGTTCTTTGTGGTCGGAGAGGGTGACAACCAACACTTGTTGGTCAACGAAGTAGCGCCCCGGGTTCATAATTCAGGCCACTGGACGATGAGCGGTGCTAACTGTGACCAGTTCAATCTGCATATTCGTGCTATTACCGGCTTACCGTTACCGGACTTACTGATAGCCCCAACCTTAATGGTAAACGTTATTGGTGTTGCGGGTATTCCGGAAGCGTTATGGGAAGCCGCTGCAGCCGACTGCCATTGGTATGGCAAGGATGCGCGACCCGGTCGTAAAGTCGGTCACGTAAACATTATGATCGACTCGTTTGAGCGGGGCGAGAGCCTGGCCAGTAGCTGGGCGGATAAACTGCAATTGCTCGCTAGCTAAAACGATGAATCGGGTGAGCGGTTAAAGCCGCTCATCCAGCCATTTCTGCATATCCTGAACCTGCTCCAGACACAGTGAATGTGGCATTGGGTAGGTTTGATACGTCACTGAAAACCCTTTCTCTTTTAACGTTGCACAGGCTTTTTGCCCAAGAACTTCCGGAACAACAGGGTCCTGAGTGCCGTGCTGAACCAAAATTGGCAGCTGTGCATTGGCTTCATTGACTTGAATGTCGCCGGCTGTGGCAAAGTAAGTGGAATGCGCCATTAAACCCGCCAGCGGTTTAGGGTAGGTTAAAGCGGCTTCATAACCCACGGCGCCGCCTTGCGAGAACCCGGCAATAATAATGCGTTTACTGTCGATGCCCTGAGCAACTTGCTCGTCGATCATCTTGTGTACTTTAGCTGCAGATTCGCGCAGCTGTTCGCTGTCTATCTGGCGGTCAATGCTCATGTCGGTAATGTCGTACCAGGCAGGCATGACCATACCCTGGTTTATGGTAACCGGCATTTGTGGTGCATGAGGAAACAAAAAGCGAACCTGCGCGTTGGCAAACTTTAAATGCTCGGTCATAGGGACAAAGTCATTGCCCGAGGCACCCAGGCCATGCAACCAAATGATAACGGCGTCGGCTGTGCCTGCCGGTTCGTGTTTTATGACTTCCAGAGACATTACTGCTTTCCTATTTCTGCGGCAGGGTAAGAACCCAGCCAGTGAATGTTGTTCATAGCGGCCAAATCTTCAAGAGCCAAAGCGACACCGGGGTCACTGCGGTGGCCATCAAAGTCGATAAAGAAATGATAGTCACCAAACTGACTGCCGGCCGGGCGCGACACTATAGAGGTTAAGTTAATTTGCTGTTTTGCAAAAACCTGCAAGCTGTCGACCAATAAGCCGGGGTGGTCGTTGTCATCAATGAGCAGCAAACTGCTTTTCCAGCGCTGGTCTTTACTGAATTCAGGCTCTTCAGATGTTGCGGATAATACCACGAAGCGCGTTTCGTTGCGTGGGTTGTCAGCGATACTGTTATTCAATACCTGCAAAGTATCCGGACAGCTAATGTGCTTGGGAACTAAGGCTGCAGAGGCCCCTTCAGCCGACACCAGAGCTTCCAGCGACGCGGCGTTACTTGCGGTATGGATAATTGGCAGCCCGAGCTTGTGTAAGTACTGATTACATTGTCCTGCTGCGACAAACTGTGCCCATATCTGCGTAGGATTTGCGCTGTTGCTGAGACATTGGAAGCCAACAGGAATACGGATTTCCGCCTGAATGCGCAAGGGCCGTTGCACCAAATAGTCGACGACCGGAGAAACGAAGCCTTCGGTCAAATTTTCAATAGGAACAACGGCAGCGTTGCATTCCCGACCAACCGACTCCAGGCAGCTGACCAGGTTATCCAGTAATTGAATGTCATGATGTTGCTCAGGCTGGTAAAGCCCTGCGGCAACCTCCGAAAAGGTGCCGGCAGGACCTAAAGTGGCTAGCTTCATTTCTTATATTGCTCGAACCAGGCCAGTGCATGCTCGATTTTGGCAATCATGTTGGAAGGTCGAGCCGTAACACCGTGAAAAGCGCCCGGAACGCGAATCATAGCAGTATCTACTTTTTGCAGCTTCAATGCCTGGTAGAACTGCTCGGTTTCAGATATCGGCGTACGACGATCCTTCTCTCCTGTGAACAGCAGTACCGGTGTTTCAACGTCACCGACCATAGACAGTGGCGAACGTTGCCAATAGTGCTCTAGCTCTTCCCATGGCATACCAGGGAATTGGTTGGTGATTTGGCCAATTGAGCTGTCAGCCGTCAGTACTTTACTCACCCAGTTAATCACCGGGTTGGTGGCTGCCGCGGCGTTGAAGCGATTGGTTAGACCTACCGCATAGGCTGTGGCGATACCGCCAGCTGAACCGCCGGCAATAAAGAGATTGTCTGAGTCAGCAATACCCTTATCAATAAGTAAATCAATGCCACTCATGTGGTCAGCAAAGTCATAAGGTGACGAGTAGTTGCCGTCCAGCAGCATGGCAAAGTCTTTTCCGTAAGAGGTACTGCCGCGGTGGTTTACATAAAGCACCACATAACCTTCGGCTGCATAGCGCTGGTGTTCTGCGGCAAAATGCGGACCGTAAGACAGGTGAGGGCCACCGTGTATTTCTAACAGCAGAGGATACTCTTTGTTTTCATCGTAATTCGGCGGAGTAATATACCAGCCATGAATCTCCTGACCGTCATAGCGTGACTCATAGCGAATTTCGTGAACTTCGCCCAGTTCGCGGTGGCCGAGCAGATCTTCATTTAGCTGAGTAAACTGGACCGCTTCACCACCCTGAGGCTGATAACCGACATCTGCCGGACGGTATTCAGAACCTTTGGTGTAGGCAATAGCGCCGGTTTGTGAGGCAGTAAATGAGCCCATGGTGTATGGGCGGCTGACATAAACGCCGGAAACATCATCCACCCGATTTGTCAGCTCGTTGCTCAATGTGACATCAGCAACCACGGTTTTCCCCTGGTCGGCGTAAGAAACCGCCAGTGAATCATTGCCTGTCCACTGTGGCGAGCTGAAAGAACGGTCGAAGTCAGCCTGGAGTTCAGTCTCTGAGCGTTCGTTCCAGTCCATGATCCACAATTGTGATTTATGGTAAGGCACTGGCTCGTTCGAGCTGTGTAAGTAAGCCAGACGTTCGCCGTCAGGAGAAAATTGTGGTGATGACTCGCGGCCCGGTTTGTCGGTGACCTGCGTCACTTCCTTTGAGCTCAGGCTTACGCTGTAAAGGTCGCTTTCGTTGACCTGATAAGCCCAGTCTTCGGAACGGTTTCCGGAAAATACGATACGACTGTCGTCTTCTGTCCAGGCCAAGGAGCCGCCATGTCGATAAGGACCGTCGGTCAGCTGGCGTGCACTGCCGCCTTCAGCCGGAACGACGAAGAGTTGTGTATGGGCTGGTTCCAGAACCCCGCTGCCATCGCGCTGGTAATAAGCTTCTTCAACAATAATAGGAGATTTAGACCATTTAGCGCCTTTGGGTTTTGCTGGCTTTTTAACGCTTTTAGCAAACGGCGTAGGCTCAGACTTGACGGACATGGTAAATGCCAGTTGAGTATCGTCGTTAGACCAGCTAATGCTACCCGGGCTTTCGCTCACGTGAGTGACTTTGGCTGTGCGTTGCTCTTTAATCCAGTGCACATGAATCTGGTTCTTTTCAGAACGGTTGGACGCAAAGGCAAGACGAGTGCCGTCATTTGACCAGGCAAGGCTGCCGTAGTTGTATTTATCATCAAAAATCGGTAAATGTTGACCGGTTTCGGTATCAATCAGCCATAATGAGCGACGAGTATTGTCTTTCATATCATCGAAGCTGTTGCGTATGTACGCAACGTATTTGCCGTCAGGAGAGATGCTGACCTGGTTGGCGTACTCGAGCTGGAAAATGTCTTCAGCCTTAAATGTGTCGTTTGATAACGCTGGAGCGGAAGTAAAAAGTAGCATTAAGCTACCGGCAATGACGGACTGTTTTAACCACATTGTTGTTCTCCTTTTAAGTATAGCTTTACGTTACTGAAGCTGACGAGGTGATGCAAAGAGTTCCGTTCAAGTTGGCGGAAAATACGGTAAACTGAAGATCTTTTCCGAATGTTGTCAAAAAATTTAAAAGGAAAGCCCATGCATTACCGCCAAACTCGCGCAGAAATATCTCCCGCTGCAATAGCGCATAACGCTAAGTGGGTGCGTAAGACGATGGCTGGTGGGAAGTTGCTGGGAGTTGTTAAAGCCGATGGCTACGGGAATGGTGTTGAACCCGCAGTACAAGCGTTAGAGCTGCATGTAGATGGCATGGCCGCAGGTTTTATGGAAGAAGCACTGGCCGTTCGGGAATGCGGATACACAGGTCCGTTAGTTATTTTAGAAGGCTGCTTCTCCTCGTCTGAGCTTACGATTTGTGCACAAAACAACTTAAGCCCGGTGGTGCATTGCGAGCAGCAATTACAAGACATAGAGGTGGGATCTTTAAGTAAACCATTGTGGGTGTGGCTAAAAGTCGATACCGGTATGCACCGTTTGGGTTGGTCTGAAGAACAAGCCCAGCAGGCGTTGAAGCGCTTAAACGCAAGTAACAATGTGGCTGGCGTAACGCTCATGTCGCACCTAGCTAACGCTGATGCTAACCATCGACTGAATGCTGAGCAAAAACAACAGTTCTGTCAGTTATCAGAGACGCTCAATGGCTATCAGGCTCGCAGCTTCCATAATTCGGCTGGCTTATTGAACCCCGATACTCGGTGGTCACTTCAGGAAAATGACTGGGCCCGTGCTGGTTTATTACTTTATGGTGTAAACCCCTCGAGCGTGACCGAAGTACAACCGGAGCTTCAACCCTCGATGCGGCTGATGGCCCCGGTCATTGCACTGCATCAGTTGGAAAAGGGCGAGTCGGTAGGCTACGGCAGCGCCTGGAGTGCTGAGCGACCAACTGTCATTGCAACGGTGGCTATGGGCTATGCCGACGGTTATCCGCGACAGGCGAAAAATGGCACGCCAGCGATGGTTCGAGGCAAACGTGTCACTTTAGCCGGGCGAGTGTCTATGGATATGTTGACGATAGATGTCACGGGCATTGACGATGTGCAGTTGGGCGATGACGTAGAGCTTTGGGGGCCGAACGTTGATGTGCGACAGGTTGCGGCCTGCGCAGATACTATTTCCTGGCATTTACTGACAGGTGTCAGCGGACGTGTTCCGCGGGTGGTCGTGTAAATTCAATGACCCTGGGGTATTAGCCATACAAAAAGTATGGCAATTATTAGTATTTATCCTACAAGCTTTACATCTTTAACCCTGATCTTTGTCAACAAAGGCGTATACTTAAGACAAACCTCAGTTAAGGGTGTTTGCTATGTTCGAAAGTTTTGACGCATTGTTCCTGGCGCGCTTTCAGTTCGCTTTTACTATCGCGTTCCACATTATTTTTCCTGCGTTCACCATCGGTGTGGCCAGCTATCTGGCGGTACTGGAAGGCCTTTACTTAAAAACACGAAACCCGGTTTATCAGCAGTTGTTCCGCTATTGGGTCAAGATTTTTGCCGTTGCCTTTGGTATGGGCGTGGTGTCCGGCATTGTGATGAGTTACCAGTTTGGTACTAACTGGTCGGTATTTTCGGACAAAGCAGGACCGGTTATTGGGCCTTTAATGGGCTATGAGGTGCTGACAGCCTTCTTCCTAGAGGCAGGCTTTCTTGGTGTCATGCTGTTTGGTATGAACAAAGTGGGCGAGAAGTTGCACTTCTTTGCTACCTTGATGGTTGCGGTCGGTACAGCCATTTCCGCCTTCTGGATACTATCGGTAAACAGTTGGATGCAGACCCCGGCAGGCTACGCTATGAATGACGTTGGTCAATTTGTGGTGACCGATTGGTTTGAGGTGGTATTTAACCCTTCTTTTCCATATCGGCTGGCGCATATGTTGTTAGCGGCTTACCTGACAGTGGCTTTTGTGGTTGGTGCAGTCGGCGCATGGCATTTGCTAAAAGACAAAACCAACGCCGCCGCACGCAAAATGTTTTCCATGGCCATGTGGATGGCGTTAATTGTTGCGCCGCTGCAAGTCTTTGTCGGTGACCTTCATGGGCTGAATACTCAGGAATATCAGCCTGCAAAAGTAGCGGCAATGGAAGGGCACTTTGAGACAGAAACCCGGGCGCCACTTTACTTGTTTGGTATGCCAAATGAGCAAACGGCAGAAGTCGACTACGCGTTGAAAGTACCGGGGCTTGCCAGTCTTATTCTAAAGCATGATATTAATGCCGAAGTGACCGGGCTGGATCAGTTTCCGCGCGAAGACTGGCCACCAGTGGCGACCGTATTTTGGTCATTTCGAATCATGGTCGGAATAGGGCTCTTGATGGTGCTAGCGGGTTTGTGGTCCGGTTTGCAACGGTTACGCGGGAAGCTTTATGACAACAGCCTGCTACTGCGCTTTAGTTTGTTTATGGGTCCTATGGGGTTTGTTGCTGTAATTGCTGGCTGGATAGTCACCGAAGTCGGTCGTCAGCCTTGGGTTATTCAGGGCTTATTGCGCACTGCCGATGCAGCGTCTCCTATTGATAAAGCGGGTGTTGCGAGCAGTTTGATCGCCTTTATTGTGGTTTACTTCCTCGTTTTTGGTGCAGGTACTTTTTATATTTTGCGCAAAATGGCAGCGGATCCTGCAAAAGTTACGATTCCCGACTATGCCAAGCATAAGCCGACAATGGCGGCTGAACGCATTTACGATGAGGAGGCCTAAGCTATGGATTACGCACTGATTTGGGCAATACTAATTTCGGTCGCCGTATTTGCTTATGTTGCACTGGACGGCTTTGATTTAGGCATCGCGCTGCTTTTTCCCTGGTTTAAAAAGGAAGAAGATCGCGACGTGATGATGAACACCGTTGCACCGGTCTGGGACGGTAATGAAACCTGGCTGGTATTAGGCGGTGGTGGTTTGCTGGCGGTGTTTCCGCTGGCCTATTCGGTGCTTATGCCCGCGCTGTATATGCCGGTTATTGCCATGCTTCTGGGGCTTATTTTCCGCGGTGTGGCTTTTGAGTATCGTTTTAAAACCAAGCGGGCAAAAGGCATCTGGGACTTATCCTTTATTGTTGGCTCGCTGATAGCGGCCCTGAGTCAGGGAATTATGCTGGGTGCAATGCTGCAGGGCATTCAGGTAACGGACCGGGCTTACTCCGGAGGCTGGTTTGACTGGCTAACCCCATTTAGCTTCTTCTGCGGTGTTGCTGTGGTTATTGGCTACATGATGCTGGGAGCCACCTGGCTGGTAATGAAAACGAAAGGTGACTTGCAGCGTCAAAGCTATCGTGCGGGCTGGTACAGCGCCATTTTATTGGTGGCTTGCATTGCCTTTGTGAGTCTCTATCTGCCTTATGTAGACCCTTTTATTGCCGAGCGTTGGTTTACTTATCCGGCATCAGTTGGCTTGTGGGTTTTACCAATACTGCTTGTGGCTATTACCCTCGGATTATTGCGCTCGCTGCATAAAAAGCAGGAGGGCAGGCCGTATTTGTGGGGCCTGGGGCTGTTTCTTTTGTCTTTTGCAGGGTTTGCGGTCAGCATTTTCCCGTATTTGGTACCGCGCAGCATTACCTTGTGGCAGGCAGCAGCGCCGGACAATAGCCTGAAGTTTTTACTTGTCGGTGCAGTGGTACTTTTGCCTATTATCTTCGCCTACACCGGTTATACCTACTGGGTGTTCCGCGGTAAGGTGGACTCAGACAGCGGGTATCACGACTGATGAAGCCTGTACTTAAGAAATGGCTGTGGTTTGTCGGCTTGTGGTGTCTGGGTGTGCTGGCTGTCACCTTAGTTGGCGGGCTGATCCGCTGGGCTTTATTGTAAGCTTGCGCTAGGCTAAAGGCAGATTTTACGCAGGAGGCAACCAAAATGAAATTGATTCACCTTCTGGCCGCAACTGTTGCGGCCTTATTTTTATCGGCTTGTAACAACGCCGAACCGCAGAGTAATGAAACTCGCAGTGCTGATTATGTCATTAAAAACGTCACCCTTGTTGACTGGCTTGAGGGCGAGCCCAATGTTATTGATCAACAGACTGTAGTGGTCAATAACGGCTACATCAGTGGTATATTTTCCAATGCTGAAGCTCCGGCTTTTGACGACAACACGCAAATAATTGATGCAGAAGGGCAATACGTTCTGCCTGGCATGGCAGAAATGCACGGTCACGTGCCGCCGGCAACAGACTTTGGTGACTTTCCTGAACGTTACGCCGACGACATGTTGTTTTTGTACATTGCCAATGGCGTAACAACAGTGCGTGGCATGCTGGGTTATCCGCACCAGTTGCAGCTAAAATCAGACATTGAGTCGGGTAAGCGACAGGGTCCAACGTTATATTTAGCCGGACCCAGCTTCAGTGGCAATACCATAGAATCGGTTGAACAGGTGACGAAGCGGGTTATAGCGCAAAGCGACGAAGGCTGGGACTTACTTAAAGTACACCCGGGGCTAACCCTGGAAGAATACGAGACTATGGCAAGTACGGCTCGTCAGGCGGGGATGGATTTTGCCGGGCATGTGCCTGCAGATGTCGAATTAAAACGCGCCATGGAAGCAGGCCAGAGAACCATTGACCATCTGGACGGTTACCTCGCTTATGTCGATGCTATGAACAGAGAAATAACGCAGGATGAACTTGACCTACTGGTCGCCATGACACTGGAGCACGACGTTGCGGTTGTACCCACCCAGGCTTTATGGAAAACCCTGATAGGTGCGGCTGATCCTGATAAACTGAAAGAATACCCAGAAATTCAGCTGGTACCTAAGGCCGTCCGTGAAGGCTGGCTAAACTACTACGATAACCCCAGCAGCTACTTTAATCAGGAACAGGCGCAAGTGCAGCAGGAAAATCGCCAAAAGCTATTGTACGCCCTGCACGAAGGCGGCGCTGAAATTATTTTTGGAACCGATGCACCACAGTTGTTTAGTGTTCCGGGTTACTCCATACACCACGAAATACGGCTGATGTCAGAAGCGGGTATACCTATGGCTGATATTTTGCATTCGGCCACGGTAGCAGCAGGCGACTACTTTGCCGAACAGGATACCTTTGGGCGTATTGCTGCCGGACACCGTGCTGACTTTATTTTGTTAAAGGATAACCCTCTTGAGAACCCAGATACTCTGCGTGAGAACCAAGGCGTTATGGTGCGCGGGCAGTGGTTAAGCCGTGAAGCTATTGATAAGAAAGTTGAGAAAATTCGCGCTGCTTATGCGCAGTAGTCAGAGTTAAAGGCACCCATTAGCGGGTGCCTTTTAATGAGAGGCCTGGTGTTGCTTATTGTTCTAACTGATGAACCCACTCAGTTAATAAGCGCACACCAAAGCCGGTTGGCCCTGCCGGATGAATGCCAGTATCGGAACTGACCATTGCGTCAGCAGCCATATCGATATGGATCCAAGGCGTGTCACCTGCAAAGTGCTTAAGAAACGCTGCACCGGCCTGGGTGCCCGGAGAACCAATGTTACGAATATCGGCCAGCGGACTGTCGATAATGCCGTCATAACCTTCTAAAGGCAGTTCCCAGACTTTTTCACCAGTGACATTACCGGCTTCAATAATGGTGCTACGTAAGTTGTCTTCGGACGCAAACATAGCTGCGTAGCCCGTACCCAGAGCGCCAACTTTCGAACCGGTTAAGGTCGCAATATTGGCAATGGCACGAGGTTTGAACTTGTCGTTGGCATACCAGTTACCGTCGCCAAGAATCAGTCGGCCTTCTGCGTCAGTGTTAGCAATTTCTACCAAAGTACCGTCACCGGCTTTAACGACGTCTCCGGGTAGGGTTGCTGTACCTGAAATCAGGTTGTGTGACAGTGGTGCTACAGCAACCACATTTACCGGTGCTTTTTGCGCTGCCAGCGCCATAACAGCCCCAATGACCGAGCCAGCACCCGCTTTATCTGTTTGCATGCGCAAAATAGAAGAGGAGCTGGTTTTTAAGTTATAGCCACCAGTGTCAAAGGTATTGCCTTTGCCGACCAATGCGATTGGGTCAGCGTTACTGCCTTTATAGTGCGCGGCCAGCAAATAAGAGCCGTGTTGGCTGCCTTTGCTTACGCCGTGAAGCAAGCCCATGCCCATTTCTTCAACTTGTTCAGGTGTGACGATAGTCAGCTCGATATTCATATCTTTCATGGCTTCCTGAGCTAATTTCACAATGGCTTCAGGGTAGCCGTCACTGCCGGGCAGAGCGGTAATGTCGCGGGCAACAAACACGCCTTCAGCAATTGCGCGAGAGGCAAGGTATTTTTTCTCTGCCATGTCAGGGCTTTTCACTAACCAGTGGTACGCCGTTTGCGGGCGCTCTTTAGGTTCGGACTGATAACGGTCAAAGCGATAGTTACGCAAGTCAATGCCATGAGCAATGTGCGAACTCAATTCAGCAGCAATGCCTGGGTTGCCAATTAGACGCGTGTCGAAAACAACGTTTTCTAACTCAGGCTTTAAAGCGGCAGCAATAGACGCACCTAACTTCTCGGCTTCAAAACGTGAAAGTTCGGCCGGATTACCGACGCCCGCCAGAAGTAGGTGATTGGCCTTAGTGCCCTCAGGCGCAATAACCGTGGTTAACTGCGATGCTTCGCCTTTAAATTCTTCAATTTCTGCAGCGCGGCTAACGGCTTTAACGTCAGAGCCTGACCATTCTGGTAGCTCAACTTCAGTGCCTTCTGGCACAAAAATAACGCGAGTTTTGGTGTGTTTGTTTTCATCAGAAAAGCTCGTGGACGTGTCCAGGTAGTCACTTGCCATAGTGGGCAGTGACAAAACCGAAGAGACAGCCAGAGCACTCATGACCTGTTTTAACGACATAATGTTTTCCTTGAATTAGGTTTTCTTGAGTTGTCTGCGTTTACTATAAAACCATAACCCACTGAATGGCAAAACGATTAAGCCCAACCCCGCTAAAAGCACGATGAATTAGGAGCTCGCCATTAAGAGCAAGCGTGCCGAAAAGTGAAATTAAAAATACTTGTGGTAGTCTTTACAAAAAATAAAAAGGAACTGCTATGAAAAAACTAACTAAAGTTTTGTGCTTAAGCGTTGCCGCAAGTACTTTATTGGCTTGTTCTGAACAAACCTCCGCTGATAAACAAGACGGTATATCCCTGGAGAAGAAAATTCGGAAAACCGCTGAACAGTCTCTTGATGCTTTTAACATTCCGGGTTTGGCCGTTGTTGCGGTTAAAGACGGCGAAGTGATTTTAGCCGAAGGCTTCGGCGTTCGGGATATTGAGTCGCAGCAACCCGTTACGCCAACAACTTTGTTCGGTATCGCTTCTCATACCAAGGCCTTTACCGCTGCGGCTATGGCAACCTTGGTTGAGCAGGGAAAAGTGGAATGGGACGATAAAGTCGTTGAGCATTTGCCGGGCTTTAAACTGGCAGATCCTTATATTACCCGGGAACTTACTATTCGCGACCTGCTGAGCCATCGTTCTGGTCTTGGGTTGGGTGCCGGCGACTTGATGATTTGGCCGAACACCGACAAAACCACTGACGAAGTCATTGCCGGGTTGGCGAATGTACCCATTGAGCATGGCTTTCGTGAACGTTTTGACTACAACAACTTGATGTTTGTCACGGCGGGCGAAGTGATTAGTCGAGTGACCAATATGCCTTACCAGCAGTATGTGGAACAAACATTCTTTGAGCCTATGCAGATGGATGAGAGCACTATCGGCTTTTCGCGCATTGATGAGGGTTATGACAACGTGGCGGTAGGTACCATTGAAATGGATGGCGAACTGCATCGTTTTCCGCTCGACTTTCTTGAGGACTTTTCGGCGGCTGGCGCAACAGCGGCAAACGCAGATGACATGAGCCGTTGGTTGCTGACCCTGCTGAATGAAGGTGAGACACCTACAGGTGAACGTGTGTTTACCGAAGAGTCACTGCACGACATGTGGCAACTGACCACGCCATTGCCGGTACCAGTTGATGCGGCAGATCAGGGTACGTATTTCAGAGGGTATGGTTTAGGTTGGTTCGTGAAAGATTACTACGGCGTTAAACATGTGTCGCACAGCGGCGGCATTCTGGGAATGTTGTCCTTTACAACGGTCATTCCTGAGGAAGAATTCGCCATTACGGTTATGAGTAACCAGCAGGCGTTCGGTGCCTTAACCGCTATAGTGCAAGAGTCACTGGAAGAGGTTCTGGATGTGCCGGATCAGGACTGGGTGGCAAAGGAAAGTAAGAAATATCATGAGTTCATTCAGAAAAAGGCCGACTTTAAGGTAGAAACAGTTGACGATCCGCAGCCTGCGCTGGCGCTATCGGAATATGCCGGAACCTATAAAGACGCCTGGTATGGGGAGGTCGTTATTTCTGAGAAGGGTGATGCTCTGAACATAGATTTTACCCATACCGATATGCTGAAAGGTTCGCTTGAGCATTACAACGGCAATACCTTTATTGTGCGTTGGGATGAGCCGCTGTTAGAAGCGGATGCCTTTATCGAGTTCGATGTGAGTCGGAGCAATCAGGTAGAAGTTGCAACCATGGAAGCCGTAGCTGACTTTACCGATTTTAGCTTTGACTTTCATAACCTAAAACTGGAAAAGCAATAGTCGTAGAGTACAGGCTAACCAGTCACCAGTAACAAGTAAGCAGCCAGAAGCTTCTGGCTGCTTACTGTGCTTAGCTACTTTTCTGCGTTACTCAATTTGTCATCGAGCGCATCCGCCCGCTGAATGGCAGCGCGCTCGTCAATACGCTTAACGTAACGTTTAAAAGAATCTCGTTCTTCCAGCGTTTTGAACTGCATGCCCCAGCTAATATGGCTGCCCACATAAACATCCGCCGCGGTAAACTGCTCACCACAAATATAAGGCCCTTTGGCAATTGCCAATTCAAGCGCTGTTAAAATATCTTCGTAAGTGCCTGAACCTACCATCTGCGGATTTTCTTCCAGATTCCAGCCGCACGCTTTCGCGGTGGTTGCCATTTCCACCGGGCCCGCCGCAAAAAATAACCAACGGTAATAGGTCCCACGCTCAGGGCTGTCCAGTGGTGGTGCTAAGTTCTTTTCAGGAAACTGATCAGCAAGGTAGGAACAAATGGCAGCGGTTTCCGTAACTATCAGATCGCCGTGCTGTATTGCTGGCACCTTACCCAGCGGGTTGATCTTCAGATACTCCGGCGTCTTCATGTCGCCCTTATAATTCAGTACTTTAATGGTGTAAGGAACACCAACTTCTTCCAGCATACGGCGAACAATACGCGCCCGGGATTCAGGGTTGGTGTAGAAAATAAGTTCCTTGGTAGTTTGTTGCATAACATTGCTCCTTTTTATTATGGGTTTTACTTCTGATTAGAACTATATTGGTCATATAGGCCATAATTAGTCCTATACAAAAATATTTATCAAAAAATTTTGTCACGACTCTTTTCTCAGGAACAAAATGACCGGTCCGACAACACGGGTACTCGCCTTACTGGAGTTATTGCAATCGCATAAACGCTTGAACGGCACCGAGATAGCTCAAATGCTTGGCGTAGATAAACGCACGGTCAGGCGTTACATCCGTGCGCTTGAGGATTTGGGCATTCCGGTAACGACAGAGCAGGGATCCCATGGTGGGTATATGTTAGTCGCCGGTTTCAAGCTGCCGCCAATGATGTTCACTCATGAAGAAACGCTGGCGCTTTCGTTAGGTTTATTGGCTGCGAAGACCCTTCAGCTAACCGATGCATCGCCCGCATTAACCAGCGTTCAGGCTAAACTTGAGCGCGTTATGCCAGAGCACATTCAGGCTCGGACCCGTTCAATTACGCAACACACAAACCTGCTTCTTCCGGATGTGGGCTTGCCGCAAGAACAGTCGTTATTAATGCCTTTAATGGAGGCAATAGAAAGCCAGCGACGGGTTAAGGTTATTTATATCGGCAAAGACAAAACCGAATTGCAACGAGAGCTAGACCCGTATGGCATGTTCTATCGACTCGGACATTGGTATATCGGTGGTTTTTGCCATTTGCGACAGGCTTTACGCACTTTTCGGTTAGACCGGCTCGCTGAGGTAAATTTGCTTAAAGTGACGTTTGAACGGCCCACAAATTACAATGCCGCCGATCAATTCAAGCGAAGCCTGTGCGCTATGCAAGGCAACCTGAAAGTTCGTGTTTTACTACATACCGACTTAGACACAGCGGCCAAAGAGCTAAGCTCAAACTCCAGCATTTTAAAGCAAGAAGGCGACTCGGTATTTATTGAGACCACGGTAGACAGCGCCTACTGGTTTGCATGGTGGTTATCTCGTTTACCCTTCGCCTTCACCGTTATAAGCCCTGACGCTTTGAAAAAAGCCTTACGGCAGCGCGCAGAACAGCTTATTAGCTACTGTTAGATACAGGTTTTTCGTATCAAGCTGCGTTATTGTATGAGCGTTGGCGGCGGCGACTAAAGCGAACCGGTTTTGCATCAGAAAGCGTATATTTCATTAAAGATAACTCGCCTTCATGGCTTTCGAACAGCGCCGTGCAGTTCTCAACCCAGTCACCGGTATTGGCGTACAGCAGCTTATCGGACTCAACCAGCTCAGGATGGTGAATGTGTCCGCAAACAATGCCATCCAGGCCTCGCTTACTGGTTTCACGAAGTGCCGCCGCACGATAGTGGCCAATGACTTCCTCGGCTTTACCAATTTGGCTTTTGACATAAGCCGCCAGCGACCAGTAATTGCGACCAAACAGATTGCGTATACGGTTCGTCTGACGATTGAGCCATAGCAAGAAGTCGTAAAGGTGATCGCCGACCAAGGATAGAAGTTTGCTATGACAAGTTTCGGCGTCAAACACGTCGCCATGCAGGACCAGCAGACGCTTATTGTCTGCGGTGGTGTGAATAGCCTGGCGCTGAATGCGAATACTGGCCACATCGGGGTGACGGTACTTACGCATCACCTCGTCGTGATTGCCGGGAATATAGATAACTTCCACGCCGTTTCGTGCCATGGAGAGTACTTGTTGAATGACTTGGTGATGCAGTGCGGGCCAGAAGATCTGTCGCTTCATCGCCCAAAAATCGACGATATCACCAACCAGATACAGTCTTTCGACATCGACGCGTTTGAGTAAGTGAAGTAGGAACTCGGCTTTGCAGTCCTTTGAGCCAAGATGGATATCGGAAATAAACAACGTGCGGGCATTTAAACGAGCCTGGGGCATGACGATCTCCCACTGTGGGTTTCGTCTATACTCCGCTACGCAGATGAACCGCCGTTGACAGTTCATTTAAGCTTTTGTGACAGCCGCAGCACTGGACATTGCAGCCGATATTCCCTAAAATCCACGCCTGCTCTGAATACTCCTAACGACGCACCCGTAGCTCAGCTGGATAGAGCGCTGCCCTCCGGAGGCAGAGGTCATAGGTTCGACTCCTATCGGGTGCGCCATACATACCATAGAACCCCTCGGTAGTGAGTACTAACTTTAAAAATTATGTGTCCAAAATGTGTCCAAGTTGTGTCCATAATTTTATGAGTCATTTTCAGGGCTGCTAAATTTGACCTTTAGCTACAATACCGATCTTATAAGTCAAAAAAGCTGATTTTTGATGTCGAATATGTTCTACATTAAATGTCTAAATACAGTTAGCACTTGAGGGCCGTTATGGAGCCTTCAACTTAAGATATATAATGTCTGCTCTGTACCAGGAGCGGACGTTAACGCCGCTAACATGAACAGCTTTGGAATTCAGCCGAAGCTGCCAAGCTGCAATTGAAAAGCTGTCACATGATTGGTTTTGTTAGCTCTTATATTCATTTTTTACTGCCTTAGGGAAATCAACCAACTGTTCTAATTTACCAAATATATCTGGGTGTAATGAATGCGTCGGATTTTGGCTACTGATTCTAAACTGAAAGTTTTTGATCGTGTGTTTCTTTACCTTTCCATAAAAGAAATTCTTCCACACAAGATCATCGTAAGATGGAAGCCCTTTGCTGATCACCTTCTCAAGGTATCCATTAGATAGTTTATATTTGTGCCGATTCGTCTCGTAGTAGGCGTTAGTAACTTTTTCCTTATTCAATTCGAACAATTCAACCTCAACACCATTATGCTTTACGACCTGACGCATAAAAAAGCAATATCGCCTAACGCTCCAAACAGTTTTATCTAACGTAAGAAGAGCATCTTCTTTAAGGTGTGTTGGGTGACTAAAATATCTGTCAGCACCATACGTGGAAACATATTCAATGAAACTCTCAACATCAGAAGATGGAAGTGCGAACCCTAGATCTTCTATGTTTCGCACTCGCTCTAGAGCTCTAGTTAAATTATGGCTAAGACCTTTGCACGAAACTCGGTTATAGATAAGTATGGCCTTTAGGTATTTCTCCAGAGCCTGAAGACAACACCATCTAAATTGTTGGTCAAAATTCTTTCGATATGCAATTCTAGCCATAATGTAATCTTGATCGGCTGAATCACGAAATGAGCGATTAGCAAAATCGTTTATATATGGTGTATATTCATCCATTGTTCACCGCCTTGTAGAGCCAACACTAAATAAAGCGTCCGAAGTGCGAACGTCGCCTTTAACGTGATTGTTACAAGGAACTACCACTCAGCCCCCAATATCTCCACAGTTGACTGTGCCAACTCGATATTTTTTGAGTGACCATCGTCCTCGGTCAGCAGTTGCCCCAAGAAGGATAGCGTTAAGAGATTTTTTGTGGCTTCTTTGAATCGTGTTTTCTTTGGAATAGCACCCAAAACGATTGCAAGCCACCTAGGAGAAATCGAATAATACGATGCCTTTATGTTGGCCATGCACGTTCGTATTTCGTCTTGAGCTTTGTAATACCTGTCTCGATACTCTTGATCATCATCATCGCGCAACCTGGAGTGGAGAAGGTTCGAGTAGAAGCTTAAAAGCATGACTGCTTCGGCCTTATACTGTCGGTATCTTTGAAGAGGCTCGATGAATAACTTCAAGAACAGCTGCGATCCCGCATGAATCATGAAGCCACCCAGTATAGTCACAGTCCCAGTAATTAGAATTTTCTCGAAATCATCCATAGTAACCTAGTTGTTACGCTCACATCTCGCGCTTGTCGCGAGCATGGGTTTGTTAGATTCTCTGACTCTAAAATCAATGACCACGCCCACAAAGTGATGAATGGTGTCTGTATTTAATACTTGGTATTCACCCTCATCCATGACTTCACCTTGTAAATCTTTACTTATAGAGTGTACGGTGACGTTCATATCAACATGGTCGTGGCGACCGAGCTCAGACAACCAAGATATGTAGCGTTTTTCAAGCTTTTGTATTTTCTTTAACTCTTCGGGCTCTCTGGACTTCCCAGCTTTCACTAGACAGTCTGTAGATTTTCAAAGTACGCCTTTTCAAAGTTAGCAGGCGAGACACCGCCTGTATGAGAATGACG
>JBNJDZ010000012.1:0-79387 GCA_051745385.1 Pseudomonadota bacterium | reverse complement strand
ATAACTTTGGCTCAACCTTTGGCGAAAATATTGTGACTGGCTACTACGGTGATCCACGGACCGTATCTTTGTCTGTCGGTTATCGTTTTTAACCCCCCCCGGCCGGCGTTGCTGCATAGAGCGGTAACGCTGGCTTTTTTCTTTTAAGTCGCTAGCATGGTCATTAACTCACAGTTAAACTCAGCAGGAACTATGGCCAGAGCAATTATTGCTGATGATCATCCGCTTTTTCGGGCGGCAATGAAGCAGGCGTTAAGTGATAGTTTAGATAGCGACATTATTGAAGCTTCAAGTTTTTCTCAGCTAGAGCAGCAGCTAAAACAATTTCCTCAAATTGAGCTGGTGTTTCTTGACCTCTCTATGCCGGGCAACCGTGGTCTAACCGGCCTATCTGTCTTACGCAGTCAATTCCCGGACATTCTGGTTGTCATTGTTTCCGCGAATGAAGACACTCGTGTCATACGTCAGGCAATGGCGCTGGGTGCCAGTGGCTATATTCCAAAGTCCGTTCCTTTACCCGAATGGCAGACGGCTGTAACCACAGTGTTGTCGGGCGATAACTGGCTACCTGAATCGATGTTAAGCATGAACTTAGCAGAGCCGGACGAAGAGATGAGTGAATTTGCTAATAAGCTTGAGCAGTTAACACCACAGCAATTTAAGGTTTTACAGTGCATAGCAGACGGTTTGCTGAATAAGCAAATTGCCTATGAGCTAGGTGTGCAGGAAACCACGATTAAACAGCATGCTTCTGCAATTTTACGCAAATTAAATTGTGTAAACCGCACACAGGCCGGCATTATGTTTCGAGAAATGCTAGATACGTCGGATACGCTTGAGTAACCGCTTTAAAGCACCACTTTTTAAAGGCTTTGGAATAAAGTAAGCATTGGCTTCTAGCGCTTGTTCTCTAAGTTGTTCATCCGGATCAGCTGAATTGATAATAGCCGGGGTATCAGCACCCCAGGCTTTACGCATAGCACCAACCAGCTCAATTCCGGTATGACCGTCGTCGAGGTGATAATCGGCCAAAATCAGCTCGCAGGGCGGTTGCATTTTCGCTTGTTTGATGTCGGCCGCGGTAAAGGTTTGTGCGCCCCAGTCAGTTAAAAGACCGGCGGTAGCAGCCAGAACCTGTGGGTCATTATCAATAACCAGTACCTTCATACCCTGTAACAGCTTGTCGTCAATGGAGTAGTTTTGAATAACGACAGCCTGAGTTTCTTTTTCCCATCCGACAACAGGCAGGGTTAGGTTAAAAGCCGTGCCTTGTCCGGGGGTTGAAGACAGGCTTAACTCAATTTGCAAGAGTCTGCACATACGCTCAACGATAGAAAGTCCAAGCCCAAGTCCTGGGTTGTCGCCACTGGATTGTAGCTGGTGAAACTCGCGGAATATGTCTTGTTGTTTATGCTCAGGAATGCCCGAACCGGTATCAATAATACAAATGGTGAGTCTGTCTTTGCGCCGGCGAAAGCCCAACACAATGCGGCCTTGCTCGGTATAACGTAATGCGTTAGACAGTAGATTCTGCACAATGCGGGTCAGTAGCTTTCTATCTGTTCTTACCAAAGCAGAACTTTTGTGATAGTTCAGTTGCAGTTGCTTCTCTTTCGCCATCATTTGATAACGTTCAACAAGAGGCTGTAGCGCCTGATCAATAGAAAAACACTGGTAGTCGGGTTGCAGATTCCCTGCATCCAGTTTGGTCATATCGAGCAGCATGGTCAGTAACTCTTCGGCGTGCTCTAGAGACCGTTGAATATTTGAGGCCAGTGGGAGATAGTCTTGTGGTAGCCGGGACTGCAGCATTTCACAGAACAAGCTGGCGGCATTAAAGGGCTGCATTAAGTCGTGGCTTACCGCTGCGAAAAAGCGGGACTTACTTTCATGAGCTCTTTCTTCCGCCTGTTTTGCGGATAGTAACTGTTGTGTTCGCTCGTCAACGCGTTGCTCTAGCTCCTGATTAATTTTTTGCAGCTGCTTTTGGGCTTCAATACGTTCGGTAATATCACTGTAGGTTGTAACAAAACCTCCGCCCGGCATTGGGTTTCCCTGAAGTTCTATTGTTAATGAACCCTGCTGGCGCTGGTAACGATAGGCGCTGCCAGCATGTAAGTAACTTAGTCGTTTTTGGATTTCACTTTCGACGTCCCCGTTTTCGGAGGTACTTAACAGACCGCGACTGGCGTTGTAACGCAGCAGTTCTTCAACGGGCATTCCGGAGCGGACTAACCCGTCCGGGTAGGCAAATATCTCCAGATAACGTCGGTTCCAGGCGACCAGTCTAAGCTTCTGGTCAACGACGCTAATGCCCTGCGGGATATTTTCGACAGAAGCCTGTAAAAGCTCCCGGTTAAACTGATAAAGGCGTGACGCTTCGGTCGCCCAGTCAACCACCCGGGAAACAGGAAACTCCTGTTGTTCGGACACGGTATCTAGCAGGAGTCTACTGGCTGAAGTGCCTATTACTGCTGACAATTCACGCTCAATACGGACCAGCATGGGGGCCGGAACCATCGACTGGCCTTCCGGGGTTAACAGATCCATTCTCAGGCGCTGTTGAATAGCCGCTAATTGCTGGTCATCGTAAAAGCGGGATAAAAGCGAGCGTAGCCGAGCCCAGGTGAGACTGGGCTGTTGCGTATAACTGTCACTGTTATCAATATGGGGAAGTTCTGTCTGAACGTTTCTGCTAATTACCGAGAACAACCAGAAGCAGACCAGGTTTGCTCCCAGGCTAATGAGTACGCCATTGGCGATATCGATATCGGTAACCAGAGGTTGGCGGCCAATAGATGGAATGAGTAAAAGTACCAGCCAGAGAATAGTACCTACCGCAAGTCCGGCCAGCACGCCGGTTTGAGTCGCATTTCGCCACACAACAGTGGCTAAAATAGCGGGGGCCAGCTGAGCCAGTAACGCCAGTGACAGTAATCCGGAATTTACCAGTGGCATCGACTCAATGGTGGCTTGATAGTATAGGTAGGCCATAAACATGACCACCACCATGGTCATGCGCCGGATGGACAAAATTCGTTTGGGCGTAAAGCTAAACTGCCTGAGTTTTTGTCGGGTCATGCGTAACCAGACAGGCATAACCACGTCGTTTGAGACCATTATGCTCAGTGCCAGTAACGCAATAATGACCATGCTGGTCGCTGCTGACAAACCGCCAATAAAGGCAATAAGAGTAATGTCCGGTCTGTCCATCATAAGCGGAATGGCAAGCAGGAACGTATCCTGTCCCGCTTGTTCAGGCGCAAGGTGCAATGCGCTTAATGCCAACGGCAGTATGAAAAAGTTAATAGCAAAGAGGTATAGCGGAAAAGCCCAGCGCGCCGTTTTTAATTCATCCGGGTGGGTATTTTCCACATAGCCCACGTGAAACTGCCGTGGCAGGCAAAACATGGATAGCCCGCCTAATAACATATGCACCGCAAACACATAGCCGCCATATTCACGTCCGGTCAGAACTTTCTGAGTGTGCGCCGACTGGAAACTGGTCTGGAAAAGGTCAGCTAAACCATCGAACACGGTGTAACTGGCAAATAATCCAACAATGATAAAAGCACCAAGCTTTACTAAAGACTCGAAAGCAATGGCATCCATTAAACCGGAGTGCTGCTCTGCCAGACTAAGGCGACGAGTACCAAAAAGGAACCCGAATCCAATCATGGTTAAAGCCACCAGGAAGGAAAGGTCGAATAACCACGACGGGTTATTATCAAAGCCGGTGACAGCCGCAAAACTGGATGTGACTGCTCGCAATTGCAGTGAAATGTAAGGCACAACGGCGATAAAAGCCGTGATGGCGACAATTCCGGCTAATAAAGGCGACTTGCCGTAGCGTGTGCCGATGAGATCGGCAATGGAGGTAATATTCTGGTGTTTACAATAATTGAGTAATTTAAGCTGCAAGCCATGAAGCACGATAAAAACAAGAATTGCGCCAGCGTAAGTTGGCGCAAAGGCCCAGCCATAGTAGGCGGATTGAGTAATGGTACCGAAAAATGCCCATGACGTGCAGTGCACACCCTGGGCTAGAGAGTAGCGATAAGGCTTCACCCGGTTGGACGCCGCCCGGTCACCGCGATAAGCAATGCTGAATAGAATGGTTAAGTAAGCAATTGCTGCAAAAACGGTGACTTCGATGCTTAACATGGCTAATGGTGATCCTGATGATCACGGAAAACGGTAAGCGACCAGTTAAACTTAATTGCCCCTAGGCGAATGAGCAGAGTGGATGTCATACCGGCAGCTAGCGCAATCAAAGGTTGGTAAGGAACCAGCAAAACATAAACCGTAGCCCCGGCGATACAGGTCGTTGCATACAGCTCGCTTTTTAAAACCATGGGAATGTCACGAGCGAGAACGTCACGCAACATGCCACCAAAGCAGGCCGAGATGGTTCCCATAATAATAGCGATAAAAGGTGAAAAGCCCGCAGATAAGGTCTTTTCGGCGCCCATTGTTGCAAAAAAGGCAAGTCCAATGGCATCGGCGACCATTAATGTTGTCATGGGAATATAGGCTTTGAAACGCAGCCAGACTATAGTGAGTAACGCAGCAATGATAATGGTGTAAAGGTAATTGGGATCGTAAGTCCAGAAAACCGGTAAACCCAGTATAAGATCGCGAGTCGTTCCGCCGCCAATAGCTGTTGCTGATGCTAAAACCAGTACGCCAAAACCATCCATTTTCTTACGAAACGCTAATAACGTACCAGCTATCGCAAAAACCGCGACACCAGCATGATCTGTCCAGTAAAATATCAATTCCATGAGTAATCAGAAAGTAGCAATGGTATAACTTAGTTTGTCATTAACCTTTATTGATTCCCAGCACAAATTGAGTGGCTATTTGCTATTCATAATTTTATCATGGCACCAACGTCACAAAGGCTGTTGGGCTAAGGATTAGCGAGAATGAGTGCAACTCAGTACACGACAAAACACGCGGTTGACGAACTCGTTGATAGCTATCAACGGGTTCCAATGTTAGTTATCGCAACGCACCCGGACAGAACACGGATAGGCGAACGTGCCGCTTTAATTGACTTGCACAATAAGGGCAATGATTATTTGAGCCGGGTAAAACCAGAATTCGCTAAAAATGGTAATGCAGGCAGAGCGTTGCTTGATGAATTTATTAGTCGCTCACCCATTATTTTTCAGAGTGAACCCGATGGGCGTATAAAGCTTCGGGCGCATAGCACCAAAACAATGGTAACTGTTGTTGGACGTGGTGTTCAGGACGAGTATGTTCTGCATGAAAGAGAACTGGATAATGGTGTAGTAATTGGTTTAAACCATAGAATCGTCTTATTGTTGAAACTTTTGCCGCTGCATGACTCCGCGGTTGACGATAACGACGTACTCTTTGGTATCAGTTCAGATATTCGGGCTATCAGACAGCGTGTTGAGCAACTGGCCAGTATGAGTCTGCCAGTTATGATTAGAGGAGCTGCCGGGGTAGGAAAACAGCAGGCGGCTTATGCTATTCATCAAGCCAGTGACCGACGTAATAAGCCATTCATTAGTGTGAACCTTGCCGCAATTCATGACGCAGTAGCAGAAGCTGAACTTTTCGGGAGCGAACGCGACGGAAGCCGGCAGCTTGGTTATTTTGAGCAAGCAAACGGCGGAACTATTGTACTTGAAGATATCGAGGACGCTTCGGTGAATGTGCATCGCTTATTGCACACCGTCCTGCAAAGTGGCTCAATCGTTCCTGTCGGCGCTGAGGACACGCGGCCCATTAATTGCCGTATTATGCTTACCAGCCATAAAGACCCCGGTGACATCGAGGAAAACTCGACTTTGTCGATGTTGATTGAGAAGCTATCCGCTTATCAGTTGTTTATTCCGCCTTTGACGGAACGGCGTGAAGACATCGGCTTGTTGTTCGACTATTTTGTTCGGGAACAATGGGAAAAGCTTTATGGTAACCGCGCGTACGATGTGAAAATTCCGGGTGAGTTAATGAGTCAACTGATGACATTTCATTGGCCTGGCAATGTACGGCAGTTGCGAAATGTTGCTCGGCAGGTAGTTATTGATAGCCGCGACCAGGAGCAACTGCATTTGGATCCGCAACTATTATCTATGCTTAGACCCACATCGGTAAATGGTCATTGGGAAGAAGAAGCAAATGTTCAGCGACGACCAAACAGCGTGAGCCGAGACGAGCTATTAGAAACTTTAGAAAGTTGCCGGTTTGAGTTGCAGGCAACAGCGAAAAAGTTAGGTATCTCCAGGGCGTCTGTTTATCAGTTAATTCAACGCTTTGAGGGTGTACGAACCGCACAGGACTTATCCGAAGAAGAGATTCGGCAAAGCTATGAGCTGAACCGCTCTGACACAGAAAAGATGATGTGGGATTTACGAGTATCACAAATTGGTTTGAGGCGCAGGTTGAAAAGTTTGGGATATGATATTTGATAATACTGAGCGACGTTAAACTTTCTGATAGTATAACGGGTTTAGATAAATTGAATTGTATTTTGTAATAGCTGTCCCCATATCGTGAGATGGTTGTTCAAAGATTAATAATAAATTTAAATTAACTGAGGGAATTTTATGGACTTTTTTATTAGCTCAGCGCATGCACAAGAAGCAGGTGGTCAAAGTGGCGGTGGCATGGAATTGATTTTCATGCTGGTGATGTTTGCTTTGATTTTCTATTTCATGATTTACCGCCCGCAAGCTAAGCGTGTTAAGCAACATAAAGAATTGATGGGTGCATTGAGCAAGGGCGATGAAGTACTTACTCAAGGTGGTTTGGTCGGTAAAATTACTAAAGTAAGCGATGATAAAGACTTTCTTGTTATTGCTTTGACTGACGAGCTAGAAGTAACCATTCAGAAAGGTTCTGTGACTTCCGTTCTTCCTAAAGGAACAATGAAGTCTCTCTAATCTCTGACATTAGAAACAGGGGCACGACGTGTTAAATAAATACCCGTTGTGGAAAAACCTGCTGGTTATTTTTATCGTTTTAGTGGCAGCGCTTTATGCGCTGCCAAATATTTACGGTGAAGACCCAGCAGTTCAAGTTTCCGCAAACCGAAATGCGACCATCGATACCAGCACTATGGATCGCGTAAAAAGCAGTCTGGAAAACGTTGGCATACAAGCAAAAAGTATCGCATTAGAAGAAGAGCAGTTACTGGTCCGCTTAAACTCTGACAATGAGCAGCTAAAAGCCCGGGAAACTATCCTGGACAGCTTAGGCGACGACTACATTGTTGCTTTGAACTTAGCGCCTGCAACACCGGAATGGCTGAAAAGTGTTGGTGCTCAGCCGATGAAACTTGGTCTGGATTTGCGCGGTGGTGTGCACTTTTTAATGGAAATCGACATGGACGAAGCCGTTCGTAAAATTGTCGATGGTATGAAAGACACAATACGGGCTGAACTGCGTGAAGAGCGTATTCGTTATAGTGCCGTTAGAGTTGACGACACTACTGTAGAGATTGAGCTGCGTACTGAAGAAGCGTATGCCGAAGCCGCCAGCTATTTAGATGGCCGTTATCAGGGCTATAACTTGATAGAAGATGAAGAGAATCGGCTGCTGCAGTTGCAAATGAGTGATCAGAAGCTTGCGGAAACTCGTGACTACGCAGTGTCACAAAATATCACCATTATGCGTAACCGGGTGAATGAGCTGGGTGTTGCAGAGCCAGTTATTCAACGTCAGGGCTCTAACCGCATTGTTGTCGAGCTTCCGGGGGTGCAGGACACGGCCCGGGCGAAAGAAATTCTAGGAGCTACAGCCACGCTGGAGTTCCGTATGGTCGACTCTGAGAATGACGTACGCGACGCACAAAACGGCCGAGTGCCTTTTGGTAGTGAATTAATGCCAATGCGTGACGGTCCTCAACAACTACTGAAAGAAGACGTTATTCTGACAGGTGACCATATTGTGAACGCAGGCGTTGGTTACGATGAATACAACCGTCCTCAGGTTAATATTACACTGGATGGTGCTGGCGGTAACAAGATGTCTATGGCAACCAAAGACAACGTTGGTCAGCCTATGGCAACTGTCTTTATCGAATATAAAGCGACCGATGAGCGAGATGAAGAAGGTAACCTGCAGTTCACTAAGAACGCGGAAGTTATTAACGTAGCAACAATTCAGTCTCGTTTAGGCAGCAGCTTCCGTATTACCGGTGTTGGTGCTAACGAAGCGCAGAATTTGGCACTGTTACTACGCGCAGGTGCGTTGATAGCACCAATTCAAATTGTTGAAGAACGCACCGTAGGGCCTAGCCTGGGACAGCAAAACATTGACTCAGGTACGCAGGCTATTTTCTGGGGCTTTGTTTTAGTACTGGCCTTTATGGTGGTGTACTACAAAAAGTTTGGTTTGGTGGCAAACGTAGCTTTGGCATCTAACCTGATTCTTATTATCGGTGTTATGTCGATGATACCCGGGGCAACTTTAACCTTGCCGGGCATGGCGGGTATTGTACTAACGGTAGGTATGGCAGTTGACGCCAATGTGCTTATTTTCGAACGTATACGCGAAGAAATTAAAGCTAAGCGGAGCCCACAACAGGCTATTCACCATGGTTACGACAGTGCTTTGTCGACCATTGCCGATGCTAACGTCACAACCTTAATTGCGGCGCTAATATTGTTCGCTATTGGTAACGGTCCAATTAAAGGCTTTGCCATCACTCTTGCTATCGGGATTATCACATCCATGTTTACTGCGATAGTCGGAACCCGAGCCATTGTTAACTCAGTTTGGGGCGGCAAAAAGCTGTCTAAACTGCCTATCTAGGGGGAGCCATGCAAGAGATTATAAAGACAAATGAACGACTTCCCTTTATGCGTTTTCGCGGAATTATGGGCATCATCAGTATTATACTGGTGCTGGCTTCCATAGCTTCGCTGTCGGTTAATAAGCTGAACTTCGGGCTTGATTTTACCGGCGGAACACTACTTGAGGTGGGTTTTGAAAAAGCAGCGGAGCTTGATCGTGTTCGTACAGCTCTGGATGAGAGTGACTTCGGTGATGCTGTGGTGCAGAACTACGGTACTCAGGAAGATATTCTTATTCGTCTGGAACCGCGTGAAGGCGTGAAGGCCGAGCAACTAGGCACGGATATTCTTGATTCTTTGCGTGCTGAATTTGAGCAAACCGTTGAGATGCGCCGTATAGAGTTTGTCGGCCCCAATGTTGGTGATGAATTCATCGAACAAGGTGGGTTGGCTATGCTAACCGCACTCATCTGTATTTTGCTCTACATTGCGATGCGCTTTGAATGGCGCCTGGCAGTAGGTGCGGTCGCAGCATTGGCGCATGATGTCACACTGACACTGGGCTTGTTCTCAATACTGGGGCTTGAGTTTGACCTGACGGTATTGGCGGCATTACTTGCGGTTATTGGTTATTCCATTAACGATACGGTTGTTGTCTGTGACCGAATTCGGGAGACCTTCCGTAAATACGCTAAACTGACTCCTATACAGACGGTTAACCGCGCACTAACGGATACACTGAGCAGGACATTGGTTACCTCGTTAACAACGATACTGGTGCTATTAACCTTGTTCTTCCTTGGTGGGCCGTTAATTCACGGATTTGCTACGGCTTTATTATTTGGTGTGGTTATTGGTACTTACTCATCCATTTATATCGCTAGTACAGTGGCTCTGGCATTTGGAGTAAGCCGTGAGGACTTAATGCCGACGGAAGTGGAAAAAGAAGGCGCGGATCAGGATCCACTGCCTTAATATAGGTATAACTGTTTAACTTAAACGGAGTGCATTTGACATGTTGGCTGTAGTTTCACCTGCAAAAAACCTGGATTATGAAAGCAACTTGCCGAGCCTCGATGTGACTCAGCCACGATTGCTGGATAACGCCGAGGAGTTGGTAAAGGTGTGCCGCCAGTTGAGCCCTCAGCAACTGGGCTCGTTAATGAAAATTAGCGACAAACTGGCGGGGCTTAATGCAGCGCGTTTTGAGCAATGGCAACGGCCTTTCAATGAAGAAAATGCACGTCCGGCAATGTTTGCGTTTAATGGTGATGTCTATACTGGATTAGATGCTGCCAGTTTGAATTCGGAAGCTGTTAATACAGCACAGCAACAGCTACGAATTCTTTCTGGCCTTTATGGTGTCTTGCGTCCTCTTGACCTTATGCAGCCGTACCGGCTGGAGATGGGAACCAAACTGGACAATCCAAAGGGTAAAAACCTTTATGAATACTGGGGCGATACTATTACTGAACTGCTAAATGATGACTTGGCCAAGCTGGGAAGCTCGACGTTAGTTAACTTGGCGTCAAATGAGTATTTTTCTGCGGTTAAGCCAAAAGCGCTTCATGCAGATATTATCACACCGGTATTTAAAGACGAGAAGAACGGCCAGTACAAAGTTATCAGCTTTTATGCGAAGAAGGCGCGGGGGCTTATGGCGCGATTTATCGTGAACCAAAAGCCAAAATCTGTGTCTGATCTTAAAGAGTTTGATGCAAATGGTTATCGCTTTAATGAAGCAATGTCGAGTGATAAGCAATTGGTTTTTTGTCGTGCTGAGCAAAAATAGAGGAGCGCACAATGAGTGACGATCAGGTTGAAACATCACCGGCAACTGAAGAAGCCAGTCGTAAAACGACTTGGGTTGTCGTTACCTTAATTGTGTTGGCAGTTATCGCCGCTATTGTATGGTGGTGGTTACCAGCTTCTGAAGACAAAAAACCACAAACTGAAACTGTTGAGGTGGATCAGCAGTCATCTACCGAAGTAGCAGTTGAGAGCTATGAAGAAGAAACTACAGAGCCGGAACCGGAACTGGAATTAGAACCTATCCCGACAGAACCTGAATCGGATCCAGAACCTCAGGAGCCCGAGACTGAACCCGTTGCTTTACCAGAGCTTGGAGACAGTACGCCAACCGTGTTGCAAAACCTTGACTCAACGGACATTAATATTCGTCCATTGAAAAGCTCACAACTTATCCGCGATGCTGTTGTGCTAATGGATAATATTAGTAATGGTAGCATTGTCCGCGAGCGCACTATTGTGCAACGTCCGGATGGACGTTTTAAGGTATTGGAAGTTGACGGGGAGCTTTATATCGATGAAAGCAGTTATCGTCGGTATGATGCATTAGTTGACTGGTTTGTGAGCCTGGAAGCGGACGTTTTAGTTGAAAACTATGAGCTATTTAAACCGTTAGTACAGGAAGCTTACGCCGAAATTGGGTACCCAGAGTCTGATTTTAACGACACTTTGCTGGAAGCTATAGAGGTTGCTCTTGATACCCCTGTGCCGGATGGCCTGGTACAGGTAGAAGACGACAGCGTGATGTATACCTTTGCAAACGATAGCTATGAATCATTACCTGCGGCGCAGAAGCAACTGTTACGTATGGGGCCGGATAATATTCAGCGTGTAAAAGATAAATTACGCGAAATAAGAAGAGCGTTGCAGTAGATCTATGACCGATAAAAATATCATTCCGGAATTTGTTAAAGGCGAGTTCCCTGTTACTCATAATCGATTCCTGCGCTGGGTTGGCCGGTTCGGGCTGCGAATTCTGGGCGGCTGGAAAATTAATGGTGAAATGCCGAGTGTGAAAAAAGCCATTCTTCCTGTGGCGCCACATACTTCTAACTGGGATTTCCCAGTCGGGGCCTGCGTTATGTTAGCTATGGGCTTGAAGCTGAACTATTTGGCTAAGAGCAGTTTATTTCGCTTTCCGCTAAAAGGACTGCTGACAAAACTGGGTGGAATTCCTATAGACAGAAGCAGCGCTAATGGTGTGGTTGGTAACATGGTAAAACAGTTCAGAGAAAAAGATGAGCTGATTCTGGTGATAACTCCGGAAGGAACCCGAAAACGCGTACATGAGTGGAAAAAAGGTTTCTTACATATGGCGCAGCAAGCGAAAGTACCTGTTGTCCCAATAGCCTTTGACTATGCACGTAAAGCGATTGATATTGGTCCTGCACTAATGCTTGGTGATGAAATTGAAAAAGAACTTGAGCGAGTGAAATCCTATTTCGAGCATGCTCAGGGTAAGCGGGGAGAAGCCTGTTGAAGCTTTTTCCGCGCCTTTGTCTACTGCTATTAATACTGCCGGCTTTTCATTCTGCGGTAGCGGCGGACTTTTGGCGTAGTGAATGGATAGTGCCTGAATCGGCTGAGGGTGAGAAGTTAGTTATTCGCCCATTAGAAGTATCGGATGCTGATCGCTTGTTTCATAGTTACATGACATCGCAAAAGTGGCTTTATAACCGTCTTGGATGGGCTTGGCCTTCAGAAAAAAGCAGCCTGGAACAAAATGAGACTATGGTGAATTACCACCTGGAGCAAACCAAAGAGCGGAAAGCTTTTACATACTTAGTTCTTGATAAAGAAGATAAGTCCATTATTGGTGCCGTTTACATGGTACCCGTTTCCGCCAGCAGGGAAGAAAAGAGTGGTATTCCGCGCAACTCATACAACGCTGAAGTGAGCTGGTGGCTATTGGAATCAGCGGTAAGTGATAATTTGCACAATGATTTTTTTGCTTTGCTCACTAATTGGCTAGAGGCCAGTTGGCCATGGCGACAGGTATTGTTCCCGGTGTCGCAAAGCAACGATACAGCCTTACAGCTATTAGAAAGTAGTAACGCGCGTTCGCTCGGGCGTGACTTAGATGCAGAAGAAAAGTATTTCTCCTACGCAATATCACGCAAATAATCCCGCATTGTGCTATCATCGCGCGCAATTAACGAACGGTTAATAAGGAAAACTCATGCAGGTAATTGAAGGCGGAATTAACGCAGCTGGTAAAAAGTTTGCCATTATTGTCTCTCGCTTTAACCATTTTATGGTGGAGAGTTTGCTGGATGGTGCTGTGCAGACGCTGAAACACTATGGTGAAGTAGCCGATGAAGACATCACGGTTGTGCGTGTCCCTGGTGCTTATGAAATGCCGGTAACAGCTAAGCGTTTGGCCAGCTCTGGTAAATACGATGCGATTATTGCCGTTGGCGCTGTCATTCGTGGCGGAACACCTCATTTTGAGTTTGTTGCGGGGGAATGCAATAGCGGTTTAGGTCGGGTTGCAACGGAATTTGATCTGCCAGTGGCCTTTGGTGTTATTACCACCGATACGCTGGAACAAGCCATTGAACGCAGTGGCTCTAAAGCCGGCAATAAAGGCTCGGAAGCCGCATTAAGCGCGCTTGAAATGGTTAATGTACTGAAACAACTCTGAGACACATTAAATGAAACCCGCAGCAAGAAGAAAGGCCCGTAAGCTGGCCGTGCAAGCAATTTACTCATGGCAGTTATCGCAAAATAGTTTTAGCGATATTGAGGCTCAATTTTTAACAGAAAACGATACCAGCAAAGTGGATGTCGACTACTTTTTAGAGTTGGTACGTGGTGTTGGCGGGCATTACCGGACACTAGACGATGCGCTGGAACCGTTTTTAGACAGACCCATTAAAGAACTTGATCCAATTGAAATGGCAGTTCTGAGACTGGCTGCCTACGAGTTGCGCGAACGCGTGGATGTACCTTACAAAGTTGCTATCAACGAAGCGATAGAGTTGGCTAAATCTTTTGGTGCCGACGAAAGCCATCGTTTTGTTAACGGCGTTCTCGATAAAGCAGTAGATACTTTCCGCCCAACCAGGCAGTAACTTATGCCCCGCGATGAATTTTCGCTAATCAATGAATACTTTACTCATCGCTCCGCAAAACGGGGCGATGTTGCTATGGGGATTGGGGATGACGGAGCCGTTGTTCGTCCACTACCCGAGCATGACCTGGTCATTGTTACCGACACCTTGGTAGAAGGTGTGCATTTTGATAAAACCACACCGCCAAGAGCAATTGGTCATAAAAGTGTGGCCGTTAACCTAAGTGACTTAGCGGCAATGGGTGCTCAACCTTGTTGGGTCAGCCTGGCGTTAACCCTGCCAAAAGTCGATGAAGACTGGCTGCAGGAGTTTAGTGGTGGCTTGGATGAAATTTGCAGTTACTACGACTGTCAGTTGATTGGCGGCGATACAACCAAAGGGCCATTGACTATTACCATAACCGCGCATGGCCAACTGCCTTCAGGAAGTGCAATACCGCGCTCCGGAGCTAAAGCAGGAGACTGGATTTACGTTAGCGGTTCTCTGGGCGATGCCGGCTTAGGTCTGAAAGTTACTCAGGACAAAGTCAGCACAACTGGGCGGCACTTACAGCAAGTTATTGAGCGGTTGCACTTTCCTACGCCCAGGGTTGCTTTAGGGCAAAGTTTACGTGGTATAGCCAGCTCCTGTATTGATGTTTCCGATGGTTTACTCGCAGACTTGGGGCATTTAATGTCAGAAGCCGGAACCGTCGGTCAGCTCGAGCTAGAAAAGTTGCCGTTATCTTTAGCCTTAACCGAAACCTTAAAGGTGGATGAAGCATTAGCTCTGGCACTAACTGCAGGGGATGATTACGAGCTTTGCTTTACGTTGCCAGAAGAGCATCGTGGACGTATGGAAACTCTGACAGCCCACCTTAAAACACGTCCGGTTTGTATTGGCAGGGTTGCTAATGGTGGTCAAGGCGGCATTCAATTGCGTTACCAAGGCGAAGAATGGTCAATGGCCGATGGCTACCAAAGCTTTAATCATTTCGCGGAAAATGAGCTTTCCGGGGAAAAGGGCTAGGGGCACATACTAATGTCAAAGTCATCGCTTTCATGGTTCAACCCGGTACATTGGCTGGCTCTTGGGTTTGGTTCTGGGTTGGCGCCCAAAGCCCCTGGTACCTTTGGCACTCTGATTGGTATCCCTGTTGTTTTGTTACTGGCTCACCTTAACTGGTGGGAGTATCTGCTCGCTCTAATTGTGATGACGCTGGCGGGTATTTGGATATGCCAGTATACGGCTAAGGCTATGGGAGAGCATGATCACCCCGCGATTGTCTGGGATGAAATTGTTGGCTACGCCATAGCCATGTTTGCGTTGCCGGTGGAACCTCTTTGGTTGATTGCCGCTTTTGTTTTATTTCGTATTTTTGATATCTGGAAACCGGGTCCAATAGGTTGGGCCGATAGAAAACTGCACGGTGGCAATGGCATTATGATGGATGATGTTTTGGCCGGTATATTCTCTGCTGTATTGTTGCATTTAGGCTGGTGGGTATCGGGTTTACTAAGCTAGCCAAACCCGACACTCTACTTAGTCGTTCTAACCTTTGCTCAGGAAGTTATTGATCTGAGCCTGAATGCCTTTAGCATCAAGTCCAATTTCTTCACGAACCTCGCTTTGAGATCCATGTTTAATGAACTCATCAGGTAATCCAATATTGAGAACTTGAGGACGCGTTTTGTGCTGAGCTACATATTCACTGACTGCGCTGCCTGCGCCGCCCGCTACGACGTTTTCTTCCACGGTGACGAATACTGAGTGGTCTTTCATTAATTCGTCCAGACAGTTGGTGTCCAACGGTTTTACGAAACGCATGTCAATGACGGTAGCATTAAATGCTGAAGCGGCTTCTTCTACTTCGGGTAATAGGGTGCCAAAGTTTAAGAACGCGACATTCTGTCCCTTCTTAATGGTTGTCGCTTTACCAATTTTTATTGCCTTACCCTGACGTAATTCCAGCCCAACACCTGCACCACGAGGGTATCGCACGGCTGCCGGGCCTTTATGCTGGTAGCCTGTGGTTAGCATATCCAGACATTCTTGCTCATTGCTGGGCGCCATGACCAGCATGTTTGGAATACAGCGCAGGTAGCTTAAATCGAAAGCTCCCTGGTGGGTCGGTCCGTCGGCACCGACAATACCGGCTCGGTCTATGGCAAACAGTACATCAAGGTTCTGTATAGCCACATCATGAATGAGCTGATCGTATCCGCGCTGCAAGAAGGTGGAGTAAATGGCTACGACGGGTTTCATTCCGGCAATGGCTAAACCTGCGGCATAGGTCACGCTATGTTGCTCGGCAATAGCCACGTCAAAATACTGTTGCGGAAAGCGTTGTGAAAACTCAACCATACCGGAGCCTTCGCGCATTGCCGGCGTTACGGCCATTAGCGACGGGTCACCACTGGCTGTATCGCACAGCCATTGCCCAAAAATTTCAGAGTAGCTGGGAACGCCTGCCGCTTTTTTCGGCAAGCTGGATTCTGCCGGGTCAAATTTAGGAACGCCATGATAACCAATAGGATCTTTTTCGGCCGGTTTATAACCTTTACCTTTTTGCGTGACGATGTGCAGTAATTGCGGACCTTTTAAATCGCGCATGTTCGATAAGGTTTCAACCAGGGTATCGACATCGTGACCATCGATAGGACCTATGTAATTGAAGCCCAGCTCTTCGAAAATAGTGCCCGGTGCCATCATGCCTTTCATGTGTTCTTCAGCGCGGCTGGCAAAATGACGAATATGCGGCAGAGGACTGAGTAATTTTTTACTGCCTTCACGTAGTGAGGTATAAAAACGACCGGATAACAGGCGGGCGAAATGATGGTTCAAGGCACCGACGTTTTCTGAAATCGACATATCATTGTCGTTTAACACCACCAGCATATCGGGTTTTATGTCACCAGCATGGTTCATTGCCTCGAACGCCATGCCTGCGGTCATGGCTCCGTCACCAATAATCGACACCACTTTTTGGCGTAAATTTTGGCGTTGTGCTGCTACCGCCAGACCCAAAGCAGCAGATATAGACGTGCTTGAGTGACCCACTGATAAGACATCGTATTCGCTTTCTTCCCGCCATGGAAAAGGATGCAACCCGTCTTTTTGGCGAATGCTGTGCAACTGCTGTTTGCGCCCGGTCAGTATTTTATGCGGATAAGCCTGATGCCCAACATCCCACACCAGCTTGTCTTCAGGTGTGTGGTAGATGTAGTGCAGTGCGACTGTTAACTCAACCGTACCTAAACCGGATGCAAGGTGGCCGCTGCTCTGACTGACAGATGTCAGCAAAAATTGACGAATTTCGGCACACAAATCAGGTAATTGCGTGCGTGACAGACGACGCAAGTCAGCGGGTAAATTAATTTTATCGAGTAACGGATATTGTTGAGTCATTCAGTTAGTGGTCCCGCTTTAACAGCAAGTCGGAAAATTGTTCGAGTTTGTCGGTATTGTAAGGGATATCGCTTAATGACTGTAGCGCTTTATTATGTAAGTTTTGTAAGCGTCGTTGAGCGCCTTCAATACCTAACAAACGCACGTATGTGGATTTTTCAGATGCAGTATCAGAACCTTGTGGTTTCCCCAGCGCTTCAGTGTTACCTATGACATCGAGAATATCATCCTGTACTTGAAATGCCAGCCCCAAATAACGGGCAAATTGCTCGAATTTGTCCTGCCACTGTTGCGCATCGTTGCTGCCACATAAAACGCCCATACTGGCTGCTGCTGTTATCAGTGCGCCGGTTTTACTTAAGTGCATTTGTTCCAGCGCACTTTCGGTAACGTTTTTTGCGGTTGCCTGTAAATCAATTGCCTGACCGGCACACATGCCCTGGGCACCGCTGGCTTTTGCCAATACATGGACTAACTGCAGTTGGCGCTCTGCCGACAATTCTTGCATGCTGTTTTCTGTCAGTATTTCAAAGGCCAGAGTCTGCAGTGCGTCACCTGCGAGAATAGCCGTCGCTTCATCGTATGCAATGTGGCAAGTTGGTTGCCCGCGACGTAAATCATCGTCGTCCATGGCGGGTAAGTCGTCATGAATTAATGAATAAGCGTGAATTAACTCAATAGCAGCTGCCGCACGTAATGCATCGTTTTGGTTAGCGCCACAGATATCGGCAACAGTCATTACCAAATAGGGACGAATACGCTTCCCACCCAGTAAGACACCATGCTCCATTGCCTGACTCAAGCGTTTATTTAACGTCAGAGGCTCGAGCTTTTGCTGTAAAAACGTGTCGACTTGTTTTCTTGTGTCTGCTGTTAACGAATTAATCGTCACATCAGTTCTCCATCGCTTTCATCATTGCCTGATTGTTGCTGCTCGGCCAATAGGGTTGTGACTTTTTGTTCAGCCTGCTGCAGTTGTTGCTGGCTGGAGCGTGACAGCGCAATGGCCTGCTCAAACTTTTTCAGAGATTGCTCTAAGGGTAAGTCGCCTTGCTCCAGTTCATTAACCAGCTGCTCTAACTGCTCCAGAGCCTGTTCAAAGGATTGCTGCTTCTTTTCTTCTGCCATAGCTGAGTCTGCCTTAAAATCTGTTTTGAGCCGCATTGCTACAAGAATGAAAGTTAATTATCCGATAAAGAATCCCGAATGTCAGCCGATGATCTCATTATTCCTGTGTAAGATGATCAGATGTCGCTTGTCAGAGCGGCGCTATTGTTTAAGAATGAGCACAGCAGCATAAGCGAAAACGCAAATCGGGGAGGAAAGCTGAGTGGATATAGCAACGCTCATAGGAATTATCGGCGCCATCGGCTTTGTTGTGGTCGCCATGATTCTGGGTGGGGACATAGGGCTGTTTTTAGATACTCGCTCGTTCTTTATCGTATTTGGTGGTTCATTATTTATAACCTTAGCTAACTTCTCTTTAAGCCAGTTTTTGGGCACGGGGAAAGTTGTCGTTAAGGCCTTTTTCTTTAAAATTGAACACCCACAAGAGCTTATCGATACGGCCGTTGAAATGGCTGACTCTGCGCGAAAAGGCGGTTTCCTGGCATTGGAAGAGGCGGAAATTCCGAATAAATTCTTCCGTAAAGGCGTCGACATGCTTGTTGATGGTCACGACGCCGAGGTGGTCCGCCAGACTTTGTCGAAAGACATAAAAATGAGCTTTTCTCGCCACGAAGAAGGTGCCCGCGTCTTTAAAATACTCAGTGACGTTGCGCCGGCAATGGGTATGATCGGTACCTTGATTGGTTTGGTTGCCATGCTCTCCAATATGGATGACCCGAAAGCCATCGGTCCGGCTATGGCGGTTGCCTTGTTAACCACGCTTTACGGGGCTTTCCTGGCTAACGTTATTGCTATTCCTATTGCGAATAAACTGCTGCTGCGCGCAGAACAGGAAAAACTGAACCAACAACTGATACTGGATGCTATTTTAGGCATTCAGGACGGTCAAAACCCTCGTGTCATTGAAGGTATTTTGCGTAATTACCTGGCTGAATCTAAGCGCATAGGTAATGAGGATGAGGACGAGTAGTCATGGCCTCAGAGAAAGTCAGAGACGAAGACGAGGAAGAGTGCAAATGTCCGCCACCGGGCTTGCCTATGTGGATGGCAACCTTTGCCGATCTCATGACGTTGCTCATGTGCTTCTTCGTGCTCTTGCTGGCTTTCTCCGAAATGGATGTACTTAAGTTTAAGCAAATTGCAGGCTCAATGAAGTATGCCTTGGGTGTACAGAATAAAATTGAAGTGAAAGACATTCCTAAAGGTACCAGTGTCATTGCGCAGGAGTTCCGTCCTGGCCGTCCGGAACCGACCCCCATTGAGACTATCCAACAACAAACCGTTGAAATGACTCAGCAAATGCTGGAGTTCCAGGAAGGCGAGTCTGATTTTGCCGGTGGTCAGCAAACCGAACGTGGTGGTCAGGAAGCTGACAGCGCAGAGGATCAAAAAGAAGCGGAATCTGAAAACACTGAGGCCATGACTCAGGTGTCTAAAGAGCTTATGCGCCGTATTGAACAGCAGCTCGAGAATGAAATTAAAGCCGGAACCATAGAACTGGAACAGCATGGCCAGCAGATCATTATTCGTATTCGCGAGCAGGGATCATTCCCTGAAGGCTCTGCGTTCCTGCAGCCGCAATTCCGGCCTATCATTCAACAGGTTGCCGAGGCACTAAAAGAGATTCCTGGTGAAATTACCATTTCCGGGCACAGTGACAATGAACGTCTGGTTTCAGAAATCTACTCCTCGCGCTGGGATCTCTCCAGTAAACGGGCGGTTGCTGTTGCTGAAGAAATGCTGAAAGTTGAAGACTTTAGTGAGGACCGTTTGGTTGTCATGGGCTTTTCTGATACTAAACCACTAGTGCCAAATAATTCCGAAGAAAACCGTAAGCGCAATCGACGAGTTGAAATTTCGGTTATGCAGGGTAAAGCGGCGGAATCTGATCCGGTTGATGTTATTGACTGAGTGCTGGTTTCTGCCGGGCAGGACACGTATAATTGCCCACTTTCCTAGAGACTTGACGATTTTGCTATGAAGTTTGTTGTTCGCCTGCACGCCGAAATTACCATTAAAAGCCGCTCTGTACGTAAGCGTTACGGTAAAGTACTCACCAATAACCTGCGTAAAATTCTGGCACCAATAGATGACTCGGTGTACGCAAAATGGCTGTGGGACCGAATTGAGGTTTCAGCAGATGGCGATGATTCTCAGGTCCGCAGCGAAATCAAAGAAGTCTTACAGAATACGCCGGGTATTTCCTGGTTTGCAGAGGTCATTGAACAACCTTTAACCGACTTTGATGCCATTGCTGAGCTAGTGGGTGAGCATTGGTTAACGCGCCTACCGGGGAAGAGCTTTGCTATGCGTGTTAAGCGTAAAGGCCATCACGATTTCACTTCTCAGCAGCTTGAGCAATATGTTGGCGGTTATTTATTGCAGCGCGTTCCGGATGCGTCAGTCAATCTTTCAAAACCCGATGAGGAAATTACACTTCAAATTACTAATCAGGTCGTGCACTTAGTCGGTGAACGTATTATTGGTTTGGGTGGTTTTCCTATTCCTACTCAGGAAACCGTACTGTCATTATTAAGCGGCGGTTTTGATTCAGGCGTTGCAACCTATGAATTTATTCGGCGGGGTGCGCGCACGCACTTTTGCTTTTTTAATTTAGGCGGCGATGCCCATGAAGTGGCAGTGCGTCAAATAGCCTATTACCTGTGGAAGCGTTACAGCTCTTCGCACCCCATTAAGTTTATCAGTGTCGATTTTGCCCCCATTGTTGATGACATTCTTACCAATGTGGAAAACGGGCAAATGGGCGTGGTATTAAAGCGTCAAATGCTACGCGCTGCCGATAAAGTCGCACGTTATGTCAAAGCACAGGCGTTGGTCACCGGCGAAGCGATGGGGCAAGTTTCCAGTCAAACCCTGGCTAATTTGCGGGTTATTGACCAGGCAACGGATGCTTTAGTTTTACGGCCTCTCATTACCAAAGACAAACAAGAAATTGTCGATGAAGCGAAGCGTATTGGCACCGAGCCTTTGGCGAAGTCGATTCCTGAATACTGTGGCGTTATTTCAAATAAGCCAACGGTTAAAGCCATTCCTGCGGTTATCGAAGCGGAAGAGGCAAAGCTTAATAAAGATTTACTCGATCAAGTGGTGCAGGCGTCAAACGTACTCAGCATGCAGGATATAGCCACTCAAACCGATAAAGAACTGGAGCTGCCGGATACAACTACGGAACTCAAAACTCATACAACCATCATAGATATTCGAAATGATGAAGAAATTGAAGCTGCGCCTTTGTCGGTAGATGTAGAGGTTATTGAGATTCCATTTTTTAAATTAGCCACTCAATTTGCTGAATTGGATCAAAGTCGTGAATACCTGTTGTATTGTGATCAGGGCATTATGAGCCGGATGCAGGCGTTGTTATTGCACGAAAATGGCTACAACAACGTATCGGTTTATAAGCCTTAATTTAATAGAGAAGTAAATTATGCTGGCAAGAGTTCTGTTTTTTGTTCTGCTGTCGATAACCACCTTTTTATTTTTGTGGCAGTTCCCGAGTACCGGAGCTCAGAGTATCCCTTATGTGGATAAGCTGGTTCATTTTGTGATCTTCTTCGTTCTGGCTTTGATGTTTCACCGAGCCTTTGCATTGTCCGCCAAGTTATCGCTCTTGTTTTTAGCCTGCTACGGTTTAATGATTGAAGTGGCTCAGTCTTACGCGCCGGGTCGTGGTGCAGATGTTTATGACTGGTTAGCGGATGCCAGTGGTGTTATTGCATACTTTGTCTGGCATCACTTGAGAGAAAAGTACCTAAGAAAAAAGTCGCGTTAACGCGACTTTTTCTTTTTATCCTTTTTCTTCTTATCTTTTTTCTTAGAACGGCTCTTTTCTGTCGACGGAAACTTATACTGCGGTTTTAAACCCTGTATGGTTCTTCTGTCGAGCTTAGCGTCTAAGTAACGTTCAATACGCCCCAGCAATAAGGCATCATGCGCTTCCACTAATGAAATGGCTATGCCTTTTTGCCCACCACGAGCGGTACGGCCAATTCTGTGCAGATAAACGTCCGCTTGTTTTGGCAAGTCGTAGTTAACCACCACGGTAATATCATCAACGTCCAGGCCTCTCGCGGCAATATCGGTAGCTACTAAGGTAATATCTGTGGTCTGTTTTAACTTGTTCATGATGCGCTGACGATCACTTTGCGGCATGTCGCCCCGCAAGGTGACAATTTTGCGTCCGGTACCAAACTGACTGCGCAAAAAGTTGGCTATGAGCTCTACCCGCTCACGTGTTCTGACGAAAACAAACTGCCGCCCCGGATGCTCTTTCAACGTGCTCATTAAAAGCTGGCGTTTATGTTCGTCGGTATCCGCTAAGTGTACCCATTGAACAATTTTACCGCGTTCACGTTTTGGTGGCTGAACGTCAATGTATTCAGGTTCAGTCAGCAGCTCACGAGAAAACTTAATAACACCAGAGCTATTCAGTGTTGCTGACAGTAGCAATGACTGTTGGCGGTGACGTGCCTGCAGAGCCATTTCTTTTACTGTGGCAGCAAAACCCATGTCCAGCATGCGATCGGCTTCATCAATAATCAGCCACTCTATGCCCTCTAGGTTGTACTGCTCGGCTTCGAGTAAATCCATCAGACGGCCGGGTGTGGCGACCAGAATGTCATGTGTTTTTTCCAGCAGAGACAGCTGCGAACCGTAGTTAATACCACCGGTCACCACAACGGAAGATAACCCCGTCTTGCTTTCAAACTGTTGGGCTTGCTGATGAATCTGCTCAGCCAGTTCGCGAGTTGGAGCAAGAACCAGAATGCGGGCAGGACCTGGTTGTTGACGTGGGAAATCCAGCAAGTGTTGCAGGGCTGGTAACAGGAAAGCTAAGGTTTTACCGGTTCCTGTCGGAGCACTAACAAGTAAGTCCCTGCCATCGAGAGCCGCGGGAATGCTTTGTTGCTGTACTTTTGCTGGTTTGTTCAGTTGTGCGTCCCGAAGGACCGCAATTAAGCGGTCATCGAGATCAAACTCTTCCCAGTCTGGGGTCATGTTATTTTCCTTGAAATCATCTTGTCCGCGATTAACGGAGCAGCAATAGAGCAGAGTTGGTCGTTTGTAACAAACTGGTTGTGGTACTGCCAACTAAAAACTGACGAATACGCGAATGACCATAAGCACCCATTACCAGAAGATCAATATTATGTTCTTTTTGATAGGCGTGCAGAGTAGGTTCAACTTCTCCGGAGCGTATTTCAAAATGCACATCATGACCTAACTCTCGTAAGTGGTTGGACGCCGCCTCAATGGCAGCATGGCTGTCATTAGTGTCAGCACCCACCATAACCAAATGCAATGGCAGTCCACGAAAGATGGGGCTTTCAGCCAAAAGGCGAATACCTTTTCGAGAAGAGTCGCTGCCATCAAAGGCTAACATCACACTTTTCGGTTCAGTGAACTCTTCCGGAGCAACCAGTATTGGCCGGTGCATGGTTCGTACAACAGTTTCTAGCTGACTACCCACGCGGTTGGTGCGAGAGGTGTCTTCGCCATGAAGACCCATAACCAGTAACCGCATAGAATCTTCAATTTCTAATAGAGATTCGGCTAAATCGCCATGACGCTGTCGCAGATTGACCTGTTCGACGCCGTCCTGAAGTGCTCTTTCTTTTGCGCTTTCAAGCATATGGTGACCTTGTTCTAGCGCAAGCTTGCTGCGTTGCTGGTCCAGTTCTGCTAACTGCTCAAGCAAGGCTTCGCGGCTACCTAAACCGATATTACCGGTCATATCCGGTTCGGTCGGGTAACGGGTCTCGTCCAGAACATGAAAGAGTGTCAGAGGCGTACTTAAACGTAACGCCGCCCAACTGGCGTAATCACAGACGGACTGTGTTGACGCGGAACCATCAATACAAGCAACAACATGTTTCATTACTGAATCCTTTTCCATTAGTGACCGCCCATCAGTTTGTCAACGGCATCAGGCTTGTCGTGTACGCCAAAACGGTCAACGATAGTTGCACTGGCTTCGTTCAGCCCAATGACTTCAACTTCGGCACCTTCACGGCGGAATTTGACCACAGCCCGGTCGAGTGCATCGACGGCGGTAATATCCCAGAAGTGGGCATGACTCAGGTCAATGACAATCTGCTCAACCCCTTCCTTAAAATCAAATGCGGCAAGAAACTTTTCAGAGGAACTGAAAAATACCTGCCCAATGACACGGTAGGTACGCTTATTGCCGTCCGCATCGATATCTGACTTAACGTAAAGGTAATGACCAATTTTGTTCGCAAAGAACATAGCGGCCAGAAGCACGCCAACCAGAACGCCATAAGCCAGGTTGTGTGTTGCGACAACGACAGCAACCGTAGTTACCATGACAATATTGGTGGACAGTGGATGTTTCTTTAAGTTCTTAATGGAGCTCCAGCTAAAGGTACCAATAGCGACCATGATCATTACCGCAACCAGTGCGGCCATCGGAATTTGCACCAGTAATTTATCCAGAACTAAAACCATAATGAGCAGGAAAATACCCGCAGCAAGAGAAGAAAGTCGGGTTCGACCACCAGACTTTACATTAATGATGGATTGCCCAATCATGGCACAGCCCGCCATACCGCCGAGCAAACCCGATCCGATGTTGGCAATGCCTTGCCCTTTACATTCGCGGTTCTTGTCACTGGAAGTGTCGGTTAAGTCGTCAACAATGGTGGCTGTCATTAGTGACTCAAGAATACCAACAACCGCAAGTGCCGCAGAATAAGGGAAAATTATCGCTAAGGTTTCAAAGTTCAACGGAACATCAGGCCACAGGAATATCGGCAAGGTATCTGGTAATTGACCCATATCGCCAACGGTACGAATATCTAAGCCTAACAATACAGCCACTATGGTTAAGGACACGATACAAACCAACGGAGAAGGCAGTATTTTCCCGATAACCGGAACATAGGGGAAACCATAAATAATGGCCAGCCCTGCCGCGGTCATTGCATAAACGTGCCAGGTGACATTGGTCAGCTCGGGCAGTTGTGCCATAAAAATCAAAATGGCCAGAGCATTAACAAAGCCTGTGACTACCGAGCGAGAAACAAAGCGCATCAGCTCACCCAGTTTGAGGTAGCCTGCAATTATTTGCAGTACACCGGTCAGTAGGGTGGCCGCTAGCAGGTACTCAAGCCCGTGGTCTTTGACCAGGGTGACCATTAGCAGCGCCATAGCGCCGGTTGCGGCAGATATCATACCCGGGCGACCGCCCGTAAAGGAGATAACAACGGCAATACAGAAAGACGCGTACAAGCCTATTTTCGGATCAACACCGGCAATGATAGAGAATGCGATAGCTTCAGGAATCAGCGCTAGTGCAACGACAATACCTGAGAGCAAATCACCACGTATATTAGAAAACCAGTTCTGCTGGATAGACTTCAACATAGTTAAATGACACCAAATTTTAATAGCAAATATAAAGTGGCCGGAATGGCCAGAAAAGCAGTGAACAGCCTACTGCGCACCTGTGACAGGGAAGTGACGGCTAGGGTGGCGTAATACGCGTCAGCACGTAGGTGGCTCCTTATAGTTTGAGGCTGGTCAAAAAAAGAGCGCGAATTTTAGCATAAAATGTGCCAACTACAACCGAAAAAATTACTCTTCTAGATTCTGACAGTCAATACAGCGCGTCTGGGCTGGGTCAAACTGTAAGCGCTTTAAGCTAATATCTTCACCACAGACAAAGCATTCGCCGAATTCGCCAGACTCAATTCGGCGCAGCGCGCCTTCAATTTTTTGCAGGTGGACTTTGCGGCGACGCGCCTGTTCCTGGTACATCTGTTGTTGCTGCATCGCATCCATACGCGATAAACGGCCAATACTTTGCTGGTCTAATTCAACCGGTTTTGTGTCGTCTTTACTGGCCTCTTCACTCTCCAGCAGTTGCTGTTTTTGTTCTTCAAGTTGCTTTTTAAAAGCCTCTATCTGGTTCGCGTCCATAACTTACTTATCACTGTCTGGTGCATTGCGTTGTGACGGGGCACTCTTAAAATCGTTGACCAGCTTGCGCGGGTTCAGCGCTTCGCGTTGTTTTTGAGCGGCTTCGGCCCACCAGAATAGCTGATTCAGAGTGCGGCCGAAATATTGGACCCAGCGCTCAGTGTCTTTAACTTCCTGATTGAATTTGCCGTTTTCTTCAAACACTGTTTGCGCTTTAGGCACGTGGACCATAGCTGATACCGGCAGGCAGCCTAACTCTGACAGGAAGGTACGCATGTTAACCCCAGCGCGAACACCACCCCACTGACCAGCCGAGTAAGTCACAATGGCACTGGGTTTATAGGAGTATAAAGAGGCACCAAAATGGTTCAGTAAGTTTGCCAGTGCGGGACTCATGGAGTGGTTATACTCAGGACTGACCATCACGTAAGCATCGGCGGCTTCAATTTTTTTAGCCAGGGCGTCCAGTTGTTCGGGAACGTCTTTTTCGTGATAAGAAAAATGTGGCTTAAAAACATCGTTAAATGAGTAATCTAAAGGGTCAACAAGTTCGACTTCAGCGTTGTCGAAGCTTTGCTCCAGATAATTAACGCAGGCTTTTGCCACACGCTCTCCCAGTCTGGCTGGCTTGGGTGGCGTACTGTCGCGTACCGTACCTAAAAACACTAAATATTTCATTATGGTTCCTTAAGAGTATCCCGCGCGGGCAAAAAGCTAATTGCAGCAGTGGATAATAGCAATAACAGCGTTGATATAATAAGGCAAGCAACCAGCCCCCACTGTTGATAAACCCAGCCGGATAGAACGGTACCCAGCAGACGTCCGGCGGCATTGGCCATGTAGTAAAAGCCAACGTCTAAAGAGACACCGTCAGCCCGTGAATAAGAGACAATAAGGTAACTGTGCAGCGACGAATTAATAGCAAACAGAATGCCGAACAGTCCTAGGCCAATAATAATGCTCTGGGTAACTGGCAGGTGCTGCCAAAGCGCCAGGGCAAGCGCTAGAGGGCTAAGAGTCAGTAGTGCATTCCATACCATAGCCTGCGTCTTGGGTACGTCATTGCCCGTTTTTGTAAATTTAGGCGCAATGCTTTGCACAAAGCCGTAGCCAATAACCCACAATGCCAAAAAGCTGCCGACTTGCCAGTGGTTCCAGTCCAGCTGGCTGGCTAAGAACACCGGTAAGGCCACCACAAACCAGACATCGCGCGCACCAAAGAGTAAAAAACGAGCGCCCGATAAAATATTGATAGGTCGGCTTTTAGATAAAATATCCTTAAACTTAGGCTTGAACTTGGCCTTACCCGACTCTTTTTTCAGGAAGATTAAACTGGCTACCCAGACCAAGCTGAGCATAACCGCCATGGCGAGCACCGCACCCTGGAAGCCAATTAAAGTAAGCAACAAGCCACCAAGGAAAAAGCCAACGCCTTTTAAGGTATTTTTTGAACCCGTCAGTATCGCGACCCATTTGTATAGCTGGCCTTGTTTGTTGTCCGGCACCAGTAGCTTAATGGTACTTTTGGCGCTCATTTTATTGAGATCTTTGGCAATGCCGGACAGCGCCTGAGCTGCCATCACCCAAATGACGGTGAGCATAGAACCCGGCACCAGCAGTATAGCGAGAGCCACAATTTGTATACCGAGCCCAATGTTCATGGTGCGATTAAGCCCCCAACGGGCACCCAGCCAGCCCCCAAACAAGTTGGTGACGATGCCGAAAAACTCGTAAAACAGGAACAGCATGGCAACTTCCAGCGCACTGTAACCCAACTGGTGGAAGTGCAGCACGACCAGCATGCGCAGTGCGCCGTCAGTCAGGGTAAAGGCCCAGTAGTTGCCCGTAACAATTAAATACTGGCGTATAGCCGGCGACAGCTGACTCAGCATTAGCCGACCTTTTCGACCAGTTCAACCGCGCGGTTGGCATAACCCCATTCATTGTCATACCAGGCATAGATCTTAACGTGCGTACCGTTAATGACCTTGGTTGACAGCGCATCGACTATGCTTGAGCGCGGGTCGGTTTTGTAATCTATTGACACTAATGGGCGCTCTTCGTAACCCAGAATGCCTTTAAGCTCACCTTCAGAGGCTTCTTTCATCCAGCCATTAATTTCTTCAACAGAAGTGGCTTTTTCCACTTCGAACACACAGTCGGTTAATGACGCGTTGGCCAAAGGTACACGTACCGCGTGTCCGTCAATTTTGTCCTTAAGTTCCGGGAAAATCTCCACAATGGCCGTTGCTGAACCGGTGGATGTCGGAATTAAGCTCATCCCGCAGGCACGGGCACGGCGTAAGTCTTTGTGCGGCGCGTCCAGAATGGTCTGTGTATTGGTTAAATCGTGAATGGTGGTAATTGACGCATGCTTAATACCAATTTTGTCCTGCAGTACTTTAACCACAGGAGCCAGACAGTTAGTGGTACAGGACGCTGCGGTGAGTATCTGATGTTTTTCAGGATCGTAAAGGTGGTCATTAACGCCCATAACAATATTCAAAGCGCCGGGCTCTTTGACTGGGGCTGATACTACAACTCGTTTAACGCCCTGTGACAGGTAGTCGTTGAGCACCTTCACGGTTTTCATCTTGCCGGATGCTTCAAGAACCACATCACAACCACTCCAGTCGTTGTCGGCAATGGTTTTTTGTTGAGTGAAAGCTATGCGTTCATCACCAATTTGAATTGCATTATCCAGACCTTCGGCTTCATAACCCCAGCGACCATGTACCGAGTCAAAATTCAGCAAGTGCGCAAAAGTAGCCGCATCGGCCCCCGGATCATTCACTTGAACAATCTCCAGCTCAGGGTTTTCCCATGCCGTGCGTAGCGCTAAACGACCAATACGACCCAAACCGTTAATTCCAACTTTAATCGTCATAATTCACTCCTAAACCAATGTTTTGTGCGATTCGCGAACCACACTAAAGAGAGCATTACCGGAACTTCAACTAATACACCAACAACAGTGGCCAACGCCGCGCCGGACTGCAAACCAAATAATGAAATAGCCACAGCAACTGCCAGCTCAAAAAAGTTGGATGTGCCAATTAAGCAGGCGGGTGCTGCAATGCGGTGTGGCAGTTTAATCAGTAACGCAATAATAAAAGTGATAGCAAAAATGCCGTAGGTTTGAATCAGCAGCGGTGTTGCTATCATGGCAATGTCTAGTGGACGTGTCAGTAACACTTCTGCCTGAAAGCCAAACAACAGCACCACGGTGAGCAGCAAGCCAATAATGGACCAAGGCTTCATGCGTGCATCAAAGGCTTGCAGCGCTGGCTCGACATTATGCTGCTGCGATTCTGCTTTGCTCTTTAGCCGCTGGCGCGTTAAGAGCCCGGCAATAAGTGGTGCTACTACGTATAGACCAACACTTAACAGCAAGGTTTGCCAGGGCACAATAATATCGGTAATACCCAGCAGCAGGGCGGCAATAGGGGCGAAGGCAAAAATCATAATGACGTCGTTGACCGACACCTGTACCAGAGTATAGCTGGCATCGCCTTTGGTTAGCTGGCTCCAGATAAAGACCATAGCCGTGCACGGAGCAACACCGAGTAGAATGACCCCAGCCAGGTATTCGTTAGCGGTCTCCGGCTGAATGAAGTCAGCAAATACACCTTTGAAAAACAGCCAGCCAACCAACGCCATGGTGAAGGGTTTCACTAGCCAGTTAATAACGACGGTTAGAATAAGTCCCTTGGGCTCTTTAGCAATTTGTGTAATAGATTCAAAATTGACCTGCACCATGACCGGGTAAATCATCAGCCATATCAGTACCGCTATAATCAGGTTAACTTGCGCAAACTCAATACCCGACAACACTTCAAAAATTGCCGGGAATACATTGCCCAGTAAGGTTCCTGCAATAATCGCCAGCGCTACCCAAACCGATAGAAACCGTTCAAACACACCCATTATCGACATCCTTGACTTGTTGAGGAATTAACGACGCGTGATAAGCCGCCGTGGTTTTAATCATAGTCGCCATCCAGTCCTGCAGGGCCGGATTAATTCGATAGTACACCCAACGCTGATCTTTACGGTCAGCCAGCAAACCATATTCGCGTAGCTGCGCTAAATGGCGCGACACTTTTGGCTGCGACATACCGGTCGCATCCACAAACTGGCAAACACATAACTCGCCATGGTGTTGTAGCATTAAAATCATTTGCAGGCGTAGCGGGTCCGACAAAATTTTGAAGAACTCATGCGGTGCATCAAACAACTGCGGGCGATCGGTTTTTTTGCGCAAAATAAGCAGCAGCATTTTAATGCGGTCGCTTAATTCGTGCGCCGTTTTCTTAAACGCATCTGCTTTTTTACTGGTCACCGGGTCGGGAAAGTCCCAGGCAATGAAGTGCTTATCGCCGCACAAAGTCTGGCATTCAGTGCGAGCTCGATCACACAGGCTTATCACGTAATCAAAGTTATTGAGATCAATCTCGGTGAGTGACTTAGAGCGAAGCTCACCTGTCTGAACGCCTAAGCTCTCTAATGCGGCTATGGCTTGCGGCTCAGGTTGTGTCGGCTGAGTACCGGCACTGGCAACCTCAAAGTCATCACCAGCAAATTGCCGAAAAATAGCCTCCGCCATCAAAGACCGCGCAGAATTCGCCGTACACAGAAACAAAACTTTCGTCATCATGGCCAACACCATATATTCGATAATCCATATATATGCTATATCGAATATATTTGCAGTGCAATAGCTAAGTTGGGAGGTTGGGGCCGGTTGTCACTTGTTTCGCTTGAGCATTAAACCTCCTGTGGCGGAGACGCTGCGAGTTCATCCATGAACGCTTGACGAAGGCCATCCTTGGCCTTCGACACTCCGCCACAGGAGGTTCAACACTCATAACGCTTACAAGTGACAACCGGCCCTATCTGCCATTGGTATTGGGTGGGATATTGAGCCATGAGCGCGCTCAATGGTTACAGGAGCTACTGAGGAGGTGTGCAGCGCCATGGATGGCGCTGCCCAAGCCCTACAGGGATGTATTTACGGGCGTCCTCCACAGTAGTTCCTGTAACATCAGCGTTCGTGGCTCAATGTTCAAGCGAAGCAAGTGACAACCTGCCCTATAGCCCCAGCACGTCTTTGCCTTGTTTGAAGGTGACGTCGACGGGGATGCCGGCATCGGCGAGTTTGTCGAGGTCGGCTTGTAGTTGTGGGCTGACAACGCCAAGGGTAGCAACCAGTTCAGCGACTCCGTTGTAGTCCCCGTCGCCTTGCAGCGTCAGAATTTTTTCTGAAAGGCTGTTCATGGCGCTGCGCATTTTGTTCATATCAATAGCGTACTGACCTTGCTCGTTACGTGTGAATGCACCGGCATCTGCAAAGTAGTTGAAACGAATCATATTGGCTTTGCCGTGGGCACTGGAGGCACCAAAACGGACGGAGCGGAAAATACTCGCCATAAAGGTGGTGTAATAGTCTTCCAGCTCACCTTCGGCTAAAACGCCTTGTTCAAACAGTTGCGTCACCATGTAAAGTCCCAGAATATCGGCTTTACCTTCTTCCAGAGCAGAGGCATGTTCTTTCAATGCTGAGCGCACTGTGCCTTTATCATTCAGGGTGTTTTTAATACCCAGGCCATGAGCCACTTCGTGGAACATGGTATTGGCAAAGAAAGCATTAAACGTAATATTCTCTCGCTGTTCAGGCACAATCAGTTGTTCGGATATAGGCACCAGAATTTTATCGAACTTAGCCTGCATGGCGTTTTTCAGCTGTAAGCGACGAGTGCCTTTTTCTAACTGAACTTCTTCGTCGTTCGGCAGGTTTATGGCAATGGTTTTACTGCCCGCATTCGAGTGACCCGCATAATAAACCGCATCGTAGGCATTGAGTTGGGCATTGGCGCCTGGTCTTTCTGCTTTGTACGCTGGCTCAACGGGCAAACCTTCCTGTAACTGCGGCAGATATTGAGCGTATTTGTCCAGGCGTTGGCTCCATGCTTGGTCCTTAATCAAAACGTAAGATTCAAATGCCGTTTTATAGCCGTATAAATGGTCTTCGTAGTTTTCGATAGGGCCAATAACCACATCAACATCATTGTCGGTCATTTCCATCCAGGCCATATCTGACGGTTGGTATTCATTACTTAAAAAAGCCTCGGCACGCAGGCGTAAATACTTGGCGAACGCCTTACTTTCTGCCAGGTCTGCGGCTTCAAGGAGTAATTCCGATGCTCTGGTTAATGAATCTTTAAAGGCTTCTGAGTAGGGAACGGTAATTAATTCACCTTGTTCATCACGGCGTAATAGGGTGTATAAACTGTCTTTGTCAGCAAGGTCTGCATTTTCAAATTCAGTTTTGCTCATATCAGCCGGGTAAAAATTAGCGCCTTCAGGCTTTTCCTCAAAACCGGTCAAGAAAGGTTTGTTGTTATTGAGGCGATCCCAGGGGCCATAGTTAATTGCGGTAAAGTCACGCACGTCACTTTCAACACGGTTTAAAAGGTTTTCTTTATTTCCGGGAAAAGCTTGCTGCCAGAACAGGTTATCCATAATTTCAGACGCATCGATGAGTAAACTGACCATCTTTCTTTGGTCGTCTGATAAGTGTGATAAGTCAGTTTTGAGTTGATAAGGTGTATAAATATCAAGCCGTTGTTCAGCTTCAGCAACTAATTCGTACTTCTCGATGGATTTTTTATCGGTTGGCTCAGGCTCGCTGCAGCCCATTAAAATCAGCGCCAGTGGGGCTAAACTAAACAGTGTTTTTTTCATAATATGACTTTTGTATAAATTGTGTTGTTGGCAAGTTCTGTTAATCTACTTCCAAGCTTTTTCAGAAGCAAGAAAACCATAATAATAAGGACTCAAAATGTCATCGCAAAATGCGTTATATCTGCTAATTGACGAGCGACTTAAGCGCGATGAGCTCAAGCTTCCCGGCTTACCTGAAACAGCAGAGCAAGTGCGTAACGCAACCATGGATCCCGATTGTAATTTGCATGATCTGAGCCACATTATTCAACAGGATACGGTGCTGACCGCTCGCCTTATTCGGTTGGCAAACAGTGCGTATTTAGGTGGAAGAAACAAAGCGGAAAGTTTGATGCAGGCGTTAACTCGTATTGGTATGCGCCGCATTCGAACTTTAGCCTTGGCGATGGCTATGGAGCAAGTTTTTAAGCCGGACAATGATATTGTGCGGATGTTCTCTGAGCAGTTTGTTACTGAAAGCCGTGAAATAGCCGCGGCCTCAGTAGTTATCACTCAGGATCTTCAACGACGGGGAATCGGTCATCGGTTACATCAGGATGTGTCGTTGTTAGCCGGAATGATTTCACGCATTGGTGTTGCCCCAATTTTGCGTATGGCCAATGAGTTTGAAGACAGTTTCGCAAATCCATCGTTTATTAACGAATGTATTACTCAGTTCAGTTCTGCATTAGGTAGTAATATTCTGCGTTATTGGCAGTTCACACCGAATTTGATCCAGGTGCCGTTGCATTTTTACAAAGGCCGCATGGAATTAGATGATGCGATAACGGTGAACTACTGTGACATTGTGCATTTGGCCAGCTTATTGACCGGTAATACCAAACCAAATAAAAACAGTGTGACCGTTGTTGAGTATCAAATGCGAGGGGTTATAAAAACGGATGATTTTTGGCAGCAGGACTCGGTTCAGGAATCCTACCGCCAAATGCTGGAGTTACTGTCTTAACCAAAGGCGCGTTTTAAGTCATCAAATAAAAGTCCGGCTTCTGCGCTCACTAAGGCAAAGTCGGCATCAATCTTCTCTTCCGGGCTTGGGTCCACTAAATCATCTTTGGCGTCAAGCAAACGATCAGTAGGCTTTACTCGTTTAAGGGCCATGTCAGACTCGATAATAAACTCTAAGTTTTCCTGCCAAACCAGACCTAAGCGGGTCACTTGTTTACCGCCGGCTAAGTGCGCCTGAATGTCTTCGCGGGTTAAGTCCTCCTGCTTACAGCGAATGATACCGCCGTCAGCCTGAGGAGAACGCAGCTCAGCTTCGTCACCAAACTCAAAAGGTTTTGGTAAGTCTGTGCTTTGCAGCCAGTGAGTCAGGTAGGTTTCAACGGCATCGCCGGGGCTTACCGGGCGTACCGGTAAAGAGCCTACGGAAGAGCGCAGTAGCCCTAAAAAGTCTTCGGCTTTGTTGGCAGCAGATTCATCAATCGCAATAATTTGGCGGTCGAGGTCAATGTAACCCCAACTTTGACGAAAACGGCTAAACGCTTGTGGCAAAAGCTGGTGAATTAAATCTTCTTTTAAATTCTGTTTTTCTTTACGTGGTACCGAACGGCCTTCCACTTCACTAATTTGGCGAACTTTTTCATCCAGCTGTGCGTTGACCACTGTGCTGGGCAGTACTTTTTCTTCACGTTTTGCACAAAGCAGCCAGCAGTTACCCAGGCTGTGGGTTAGTACTTCGTTGTCCGCACCAAAAGGGGAAGTCCAGCCGAATGAGCTTTGATCGGAGCGTGAACAGGGATGAAAGCTGTGTTCCGCTAGCTGTTCAGAGAAGTCATCGGGTAATGAAAAGGTTTCGCTGAATTGGTAAAACCGAAGATTTTTAAACCACATAGATAAGCTGTTCCTGTCGCAACATAGTAAAGAAAGATAACAGCGGATTGTATCCCGTTAAGGGAGGTCTGTCAGTTTAAAACCTGTACAGGAAACGAAAAGAAATAGCTTAAACCTTCACCGGGTTCGCTCTCGGCTCTAATTTCGCCGGACAGAGTTTGGGTTACCAGGTTTCTGACAATATGCGTACCCAGTCCGCTGCCTCCCTGATCCCGTTTGGTGGTAAAGAACGGGTCAAACAGACGGTTGAGCTGTTCCTGAGATAAGCCGTTGCCGGTATCTGAATACTGCACCTGAAGTGTTTCACCAACGAGATCAATAGAAATGGTCATAACGCCGTTCTCAATGCCGTCGAAAGCATGACGTAATGAGTTAAGAATCAGGTTGGTAAATATCTGCGATAAGGCGCCCGCGGGGCAACGTATAAAAATGTCATCGGCGCACTCAAGCTGCACCTGATGGCTGGTTTTCTTTAAATGAGGCTGCAATGACTGGACGAGATCTTCGATATAACTTTTCAGATTAATATCGCGGATGGCGTCGGATGCCTGATCGACGGCCACCTGCTTAAAGCTGCTGATAAGATCAGACGCGCGGTGTAGGTTATTGTCTAGTAAGTTAAGGCTTTCACGGCCTTCTTCAATAAACTTTTTCAACTGTGTCTGAGTCAGCTCTTTATTGAGCAGTGACTGGTCCAGAGTATCCAGCTTTTCCCGTAAGTAAGATGAGGCTGTGACACTAATACCAATGGGCGTGTTTACGTCATGAGTAATACCCGCAACCAAGCCGCCCAGTGAAGCCATTTTTTCTGACTCAATCAATTGCTGCTGCGTTTCCCGTAAATGATTCAGGGAAGACTCTAAGCGTTGGTTCGATTGGCGTAAGGTATTTTCAATGGCACGGCGCTGACCCACTTCCCGCTCCAGTTTATCCTGGCGCATTTCCAGTTCGTTTTTTCGTTGCTCCAGGTCCAGCATAACCTGACTTAACCGCGATGTTTTGCGTGCCACTTCCTGCTCGAGTATGGCGTTTTGCTCATCCAGTTGGCGGTTGGCTGCTTTGAGTTTCTTTTGGGTTCGGTCCAGATCTGACTGATATTCCTCAATATTGTCGAGTAATTGGTTGTATGCCTGCTCAACTAATACCAGCTCATTGTTGTGCTGGTCGTTCAGGCGAATTCTTGAACGTTCCAGGTTATCCAGCCGGAACCCTTTAATTTGCTGAGTTAAATCACTTAGCGGACGGCTTAACATACGGTTAAAGGCAATTGTAAAAAGTACAATAAGGAAGGTACTTTTAATAATGGCATTACCGATGATAAAGCCAAGGCTGACTTTTATGCGGTCAATGGCAATATCGCGCGTCGAAAACAGACTGACGTCGCCGACTTTGGTGGAGTGACCAGAAAACTCAAATATTAATGAATCGTAGTAACCGAAAATGCCTTCGCGCTCAGGAAGTAACATACCCTCGCTATTATCGTCCGGTAAGTCACTCATTTCCGTGGTTTCGCCCAGTTGTACCAGGATATTTCCGGCGTCATCGCGGATAAGTACACCGGCTATGGCGGGTATGCTGATAAGCCCGTCGGCGATGGTATCAATTTGATTACTATTGAACTCCCACAACGAGCGCGTGAGTGAGCCATTGAAGGTACTTTGTTGGTTCTGAAGTTCAGCAATCAATACACGCTTGGTATCGAAGTACTCCGCCCCTATCTGCACCGCAGTTACTATCAGTGTCAGCACGAAGTAAACGGATAATACCCGGGTAAGCAACGAGGAAGAAATGCTTTTGATTGCCATAGACAGATGTCAACGAATTGAACAGATAGGGATAAACTAATTCATTGACCAGAATAACGCAATAAAGCAATCCGCTCATCCTTAATAAATCCACTGACATAAAAATGACATTTTTCGGTCATTAAGCTGTCATGAAAAGTCACTAAAGTCGCCACAAATTAATTCACAAAGGTCATAATTTATGAAGTTAATTACTTCTGCTGGCGTTTTAGTTGCTGTTGCCTTAACTGTTGCGCCGGCTTACTCGCAGCAAGATAAACTCGAGCCTGTGGTTGATGGAGCCTCATCCATTAACGAGTCAGCCCGTAAGTCCCAGCTTACCATTGATCAAATATCCGATGATATGCAGGAGCGGCTGCAACAGTATAAACGCATTATGAAAGAAATTGATGGCTTAAAAGTTTATACCACACAAGTTGAGCAGCAAATTAGCAGCCAGGAAAGTGAAAAGCAGGACATCAATAACTCTATTGATCAGGTCAGCTACGTAGAGCGTCAGATTACTCCCCTTATGTTGCGAATGATTGACTCCCTTGAGTCTTTTGTTGAATTAGATGTGCCATTTTTGCAAACCGAGCGAAGTGAGCGCTTGCAACAACTGAATGACCTAATGGAACGCGCGAATGTCGATGTTTCGGAGAAGTTTCGCCGGGTCATGGAAGCTTACCAGATAGAAGCTGATTATGGCCGCAATATTGAAGCCTATACCGCAGAACATGAAATTAACGGTCAGCAGCAAGATGTTACCTACCTCCGAATTGGGCGCGTGGCACTTATTTATAAAACGCGTGACGGTCAGCACTTAGGTATGTGGAACCAGGAGCAGAGCAGTTGGCAAGAACTGGACAGCAAACACCTACCTGCTGTAGATGAGGCGATTCGCATAGCCCGAAAACAGTTAGCACCTGACTTACTGATGATGCCGCTGTTTGCAGATAAATCAGACAGCTCTAACCAAAACAGCGCCGGTCAATAAGGAGTAATAGCCATGAATTTAATACAGCGTATCGCAAAATGGTTTTCAGTAACGGTATTGGCATGTGCTTCTGTTACGGCGTTGGCAGCTCCAGTTCCTCAGGACCCGATTAATTTAGATGAACTATTGCAGCAGTTACAGCAGGGTAAGTTCTCGCAGTCGGAAAGTAATAAGGAGCGCGAACAGCGTTTCCGTGAAAAAGAACAAGAGCAAAAAGCCATGCTGGCTGACGCTATTGCTGAGCGTAACCGTTTAGAGGAACGAGCTGAAAAGCTGGAAACTCAGTTCGAGCAAAATGAAGTCGATTTGGGTAACTTGAGCGATACCTTAACGCAGCGCATGGGCTCATTAAAAGAGCTGTTTGGTGTGCTACAGCAGGTTGCCAATGACGCATCCAGTAACTTTGAAAACTCAGTTATTTCTGCACAGTACCCGGGCCGGGCAGAGCAGTTAAGCGAGCTTGCTGAACGTATGGGTTCGTCGTCTAAGCTGGCATCAATTGAGGACATTGAGAGTGTCTGGTTTGCTCTGCAACAGGAAATGACAGAGTCGGGCAAAGTGGCAGAATTTACCACCGAAGTAACGGCTGCTAATGGCGACAAAGCCGAGCAGGACGTGGTTCGTGTTGGCGCTTTTAACCTGGTTTCAGACGGTAAGTATTTGGAGCGTATGAGTTCAACGGGCTCTGTCGCTGAGCTTGTGCGTCAACCCTCGGGTCGTTATCTAAACACTGCGGAAGATATTCAGCAAACCGACAGTGGCATTGTGACCTTTGGCCTGGACCCTACAGGTGGTTCTATCCTTGGTTTGCTGGTTCAGGCACCAAGTTTAGGTGAGCGCATCGACCAGGGCGGTACTGTTGGTTACATCATTCTGGCGTTGGGTGCTATTGGCTTGCTGTTTGCCTTAGAACGCTTTGTATCACTGATGCTGCTGGGTAACAAAGTTAAACGTCAGCTTAAGAAAGACAAGCCAAGCAATGATAACCCGCTCGGTCGCGTTATGCTGATTAAAGACAAGTATCCACAAGCAGACACTGAAACGCTTGAACTGAAGCTCAGCGAAGGCATTTTGCGGGAAGTGCCGAAAATCACTCGCAACCTGACATTCATAAAAATCATTTCTGTGGTTGCGCCACTTATGGGTCTGTTAGGAACAGTAACCGGCATGATCAACACCTTCCAGGCGATAACACTGTTTGGCACGGGTGACCCGAAACTGATGGCGGGCGGTATATCGCAGGCCTTGGTAACAACCGTGCTGGGTCTGGTGGTTGCGATTCCTATGACTTTACTGTTCGCCACCTTACATACCCGTAGTAAGAACCTGATTCATATATTGCAGGAACAAGCATCCGGCATTATTGCGGAGCGGTCTGAGCGAGGAGAGTAACCGTGTTATTCCTCATTGAATTCAGTAATGCGATTAGAGACTTCATCGAGGCTGGCGGACAAGTGCTGCTGGTCATCGGTATTCTCATCTTCACCATGTGGCTGATGATTCTTGAACGCATTTTTTATTACCTCAATGGCCACCGCGCTTGTGTGAAGGACTTACGTAAACGCTGGCAGGAACGGGAAGACAAGTCGTCCTGGAATGCGGAACAAATTCGTCAGGCAATGATTTCGCGAGCCAGTTTAGCGCTTGGCGGCAACTTACCGGTTATTAAAGCGCTGGTTGCTCTTTGCCCCTTACTGGGTCTGATGGGAACGGTAACCGGCATGATAGAAGTGTTCGATGTTATGGCTGTCACCGGAACCGGTAGCGCACGTTCAATGGCGTCAGGTGTTTCTAAGGCCACAATTCCGACCATGGCTGGCATGGTGGGGGCTTTATCCGGAGTATTCGCAGCAACCTGGTTGCAACGAACCACTCGTCGGGAGCGCATGAAGCTGGAAGATAAAATTTTATTGGAGCGTCACTAAGGTGACGTTGAGGACAAGATTATGAAGCAGCATTTTGCCAATTTAATTGAAGAAGAAGAAAGCGCTATTGATATGACGCCGATGCTCGATGTGGTGTTCATTATGTTGATTTTCTTCATTGTCACCGCGTCTTTTGTAAAGGAAGCAGGAATTGATGTTAACCGCCCGGACGCCTCAACGGCGGTACAGAAAGATCGCGCCAATATTCTCATTGCGATAAGCGAAAACAATGAAATTTGGATAGACAAACGACAGGTGGATGTAAGAGCCGTACAAGCCAACATTGAACGTTTGTATGCGGAAAACCCTCAAGGTTCTGTTGTTATCCAGGCCGATGAAGAGTCAAACACCCGAGTGCTGATTAAGGTGATGGATGCGGCCCGCTCAGCAGGTGTTTACGATGTTTCTGTAGCAACGGATGAAGACTAAATGATGAGATTCCTGGCAGCATTATTGGTTGCGGCATTTGTCACTATAGGCTTGTTCTACCTGATGCAATCGTTAATCAGTGGTGGTGAAGGTGCCATGAGCGAGCCGCCGCGCGGCAGCGTACTGGACTTTGTGCGTACGCCAGAACCCGAGGAGGTACAGGAAAAGGAGCGTAAGCCTGAGCGCCCGCCAGAGCCTGAACAGCCACCCGAGGATTTACCACAGCCACAAATGGATAATGACATTGCTGATTCTGACAGCGGCTCAGGTTATGACTTTTCCGCCAATATGGACGCTGGCGGAGATATTGGAAATGGTATGTCACTGCAGGCAAGTGACGGTGAGTATTTGCCTATTGTTAAAGTACAGGCCGCTTATCCTCGTAGAGCTTTGCAGCGCGGTATAGAGGGTTATGTGGTGGTTGAGTTTACAGTGACAAAGCAGGGTTCAGTGCGAGACCCGGTTGTTGTAGAGGCGGAACCGGAAGGTATTTTTGATCAAGCTGCTATGGATGCCGTGCTGAAGTTCAAATACAAACCCCGGGTTATTGATGGCGAAGCAGTTGAAGTGGACGGCGTTCGTAACCGCATGACCTTTGAAATGAACTGAATGGGTGACTTATGAAATTACAATTTCTGGCATTAGCGGTTTGCAGTGTTTGGTTACTGTTTGTGCATCCGGTACAAGCTCAACAGACAGAGCGAGTTCCGGCGTTGCGCGAAAAAGTTTACGGACAGTTAGCCCGGGCTCAGGAGCAGGCTGACAATGGTAATCTGGAGCAGGGACTATCAATACTGGGCGAGGTAGCGGAAAAAGCGGACAGCATGAACAGCTATGAGCGCGCCATGATGTGGAACTTTTATGGCTTCATGCATTACGAGCAGGGCAATACCAAACAAGCCATTAACTACTTTGAAAAGGTAGTGAATGAGTCGCCCATTCCAGAGTCTTTGCAGAAAAGCACGCTTTACAGCTTGGCTCAGCTTGCTTTAAGTGACGGTCAGTTCCAACGCGCAATTGACTTTTTAGGGCAGTGGGAAGGCCTTGCGGAAGAGAACGAAATGAATAAAGCCTGGGTGTTAAAAGCACAAGCTTATTACCAGGCAGATAAACATCAGGAAGCCTTACCACTCATTGATAAAGCGATTGCAGCAGCGGACTCGAAAAACAAAATGCCGGATGAGAACTGGCTGATTCTAAAGCGGGCGCTGCATTACGAGCTACAACAGCCTAAACAGGTTGCTAAAGTCATGGAGCGTTTGGTTGCTGACTATAGCAAGCCGGAATATTGGTTACAGCTTGCTGGTGTTTATGCTCAGTTAGAGCAGGATGAGCAGCAGCTAGCCGTTTTAGAAGCGGCGCGCCAGCAGGGCTTTATTGAAAAAGGTAGTGAGTGGAAGCAACTGGCACAGGCTTACTATTTTAATGAACTGCCTTATAAAGCGGCCGAAACTATGCAGCAGGCTATGGCTGACGGCCAAATTGAAAAGTCAGAAGATAACCTGAAATTCATGGCTCAAGCTTACACTCAGGCGAAAGAATATGAACTTGCAATTGAAGCCTACAGTGAGCTTTCCGATAAGGTTGAGCATGGGAACTTTGCTTTGCAAGTTGCTCAGTTACACTTAACTCTGAACAATAACGAAAAAGCTTTAGTCAGTGCAGAAAGCGCCCGCAGTAAAGGAGAACTGGATAATGAAGGCAACCTTTATCTGATAAAGGGCATGGCGTCATTGAATTTAAAGCGCTACGAACAGGCAACCTCTTATTTTGAACAGGCGGCAGGTTATCAAGCAACCGAACAGTCGGCACAGCAGTGGCTTAAATACGCCAAAAGTCAGCATAAGCAACAACAGCAATTAGCAAAACTGAAATAAATCTTACACAAAACCTTCATTTGTCATATTAGTGTCATAAAAAGGACATAGAATTGACTCACGACAGAAAAATAACTGCAATAAATTTTGTGGGCACTATAATGTGCGTGAAATTTAGACAGTTCCAGTTTAGACCTCGTGAGGATGACTATGAAAAAGTATTCGGTTCCGCTATTGATTGCTGCCACTGCAGCGAGCTTTTCGACTCTTGCCAATGACGACGACAGTTTAACGGTTTACGGCCGGGCGAATGTGTCTTTGCAAAGCAATGACTATGGTAACGGAGCGGATACTGAAGTTGTCAGTAACTCGTCACGCTTTGGTTTTAAAGGCGCCGCTGAGCTGGAATCTGACTTAGAGGTTTTTTATCAAATTGAATTTGGTATTGACCTTGCAGATTCAGATGATGATAAAGACGCTGTTACGAACCGTAACCAGGTTGTTGGCTTGCGCGGTAACTTCGGTGAAGTAATGCTGGGTCGCTATGATACTTTCTTAAAAGATTCGCAAGGAAAAGTAGACGAATTTACCGACTATGAAGCCGACCTTAAAAGCTTGTTTCGTGGTGAAAACCGCCCAGATAACACACTTACTTATTACTCGCCTTCATTCAATAACTTTAAGTTTGGTGTGACCTACATTGCGTCAGAGAATGACAATGAAGACGATGGCTTTTCATTTGGCCTACTTTACGGTGACAGTAAGCTGAAGAAAACCAACTATTACGCGGCATTAGCTTTTGACCGTGACGTTAATGGCTATGATATTACTCAGTTAACCGGTGCGACAAAATTTGGTAAAACACGCGTAGGTGTTGCCCTGCAGCAGTTTGAAACCATTAACGGCGCGGACGACTCCGATGGTTACCTGGTAAGCGCCGCACACCCTTATCAGAATTGGGTGTTTAAAGCGCAGTATCAAGCTATCGATGATGGTAACGATAACGATGCATCCTTCTCAGTGGGAGCCGATTACTTCTTTAGCGGCGATACCCGCGTTTATGCCTGGTACACCGGTCGTGAATGCGACATCGGGTCTTATTCAACCCGTGGTTGTGGTGCAAACCCCGGCGTAGAGCAGGACTTTATTGCTGTAGGCATTCGTCACGACTTTTCCTGGTAAGCGCTGTCTCCTAAAGTAAACACAAAAGTAGCCTGACAGTGGTTGTCAGGCTACACTATAGCGGTCACTCTCAACCTTTCTGTACGCTATGATCAACCTCGCAGTATTGGGGCTTTACCTACTTATTGGTTTTATCCTTAAGCGTACCGGCAAGTGTCCGGATAACACCGCGCAAGTTCTTAATCTCTACGTTATTTATGCCGCACTCCCGGGTGTTATTTTCAGCAAAGTTCCGGCTCTGGAATTTTCTTCTGATCTACTGATTCCGGTTGTTATTCCCTGGGTTTTACTGATAGCCAGTGCGGTTTTTATATGGCTGCTGGGTCGCGCCTTTAAGTGGCCAAAAGAAGTGGTCGGTGCATTACTCATTTGTGTGCCGTTGGGCAATACGTCCTTTTTTGGCTTCCCCATGATAGAAGCCTTTTACGGCAGTGACGCTATTGTTTACGGGTTATTGTACGATCAGTTCGGCTCTTTTTTCGGTTTAGCAATTTATTCGACAATTATTATTGCCCTGTATCGTGAGCAGGACGAAAAACCGACAGTTGGCAGTGTTTCTCGACAAATTTTGACCTTCCCGCCATTTATTGCACTGGTTATCGCCTTATTAACTAAGTCTTTTACTTACCCTGAAGTTTTTCAGCGGCTGATTGACTCACTAGCCGTGACTTTAGTGCCTGTCATTATGATTGCTGTTGGCTTTCAGCTTAAGTTCCGCTTACCCAAAGGCAGTAAAACACCGTTAACCATTGGTTTATTAACCAAGTTAGTCTTAATGCCGGCACTAACAATTGCCTTGTTGTTTGGCTTTGGTTTTGAAAGCACGCTGATTCAGGTAACCGTATTTGAGAGTGCTATGCCGCCTATGATCACGGCAGGTGCAGTGGCCATTATGGCCGGGCTGGCGCCAAGGTTATCGGCCGCTATGGTGGGTTACGGTATACTGTTTGCTTTCGTTTCTCTTCCCGTTGTTTACGAGTTATTGCAGTGGCTCTCTGCTCAATGACATAAGAAATTTTACAGAGATGTGTCCAGGTTCATAAAAGTGTCATATTCTTTAGTAATAATTGCAGCATCAGTTCATATTAGGGAACCAATGCATGTCACGTAGAATTCTAATTGTTGAAGACGAAGCGCCTATCCGTGAGATGTTAAGCTTTGTTATGGAACAACACGGTTATCAGGCTGTAGAGGCCAATGACTTCGATGCTGCTGTTAGTAAGATTGCTGAACCATACCCCGACATGGTGCTGCTGGACTGGATGCTGCCCGGCGGTTCAGGTCTGCAGTTGGCGAAAAAGATAAAGAGCGATGATTTTACCCGCAATATTCCTATCATTATGCTGACGGCACGAGGTGAGGAAGAAGATAAAATCAAAGGGCTGGAAGTTGGCGCCGATGACTATATTACCAAGCCGTTTTCGCCGAAGGAACTGATGGCTCGTATGCGGGCTGTTTTCCGTCGTGTTGCCCCAACGGTTCTGGACGAGCCTCTGGAAGTTGAAGGATTGAAACTTGACCCGGTATCACATCGTATTTCAGTCGATGATAAAGGTATTGATATGGGGCCAACGGAGTTCAAATTACTGCACTTTTTTATGACGCACCCGGAGCGGGTTTACAGTCGTGAGCAGTTACTTGATCACGTATGGGGCACAAACGTTTATGTCGAAGACAGAACAGTCGACGTGCATATCCGCCGCCTGCGTAAAGCACTGACAGAACATGGTTATGACCGTTTGATTCAAACGGTGCGGGGAGTCGGTTATCGTTTCTCAAGTCGTTGAGCTTAGGCTGATTTAGCATGGACAGGAACTACTCTAACTGGCAGTCTTTCGGCAATCTGCTCATATTTTTGCTGCCCTTTTTATTCGTTGGCTGGTTATTTGACCTGTTCTGGCCAATAACGACTTTAGCCTTATTGGGGCTGGTTTGCTGGCATTATTATTATCAGCAAAAGCTTATTAAGTGGCTTTGGCAAAGTCGTACGTTAATGCCTCCTTCTGCGCCGGGAAGCTGGTCTTATATTTACGATGGAATCTACCGTTCCCAGCGCCGCAGCCAAAAACGTCGTAAAGCGCTGGCACGCTTGTTACGACGCTTTCGCGAGGCGGCCGAAGCCTTGCCCGACGCCGCCATTGTATTTCGTGCTGACGGTGCTTTGCTTTGGAGTAATAAGTTAGCCCAGTTTTACTTCGGTCTGCGTTGGCCTGACGACGCCGGACAACGTTTATCGAACCTTATTCGTCACCCAGAATTCTATGCATACCTGAACGAAGGCAACTTCGAAGAAGAGCTGACAATACCGTCGCCAATACGCGAAAGCCTGGATATTGAAATTCGGATAATGCCTTATAGCGAGGACCAGTTCTTGTTGGTTGCGCGTGATGTTACTCAGCTAAAAAGGCTGGAGAACTTACGTCGTGAGTTCGTAGCCAATGTGTCACATGAACTGAAAACACCGCTGACCGTATTGCAGGGTTACCTGGAAATGATGGATGACCCGCAGCAGACGCCGCCGGCTATGCTGCAAAAAGCGGTAGAACACATGAATGCGCAAAGTACGCGTATGTCGAACTTAGTGGATCAGTTGCTCACGCTGTCGCGCATGGAAACGCCGAGTAATGATGTCTTTGACCATGAAGTTGATATGCCGTCTATACTGAAACAGTTAGAACTGGAAGCCAGCCGCTTAAATGAAGAGAAAAAACATCATATTGAGTTTCAGGTAGCCCCCATTCGTATCTACGGAAAAGAGAACCTTCTGCGAAGTGCCATGCAGAACCTGATAACTAACGCCATTAATTACACGCCAGCGGGTGGCGAGATAGAAATTGTCTGGAAAGCGGTAGCTGGCGGCGCTGAATTCAGTGTTACCGATAACGGCAAAGGCATAGCGGCTGAACATTTACCACGGCTGACGGAGCGCTTTTACCGCGTTGAAGACGACCGTAACAGCGCTAGCGGTGGAACGGGACTGGGCTTATCTATAGTGAAACAGGCAATAGAGCATCATAATTCACAGTTGGATATTAATAGTTCACTAGAAAAAGGCAGCCGTTTTTCATTCCGTATTCCAAGCGGGCTTTTAGTCAATTAGTCATAAATTTTTCATATTGTCATAAAGTTGTCACATAAGCGTCTTAAACTGGCCATAATTCGAGAACAGTTCAATAACCCTTAGAGGTGAATATACTATGTTTCAATCTACTTTGAACAAGACATTAACAGGCTTAGTTGTTGCAGGGTCACTGGCATTCAGTACATTGGCAGCGGCAACTGACGATTTACCCGAATACGAAAAAGTAAGTGGCCTGTCCGGCAATTTGTCTTCAGTTGGTTCTGACACTCTGGCGAATATGGTGACCTTCTGGAGTGAAGAGTTTAAGCGCAACTACCCAAGCGTGAACATTCAGGTGCAGGCGGCAGGTTCTTCAACGGCTCCTCCGGCTTTAACAGAAGGCACGTCAAACTTCGGCCCTATGAGCCGTGCAATGAAGTCAAAAGAAATAGAGTCTTTTGAAAAACGTCATGGTTACAAGCCAACTCCGGTTCGTGTAGCTATTGATGCGCTGGCTGTTTTTGTTCATAAAGACAACCCAATTGAAGGTCTGACTATTCCGGAAGTGGATGCCATATTCTCTTCAACACGCAAGTGTGGTTTGAATAAGCAAATTAACCGCTGGGGTGACCTGGAAATGGAAGGTGCCTGGACTAACCGCGACTTACAACTTTATGGTCGTAACTCGGTATCTGGTACTTATGGTTATTTCAAAGAAGTTGGTCTATGTGACGGCGACTTCCGTTCAAACGTGAATGAACAACCTGGTTCAGCATCGGTTGTTCAGTCAGTTTCGACTTCGGTTAATGCCATTGGTTATTCCGGTATTGGTTATGTGACGTCAGGCGTAAAAGCGGTACCTATCGCTAAAGCAGAAGGCCAAGAGTTTATTGGTGCGACAGCTGAAAATGCATTGTCTGGAGAGTATCCGCTGGCTCGCTTCCTTTACATTTATGTAAATAAGCACCCGACTAAACCATTGGGTAAAGCGGAAGGTGAGTTTCTACGCATGATCTTGTCAAAAACAGGTCAGGATATTGTCAATAAAGACGGCTACATTGGACTGCCAAAAGCGGTTGTTGAAGCTGAATTGAAAAAGCTTGGCTTAGATTAATTTGTCCCTGTGATTGTTTTGCCGGTAGCTTGCTACCGGCTTTTTTATAGCTATTGCTGCATTATTAAGAAAATATGACAGTGGTGTAACAATACTGTCATATTTTTCAACTAAACTATTTGCAGAATTTTAGTAACGCGCACTTAAACTTGAGGTTTCTGATGGCATCACTGTCAGCTCAACAACTAGCCGCTAACCGGGGACGATTATTTAAAGATCGTGCCGCTCGCTATGGTGTCACCTTAGGTGGCATTATGGTGTTGGTAGCACTGTTGCTTATCTTTTTCTATCTACTTTATGTGGTTCAACCTATTTTTCGTTCTGTTGATTTAACCGAGCAGCAGAGCTTCTCTTTACCTAACAGTGCAGGAGTGAATGCTGTTGGTATGGAAGAGCAAGCCGAAATTGGTTACCGCCTGATGAGTTCAGGTGAGTTTCAATTTTTTGCTTTGCGGGATAAAGCCGCAGTGGAGCGTAAAGCCGGTGATATTATTAGCTGGGAGCAGGTTGCTGATGCCGATAAAATTACCAGTTTTGCAAGCAGCCTTCCGGTAAATAAACAGTACGCCTACGGTTTAAATGATGGCTCGGCAATTGTTCTGCAACCGAAGTTTGGTGTGACCTTTGCAGAAAACCCCGAAACAGGTCTTACTGAGCGAACCATAACGCCGCGAATTGAGACGTTAAATGACGGCAAGGCGCTGACGGTTGATGAAGAAGGTCAGCCACTGGAAAAACTCGCCTACGATACTGACGGTGAAGGCATGTTGTTCGCTGCTGTACAAAACAGCAACGAACTGCTGATTACCAAATACTCTGCCGAAGAAAACTTTATGACCGGCGAAGTTACCCTGGAGCCGACGTTTAGCCGTATCAGCCTTAATGGCAGTATTGATGACTTAGTGGTTACGCCAGACTTGCGCCAGGTGATGGCGCGACGTGGTAACCGGGTTCATGTCTTCGATGTGGACCTGGGCGGCAATGTGACAGAGCGTGAATTAATGGTGATTGATTCACGCGAGCAGGGCAACGCAACGGGTATGTATTTATTAGCCGGTGCCAGTTCCATATTGCTGACTCACGACTCGGGGTTAATCTCTCAGTGGTTTCAGGTATCAACCGATGAGGGAAGAGAATATCAGTATATTCGCTCTTTTGATGCTGGGTCTCCGGTAGAAAATATTGAAGTGGAATACTATCGCCGGACATTTTATACCGTTTCCGAGAATGGCGATCTGGGTATCTTCCATACCACTTCAGAAGCAGATTTATACCGCGGTAAGCCGCTGGAAGCCAAGCTTCAAAATGTCATGGTAGACCCGCGGGCGAACTACTTAATCATGCAAAGTGGTGATCGTTTCAGTGTGTTCGATGTCGATAATGAGCACCCTGAAGTGACCTGGAGCGCCATGTGGCAGGAAGTCTGGTACGAAGGCTACCCTGAACCCGAATATACCTGGCAGTCTACGTCCGGCTCTGATGACTTTGAATCTAAATTCAGTTTAGTACCAATTTCTTTCGGTACCATTAAAGCAGCGGCTTACGCCATGTTGTTTGCGGTACCTATTGGTTTAGCTGCGGCAGTCTATACTGCTTATTTCATGTCACCCTCAGTACGTAAATACGTAAAACCTACTGTAGAAATCATGGAAGCTTTACCTACCGTTATCCTTGGTTTCTTAGCTGGTCTTTGGCTGGCTCCGGTTATTGAGAGGTACCTGCCCGGGCTGATAGCGGTGCTGTTGCTTGTCCCGGCAGCAATAATATTGACCGCATTTTTATGGTCTAAGTTACCACCTAATATTCGTAATACCGTTACCGACGGGCGCGCAGCATTACTGTTGATACCTATTGTTCTTTTGGTCGGTTGGTTCTCATTTGGCCTTAGCCCCTGGGTTGAAGAGGCGCTGTTTGATGGCAACGTCCGTGGTTACTTAACCAATGAGTTGGGTATTACCTTCGACCAACGTAACTCACTGGTTGTTGGTATCGCGATGGGTTTTGCGGTTATTCCGACCATTTTCTCAATTGCCGAAGATGCGGTATTCAGTGTGCCCAAACATTTATCCAATGGCTCGCTGGCGCTGGGTGCTACACCCTGGCAGACATTAACAAAAGTGGTTCTGCTAACAGCCAGTCCGGGAATCTTCTCGGCAGTCATGATGGGGCTTGGGCGTGCCGTAGGTGAAACTATGATTGTTCTTATGGCCACGGGTAATACACCTATTATGGACTGGAACATCTTTGAAGGTATGCGCACCTTGTCTGCGAACATCGCGGTCGAGATGCCGGAGTCTGAGGTTGGCAGTTCACACTACCGAATCTTGTTCCTGGCAGCCTTTGTGTTGTTCATATTCACCTTTTTCTTTAACACCATTGCTGAATTTGTTCGCCAACGTCTGCGCGACAAATACAGCTCGATGTAATTCCGGAACAGAGGTTTAATTCAATGAATACATGGTTTAAATCCGGAAAGCCCTGGATCTGGTTAACCGCCGGCTCAGTTAGCATTAGCTTGATAGCGGTTATCGGGCTGGTATTAATGATTGGCTGGCGCGGACTGTCCTTTTTCTGGCCATCGGCAATTCACGAAATGTCTATTGAGCAAGCGGACGGTTCGACACAAACGCTTATTGGTGAAATGTATGAAAGCGAGTCGGTACCGAGATTACAAATTAGTCAGTCCGGCGGTGTTCTGGACGGGTACGAAGAGGAAACTGTTACTCGTTACTTAATGAAAATTGGTAACCGCGAGTATGTACCGCTTGATTTTGCCTGGATACTGGAGCCGGCTATTTTGTCCGATAAAACTCCTGCAGACCTGGCTGTCATTGAGCGTACTAAAGACGGTAACTTCTACGGATATCCGGTAGCTGTTGAGCAACAAGGTGAACGCGTCGAACTCCATGGCGATTTGCGCGAAGAGCTATTTAAGCGTGTGGAGCGCGCGGTAGAGCTGAATGAGCAGGCTATGGCGCTGCAAGAAGGCGAAATTGGCGCTATTAACTATCAGTTAAACGAACTGAACCTTGAGCGTCGCAGCCTTGAGCTTGACGGTAACGTGACTCAGGAAGCTTTGGATGACATTGAGCGGCGTCGCGAAGAGCTTCAGAACGAGTATCTGGAATACGAGAAAGAACTTTTTGCGCTGCGTGACGAGGCCGGTCGTGACTCCATAATTATGCGGGATATGCGCGGCGAAGAAGTGAAAGTGCCCATGTACCGGGTGTTGGATGTGAACTTCCCTAACGATATGGGCTTTTTCGTCAAACTTGGGCATTTTTTCCAGCAAATTGGTAAGTTTGTTTCTGAGCCGCCTCGGGAAGCTAATACCGAAGGAGGGGTGTTCCCTGCCATTTTCGGCACGGTATTTATGGTGCTGTTAATGTCCGTTATTGTGACTCCATTTGGTGTTATTGCGGCAGTCTACTTGCACGAGTATGCCGGCAAAAATGCGGTCACTAAGCTCATTCGCATTGCGGTGATTAACCTGGCTGGGGTGCCCTCCATTGTTTATGGTGTGTTTGGTTTAGGTTTCTTTGTCTACATGGTGGGTGGCAGCCTCGACCAGGTGTTCTATCCAGAAGCGCTGCCAAGCCCGACATTTGGTACGCCGGGTGTTTTATGGTCCGCGGTTACTCTGGCTATTTTGACGTTGCCGGTGGTTATTGTATCAACCGAAGAAGGTTTATCCCGCATTCCACCGTCGTTACGCGAAGGCAGTTTGTCGTTGGGAGCCACTAAGTGGGAAACCATTTGGCGCATTGTGCTGCCAATGGCGTCGCCGGCTATTATGACGGGTTTGATCCTGGCGGTTGCCCGTGCAGCCGGTGAGGTTGCGCCACTGATGTTGGTGGGTGTGGTTAAGTCTGCGCCTATGCTGCCGGTGGATGGAAACTTCCCGTATTTCCACCTGGACAGAAAGTTTATGCACCTGGGTTTCCATATTTACGACGTTGGCTTTCAGAGCCCCAACGTTGAGGCAGCCCGGCCTTTGGTTTACGCCACCTCATTCTTGTTGATTACCGTTATTGTCGGTTTGAACTTGACGGCTATTGGCGTGCGTAACCATTTACGTGAAAAATACCGCTCACTTGAGCACTAAAGTTTTGATGAATTAGCGAAAAGGTCTGAACTTATGATTTCGGTTAACCCGAGTACAAGCAACTTAGAAAAGCTGGACTTACACAACTTGCCAGCAGAACAGACTGCTTTAGATATTAAAAACCTCGATCTTTACTACGGTGAAGATCAGGCGTTGTATGACATTTCTATGCGTATCCCGAATAACCGTGTAACCGCGTTTATCGGTCCGTCGGGCTGTGGTAAGTCGACGCTTCTGCGTTGCATTAACCGCATGAACGACTTAGTTGAAATTTGCCGCATTGAAGGTCAGATTGACATGCATGGCCACAATATTTATGGCAAAAATGTCGATGTGGCCGCTTTGCGCCGTAGTGTCGGCATGGTATTTCAGCGCCCGAACCCTTTCCCGAAATCAATTTACGAAAATGTCGTATACGGCCTGCGTTTGCAGGGCGTAAAAGACAAACGCGTACTGGACGAAGCAGTGGAAACCTCGTTACGCGGTGCAGCGTTATGGGATGAGGTAAAAGACCGGTTAAATGCCAGCGCATTTAGTTTGTCCGGCGGTCAGCAACAACGCTTGGTTATTGCTCGTTCAATAGCCATTGAGCCGGAGATTCTGTTACTTGATGAACCGACGTCTGCACTGGATCCTATCTCGACTTTGACGATTGAAGAGCTGATTACTGATCTGAAAGAAAAGTACACTGTGGTTATCGTCACGCATAACATGCAACAGGCGGCGCGTGTATCAGACCAAACGGCGTTTTTGTATATGGGCAAGCTGATTGAGTACGCCGATACAGACTCCTTGTTTACTACGCCGTCTGAGAAGCAAACTGAAGACTATATTACCGGTCGTTACGGCTAAGGAGCGAGTCATGGATAAAATGAATATGGGTAAGCACATTTCCGGCAAATTTAACGAAGAGCTTGAAGCTGTGCGTAACCGTGTATTGAGCATGGGCGGTTTAGTTGAGAAACAACTGCAGGATTCGCTTCAGGCTATTCAGAAAGGCGATGCTGAGCTGGCCGAAAAAGTTCTGACCAGTGACCATAAAGTCAATAAACTGGAAGTGCAGATTGACGAAGAGTGCGTGCATATTATTGCTAAGCGTCAGCCCGCTGCCAGTGACCTGCGTCTGGTTATTGCTATTATCAAAACTATCGCAGATTTAGAGCGTATTGGGGATGAAGCCGAGCGTATTGCTAAGGTTGCGAAAGAAAGCTTCAACAACGATCAGCAGCAGCTACTGGTAAGCCTGGAAAATCTGGGACAGCAAGTGCTGAGTATGTTGCATAAAGTTCTGGATGCCTTCGCGCGTATGGATCTGGAATCGGCTTACGATGTACACCAACAGGACGAACAGGCTGACCGTCAATATGAAGCGCTGACACGTCAGTTAATGACTTACATGATGGAAGACTCGCGCTCTATTCCAAAAATTATGAATGTGCTTTGGTCCGCACGTTCTTTAGAGCGTATTGGCGACCGTTGTCAGAACATTGCCGAATACATTATCTTCTTTGTAAAAGGTAAAGACGTGCGTCATGTCTCACCAGAGAGCATGGAACGCACGGTTATGGGCAAAAAAGACTAGAATAATCGCCGGGCACGAATGGTGCCCGGAATGTCTTTCAGTTGTTGCAGTATATTGGCGCCATTGTCGCTATCGATATCCATTACCACGTAACCCACACTTTCATCGGTCTGTAAGTACTGACCCGCCACGTTAATTTCATTGTCGCTAATAATGCGGTTAATGGCGTTAAGCATACCTGGCTGGTTTTTATGAATATGCAGCAAGCGCTGTGCCGTTGCGTGTGTTGGTAAGCTCACCTCAGGGAAATTCACTGCAGACAGGGTAGAACCGTTATCCGAATAACGAACCAGTTTTCCGGCCACTTCAACACCAATGTTTTCCTGAGCTTCTAAGGTTGAGCCGCCAATGTGTGGTGTTAGAAGACAGTTCTTTAAGCCACGAAGAGGCGACATAAACTCGTCGTTATTACCTTTAGGTTCAACCGGGAATACATCAATTGCCGCACCGGCAAGGTGCCTTGACGACAGCGCTTCGGCCAGAGCTTCTATATCCACCACCGTTCCGCGCGACGCGTTAATGAGCAGACTGCCCGGCTTCATCCGTTCAATTTGACGACGACCCATCATCCATTGAGTTTGCTCGGTTTCCGGTACGTGCAGGGTGACAATATCGGCCTGCGTGAGCAAATCATCCAAAGTGGGCACTGCCTGGGCGTTACCCATAGGCAGTTTGTCTTCAACATCGTAGTAGCGAATGTGCATGCCCAGTTGCTCGGCTAAAACACTCAACTGGCTGCCAATATGACCATAGCCGACAATTCCCAGTATTTTTCCGCGCGCCTCAAAAGACTGCTTAGCTGACTTTAGCCAGCCGCCTTCGTGTGCAACGGCATTTTTTTCAGGAATGCCGCGCAGCAGCATAATAGCTTCTGCTAAAACCAGTTCGGCCACACTGCGGGTGTTCGAAAAAGGCGCGTTGAAGACAACGACGCCGTGCCGCTTGGCTGCATCTAAGTCAATTTGATTGGTACCAATGCAAAAGCAACCCACCGCAATCAGTTTTTCAGCAGCAGCAAAAACTCGCTCATTCAGCTGGCTGCGGGAGCGGATGCCAAGAATGTGAGCGTCTTTAACTTTCTCGCAAAGTTCATCTTCGTTCAGAGAAGTCTGCAGTATTTCCAGGTTATGGTAGCCGTGGTGACGAAATAGCTGGATGGCACTGTCATGGACTCCTTCAAGCAATAAAACTTTGATTTTGTCCTTTGCTAATGAGGTTTGCATCAGCCACTTACCTTCAGAGTCTGAACCCCGTCTTCACGGGCAATAAGCGCCACATCGGCACCACGCTGAGCAAACAGTCCGTTAGTGACTACGCCGACAATATTGTTCAGTTGAGCTTCAAGCTTCATGGGCTCCATGATGTCAAAGTTGTGCACATCGAGGATCCAGTTGCCGTTGTCGGTGGTAAAGCCCTGACGCCAGACCGGGTCGCCGCCAAGTTTTACAATTTCGCGGGCAACGTATGAACGTGCCATAGGAATCACTTCAACTGGCAGTGGGAACTGACCTAAACGGCCAACGACCTTGCTTTCATCAGCGACACAAACGAACTTCTTAGCGACTGCGGCTATAATTTTTTCACGGGTCAGCGCCCCGCCTCCGCCTTTAATCATCTGGCCATGCTCATTAATTTCATCAGCACCGTCTACATAAACGGGAACATCGGCAACGGAGTTGAGTTCGAACACCTCAATACCATGAGACTTCAGACGCTCGGTAGAGGCTTCAGAACTTGAAACAGCCCCTTCAATGTCATGTTTTCGCTCGGCTAACGCATCGATAAAAAAGTTTACGGTTGAGCCGGTACCGACTCCGACGACAGTGCCGTCTTCAATGTATTGCATAGCAGCTTCTGCTGCCGCTTTTTTTAGTGCATCAGCGTTGCCTGACATGAGCGTTTCTCCGTGTGTTTTCTTTAAGCTCAGTATAGGGAATTTGTTGTTTTTTATCGAACTTTCTTTTGCTTTAAAAGCGCCAGTGTTGCGCCGGTGTAATGATTTCCGGCAGTGGAATATCCCAACTCTCAACCGGTATCTGTTTAACCTGTTGTTCGTTATAGCTTAATCCAATGGGTGATAAGTTGGGTCTATTCCCATTATGCCATTGCGCTAATGTCCGATCGTAATAACCCCCCCCCATGCCTAATCGGTTGCCCTGACTGTCGAAACCGACCAGGGGCATCAGCAGTATCTGAATATTGGACAATGGCACCACGTTTTGAACATTCAGTTCGGGTTCGGCAATGCCGTACTTATTGGTTGTCATTGGCGTATCCGGGGCATAGCGTAAAAACAGCAAATGACCTTTAGCAAAAGGGTGAAGCACGGGTAAAACGGTATTAAAGCCTAATTGCCACAGTTTTTGAATAATGGCTGAGGTGGGTAACTCACCGGAAAAGCTTTTATACACGGCAACGGTGGTCTGCCGGGGCTCCAGGTTGCTCAGACGTTGCTCCAGTTTTTCAGCAACCATACGTGCCGCTTCACTCTGCTGTTCGGCGGTTAAATTGCGGCGAATTTGCTGTAACTTGCGTCGGAGGTCGTGTCGAGTCATGCTAGAGTCTGCTTAATGATAACCGCTGAGTAATTGCCAGAGGATAACCGATGAAAACAATAAAAACGATAGCTTTAGCCATGGTAGCGATGGCTTTTACGGTTGCAGCCCATGCTGTACAGGCTCCCCCGAAAGCGCCCGAGCGTGATCGCGGTGAAGGTCCTTACGAGCGCCTTATATTGCGGGGCGGTACCTTAATTAATGGTGAAGGCGCACCACCAATTGGCCCAGTGGACATCGTAATAGAAGACGATCGTATCGTGAATATTGTCAGCGTCGGTAACCCGGGTGTTCCCATTAAGCCCGAGGGGCGTCCTGAAGCGGGCGCAGGCGATAAAGAGCTGGATGTGAGCGGGCAGTACATCTTGCCTGGTTTTGTTGATATGCATGCGCATATTGGCGGCTCTGCAAAAGGTATTCCGGCGGAGTATGTATTGAAGTTGCTGTTGGCGCACGGCATTACAACCATTCGGGAACCCGGAAGTTTTAATGGCCTGGACTGGGTTCAGTGGCATGAAGAACGCGCTGTCGATGATCGCATTACTTCGCCCCGAATTATTCCTTATGTCGGTTTTGGGCAAGGCTGGGATAAACCAATTTATAATGGCGAGCAGGCGCGCGAATGGGTTCGCTACATTAAAGATGAAGGAGCAAAAGGCATTAAGTTTTTCGGTGCGTCCCGCAAGGTTATGGAAGCGGCACTGGATGAAGCCAACAAGCAGGGTTTAGGCACTATGATGCACCACGCTCAGCTGAATGTGATGTCGATGAATGCACTGGATTCCGCTCGTCTGGGATTAACCTCTATGGAGCATTGGTATGGTTTGCCGGAAGCTCTGTTTGAAGAGCGTCGTGTGCAGGACTACCCGGCAGGTTATAACTACAATAATGAGCAAAACCGCTTTGAAGAAGCCGGTCGCTTATGGAAGCAGGCCGCGGAGCCAGGTTCAGAGAAATGGAACTCAGTGCGCAATGAGCTGATTGAGCTGGACTTCACGATTAACCCTACCTTAACCATATACGAAGCGTCGCGTGATTTAATGCGCGAACGTCAGGCTATCTGGCACGACGAATACACCTTGCCTCGGTTGTGGGAGTTTTTCGAGCCCAGTCGCTACGCTCACGGCTCTTACTGGTTCGACTGGACGACCGACAATGAAATTGCCTGGAAAAAGAATTACCAGAAATGGATGGCGTTCTTAAAAGACTACCACGCCAATGGCGGCAGAATTACGGTAGGGTCTGATGCCGGTTACATTTACAAAATTTACGGCTTTGGCTATATCCGCGAGCTGGAGTTATTACGTGAAGCCGGTTTGAATGCGTTGGAAGTAATTCATGCAGCCAGCCTGGCCGGTGCCGAGGCGCTTAATATGGACGACGACCTTGGTTCTGTTGCTATTGGCAAAAAAGCCGACATGGTTATTGTTAACGAAAACCCGATGGATAACTTTAAAGTGTTATACGGCACGGGGCACTTCAAGCTGGATGACAATAACGAACCAATGCGTACGGAAGGTATTCAATACACTATTAAAGACGGTGTCATTTTTGACGCACAACAATTGCTTGAGGACGTTAAAGCCATTGTTGCTGATGAAAAGGCGGAGCGCCAATAGTAAGGGTGGTTTCCCAAGGTGCCGCTGCTGGCTGTAGCCCTTGAACCCATTGGTTCAAGGCGGGGAGCAAATGGTATCTGCCGTAGGCTTCCCGGTTCATGCCGGGCTTGCACATGGCAGGCCAGTGATCCCCTTTTAATACAAGCATCGGCTCAGGGACATAAGCCTGCTGGCAAACACCCCAGGAAACCGCAAAAGGGTTACAATGTTGCTTTAGGTTAACCGCTAACGGTTACGTTGTGAGCGTTGCTCACTCATTGCCTGTTCTATCGTTGCCTGAAGTAACTGAATTTTTTCTTCAAGCTTAGCTGTTTTTGCAGATTGTTCATTTTGATCCTGAATCCATTCATGGCATAAATTCAGGGCTGTCATAACAGCTATTTGTTCGACATTGGTCAGTTGCGTTCGTTCTTTGGTTTCCATCAGTCTTTCGTTGAGCGTATCTGCCGCTTGCTGCAACGCGCTTTCCTGCCCAACAGGGCAAGCCACCTTATAATTACGTTCCAGCAATTTTATATCCATGGTTTTTGCGGCCATTCAAAAGACTCCTTGCAACTGACTCAACAGCGTTGATAACTGCATTATGGCATGAGCTACCGGTGTTTGTCAGCTAGCGATTATGTAAAGCCAGTGTTAGGATTAATGCATGATAAATAAAGGGCAGAATTTAATGTCGACACGTTTTAATTATGACCGCTTAGTTGAACTTTATGCACAATACGAGATGACGCCAAGTGCGTCAGAAGTGCAGGGTATGTTAACCGGGCTAATAGCCACCGGCAGCGACGCCAAAAGCAATGAATTAATGATATTAATGTCAGACTTGGCATACGACGGCCAGGGCTTGCCCGTTGAGCTGGAGAACTTGCTGCAACAGCAGGCCGAAGAAATTGAGCACTCGCTGGGTGACGAAGATTTAGGCTACCGTTTGTTATTACCTGAAGACACTACGCCGTTGTCTGACCGATTAAGCGCACTGGCTGGCTGGGTCAATGCCTTTTTAGTGGGCTATGGCGTTAATCAGGAGAATATGACCAACTTAAGTGGTGACTTAAAAGAAGCCATTGAAGACATGGTCGAGTTGGCAAAAATTGAGTTTACTGACGATGGTGACGAAGAAGAAGAGCGTGCATACTTCGAAATTGTCGAGTACCTGCGTGTTTCAGCCATGATGTGCTACGCCGAATTAGGCCGTAATGAGCTACCGGCAAACCAGCCACCCAAAATTCTGCATTAATTACTGACGGAGTAGAGGTCGTTGATGAGAAACGTTATTCCTCAGCATGAATTTAAACAGCGCCGACGCCAGTTGCTGCAGTCTTTGCCGTCACATTCGGTGGCTCTGGTGGCTGCTAATAGCGAAGTCACACGCAGCAATGATACCGAGTACCCTTTTCGGCAAAACAGTGACTTTTTCTATCTAACCGGCTTTAACGAACCGGATGCCGTGTTGCTGCTGATCAACGACAGCAACCCTCGCAGTGTTTTATTCTGTCAGGACAAAGACCCAAAGCACGAAGTCTGGCATGGGCTGCGTTTAGGCTATACCAATGCCGTTGAAACGTTAGCCGTTGACAGCGCGGAAGATCTCGACACCTTACCGGAACGTTTACCTGAGTTGCTGGAGGGCATTGAATCGGTTTTCTACCCCATGGGCGAAGACTCGGTGCTGGCTGAATTGGTGAGCGAAGCGCGCGATGAAGTCAGTGTAAAAGCAAGACGAAGTGGTAAATTAGCGCCGCAGAGCTTATCCGACTTGAGATCTCAACTCGATGCCATGCGCCTTATTAAGTCAGCCAATGAAGTGGCGGTGATGAAAGAAGCTGGCCGAATCAGCTCGGGGGCATTCCGCCGCATTATGCGCTTTGTCGAAGCGGGTAAGCACGAGTACCAGGTAGCGGCAGAGTTGCATCATGAGTTTGCCATGAACGGTGCACTGCACCCGGCTTACGGTATTATCAGCGGTGGTGGTGCCAATGCCTGTGTGTTGCATTACACCGACAACCAAGATGTTCTGCGCGACGGTGATTTACTGCTGGTAGACGCCGGAGCTGAGTATCAGGGTTACGCGGCCGACATTACTCGCACCTTTCCGGTTAATGGTAAGTTTAGCGAGCCGCAGAGCATACTCTATAATTTAGTGCTGGAAGCGCAGCAGGCGGCCTTCGCTGAAATTAAACCCGGCAGTAATCTGGTTCAGGCTAGCGAAGCGGCTGCCAGAGTCATTAACGATGGTCTCACCAAGCTCGGTATTTTAACCGGTGATGCCGAAGAAAACTTCAAAGAGCAACGCTGGAAAACGTACTTTATCCATGGGCTGGGTCATTGGCTGGGTCTGGATGTTCACGATGTCGGACGTTATCGCGACAGTGAGGGCGAGCCTGTACCTTTCAAGCCCGGCATGGTGCTGACAGTAGAGCCCGGTATTTATATTCCGGAAGATGCTGACGTTGAAGAAAAATGGCGCGGCATAGGTATTCGCATTGAAGATGACCTGGTTGTAACAGCGGACGGTTTTGACAACATGACCGCCGATGTACCCAAAACCATTGAAGAGATTGAGACATGGATGAAAGGCCAGTAACGCATGCCGATGCTGTAATAGCCGGAGGTGGCCTGGTGGGCGCCTTAACTGGCTTAATGCTGGCGCAACAACGACCCGACTGGCACATTGTTGTCTGTGAACCCCGGGCCGAAGGTCCGCCCGCAGACAAGCGCATTATTGCTCTGGCTGCTGCCTCAGCGCAGCGGCTGCAAAGTCTCGGTGTACTCAATGGCATTGACACTACGCCAATAAAACATATTCATATTTCCGACCGGGGCTTTGCCGGTTCCACTGAACTGCACGCCGAAAACGAGCGGGTTGAGGCCTTAGGTCGGGTTGTTGCCGCCTCCGAGCTGGTTAACAACTTGTACCTTAGCTGTCAGAAGCAGACCAACCTTGAGTGGTTATCGGGTGTTCGTTTAGATTCATTGCAACAACAGCAAGAGCAGGTTGAATTGAACCTGGATAACGGACAGCAGCTGTTAGCTAAGTTACTCATTGGTGCCGATGGCCAGAACTCACTGGTGCGCGAGCAACTGGGGTTAGAGTCTGATGTTTACGACTATGGCCAGTTTGGTTGTATTGCAACGCTTGATTTAGAGCAGCCATTAGATGGTTGGGCCTATGAGCGTTTTACCGAAAATGGACCTATTGCCTTACTGCCAATGCAGGGAAGTCAGGCTTCACTGGTGTGGAGCTTTACCGAAGCGCAGCGTGACGTTGCTGAGCAATGGTCCGATACCGAGTTTATGCAGCGGTGTCAGCAGGCTTTTGGGTACCGTGCCGGGCTTTTTAGTGGGGTATCAAAGCGAGTTTTTTATCCGCTGACGTTACGCCGGGCAAAACGTTCGACTCACCACCGCAGTGTGATCATAGGTAATGCGTCGCACGCGTTGCACCCTATAGCCGGGCAGGGTTTTAACCTCGGATTGCGGGATACCGAAGTGTTATGCGAATCGCTGGCCAATGTCGATGACGCCGGTAATTTTCAGGCGTTACAAGGTTATGAGCAGAACCGTGAACGTGATTACCAAGCCATCATTAAACTGACTGACGGCCTTGTGCGTGGCTTTTCGAATCACTATTGGCCCACGGTGTTGGGCCGCAACAGTGCGCTGATGTTGCTGCAGCATTGTTCGCCGCTGAAATCCGCTTTTGCACGCTTAACCATGGGGATGCAACCATGACCATGAAACGCAAAAAGTTAGATGTTGTGATTGTTGGCGGTGGCATGATTGGCCTGAGTCTGGCAATACGTCTGGCTCAGCAGAACCGGCGAGTGATGGTTCTGGAAAGGCATTCGCAACCTGAACTTTCTGAAGAGCTGGCATTGCGGGTGAGCGCCCTGAATGATCGCAGTCGCAGCGTATTAAAAGACTGTGGTGCCTGGCCTTTAGTGCAGGAACACCGAAGTGGCCCTTACCAGAGCATGCAAGTGTGGGACAAAGACAGCCCGGCGCACATTGAGTTTTCAGCCAGGGAAATTAACGCCGCAGACTTAGGCGCTATTGTTGAGAACAACGTTGTGGAACATTTTTTGTGGCAACGTGCTGAGCAGGTAGGTGTTGAGATATTACAGACGCAGCAGTGGACAATGGTTCACGACGGCGATGATTCTCACCCCGCGGAAATTGATGTGGGTGAGTGGTTACTGTCAGCCGATCTTATAGTGGGAGCCGACGGTGGTCGTTCGAAAGTGCGGGACTATGCTGAATTACCACTAACCTTCTGGGACTACGGACAGCAAGGCATTGTGGCGAACATTCGCACGGAGCAACCGCATAATGGCGTGGCTCGTCAGGTGTTTTTACCAACCGGGCCGCTGGCACTTCTGCCAACACCTGACTCTCATACCGTTTCCATTGTCTGGTCTGCCGATGAAGATCTCGCCAGAAACTTGCTTAATGAGCCGCCTGAGTGCTTTGCAAAACAAATGGAAACAGAGTCAGGGCGGGTATTAGGCGGCTGTGAGTGTGTTTCTGATATAAAAGCCTTTCCGCTTAAAATGCAGTACGCCCGCCAATGGTATCAACATCGTATTGTTTTGGCTGGTGACGCCGCACACACCATTCATCCGCTGGCCGGGCAGGGCGCGAACTTAGGTTTTGGTGACGTGAAAGCCTTAACCGAGAAAGTTGAGGGTGTGGAGCTATCTTCACTAACACAATTGCACCGCTCGCTGAGTGCGTATCAGCGGGAGCGCAAAGCCGACACCCAGCTAATGATAGCCGCAATGGAAACGTTCAAACGCGGTTTCGGCACAGCAAACCCAGTAGTGAAAGGCTTACGCGCCCTGGCTTTCGCACTGCCAAACAAACTGACTTTTCTGAAAAGGAAGCTTGCAGCGGTAGCGTTAGGCTGATGCAACGGTCGTAGCCTGACGTTCACGTCAGGTGAGATATCGAACCCACAACCATCGCGTTATTATTCAAACGGCTCATCTGATCATTTAAACATCCCACCTGATGCAATAGCATCAGGCTACCCAGAATCCGACCCAGATGTAGCCTGACGTTCACGTCAGGTGAGGTGTTCAAATTCTCGCTTTCAGATAATCCGCTAATTGTGAAGCCGCACTTGAGGCGCCGCCGGCTAAGCGCATAATGACGTTTACAGAGCCGGGGTTGGGTAAGGGTTTGTTATCAGAAAAACTCTCCAATACGGGAATGTCCTTCGGTACAGTACTTTTAGCTAGAACGGTAATGCCTAGTCCGCTGTTCAATGCTGCAGTCAGTCCCGAGAAGTCTGTATTGGTATAAGTGATACGATAAGGCTGATGCGCCCTTTGTAAGCTTTGTTCTGCTCTGCGCCGATAAATACAGCCTTCAGGAGCAACCACCATAGGCCAGCCGGGTTGCTCTAATAAGCCTGGTAAGCCCACCCAAACCAATTCTTCGCGCTGAATTAAAACATCGCTTTTATTGGTCTGTTCGCGCAGTGCCAGAATAATATCGAATTGTTGTCCTAGCCCGGACAGTAAGTCTTTACTCAACGCCGAAGTCACCTGCAGTGTGACCTGTGGGTAAACCTGAGCAAACTGACCAAGCACTTTGGGCAGTAAACTGGACGCGAATTCACTGGTAATACCCAGCCGCACTTTACCGCTCACTTGTTGAGGTTCGAACTGCGCCCAGGCCTGATCATTCAGCGCCAACATTCGCTGCGCGTAGTCAAACAGCACATCACCGTCGGCGGTAAGGGCAAAGCCGCTGCCCTGGCGCGTTAGCAGTTCAACGCCGAGTTGCTGCTCCAGCTTTTTAAGCTGCAAACTGATAGCAGGCTGAGAGCGTCCCATGCGTTCGCCGGCAAGTGTCATACTGCCGAGCTCTATAACAGCACTAAAACTGCGTAAGGCCTCTAAGGATAAATGTTTCATTGGTTCGCTTTATAAAGTCATTACTAGGTATTTGAAAAATTAATACCATTATAAGCATTATTGATTTTAAGTTTAAACGAATCACGCCTATAATTTGCGCCCATAGACACGCACATAAAGTGAACAGAGAAGGAACACGGTATGGGTAGCAGAACGCCACTGTACGATGCACACGTAAAAGCGGGTGCAAAGATGGTTGATTTTCACGGCTGGGACATGCCGCTGAACTACGGTTCACAAATTGAAGAACACCATGCTGTACGCCGTGACTGCGGTGTTTTCGATGTGTCGCACATGACCATTGTTGACGTAGAAGGCTCACAGGCTCAGGCGTTTTTGCGTTACCTGCTTGCTAACGACGTTGCCAAGCTAAAAACCGAAGGCAAAGCACAATACACCAGCATGCTGAATGAAAACGGCGGTGTTATTGATGACCTTATTGTGTATTTCTTCTCAGAAACCGCATACCGCATGGTAGTTAACTCAGCAACCCGTGACCGCGACCTGGCATGGATTGAAAAAGTCGCTGCCGATTTTGATGTCACCACCAAAGAACGTGACGACATGGGTATGCTGGCTTTGCAGGGCCCTAAGGCCGCTGAAAAGATTCAAAACGTACTAACCGCAGAGCAGTACGCCGAAATTGATGGCATGAAGCCTTTTGTGGGTAAAGACGTTGGCGATTACTTTATTGCGACCACAGGTTATACCGGCGAAAAAGGCTATGAAATTGTGGTTCCGGCCGAGCAACTTGAAGCCCTGTGGAATGACTTGCTAAAAGCCGATGTAGCTCCGTGTGGACTGGGTGCTCGTGATACACTGCGTTTAGAAGCAGGCATGAACCTGTATGGTCAGGACATGGATGAGAACATCACGCCGCTGGAAGCCAATATGGGCTGGAGCGTAGCGTTGGAACCAGCTGACCGCGCCTTCATTGGTCGTAAAGCCTTAGAGCAGAAAAAAGCGAAAGGTCACGACAAGTTAGTCGGCCTTGTGATGGAAGAGAAAGGCGTACTGCGTCACGGTCAAAAAGTAACCGTTGAGGGTGGCGAAGGTATCATCACTTCTGGTACATTCTCGCCTACACTTGGTTTCTCAGTTGCAATGGCTCGTGTTCCATCAAGTGTTGGTGATACAGCGGAAGTGGAAATGCGTAAGAAACAAATGCCGGTGAAGGTGGTTAAGCCAGGTTTCGTCAGAAACGGTCAATCTGTTTTATAACCGAACAAGATTCAATAAATTCCGGGTAACCCGGGTAGAAGGAAAGCAATATGAGCAATATTCCAGCAGATCTGAAATACGCATCAACCCACGAATGGGTTCGTGATGAAGGCGACGGTACTTTTACTGTCGGTATCTCTGAGCACGCGCAGGAACTTCTTGGCGACATGGTGTTTGTTGAATTGCCTGACGTAGGCGATAAAGTTGCCACAGGCGACGACATTGCTGTCGCTGAGTCAGTGAAAGCCGCATCAGATATCTACGCACCTATGACGGGTGAAGTTGTCGCTGTGAACGAAGATCTGGAAGATGCCCCTGAAACGGTCAACAACGACCCATATGGCGATGGCTGGTTATTCCGTATAAAAGCAGACGACAGCGGCGAGCTGGACAACTTGTTGGACGCGAACACTTACGAGGCTTCAATCGACGAAGACTGAGGCCATTGGCGCATAGCACCAATGACACAGAGCGTCCTGAGCCCCGGAATTTAGCCGGGGTTCATTGTTTCTTGTCTACGATAAGTTACCCATAAATTTCCGATAAATGTACGAGGCTGAGTTAAATGAGCAGTACTACCCTGACGCAATTAGAGCACCACGATGAATTCATTAGCCGCCATATTGGCCCAAGCGCTGATGAGCAAAAAGCCATGCTGGCTGAGCTGGGTGTAGATTCTTTAGAAGCATTAACCAAAGACACTGTGCCTGGTGCGATTCTGCGTGAACCGTTCCTGCAAACAGGGGAGCCGCAAACCGAACGCGAAGCTCTGGCTCGTCTTAAAGACATCGCGAAAAAGAACCAAATTTGTACCTCTTACATTGGTATGGGCTACTACGACACCGTCGTGCCGAACGTTATTTTGCGTAACGTGCTGGAAAATCCGGGCTGGTATACAGCTTACACGCCGTATCAGCCGGAAATTGCGCAGGGCCGCTTAGAAGCACTGCTTAACTTCCAGCAAATGACCATGGATTTAACCGGTCTGGATTTAGCCAGTGCCTCATTGCTGGACGAAGCCACTGCCGCCGCCGAAGCAATGGCCATGGCGAAGCGGGTTTCTAAAAACAAAAAATCCAACGCGTTTTTCATTGCCGACAACGTTTACGCGCAAACCATTGACGTGGTGAAAACCCGTGCCGAGTACTTTGGTTTCGACATTATTGTCGGACCGGCGCGCGAAGCCTCTGATCACGACGTGTTTGGTGCGTTGTTGCAGTACCCGGACAAACAAGGCCAGCTGCACAACATTGAACAGTTAATTGGCGAGTTGCAGGAGAAAAAGGCCATTGTTGCCGTTGCTTCTGACTTAATGAGCCTGCTAATGGTGAAGTCACCGGGCGAAATGGGCGCTGACATGGTGTTCGGTAACGCGCAGCGCTTTGGTGTACCAATGGGCTACGGCGGTCCTCACGCCGCGTTCTTCGCTACCCGTGATAAGTTTAAACGTTCACTGCCAGGCCGTATCATTGGCGTTTCGAAAGACTCTCGCGGACGCCCTGCATTGCGTATGGCCATGCAGACGCGTGAGCAGCACATACGCCGCGAAAAAGCGAACTCAAACATTTGTACCGCGCAGGTTCTGCTGGCGAACATGGCATCGTTTTACGCCGTGTATCATGGCCCTGACGGCTTACGTCGTATTGCCAACCGTATTCACCGTTTAACCGACATCGTCGCCTTAGGCATGCAAGACAAAGGCGTGAAGTTGGTGAACAGCCACTGGTTTGACACCTTAACCTTTGAAATGAATGAAAATGCCGCAGACGTATTGGCGCGCAGTAAAGCGCTGGGTCTTAACCTACGTGTTGACGGTGAAGGCGTATTCGGTATTAGCCTGGACGAAGCCAAAACGCGTGACGACGTTGAAAACTTATTTGCCGCGCTGTTTGGCGATAACCACGGTTTAGATATCGACGTACTGGACAGCCGTGTTGCTGGCGGTGACGTGGAATCCATTCCTGCTGATTTAGTGCGCCAGTCTCAGTATTTACAGCATCCGGTATTTAACGAGTACCACTCAGAAACCGAAATGCTGCGTTATATTAAAAAGCTGGAAAACAAAGATTTAGCCCTGAACCATTCAATGATTTCTCTGGGCTCGTGCACCATGAAGCTGAACGCCACCGCCGAGATGATTCCGGTCACCTGGCCTGAGTTTGGTCAGTTGCATCCGTTCTGCCCGGCAGAGCAGGCGCAAGGCTATTACGAGTTAGTTTCTACCTTGTCTGAATGGTTAATTGATGTAACCGGTTATGACGACATGTCTATGCAACCGAACTCCGGTGCGCAGGGTGAGTACGCTGGTCTGCTGGCTATTCAGAAATACCATGAAAGTCGCGGCGACGGGCACCGCAATATTTGCCTTATTCCAAGCTCTGCTCACGGTACCAACCCAGCTTCAGCTCAGATGATGAACATGAAAGTGGTAGTGGTTGACTGTGACAAGTACGGCAACGTGGATATGGACGACTTAAAAGCCAAAGCTGAAGAAGCGGGCGAGAACCTGTCGTGCATTATGGTCACTTACCCTTCAACGCACGGTGTTTACGAAGAAGGCATTAAAGACATTTGTGACCTGGTTCACAGCTATGGTGGCCAGGTTTACATGGACGGCGCCAACATGAACGCACAGGTGGGCGTAACCTCACCAGGTTACATTGGCTCGGATGTGTCGCACCTGAATCTACACAAAACCTTCTGTATTCCGCACGGTGGCGGTGGCCCTGGCATGGGTCCTATTGGCGTGAAGCAGCACTTGGCTGAATTCCTGCCAAACCACTCCATTGTGAATATTGACGGGCCTAAAGCCGGTAACGGCGCGGTATCTGCTGCGCAGTTTGGTAGTGCCAGCATTCTGACCATTTCCTGGATGTACATTGCCATGATGGGCGGACGCGGCCTACGTGAAGCCTCAGAAACCGCTATTTTGAACGCCAACTACCTGGCTGAGAAGCTCAGTAAGCACTTCAAAATTTTGTATCGTGGCCGCAACAACCGTGTTGCGCACGAATGCATTATCGACTTGCGCCCAATGAAAGACGCCGCCGGTATTGCCGAAATTGATGTGGCTAAGCGTTTGCAGGACTATGGCTTCCATTCGCCAACCATGAGCTTCCCGGTAGCGGGTACCATCATGGTTGAGCCGACCGAGTCTGAGTCTAAAGCTGAGCTGGACCGCTTTATTGAAGCTTTGGTTAGCATTAAAGCCGAAGCCGAAAAAGTAGCCGCCGGTGAATGGCCAAAAGACAATAACCCGCTGGTAAATGCACCGCATACACTAGCCGACATTACCGATGCAGAATGGGACCGCCCATACGATCGCAAAACAGCAACATACCCGGTTGAAGCTGTTGGCTACGACAAGTTCTGGCCAACTGTTAACCGTATAGATGACGTATTTGGTGACCGTAACCTGATGTGCTCGTGCCCGAGCATTGAAGAGTATCGGTAGATGGGTAGCCTGACGTTCACGTCAGGTTCGATGCTTCACTGAAATGGCTATGGAGCCCGCTTTTAGCGGGCTTTTATTTAGTTAGCGCACAAGAAGCTGGAAAGCACGATGCGTTAGCTGGGAATTGAAGTCGATGACGCACTTGATATTTCCGAGTCAATTGAGGTTTGACTGTTAGGGGGCTGCTACGGCAGCCCTGTGCCAAGAGCCGAAGTTGACGCTTTGTTCACCGGCAAATTACGAGCGCAGCGAATGATTAAGTACCTTTATATGATCCAACTGTGCACTCCGTCGGCCTAGTTTCATCCCAAGCCTTAATCAAGAGCGGTTTGGCCTGTTTATGCCAGAACCGAATTTTTCTGTAGTCATGGGGTTCGATATTTCCCTCTAGCTTCTCGCAAGACTCGATAGAGAAACTAGCGTCCACGTTTGGAGACTTTACATGAAAATGCGGGGGTGGATGTTCATTCGAGTAGATCTGAATTTTCAGCCCATTGATCTTTGCGACAAGCTTGCGAATTTCTATGAGAAACTGATCTCCATCTTCTTCCCAAACGGAACAGGGATTATGAAGCAGAGACTCTAGCCACTCAGCAAACTCATCCATGCCGTCAAGCTCGTCGGGATCAACAAGATGAAATCTTCCAATTTTTCGGTATTGCTCTTTTGTTGGCTTCATTCTTAGTCTTAGCACTTAATGCTGATCGTAATTGTCGCCGGAGAGCAGAGGAGAGAACCAAAAGTGTACATTTTTGGTAGCCGATTGACGGACTGCTTAAAACTAACCTCCATAGCCCGGCTACTCATATGAGACTCGTGTTCCTGTTTGGTCTTGGATCTTTCTCATTGCTTTATTGACTATTGCTGAGCTACCCAGCCCACTATTTCGAAACGGATCCGACGTATTTTGCATTAAGTGGTAAGAAATCTGGTTGAGTTCCTTTGCAGCCTCTATCAGTGCTGTATCTTTTGGTAGACCCAAAAGCCAGGAAAACAAAGTATAGCAGGGAACCGCTTCCTTTTTGGCCAGAAGCTGAGCAGATAACCTTTTTACTCCCTCGTGAAGCTGATCACTACCATGAGCGTTAGTTATCTTCGCCTGATTGAGAAGGAAAAAATGGCTCATTTCACCGAGAGCTTCCTTCAGTGCAACTGCTGGATCCAGAACAAACTTCATAAAAAATTGGCTGACTACAAAAACTGCTACGCCAGCAAATATGGTTAATACTAACGAGTCTTGCATGACGGTCCCTTAATTTTCTATATTTAGCAAAGGCTCAACATCAGGAGCATCCCTTGCCTAAACTTGTTAAATTCTGTTTCTCTTCAATCTTGGGTAGAGCATCAATAACTATTCGCTTGAGTTTCGCTACGAGATCGCGGGCGGATTGGTATTTTTCTCTTAACTCGTATATGGATACTTTCATACTATCATTTTTTCCATTCGCTTTAGGCAGCTTTCCAGACATTCGACTACCAAATATTTCCTGATCGTTGCTACGCATCCAAAGGTAGTGAGCCAACTTATTCCTGAAAGCTCTGTGAACGGCAGCTTCGCGGACTAGCGCTCCTATTTCAGAAGAAAGCTGCTCAGATACGATACGGGCTTCATATCTGTGACGATGTATATCCAGGGCGTTCTTAACAGCATTCTCTAGTTTTACTCCACTCATTTCATCACTATAAGTGCGACCAAGGAACTCAGGCGTAAAAAGAAGCCGACTTAGCAGCACCCCAAGCAAGAACTCTACATTCGACCATTCTATAAAATTGCGCCCAAGCAATTCGTATTGTTCAGCTGTTAGGTCAGAGTATTTTCCATGATTAAGCACGGCAGAGTCCTAGTAACTTAATTTTTGCATATTGTGCGTGCGCACTTCGAGTCTCGTTCAATTGATAGCTGCTGACTCTTAAGCTACTGAGCCAACCAATATGCCTACATTGAAACGTTCTGAGTAAGCGGAAGCAATTTAAGCATGCTCGGTTACACTCTAACGAGCGCACAATATCCAACTTTGATTTTTCATTAAGTCATTGACAGTAAATGACTTAAATACACAACACAACAACATTTCGCAATAATACCGAGATCAGCGCTCCGTGCAGGACTGACGTCACCTTTCTTATTTTCAACAGGGATGCGAGTCATTACTTAAAATGACCGAAGGTCCGTTCTTCGCTCTGAGCGGACATTTAATTCAGTTCATAAGGAGGTGTTTTTCGAGTCCCATTGAGGTAGTTTAGAATTGTCTTATCAAGCTCATTCTTCACTACTGACGACTGAGTCAAGCTTACTTTAAGTTTTAGAGGACGATATGGAAGTTGAATTCAGTATCTCGCTAGATGATTACCTCAGTTGCCAGTGGCAGCACTCCACTCTAGAAGGCCAACTAGCTTGTTACGACTCTCTAGTTCGTAGCTTACAAGATGCTCACAACGTTGCCACTAATCAAAATCAGAAAACCGTCTTAAATTTACTAATAGAATTAGCCAGTTTCGTTTTCAATCCGGCTCAAGGAGATATACCTTTCTCGCCAGCCTTTAAAAATAGAAGAAAAAACGAGAGAGCAATTTTACCGAAAGATATAGGTAGCGATACACTTAAAGCATTGGCTGAAATTTTACCTCATATTCATGACTCGCTACTAAAAGCGAGAGTTGCAGATACAGTTTGGCTTGGTGGTAAACCCAAACGTGACCCCGCCTATGCTATTACAGCGATCGAGGAGTATTGTAAGGTTAACGATGTAGCTAATCTGGACCCCTTTACGCTAAAAAACAATTTAATGAGAGCTTTGGTACTTGGGCACCAACTCAAATATAGCGAGAAGACTAAAGCCATAACGGAATCCGCTATAGCCTTATTTAAGCAGCACAAACATTCCTCGCCTGAGCAAATGCTTTCACTCGCAAAAATGTTACACCGCGGTGACTTCGACCGACGTAACTTAAGTCAGCAGCAGCTACTAGGGTTCCAGTGTGAGATTGATAGTATGGGGCAGAGCTTGGCAACTAAAGGCAATTATATGCTGGCTCAAGAAGTATTTAAATTATCCTCCGAGAAGGCTAGTCACTTGGAAAACTCTGAGGCTTACAACAGTGCAAAAGCTATGGAAGGCCTATGCTATTACGAACTAGCAAAGGAATGTCAGTCAGCAAGACCATACGAAGCTCACTTTAATGCTACTAAGGCACTTTCGACGCTGAGACAAGTAGAGCGAGCCTATCAAGAGAAGTACAGTGTTGACAGCCTAATTGAAGACGTGCGGAGAGCACTTCCGAAGTACGGTCGAAGCACACAGGAAACAATGATCCATGAAGTTTCATCAGGCCCACATGATTTATCTGAAATGGCGAGTGGTTCTAAAACCTTAGTTGCCAAACATAACTCACCTGAATCCGCAGTTAGTCAATTAGCTCATCTTGCAAAGCTCACTATGTATAGCGATGCTGTAAAAGAAGAAAAAATGACTACGAAAACCTTTTTATCCGACCTCATCGGTAGTGCCGTACACTTCGAGCGTGATGGTAGGGTAGTTGCAAAAGCTAGCTCCACCGATGGTATGGCTATGCAATTGTTCAAAGTCACCTCGACGTTCTACATGAAAGGAGGGATTTTGCCGGCCATGGAACAAATTAAACTGGAGCATTCAGTAGACCTAGATCTATTTGAAGGACTTTGTAGGGAGTCACCTATAGTTCCGAGCGAGCAGCAAGAAGTAATCGCACGCGGTCTATTTTTAGGTTGGACACTTCATTTAACACCTGCGGTATATATTCTTGCGCCTCATTTGGAACAAATAATTCGTGTTTTACTTAAAGATGCTGACGCAATAACAACTCATGACGATAATGATGGGGTATCCCGAGAAACCGGTATGGGAACATTGCTTCAGCTCCCACAATGCCACAAGGTATTGGGAGAAGAATTAACTACAGAACTAAAGGCTATTTTTACGAACGCCACTGGATATAACGTTCGCAACGATGTGGCTCACGGTCTTTTAACAGATAGAGATGGTCAAACTGTAATGGGGCTCCACGCTTGGTGGATTATTCTGCGAATAATTATAGAGGGGTTAAACGGCTATATACCGAAAAGCTCGACAGCCCATTGATTTGGGATACCTAGCGAGCTCAGACGTTATTTTATCGATACAAACAGTTTTAATTGCTCTTGTGCTGAATCGCAAACTCTTTAAAGCAAGCAAAAAAAGGTCCTACTGTCGGCAATGGTATAAAGATGAAGTTCCGCTATGAGCGAAGAGCGGATGTTGGACTTCCTTAACTTACAAGGTAATCTAGCTTGTAAGGAAAAAGACCTTGCGTGGTCGCTCTAACATACTATGTATACGCAAATGGAGTGCCGATGAACGAATTCAATGAAGAGCTGATGGGGTTAAATGAGGAGATCGTTGCAATATTAAAAGAGCTTTCTCAATTTAAGCCCAGTTTCTACCATGCATTCGCGAAAGGGAAGCTTGGAGATTACACAGCGGCGCTTGTTGAGCTTAGAGAGCAGCTAAGCGAAGTAGATCAACGCCTTCGACCACATACTAGAATACCGGGCGACTATAATTCAATACAAATGGTTTCAGGAAAGCTATCTGTTACCTTTTCGATTAGAAACGTCGTTTTAACAACACTGGATGAAGCGCAAAAAATGCTGAACTCTCATGAGTCGCAAGCTGGCTTTAAGCTTTCAACCAACATTGCTTTACTTGCGATTGTTGTTTCGGTGTTAGGTGTAGCTGCTGGATAGTGCGTATTAAAGGTCAATAGACTAAACACCGGACTGCCAACCGCATACCTTAGCCATTAGTATGTAAAAAACACAACTAATTGTCGGTCCGTGTTGCGGGCGTTTTTTAACCAATAGAGGTGTTGCGTGACAGATCGAGACTGGAGACTTCAGACAACAACCAGCCTTGAAAAAGACTGGAATAACCCATGGACTGGTCAAACTTTACCAAAAGGAACGCGGATTACAGTTGTAACGGTAGCACAACTAAACTCCAAGAAAGTTGTTACTATTCCAGTCCCGAACGGTTCAGCTATTTTACTGAATGCTTCGAAGAAGAGCCATTCGAGGGCAAAAGAGCTTCGTGTAAAAAGCAAGATTGACTCATCAAAAAAGAGGGAAGTCGCATTTCTCTCAGAATATGACGCTTTTGACTTCTTGGAAGATACAATTCAATCAATCGTTTTGGCTTTTTCGGCAATAGAAGCTTTCGCAAACGAGGTCATCCCTGATAATTTTGAGTACGCTCATTTTCGTAAAAGTAGGACAATCCTAGAGACTGCAAACAAACAACAGATTGAAAGGTTTATTTCTTTAGAAGACAAACTGGATAAAGTAATCCCTGAAGTCCTTGGTGTTAAGTCGCCCAAAACGCATAAGTCTTGGTCGGAGTTCAAGAAGCTCAAGAAATTACGAGATCGAATTATTCACATGAAGTCCCAAGATAGGATATCTTCAGGCCCAGAAAACGATACTTTGTGGCATCAATTGCTAAAGCTTAGTACGGCTCATAGGACTGCATTTGATGTAATTAAATATTTCACTAAGAAAATGGATTCACCTCCCCAGTGGGTTGAATATGCAAATTTGTAGATTTCATAAAAAGCAAAAGTAGCGCGCGTACAGTTTATAAGCGTTAAAAGTCAAAGGAGTGAAAGATGATCGATTGGGTAATTGTCAGGTCTTCCGCAATAAGGAGAATTGGCTACGACGCTTCCACAAGTCGTATGTATATCGACTTCGAAGACAGCGACCCGTATTACACTTTCTGCGGTGTACCAGAGCATGCATTCCGAGAATTTATCAATGCCCGTTCAGTAGGTCGGCATTATCATCATTACATCAAAGACAGGTATGACTGCTAGTAGCAAATAAGATTTTGACGAGAGCTGGCTAACTTCTACCACATTGTGCTTTCGGTTCCATTCGGTTGCGCTCGACATTTGTCGGAAATATGAGCGCTATTTATTTTTGGAGATTTTATGCCACAAGAACAGAGGTTAATCCCGTTAGTACGAACAAATACACCGGATGAACGAGCCGTAGCAACTGGCAATAATGCCAGTTGGCAATGTTGTTGTGCGCGTGAGCTTCCTTTACTCGGTAAGTCAGGGCAACTTAAAGGACCAAGCGAGAATACGTGTGTAATCTGCCCAGATTGCGATATGAGATATTTTGTTGAGCCTGGCGGTGGTGACTACAAGCGAGCAGTTAAAGTCGTCGAGTTGTGACAACACAATAACGAGGAGTTAACGTCCGCTGTTGGCACAAAGCTGAAGGTCTCCAATGAGCGAATAGGTGACGTTTCCCAATAAAACGCCCTAAAGGCCAAGGAAGATTGGCGTTATCCGCAAGCCCTTAATTAGGTAAACATGTCGAGAACCCAATCCGGCATATCAAAAATCAGTCCATACGCACCTATAGGCCAAGCAATAGGGATGAAACCGACTAAAAACATCCAAAAACTTCCAACCTGTATTGAAATAAACATCCAGTATAATGCGCCAACTGGTAGGAGTATGTATAAACCGAAAAGGCACCATGATATTGCAATAGTAAATATATTGACGAATCCAATACCAATATCGCCCAAAGGGTTATCTCCATCCCGTTTTGCAAAATACAAAATGACTAAACACGTAAGAAGTGGAACAAAGAAAAATTTAATACCGAACAACAGAATAAAGGCTACCACTGAACCCGTAAACCAAATAAATCTCCGTTGAGGGCTAGCCCTCCGGATAAGCCAAGCGGATAGTGTCGCTATGGCAATACTTATCAAAAAAGTCACTAAAGTTATTAGTTCATTTGATTCCATTACAAAGTCCCTTTAATGAAAAAATCAGATTGTTTCGACTTTCAGTATAAGCGTGTGGGACTGTTAGTCTAGCTGAGATAAACAAGCTTAGTAATACTGGGCCGTAAAAGATATTTCCCAGAAATAAAGACAATGTGTTAGTAAAGATCCGTCGAAGTGAAACACCACCAATGTAGCTATCTATTTATGTAGCGAGACTTCATATGGCGTTAACGTCCGCTCTTGGCACGAAGCGGACTATCGATTCATACTCAAATCAAGTGTTATTAACAACCCTCTTTCAAGTATATTTTATAGCCCTTAGAAAGGCTTCTTGCATGAATCAACCACTTTATAGTCCATATAAAGTCTTTTATATAAAAATAATTGTATACCTTAAATAGTCTGCTATACTCTATTTATTAGTTTAAAGTCTATTTAAGGTTCGTTATATGGATTCTGAACGTGTTTCAGCAATCATTGGTCAGCGAGTTAGGCAGTATCGGTTGAACCAGGATTTAACTCAGGAGGACTTAGCGACCTTAGCGAATGTCTCACTGAATGCGGTTAAATCCGTGGAGGGTGGTAAAAGCACCTTGCCGACCTATGTCTCTATTCTTCAGGCTTTGGGGCATATCGACAATTTACTGGCTGCATTCCCGGACGAGGGCGTTTCTCCTGTGCAACTACTCAAAAGTAGCACCAAGCAGAAGAAGCGGGCGAGCGGTAAAACGCGTGTGAAACCTGCTGACAATGAGGAGCTGGACTGGTGATTAATACCATTGAAGTTCGCTACAAAGGCGAGCCTGTCGGTGCCTTAAGTTATAACAAAGGCGACACGGCTGCGCGGTTCGAGTACTTATCTGAATTTGTCGAAAAAAATATTCCGCTTGCGCCTTTAACCATGCCCGCCGAGAAGGGGCGAATTTACTCTTTTCCGGGGTTAAACTGGGATACCTTCAGAGGCCTGCCGGGCATGCTGGCAGACTCTTTGCCCGACGACTTCGGTAATGCGGTACTGAACCAATGGGTTGCGCAACAGCCAGACCGTACAGAGCCACTGAGTCCGCTTGAGCGGCTTCAGTATACCGGTGAGCGGGGCATGGGCGCTCTGGAATATCACCCTGCGCGTAAGAGTCAAACCAACGCTAAGAACAAAGACATAGAGCTTGAGAGCTTAATGAAATTAGCGCAGGAAGTGCTTGATGCACGAAAGGGCTTTCGTAAGAGCACGCACTTTGACGACGCGGCAGACAAAGAAATGATGCAGGCTTTATTAGCGGTTGGCACCAGCGCCGGTGGCGCAAGGCCAAAAGCGGTTCTGGCATTTAATAAGGACTTCAGCCAGGTTCGTTCCGGGCAGGGGCTCGTGCCCGAAGGCTTTGAGCATTATCTGCTGAAGTTTGACGGCGTAAAAGAGCGCGACCCGTCTCAGCAAACCTTTGGCGACCCGCTCGGTTACGGTGCCATGGAGTACGTGTATTACTTAATGGCCACAAAAGCGGGCATTCATATGATGCCATGCCACCTGCTGGATGAAGGCAACCGCCGCCATTTTGTGACCAAGCGCTTTGACAGAATAGGCAATGAGAAAAAGCATATTCAAACGCTTACCGCTATTAAGCACGTGAACTATCACGACATTGGCGCGTTTTCTTATGAGGAGCTGTTCCAGGTGGCGCGTCAGTTAAGGTTGCCACGGGCGGACGCTATAGACTTATTTCGCCGTATGGTCTTTAACCACGTAGCAACCAACCACGATGATCACTCTAAGAACTTTGGCTTTATGCTGGAGGACAAGCAGTGGCGATTGAGCCCGGCTTACGACGTTGCCTTTAGCTATAAACCCGGAAACCCCTGGGTAGAGCAGCACTGGATGTCCTTAAATGGCAAGCGCAGCGGCCATACCCGCGCTGATTTTTACGCGCTGGCAGACGTTCAGTTACCAAAAGTAGAGCGCAAAGAAATAGATGCAATTATTGATGATGTGATAAACGCGGTGTCTCAGTGGCGGGAGTTAGCCACTGAACATGAGGTGCCTAAAGCGCTTGCCGATTCAATAGAAGGTCATCTCAGGCTGAAAGATTTTGCCTGAGAGGCGTTTATAGACAATAACAACGCTGCTTATGTGCCTTTTATTACTCTGACCATACTGCGTATTCGTTGCCGCTAGGGCAAGTAAATTGAAAACGTCGACCACCGGGGAAATCAAATATGGGCTTAATGACTTTACCGCCTGCGTCCTCAACGCTTTTCAGGCTTTGCTCAAGGTCTTTGCTATACAGAACCACCAAGGCGCTCCCGGTAGACGTTTGAGCAACTAAATCAGATTGGTAAAACCCGCCATCGAGCCCTGCATTCTGGATAGCTGCGTATTCTGGGCCATAGTCGACAAACTCCCAGCCAAAGGCTTGCTGAAAAAAGCGCTTGGTTGCGTCAAGACTCCTCGCTGGTAGTTCAATGTAATTAATTTTAGTTGAGCTCATTGTATGCCTCACTTAGGGCTTTTTGGAAAACGATTTTGCCTTTAGTTCTAGTTTAACCTAACGCTCGTTTTTATCAGTACCATTGCTCATTTATTGTTGTATAGGCTAATTAACTCGTTTAATGTCAGATACATAATAAATAATTAAAGTTAGATATTGCGCACGGGTTATAGCGTAATTGAGCATGCGCAGTATATAAATGGTAAGTTTTTGGGAGACATGGATGATTATCAGGAAGATGGAAGAGAAGGACCTTGAAGCTGTAAGTGCAATTTGCATGGACTCTTTTTCGCAGTCTGTTGCAGGCACATTGTCTGATGAGGGGATTACAACCTTTTCGAATATCGCTGCGCGCGATGCATTCCTCGATAGGATGAAAGGCGATAACTTGATGCTGGTTGCTCAGAACAGCGAAAATGTCGAAGGTGTCATCGAATTAAAGGAGGGTCGCCATGTTGCGATGCTTTTTATTCGTCCGGAATCCCAGAAAAGTGGCATTGGAAGAAAGCTGCTTATATCCGCCTTGAATCATGCGAGGGTTGAAACTGTTACCGTCAGCGCGTCGCTATCTTCAGTGACCGCTTATGAAAATTATGGGTTTGAGTGCAGTGGCGAAGTGGGCGAATCGGCAGGCTTGGTTTATCAGCCTATGGAGCTCAAACTTAACAAGGCAATGCACGCGACAAGCGCGTGATTGCGGCGTTAGTTTCACAAGGAAAGTTTGTGCGAATATTTAAAATTCTTTTACCTGTTTTTATATTGCTTCTTTTTGCGTCTTTTATCTTCTTTAAAAAGGGTGCAATAGCATGCGAAATGATCGGGCAGACGCACTTTTCTCAGATTTCAACAAATCTCTATGTTGATGACAGCCTTGACGAAGCACAGAAATCGAACTTGATAGAAGCAATAGATGATGCAATCGAAAGAGTTTCAAATGTGTATGGTAACCCTATATCTTCACCAAGAATTATTGCTACAACTGAGAATCAGTACTCCAGTTTTGGCTTTAATCCAACGGGCATGCAAACATCAGGGTTCTTTAGAGAGTGCATATTTCTAGGCCCTAAGGGGCTTAACACAGACGTGATAGCGCATGAGTTTGTTCATGCAGAGGTGAGGCACAGAACTGACCTTCTTGTAGAGCTTACGCAATTACCAGCCTGGTTTATTGAAGGAACAGGTATCAAAGTTGACTATCGCAAACCTTTTTTACTTGAAAATATAGAGGTAACAGAGGAAGACCTGGCAAAAGTTAAATCTATTTTTTTTCTAAGCGACTTTCCAAATACAAGTGTGAAATACTACCAAGCATCAAGAATAGCTGTTGAGCCAATACATACGAAAAGTTTGTATTCAGGATTGGAAAGATTAAACAATGGAGAGAAGTTTGAAATGGTATTTGGGTTGTGAAACTAACAAGGCGCTACTACGGAAAATTTATTCGCGGAGGCTTCTATATTTCCGCAGGGCGTGGCGTTATGTGGTCATAAAGGCACGGCCAGAGGGAATCTCTTGCGAGAAGTAGATTGGGCGAGATCGGTAACAGAGAGAATTCATGCGTATGTCAAAACATTGTCTGATAAATATGCAGCTGATGTTGGTCAAAAACTTTGCTATGCAAACGAAGTTCGTCAGTATAGAAACGCAATAGCCGAATGCCAAGAGGTTAACTTCGAAACTGACATTCTTCTGTATGAATGGATAGATGATGAAGTTTGGAAACCCAGAGTTGTCATAGAGACAAAGATCGGTGGCGTTACAACCCATGATGCAATTACGTACAGCAAGAAAGCTCATAACCACCGTGCAGTCCACCCTTTTCTGCGGTATGGCATGTTTATGGGAAACATGAGAGCGGGAGGGGTTCCGGCCAGAGTGTTGAGACATGGGGAAAATTTTGACTTCATGATTTCGTGGGAATCATTCGAGCCCCAGACAAAAGAGTGGGATACTTTGTGCAAAATCTTGAAGACTGAAATAGAGGCCTCACAAATTGTTGAGAGCGCATTGTTTAATAATAGGTCGAGAGACCGTGAGCGGTACTTCGCATATCACAAGCCACTCGTTGTGCATCGCACATAACCAGACGGTGACGTTCTCCTGGAGTTTGGCGCGCCCTGGTGTGGACACTGTCAGGCTGCAAGTTCCGCGATAAAGGAAGCTGTAACTGAACACTCAGGGCTACGTCATATTAAAATATACGATGGCAAGGGCAAACCCCTGGGGCGTGCGTTCAAGGTAAAGCTTTGGCCGACTTTGATACTCCTGCACGATGGTAATGAAGTGGCTCGTCTAGTGAGGCCATTAAAGGCTGATGAGGTTCGTGAATTAATTTCGAAACTCGACTAACATCTGCTAACAAGTGACGGCATCGGACTTATAACCTTTTGACCCGATTTGCGAGCATGTTTTTTACAAGATAACCGAGTCCAGTGGGAGCAACAATGCCACTATTGTTTTCGTATGGAACACTTCAGCAAAAAGAAGTGCAAATTGCTAATTTTGGTCGAGTGGACTTCCCAGACTTTGCTAGACACTTTTAACAGTTACAATGTAACTAAAACTAGAGGTGTTTATGAGCAAAGGCAAACGGTATACCGAAGAGTTTA
>JBNJDZ010000011.1:0-83118 GCA_051745385.1 Pseudomonadota bacterium | reverse complement strand
TGGTGTGAAGTCGGGATTAAGTTTCCGGCTTCGTTAACCACTGTACGCAGTTCATCTGAACTTAATGCATCTGCCATTTGCGATTGTTTTGGGTTAACTCCCAATAACCGCATAAATGAATTGGTGATGACGTTCATACCAATAACGATGGGGTACATGACTTTTAGTAGCGGCAGCAAAATAAAAGAGCTTGGGAATGAAATACGCTCAGGGTGCAGGGCGGCTATCGTTTTCGGTGTTACTTCTGAGAAAATGAGAATAATTAAGGTCAAACCTAAAGTTGCGATAAGGATTCCGGCGTCACCAAACCAGCGTAGGCAAAGTATGGTAGCAATAGCCGAAGCGCCGATATTAACCAGGTTATTTCCAATGAGAATTAAGCCTATCAACCGATCAGGACGATCAAGCAGGTACTGGACACGTTTGGCTCCGGGGTGATTATTTTGTACCAGATGGCGTAGCCGATACCGGTTGATAGACATCATGCCAGTTTCGGAGCCAGAGAAGTATGCGGATAAAAATATCAGTACGGCTAAAATCACGAGCAACATGCCCGTCGATATCTCGTCCAACGCGTTATTCCTTAATTAAACTGTGAATGTGACAATGTAGAGTTCTCAGCGATGAAGTCAAGTGCCATTCAGGATAAGAGAAAATCTTTCACGAACCGACTGCCAAAATAACCCAGTGTAAGCAAAGTGCTAGCAATGACAGTAAGTACAACAATAATGCGTCCACGCAACCCAGATGTTCGGTGCAGAACAACCGCTAATAAATAAAGAAGTGCCGCTACGCTGGTTAGAATGGTTTTGTGTGCCTGCTGCTGAGCGAACATGTTCTCAAGAAAAATGAAACCCGTACCAAGAGCCAGAAACAGAACAAAAGTACCAAGTGCGAGCAGATTAAAAAAATACTTTTCGACGGTCATTAAAGGCGGCAGCTTGCTTAACAGAATATGGCCTTTCCTATTTTTAAGGACACGGTTTAAGTAACTGGTCTGTAATGCGTAAAGAGTGGCTAAGGCTAAAATGCCGTAAGCAACCAAAGACAAGGTAATGTGAAAAACTAACCCATGCCCGGCGCTAATGTCAGCGCCCCAGTCGACCGGGGTGAAAACTAACAGCACGGTAGTCAGAGCTGAAAACAGATAAATAACCGGCTTCAGAAACAAATTACTCGCCTGATTGTTTTTTAATAAGGTTAAGGTGGCTATTAAAAAGGCGACAATAGCTAAACTTGACGAGATATTAATGTGATCGAAATCGTCGTAAGAAAGTTGCAGCAGGATGAGCCAACCATGAGCGATGACCGCCAGGGCGGCAGGTACAATTTGATAAGCTGGGTGAAGCGCTTTGTTTTTAAGTATATTTCGCAGAATAACAAAAGCGCTGGCGCTATAACCCAATAAGCTGATTAGCAACAATAAAGAGAGCATCACGCGCTCGAATTCCCTGGTTCCTGTTGTTCGTAGTCATGAGTATACGATGTCAGCCAGTTAAACCCAATACTTACGGGGCGAAACTTTCTTGCAAATCAGATATACTGCCCCCATTACTATTTCCGTCAGAAATCGCAATATAAGAGACGATCGACATGTTTGAGAATTTATCGGAACGTTTGTCGCAAACGCTGCATTCTATTGGCGGTCGGGGTCGACTGACCGAAGACAATATTAAAGAGACGTTGCGCGAAGTTCGCATGGCTTTACTAGAGGCCGATGTTGCTTTGCCTGTGGTCAAAGACTTTATTGGCAAAGTGAAAGAGCGGGCTGTTGGCACCGAGGTGAACAAAAGCCTTACGCCGGGTCAGGTGTTTGTAAAAATTGTTCAGTCTGAGCTCGAAGCGGCAATGGGCGAGGCCAATGCTCCGTTGCAGTTAAATACTCAGCCACCGGCCGTTATTCTAATGGCTGGCCTACAAGGTGCGGGTAAAACCACCAGTGTGGGCAAACTGGCTAAATATTTAACTGAGCGCCAGAAGAAAAAAGTCATGGTGGTCAGTGCTGACGTTTATCGTCCCGCGGCTATTAAGCAATTGGAAACTCTTGCTGAGCAGGTTGGGGTGGAGTTCTTCCCTTCCACCACTGAGCAGAAGCCGGTTGATATTGCTAATGCAGCTATTGCCCAGGCACGTAAGCAGTTTATTGATGTGGTGTTAGTCGATACCGCTGGTCGTTTGGCCATTGACGAAGACATGATGCAGGAAATTCAGCAACTGCATTCGGCCATTAATCCTATTGAGACGTTGTTCGTTGTTGACGCTATGACCGGTCAGGATGCGGCAAATACGGCTAAAGCATTCAGTGAAGCTTTGCCTTTAACCGGTGTTATTCTGACTAAAACCGACGGTGATGCGCGCGGTGGTGCGGCTCTGTCTATTCGTCACATTACTGGCAAGCCTATTAAATTCCTGGGTGTTGGCGAGAAAAACGATGCCTTGGAGCCGTTTCATCCTGACCGTGTAGCTTCCAGAATTCTCGGCATGGGCGATATGCTTTCTCTGATTGAGGAAGTTGAGCAAAAAGTCGATAAAGAAAAAGCTGAGAAAGTCGCTAAAAAAGTCATGAAAAAAGGCCAGTTCTCACTGGAGGATTTTCGTGATCAATTGGTTCAAATGCGGGAAATGGGCGGCATGATGGGATTAATGACCAAAATGCCGGGCATGGGTAAAATGACAGAGCAAATGAAAGGTCAGATGGACGATAAAATGACCTTACGTATGGAAGCCATTATTAATTCGATGACTCCCAAAGAGCGGACTCGCCCGGATGTCATTAAAGGCTCCCGTAAGCGCCGTATAGCGGCTGGCTCCGGCACACAGGTTCAGGATGTGAACAAGTTGCTTAAGCAATTTACCCAAATGCAGAAAATGATGAAAAAAATGAAAGGCGGCGGCATGCAAAAAATGATGCGCGGCATGGGCGGAAAGTTACCACCAGGAATGTTCCCCGGGCGTTAGGAAAAAGCGCGTCAAGCTTGCATTTGCAGTAAAAATCAGTAGAATTGCCGAGCCTTCCGACTCTGTCGGAGGGCTTTGCTATTTTTTACATTTACAAAACAGTTATATTGAGGAACGCAATGGTAACCATTCGTTTACAACGTGGTGGCGCTAAAAAACGCCCCTTCTACCAAATGGTAGTTGCTGACAGTCGCAATGCACGCGACGGTCGTTTCATTGAGAAAGTAGGATTCTTTAACCCTGTAGCTCGTGGTCAGGAAGAAAAACTTCGTGTTGATGTTGACCGCATTGAGCACTGGGTAAGCAAAGGCGCTCAGTTATCTGATCGTGTTGCTAAACTCGTTAAAGATGCAAGCGCTGCGGCGTAAGCATTAACAGATTCAGGTAGGTAAATTAATGCAGCAATCAGAACAAATCGTCGTTGGTCGCATTGGTGCGGTGTATGGCGTTAAAGGCTGGTTGAAAGTGCAGTCATTTACTGATGATCCAGAATCGATATTTGAATACAGCCCTTGGTTACTCAGTCAGAAAACCGAACGCGAAATGAAAGTTGTCGAGTGGCGACGCCACAACAACGGACTTATCGCCAGGTTAGAAGGCATATCCGATCGTGATGAGGCTGCACGCCTTACAGGTGCGGATATTTGCATTACTGCAGATGAGTTACCGGCATTAGCTGAAGATGAATTTTATTGGCGTGACCTTATTGGTATGCGTGTAATAAACACTGATGGCTATGATATGGGTGTGGTTGAACAGATTATGCCCACTGCATCGAACGATGTGTTGGTCGTAAAGGCAAACAGCAACGACGGATTCGGAAAGTCTGAACGTTTAATTCCTTTTATCCAAAGTGAGTATGTTACTGAGGTTAATAAGGAAGAGAAACGTATTCAGGTTGAGTGGCCGTCAGACTTTTGATGAGTAAACCATTGCAGGTTGGCATCATCAGTTTGTTTCCTGAAATGTTCTCCGCAGTCACCGACTACGGTGTTACCGGCAGAGCAATAACGGAAGGTTTGCTGACAGTGAGTGTTTGGAATCCTCGTGATTTCACTCATGATCGTCACAGGACTGTTGATGACAGACCCTATGGCGGTGGTCCGGGTATGTTGATGATGGTGCAGCCACTTGTGGATGCTATCAACGCAGCAAAACAAAGCCTGGGAGAGGATACTCCTGTTATTTATTTGTCACCACAAGGGCAAAAACTTGATCACAGCGGAGTGCAGCAGCTCTCCACTAATGATCGAATGATTTTGATTGCTGGCCGTTATGAAGGCATTGATGAACGCGTTATTAAGCAATACGTTGATGCGGAATGGTCGATCGGGGATTACGTATTAAGCGGTGGTGAGTTACCAGCAATGGTGCTTATTGACGCGGTTTCACGGTTAATTCCCGGAGTGTTGGGACATCAGGATTCAGCGGCAGAAGACTCTTTTGCCAGCGGATTACTGGACTGCCCTCACTATACTCGACCGGAAATTTATAATGAGCAGCAAGTACCGCCGGTTTTATTAAGCGGTGATCATGAAAAGATACGTCGCTGGCGTTTACAGCAGTCTTTGGGTAAAACCTGGCTGCAACGACCAGAGTTAATTCATAGCCTAGCTCTGACTGACGAGCAGGAAACATTGTTGCAAGAGTTTATCGAACAACAATCATCCGGCGAATAAAGTACAGTTTATCTAGGATAGGAGATACAAAAATGGCAAAAGTTAGCCAAAACATCATTAAAGCTCTTGAAGAAGAGCAGATGAAACAAGATTTACCTGAGTTTGCACCAGGTGACACTGTTGTTGTAAATGTAAAAGTAAAAGAGGGTAACCGCGAACGTCTTCAGGCGTTTGAAGGTGTTGTTATCCGTGTTCGTAACCGCGGTCTGCATTCAGCGTTCACAGTACGTAAAGTATCGAACGGTGAAGGTGTAGAACGTACTTTCCAAACGCACAGCCCATTAGTTGACAGCATTAAAGTCAAACGTCGTGGTGCGGTTCGTCGCGCGAAACTGTACTACTTGCGTGAGCGTTCTGGTAAGTCTGCGCGTATCCGCGAGAAGCTGTCTTAAGCTTTTAGCAAACAAACGAAATAGCAAAGAAAAACCCAGCCTTGTGCTGGGTTTTTTGTTAGTGTTTTAAAAATGGAAGAAGATATAGAAATACTCACGCAAATTTTGGCCGAGAATCTGAATACTCGGCCTCACTGGACTGAGCTTGAACTTATAGAACAGTTGCAGGCTCAGCCCTATGAGTTTTTTGACAAGGGCGCATTACGGGACCCGTTAACCCTGTTTCAAACGCACTTTTTATTGTTTCATTGTTTGTATAAATTACGAGAGCGTTGGCGGGAACAAAAAAAGTATGAGCTTTTTATTCATACACTGAATATTGAATGTCAGCCGTGGCACGAAGGAACGTCTGCTTTAGCTGAAAATGACCCATTGGCAGAGTACTACCTGGACTTAAATCAATTAAGTAGTACATCGGGAGCCGATGTAGAGTCAATGCTGGATGATTTTTGGCGGCGCATGGGGCATTCTTCTGTAACGGTCGATATGCCAGTCGGAGAAGCCTGGCAGTTAATGGAAGTTGAACCACCGGTCAGTCATGCATTTATTAAAAAGCAGTATCGAAAGTTAGTGCATAAATACCACCCGGATAAAGGCGGGAGTGTTGCTAAGATGCAAAAAATTCAAAAGGCGTATCGCTGTATTATTGGTGTCATTAAAAAGGAACAAAGTAGCCACCCATGAGTCAAGAACCGGATAAACGATTATCAGAATTGCGCGATGCTATTGATGCGGCTGATAATGAGTTAATTGATATTATTGCGCGTAGAGCGAAGCTAACGGCTGAAGTTGGTGAGGTTAAACGTTCATTGAAGCAGCCGCTTTATGTACCGGAGAGAGAGCGCTCTTTAGTTAAGGCTCGCAGAGTAAAAGCAAAACAAGCTGGGCTGTCTGAGGACTTAATTGAAGACGTCGTGCGTCGCATTATTCGTGAGTCATATCGCACACAAACATCACAAGCGGCCGCTACCTCCAGCCATCTTGAGCGACCTGTTTTCGTGTTTGGTGGCGAGGGCGCTCTGGGGGCGCGTTTAGTTACTCAGTTAAGACAAACCGGTTACCGGGTTACAACCATAGACAAAGATAATGACTGGCCAACAAAGGACGAATTAAGTCAGGCACAGTTAGTACTTATGAGTGTGCCTGTTAATAAGACCGTTGAACTGATAAGGCGCTTACCGCCGTTGGCCGACGATTGTGTCTTAGCCGATGTGACCAGTATTAAGGCTGCCCCGCTAAACGCAATGCTGGAACAGCATGAAGGCCCGGTTGTCGGGTTACATCCAATGTTCGGGCCGTCGGTTCAGAATTTGGCAAAACAATTGGTTGTTGTTACTCATGGCAGGCAGCGGCAGCATTATCAGTGGTTATTAGACCAATTTATTAACTGGGGAGCGCATCTACACGAGGTCGATGCAAATAAGCACGATGACGCTATGGGCTGGATACAGGCTATGCGCCATTTAAGTACTTTCGCCTACGGCGTTCATCTGGCATCTGAACGGGTAGATATTAAGGAGCTGTTAGAACTCAGCTCACCTATTTATAGAATGGAACTGATGATGATAGGTCGCTTGTTTGCTCAGAATGCAGAACTCTATGCTGACATTATTGCTGCAAATAAATCGCAATTTTCTTCAATTAGACGTTATTTGCGTCGATTCTCTGAAATACTCGACGATATAGAAAGTGGTAAGAAAAAAGACTTTGTTCTTCTTTTCGAAGAAGTTAGTCAATATTTCGGTGAGTTTTCTAACCAATTTCTGCAAGAAAGTGAATCTTTGGTTCAACTGGCGGATGACCAAAGATTCAAGCACGAATAAAATTTATGGCAGATATTCCGACATGAGTTCACTGAGTGCCTCCGGAGAAACAGGCTTATGCAGTGTGGCGTCCATTCCCGCCTCACGGCAAGCGCTCATTTCGCTGGCACTTTGGTGACTGGTAATAGCAATAATCGGCGTTGTTTTGTGTTTTTCGGTCCGTCGCAAATGCTGGCAGACCTCAGCGCCTGACATATCGGGCATTTCATAGTCGAGAAAGATAAGATCGGGGCCTTGTTCTGCCAAGGTCAAAGCTTCCTCTCCTGTCATTGCGACAAGCAGGTCGACTTCAAAACTAGCCAACATCGCTTTTAACACTTCGATACTGATAAAATCATCATCAGCAATAAGAACTTTACGCATAGTCACTACCCATTCGCCATAATTAATTATACCCTAGCACTTAGCTTTTTATATTCCCAGTTATTTGGAGCTAACAATATGAAAGAGAAAGGAAATTCTATTAAAGTGTGGGACAGCTTTGTTCGCGTGTTCCATGGATTACTCATTGTTTTTCTGGGAGGGCTCTGGTGGACGGTCGAAAATGGCCGAATGGAGCTGCATAAAGATATTGGGGTGGCGTTATTGGCTTTACTTATTGTCAGAATAGGTTGGGGTATTTTCGGTAGTGAGAATGCGCGTTTCCATGTCTTTTTGAGATCGCCTGCCACAATTTTAAAGCATTTGCGAAAGTTGTTCAGTGGTGCTTATGAAGCCGAAAATACGCACAGTGTAGCTGGTGGCTGGGCAGTTGTTTTAATGCTGGCGTTGTTGTTAAGCCAGGTTATGACAGGACTATTCTCAACGGACGGAATTTTATTCTCTGGTCCATTATCAAGCTGGTTGTCATCTGATGGGCAAAAAGCAGTAACCAGTTGGCATAAGAGTCAGTTTGACGTCATATTAGTTGTGATTGCCATTCATATTCTGGCTGTGGTTTTTTACCGCTTTAAAGGAACGCCTCTTATTGCGTCAATGGTACACGGTTACCGAATAACCAAACAGCAAGCCCCTAATCTAAAACCCGGTTGGCAGGGCATGATATTAGCGATTGCTGTCTGGTTGATCTTAATGTTGCTGCTTTAATCAGTCTTTATATTCGTCGTGACAACCTTTACAGGTTTTCGCGGCATCCATAAATATCGGTTTAATTGAGTCAATTGAGCCTTGTTGGCTGACTTCTGAGAGTTTCGCTGCGTATTCCTGTAAATCATTAGCGCGCTGCTGGAAGTCTTCCCAGTTGTCCCAAATTGCGGTCAGGGCATCGGAGTTGTCTCCGGGCATAGCATCTTCAACAGCGAAGCCGGACCATGGAATGCTGGACATCTTTTCAAAGTCGTCGGCCCTGCGCTGGAAAAAATCAGCATTGTATTCAACTTCGCCTTTGACCATAGCGGCCATAGCGGAAAAGTTTTCTTTCATAACCGATAAGGCTTTTTGGCGATACTCTACAGCTTTATCGCCGTCGTTAAATGCGTTTTCATCGGCAGAAACGTTAAAGGAAAGGCTCATAAAGCCCGCTATAGCCGTTATTAGTAATTGTTTTTTCATCGAAAACACTCCATTTTTTGAGTTCACTAATCGTTAATAATACACGATCTGTCGGTTAATGCTTGTCACCTCTATATATAACAAAGTAACTTGTCTTATGGGACAACCAGACTAAAAATAAGTCAAAATGGGGAACAATTCATGAAAAAAGTGCATCAGCTCAGTGCTTTGACGTTAGCAGTAACGTCTGTACTGACCGCTTCGGTTGCGGCTGATCAAACTTCCCGAACTAACGGGATGCGAGATAACACGCCGAGTCTGACTGCGATACAAAACGCAACAATCATTACCGAACCAGGGAAGTCTATTGAGAACGCGACTCTGGTTATTGAAAACGGTACCGTTCAGTCTATTGAACGCAATAATCGTGCGCCGGCCGGTGCAAAAGTAATTGACGGAACCGGTTACACCATCTATCCGGGTTTTATTGACCCATACGGAAGTTACGGTATTAAAGCGACCGCCGAGCAAGAACGTTCAGATGCGCCAATTTATAACAATGAACGTGAAGGTGGTAATGCAGCAAATGACGCTATTCACTCACAAAAGAGTTGGTTTAGTGAATTTAAAACGGACTCTGAAGAAGCCAAAAAATGGGTCTCACAAGGCTTTACCAGCGTTCAGTCAGCGAATCTGGATGGTATTTTCCAGGGGCGCGCCGTAACGGTTTCGTTTGCCGACAAAATAGCTAACGATGTTATTTATCAAAGTGAAGCAAAGCATTTCGGCTCCTTTGACAAAGGTTCATCACAGCAACAATACCCTTCGTCTTTAATGGGAAGCATCGCGTTGGTAAGACAGACGCTTTCAGATGCTAACTGGTACGAAAACGCCTACGGTAAACAATCACACAATCAGCCGGTTGAATTTAATGCGGCACTAGATTCGTTGACGGATATTGAAAGTAGCGGAATCGTTTTTAAAGTCAGTGATGAAAAATCACTATTGCGGGCTGATGACGTCCTTGACCAATTTGAGGTTCCTTCCATTTATGTCGGTTCAGGTTATGAATACTCGCGTTTAGACGCTGTTAAAAATGCGGGTAGCGATTTAATCCTGCCGCTAAACTTTCCGGCTGCACCGGAAGTTGGTGACGTTGACGGGCATTTGGATGTCGATTTAGCCAAACTGCGTCACTGGGAGCGAGCACCCTCTAATCCGGCAATGTTAGCCGACGCTGGCGTTAACTTTGCGTTGACACTACATGACCTGGAAAAATCGGAAAGCTTCTGGCCTAACCTGCGTAAAGCCGTTAAACACGGTTTAAGCGAAGACAAAGCGCTTGCTGCTTTGACAACGGTCCCGGCCAAAATTGCAGGCGTCGAGGACAAAGTGGGTAAGCTGGCACAAGGCTATATGGCCGACTTTGTTATGGTAAAAGGCGACTTGTTTGAGGACGGTACAATTCAATCGGTCTGGTTACAGGGCGAAGAAAACGAACTGGTATCCAGAGATAAAGTCGATTTTGTTGGTACTTACACTATCGATTGGAATGAGCGCGATGTTGAAATCTCGGTTAAGCCAGGTCCAATGCTCACCGGTGAAGTCAAAGTGGGTGAGCAGTCCAGCGCGTTGCGTAATGTTCAGTCGGGCACTGAGTCTTTATCTTTTGTTGCTGACCTGGATGTAGAGCCTGCGGGCAGCTGGCGCTTTAAATTAGTGCCTGAGGCGCAGCAAACATTTGCAGTAACGGCGGTTTCTCCTGCAGGTGAAGAAGTGACCTTACAGGCGCAGATGGATACACCTGAAAGCGCAACCGAAGCATCTGAAGATGATAGTCCGGTTGAATACGTTAGTGAACTGACCTTCCCTAATGTTGCCTATGGTTTGGATGGTTTGCCAGAACGTCAGGACGTGCTTATTCGTAATGTGACTGTATGGACGGCTACTGATGATGGTATTTTAGAAGAGACGGACGTCTTGGTAAGAAATGGCGAGTTTGCGGCTATTGGCGATGACTTGTCGGTTCCTTCAGGCGTCACAGAAATTGATGGTGCGGGCATGCATTTAACTCCCGGCATTATCGACGAGCATTCGCACATTGCCATAGAAGGTGGCGTGAATGAAGGCTCAGAGGCTGTGACATCAGAAGTCAGGATTGGTGACGTGGTTAACCCTGACGATATTCACATCTACCGCTCGTTGGCCGGTGGTACAACCATGGCGCAATTGCTTCACGGTTCAGCCAACCCGATTGGGGGACAGGCTCAGGTTATCAAACTGCGTTGGGGTACCGATGCTAATATCATGAAGTTTGATGCCGCACCGGAGTCGATTAAATTCGCATTGGGTGAGAACGTGAAGCAGAGTAACTGGGGCGACAATATGACGGTTCGTTACCCGCAAACTCGTCTGGGCGTTGAAACCATTATGCGTGATGGTTTCCAGGCTGCACTTGAGTACCAGCAGCGTAAACAAGCTTATGACCGTATGAGCCGCTCAGAGCGCAATAAAGTTTCTGCTCCGCGTCCAGATTATCGACTGGATACGCTATTGGAAATTTTAAACAGCGAACGGTTTGTTCATGCTCACTCTTACGTTGCTTCAGAAATTCTGATGCTAATGGAAGTGGCTGAGGACTTTGGCTTCACGCTGGATACCTTTACCCACATTCTGGAAGGCTACAAAGTTGCTGATGAAATGGCTGAGCATGGTGCCAGCGGCTCGACTTTTGCTGACTGGTGGGCATACAAGTTTGAAGTTTACGACGCTATTCCACATAACGCATGTTTGATGAATGAACGTGGTGTATTAACCAGTATTAACTCGGACAGCAACGACTTGCAGCGTCGTTTGAATACCGAAGCAGCTAAATCGGTTCGTTACTGTGGAATGGAACCACATGAAGCGTTGAAGTTGGTGACGATTAATCCGGCCAAACAACTGAAAGTTGATAACTATGTTGGCTCTATCGAAAAAGGTAAACATGCCGACTTCGTTTTATGGAGTCATTATCCTCTAAGCGCTTATGCCCGTGCTGAGCAGACTTGGATAAATGGTCGTAAGTTCTTTGATCGAGAGCTGGACAAGAAGCGTCAGCGAGCCGTTAAGGAAGAGAAAAACGCACTTATCCAGAAAGTTCTAGCAGCAGGTGATGATGCTAAGCAGGGCGAAAAAGATGGTTATAAGCCTGAACAGCCAACCTGGCATTGTGATACTGAGCATGATTTTTGGCTGGATCACTTTACCGGCAAAGGGCATCAGCACGGAGGACAACACTAATGAATAAACTACTTACCACTGTTAGTGCCGCATTAGTTAGTGCGCTGACGCTGAATAGTGCAATGGCACATGATGAAGTTCCGGGTGAGAAGCAGCAGGCTCCTGTCGTGCTTCAGGGAGGAACTCTGCATACGGTATCTAATGGCGTATTGACCGACTCGGATTTGGTTTTCGAGAATGGAAAAATTACAGCTATTGGTCGTGATGTCAGTATTCCCGAAGGTGCCGAGGTTATTGACATTTCAGGAAAACACGTTTATCCGGGCGTTATTGCAATGGATACGACAATTGGTTTGAATGAAATCGAAGCTGTACGCGCTACACGTGATGCTCGCGAAGTGGGTGACATTCATCCAGAAGTAGCAGGGCACATTGCATTTAACGCAGACTCAGAAATTATACCGACAGTACGTTATCACGGCATTACTCATGCTCAGGTAGCGCCTGAAGGCTCGCTTGTTGCCGGTCAGTCGTCGTTAATGAACCTCGATGGCTGGAATTATCAGGATGCGCTGGTTGCCGGTGAGTTGGGAGTGCATATTTCCTGGCCACGGACGTACGTTGTTAATAACTGGTGGGAACGTCGCTCTGCCGAAGAACAACGTAAAGCCAATGAGGAAAATCGGCAGAAGCTGATGAAAGTGTTTGCCGATGCTAAAGCGTACTACGACGCCAAGCAGGCTGACCGCGCTATTGACTTGGATCAGCGTTGGGAAGCTATGCTGGGATTGTTTGATGGCAGTAAAAAACTGTATGTTCACGCTGATGATAAACGTCAGTTGGAGCAGGCCATTGATACCGCCCAAGAGTATGGGTTCGACTTGGTATTGATGGGAGCCAGAGATGCCTGGCGTATTGCCGATAAACTCGCCGAGCTTAATATCCCAGTTGTCTTTGGTTCTCCATACGGTCTGCCAGGCCGTGATGATGAAGGTTATGATCAAGACTTTTCATCGCCAGCCCGGCTTGCAGAAGCGGGAGTGAACTTTGCGATTTCTTATCCTGGCTACTGGGACGTGCGCAACTTGCCTTTTGCGGCTGGTAATGCCGTCGCTTTTGGCTTGGATCAGCAACAAGCACTTGCGGCAATCACATTGAAGCCGGCAGAGATTCTTGGTGTTGCAGATAAGCTAGGTTCACTGGAAGTTGGAAAAAGTGCGTCACTTAGCGTATCCGAAGGTGACTTACTGGACCCAATTGGGCAAAAGCTAACGCACCTTTATATTGACGGGCGTAAAGTAAGCTTAAGTAGCCGCCATACGGAACTCTATGAAAAGTACCGCCAGAAACCTTCTGAATAGAAGAAAAGGTTCTGGTTAGGCAAAAAAAGCCCCTGTCACTTATGACAGGGGCTTTTTATTTCAGACATTGTAATTTAGCTATTTAGCTATTTAGCAAGCGCGCTATAAGCGCTCTGAGCGTCGCCGGTTCAAATGGCTTATCCGTTAGGGCATCAACGCCACTTTGCTTAACATTGGCTAATTGAGGCTCATTGGCACGGGCTGTCACCATAAGTACTGGCGTGTGTGCATGCGATGAACTATTACGAATGTATTGCGTGAGTTCGCTACCGTTCACTTGTGGCATGTGAAAGTCGGTAACAATTAAGTCAAACTGATGCTCTGCCAGAATATCAATGGCTTGCTGTCCGTTTTCCGCTTCGACAAAGCTTTCAACACCGAGGTTTTCAAATACGCGGCGCAGAACATGTCGCGAAGTCATGCTGTCGTCCACAATTAAAACTCTTAAGTCTTCTATATCATAGAGCTCAAGGTGCAGTGGTTCCGGCTCCATCATGTCCATGGTGGCGGTTATGGCTCGTTGCAACTGATCCGGCGTGAAAGGTTTGGGTAAAATAGCAATAATACCTGCTTGTTTGAACTGCTCGAGTTGATCTGCGCGATGCTCAGATGACACCAACATAAAATGTAGGGTATCTTTTAAGTCTTTAGCGTTAATAAACTGAATAAGTTCATGTGCGGTACCGTCAGAAAAATACATAGCGCTGGTAACAATATCCGGTTGCCAACGCAGTATTTCTTCTTTAGCTTCTGCAATGGTTGAAGCGCCGCGGGTATGCTGAATACCAGCTTGATTCAGGTGCTGGGTAATGACTTTTCGTTGCACATCGGATGGTTCGATGAGCAAAATACGCAGTTCGTCGAAGGCTATAGCCATAATAAAATAACTAGGATTTATTGTGATGGAAAGAGTAGGGTATTCAGCAGATAAACTCAATCAGAAAATCTGTGTTAAGCTCATTAAAAAAAGGGGGGAGTATGAGCGTCAGTCGCGATTTTTCAAATGATGGTAAGCAGTTAGTTATTGCCATAAAAGGCAAGTTTGATTTCAGTCTGGTTCAGGAGTTTCGCCAGGCCTACAGTCATATTGGTGATTCCCAACCGACGGTTATTATTGATTTGAGGGAAACGGACTATTTAGACAGCTCTGCGCTGGGTATGTTGCTTAATATGCGTAAATCTTTGGGTAGCAGTGTAAAAGGTATCCAGTTAGTGAATGCCAAGCCTGAGGTTCGCCGCATTCTCGATATTTCGCGCTTTGATAAGATGTTTGTTATCGCTTAATGAAAGTCTTGATTGTTGATGATCAACCTGCAAACCAGGTTATGCTAAGCGGATTAATTAAGCGTTTTGGTCATCAGGTAAGGTGTGCTTCAAATGGCGTTGAGGCAATTGATGTGTTCTCTGGTCTGGAGCCAGACGTTGTGTTGCTGGATGTTATGATGCCTATTATGGATGGGTTTGAAACAGCACCTTGCTTAAAAGCTTTGAGCGGCGATGTTCATTTGCCTATTTTATTTATTACCGCACTGGATGATCAGGAAACCTTGCTGAAGTGTCTTGAAGCGGGGGGCGATGACTTCATTAGCGTACCTTTTGAACCCGTGGTATTACAGGCTAAGTTGAACGCTCACGCGCGGGTTCGTGAACTCAGTTATTCATTAAAAGGAAAAAATGAAGCGCTGGCTTATCACTCAAACCGTATGGAGCGGGAGCAGAATGTTGTCAGCCACATGCTGGCTAACGCTTTGCAGGAAAATGAAACTCAATATTCTTTCCTAAAAACCTATCTGGCGCCTGCCAGTGAGTTCAATGGCGACTTAGTTCTGACCAAAGCTGGACCCTTAGGCAATTTCTATCTTTTTGTTGGTGACTTTACCGGACATGGGCTAGCACCGGCGACAGGGGCTCTTCCTGTTTCTCAGACCTTTTTCGATCTGGCTGAGAAAGGGCTTTCAATTGCCAATATGGTTGAAGAGTTTAACCGCAAGCTGGTTAAACTTTTACCTGATGATATGTTTTGTGCTGCCTTTGTTGCCGAATTGTCGGCAAATGGTGAACGCTTAACTTATTGGAATGGTGGGATCCCCGACGCTCTATTGATTAATGAAGCTGGTCAGGTTGAAAATCGGCTGGTGCCGGAACATATGGCGTTAGGTATTTTACCACCTGAAGAATTTAGCAGTCAGGTCAGCCACTGCTTTATTGAGAAAGGCATCCGTCTTATTACCTATACTGATGGTGTTGTCGAAATGACAAACCAGGACGATGAAAGGTTGTCTGAGGATGGGTTTGAAGAATTATTGCGGCGTTACGCGCGCGAACGCGATTTTGACGGTTTGGTAGCGGCCTTACAGAAGTTCCAGCAAGGCCAGGAGCAGTTTGATGATGTTTCATTGGTTTGTCTGGATTGTGCACCAACAAACTTACCTGTCATAAGACCTGACACCAACGTCACGCATCTACCTTTTCGGTTGGTCGTCTATTTAAAAGAAGATGAAATTAGAGGGCGCGACCCGATTATTAAGCTGGTCGACTCGTTGAGCCACCTGGAAGGTATCCGGGCACATAAGACAACTTTATATCTATTGCTGGCCGAAGCTTTCAATAACACTCTGGAGCACAGCTTTCTTCAGCTAGACTCTGAAATAAAACAGACAGGCCAAGGTTTTGATGAGTACTACCGTGCGCGTGAAGAGCGACTGGCAGAATTGGAAGGAGTGGAGATAGAAATTGACATCGAATATCGGCCAAAGAGCCGTTTGCTGTCTTTCAGCTTGTCTTCTAACAGTGAAAACGGTTTTAGTGAATCTTCAGAGGATATGGAAGAAGATGAGTCGCTGGCTTTCGGGAGAGGACTACAGCTTATAAGAAACTTTTCGAGTCACGTTGAGTGGCGTGACAATGGGCGCTGCTTGTATATTGAGTATGATCTTAGCCTCCCGAGCGCTTGACCTTGTAACCCTCTTTTTTCAGCCAACTTTCAATACTGTCTCTTTGATCACCTTGTAACTCAATTTCATACTCTTTAACTGAGCCTCCTACACCGCAAAGCTGTTTTAATTTTTTAGCTATGCTTTTTAATTCTGCCTTGGAGCTATTCAGTCCGTTGACAATAGTCACCCCTTTGCCTTTACGGCCTTTGGTTTCACGTCGCAGGCGCACAATACCATCGCCTTCAGGGACGCTTTCGGGTTCAGGTTCTGGATCAATTCGGCCTGAATCTGTTGAATATACCATTTGACTCAGTTGGTCTTTCCAGTCGGACATGCCATTTACCACTTTTTCTTTGGTTGAAACAGTTCTTCTAAATCGTCTTCTTTTTTGTGCTTCGCTTTATCCCGTGCGTGGGCATCTTTCAGCTCCTGAGCTATTTGCTCCAGCGCCTGTTTTATTGATTGCTGCCGCGAGGTTGTATAATCGTCGCTGAAATTCTGGTCTTCAATGGTGCGCAGTGCTTTCTCATAATACTGACGAGCAGACCCCAGCATTTGACTTTCATAGGCGTGGCGTCCCCTGCGTATGAGAGTTTCAATACTGATTTTTAACTGTAATTTGGTTAAACGCTGATCTTCGACACTAAAGACGTTACTGTCGACTCTGCCCCGGGAATGTTCGCTTCTCAATGTTGCTCTTAAACGTTTGAGTCCGTTGATCATCGCAATAATTTGTTTATTATTTTGTGGAATTTCAAAGTCTTCACTAATAAGAGAGGTATCATTGCGATCGACACTTTCAATGCGCTCTTCGTAATCTTTTATTCGAGCCTGATAGTCCTTTGACGGCGACACGCTGTTCATATTCTTGAGTACTTCATAAGCGCGACTATTCAAAACCGCTAACATCGACTTGCCGATAGGGAAAAAGCTCGACATATGGATGAGATCTTCGATTTGCTCAAGCGAACTTCTTAAACGCGCCATTTTTTTGCGGCGTTCGAGCTCTAAACGTTGCTTATGCTGCTGCACCGCACCGACAACAATTGCCAGTATTATCAGTAATATAATCAGTGCGATAACAATGGTGTAAATCATATTACGCTCATTAGGTTATTATTGTTCTCAGGGTAATGTTAAAGAAAAAACACCACCACCTAAGTGTCCATTATTTTTTAGTTCGATAAAACCTTTTTTATCATTTCGTTCATGTGCATTTGCGATTAACTGCGCAAAGTAGAGTCCAAGTCCTGTTCGCGCTTGTTGAACCTTTAATTCTTGCATGAGCATAGCGGCATTCTCGAGCATCGCGGGGGGGAAACCGTCCCCGTTATCATGAACTCTGATTTGGCAGCCACCGTCATCTTTTGTCTCTACTTCAATAAAGAGTTTATCGGCGGTATAACGCATTGCATTAATGATGATGTCATTGAGCAAATTACAGATCAGGTCTCTGTCGAACCAGCCTACAGCGGTTTCATCAATTTCAGTACTGACAGTAATACTGCGCTGTTCAAGATACAATTCGTTATTCAATAGCAGTTCTTCGATGAGTTCATCCAGATGATGTTGGTCGATATTTATTGGCAGTGCATCGTTATTTTCGCGATAAAGAGTGAGCATCTGCATTAAACTGGAGTTGATGCGTTGTGCTTCGTAATGGACTTTGGCCATTTTTTCTGTTGCACTGCTGTCAGTGACTTGTTCAGATACTTCTTCTATCATCTGAATAAGTAAGCACAATGAATTTTTCATGTCGTGCACAGAGGACGCCAGTACGGTTGAAAAATCAAATGTGGGCTGAGTCATAGAAGGCAGTTCCTGCAATTTTGACAAATACTGCTGCTATCAGTTCTTTATTTGTCATAGTTATTAAGATTATTATAGTATTTTCTTATATCACATTTCGCAAACAGAGTGGCACGTTCCTCAATGAAATTACAGCAGTTACGCTACATTGTTGAAGTAATGAATCACAACCTGAATGTTTCCGCTACGGCTGAAAGCTTATTTACGTCGCAGCCGGGTATCAGTAAACAGGTGAGAATGCTGGAAGATGAGCTGGGCGTGCAGATATTTGGCCGGACAGGAAAGCATTTAACCCATGTTACACCTGCTGGTAAAGACATCATTTCGGTTGCACAACAAGTTTTGGATAGCGTTCAGTCAATAAAAACGGTTGCCGCTGAACATACCTTGCCAGATCAGGGGAAACTCAATATTGCGACAACTCATACTCAGGCTCGTTATGCATTACCTGACGTTATTGAACGTTTTATTCAGCATTATCCTAAAGTGTCACTGCACATGCATCAGGGCTCACCAGAGCAAATTAGTGAGGCGGCAGCGAAGGGTAGGGCTGACTTTGCCATCGCCACTGAAGCGTTGCACTTATACCATGACCTGATCATGTTGCCCTGTTACCACTGGAATCGTTCTATTGTGGTACCAAAATCGCATCCGCTGACGCAGCTAAGCAAAATAAGTATTGATGACATCGCTCAATTCCCGCTGGTGACTTATGTGCACGGTTTTACCGGGCGTTCTGAGCTTGATAAGGCCTTCGCCGAAGCTGGGCATGAACCTAAGATTGTTTTTACAGCAACCGATGCTGATGTCATAAAAACCTACGTAAGAATGGGGCTGGGAATTGGTGTGTTAGCGAGTATGGCTTATGACTCTAAAGTCGATACGGATCTTGTTGCGATACCGGCGGAGCATCTTTTTGCACACAGCACGACCAAAATTGGTTTCCGCAGAGGAACCTTTTTACGTACTTACATGTATGATTTTATAGAGAATTTCGCCCCGCACTTAACTAGAGAGCAGGTACAAAAAGCAACGCAACTGAAAACTCAGGACGAAATTGATAAGTTGTTTGAGAATTGCTCACTGCCGATGCGTTAAGCACCGGCAGTGATTTCATGCGTTAACATTCAATAATATTGACTGCCAAACCGCCGCGAGCGGTTTCTTTGTATTTGGTTTTCATATCGTTGCCGGTGTCCCACATGGTTTTAATCACTTTATCCAGAGACACTTTGTGGTCACCTTCGCCCCTCATTGCCAGCCGCGCAGCGTTAATGGCTTTAACCGAACCCATGGCGTTGCGCTCAATACAGGGTACCTGCACTAAACCGCCGACAGGATCGCAGGTTAAGCCCAGGTTATGTTCCATACCGATTTCTGCCGCATTTTCGACTCTGGACGGGTCACCGCCCATAAATTCGGCTAGTGCGCCAGCGGCCATAGAACAGGCAACGCCGACTTCACCCTGGCAACCTACCTCAGCACCCGAAATAGAAGCGTTTTTCTTATACAGAATACCGATAGCAGCTGAGGTCAGTAAAAAGCGCACGACGGCATCTTCGTCAAGAGTTTCGATGAATCTGTCAGCATAGCTCATTACTGCGGGTATAATACCTGCGGCACCGTTGGTGGGCGCTGTGACTATACGACCACCAGCAGCATTTTCTTCATTAACGGCTAAAGCGTATAAGTCTACCCAATCCATTACCTGCATCGCATCACCGGACTTTTCTTTCTTCAGGCGCTGATATAAAGATGAGGCGCGACGGCGCACTTTGAGCCCGCCGGGAAGAATGCCTTCTGTAGTAATACCGTTTTTGATGCTTTCCTGCATGGTGTGCCAAATTTTCATTAAACCGGCACGAATATCTTCTTCACTACGGAAGACCTTTTCGTTGGCCATCATTAATGAACTCATGCGCATGCCATGTTCTTTGCAATGCGCCAGAAGGTCAGCGGCACTATCAAAGGGATACGGAATAGGTTTGGCGGATTGTTCTATCGCTTCTTCCAGCGTCTCGTCAAAATCTTCATCGCGCACGATGAAGCCACCACCAATGGAGTAGTATAGGTCGCTATAGATTATCTCACCGTCCTTCAACAGTTTGAGCTCCATGGCATTGGCGTGTTTGGGCATGGTTTTTCGGCGGTGAAAGGTAATGGCACCCTCACTGGGGAAGGAAACTTCTTTCTCACCCAATAAATTCAAGGTCTCAGTTTTACGGGTTTGCTCCAGAAAATCGTCAACACTATCGGTGTCGACACTTTCTGGGGTTTCGCCAGCTAGCCCAAGAATAACGGCTTTGCCGGTACCGTGACCTTTACCGGTTTGGCCAAGTGAACCGAATAATTCGACTTTTATTCCGTTCGCGTTATTCAGGTGCCCCGACTCTTTTGCTATATGCAAAAAATCATAGGCAGCTTTCATTGGCCCTACTGTATGAGAACTGGAAGGACCAATACCAATTTTGTAAATATCAAAAACGCTGATCATAGTTATCCTTACCTAACGCGCATGCTCGTTCTGTTTATTATAGTATTGTCGCATGATTCATGTGGGGGGAAGCAAGTTTTAAGCGAAAATAAGTGATCAGTTCAGTGGTCTGAAGTGATTTTTGCCGTCGGGCTGCAATTGTTCCGATAATTCACGCAAGATACCGGCGGTTGCGCCCCAAATATTTCGGTGTTGCCAGGGAATAAAATACACCCGGTCATAGATAAATTTCCGAATACGGTAAACGTAGTGGTTACCATGGTCGAGAATATCAGCCAGCGGCACTTCAAAAATCTCAGCGACTTCACTTTCCTGGGCAACCAAAGGTTGCTGCGGTGATACGAAAGCCACATAAGGGCGAATCATAAAATACGATAAGACCGGGTAGTCGTGTAAGCGTCCGATAACTTCCACCTGACTGCGGGGGAGGCCGATTTCTTCTTCTGTTTCCCGTAGTGCAGTATCCAGCAGGTCATTATCGGTATCGTCAAACCGGCCACCGGGAAAACTGATTTGGCCAGCGTGTTTACGCAGTTTGCTGGAGCGCCGGGTGAGTATCAGTGAAAGCCCGTGCGGACGTTCAATAATTGGGATTAACACTGCTGCCGGGCGTAAACGCTTACGCAAAGGTTCATCAATTCTGCGTTCAACCGGTGGTGATGGGTAAAGACTAAAGCGACGAATAAAATCTGCGCGAGTAGTAATGGTCATGAGGCTAACACCGGCAGTATGCGTGACACTTTGTCCTTAGTCTCCTGATATTCCTCTGGCGCTGTTGAGTCCGCTACCAGGCCGCCGCCGGCCCAGCAGTAAAGTTGACCATCTTCGGCGAGCAACGTACGAATGGTAATGCTGGTGTCGCTGCGACCATGCTGAGAAAAATACCCCATACTACCGCAGTAAATATTGCGCCGGTGTGGCTCCAGCTCTTCAATGATTTGCATGGCTCTAATTTTCGGGGCTCCGGTAATAGAACCGCCCGGGAAAGCGCCGTTAAAAAGACTTAACGCGGTACGGCCAGGTTGCAGTTTGCCAATAACTGTTGATACCAGGTGGTGAACTGCCGGAAAACTTTCTATGGCAAACAAACTGGGGGTTTCTATACTGCCTGGCTCGCAGTTTTTACTAAGGTCATTACGCAGCAAATCAACAATCATAAGGTTTTCCGCCCGATCTTTTTCTGAGGTCAACAGAGCCTGCTGACTGCTCTGGTCCTTGCTTGTATCGTCAAACCGTGGACGCGTACCTTTAATGGGTTTTGTTTCTACCTGACCTTGAGAGTCGGTTAACAAAAAGCGCTCCGGTGACAGGCTTAGAATAGCGCTGCCGCGTAGACGCATAAAGGCAGAAAACGGTGCTGAATTGGTTTGTCTTAATTTAAGGTAAGCGGACCATTCACTGCCGTCGTAACGAGCTGAGTAACGTTGGGCAAGATTGATCTGATAAGCATCACCAGCCAACAAATAATTTTGCACTGCATTAAATTTGTCGGTGTACTGATACTCGTTCATATTGCTTTGCCAGTCGCTTAATAATTGAAAAGCTTCAGGCTTTTTTGTCTTCGCTGGCAGGTTCCAGAATTCACTGAGCTCTTCTGACCTATCTACTGGCGCAACTAACCAGGCCGTGTTGTTTTTCCGATCAATAATCAACGCCTGGCTGTAATAGGCTAATACTGCATCGGGAGACTGATAGGTGTCTGCATTAAACTCAGGGATGACTTCCAGTGAACGGCCATGGTCATAGCCGAGAGCACCGGCAAAGCCGCCCTGAAAAGGCAGTTCAGCAGGCCCCGAATAATGACCTGATAATTGATTCAATTGCTCGGCATAACGGCAAAGCTCGGCTGCATCTTTGGGGGCAGGTGGTAGTCCCAGCAAGCCGTCTGTTGATACATTTAACTTACCGGCTTTGCAGCTTAAAACCAGTTCTGGCTGTCGGAAGATAATATCGTAGGCGCAGTTCTCGTGGCTTTGTGCGGCAGAATCCAGTAACAATGCGTAGCTTTCATGCTGGCAACGCTGAAACAACTCAATAGCTGAGGCCTGGCAATCAAGTTTTATCGCACAGAGATCCGGAAAAACACTCACATCATGCTCGCAATTCAGGCTGGTTATTCATTACCAATATACTACCACAGCAAATATTCGCCGGTCAGTGGCACTGGTCAGTTGTTAGTGAAAACGCTATTATAGCGCCACGCAAAAGTTAACCAAGAGGCAGTTCCATGACCACCATTCGTCAGGCTGATTTTATTGACAGTATTGCCGATGCGTTGCAGTACATTTCTTATTATCACCCATTGGACTTTATTAAAGCACTGGACGAGGCATACCAGCGTGAAGAGAGCGAAGCGGCGAAAAACGCCATTGCTCAGGTGCTGACTAACTCGCGTATGTCTGCACAAGGACACCGTCCAATTTGTCAGGACACCGGTATTGTCACCTGTTTTGTGAAAGTGGGCATGGGTGTGCAGTGGGATAAAACTGACCTGACCGTTCAGCAAATGGTGGATGAAGGTACTCGCCGTGCTTATAACAACCCGGACAATCCATTACGTGCGTCTATTGTAGCCGACCCTGCGGGCGCCCGTAAGAATACCGGCGATAACACACCGGCTGTGGTTCACCTGGATATGGTTGCGGGTAATGAAATTGAAGTGATGATTGCCGCAAAAGGCGGTGGTTCTGAGAACAAATCGAAGATGGCCATGTTAAACCCCAGCGACTCAATCGCCGACTGGGTTGTAGAAACCCTGCCGAAAATGGGCGCTGGCTGGTGTCCACCGGGTATGCTGGGAATAGGTATTGGCGGTACAGCGGAAAAATCGGCGGTACTGGCAAAAGAATCGCTGATGGAGTCTGTCGATATCCACGAGCTGATTGAGCGTGGCCCACAAAACGCGGAAGAAGAACTGCGTTTAGAGATATTCAACCGCGTTAACGCGCTAGGCATTGGTGCCCAGGGTTTAGGCGGTTTAACAACGGTGCTGGATGTGAAAATTAAATCACTACCAACGCACGCAGCTTCTAAGCCAGTGACCTTAATTCCAAACTGTGCGGCTACCCGTCACGTTCACTTCACACTGGACGGCAGTGGTGCCGCAGATTTAACCCCGCCGAAACTGGAAGATTGGCCTGACGTGACCTTTGAGCTCGGCGACGATGCACGTCGTGTAAACCTGGATGAAGTGACCAAAGAAGACATTCAGGATTGGAAAATGGGTGAAACCGTACTCTTGTCCGGTAAGTTACTGACCGGTCGTGATGCTGCGCACAAACGCATTAAAGGTATGCTGGATAACGGCGAAAAACTGCCGGTTGATTTTAATAACCGCTTTATTTATTACGTAGGTCCGGTAGACCCAGTGGGTGATGAAGTTGTTGGACCGGCAGGTCCTACAACATCAACTCGTATGGATAAATTTACGGACCAGATGCTCGAAGAAGCCGGTATTATTGGCATGGTCGGTAAAGCAGAGCGTGGTCCTGAAGCCGTAGAAAGTATTCGTAAGCACAAAGCCGTTTATCTGATGGCCGTTGGCGGCGCGGCTTACTTAGTGGCTAAAGCCATTAAGAAATCTCGTGTTGTAGCCTTTGAAGATTTAGGTATGGAAGCCATTTACGAATTTGAAGTGGAAGACATGCCGGTCACTGTGGCTGTGGATAGCGACGGTCAAAACGCGCATACTCAAGGCCCTGCTATTTGGAAAGCGAAAATTGCTGACCTCAATGAAAAATTAGGAGCGTAATTATGTCGCTGGCACTGTGGCAATGGATGGCAATAATTGGAGTGCCGGTTGTGACTGTCATTACGGCGTTGTTGTTGCTTTGGCAACAGCAGCGCCGCTTGCGTTTACAGGCAGAGCAACAAAACGCCGCGCTGGAACAAGAGGCGGATATTCTTCGCGAGCGCATTGATGAACTTCAGCACGAAGTGTATGAAAAAGACAGTCGCTTGCGCGAAACTTTGGCCAGATCTGAGCATGAGCAAAAAACCGCAGAGGAAAAGCTGAACTTACTGAAAGTGAGCGAAGAACGTCTGACTCAGCAATTCGAAAATTTAGCCAACCGTATTTTTGATGAGAAGTCCAAAGGGCTTCAGCAGCATCATCAGCAGTCGTTGCAGGCAACATTAGAGCCCTTTAAGCAACAAATTGATGCGTTTAAAAAGCAAATCACTCAGCAGTACACTGACGAGACCAAAGAGCGCTCGGCACTTAAAAATGAAGTGATGTCGCTTAAGGATTTGAATCGCCAAATGGCGTCTGAAGCTGAAGCCTTAACCCGGGCATTAAAAGGCGATACTAAGCAACAGGGTAACTGGGGCGAGGTGGTACTGGAACGTATTCTGGAACAATCCGGCTTGCGTGAAGGACACGAGTATCAGACACAGGAGCATCATAGGGATGAAGACGGTAAGTCTTTCAAGCCAGATGTGATTGTGCATTTACCAAATAAAAAAGACGTGATTATTGACTCAAAAGTCAGTTTATCGGCTTACGAGCGGTACTTTAATTCTGACGACGACCTTGAGCGCGAACGGGCGTTAAACGAGCACGTTCAGTCGCTTAAACAACATATAAAACAGTTGGGTAAAAAGAGCTACCACCAGTTGGAAGGATTGCGCACGCTGGATTATGTGTTGATGTTTATTCCTATTGAGCCTGCGTTCTTGCTGGCTGTTGACCGTGATCCAGAGCTTATCCGGCTGGCGCTGGACAACCAAATTATGCTGGTAAGCCCTACGAATTTACTGGTTGCCCTGCGCACCGTGCATAACATCTGGCAGTATGAGTATCAAAACCAGAACGCTGAAAAAATAGCGACGGATGCAGCACGTCTGTACGACAAGTTTGTGGGCTTCGTCGAAGATTTAGAGAAAATTGGTAACGGCTTACAAACTCTGGATAACCGCTATCAGGAAGCTATGAAGAAGCTGAGTACCGGGCGTGGTAACCTTATTGGCAGGGTCGATAAATTCCGTCAGATGGGTGTGCAAACGAATAAGCGATTAAACCCAGATTACCTTGATTCCGACGAAACAAGTCCGGAAGGCATTGAATCTGATGATGCTGCAGATAAGAAAAACGATTGAGTCAACGCTCAGTCGTTTACTTTTATCAACTTAATGCACTGCGACGATAATGATCAACCCAAAGTGAGGTTGCTCCACAAACCGCCAACGGCATGATAATTAAGTTAATCAGTGGGATCATGGTTAGTACAGTTACACCGAATCCAAAACCCAGCGTTTTGCCGCGTCGTTTATGCAGTTCGGAACGCATACGCGGAAACGACAGCTTGTGATTGTCGAACGGGTAATCCAGGTATTGTATCGACATCATCCAGCAAACAAAGATGTACCAAAGCACCTGCCCAATAACGGGAATAATAAGCGACAACAGGAAAAAGCCAAACGCTCGCGGAATGTAGTACATGAGTTTCTGCATTTCCCGCTTTAAAGTCCGCGGAATATCTTTAAACAGACCTAAAAAACCTTCGTCGCCTAAGCTTTCACCGCTTTCATAGCGCTCTACTTTCTCTGCCAGAAGCCCGTTAAATGGGGCGGCAATTAAATGCATGATGGTACTAAAAATAAATGAGAAGAGCGCAATAATGGTAATAACCGCAAGCGGCCATAAAAGAAATTCCAGCCATTGAAAAAAGTCTGGTAACCAGCTCATAAAGCGGTTCAACCAATAGTCGACTTGGCTATACAGCCAGCTGAAAGCAAGCGAGAACAGGATAAGGTTGGTCAGAATAGGCACCACAACATAGCGACGCAGACCCTTAGTTCGGATAAGTTGTAATCCGCGACCTATGTAAGCTAATCCAGAATCGCTGTACGCTGCTTTTTGCATGAAAACTCCAGAGGTTTAAATTTGCTTATTATAATAAGGCAATGCAATGGCAATGTGAGGGCTAAATTGTTACAAATGGCTACCGGATCTGCTAGAGTCTTGTGATAATAAACTGTCGTGCTAATAACCAATAAAAACAACTGAATGCGCCTAAAACACATCAAATTAGTTGGCTTCAAATCCTTTGTGGATCCAACCAAAGTTCCCTTTCCTGACCAAATGACCTGCGTGGTCGGTCCGAATGGCTGTGGCAAATCCAATGTGATTGATGCCGTGCGCTGGGTGCTGGGTGAAAGCTCAGCGAAAAACCTGCGTGGCGATGCCATGAGTGACGTGATTTTTAATGGCTCCAGCGCCCGTAAACCGGTTTCTCAGGCCAGCGTTGAACTGGTATTTGATAACAGTTCGGGACGTATTCAGGGCGAGTACGCGGCATTCAATGAAATTTCTGTTAAGCGCCTGGTGACTCGTGACGGCCAGTCTAACTACTTTTTGAACGGCAGTCGTTGCCGCCGCCGTGATATTACTGATTTATTTCTGGGAACCGGGCTGGGTCCGCGCAGCTACGCGATTATTGAGCAGGGCATGATTTCCCGGCTGATTGAATCACGTCCGCAGGAACTGCGCGTTTTTATTGAAGAAGCCGCAGGCATTTCAAAATACAAAGAGCGCCGTAAAGAAACTGAAAATCGGATGTTGCATACGCGCGAGAACCTTGAACGCTTGAGTGATGTTCGTGAAGAGCTCGGTCAACAGTTGGAGAAGCTGGAGCGTCAGGCGGCGGCTGCCATTCGTTATAAAGAACTGAAAGCCAGTGAGCGTAAATTCAAAGGTGAACTGCAAGCTCTGCGCTGGCTGAAACTGGATAATCAACGACAGCAGTTGCAGGCACAATACTCCGAACAGCAAACAGAGCTTGAACGCTGGCAGGCACAGCAAAGTGGTGATGAACGGGGCGCCATTGAACTGAAAGAGCAGGCAGAAGAAGCTCGTGATAAGGTCGAACAGTCGCAGGAAAAGATGTTCTCGGTTGGTAATGAAATAACCCGTATTGAGCAAACTCTGAAACATCAGCAAGAGATAAAAGAGCAACGCAGCCAGCGACAGCAGCAGTTGAACGAAGAAATAAGCCAGTTAGATGAGCAACTGGCGGATGACCGCCTACAAAGAGAGCAATTGGAAGAACAGCAACTGATGCTCGAGCCACAACTGGAGCAGGTTGAGGATCAACTAGAAAGGGTGTCAGAACAGTCTCAACAAGCCAATGAGCAGTGGCGGCAATGGCAACAACAACAAAGACAACAGCAGCAACAGCAACGCGATGTTGAAAAACAGCAACAGCAAGCGCAATTGAAACTGCAGGAGCTGAAACAAAGCCAGCAATATGCGCTGCAACAAGTAGAGCAACTTCAGAGTCAGCAACAGGACTTACAGCAACAGAAACAGGCATTACCCGTAGATGAGAACGAACAGACTCTGGTCGAATTAAAACGTCAGCTGGAGCAGGAAGAAGCTCGGTATCAGCACAGTAAAGACCAATTGCAGGAGCTTCAGCAAGCTTTTAAAGAACAGCAAGAGCAACATCGACATACTCAGCAGCAACAAGATAAAGCTCAGGCTCAATTAACAGCCATTGAGCAACTGCTGGAAGGGAAGCAAAATAATGACAGCCGCAGTGAAAAATGGTTACAGGAGAAGTATCCAGACAGCTTTAAGGTCAGGGAATTATTGCAGGCTGAAAGTGGTTGGGAAATGGCGGTTGAACAGCTGGCTTACGACTGGCTGGATGCTGTGGTTCTGGAACAAACTCCGGAAGAACTAGAAGCAGTTTCTGGTGTGAAATTGGTTTGGCCTGGGAATGAGCAAGAACCTGAGAGCTGGTCTCTGGCCAGTAAAGTCAAAGGTCCATTACGTTATTGGGCTCCGTTGCAGCAGTGTCTGGCAATTGATCAGGAGGCAAGTGCCAGGCAGCAGCTGCAACAGAGTGAGGCCAGCTTTGCGGTGTCGAAAACCGGTAACTGGTATTGGCAGGACGGTTTTATTGCGGCTCGTGTCGACGAGGATAACAGTGTTCTTCACCTGCAGACACAGCGTCAAAAGTTACTAGAACAACTGGAGGCGCTGACTGCCAGGTTGTCTGAAAGCGAAGGGCAGCTGCAGCAGGCTCAGACAAAGGTTGAGCAGGCACAAGAGCAACTGGAGCAGTTTCAGGAGCAAGTCCAGCAGACCCGTAATGAGCAGGGGAAAGTTGAAGAGCGGCTGCAGTGGAACTTACAGCAGGCTGAGCAAATACAGCAGCAGCTAACGAGCCTGCAAGATAAGCAGCAAGAGCAACGAGTGCATGCGGAAAATTCGGCGGAACAGCAACAGCAGATTGAAATGCAGCTGGAAGAGTTTGAATTGATGCTGGAGCAAACGGAGCATGTTGATGAGGACTTCGGCGAACAATTGGAGTCTAAAGTTCGAGCAGGAGATGAACAGTTGCAGCAACTGCGCAGTCAACAGCAGCAGATGACACTGCAACAGCAGAATTTGCAGGCTCAGGCGGCTCAGTTGCAGAAGTTACTGCAACGCAGTGAACAGCGCTATCAGCAGCTTTTGCAAGAACGAAATGAGCAACAAACTGCAGATACGGATGAAAATCAAAATGCACTCGATGAGCAGTTAACGGAGTTACTGGATAAGCGCGGTGAAGTTGCGGAACAATTGCAGGAGCAACGCCAGCAATTGTCGCGATTGGAGCATGACTTGCAGCAACTCACTCAGGGACAGAGTGCAATTCAAAGCAAAATAAGCCAGTCCAAAGAGGCGATGCAAACTACTGAAATTGAGCAGGTTAAATTGCAGGAACGCAGTCAGGCAGTGCTTGAAACTCTGGCTGAGACAGGTCTTACTTTGAAAAGTATATTGGAAGATCTGTCCTTTGAAGCTGACGAAAAACAGTGGCAGCAAGAACTGGAATCAATACAAAATAAGATAAAAAGACTCGGTGCTATAAACTTAGCGGCAATTGACGAAGCCGAAGCGCAAAGAGAGCGTAAACAGTATCTCGACCAGCAAGTGGATGATCTATCATCGGCGTTAGAGACTCTGGAAGCCGCAATTCGCAAGATTGATAAAGAAACGCGTCACCGGTTTAAAACAACCTTTGATGCAATAAACCATGACTTACAAGTTCTGTTTCCGAAAGTTTTTGGTGGTGGTAGTGCCACGCTGGAACTTACTGATGATGACCTACTGGAAACAGGCGTTACTATTATGGCGAGGCCACCGGGTAAGAAAAATAGCACAATTCATTTGCTTAGCGGTGGAGAAAAGGCGCTGACCGCATTATCATTGGTGTTCGCGATATTTCGCTTGAATCCGGCACCTTTTTGCTTGCTAGATGAGGTCGATGCACCGTTAGATGATGCCAATGTGGGTCGTTTTTGTCGTCTGGTCAGTGAAATGTCTGAGTCGGTACAATTTATTTATATCAGTCACAACAAAGTGGCTATGGAAATGGCAACTCACCTGGCCGGAGTCACAATGCAAGAAGCTGGGGTCTCGCGGTTAGTAGCGGTTGATGTTGAACAGGCTGTAGCGATGACAGACGCTGATTAAAACAGGCTTTATGGAGCGAAAATGGGCAGTTTACAAATTACCCTTAGTATTCTTGGGATTCTGGCAATAGCCGGCATTGTTGCACATGGCGTCTGGAAGATACGTAAAGGCAATGCGCAACAGCGTCAACGTGAGCAACGCGTGGCAGAAAACCGTCAACAGCAATCATCAAGTTTTGATGACGACGGTATAGGCGAAGTACGTGTTGTTCAAGATAAGGCGGGAGAAGCGACAGAAGCCAAAGAATCTGTTGCGTCTGAACTGAGCTCTTCGACCTCAGAAAAAGAGGACGACAACGAGCATATTGAGCAGATGTCGATGGATCTTGATCGTGATGATGAGCTTTCTGAATCATTGCCGTCTATGCGTGTTAGTAACGAAGAGCAAGTTGAAGTTGAGCAAACAGAGCTTAAATTCGACGATAAAGACGAACATGATGAGGAAGCCGGGCAGTACGAATCGGCAGAGGAAGATAATCAGAAAGACTCCGAGGATTTTGAGTCGGTTCCGGAAGAAGTTATTGCCTTGCATGTTAAGGGGCCTGTACAGGGTGCTGTCTTATTGCAAATGATGACGGAGCTGGGCTGTAAATTCGGCGAGCTGGGTATTTTCCATCGCTATGAAAATACGGCCGGTACGGGGCCGATGATTTTCAGTGTGGCGAATATGTTCAACCCGGGAACTTTCGACCTGGATAATATGGAAAACTTCGAAACTGACGGTGTTGCTTTTTTCATGGCGTTACCCATGAAATTTGATGGTCAGCAAGCCTTTAATATGATGCTTAATGCGGCTAAGAAGCTCGCTACCGAAATTCCGCAAGGACAGGTTTTGGATGGGCAGCGCCAGTTATTGACCCGCCAGTCGATTCACGAAGCTCGCCAACGTATTCGTGAGTTTGAACGTAAACATTCAGCTTAACTACAGGTCACTATGAATCAGTCTGTTTCCCAGCGTATGCAAGAGTTGGAAGAGTTACTTAATCGCTACAACAAAGAATATTACGAAAACGACGAACCTAGCGTACCTGATGCTGAGTATGACCGTTTGTTTCGCGAGCTTAAGGCATTAGAAACTGAGCATCCCGATTTAAAAAATACTTCGTCGCCCACAATGAAGGTTGGTGGGAAGCCACTGGGTCAGTTCAAAACGGTTCAGCATGAAGTACCCATGTTATCGCTGGATAACGCTTTTTCTGTTGAAGAGTTTGAAGCGTTCAGTAAAAGAGTTGAGCAGCGCTTAGATACCAGCCAGGCCGTTACTTTCTGCTGTGAACCTAAACTTGATGGCGCCGCAGTTAGTCTGCTTTATGAAGACGGGCTATTAGTGCGTGGGGCAACACGTGGCGATGGTCAAAGCGGGGAAGACATTACAGAAAATGTAAAAACCATTCGTAACGTACCACTAAAGCTTTCGGGCGATGTTCCTGAGCGGCTCGAAGTGCGCGGTGAGGTGGTCATGCCATTAGGCGCTTTCGAACGCTTCAATGAGCAAGCCCGTTTGCGCGATGAAAAGGTGTTTGCCAACCCGCGTAATGCGGCGGCAGGCAGTTTGCGACAGTTAGATTCTAAAATTACAGCAAAACGGCCTTTGCATTTCTATGCTTACAGTCTGGGGTTAATTTCAGAAACCACGCAGTTGTCTGACAGTCATTATATGCGTTTACAGCAACTGAAAGACTGGGGTCTGCCGGTTAACATTGAAATCAAAACCGTTGATTCGATGCAGGGCTGTGATGATTACTATGAAGCTATTTTAGCGCGCCGGGACTCTCTGAATTACGACATCGATGGGGTTGTTTTTAAAGTCGATTCTGTTCGTTTGCAACAAGACTTAGGTTTTGTTGCCAGGGCTCCGCGTTGGGCTATTGCTCGTAAGTTTCCTGCGCAGGAACAGCTGACTACCATTACCGGAGTCGACTTTCAGGTCGGCAGAACAGGCGCTATTACGCCTGTAGCACGTTTAGAACCAGTTAATGTTGGGGGCGTCACGGTATCGAATGCAACTTTGCACAATGCCGATGAAATTGAGCGCTTAGGGGTGCGAATTGGTGACTGTGTGAGCATTCGTCGCGCCGGAGACGTGATTCCGCAAGTTGTTAGTGTGGTAAAAGATAAACGTCCTGAAAAAACCGACGTTATTGAGTTTCCTCTGCATTGCCCGATTTGTCAGTCCGATATTGAGCGAGTTGAAGGTGAAGCCGTAGCTCGGTGTTCGGGAGGTTTGTATTGCGCTGCTCAGCGCAAAGAAGCGATCAAGCACTTTGCTTCTCGTAAAGCCATGGATATTGACGGCTTAGGAGATAAAATTGTAGAGCAACTGGTGGAAAGAGACTGGGTAAAGTCACCTGCGGATCTCTACCGTTTATCAAAAGCCGAGTTGGCAACTTTGCCTCGAATGGGCAGTAAATCTGCTGAAAATCTTCGAAATTCGATTAAAGCAACACAAGAAACAACGTTAGCCCGTTTTATTTATGCATTAGGTATTCGGGAAGTGGGTGAAGCCACGGCCAACGCGCTGGCAAATTATTTTAAAAATCTGGATGCGCTTGTTGCAGCTAATAGCGAGCAGTTACAGGAAGTCACGGATGTGGGGGCTGTTGTCGCGCACCATATTGTGTCTTTCTTTCATGAACCTCACAATCAGCAGGTCGTAGCGGAACTAAGGGCGTTTATTTCCTGGCCGGAAGGTGAAGAAGCCAGCTCTGTTCAAAGTGATCGCCTGGCAGGTAAGACTTATGTAATTACTGGTACTTTATCGACTATGACTCGTGATGAAGCAAAATCGGCGCTTGAAGCGCTAGGCGCGAAAGTCGCTTCCAGTGTTTCTAAAAAGACAACGGCTTTGGTTGCAGGGGAGAACGCAGGCTCAAAATTGACAAAAGCCCAGTCCCTAGGGCTTTCGATACTGGATGAAGATGCATTGTATCAGTTGTTAAAAGACTAACGCCCGCGAGAGCTCAAGTCTTTTAACAGGCCTGAGCCGTTGATATCAGCAATGCCTTTTTCTTCATCGAATTCAAATTTGATAGTAGGGTGCGTTGTATCCAGCAAGTAACTGCGATCATTAATTTGCACGCGCAGATGCCGGAGTGGTTCCTCTTCATCAAATTCCCGGCGGTGATTCACGCTGATTTTATGTTCACCAATAGTTAATTCAAAACCCTTGAAAAAGCCGCTAGCAAATTCAGCCACATAAATTTGTCCCTGCTTATTAACGAACAGGTTAAGAATATAGTTTGGCGGCATTTCTGAGCTCCGCATTTGGGATTCCCCTGCGGTAAAAATAACGGTGTCATAAACCTTTTTATATTCGAAACCAAAATCTAAAGGCTCAGTGCGACCTGAAGGGTAAATGACTTTTCCGCTTCCCTCTGCTTTCCAGTCAGCTAAAGTTTGTGTACTAAAAAGTAATGTCATAACGACAAAAACAAATTTTAAGTTGTTCATAGGTTGCCTCAACTACTCACCTCAGTGACATTTACTTTTAATTTAAGCATTTGTCCTGGCTGTAGATAACGATTGCGCTGAATATTATTCCATTGCTCTATTTGATGAATGGTGACATTAAATTTATCAGCAATCCTGGCCAGTGAGTCACCGGTTCGCACACGGTATCGGATATTACGCATAATGCTGTTGATACCGCTTTGTACTGCCGAAGAGGGTTCAGCTTCCGTCCAAACCACCAATTCTTGTCCTGGTCTTAAATAATCACCAGGAGCCATAGAATTCCAACGTGCTAAGTCTCGTAAATTGACGCTGTAAGCACGGCTAAGATCCCATAGTGTATCACCCGACTGGACAACGTGCTCTAGACGTTTACCCTGACGTTTTTGATCCTGACGGTTTTCGCGTCGCTGATCCTGGGATAGCTTATAGTTGTCGATGTTTAGAGTCGCAACAGGGACTAACAGATGTTCACCAGCACGGATAATGTGACTGCTAATATCATTCACCTGCTGAATAACGTCGACCGATGTATTGTATTTATTTGAAATAGTTAACAGGCTTTCACCGGATTTAACTTCATGGCGTGTCCAGCTCAGCCAATCTTTCGGCTCGGTTTCACTTAATGCCTGCTTAAACTTTTCCGCATTCTGGTTAGGAAGAAGCAAACGATGAGGGCCGTTTGGTGCTGTTGCCCAACGGTTATAACCTGAGTTGTACTGGTGCAGTAAATCCAGTGGCATATCAGCCATGTCTGCGGCTAATGCCAAATCAATTTGCGCCGGAGTTTCAACCACTTCCAGTTTTGGTTGGTTTTCAATAGGGTACCAAGCAACACCATACTCTTCACTGTTGGCCAGTATTTCTGCTAAGGCAAGCAATTTAGGCACGTAAGCTCTTGTCTCGCGCGGCAGAGACAAACTCCAGAAGTCAGTTGGCTTGTTCAATCGTTCATTTTTTCGAATGGCAGCGGCCACCCTGCCTTCACCTGAATTGTAGGCTGCAATGGCATGCATCCAGTTGCCATCAAAGTAACGGTGCAACGCTTGTAAATAGTCTAAAGCGGCATGAGTAGCTGCGAAAACGTCACGGCGACCGTCATACCACCAGTTGATATCTAAGCCATACTGGCGCGCCGTACCCGGAATAAACTGCCAAACACCCGAAGCACTGCCGTGCGAATAGGCAAATGGGTCGAACGCACTTTCTACTATTGGCAATAATGCCAGATCAACTGGCATATCACGCTTTTCCAGCTCTTCGACAATCAAATGAAGGTAAGGCTCGGCTCGCTTAGCAACGCGGTCCAAATATTCGGGGTGGCTAGCATACCAGTTGCGCTGGCTTTGCACTCTGGGTACATCAGGTACCTCAAAACGCAACTGCTGTCGAATTCGTACCCAAAGGTCATCCTGTTGTTGAGGTGTCAGCTCAACAGGTTTAGTCGCTGCGATTTCTTCTTCAGCTGGCTGACTAATTACTTCTTCAGGAATGGGCGTTAGCTTGAGCTCAGATGGCTGGTTGGTTTCTATCGGGGCGTTGTCGCTAAACAGCATAGTGTTTTGGCAGCCACTTAATGCCAAGCCACTGACTACCATACAGTACTTAAACCATGTGTTCTTTCGCTTGCTGTCTGTCATGCGTAATTTACTTCCGATAATTATTAAAATCTTGAGGAGTTTAAAGAATCACGCGTTATCTTTCCACTGTCTAATTGTGTAAAAAACGTCCTCAGGGGTGTTTTTTACACTTCTGGCATGTTCACTGGCCGCTGCGATAACACTTTTTTGATCAAAACGGAGAAAGGGGTTAATGGCTAATTCCAACTGTAGCGTACTTGGTAGAGTAATTTGATCCTGTTCACGCAGCATTTTGACCTTTTCGGCATAACTTTGTAGTACAGCGTTGTCTGGCTCAACTTTTAAAGCAAAGGCTAGATTTGCCTGGGTGTATTCATGGGCACAGAATACCCGGGTGTCGCCCGGTAGCTTGCGCAGCTTTAAAAGAGAATGAGTGAATTGCTCTGGTGTTCCCTCAAACATTCGGCCACATCCGCCAGAAAACAGCGTGTCACCGCAGAACAGGAAACCGGGGGTATAAAAACTGATGTGATCTAAAGTATGTCCCGGAGTGCTAAAAACCTGCCATGGAATGCCGCCAACCGTTACTGTATTACCCTCGCTGACTGTTTGAGTTAAGGTTTTTATTTCAGGGTTATTCGGGCCAATAACCGGGCATGGGGTTTCCTGGACTAACTCAGCAATACCACCTGTGTGATCGTAATGGTGGTGAGTGACCAGGATAGAATCAATACTTTTATTGTTTTGTTTCAGCCACTGTTGAACGGGTTTAGCTTCTCCAGGGTCTACAATAATAACAGTGTCATTATTATTGGTTTCAATCGCCCATATATAATTGTCATCAAAAGCTTCAATTGCATGAACTCGCATGTTAACCCCTATAGCGCTAGGATGAGAAACCCAGCGAGTAAGTTGAAGATAAGTTCATAATACAGGAATTAGCCGTGTTAATTAAACCAGCATACTCGAAAATTGATTTAGCGGCCCCGGAAGATTGGCAGCAAATAGCCTGTGGGCAATACATGGTGGAGCAGACGGCTGAGCTTATCCGGTCTCACCAACGCAGGTTGAAGCCTGGAAAGACGGTGGCAATTAGCTCATTGGGGCCGGGGCTCAATGACTGTTTTAGAGGCAGTGCCGACTGGCTGACCTTAGGTGCCGCGGGAAAGGTTGCGGTGCGCAGTGAGCTGACTGACATGGCGTTAAAAAAGGACAGTGTGGATAACCTCATTGCTCCTTTTGTCCTTGAATTTTGCCAAAACCCACACAAGCTATTAAGAGAGGTTACCCGGGTTCTCGATGAAGACGGTGTACTGGTATTGACCGGCTTTAATCCATATAGCCCAGCAGTAGCAAGTGGGTTCTTTATTCGTCATAAAAAGAGCTTTCCCTGGTGTGGGCGGTACTTTACGTTGATAAGAGTAAAAGATTGGCTGGAAGTTCTAGGGTTTGAAGTGCTGGAGTCTGAATTCTATGTTTCACACTTTTTACACCACAGCGAACATAAAGGAAACGACTGGTCAACAAAACTGAGCGAAGCAATACCGGGGATGCGTGCCGCTTACTTTATTGTGGCCAGGAAACAAACTTTGATAAGTCGGTTGAAACCCTCAGTTCAGCGGAAGCAACTTGCTGTAAATGGAAGGCAAACGGCAGCGGCAATGACGACAAAACAGTTTTCAAAATTTAAACGCAATTAAAGAGGTATTAAACTATGATTACAGCGCAAGAGTTATGTGGCAAAGCGAAGTCTAATGTAAAAGAAGTAACAACCGATGATTTGCAAAAAGCGATAGAGCAGGGTGCTCGTGTTATCGACGTGAGAGAGCCAGCTGAATACGGGCAGGGGCATATTCGTGAGGCGGTAAACATGCCTCGTGGCGTGCTGGAAATGCAATTGAACCAACACCCTGATGTGGCAGGCTATGATAATGCACTAGAGCGCATTGCTGAAAAGCCTCTGTACCTTATTTGTCGTACCGGAGGGCGTTCAGCACTGGCAGCGGAAAGTCTGCAACGTATGGGATTCGACGACGTCTATAGCGTAGATGGAGGTATGAGTGCCTGGCAGGAGAAAAAGCTGCCGGTAGTTGCTGGCGAGTAACTTACTCGCCCTCAAACCCTTTATCTTCTAGTAGTGGCTCGCGCGTTGCGGCGTTGCGGGCCAGTTCGTCGCAACGCTCATTTTGCTTGTGCCCAGAGTGACCTTTAATCCATTTCCAGTCTACTTTATGGCGACTGACTTCCTGATCCAGTTGTTGCCACAAATCTTTATTCTTTACCGCCTTACGTGCCGATGTGCGCCAGCCATTTTGCTTCCAACGTTGCATCCATTGTTCAATGCCTTGTTTTACATATTGACTATCCGTTGTAAGAATAACGTGGCAGGAACGCTTTAAAGCGCGTAAACCTTCAATGGTAGCAAGCATTTCCATCCGGTTGTTAGTCGTTAGCTTATATCCTTGACTCAGCTCTTTGTGATGTTTGCCATATTCCAATACGGCGCCATAGCCGCCTGGCCCGGGATTCCCAAGGCAAGAGCCGTCGGTATATAAATGAACAGTTTTTGAGTTCGACATGTTACTTGCTACTATATCCATTGTTTTCAGCGAGTATATCAGGATTTCAGCATGCGTCAGGTCGTATTAGATACAGAAACTACCGGTATTGACCCTGCCAAGGGCCATCGAATTATCGAAATCGGCTGTGTGGAGCTTATTAACCGCAAACTAACCGGTAATCATTTTCATGTTTATATTAATCCTGAACGGGTGGTTGAGCAGGAAGCTATTGAGGTTCATGGAATAACGAATGACTTTCTGACCGATAAGCCAGTATTTGCTCAGGTTGTGCATGATTTCATCGAATTTATCAAAGGTTCGCAGTTGGTGATTCACAATGCACCTTTCGATGTGGGTTTTATGGATGCTGAATTTAGCCGTATAAGGCCTAATGTTGGTTTGACGAATGACTACTGTACGGTACTGGATACTTTGCAGTTAGCGCGCGAAATGCGGCCAGGTCAAAAAAATAACCTGGATGCTTTATGTCGCGCTTTTGGTGTTGACAATTCGTTCCGTGAACTACACGGCGCATTGCTTGATGCTGAGATTCTGGCTGATGTTTATTTGATGATGACAGGCGGTCAGACAGATTTGAACTTGGCCAGCCACGGAAAAGATAATCAAGGTGGTTCGCAAAAAGTTGAACACCAACGAGTGACTAACCCTCCAGCATTAAAGGTTTTACGCGCAACGGCCGATGAAGAAGCATTACATGAAGCGCGTTTAGCGCGAGTTAAAGAAGAAGGTGGGCGTTGTCTGTGGCAAGACTCTTAGCTTTATTACTGGTTCTGGCGACTGGCTCAAAAGCTTTCGCGATGCAGAGTTTTACTGATGTTGACTCTAAAGAGGAAGTTGAAAAGCAGGCGATGAGCCTGATAGAAGGCGACATTACCAACAAGTTGCCAATTAAAGGTCAACGTTTTCGTATCGATGAAAATATTGAAGAAGTTACCTTGCTGTTTTTTCGCGAACCTGGCAGTAAGCCACTGGTTTTGATAAAACCTGACGGCAGCAAATGGTATGACTCACGCTATCCAGAGGATAAAGTTACGTGGTATACCGACCCTAATTTTGACATCATTCAAATTAAAGAGCCCCAGCCGGGTCCCTGGCAAGCTGCCGGTCGTATCGATGAAAACAATAAAGCATTGGTAATCTCTGACATTCGTTTCGAAGCGGAACCTTTGCCGAACCCTTTATTTCAGCATGAAGAGCTAAAAGTTGAGGGTAAACTCTATAATGGCGATGAAATGGTCGAAACGGCACGTTTCCGCCAGACCGTTATATTAGACGTACTGTTTGTAAGTACTAACAACCCTGACTTTGATAACTTTGGTGCTAATCCATCTCGGGTAGCTCAATTTGAAGATAATGGCCGGGGACATGATGAGCAATCTGGCGATGGTATTTTCACGGGTTTTTTCAATCTGAGTATTGAGCCTGGTGAGTGGATGGCTACTTATGAAATGACAACACCGCTGTATCAGCGCGTGTTTGAGTTCGGCCCGCTTGAGGTTGAACCTCTACCTGTTGAATTTGAAGTTATTCAATCCGAATCTGTCGACGAGAACCATCGATTGAAGATTGACGTGGATGACAACTGGATAGATCCTAACAGTTTGGTTATTAATGGAGAAACTGCTTTTCCTAACGGTGAAGTACGCAAATTCACAGTCAGTGAAACAGAAGGATTTCCGCACCATGTTGAGATTGCGAACCTGGCTTTTGGAAAGCACTTAGTCGATTTAGATATTTTTGCTACGACGGTCGACGGTAGGGAGTTTGAAGCCAGAATTGACGACTTTAGCTTTATTGCAAAGGAGCCGCCACCGCCAGAGCCTACAGCGGCCGAGCTTGCTGAACAGCAGCAAAGAGAGTTAGAGCGGCAGCGGGAACAAGCTCGTCAGGAACGAGAGATAAAAGAGAAACAGGCAATGACGAACCTGATTATCATTGTTGTAGTGAATTTTGTTTTGATTGGTCTGGCTTTGTTTGCATTGTGGTGGTTTAAATTTAGACAAAAAAAAGTATCCACTGACCCTAGAGATCAAGAAACTGGAAATGCAGAGAAAAGTGGTAAAAAATGACCTTTGTGGTTAAAAAAGCGCAGATCTGAATATAAATCAGACAGTCGGCAAAAATCTTTAAAAAAAGTGTTGACTCATTTGCCCCTCACTCGTAATATGCACGCCGCGTTGAGGGAGACTTCAACGTGTAGTACTAATGCGGAGTGGTAGTTCAGTTGGTTAGAATGCCGGCCTGTCACGCCGGAGGTCGCGGGTTCGAGTCCCGTCCACTCCGCCATTTAGTACGCCCCCAAGAATTTTGCGGAGTGGTAGTTCAGTTGGTTAGAATGCCGGCCTGTCACGCCGGAGGTCGCGGGTTCGAGTCCCGTCCACTCCGCCATTATTCTGTTTAATCTCCCTGTTTTATGGCACACACTTTCCTAAGTTCCGATAAAGTACCCATATATTCCCTTAATCACAGTTTGTTTCATATTTTTACCCTGCAGATCACGCTTTTTGCCGTTTAGCTCTTGAGCCTAAGCTTTCGTAGGGCTAGAGTATTGTCACCAAAATCACAATGACATAACAAAGACAACGGGAGATACCCATGCGTAAAACTTTACTGGCTGTAGCTGTGGGCGCAGCAGTATCGTTGGGAGCTTGCAGTGATGCAAATAACTCATCAACTACTGAAAACCAAGCTGCATCTGCTGACAGCAGTCAACAAGCAACAGCATCAAACCCTTTCTTCGAAGCAAGTTCTTTGCTTTACCAGGCTCCAGACTTCGATGCAATTGAGTTCAAACATTTTGAACCTGCATTTGAGCGTGGTATGGAAGAGCAAATGGCTGAAATTGAGGCTATTGCAACAAACCCGGCAGAACCAAATTTTCAAAACACCATTGTTGAAATGGAAAAAGCAGGCGAGATCCTCAGCCGCGTAAGCTCAGTCTTCTATAACCTTTCATCTTCTAACAGCAGCGATGAAATTCGTGACTTACAAGGTAAATTAGCACCTAAAATGGCGTCTCATCGCGACGGTATCATGTTAAATGCTGACTTGTTCGCACGTGTTAAGCGTTTATTCGACAACCGTGACTTACTGGATCTTGATGCTGAGTCTGAACGCCTGCTGGAAGATACCTATAAAAACTTTGTTCGTGCTGGCGCAGAGCTTGACGACGAACAAAAGCAGCAGATTCGTGAAATTAATAAAGAGCTTTCCAGTTTAACCACTGAGTTCCAAAAGAGCTTGATGGCTTTGACTAAAGAAAACGTGATTGTGGTTGATGACAAAGAAGAACTGGCTGGTTTAAGTGACAGTAAAATTGCCTCTCTGGCAGAAGCGGCTGAAAGTCGTGATATGGAAGGTAAATACGCTATCACCTTGACTAACACCACTCGTCAGTCGATTCTTACTGATCTTGAAAACCGTGAACTGCGTCAAAAAATCTGGGAAACCTCAGCGAATCGTGGTTCAGGCAATACCGAGACTGACACACGCCCTATGGTTCAGCGTTTAACCAAGCTTCGCGCCGATAAAGCAAAACTACTGGGGTATGACAGCTGGGGTGACTACGTGCTGGCCGATAACATGGCAGGCACTCCAGAAGCTGCTCAGTCAATGCTGCGTGATCTGGTTCCGGCTGTTGTTAGCAATGTAGAAAAAGAAGCTGAAGAAATTCAAGCAATGATTGAAGCCGAAGGCGAAGACTTTGAAATGAAGCCTTGGGACTGGTTCTATTACGCTGAGAAAGTGCGTGAAGAAAAATACGCCATTGACTCTGATGAAGTAAAACAATACTTCGAGTTTAACCGCGTATTAGAAGACGGTGTATTCTACGCAATGAACCAATTGTTTGGTATCACGTTTGAAGAGCGCAACGACATTCCGGTCTATCATGACGAAGTGGTTGTGTATGAAGTAAAAGACGTTGATGGCTCAAGTATTGGCTTGTTCTATGCCGACTATTTCACTCGCGACAGCAAGCGTGGCGGTGCCTGGATGAGTTCATTCCGTACTCAGTCTGAACTGATGAACCAGAAGCCTGTTATCGTGAACAACATGAACATCACAAAAGCGCCGGAAGGTGAACCAACCTTAATCAGCTTTGATGAAGTATCAACTATGTTCCACGAAATGGGACATGCGTTGCACGGTATGTTCTCTGATGTTAAATACCCTTCGCAGGCTGGTACTTCAGTACCTCGTGACTATGTTGAGTTTCCATCGACCTTTCAGGAAGACTGGACTTTAAACGAAAAAGTTATCGCGAGGTATGCGAAGCACTATGAAACCGGTGAGCAGATTCCTGACGAATTACTGCAAAAAGTACTGGATGCACGTAACTTTAATCAGGGCTTTGATACCTTAGAGTATCTCTCTGCTGCGTTATTGGATCTTGAGTATCATACTATTGAGTCAGGGACTGAGATCGATGATGTTGCTGGATTTGAGCAAGATGCACTGGAGAAAAACGGTGTAGCAGTTGAAGCTGTACCACCACGCTATCGCTCGACTTATTTTGCTCACGTATTTGCAGGCGGCTACTCAGCAGGCTACTACGCTTATATGTGGAGTGAAGTACTGGCCGCTGATGCGTTTAAGCATATGGCAAATAATGGTGGCTTAAGCCTTGAAAACGGTCAGGCTTTCCGTAAGGAAATTCTGTCAAAAGGCAGCAGTAAAGATCCGATGCAGCAGTATATCGACTGGCGTGGTCAAGAGCCGACTGTTGAAGCTCTGCTTGAACGTCGCGGATTAACAGACCCAAGTATCGACTAAGTCATACAGAAATAATTTCGACTGAACAGTCGTTATCTAAAGCCACTGGCGTTATCATCGTCAGTGGCTTTTTTATTATCTGCAGATAGGTGAGGCACAAATGCAAGAACGGATTGTCATTGTTGGTGGTGGTGCAGGTGGACTGGAATTAGCGACCATGCTGGGAAGAAAGCTGGGTCGTAAAAAGAAAGCAAAAATTACGTTAATTGATCGTAATAGCACTCACTTATGGAAACCGCTATTACACGAGGTCGCTTCAGGCGCGTTAGATTCGCGCCTGGCTGAACTGGATTATCGGGGACAGAGTGCCCGCGAAGGCTTTCAGTTTCTGGTTGGTACTTTAGAGTCAGTGGATAAAGATGAAAAGTCGATTCAATTAGCGGCAATAAAAGATGAACAGGGTCATGAAGTGTTGGCGCCGCGGAGCATTCACTACGACAGATTAATTCTTGCAATAGGCAGTGTTACCGCAGACTTTGGAACTCCCGGTGTTGGGGAGCATTGCTATTTTCTGGACTCATTGCGCCAGGCAGATGAATTTCACGAACACCTGTTAAATGAGTTCTTACGGGTAAATCAATCAATTGAAGATGGCAAGGAAACAAAGTTGTCTCTGTCTATCGTTGGCGGTGGTGCTACTGGAGTTGAATTGGCGGCTGAGTTAATTCACTCGGTTTCGCTGCTATCGATTTATGGTTTGTCTTACCTGGACCAAAAGCATTTTGAAGTGCGTCTAATAGAAGCCGGTAAAAGATTATTGCCTGCTTTGCCTGAACGCTTGTCGAAATCAGTGGAGAAAAAGCTAAAGTCGCTTGGCGTCGAAGTTATTCTGGATAACCCGGTGACAGAGGTTAATGAAAATACTCTGGTTCTGTCGGAAGGCGAACCGATTCAGGCAAATCTAATGGTTTGGGCGGCAGGAGTCCGGGCGCCGGATGTGGTTAAGGAATGGGGCCTGGAGGTTAGAAAGAATAACCAGATTGAAGTTAACCAGTACCTTCAGTCGGTATCTGATAAAAGTATTTATGCCATAGGTGACTGCGCGGGTTGCAAAATTGACGATGAACGCTGGGTGCCACCCAGAGCACAGTCTGCGCATCAAATGGCAGAGTGTTTGTATGAAAATATTGTTCGCGAGTACAAGGGCAAGTCAGCGAAGCCGTTTAAGTATAAAGATCGCGGCTCGTTAGTTTCGTTAAGTCGTTTTTCTGCTGTTGGTAACTTGATGCAAAGTAAAAGTTTATCAATGTCGCTTGAAGGCACTCTGGCGCGTTGGGCATACGCCAGTTTATACCGAATGCACCAAAGAGCCTTACATGGCTGGTGGAAAATGTTGTTGTTATTGATGGTGGATAAACTGAACCATGTGGTAAAACCGCGCTTGAAGTTACACTGACGATATACTTCGAAGGCCGCTTAAGGCACAATAAAGACCATAAAATGATAACGAAAAAAGCCAGACTGTATTCGTAAAATGACTGCACCAAACTTTGTTCACCTAAGAATTCATAGTGACTTTTCCATGATAGATGGCCTGGCGAAAGTTGGGCCCATTTGTGAAGCGGTTGCTGATGCCGGTATGCCGGCGTTGGCCATTACTGACCAAATGAACTTTTGTGGTTTAGTTCGCTACTATGGCGCGGCGCATAAGTTAGGGTTAAAACCTTTAATTGGCTGCGACTTTTGGGTTCAGGCAGAGTATCCTGAATCCGAGCTTTTCCGGCTGACTGCGCTGGCGATGGACAATGAAGGCTACCAGCAAATTACACAGCTGATTTCAAAGGCTTATTTAAGAGGTAATGTTAAAGGTAAGCCCGTTATCGATAAGGACTGGCTTAAACAGCATAACGAGGGCATTATCCTTCTGTCGGGCAGTCGACAAGGGGATGTCGGACAGGCTCTGATTAAAGGGCATGACAGCCAACTTGATATTGCTCTGGATTTTTATCAGCAATACTTTCCTAATCGCTATTATCTCGAATTGGTGCGTACAGGACGCCCCCAGGAAGAAGATTACCTGCATAAAGCGGTGGCCTTGGCTGGTCAAACGGGACTCCCTGTGGTTGCAACTAACGAAGTTGTTTTTCTCAAAGAAGAAGACTTCGATCCGCACGAAATTCGAGTGGCCATTCATGACGGCTACCAGCTAGAAGACAAGCGTCGTCCCAAAAAGTATTCTCCGCAGCAATACCTTCGCTCCAGCGAAGAAATGATAGAGCTGTTTTCTGATATTCCTGAGGCAATAGAAAACACGATTGAGATAGCCAAACGCTGTAACGTTACCGTGCGTTTGGGTGAGTATTTTCTTCCCAAGTTTCCAACGGGCGACTTGACGACTGAAGAGTTTCTCATCAAAGCTTCAGAAGAAGGTCTGGAAGAGCGTTTAGAGTTTTTGTTTCCAGACCCGGAGGAACGCCAACAAAAGCGTCCTGAATACGATGAGCGGCTCAAACGCGAGCTGGGTGTTATTAACGATATGGGCTTTCCCGGTTATTTCCTTATCGTTATGGAGTTTATTCAGTGGAGTAAAGATAACGGTATTCCCGTAGGCCCGGGGCGAGGGTCGGGTGCTGGCTCTTTAGTGGCTTATGCGCTTAAAATTACCGATCTTGATCCGCTTGAGTTTGACCTTCTTTTTGAACGATTTCTGAATCCCGAGCGGGTTTCCATGCCGGATTTCGATGTCGACTTCTGTATGGATCGCCGCGACGAGGTTATTGACCACGTCGCTGATCTTTATGGACGCGAAGCGGTTTCGCAGATTATTACCTTCGGCACCATGGCGGCTAAAGCGGCCATCCGTGACGTTGGCCGGGTGCTGGGCCACCCATACGGTTTTGTCGACAGAATATCAAAGCTGGTACCGGGTGACCCGGGTATGACCCTGGCTAAAGCCTTTGAGGTAGAGCCTCAACTTGGTGCTGCGTACGAGCAAGACGAAGAAGTTAAGGCCATTATTGATATGGCTCGTATTCTGGAGGGTGTGACTCGTAACGCCGGTAAACATGCTGGTGGTGTGGTTATTTCCCCAACCAAAATAACCGATTTTTCGCCACTGTATTGCGACGACGAAGGCAACAACCCAGTTACGCAATTTGATAAAGACGATGTTGAATCAGCGGGCCTGGTTAAATTTGACTTCTTAGGCCTTAGAACGCTGACTATTATCCAATGGGCTGTCGACATGGTAAACCGTCGTCACGCTAAAAGCGGCAAAGACCCTATAGATATTACCGCAATTGATTTAACCGATCCGGCCTGTTTTAAATTATTGAAGAAGGCCGAAACAACGGCGGTCTTCCAGTTAGAGTCTCGCGGCATGAAAGAGCTGATTAAAAAGCTTCTGCCGGATTCTTTTGAAGACATCATCGCTTTGGTTGCACTGTTCCGTCCGGGGCCATTGCAATCGGGAATGGTTGATAACTTTATCGACCGCAAACATGGCCGTGAAGAGATCTCTTACCCGGATGTTAAGTACCAGCACGATAGCTTGCAACCGATACTGGAGCCTACTTACGGGGTCATTCTGTATCAAGAGCAGGTCATGCAGATAGCGCAGGTTCTGGCGGGCTACACGCTCGGTGGTGCAGATTTATTACGCCGTGCAATGGGTAAGAAAAAACCAGAGGAAATGGCCAAACAGCGCGAGATTTTCCGTGAAGGGGCAGCTAAAAATAAAATCGACCCTGAATTGGCCATGAAAATCTTCGATTTGGTTGAGAAATTTGCCGGTTATGGCTTTAACAAGTCGCACTCTGCAGCCTATGCGTTGGTTTCTTACCAAACTTTATGGATGAAGACCCATTACCCTGCAGAGTTTATGGCAGCGGTGATGTCAGCTGATATGGACAATACCGATAAAATTGTCACTTTGGCTGATGAATGCGAACGCATGGGGCTTGATTTATTACCACCAGATGTGAATAAAGGTGAGTACAAGTTTACTGTTGATGAGCAACAAAGAGTTGTGTACGGCATTGGTGCCATTAAAGGTGTTGGTGAAGGACCAATTGAATCGATCATTAAGGCGAGACAAGAGGACGGTCCGTTTCGGGATTTATTTGATTTTTGTTGTCGGGTTGACCTGAAGCGGATGAATAAGCGCATTCTGGAGCGTTTAATTCGGGCTGGTGCAATGGACAATCTTGGACCGCACCGTGCCGCGTTGATGGCAACTCTGGAAAAAGCGATTCGCCAGGCAGAGCAGCACCTTAACGCTGAGAAAATTGGTCAGTCAGACATGTTTGGGGTTCTGACGACAGAACCCGAAGCGGTTGAACAGGAGTTTGTCAGTGTACGGAAATGGTCTGAGGCGGTATGGTTAGAGGGTGAACGTGATACTCTGGGGTTATACTTAACCGGACATCCTATCAATCGTTTTCGTAAAGAGCTTAAGCACTACATTAACAGTACGTTGTCGAATGTTACTCCTACGCGCAAAGATGAAAGTATCGCAATTGCGGGGCTGGTCATCGATATTCGCGTATTGACCAATAAACGTGGTCAGCGTTTTGCTATAGTTACTTTAGATGATAAAACAGCGCGCATGGATGTGCGTTTATTCAGCAATGAGTACGAAAGTTATCAAGAATTGCTAGAAAAAGACCGAATTTTGTGGGTAAAAGGTGAGGTCAGATTTGATAACTTCAGTAATAGCAATACAATGACTGCCAGAGAAGTGATGGCAATTGAGCAGGCTCGGGAAACGTATCTCAGACACATAGCAATTACAGTCACCGATGAGCAGCTCACTAATGGCCTTGCCAGTAAACTGGAAAAGCTATTAAAACCCTTTGCTGAAGGGACTTGCCCGATAAAAATGCGGTATCAGTCGGAACGTGTTGAAGCCATTTTAAATGTTGGCGCACAATGGTATGTGAACCCGTCTGATGAACTACTATACGAATTACAGAACTTGTTGGGAACTCAGCAAGTTTCACTCGAATTTTAAAGGAAATGACAGCGAATGAGCCTTAATTTTCTGGATTTTGAACAGCCGATTGCAGAACTTGAAGCGCAGATTGAAGAACTGAAATCTGTTGGCGACCGTGGGCAACTGGATCTTAACTTAGAAGAAGAGGTCCAGCGGCTGACCACGAAAAGTCAGGAACTGACAGAGAAAATTTTCTCTGATCTCGGTGCGTGGCAGGTAGCACAATTGGCGCGCCATCCGCTACGTCCATACACGCTTGACTACATCCGTATGATTTTCACCGAATTTGATGAAATGGCGGGTGACCGCTCTTTTGCTAATGACGAAGCAATTATCGGCGGTATTGCTCGTTTGGATGGCAAGCCGGTAATGGTTATTGGTCAGCAGAAAGGGCGTGAAACGAAAGAAAAAATCCGCCGTAATTTTGGTATGCCAAAACCGGAAGGCTACCGTAAAGCATTGCGTCTTATGGAGACGGCTGAACGTTTCAATATGCCTGTAGTAACTTTTATTGATACGCCTGGAGCGTATCCTGGAATTGGTGCTGAAGAGCGCGGGCAAAGTGAGGCAATTGCGCGCAATTTGAAAGTTATGGCTCGTTTAACCGTGCCTATCGTTTGTACTGTTATTGGCGAAGGTGGCTCAGGTGGAGCACTGGCTATTGGTGTTGGCGACCGGGTTAATATGCTGCAGTACAGTACCTATTCGGTTATTTCTCCTGAAGGTTGTGCCTCAATTTTATGGAAAAGTGCCAGTAAAGCTCCTTTAGCGGCAGAAGCTATGGGGGTAACGGCACAACGTAGTAAAGAGCTGGGTTTAATTGATGCGGTCATTCCTGAACCTTTGGGTGGTGCCCACCGCCACCAGGAAGAAATGGCAACGCGACTGAAGCATCAATTGATTTCTGACTTAGAAAGCTTAAAAGATCTAAGTCACGAAGAGTTGTTGGATCAGCGTTATCGTAAGCTGATGTCTTTCGGTTACTGCTAATTTCCAATGACGGTTGACGGTCTATATGACCTATTTTGTGATGCTTTAGAACCTCTCACTTTAAAGCCGGGGCAGCAATTGGTTGCTGCTCTTGGCGGTGGGGCTGACTCGCAAACCGTCCTTGATTTGCTGATGCGTTATCGCCAGCAGCATCCTCAATATGACTATCTGGCAATTCACTTAGATCACAGTTTCCATCCAAGCTCTGCTGACTGGTCCTCGATTATAGAAGAAGCGGTACAAGCTTACGGTATTCCAACCATCTTTGAGCCACTTGATGTTCCTGTTGCAAATAGGCAGAGCAAAGAAGCTGCAGGTCGTGAAAAGCGCTACCAACGAATGGCTGAACTGACCCAGAATGATGCTGTATTGCTGCTTGGTCAGCATCGTAACGATCAAATTGAAACCTTTTTTCTTCAGTTAAAGCGTGGCAGTGGTCCTAAGGGCTTGTCTTCCATGGCCCGCATTCAGGCGTGGACAGGAAACCGTCGTTTATGTCGACCTTTACTGAGTGTCAGTAAGGAACAAATTTTAGATTACGCGAAGCAGCGCAATTTGACCTGGATAGAAGACGATACCAATTACGATACAAGCATTGAGCGAAATTTTCTCCGGCATGATGTAATTCCTATACTGGAGCAGCGTTGGCCTCAGTTTGGTCAAAGTGTTTTGCGCGCTGCAAAGCTTTGTGCTGAGCAACAGCAGGTGATGGACGAATTGTTGTTAGAGAAGTTACATAACGAGCAGAGCCATACCCATCACTTTCCTATCTCGTTACTAAACCAGCGTTCAGAAGCAATGCAACGTGCCTTGCTACGTACTTGGCTGCAAGAGCAGAAAAAGCCGTTACCAAGTTACGAGCAGCTAGAGCAAATTCGTCGCCAGGCACTTTCAGCAGGCGATGACAGTCAGCTGCAAGTACAGTGTGACGGTTACGTTGTACGGTATTTTCAGCATGCGCTTTGGTGTGAAATTAAGGCAGCCGAATTACCCGGTGATTCTTTAGTAAATGAAACGAACGTAGACTTGAGGGAGTGGGGTAAGCTAACGATCCCGGCCGAGCTTTTCGATGGTAGTAATCAGCTAAAACTGACCTTTTCATTGCCAGCGGAAAAGCTAGCAAGACCAGGACGTCAGGGGCGGAAAAAACTTAAAGATTGGCTAAAGCAGGCTGGTGTTCCACCCTGGTTAAGGCAGAGACGACCCATACTCGAATTAAATGAAAAGTACCTTTGGGTTGCGGGTATGGGTTGGTTCAGTTTCCAGACCGAAGACAGCATAAGCTTGCCGGAACCGGTCTGGTTTAACTCAGATGCTGATCTTTTCCTGCTACTTTAGCGGCGTAAAGACGTCTGTCGGCTTCATCAATGATGTCTTGTGCACTATGAAAGCTTTCCATGGCCAGGCTGCCGGCACTGACACCAATGTTAAAAGTTGCGAGTTTAATGTCGTTATTCAGCGCATTACGTATACGTAGAAACACTTCTTCAGCTTGCTCGGGTTGAGTGTTTTCGAGTATGAGTACGAATTCGTCACCACCATAACGAAACACTCGGTCAGTATCGCGTAGCTGCTGTTGTAATAATAGGCCAAACTGTTTAAGTACTTCGTCACCTTGTTGGTGACCGTGGCGATCATTAACAGCTTTGAAACCGTCCATGTCCAATAGCATGACAATATGAGACTGGCTGCCGTCACGTTTTAGACGAGCACTGAGGTGTTCTAATGTTTCGTCTAAAAGAGCTCTGTTGCCTAAGCCGGTTAAATGGTCGCGCACCGCAACTTTCCGTAAACGAGAAAAGTGTATTGCATTTCTCAGCGGGAAAGTTAGGTGTTTGTGCATTTGCTCCAGCCGTATTTTATTAACGTAGGAAGGGGCACGTTTAAACTGATAGACCATTTGTCCCAAGTATTCGTTATCAGCGTAAAGCATGACCGAGTACTCACTATTGTGGTTTTGGTAATCGCCAACCAGGTTAATAATTTGGTCGTCTGAAATGAATTGTAATGCACTAACAGGCAGTCGTTGCAGCATATATTCAGCATAAATGGACAGCATTTGATTTAAGTCGAGAGAGGTTTGCAGACGCTCGCTGAGCGGAGCCGACTTCGACTTTAGTTCTGTTGATGATGTTAATTGACTGATAATCGCCTGAGTTTTGTTCTCAGTTGTTTTACTCTCAGCTTTTGCGACAGCTCTGTTCAACATGACAAACCTTTGTGCCTGAATTTAATAATTAAAATTAACTTTGCAAAATTCGCGCCAAAATTAAAATTCTTATAATTTACAAAACTTTATAAGAGCTAGTTTTTCTGAAACAAAAGGGTGTTACTATTTTGACACTACAAAAACAAAACGATTCGGGAGCTTCTGAATGAACGGTACTTTTTCCAGCCTTCTGCTTTTACTAGCCGTTGCCGTGATTTTGGTCTGGTTGTTCCGGAGAATTAAGTTACCAGCAATTTTGGCTTACTTAGTTGCAGGCATTATTGCCGGGCCAGATGTAATGGGCTGGATAGCCGATCCCGATGATTATCATCTGGTTGCTGAGCTGGGAATTGTGTTGCTGTTGTTCTCGCTCGGGCTCGAGTTCTCGCTTCCTAAAATGATTGCTATGCGACGCTGGGTATTCGGACTAGGAGCCGCACAGGTTCTTGGTTCATTGCTGATATTCTTGCTCATCGGGTTTATTTGGTTAGACGAATGGGCTGCTTCGTTAGCAATAGCAGGTGCGCTGGCTCTTTCATCTACGGCGGTTGTTATTAAGCAGTTGAAAGAAAGTGCGCAAACCTCCACTCGGCGAGGGCAGATGAGTGTCGCTATTCTGCTTTTTCAGGATATAGCCGTTGTTCCTCTGCTTATTATCATTCCATTATTAGCATCCGATGACGGCAATATTGGATCCACTTTATTGTTTGCCTTAGCGAAAGGTGCAGCGGTTATTGCTGTACTTATGACCATTGGGAAATGGGTATTACCTTACTTATTTAAGGAAATAGCTAAGCAGAGAACCGATGAGCTTTTTGTTCTTGCTACGCTACTGGTAGCTCTGGTTGCCGGTGGTATGACGCATATCTTCGGGCTTTCCATGGCGCTGGGGGCTTTCCTTGCAGGCATGATGCTGGGTGAAAGCCAATATAAGCATCAGTTAGAGGCCGATATTCGTCCGTTTCGTGACATTTTGATGGGGCTGTTTTTTACCACCATTGGTATGCAGCTTCAGCTTTATGGCTTTGTTCAAAACTTTCACTGGATACTTTTGGCGCTGGTTATTATGGCGGTGATTAAAATTGCCCTAATAAGCTCGGTTGCACGCTTTATGGGTGAACGAGACGAAGACGCCTGGGGCAGTGGTATTTCTCTGTTCCAAATGGGTGAATTTGGCTTTGTTATTGTGGCGCTAGCCAGCAGTCATGGTTTATTGAGTAAAGAAATTGTTACCAGCATGATAGGTATTGGCGTGCTGAGTATGGCGATGACACCCATAATCATTCATCGCCTTAAACCCTTGGTCAACTTAGTGGTTCGTCACCCTGATCCACTAGTCGATATTGAGAAGCAACGTACAACGAGTGGCGAGGGGCTTGAAAATCAAGTACTCATTTGTGGTTTTGGTCGGGTTGGACAAACCATGAGCCGCTTTCTGGATGCTGAAGGAATTACGCATATTGCCGTCGATAATGACCCTATGCGGGTGCAGGAGGCGGTCGCTGGTGGTGCCCGGGTTTATTTCGGAGACAGTTCCCGTAAAGATATTTTACGGGCAGTAGGTGCCGAAACTGTGGATCTGATTATTATTAGCTTCGCCGATGATTTACGCGCCCTTGATGTACTGAAAGAACTGCGTCAATTGAACCCTAATGCTTACATTATTGTGCGCAGTAAAGATGATATGAGATTGACTCAGCTACAGGAAGCCGGGGCTTCTCAGGTGGTACCGGATACATTGGAAGCAAGCCTAATGCTTATTTCTCATGTGTTGAACCGTAGCGGAATTCCTATACGTCGGATTCTTGCCAGGCTGGATAAAGAACGCCGTAACCATTACGGGGAGATGCATGGTTTCTTCCAGGGCTCAGAAACCGATATGGATCCTGAACTTTCAGATAAGCTGGAGTTTCTGAAAGCGCTAACGTTGCCGGAAGGTGCCTGGGCTATAGGTAAACGAATTCATGAGCTCGACTGGAACAAGCATCAGGTTCAGTTGAAAGCTTTGCGGCGTGATGACGAGGAATTTCCTGAACCCGATAGTGATACAGAGCTGCAATCACAGGATGTGGTCTTGCTAATGGGTAAACCGCGTTACGTAGAGGCTGCTGAATGTTGGTTGCTGGAGGGTTGAAACAGTCAGTTACAACTTTCCGGCGTATTCACACAACTGGCAACAGTTAACGTCTAACATTTTACAATATTAACAGCGATAATAAGGCTGTGAATTAATCAATAAGAGCAGAACAATAAAATGAAATTTCCAAAGCGCGCCTTTATTCCACCTTTAATTATTGTGGGTGCTATTGTTTTATCAGTCTTAGCCAGTATGACAGCTGAGCCACCAAAACAACGCGACCAGGCAAAGCCTGCAGCAATGGTTGAGGTTCTCGAAGTCAGTTCCCGCGACATGACTTTTATCGTTGATTCCCAGGGAACGGTAAAACCCAAACATTCCACTATGCTGGTAGCAGAGGTTACCGGTCAGATTGTTGATGTGGCCGATAACTATAATGCCGGCGGCTTTTTCAAAAAAGGCGACACACTTATTCAGGTGGATCCTTCTGATTACGAAGTTGCTGTTCAGCAAGCTCGAGCAGCACTTCTGCAAGCTCAATCAGAACTTGAGCAGGAGAAAGCGCGAGCAAGAGTTGCAGAAGAGGAATGGGCGGCATTTGAAGACGGGAAGGCCCCCGAGTTAGGTTTACGTAAGCCGCAACTGGCCAGTGCTATTGCGGCGGTTGAATCGGCAGAGGCAAATCTTGCAAAGGCAGAGCGTGATTTAGAACGTACAACCATTAAGGCACCATTTGACAGCGTATTAAGAAGTAAAGAAGCAAACTTAGGGCAGTTTGTTTCAACCGGCAGTCAAATAGCCTTGGTGTTTGACACTCGTACGGCAGAAATTCGCTTACCTCTGAGCGATCTTGATATGACTTATATTCTGGATCCGGCAATTGCCGAAGAAAAGCCTCGCGTACAATTAGAGTCTCTGGTTTCAGGCCAGTCAGCGACCTGGCAGGGAAGACTGATCCGCACAGAAGGCGTTTTGGATGAAAACAGCCGTGTCATTTATGGCGTTGTTGAAGTTCCAGATCCTTATAATTTAAGCGGCGAGACCCATGAAGTGCCATTGCGTTATGGTCGCTTCGTTCAGGCAAAAGTTGAAGGTGAATCTGCACAGGGCCTTATGGAAGTTCCTACCTACGCTTTGAACCCTGATAGTTCTGTATGGATTGTTCCGGAGAATCGTGAACTGGAAAAACGCGATGTAGAGGTAGTGCGTACGCAAGGAAACACAAGTCTAATCCGTTCCGGCCTGGAAAGTGGCGATAAGGTTGTGCTCACTCAAGTAAAAAATGCCTTACCGGGCATGAAAGTTCGTTTGCCAGGAGACCCTCTACCAGAGCAAATGGAAACAGCAGCCAAGTCAGATGACGGTGACGAAGAAGACACTGACTCTGAAAATGTAGGCGGGTAAGTATCATGACGACAGAAAAACAGACAGGCCTGATTGCGTGGTTTGCACGTAATACAGTGGCCGCCAACCTATTAATGATCATCATTCTGGTTGCAGGCGCGTTATCGGTATTTAGTGTGCGCAAGCAAATGTTTCCAGAAGTTGAATTGAATATTATCAGTATTCAGGTGCCATTTCCCGGTGCCGCACCCCAGGAAGTGGAACAGGGTGTGATCATGCTGATAGAAGACGCTATTGAAGATGTTGACGGTATTGAGGAAATGACATCGCAGTCCAGAGAGGGCGGTGGTAGCGTGACATTAGAAGTGGAGCCTGATTATGACGTACAGGTTGTCATGGATGAAGTCAAAATGCTGGTGGATGCGGTTCCTAATTTCCCTCAGCAAATTGAAAAGCCGAATATTTACCGGGTTCGCCCCCAGCGACAAGTTATTTGGATGTCGGTCTATGGGGACCTCGACGAGCGGGGCCGAAAAGAGCTAGCGAAAGAAGTTCGTGATGACCTAAAAACAGTTGGTGGTATTACAAAGGTCGACGTGGTTGGCGATCGCGACTATGAAATTTCAATTGAAATCTCTCAACAAGATCTTGAGCGTTATGGACTGACTTTCTCGCAAATAGTTGAAGCGGTGCGTGGCACATCAATTGATGTGGCCGGCGGCTCAATTAAAACACCTAACGGTGACATTTTGTTGCGGGCCAATAACCAGGCTTATGTTGGCGGTGAGTTTGAAAAAATCGTTCTGTTAAGTCATGCCGACGGAACGCGTTTAACTTTGGATGATATTGCCAAAGTAAAAGATGGTTTTGTTGAAGAGGAATCCTATACCCGCTTTGACGGTAAACCGGCAACTTTTGTCCGGGTACAGTCTGTTGGTGATCAGAATGACCTCAAAATTGCTGAGTATGTTCGTGGTTACGTTGAACGCAAAAACAAAGAGTTGCCGGATGCGGTTCAACTGGCGCAATGGGGGGATTCTTCCTATTACCTTCAGGGCCGCTTAGACCTTATGCTCAACAATATGTGGATGGGTGGCTTGCTGGTCTTCCTCATGTTGTCGCTTTTCCTGCAATTGCGTTTGGCGTTCTGGGTCATGATAGGCATTCCTGTCTGTTTCTTGGGAACCATTGCATTAATGCCGCTCCCTATGTTTGACGTTTCTATTAATATGATATCGCTGTTTGGCTTCATATTAGTGTTAGGGATAGTGGTGGACGACGCCATAGTCATAGGGGAGAGCGCCTACACCGAAATTGAAGAAAACGGTAAGACAGTTGATAACGTTATTGCGGGGGCTAAACGAGTGGCTATGCCGGCAACCTTTGGTGTGTTGACTACCATGGTTGCGTTTGTCCCCATGTTAACTGTTGAAGGGGGTATGGGCGCCATCTGGGAGTCTATTGCCTGGGTGGTTATTCTTTGTCTGGCGTTTTCACTGGTTGAGTCAAAGCTGATTCTGCCAGCGCACATCAGCAGAATGAAATATTCCAAACAAGAAGGCGAAAAGGCTAATGCTTTTCAGCGGTTCCGTAACAAATTTGCCGGCGCGATTAAGTCGTTCGTAGAGAACCATTACCGACCGTTTCTTAAGAAGTGCCTGCATTATCGCTACACAACATTAGCTAGCTTTGTTGGTCTGCTGATTTTAATGATAGGCCTTATGAGCGGCGGCATCGTGCGCTGGGTTTTCTTCCCGGATATTCCGAGTGACTTTGTTCAGGCAAATGTAGAAATGCAGCCCGGCACGTCAGAAACACGGACTATTGAAGTTTTGAATACCGTGGAGCAGTCTCTGACCGCAGTTGATAACCGAATTAAGGAAACAGAAGGCGAAGGCGCTGTCAGACACACTAATATCTGGATGAATGGCACTACGGCAGGTACGGTGTTTGTTGAGCTGAAAAAAGGTGAAGATCGCCAGATAGATGGTTTTGAAATTGTAAACCAATGGCGTGAAGAAGTACCTGAACTGGCTGGCGTGCGCGCCCTTAATTTCCAGGGAAGTATTGGTGGCGGCAGTGGCTTCGATATTGAGTTCCAGTTAGTAGGCGAAGATCTGGATGAACTAAAAGCCGCAGCGGATGAACTGAAACTTGAGCTTGCTGACTACGACGGTGTATTCGATATAGAAGATACCTTCGGGGACGGTAAAGAAGAAATTTTGTTACAGACTAAGCCACTAGCTACAGCGATGGGAATTAACCTGGCTGAGCTGGCCACACAGGTTCGCTACGCGTTTTATGGCGCTGAAGCACAGCGTATTCAACGGGGTGACGAAGAAATAAAAGTAATGGTTCGCTATCCTCGCGATCAACGCGAGTCTGTTGGTAACTTGCAGGATATGAAACTGCGAGCTTCGGACGGCTCTGAAATTCCATTTACTGAGTTGGCTGATATTGAGTTTGCGGAAGGTTACAGCACCATTACTCGTATAGACCGTCAACGTTCAGTGAATGTTAGAGCGCGGGCCGATAAGGATAAAGTTGAACCTTTCCGGGTTGTAAAAGAAGTACGTGAAGATAAAATTCAGGCTATTTTAGATAAGTATCCTAGCGTAGATTTCCAGCTACAGGGCGCTACTCAAGACGAGGCGGAAGCAACTGGCTCGTTAGCAATTGGTGGTCTGCTGGCAATGTTTGCTGTCTATGCGCTAATGGCTATTCCATTGAAATCTTACAGCCAGCCACTGATTATTATGTCGGTGATACCTTTCGGTGTTATCGGTGCGGTTATCGGCCACTGGGTAATTGGTATGCCGGTTAGCATTTTGAGTTTGTTCGGTATCATTGCGCTGGCTGGGGTTGTGGTAAACGACAGTTTGGTTATGGTTGACTATGTTAATCGGGCTCGTGAAGTTGGAACAGACTTACGTAAGGCTGTTCTAGATGCCGGTTGCCGCCGTTTCCGCGCCATTACCTTAACCTCGCTGACCACCTTCTTTGGTTTGCTACCGATTGTATTGGAGAAGAGTCTGCAGGCTAAAATAGTGATTCCAATGGCGATATCATTGGCATTCGGTATTATCTTTGCCACCGTTATCACCTTACTGTTGATACCTTGTCTGTATCTTATTCTGGCCGATAGTAAACGGGGTATGCGTACTATGCTGTCCTGGTACGGGCTGGCAAAACCGCCGGAACCCAAAGATATGAGTACGAAAGAAGCACTAGAAAACTACTAAGTACTTGAGGAAAATAAATAAAGCCGGAGCTAAGTCTCCGGCTTTATCGTATGGGCGGTCATAAACTGGTAAACTAATATCATTACACTGGTTATAAATGGATCATTTCATAGGAAACGCTGACATGTTGCTGTCACTTCTTGATCTTAGCGCTTTGCTGTTCTTCTTTTTTTGCTGGATAGGTTACTCATTGTTTGCGCGCAAACGTGCCAGAACAACTCACTGCCTATCGAGTATCTTGTGCTCATTACGAATTGATTGGTTTAGTGCTGTGATGCACAAAGACAATCAGGTTGCCGATGCGTCTTTGATTGGCAATGTGGAGCGCACAGTGACTTTCTTCGCGTCTTCTACCATTTTGGTGCTAGCTGGTGTGATTACCGTATTAGCTCATGCCGATGAAGTCGTTTTGGTCTTAAACGAAATTCCAATGAGTCCGGATACTGTTCCTATTTTAGTGCAGTTTAAGCTGTCGGTCCTGGCGCTCATTTTTATCTATGCCTTTTTTAAGTTTACCTGGTCAATTCGTCAGTTTGGCTTTGTGTCAGTGCTGTTAGGAGCTTCAGTCGAGTATCATCAGGAGAATAAACCTGAGGAGGAGCGTAAGCGTTTTGCTATGCATGCAGCCAAAGTGCTGGATCAATCCGGTCACGAGTACAATAAAGGCTTACGTACCTACTACTTTGCTTTGGCATATTTGTCCTGGTTTCTACACCCCGTGATGCTGATCATTTCAAGCACCATTGTTGTTGCAGTGCTGTATCGTCGTGAATATCGTTCACGGGTATTACGCGAGCTACTGGCGACAAAAGGCTATGTACCGGGAAAAAAATAATAGGAGAACGTTGTGAATAAGGTCTTTTCTGATTTTCTTGCCTGGACTCGCGAGCACGAGTGGGGCTGCGATGAAAGTCATGATTTAACGCTTGCTGATGGCACGAAATTGTCGGTTTGGGACAGTGGCGTACTAGAAGTTACTCCAGCAACCCCTGGCCGAAAGGACATTATTTTATCTTGTGCAGTGCATGGTAACGAAACGGCTCCTATCGAAATTTGCCGTGACATTATTAACGATATTATTAATGAAAAGCAGACAGTGACACATCGCACGCTGTTTCTAATTGCAAACCCGGCTTCAATTAATAAAGGCGAACGCTTTGTTGAAGAGAATATGAACCGATTATTCAGCGGTGCGCATAGTCAAGGCGATACCCAGAACAAAGAACGCGAGCGGGCGGCCAAAATTGAGAGTTACGTAGAGCGGTTTTACCTGGAAGCCCCAGATGGCTCCCGAGAGCGACTGCACTATGATTTGCATACAGCAATTCGGGACTCAAAACGCGAGAAGTTTGCCGTTTATCCGTTTACACACGGCGCACCTTATAGTCGGCAGCAGCTTCAGTTCCTACTGGCGTGTGGGGTCGATACCGTTTTATTGAACCAGGCGCCGACAACCACCTTTTCTTACTTCAGTGTTAGGCGGTTTAATGCGCAGGCGTTTACGGTTGAATTAGGAAAGGTTCGTCCATTTGGTGAAAATGACCGTACTCAGTTTGCCGCAGCCGAAAATTCACTGCGTAGATTGGTTTCTGAAAAGGAGCTGGAATTTGGTCCCTTTGAACCAGAACAACACTATGTGTTCAAAGAAGCACAAACCATTAACCGCACTCAGCAGGACTTTGAGCTAAACTTTGCTGATAATGTTGCTAACTTTACCTCTTTTAATAAAGGGGATTTACTAGCACGGGACGGGGATAGAAAGCATTACGCTCAGCACGATGGTGAACATATTATTTTCCCCAATGCCAAAGTGGCGCTGGGACATCGGGCGCTATTAACTGTGGTACGGGTACCGACAGAATCGCTCGACCTGGTCTGAGACTCACTGGTCTAAGTAGTCAGGCTTTGTTGTTATTACTGTTCGTTTCTATTTACACTTAGCGCACTCAGTTTTCATTAGTGTGTGGTTTGCATGTCACTTTACGTAAAGGTAAAGTAGCGGCAATTTTCCACCCAGCTTAAAACCGAAAGAGAAGGTTATGGCCAAGGATAAAAAACACAACACAGAGATTGTGACCAAACCGAAATGGTTTGATAAAGACTCAGTCACAATTCCAATGCTGCAAATCTTAAAAGAAGATGGCAGTTTCCATAAAGATGCCGATATGCCGGAATACGATAAAGAGCTGATCGTGAAAATTCACGACACCATGCAATTTATCCGTATTCTTGATGAACGCATGATTGCCGCTCAGCGCCAGGGCCGTATCAGTTTTTACCTGGCCTCGCGAGGTGAAGAAGCTGAAAGTGTGGCCTCTGCTGCCGCACTTGATGCTGGTGACATGATCATGGGGCAGTACCGTGAACAGGGCGCTTTAGCATACAGAGGCTTTACCGTTGAACAGTTTATGAATCAGCTGTTTTCTAACGAGAAAGACTTAGGTAAAGGTCGTCAGATGCCGGTTCATTACGGTTGCGCTGATTTAAACTTCATGACCATTTCTTCGCCTTTGGGAACGCAAATTCCACAGGCAACAGGTTATGCGTTTGGCCAGAAGATGGACAAAACTGAAAAGTGCACAATCTGTTACTTTGGTGAAGGTGCTGCGTCAGAAGGTGACTTCCATGCCGCTCTGAATATGGCATCCGTTTATAAAGTGCCGGTTATCTTCTTCTGCCGTAATAACGGTTACGCCATTTCTACACCGGCGCAAGGCGAGCAGTATGCTGGTGACGGTATCGCACCGCGTGGTATCGGCTACGGCATGAAAACCATACGTATTGACGGTAACGACGTTTTCGCTGTGCTTAAAGCGACTCAGGAAGCACGTCGTCTGGCCGTAGAAGAAAACGAGCCTGTTTTAATCGAAGCTATGTCATATCGTATGTCAGGTCACTCTACGTCAGATGACCCTACAGGTTATCGTACGCGTGATGAAGAAACAGACTGGCAGGCCAAAGATCCACTCGATCGTTTGCAGAAGTGGATGATGAACGAAGGCTGGTTAGATAAAGACCACGTTGAAGAGCATCACGCTGAAGTAAAAGCGAAAGTTTTGGCGGCATTAAAAGAGTCAGAAAAAGTACCGGTCCCTCACATTGACGAATTGATTAATGATGTTTATGACGAACCGACTGACATGCTGAAAGAGCAGTTAGACGAGTTAAAAGAGCACATCCGTAAATATCCGGATGCCTACAGCAAGACGTCAGGGAGACTGGACTAATGGCTAAAATGAATTTATTACAAGCCATCAACAGCGCGCTAGACCTGGCGATGGCCAAACATGACAACGTTTACAGTTTTGGTGAAGATACTGGTGGTTTTGGCGGCGTATTCCGTGCAACCTCAGGTTTGACTGAAAAATACGGCAAGCACCGTAACTTTAATACACCGTTGGTTGAACAAGGCATTATTGGTTTTGCTAATGGTCTTGCTTCACAGGGTAGCTTTGCTATTGCTGAAATTCAGTTCGGCGACTATATTTTCCCGGCATTTGACCAAATTGTGAATGAGACGGCGAAATTCCGTTATCGCTCGGGTAATGAGTTTAACGTCGGTGGTTTAACCATTCGTACCCCGTACGGTGGTGGTATCGCTGGCGGACATTATCACTCACAGTCTCCGGAAGCCTATTTTGCGCATACGCCGGGCATAAAAATTGTGACTCCACGTAACCCTTATGAAGCCAAGGGACTATTGCTAAGCGCCATTTTTGATGAAAACCCGGTGTTATTCATGGAGCCGAAGCGCTTATATCGTGCCTCAACGGGTGAGGTTCCGGAAGAAGAGTACACCATTCCACTAGGCAAAGCGGACGTGGTCAAAGAAGGTACAGATATTACCGTTCTTGGCTGGGGCGCGCAGATGGAAATGACTGAAAAAGCGGTCGAAAAAGCCGAAGAGGATGGCGTTTCATGTGAAGTGATTGATTTACGTACCATTTCTCCGTGGGATGTTGAAGCCGTTACGCAGTCAGTTTTGAAAACCGGCCGCTTGGTCATTAGCCAGGAAGCTCCTATTACGGGTGGCTTTGCCAGTGAAATCGCGGCAACCGTTCAGGATAAATGCTTCTTGTACCTGGAATCTCCAATTGCCCGTGTATGTGGTATCGACGTACCGTATCCGCTGTGTCATGAGAAAGAGTACATGGCTGATCATTTGAAGATTTATGAAGCGATCAAACGCTCAATGAACTACTAAGGACCCATCGACATGAGTAAAGACTTTATTCTGCCCGATATCGGCGAAGGGATCGTAGAGTGCGAAATCGTTGAGTGGCTGGTTGCCGAAGGTGACGAGGTCAAAGAAGACCAACCGGTAGTTGAGGTCATGACCGATAAAGCCATGGTTGAGATCCCGGCTAAAGACGACGGTGTTGTGGAAAAACTGTATTACCAGAAAGGTGATATTGCCAAGGTTCACGAACCGTTATTTGCAATTAAACCAGCTGACGGCTCTTCTGATGAGGCGCCGGTTAAAGAAAAAGACAGCGCGCCTGCTAAAAAAGAAGAATCGAAAACCGAGGAAAAACAAACCTCAGCCGGTGGCGATACAACTGACTTTATTTTGCCGGATATTGGTGAAGGTATTGTTGAGTGTGAAATCGTCGAATGGCTGGTGTCTGAAGGCGATGAAGTAAAAGAAGACCAGCCGGTTGTTGAAGTTATGACTGACAAAGCAACGGTTGAAATTCCGGCTAAAGACGACGGTACCGTGGTTAAGCTGTATCATAAGAAGGGAGATATTGCGGAAGTACACAAGCCGTTGTTTGCCTTGAAGCCTGCGGGCGGCGTTCAAGAATCGGGTTCAAATGCTCCGCAGAGTCATGTTGAACCTGAGTCTAAGACTCCGTCATCTGATTCCAAAGCAGAGGCTGAGCCACCAGCGAAAGCGCGTCAGGGCAAAGCCATTGCTAGCCCGGCTGTGCGCCGCCTGGCACGCGAAAGCGATATTAATATTGCGGAAGTATCTGGTTCAGGTAAAAAAGGCCGAGTTCTGAAGCAAGATATTGAAGCCTTTAAGTCAGGTGATCAGAAACCGCAGACAACAACTGATAGTCAGCAACCGCAGAAAGCTGCTGTTAGCGGTGGTACTCGTACCGAAGCAATACGCGGTGTGAAAGCGGCTATGGCTAAGCAGATGATGAGCTCGGTCAGCACCATTCCTCATTTCACCTACGCTGATGAGTTTGATGTTACTGACTTAATTGCGCTGCGCGAAAAGCTAAAAGAGCAGTACAAAGAAAAAGGTATTCGTTTAACGGTCATGCCGTTCTTCATTAAAGCTCTGTCGCTGGCACTGAAAGAATTCCCGGTGATGAATGCGCAGGTGAACGATGACTGCACCGAAATCACCTACTTTGATGATCACAACATTGGCATGGCCGTTGATACCAAAATTGGCTTGTTAGTACCTAACGTAAAACAGGTACAAAACAAGAGCATCATAGATGTTGCCAATGAAGTGACCCGTTTGACTCAGGCATCGCGCGAAGGCAAGTTGCCGCAAGCCGATATGAAAGGCGGTACCATCAGTATTTCAAATATTGGTGTTATTGGCGGTACGGTGGCTACCCCTATCATCAACAAGCCGGAAGCCGCGATTGTCGCTTTAGGCAAGGTGCAGGAACTGCCGCGCTTTGATGCCAACGGTAACGTGGTTGCCCGTAAGATAATGACGGTAAGCTGGTCAGGCGACCATCGCATTATCGATGGCGGCACCATTGCTCGTTTCAACAAACTCTGGCAGGAATACCTCGAAGACCCAACCAGCATGCTGGTAAACATGGTCTGAGATAAAGGCTGAGGCTCCTACGGACATTGCGCTCCGCTAGGAGCCAAGACCCTCTGATACAGGAGACGCAACGAGCTCATCCATGAGGGCTTGACGAAGGCTATCCCTGGCCTTCGACACTCCTGTATAGAGGTTCTTAACTCCTGGCGCTACACACAATATCCGTAGGAGCCTTAACACTTTCTTTCATCTTATTACGTTTAGCTGTGCTATTGTTTTCTTATCTGAGAAGCATTGAGAGCCAGCATGTTTGAAATTATTTATCTTTCCTTGGCGGTATTATTGTTGGTCCTTACCCTCGCGCCATTGTCCCGAGCGCAAGTTTGGTGGATACGTGGGTTAGATTTTCCTCGCTTACAGTTGTCGTTATTATTAGCTTCTTTGCTGGTTGTCGGTCTGGTTGTTATTCGTGACTGGACGTCTGTTACCGCTATTGCTTCGGGGCTCCTCATTGGTTGTTTAGTCTGTCAGTTGTGGTGGGTTGTGCCTTACACGTTTTTCTTTCCTAAGGAAGTTGAGGCTGTTCGGGCGGGTAGTAATTACGAGCGTTTACGTATTATGACGGCGAATGTTCTCACCCCTAACCATAATAGTGATGGTTTAATTAAGCTTGTTCATGACTTTACGCCAGATGTGCTGGTCACGCTTGAGTCTGATGACTGGTGGCAGGAGAAGCTGGATGCAATTGAGTCGGATTATCCTCATACGGTAAAGGTACCTTTGGATAACCTTTACGGCATGCACGTGTATTCTCGTTATGTTTTGTCTGATGTCAGTGTTGAATATTTGGTTGAAGACGATAAACCGTCGGTACACTGCTTTATTGAACTGCCTTGCGGGCAGAAAGTAAAAGCGCATTTTGTGCATCCGGCGCCACCGAGTCCTTCTGAGAATGAAGAGTCGGAAGAGCGGGATGCCGAATTGGTGCTGGTTGCTCGTAGGGTAGAGCCGGAGAAATACCCGACCATAGTTACTGGAGACTTGAACGACGTTGCCTGGTCGCGTACCACGCTTCTTTTCAGAAAAATCAGTAGTTTGTTAGACCCTCGAATTGGGCGCGGTATGTTCAATACTTTTCATGCGGAACATTGGTTTGCGCGCTGGCCGCTCGACCATATTTTTCACAGTCACCATTTTGCTTTGGTCTCAATGACGCGTTTACCTGGCTTCGGTTCCGATCACTTTCCGTTACTGACGGAGCTTGCTTTGGCGCCGGGAGAGAATGGTGTGGATGACGGTCCGTCACCAGATGAAGATGACAAAGAAGCCGCCGATGAGATTGTGAACAAGGCTATGGCTTAAGCTTACGCCGGAAGTGAATACGTTGAACTAACAGCCCGAAAATAATGAGCATAAGACCGACCAGTGTGCTGGGATAAATGGTTTCGCCAATCACGATCGAAAGCAGCATCAGTGAAATAAAGGGCGAGATAAAAATTAAGTTACTAATGAGCGCTGTATTGGTGGCTGTTTTCATGGCTTTTAGCCAGAATAAGAAGGTTATTCCCATCTCAAATAGCCCGACATAACTGACCGCAGCCCAGCCTTGCCAGGGTATTGCAAACCAGTCACTCCAGATAAAACTGGCGACAATGAGTATGGGCAGAGCCAGGCCGAATGAAAGCACCAAGCTCACGACGGAATCGGCGTTACGGCGCGTATTCAGGATCCAATAACCAGCCCATAAAAAGGTAGAAATGAGTGCCAATGTTACTCCCCAGGGGTCACTGAAGCTAAGCTCCAGCACATTACCTCGTGTGGCAATGACCAGCACTCCAAAATAACCTAAGGCGCAGGCAATCCAGTCGCGGCGGCGTATGCTTTGTTTTAAAAACAGAGCGGCCATAATACTGAGGGCAATGGCCCAGGTGTAATTAAGTGGCTGGGCTTCGGAAGCTGGAAGCAGTTTATAAGCCTGAAAAAGTACCAGATAGTAAATTAGCGGATTAATAAGCCCCATCAGCAGGTAATACAGAGGCATTTTGCGCAGCTCAAGTACCAGCTCAGAGGTTTTTTTCTGAATAAGGCAGACCAGCGCTAGAATGATAAAAGACACTGTACTGGCAGCCGTGACCATCTGCAGCGGAGTCATATACTGAAGAGTTATTTTGAATGCGGTAGCGACCGTTGACCATAACAGCACGGCGATGATCGCATAAACAAAAGCTTGTTTATCAGCGGCTATGGTGTGATGGCATGGTGCCCCCTTAACTCATACGTCGATGAGCACTGCAGCTTGTTGATATTCAATCCAGACCAGCGCATTTTGCTGGTACTCTCGTGCTAGGTCAATGGCTGTTTCCTGACTGAGCCCTAAAACCATAAAACTGGCTTCAGCCGGCCATTGTTTGTCGCGATCCTGACCTTCACCATAAAAGTCGTAAACTTCGCTCATTTGTTTTAAATGAGATTCCAACTGCATATTTCTGCGTCTATTTTCGTCTTCAGGAAGTCGTTGACTGTGCGGATTATAGGCTGTGATAAAAGCACCTGTGTTGCAATTAAGGCGTTCACATAAACGGTCAAAATCATAATTCTTTTGACCTATGGTCAGGGTGATTGTTTCCGTACCAACCATGAAGCAGTAATCGGTATTTTTGTAGTTATTGAGCAGCTCTTTATCCATGCTTTGACCAGAGTATCAATGTTGATTAGAGTGTTTGTAAGAGTTTAGCGTTAATAGTGAGTAGGTTCTATGAACCCGAGTATTAGTGTAATCACTTTAGGCGTCGATGATTTGAAACGTTCGTTGGCGTTTTATCAGGATGGCCTGGGTTGGGAAACCGACGGCATTATAGGTGAAGAGTTTGAGCATGGTGCTGTCGTGTTCTTTAAGTTACCCAGTGGACTCAGACTGGCTTTATGGCCACGTGAAAGTATTGCTGTAGAAATGGGCGTTGATGTGACTCGTGCGGCTAACGAAGTTCTTTTGAGTCACAATGTCAGTTCCCGGAGTGCGGTTGATGAAGTTATGGTGGAAGCGGAGCGAGCAGGAGCTGACATTATTAAACGCGCGAAAGACTTATTCTGGGGCGGCTACGGCGGCTTTTTTAAAGACCCGGATGGGCACATTTGGGAAATTACCTGGAACCCTGCCTGGAATTAAAACCGGTGAATGACTCACCGGTTAGCTAACATCTTTCGTAATAAACCGGGGAAGAAGCGCTGCAGTAAAGGCGCTACTTTACTCATACCTTTCCCGCTAATCACTTCCGCTTTATTGCTTTCAATAGCGCGAATAATATCGGCGGCGCATTGCTCAGGACTAATGCCGCTGGCGTTGTCCTGGTCTTCTTCGCCTCTTAAAGAGCCGTCGCCGGTCAATGCGTTGTGCGCTATTTGTGTGTGTACAAAACCGGGAAGCACCGTGGTGCAACGCACATTATGCTCAGCCATTTCCGCCCGCAGACAATCCATATAGCCAATTACGGCGAATTTGGCGCCGGAGTACCCACTGCGTAGTTTCGTTCCAACTTTACCGGCAACACTGGACACGGTCACAATATGACCGTCACGACGTTTTACCATGTCAGCTAATACCACCTGGTTTAATGCCACGACTGAAAAATAATCGACCTCCATCAGCGTTCTGTATACAGGGAGCTCAGTGTCCATAGCCAGACTGCGCTGAGAAACGCCGGCGTTATTAATGAGGATGTCGACCGGTGTATTTTTCAATGCCGCAGAAGCTGTTTCTTTGGCTTTCTCAGGTTGGCTTAAGTCCAGAGCTAATACCTGATGCTGTTCGCTGTTAGGAAGGTTTTGCCGTAACTCTGCCAGCTGTTGCTCACGGCGTGAGGTTAAAATCAGTCTGGCGCCTTTATTGGCTAACTGGTGTGCCAAAGCAAGACCGATGCCCGAAGAGGCACCGGTTAGCCAGACCGTTTTATTGCTAACAGAGGTCATGAGTTTAGCCCGCCGGGTAAACGTAGTTAGCCTGAATACCGAGAGGGAACCCAAGTGTCCAGTACAGAATCAGGAACGCTGACCACAAAATCAACAGAGCGACAGTGTAAGGCAGCATCATAGCCACCAAGGTTCCTATACCCGTGCCCTTAACGTAGCGCTGACAATAAAGAACAACGAGTGGGAAGTAGGGCAGTAATGGAGTAATAATATTACTGGATGAATCACCCACGCGATACGCCGCCTGAGTTAAATCAGGTGAATAACCTAACTGCATTAGCATGGGGACAAAAATAGGCGATATTAGTGCCCATTTTGCTGATGCTGAACCAACAAACAGGTTAATAAAAGCTACCAGAATGACGATGCCGACCATGGTGACCCCACCAGATAGCTCCAGACTGGCCAGGAAGTTCGCACCTTTAACGGAAATTAATGTGCCAAGTTGAGAGTCGCCAAACGCTTTAATAAATAAGGCGCAGAAGAACGCCATGACCATGTAGTAAGCCATGCCTTCCATCGACTTGGTCATTGCGCCGATAACGTCCTGCGAGTTGGTGAAGTTACCGGATACATAGCCGTGAACAATACCCGGAATAATAAACAGCAGGAAAATAAGCGGAACAATCATACCCATAAGAGGTGCAGAGTAGGATGCCAATTCACCTGTTGCCGGGTCAGCTAATGGTGTATTTTCAGCGGTTGCGGAAAAATACAACAGGGTCAAACCGACTGCCATGGTGACTACGCCCGCGTAAAACGCTTTGCGGTCACGTGGGGAGACATCGTCTAGTGCAGGCATATCGTCGGCGTCACCATCAATTTCGGCACCGCGTAGACGGGGTTCAACCACCTTATCGGTCAGGAACCAGCCAATAGCGACAACGATAACTGACGAAGCGGCAGTAAAGTAATAGTTGTTCAATGGGTTTAACTGCATGTCCGCATCAATAATTTGTGCTGCACTTTCAGTAAAGCCTTGCAGTAACGGATCGATAGCTGAAGGAACAAAGTTAGCACTGAAGCCACCGGAAACACCGGCGAAAGCTGCGGCGATACCGGCTAGTGGATGTCGACCAGCGGCGTAGAAAATAACACCACCCAAAGGAATAACCAGTACATAGCCCGCATCAACGGCAGTATGACTGACAATAGCAACCAGAATCAGCACTGGCGTCAGCAACATTTTTGGCGTGACGTTCAGCATGAGTTTAATGGCGACATTAATAAAACCTGAGCGCTCGGCTACACCGACACCCAGCATGGCAACCAGCACGACACCTAAGGGTGCGAAGCCCATGAAGGTATCAACCATATTGGCAAGGAATGCGGCCATTTCGGTACCACTTAATAGGTTGGTAACGCCTATTGTGTCACCGGTTAGAGGATGCTTTTCGTCAAAGCTGACGCCGGATAATAGCCAGGACATTGCCCAGACAATAATGAGCAGGCCAAAAAACATGACGGCCGGGTCAGGCAGTTTATTACCGACCTTTTCAACGCCGTCGAGAAGGCGGTTAAGCAGACTGTCCGGTTTTTCCTTTTGCGAACGGTCTGGTTGTGGAGATTGAGCCATGGTGTAACCCCTGATTGTTATTTTATTGGTCTAATTATTATGCGCAGGTATCATAACCATTATTGTGCAGCGGAACAAAGCAAACAGGGTGAAAAAGTGTCGATGATTTGTGGTACGGACGAAGCGGGTCGCGGACCTATTGCGGGGCCGGTTGTGGCAGCAGCGGTGATACTGGATCCGGATAATCCAATTGAGGGGCTTAACGATTCGAAAAAACTGAGCGAGAAAAAGCGCGAGAAGCTTAGTCTGGAAATAAAGGAAAAGGCGCTTTACTGGGCCATTGCTCAATCTGACCCCGATGAAATTGAAGCCATTAATATTCTCTGGGCGTCGATGAAAGCCATGCAAAGAGCCATTGAAGCACTTCCGGTTAAGCCCGACTTGGTATTAGTGGACGGTAACCGGGTGCCTGATTTAAACGTGCCCGCAAAAGCTATAGTGGGTGGAGATGCGAGTGAACAGTGTATTGCAGCAGCATCAATTTTAGCGAAAGTGGAACGGGACAGGCAGATGCTAAAATGGCACGAACTTTACCCGCAGTATGAATTTGACAAGCACAAGGCTTATGGCACCCCAAAGCATCTGGAGTTGTTAGAAAAATACGGGCCGTGCCCTATACATCGCAAGGGCTTCAACCCGGTGAAGCGAGTGCTCGCAAACTTGTGATTTAACCTGAATATTCATACAATACAGGCCTATTCATTGAGCTCTTTTAGGAAGTTGGAAGCTATCATGCAGTCTATCCCGCACGTTGATATGCGTCGTTATCATGACGACTTTGATGCCTTTACTCAAGATGTAGGCAACGGTTATGAGAAATATGGTTTTATTGCCTTAACTCAGCACGGTGTTGATACAACGCTTATTGAACGGGCACTGGATACTTGCCGTGAGCTTTTCGCGTTACCGGAAGACATTAAAAAGCAATATCATCGCCCAGGCGAGGGGGGCGCACGCGGTTATACTCCTTTTGGTACCGAGGTTGCTAAAGACGCGAGGCATGTTGATTTAAAAGAGTTCTGGCATGTAGGTCGGGAAGTGGCAGGTGAACCGGCTTATCCACAGTTATTACCTAACGTCTGGCCGCAGGAACTGCCCAAGTTTAAGGATGACATGCTCGCTATATACGCGGCACTAGATAAGCTGGGTAACCAGGTGCTGGATGCTTTAGCCGTCTACTTAGGTCAACCGCAAGACTTTTTCCGGAATAAGGTCAACAACGGCAATTCAATTCTGCGTCCTTTGCATTATCCGCCTATTATTGATGAAGACACCCCTTCTGTTCGAGCGGGGGCACATGAAGATATTAACGTTTTAACTTTATTAGTGGGTTCGCGTGAGCCTGGGCTGGAAGTCTTAGCGAAAGACGGAACTTGGGTGCCAGTGACAATTATTGAAGGTGCTATTATCTGTAATGTGGGTGATATGCTACAGCGACTAACCAATCATGTGCTGCCATCCACGACGCATAGGGTAGTTAACCCTCCCGCACCTTATAATGCTAAATCGCGTTATTCTATTCCGTTCTTTTTGCACTTTAATCCGGACGTGATGATTACGCCTTTGGAAAGCTGTATTTCTGAAGAAAATCCGCAACGCGATGAACCGATTACGGCGGATGACTATCTAATGCAACGCTTACGTGAAATTGGGTTGATAAAAGACTAAAAGGAACAGCTGGTGAAAACAGGCGAGTTTAATTTAAAACGTATGGTTCAAGGGTGGGCGGCTGTTGCAGCTTCTGCGCTGTTAATCAGTTGTGCCTCTGCTCCTCAGGAGCCTCAAAGCGATAAGTTTCAATTAACGCTGTTACATATCAATGATCACCACTCCACTTTAGCGCCAAAACAGCAAACCTTGGTTTGGGGCGATCAGGAATGGCAGGTTGAAGCGGGCGGTTTCCCAAGGGTTGCTGCTCAAATTAAGGCGTTGCGAGAAGCGAATAACAACGTGCTGACACTGCATGCTGGCGATGCTCTTACCGGCAGTCTGTACTTTACGTTATTTGGTAGTGAAGCCGACGCCCGTATGATGAATAACGTTTGTTTTGATGCTTTTACAATTGGTAATCACGAGTTTGATAATGGCGATGCCGGGCTGGCCAGGTTCCTGCAGCAGTTGGGCACTGAAAATTGCCCTACAGCCAAGCTGGGGGCGAACATTAAGCCTAAAGTGGGAGATTCCCCTTTGACGCCGAACCGTGATTGGGAGATGTTTAAACCCTATACCGTTGTTGAGCGTAATGGCGAGGAAATTGCCATTATTGGTCTGGATATCGCTAGTAAAACTAAAAAATCATCACAGCCCGACGAATCTACTGAATTTTTAGATGAACTGGAAACGGCGCGTAAGTATGTTGCCGAAGTTCAACAGCAGGGCATTGAGAAAATTGTCTTGCTGACTCATATTCAGTACGAACGTGATAGAGAACTGGTGCAACAACTGCCAGGAGTCGATATCGTTATTGGTGGAGACTCACACACATTACTGGGTGACTTCAGCGATTTTGGTATGGAGTCTGATGGACCATACCCAACTGAGTTAACGAATGCAGATGGCGACAAAGTTTGTATTGCTCATGCTTACCAGTATTCACTGGTAGTTGGTGAACTGCAGGCGTTTTTTGACGGTGACAAAATTGAAAAGTGCGGCGGTCGTCCACACTACCTTTTAAGTAATGAAATTCAAGTGAGTGATGGCATTGTAACGACTTATGAACCCATCAAAACCGCATTAGAAGAAAGCGGTGTGTTTAGCTTTGTTGAACCGGATGCTGAGCTGCAAAGTATGCTGGAAGATTATCAAAGCAAAGTTGAGGACTTTTCTGCTGAAGTGTTAGCACAAGTTCCGCAGCAAATTTGCAGTCAGGAAATTGATTTACCGCGACGTGACGGTTGCGCTGATGTCATGAGCTCAGGTGCTCACCGCTTGGTCGCCGAAGCCTTTCTGCATTCTGTGCCTGAGGCTGATTTTGCGATACAAAACGGTGGTGGTGTCCGTTCAGATATTAGTCAGGGAGACTTTACAGTAGGGGACGCATTTACCGTACTGCCTTTTGCGAATACGTTAGTCAAACTGGAGCTCAGTGGCTCTGAATTCAAACAGGCAATGGAAGAGGCGTTAGCCTATTCAGTCTCTGATGGTGGCTCAACACGAGCTTACCCTTATGGCGCTGGTATTCGTTATTCGGTTGATTTAACCAAGGAAAAGGGCAGCCGCGTGTCTAACCTACAGGTGTGGGATAAAGGCAGCAACAGTTGGCAACCAATGACGGCAAGAGCAACCTATGTCATGGTCACCAATAGCTTTATTGCCGGCGGTCAGGATGGTTATGATACGTTCTATCGTGTGAGTGAGCGAGGCCGGGCTCGTAATACAGGGATAGACTACGCTGAGGCACTGGTGAACTACGCCCGTACTCAGGATGTATTAAAACGCCCACAGGATTTTGCAACACAGTCTTACGTGCCTGCCGGAGATAATTAGTGGCTCGACAATTCGAGCCCGCGCCTGTTTCAGATAATGCCAGATTTGATTTTATTGTTGTCATTCTGGCGTTATTAACCGCTTTTGCACCACTTTCCATTGATATGTATCTGCCGGCATTCAGCGTTATTGCGTCTGATTATGCAACCGACACACATCACGTTGAACTATCGCTAACTGCCTTCTTCTTCGGTCTTTTTATCGGTCAGTTATTTTATGGTACTGCAACCGATAAGTTCGGACGCAAGAATCCGCTATATATCGGGCTGGCAATATACGTCGTGACGTCCATTGGTTGTGCCTTTGCACCGGATATTCAGTGGCTTATTGTTTTACGTTTCTTCCAGGCCATTGGAGCCTGTGCCGGTATTGTTATTGCCCGCGCGGTAGTGCGTGACTTATACACACCACAAGCATCAGCCCGAGTGTTTTCTTTTCTCATTCTGGTTATGGGCGTCGCACCTATTCTGGCTCCGTTGTTTGGGGCTTATATAACGGAATGGGTAGGCTGGCGAGCTTTGTTTTTGATTGTGGCTGCACTGGGCGTCGCGTCAGCGGTAACTATCCACTTTGTCATGCCGGAAACGCGGGGACGCCGCTACGATGTGCGTATGCGAAACACCGGCAGCACCTATTGGTCAGTACTTCGTGATCCGTCTTTTCTTCGTTATTCGTTAACAGGGGCTATTGCTCAGTCTGGGCTGTTTGCTTACATCACCGGCTCGCCGAAAATGTTTATTGAAGTTTTTGGCCTTTCGCCAACTCACTACAGTTGGCTGTTTGGTTTGAATGCTATTGGTATTATCGGACTTTCTCAATTAAATGGTTGGCTGTTGAAGTACCACTCGTCGCGCAAAATTCTTAATGTTTCTTTGCCTATGCTGGCAATAGTCTCGCTCATAATGTGTGTTATGGCTTACTTAAATGCGAGCTTTTGGGGAATTTTACTGCCTTTATTTGCCTATATTTCGACGCTTGGTTTGGTTTTCCCCAATGCTATGGCGGGTGCATTGGCAGAACAGAAAGAACGGGCTGGCTCAGCCTCGGCAGTGACCGGTAGCTTACAGTTTTTAATTGCGGGTTTAGTGTCCGCCGGAGTTAGTCAGGCCGGTTCGTTTACCGATTACGCTATGGCGTGGGTAATCGGTGTGGCCGGCTTATTAGCGGTTATTGCATACCGCGTAATGCGCCGGCCAGAATAGTGCTTTTAGTTATAGAAAGTTGGTGCTGCAGGCCCAACAGGGAAGCCGAATACAAACACCCAAAGAAAAAAGAGTACTGACCAGCCGACAAAGAAGACCATAGAGTATGGCAGCATCATGGCAATCAGGGTTCCTATACCCAGGTCTTTCTTATAACGAGCCGCAACTGCCAATATCAAGCCGAAGTAACTCATCATAGGGGTAATGATGTTCGTTACCGAGTCACCAATACGGTAAGCGGCCTGAATAACCTCCGGCGAGTAGCCAATCAGCATGAGCATAGGCACGAAGATAGGCGCAGTTATAGCCCACTGTGCTGAAGCAGACCCCAGCATTAGATTGACGAAACCACAGACCATAATAAAGAACAGGAAAATGATAGGACCGGTCATGCCAATATTGGTCAGGAACTCGGCTCCGTTAATAGCGAAAATTGTCCCGAAGTTAGTCCATTTAAAGAAGTTGACGAATTGCGCGGCAAAAAATACCAACACAATGTACATGCCCATGGTACTCATACTGTGCGACATGGCATCAATGACATCACGGTCGGTTCGCATGGTTTCAACGGTGCGGCCATAAACGTAACCCGGAATGGCAAAAAAGAAGAAGATGTAAACCACAACGCCTTTCAAGAACGGAGAGCCTGTGACTTCACCGGTTTCAGGATGGCGCAGAATGCCCCATTCAGGCACTACCGTTAACGCCAGAATGCCGGAGAGAATTAACACACTGATACCGGCGTAAATTAATCCGCGTTTTTCTTTTTGGTTGAGTGGATCCATGGACGACTGATCGGATAAATCAATAGAGGCTTCGTCTTTGTTGTATTTGCCCAGTTTTGGCTCAACAATTTTGTCTGTGATTAAAGCACCCATAATGGCAATTAAGAAGGTGCTCACCATCATAAAGTACCAGTTGGCTTCGGCTCCGACGGTATAGCTTGGGTCGATTATTTTAGCGGCCTCTTCGGTTATGCCCGACAGTAAAGGGTCAACCGTGCCAATTAACAGGTTGGCACTGTAACCGGCAGAGACGCCGGCAAAAGCTGCTGCAAGACCGGCCAGAGGATGACGACCCAGCCCATAAAAAATCATAGCGGCAAGAGGTACCAGAACCACGTAACCAAGCTCGGCCGCGGTATTGGAAACCACCCCGGCGAATACCACAGTAACGGTAATAAGACGTGGCGGAGCCTTCATAACCAGTCCGCGCATGGCGGCTGAGATTAAGCCCGAACGTTCAGCAACGCCCACACCCAAAAGAGCAACCAGAACCGTCCCTAAAGGCGTGAACCCGGTAAAGTTGGTGACCAGGTTGGTGACAATGCGCTGTATTCCTTCGGCATTCAGTAAGCTGACGGCTTTAATAACGGTTTCGCCATCTCTGGGATCAATGGCGCTCACGCCGAAGTAAGCGGCAATGCCACTAATAAAAATAATGAACAGGCAGAACAGAGCGAATAAGGTAATTGGGTGGGGTAACAGATTACCGAGCCACTCAACGGTATCAAGAAAACGGGTAAACCAACCGCGCTTGCTGGTTGCGTTGTAGTCGTTATTGGGAGACTGCATAACTCACGCCTTTATTATAAGTTTTTAAACCAGCGCAAGATTCTAGCATAAAAAAACGGCGCCGCTGAAACCAGGGCGCCGTTTTTACATTAGCGATTAGCGATTACGCTGCTTCGCCTTTTTTAAGGTTTTTCAGTGCGTAGTCAAACGCTGCTTTACCGGCTAACAAGTCTTCCGGAGCAAAATCATCAACATTGATGGTGCGTAAGCGACCCACTTCAGTGCGTTCAAGCAGCGCAACTTCATCGTCGCTCAGTACACCCAGCTCTTTACCCTTAGCACCAATTTGGTCTAACTGAGTAAAGGTAAAGCGTTTACCAGCGGCTTTGCAGACTTTGTCATACAGCGGTTCGGCAGCAATGACGTCTTGCAGTGTTTGCTCAAGGAAACCGAAGTGACCTTCAGGGCTCAGGAACTGGCCTTCGCCTAAGCGTGTGCGTACGTCATTAGGTGACATCAACATACGAGCAATTTTGTGATCGTTCTTGTCTGAAGGACGTTTAGCGATGCGGCCTAACGGATACATTACTGCACGCATGAAACTACCAACACCACCAAAGTTTGCCAGCATTTCTAACTGTGCTTCCTGCAGCTTATTCAAGGTATCCTGCATAGCCCAGTGAACTAATGGCAGGTCTTCTTTAATGCGACCCTGGTCATGGAAACGTTTCAGAATACAAGAACCAATGTATAAGTAGCTAAGCATGTCGCCTAAGCGTGCAGAAACGCGCTCTTTACGTTTGAGGCTGCCACCCAGTTTACCCATAGCAATGTCTGACAATAACGCCATGTTGGCACTAAAGCGGTTCATCTGCTGATAATATTTACGGGTTTCGTCGCTTGCCGGAACAGAGCTTAGACGGTGGCCACCAAAGCCATAAAATACCGAGCGAACGAAATTGCTCATGGCAAAGCCAATATGGCCAAACACGGCTTTATCAAACTTTTTCAGAGCTTCAGGGCCTTGCTCCGCTGATGCTTCCATTTCTTTCAAAACAAATGGGTGGCAACGGATGGCGCCCTGGCCGTAAATCATCATGCTACGAGTCAGGATGTTGGCGCCTTCAACGGTAATAGCAACCGGAACACCTTGGTAACCACGACCCAGGTAGTTATTCGGACCTAAACAGATGCCTTTACCACCATGAATATCCATAGCGTCGTCCATGCAAGAACGTAGCTTTTCAGTCATGTGGTATTTTGCAATGGCGCCGATAACCGAAGGCTTCTCGCCCAGGTCGATACCTTTGGTCGATAACATGGTGACCGCGTCCATCAGGTACGCGTTACCGGCGATGCGGGCCATTGGCTCTTCAACACCTTCCATTTTACCGATAGGCAATTTGAACTGACGGCGGATACGCGAGTAAGCGCCCGTTGCCAGAGCAATTGATTTGATACCACCGGCGCTGTTTGACGGTAAGGTGATTGAACGGCCGACTGACAGGCATTCAACCAGCATACGCCAGCCTTTACCGGCGTTCTTCTGACCACCAATAATGTAATCTAATGGAACGAATACGTCGTTACCGCGAATAGGACCGTTCTGGAACGGCACGTTAAGCGGGAAGTGTCGACGACCAATTTCAACGCCTTTGGTGTCACGAGGAATAAGGGCACAGGTAATACCCAGCTCTTCTTCTTCGCCAATAAGATTGTCAGGGTCGTACATTTTGAATGCCAGACCTAGTACGGTAGCTACTGGCGCTAACGTAATGTAGCGCTTATCAAAGTTCAGTTTGATACCGACAATTTCTTCGCCGTTCCATTCGCCTTTACAGACTACGCCTGAGTCAGGAATAGCACCGGCGTCAGAACCCGCTTCTGGGCTGGTCAGTGCGAAACATGGAATTTCGTCACCGCTGGCTAAGCGAGGCAGGTAATGATCTTGCTGTTCTTTGGTACCATAATGCTGTAACAGTTCGCCTGGACCTAATGAGTTAGGTACACCAACGGTTGAAGCCAGCACCGTACTTACGCCTGCCAGTTTCTGTAAAACACGAGACTGCGCGTAAGCAGAAAACTCCAGACCACCGTATTCTTTCTTGATGATCATGGCGAAGAATTTCTCATCCTTCAGGTACTGCCATACATGCTCAGGCATATCCGTTAGTTCGTGTGTGACTTCCCAGTCGTTCAGCATTTTACAAACTTCTTCGCATGGGCCTTCTAAGAATGCTTTTTCTTCAGCCGTTAATTCGGCCTTAGGTACGTCGTGCAGTTTTTTCCAGTCAGGATCACCGCTGAACAAGTCACCATCCCACCATACGGTGCCGGCTTCCAGTGCATCGCGCTCGGTGTCAGACATTTCTGGCATTACCTTGCGATATGCGCTAAGAATAGGCTTAGTCAGCAGGTTTAAACGAATAGGTGCTAAGTTGAGTGGTACCAGCACAATGGCTAAGATAACCCAGAGAACCGGGCCAACAATGTCGATTGCGCTACCAATAGCGAACATAATAACTAAGCCGGCGCTGAACATTGCCAGGCTGGCTCGTTTGTAAATTAATGCAGCCGCAACTAAAACAGTAGCGACAATCCAAAGTGCAATACTCATAGTGTAATACTCCGACTTGGAGGTCTGACCAGTGATACTGTGCAAGTTAGATCAACAAGCGGTTATTTTCAAGCAAAAATTGAACGCGCGTTTGAATTTTGTTGTCAATATAAACGTCCAGTAGTGAAAAAAAGTGGAGAAGTGACAGTGAAAAGGATAGCCAGTTGGTTGGTATCAAGCGTTTTAGTCACCAGCATGACAATGAGCTCTGCCGGTGCAGATAACCATCAGAATGCCGAGCAATCAATTAAACAATCCATGAAGCCTTACGAGGCGAACTATGTAATCACACGCGGTGATAGCGAGTACGGGGAAGGGTATCGTATTCTCGAAGTATCGCCTGATGACGAATGGCAGTTACGAACAAAGTCCGATATTTCCTGGTTTATTTTATCCGATACGCGTGAAGCTCGCTCGGTATTTATTGTTGATGAAGAAAACAGCCGACTGGAGCCGCGTGAGTTTATTTATATGAGAACGGGAACGGGGTCGGATAAGTCCTTTCATGGCGAATTTAAAGCGGATGAGAAGAAAGTCCGTAACGTCGATACCGGGCGCATGCTGGACGTGAACTGGGAAGACGCTTTGTTCGATGAAGCCAGCGTGACGGAGCAGTTGCGTGTTGATTTAGCTAATGGTTCTGAAGTCTTTGAATACCGGCTTGTTGATGAAAAAGGGAACGAAGACGAGTACCGTTTTGAGGTGCTGACAAAAGAAAAGCTGTCTTTACCTTATGGCGAGATTGAGACAGTAAAAGTAGGGCGCATAAGAGATAATGACCGGCGTCAGACCTTTTTCTGGTTTGCGCCGGAGCTAAACTATGTGATGGTTAAGATGCAGCAGTTTAAAGAAGGTGACGAGCAAGCGACCATGTCGCTGAAAAGCTTGTCGATGTAAATTAATCGGCTGCGTAACCCTGGGCGCCTAAAACCTCGCCATCGAAGGTGACGCGGCCGCCTTCCAGTTTCAGACGCTCCTGACAAAACCAGTTAACCACCAGCGGATAAATACGATGTTCCTGCTCGTGAACCCGGGCCTGAATGTCCTCTACCGTGTCGCCTTCGAAAATAGGAACTTTAGCCTGCAATGCGACAGGGCCGCCATCGAGTTCTTCTGTCACAAAGTGCACACTCACACCATGTTCAGTGTCGCCTGCGTCCAAAGCTCTTTGGTGTGTATTCACCCCTTTGTACTTAGGTAACAAGGACGGGTGGATATTAAACATGCGGCCTTCGTAGTGGCGCGTAAATTCACCTGTCAGAATGCGCATAAAGCCGGCCAGCACCACTAAGTCGGGCTGGTAGCTGTCTATCAACGACTTTAACTCAGCGTCATAAGCTTCACGAGAGTCAAATTCTTTGTGGCTGAGTACTTCGGTATCAATGCCTTTAGCCGAAGCTTTCTCTAAACCTTTAGCAGAGGCCTTATTGGAAATAACCGCAACCACTTCACCGGCGACTTTACCGTCTTCGCAGGCCTGTTGGATGGCCTGCATATTACTGCCCGTGCCTGAAATTAGTACAACAATGCGCTTCATTAGTGAGTCTCGTCGGCCAGAATGTCGACTTGCTCTTCACCTTCAGCAGCATTGGCAATACGGCCAATTTTCCAGGCATCTTCACCAGCGTCTGTCAGTATTTGAATGGCTTTATCGGCCTGGTCATTAGGTACTGCGATAACCATGCCCACACCGCAATTAAATGTGCGGTACATTTCTTTCATGCTGACATTGCCGTTTTCTTTTAACCAGTCGAAGATAACCGGCCAGTCCCAGCTGTTACCATCAATAACGGCTTTACTACCTTTAGGCAGTACACGAGGGATATTTTCCCAGAAGCCACCACCGGTAATGTGCGACAAAGCGTGTACCGGTACGTGTTTAATCAATTCCAGAACCGACTTTACGTAAATGCGTGTAGGTTCTAATAAATGGTCTGCCAGTGTTTTACCTTGTAGGTGAGACTCTAAATCTGCGCCACTGACTTCGATAATTTTACGAATAAGCGAGTAACCATTAGAGTGAGGACCACTTGAGGCTAGGGCGATTAGAGCATCGCCGGCGGCAACTTTGGTGCCATCGATAATCTCTGACTTTTCGACCACTCCCGTACAAAAACCTGCTAAGTCGTAGTCGCCACCTTCGTACATGCCTGGCATTTCTGCGGTTTCGCCACCAATAAGTGCACAGCCTGATTGCTCACAGCCGTCACCGATACCGGCAACCACATCGGCTGCGACGTCAACGTCCAGTTTGCCAGTTGCATAGTAGTCGAGAAAGAACAGCGGCTCAGCGCCCTGTACAATAAGGTCGTTTACGCACATGGCAACCAAGTCGATACCCACACCACGATGGCGTTTAAGGTCGATAGCTAAGCGTAATTTGGTACCCACACCGTCGGTTCCGGAAACCAGAACCGGCTGTTTATAACCCGCCGGAATTTCACACAGAGCACCAAACCCACCAATGTTACCCATGACTTCAGGCCGGTGCGTGCGCTTGGTAACGCCTTTAATACGTTCAACCAATGCATTACCAGCGTCAATGTCGACGCCCGCGTCTTTATAACTTAAAGAAGGTTTTTTATCGCTCACAGAATAATCCCGACTGGCAAAATTTGCGCGCAAGTTTAACACGATTCGTGGTACAAAAGGTAGCCTGAAGCCTTAGGTTATTACCTCAGGAACAGTGCTAGGAGGCACCTTGAGTTTATGATCGGTAACAGAACCAAAATAATTCCTGCACAAACGTTGCATTTAGATGCGGTAACTGCGCTAGAAGCTCTTACTTTCCCCGAAGATGCTATTAGTAAGCGTAGCTTTCGGCGGTTTATTGAATCACCCACTGCAGACTTTCATGTGTTGGTGGCTGATGCCCGGGTAATTGGCTATACCGTTGTTCTATACCGAAATAATACCAACCTGGCTCGACTGTATGCTCTGGTTGTTGATGAAGGTTGCAGGAACAAGGGGTATGGACGAAGTTTGCTACAAACTGCAGAAGAGCTCGCGGATAAGCGGCATTCACTGTTTCTGCGTACCGAAGTAGCCACCTCAAATACGGTGGCGCAACAGTTGATGAACAGTGAAGGGTTCCGTGCGATAGAGTTGCGCGAGGCTTATTTCCCGCCTTCAGCTTCGCAGTCGACCGATGCATTAGTGTTACAAAAGCTGCTCCCCCGATACGAGATGGGAGAGGACTCCGGTGTTGGGGCAACGGATGAATACGTTCCTATGCTGACTCAGTCGACAGAGTTTACCTGCGGACCGGCCAGTCTGCTGATGGCAATGGATTATTTTGGCCGGCCGAGCACTGACCCACAAGCCGAAGAACTGGAAATTTGGCGCCAGGCAACCACCATTTATATGACCTCGGGACATGGTGGTTGTGGGCCACATGGGCTGGCGCGCGCGGCGTATCAACGTGGTTTGAGAGTGCGGGTCGAGGTAAATACCGAGCAACCGTTGTTTGTAGATTCAGTTCGTCAGGAACAGAAAAAGACAGTGATGCAGCGTATACAGCAGGCCGATATGACTTATTTACGTGAGCACGATGTACCCATTACGGTGCGTGATTATGACGTAAACCTAATAAAAGAAGATTTGAGTCAGGGTTGTTTAATTATGGCGCTGATTTCAACTTATCAGTTTGACGGTATTCGCGCTCCACACTGGGTTTTAATTTGCGCGGCAGACGATGACTTTATTTACATAAATGACCCGGACTACGACACGCTGCCCTGGGAATCTCCAACCGAACGTCAATATTTGCCTGTGCCTGTAAGTACCTTCAGCAAAGCCTTTGGCTACGGTGGTCGTAAGCAAAAAGCGGCAGTCGTGCTTTGGGCTAATTAAACAACAAAGTGATCAATTGCCCTTGAATTATCCGTAATTATGCTCAAAGTCATATAACAGTATCCGATGATAAAGGAATTCCTTATGAGCTCAGCATTTGATGATTTTGAATTAAAAGGCCACAAACTGGAAAACCGTTTTGTCGTCGCCCCAATGACACGAACCAGCGCCGATAAAAAAGGCAAGCCAACCAAGTTAATGGGTGAATATTACGAGCGCTTTGCCAAAGGTGGCTGGAGTATGATCATCAGCGAAGGCGTTTACACTGACCGTCAGGCAAGTCAGGGTTATGAAAACCAGCCGGGCATTACCGATGCCCCACAAACGGATGCCTGGAAAGAAATTGTCGAGCGTGTTCACAAGCACGACAGCAAGTTCATTATGCAGTTGATGCACGCAGGCGCTCAGTTTCAACACAATGAATACACCGATACGCCAATTGCACCCAGCGAAGTAAAGCCAAAGGGCGAGCCGTTAGATTTGTATGGTAAAACAGACGGTTGGCCTGAAGTGAAGGCCATGGATGAAACCGATTTTGATGCTGTTATGAACGGCTTTGTTGGTGCAGTAAACCGCGCCAAAGAAGCTGGCTTTGATGGTATTGAGTTGCATGCGGCTAATGGCTATTTACTGAACGAGTTTTTGAGTGATTACTTTAACCAGCGCCCTGATCAATGGGGCGGGAGCATGGCGAAACGCATGCACTTTTTGGAGTTGGTTGTTAAGGCGGCGAAGTCAGCAGCAGGAGAGGACTTTATTGTTGGTGTGCGACTAAGTCAGATTACCGTAACGGACTCTGAATACCAGTGGCCGGAAGGTGAAGACGCCATGATAAAAGTGGTTAAGGCTATGGAGAAAGCTGGTGTGGATTACATTCATACAACGGATACCGATGTGATGCGTAAACCGTTTAAAGGTGGAAGCAATAAGTCATTGGGTGATGTTGTACAAGAGTTCTCAGATATCCCGTTAATTGTTAATGGCGGCATTAGCGAGAAAAACTATGAGCATGTAGCGGCACATTATCCGAATGCGTTATTGGCTATGGCGAAAACGTCGTTGGCGAATCCGGACTTTCCAATTCGTATAAAGTCTTCCGAACCAATACGTCAGTTAGATTTTGCCATGTTACAACCAACCGCTACACTTGAGAATGAATGGAAGTGGCGCGATGAAAATGATGCCCATATTGACTTAGACTAAAGCGATTTTTAAGTAGCGGACAGGAGGTTTCGACTATGAAAAAAGTAGCCGTTATTTTATCCGGTTCCGGCGTTTTTGACGGAGCCGAAGTTAACGAAGCTGTATTGACGTTGTTGCACATAGCCAAGCAGGGTGCAAGCTATGAGTGTTTTGCACCGGACATTGAGCAAATGCACACCATTAATCATCTTAAAGGTGAAGAAAGCGGTGATAAGCGCAATGTGCTCGAAGAAGCAGCGCGCATTACCCGTGGTGAAGTGCGGCCGTTAACCGATTTAGATTCGACTGAATTTGATGCGTTAATTCTCCCTGGCGGCTTTGGTGTGGCGAAGAATCTGTGTGACTTTGCCGTAAAAGGTGCGGATATGACGGTCAATGACGAAGTTTTGGAAGTTGGCAAAGCTTTCGTCGATGCCAAGAAACCCGCTGGCTATATGTGTATTGCACCGGTGTTACTGCCACATATCTACGGTAAGGGTGTCAAAGTGACTATTGGCACCGATGGTGAAGTGGCCAGCGCCATTAACAAAATGGGCGGCGAGCACGTGAACTGCGGTGTTCGCGATATTGTTGTGGATGATAAACACCAATTAGTCACCACACCGGCCTATATGCTGGCTGAGAATTTGCCCGATGCGGAAGAGGGCATCAGCAAATTGGTTGAAAAAGTCTTGTATATGGCGGCCTAATACCTAACTGAAAGCCCAATAAATAACCGCTTGAGTGCGGAACTTATAGCACTTAAGCGGTGTCTGAGTTATAGTACACAAGTTACGTAAGTAATAGCTTTGGGGCTGATCTGGATTCGACGGGATACACGAAACCCAAGGTGCATGCCGAGGTGAGGCAGGCCTCGTAAAAAGCCTCAACCTAATAGTTGCAAACGACGACAACTACGCTCTAGCGGCTTAATAACCCGCTAAGCCCATCCCCCGGCGCTTTGTCTGCGAGACCGGATCAGGATGGCTCAAACTAATGTAGACTCGCGTGGATGCTTTGTCCGGAGTTGAAGCGTTAAAACCAATCGGACTCGTCAGTTGTGAAGCCTGTCAGTCGGCGTCACACTGATTAACTAAAAGACTGACTAAGCATGTAGGACCGAGGATGTAGGTATTGCGGACGCGGGTTCAACTCCCGCCAGCTCCACCAATTCCA
>JBNJDZ010000010.1:0-98276 GCA_051745385.1 Pseudomonadota bacterium | reverse complement strand
CAGGGAGCTTATCTTGGTCCCTTCTTTTTTCATTTTCTGTAACGTTGCAATGCTGGTTTTGGTTGTTGCCATAACGCACCTTCAGCAGTATTAGATTATGATGTCAGACGAACAGATTATCACGTCTAAGCCGTCTTCGGTAAGTGCCTCTGCCTGTTGCGTAACAGTATTTCCGTTTGGAAGAAGCTTGTCCGGCGCTATCTCGGCTAAAGGGAAAAGTACAAAGTTACGTTCGTATAAGCCAGGGTGGGGCACTTTCAATTGCTCGGAATGATGCTGTTGCTCACCAAACAGAAGCAAATCAAGATCCAGCGTGCGTTCTCCCCAATGTCGAACACGCTTACGACCAAACGCATCTTCAATGTCGTGCAAGGCCTGCAGAAGTTCGGCTGCTGTTAATTCTGTCGTTACCGAGCAAACGGCATTAACGTAGTCTGGCTGATCCTGAGGGCCCATTGGCTTGCTACCGTAAAGAGACGAGTAGGCTAATAATTGCCAGCGTGAGTCCTCGCTCAGAGCCTGTAATGCCGACAGAAGGTTGTCTGTCGGCTGGCCCAGATTACTACCTAGTGCAATAAAGGCCTTATGTGGCGTCATTGCCTTTATTTTCCTGAGGTTTGCGGCGCGGTCCACGGCGTCTGCGCGGTTTGCGGCGGCCGCTTCCGGGGCCTGGCTTTGAAGCTTTTAGTTGAGCCGGGTTGTCCTGTGCTTTGCTCCAGTGGGCCGCAAGTTCAGACAGTTTTTTGTCACCGCTTTCGGCAAATGAACGCAGTAAAAGAAAGTCGTAAGCAGCACGGAAACGCTTGTGCTCCAGCACCTTCATGGCACGAACGCCTTTAGTTACATTCAGCCGGCGCTGTAATTGCCAGATATCTCTTGCTGGCAGGCTAAAACGCTTAGGCAGTGATACGCGCTGTGACTGTCTGTGAATAACGTCAGCCGCTGCAACATTGAGGGCATCCATTGGCGGCAGACCGCCTTCGTTTTCAAGTTGTTCACGACGAGCCTGTAGCGGCCACCATAAGAGCACTGCAATTAAATAAGCGGGTGTTACGCGTTGCTCTTCGGCAATGCGCTTGTCTGTGTCTTTAAAGGCTTTCAGCATCATCTGGTAAGGTGCGGCCTGCTCATCGGCTAAATAATCTTTCAGCATTGGGAAGAGCTGTTGAAACAAGCCAAACTCCACCATCATAAGAAAGTTTGCTTCCGCTTTACCCGACATGAACATCTTCAGGAACTCGTCAAATAAACGAGCCGGAGGAATGTTAATTAATAACGGCGCAAGCTCTTTTAGTGGACCGCTGACAGAGTTATCCATCTGCATGTTAAGCTTGGTGGCAAAACGCACTGCACGGAGCATTCGTACCGGGTCTTCACGGTAACGTACTTCCGGATCGCCAATCATGCGTAATATGCCAGCGTTAATGTCACTAACGCCGTTAGCAAAATCATAAATAGCGAAATCGGCAATATTGTAGTAGAGCGCGTTGGCAGTAAAGTCGCGACGCTCTGCGTCTTCTTCTATAGTGCCGTAGACATTGTCGCGCACCAACTGACCGTGCTCATCCTGGTCCGCTGTCCGGTTCTTTTTATTTTCTGCCTGAGGGCTGTCGCCATGATGGCCGCGAAAAGTTGCAACTTCTATGACTTCACGCCCGAACACCACATGGGCCAAACGAAAGCGACGCCCAATTAAGCGGCAATTGCGAAACAAGGACTTTATCTGCTCAGGTGTGGCATTAGTCGTAACGTCAAAATCTTTTGGTTCCAGGCCTAGCAGGATATCGCGGATACAGCCGCCAACAAGGTAGGCTTCAAAACCGCTGTTGTGCAGACGGTAAAGAACCTTTAAGGCGTTCTTACTGATATCGTTACGAGATACGGGGTGTTTATCCCTTGGAATAACTTGTAATTTGGGTAAACGGCTGGAGTTTTGCTCCGCCGTTTGACTGGAAAAGGCGCGCTTTGCCAGTGCTTTAATTCGCTTAATAATGGTGGTTCTCCCTTACCATTTTTTTATTTAGAGTGAGTAGCTGTTTGGATATTGTACCGTTAACAACTAACGATATGCCACTTTTTGCGCCAACTTTGCAGCGCCTCCTGCAAAATGTCGGTCACTGAGCCTGCATGCAACTCCGGCTTAAGCTCAATACCTAAATAGTCGAGAGCCATTAGCAGGTTGTTGCTGGCGTGGCGTGACTCAATTGAGGGCGCGTGATTTTGCTTACTCAGCTTCAGACCTTTGTCGTTAGTTACCAGAGGCAAATGCATCATTCTGGGTTGCTTACCGGTAAAGTATTGCCATAAGGTGAGTTGCCAATAGCTGGGTGTGATCAAGTCACTTCCTCTGACAATGTCGGTAACTCCCTGCTCAATATCATCAACCACGACAGCCAGTTGGTACGCATACAAATCATCCCGGCGTTTCAGCACGAAATCTTCACTAACAGAGGGCGAATGGTCGGAGAGTAAGCCGTGGGCTCGGTCATTAAACTCAGTTATCGGGGCGTTATTGACAAAGCGCAGAGCATAAGGAGGTGTGCGCGGTTGACGGTTGCGGCAGTATCCATCGTAATGGTCATTACGAGCTCGAATAGCCCGGCGACTGCAGTCACACTGATAGAGGAGTTCAGCTTTTTGTAACCGCTCTAACTGTAATTGGTAAGTTGAGTCTCGTTGGCTTTGGTACAAAACGGAGCCGTCCCACTCTAAACCATGGGAATCCAGTTGGGCTAAAATGGTATCGGCCGCTCCGGGAATCGCTCTTGGTTTGTCGACATCTTCGATACGAACCAGCCATTCCCCCCGATGGGCTTTGGCATCTAAGTAACTACCGACGGCAGCAACTAATGACCCCAGATGCAAAGGCCCTGAAGGTGTCGGCGCAAAACGGCCACGATACATGAGCCGTTAGGCTCCGGTCATTTGTTTCTCTTTGATTTCGGCCAGAGTTTTACAGTCGACACATTGGTCAGCCGTAGGGCGAGCTTCTAAACGGCGGATACCAATTTCAATGCCGCAAGAGTCGCAAAAGCCAAAGTCGTCTTCTTCGATTTTCTGTAACGTCTTTTCAATCTTCTTGATCAATTTACGTTCGCGGTCGCGAGTACGTAATTCGATGCTGAACTCTTCTTCCTGAGCAGCGCGGTCCACCGGATCAGGGAAATTCGCCGCTTCATCTTTCATGTGATGCACGGTGCGATCAACTTCCTGACGTAATTGACGACGCCATTCTTCCAGAATACGACGAAAATGCGAGCGCTGCGCATCGTTCATGTATTCTTCGCCCTGTTTCTCCTGATACGGCTCTAAGCCGGCCATCGCCAGGATGCCATGCGTTTTTTTATCCTTGCCTTGAGGCATCATGGATCTCCTACATTCTCTATTAAAGAGTGCTTTAAAAGCGTGCGTTTAAAAAAAGGACGCTACGTATACCAGAAAGGATCGGGCTTGGCAACGTTATTAGCATCAATTTTATTGCTTAAAATCCCCAGCGTGCTGAGTTTCAAAGGGTTACGGAGACTGGTCTCTCCAGTTTAATTTCTTGCGGCGTGGCAATACATTTCACTGCGTAGAACTCGACTCCTTCAGACTCTGCTTGTTTACAGAGTTCAGCGTACTTAGCATCAATATGCTTTGCTGGCGAAACGGCTTCGATTCCCTGGTGCATCACCATATAAAGTTGTATGGCTCGATGGCCGTCACTGACCATTTGCATGAGTTCATTGAGGTGCTTGTGAGCCCTTTGGCTAACGGCGTCCGGGAAGTAACCGCACTTGTCATCGGCTAAGGTGACACTTTTCACTTCAATAAAACACTCTTGACTGTTTTCATCTATTCCCCACCAGTCGATACGGCTTTTTTCCCTGCCATAGCGCTGTTCGGGTTTCAGTTCCCGCCAATGGCTGAGTTCAGGTACAAGGTTTGTCTGCAATAACTCGCCTGCCATACGGTTGGCGTGTTGCGTATTGACCACAATCATCTCGCCTTTGCCGTTTTGAGCCAGCTCCCAGGTCAGTGAGTATTTACGTTTAGTGTTGTCGGAAACACTACACCAGGCTTTAAAGCCTGGCTGGGCACAACCCGTCATAGCGCCGGTATTAGGACAATGCGCGGTGGTGACACCGCCCTGATCAAAGTCGATGTCGGCTAGAAATCGTTTGTACCTTTTTTGCAAAACTCCCTGGCGCAGGGGCTTGTTAAATTGCATCAGAGACCTCATAACTCTAAAGTATAAACAGACAGCAAATTATCGGGAGAAGTACAGAATGTCCAGCGCACTCGCAATCTATTTAACTCAGGAAGCACCCGCAAGTTATTGGAACCCAAAATCAAACTTAGTGTTTGGTGAAAACACAGCACAAATCGTCTTAGTTGAAGATGAAGCTGAAAACTTGCGACGTATCCAGAAAGCAGGCCGGACTCTGGACAACACCGGAGCGGTAACCATTGAAGCTGCCGGCAGTGACTGGAACCTTGAGCGTCAGTGGGCGTTGTCACAAGGTTTCACCTCAACCTTGTCAACCAATCAGGTTATCTGGAATAAAGCCGATGAGCCTGCTGCGAAAGAGCTTGATGCCATGCGTGAAGCGACTCGCTTCAGTCGCGAACTGACCAACTTATCAGCAGAAGAAATCTATCCTGAAAGCCTGGCGAACCGTGTAACCGAGCACTTTAAGGCCTTGGCGCCGGATGCAGTCAGTGCGGAATTTATAAAAGGCGAAGCACTGAAAGATGCGGGCTGGATGGGAATTTACACGGTAGGTCGTGCCAGTCAGCACGCACCGGGGTTATTAGTGTTGGATTACAACCCAACCGGTGATGACAACGCGCCGGTTGAAACGGCCCTTATTGGTAAAGGGATTACCTACGATAGCGGTGGATACAGCATTAAGCCCAGCGAAGGCATGTTGTCGATGAAGTGCGACATGGGTGGTGCTGCTACAGTATCCGGCGCATTGTCACTAGCAATACGCCGTGGTTTAAATAAGCGGGTGAAGCTGCTGCTCTGCTGTGCTGAAAACATGATTGACGGTCGCGCATACAAACTGGGCGACATTATTCGCTATAAAAACGGCCTGACGGTCGAAGTTGTTAATACGGATGCAGAAGGGCGTCTGGTGTTAGCCGATGGTTTACAAGCAGCCGGTGAGTTTGGTGCTAAACAGATCATTGATGCGGCTACGCTTACAGGCGCTGCGCAAATGGCAGTCGGTAATGAGTACAATGCGTTATTTAGTGTGGATGAGGCTGCTGCCACTAAAGCTCTGGCCAATGCCGATAAAGAAAACGAGTTGTTGTGGCGTTTGCCTCTGGCTCCGTGGCACAGTGAAAACTGCCCGTCGCCTTTTGCTGATACGGCAAACAGCCGTCCTCAAAAAGGTGGTGGTGCCGGTGGTGCCAGTAATGCCGCGGGCTTTTTACTGCGCTTTGCACCCAATAAAGGCCAGGGTTGGCTGCACTTTGATTTAGCGGGTGCATACCAAAAATCGGCCACTTCTATGTGGGCGACAGGCGCAACTGCTGCCGGTGTGCGTACCATAGCTGCAACAGTACAAGGTGATTGATTTGGCATGACCTTGCCAATTGAAAGTGTGCTGCCGGAGCTGGCAAAAGCCTTTCCGGCAGCACGTGTCGTTATTGAGGCACCGCCCGGTGCCGGCAAATCAACACAACTTCCGCTATTTCTGTTGCAGCAGGGTATTGCTAATGACGGGCTTATTGTCATGCTGCAACCCCGACGTGTTGCTGCGCTGAATATTGCTCATTATTTGGCTAAACAGCTGGGCGAGCCAGTGGGTGAGCAAGTCGGTTACACGGTTCGTGGCGACAGCAAGCGCAGTAAGGCAACTAAGTTACTTATTATTACCGAAGGCGTGTTGGTTCGATGGCTACAGGACGACCCTGAGCTTAGCGGCATTGGCACGCTGGTTTTCGATGAATTTCACGAACGTAATTTGCACAGCGACCTGAGTCTGGCGTTGGTTATTGATGCGCTGCCCCTGCGTCCGGATTTAAACCTGCTGATTATGTCGGCTACCTTACCGGCAGAAAATCTGAAACTCTGGTTAGAGAATCACTGTGATCAGGTTCAGGTTTTGCGCAGCGAAGGTCGCAGTCATCCGGTTGAGTACCACTACCGTCCACCACCTCACGTTACTCAGTGGCTGACTGAATTGCCCAAAGTGGTTGTTGAGGCCTTTGCTGTCGCCGAAAAAGGCGTTCTCGTTTTTCTGCCTGGTGTCTATGAGATACAAAAAGTGGCAGCTGAATTGAGCCAACGACTCCAGCCGGGAACACTCATTCTACCCCTCCATGGTCGTATCCCACTGCAGCAACAGCGGGAGGTATTAAAGGCTACGGACGAAAAACGTATTATTCTGGCAACCAATATTGCTGAAACCAGCTTAACGCTGGATGGTATTGATGTGGTTGTCGACAGTGGTCGCGAGCGTCGGGCTCAGTATCTACCTCAGTACGGTTTAAGTCAGTTGGTGACTCAACGTATTGCCAAAGCGTCGGCGGTACAACGTGCCGGCCGTGCGGGTCGTCAGCAGGCCGGCCAATGCTTTCGCTTGTGGTCGCGCTCCGATGAGCATGGTTTTGCAGAGTACGCCCCGCCGGATGTAGCGACACAGGATTTATCGGCCTTAATGCTGGATGTTCTGCGCTGGGGCACTCAGGTGGATCAGCTGGCCTGGTTTTCTCAGCCTGAGCCGGGTCATTGTGCTGCGGCTATCGACTTTTTAACCAGTACTGGTTTATTGGAGCATGGGCAGTTAACAAGCAAAGCCCGGCAGCTGGAGCTTGGCGGCTCTGACCCCAGGCTCTTGCTAGCGGCTAATGCCGCAAAAGAGCTGTCTGAAAAACAGCAGGCGGCTATGGCTTGTACTCTGGCAACGATTGAAGAGCCACAAAGCAGCATTAAGTCGGTTGATCTGACGGAGCGAACCCGGGCGCATTTCCAGCAGCGTAATCAGTTTGCTTTGTGGCAGCAGCGCTGGCGCTATTGGCTTAATTACTTTGGGCTCACGGATTCGTCCGGGTGCTGTGAAAAGATTGGTGATGACGGGCTTAGCGAAGCTTTGCTGCAGGGTTACCCCGACCGGGTGGCAAAGTTTGATGCCATCAGAGGTGACTTTCAGCTAGCCTGTGGCGGACGGGTCAGTGGCGACAGTAGCCGCCTTAAGCAGCCGTCCTGGGCCGTTATTTTTGACGTGACCTTCCATGAGCAAAGTAACTTGGGGCGTAGTCGCTGCCTATTGCCGATTGACGACATCACGCCAGTTTTAGAAAAGGCCGGGATTGCACCGCAAGTTATCCAGACGAGCGAGTGGTTCGGTGAAAAGCAACAGCTGCGGCAGGTAACTCGTGAAAAGTTAGGCACTATAGTGCTGAGCGAGAAAGTCAGTAATGCTCCTGTGAATGATGAGCAAAAGACAGAGGCCTTCTGTTTGTGGCTGCGGGAGAATGGTCTGGACAGACTGAACTGGAGCAGGCGGTCACAGCAACTACAGCGACGAATACACTGGCTACAGCAAGTTGGTGGTGAACTGCTCTCTTATGATATGACGACAGAGGGCCTATTAAGCACCCTGGAGCAATGGGCCGTGTCTTACTGGACGGGCGTTCGGTCATTAAAACAGCTGCAACAATGGGACCCTTATGAGGCCTTGTGTTACTTTCTCGACTACTCAGAACTGCAACGTCTTAATTCGGCTTGTCCTGAATGGTGGCAAACTCCGACGGAACGTAAAGTCTTTATAAATTATCTGGACGACACCCCCCGGGTTGAGGTCAAATTGCAGGAAATGTTTGGTGTTTCTGAGTCACCCAAAATTATCGATAATCGACAAGTTGTGACCGTTGATCTTCTCTCGCCGGCTGGCCGGTTGTTACAGCGAACCAATGACCTTTCCAGCTTCTGGCAGAACGCTTACGCTGATGTGCGTAAAGAAATGCGTGGCCGTTATCCTAAGCACCCATGGCCTGAAGACCCATTGAATGCAACCGCAACGTTTAAAACCAAAAGGCAGCAGCAGTGATTAAAAGTCGGTGGTTTCAATACCTATTCTGGACAAGCTTTAAGATAGGACTGGTACTTATCGCTGTAATTGGTCTTTACGCGATTTATCTGGATGCCAGTTTATCCCGTCATTTTAGTAATGACCGCTATCAGGCGCCGGCATTGGTTTATGCCGGTGAGGTGACGCTAGAAAAAAATCACCCTATGCGTTTAGAAAGGTTAGTCGATATTCTGGAGCGGGTGGGCTACCAGCGCAACAGCAACACTGAACAGTCGGGTTACTATTCGGTGGGCGAAAGCAATGTCATGGTGCACCGTCGGCCTTTTGATTTTTCAGACGGGCCGCAAATGGCTCAACGAGTGCAGGTAAACTTTCGTGGCGAGCGCATTGAGTCGTTGAAAAGCTGGCCCAGCGGCAGAGAGATAGAAAGCTTACGGCTGGAGCCTGAACTGATAGGGCGTATTAGCACTTTGAGTAAAGAAGACCGTTTGTTAGTTGGTCTGGAGGTGGTTCCTAACTTACTCATTGAAACTTTGCTGAAAGTTGAAGATCAGGAATTTTATCATCATCAGGGAGTGTCACCCTGGTCTATTCTGCGCGCACTGGTTGCCAACGTTAAGGCTGGCAGAACGGTGCAGGGCGGCTCCACACTTACTCAGCAACTGGTTAAAAATATTTATCTGACCAGAGAGCAAACATTATGGCGTAAATTTCATGAAGCCATGATGTCGCTGGTTATTGATTACCGCTTTGATAAAAACACAATTTTAGAGGCCTACCTGAACGAAGTTTATTTTGGTCAGGATGGCAGCAACGCCATTCATGGCATCGGGCTTGCCAGTCAGTTTTACTTTGGTAAGCAGGTTCAGGAGCTTAGCCCGAGCGAAATTGCATTAATGGTGGGGATGATAAAGGGACCTTCCTATTATGACCCCAGACGCTTCCCTGAGCGCGCTCGCGAGCGCCGGGACACGGTGCTTAAGGTCATGTTTGAAAGTGACTTAGTCGGTAAAGATAACTTCATTGCTGCTGTTGAGCAGGAGCTCGATGTTAAAGAGAGCCGGCGGTTAGTTGAACACCCATATCCACACTATATGGACTTGGTGCGGCGTGAAATGAAGCGCATTGTCTTACCGGAAGACTGGCAGGACACCGGGTTAAAGATTTTTACACACCTTCAGGTAGACGCGCAAAACGCTGTTCAACGCTCGTTGGCAAAAAAGCTGATGGCGGATGGTGAAGATGAAAAATTAGAAGGCGCTATGGTGGTAGCTGATTATCGTCGCGGGACGGTTAATGCACTGGCAGGTGGGCGCTTGAGTCAGGCAATAGGCTATAACCGCGCATTGTTAGCCTTAAGGCCCATTGGCTCCTTAATGAAACCAATTATTTATGCTGTCGCTATGCAGGACTCCGACGTAGGTTTAAATACCCCGGTGGCTGATGAGCCTGTAACTCTGTCTGATAAAAATGGCAAAGAATGGCAGCCGTTGAACTACGATGAAGAATTTAGTGGCAGCTTACTGCTTTATGATGCGCTTGTGCAGTCGCGGAACTTGCCCGCGGTCAGGGTTGGTATGGAAGTCGGTATAGATCAGCTAGTGCGTTACTTAGGCGAATTAGGCGTGACGACACCGTTGCAGGCATACCCGTCATTGACGCTGGGCTCTGCTTCATTATCTCCCATGGCGGTCGCGCGAATATACAGCGCGCTAATGAACGACGGCCATTACCAGCCTTTAGCAGCGGTTTCTTCAATTACCACTCATCAGGGCGAAGTCTTATACCGCCGTAAGGAACCTGAGCAGAAGAAAGTATTTGACCAAAACGTTTCCTATTTGACTCGTTATGGTTTGCATGGCGTGGTCGCTGAAGGCACCGCCAGCCAACTTCAGAGTGCGCTGGCCGGACAGGTTGTTGGTGGCAAAACAGGTACCACGAATGACTACCGTGACAGTTGGTTTGTCGCTGTTGACGGTGAACAAGTTGTGACGGTCTGGTTAGGGCGGGACGACAACCAACCCGTTGGTTTAACGGGAAGCAGCGGAGCACTGAAAGTTGCCGCCGACTTCTATGGGTATCTGCCACCGCTAAGTATGGCGCTCGACGTACCTGAACCTTTGCTTATGCAGAACTTTCACCCAACCACAGGGCAGAGAATTCCGGATGACTGTAATAATGGTCGTAAACTACCGGCTGAAGAAATAAGACTTCCCGAGGATATTACCTGTGACGGTAATATCCGCGAGAAAAACTGGTGGGAACGTTTGTTCGGCGGTTAAGGCTGGTGCTAAAGCAGTTTAGCGAATGCTTTTTCAGCCGCATCTAAGGTCTGCTGAATGTCTTCTTCACTGTGTGCCGCAGACATAAAGCCGCCTTCGAAGGCAGACGGTGCCAAATACACTCCTTGCTCTAACATGGCGTGATAGAAGGTTTTAAAGTGCTCCATGTTGCACTGGGTCGCTTGAGCAAAGGTTGTGACTTCAGGTTCTTCGGTAAAGAAGAAACCAAACATGGAGCCCGCACGGCTAGTGGTCATAGAAACACCTGCACGGTCTGCACGCTCCTGTAAGCCGTTAAGCAAAGTATCAACCCGTTGATAAAGCTGTTCGTATAAACCTGGTGTTGATAATTGTTGTAACGCCGCCAAGCCAGCAGCCATAGCAACAGGGTTACCCGATAACGTACCCGCCTGATAAACAGGGCCGACCGGAGCAATGTAGTCCATCACTTCTTTCTTGCCACCAAAGGCGCCAACCGGCATACCGCCGCCGATGACTTTACCCAAAGTAGTAAGGTCAGGTTTTATATTGTAACGCTCCTGAGCACCGCCTGGTGCCACACGAAAACCGGTCATGACTTCGTCAAAAATTAATACCGAACCGTAATCGTCGCAAATGCTGCGCAAACCTTCCAAAAAGCCTTCAACCGGTGGAATACAATTCATGTTGCCGGCGACAGGTTCAACAATAATGCAGGCAATTTCATCGCCCATTTCAGCAAAAACTTGTTTTACTGATTCAATATCATTGTAATTTACGGTGAGGGTGTGTTTAGCAAAGTCTTCCGGAATGCCCGGAGAGTTAGGAACACCTAAAGTCAGAGCGCCGGAGCCGGCTTTAACCAACAACGAGTCGGCATGACCGTGATAGTTACCTTCAAACTTCAGGATTTTATCCCGGCCGGTATAGCCTCGGGCCAGACGAATGGCGGTCATGGTCGCTTCTGTGCCGGAATTGACCATACGCACTTTCTCAATTGAAGGCACAATTTTGCGGATAGTTTCCGCCATGGTGATTTCAACTTCTGTCGGTGTTCCGAAGCTTAAGCCACGCTTGGCCGCCTGCAGAGTCGCCTCCAAAACTGCCGGATGGTTGTGGCCCAGAATCATAGGTCCCCAGGAGCCAACGTAGTCTATGTAACGTTTGCCGTCGGCATCGAACATATAAGCGCCTTCAGCGCGTTCAAAGAAGATGGGTGTACCACCAACGCCATTAAAAGCGCGAACCGGCGAGTTAACGCCGCCAGGGATACTGATTTGTGCTTGAGTGTATAATTCTTCTGAGCGACTCATGTCGTAACTCCCTTCATATTATTGGCTCTTTACTGTTGGCTTTTCTCGCTGTACCAGTTGACTTCACATTGGTGCTTATCAACCTGATCAACGACCCCAAGTGTTAATGCAAACAGAGCCATACGAATTAATACGCCGTTGTCTGCCTGGCGGAAAATGGCCAAGTTGGGGTTTTGGTTTAAATCGTTATCCAGTTCATTTGCCTCGGCACGAGAGTCTCGTGGCAGAGGGTGCATGATGACGGTATTGGGTTTGTAGTGCTTAGTGTATATATCCTGGTTTAAACGAAACTTACCGCGATACTGATCAGCGTCTTCCGGACTGGCAAAACGTTCTTGCTGAATGCGAGTCTGATAGACAATATCAGCGTCGACAATACCGTCGACTTTTTCTGTAACAGTGACACGGTGGCCTGCGTTTTCCAGCGTATCTAATACGGAGCCCGGCATAGAAAGTTCACGTGGCGAAATTAAAGTGAACTTAATGTTTTTGTACATGGATAGCAGCGTGGATAACGAGTGAACTGTACGTCCATATTTTAAATCGCCAATCATGCAAATGTGCATGTTATCAATGCTTTGCTGATGGTATGCCAGCTCTTTTTGAATGGTATAAAGATCTAGTAGTGCTTGCGTGGGGTGCTCGTTTGCTCCGTCACCGCCGTTAATGACAGGCACCCGGCTGCCTTCGGCAAATTCTCTTACTGAACCAGATTTCGGGTGACGCATAGCAATAACGTCACTGTAACTGCTTAGCACACGGGCGGTGTCGTAAAGCGACTCACCTTTGGCTATGGCAGAACTTTCCATTCCGGTGGTTTCCCGTACTTCGCCCCCTAACAGGTTGAACGCAGTACCAAAACTGACCCGGGTACGGGTAGATGGTTCAAAAAATAGGTTGCCGAGAATAGCGCCGTCGAGAACGCGGGTGCGTGTTTTACGTCGTGCATAAGGTTGCATCTTGTCAGCAACGGAGAAAATATAATCAATGCTGTCGCGATCGAACTGGTTTACAGAAAGAATATTGGAGCCGGTGAAATTCATCTTTAGGTGCGCCTCTGCCGCAGAATGTCACTGGGCGCACACTATAGCAAATCATCCGGCACAAGAGAATCTAATAAGGCTTAACCACGGCTAAAATTATGATCGCGAACAGTGCCAATACCGGGAGCTCGTTAAAAACACGATAAAACCGATGGCTACGGCGGTTATTACCGGTTTTAAAGTCTTTAAGTAATTTAAAGCAATAACCGTGATAAATATAAAGCAATAGTACCAGCACCAACTTAGTGTGCATCCAGCCACTGGCGGCAAACCAGGCTGAACCATAAGCAAAAATCAGCACAACGCCGAAAATGAGAGTAAGAATAGCGAAGGGCGTGACAAAATACAGCAGTCGCCTTTCCATTACGCAGAGTTGTTCGTCGACAGCGGGCTTCGCATTCATTGCGTGATAAACAAACAAGCGTGGCAAATAAAAAATGCCAGCGAACCAGGCAACCATAAAGGCAATGTGCAGGGCTTTAACCCATAGTATCCACGTCATGCGAGCTCTCTCTGTAAGGCTTTACGAACTATTTCCCAGGTGACAATTCCACAAGGCTGTCCATCATCTGTTTCATAAACAAATACGGCACCTCGCCGTTGCTGCCCTATTTCATCATAAACCTCAGCTAAAGTAGAGGTTACCCGAATTCCTTTAATTGGGGTATAACTCAGGCTAGGACTGTCACCGGCATTAATATCATAGGATACTAGTCGATAAAGGGCTTGGTTTTCTTCATCGACCGACATAACGATAACGGTTTTTGCCTGCGCTGATTCTAAGGCGTCAACCAGTTCATTTTGAGTTGGCTCAAGCAGGAGTTTAAAGTCTGTTTCCATAACGTTTTCAACGCCCGTTTTTTGCAGAGCAACATGCACCGGCGCGAGTTGATAAGGCAAGTTCTGAAGGTCAAGCTGGGCGATAAAAATCGACTTAGATTTGAGTAACTGACTGGATATCAGGTAAGCGGGCACAATAACTAGCATAGCCGGAATAATAATCTCAACGCTTCGGGACAACTCAACAATAGCCAGAAGAGCGGCCATGGGAGCGTGGATGCACGCCGCTAAAATACCTGCCATACCTAATAAAATGAAGCTGTCGAAAGAGAGCTCCTGTTGAACTCCCAGACCATTTACAGCTCCCACAAATACCGCTGCGATAATTGCGCCGATACCAAAAACAGCACCGATTAAACCGCCGGGTATACCCATACCTAATGCAATCGCAGAGGCAAAGAGTTTGGCAAGCAGCAAGGTGACCAGTAATGACATTTGGCCTTGATGGTTCAGTACCTGTTCAATGGCGGTAAGCCCAGGGCCTAAACTGGTGGGTATAATTACCGCCAGCATGGCGGTGATAAGCCCGGCAAATAATAAACGGGTAAACAGCGACATGTCCTTGACGGTTTCCATGACATCCAGCATCAGCTTTTTAAACAGTACGCCGACTAACCCAAGAACAACACCAAGTAATACCACCCAGGGCAGTTGTGTGGTCGGAATGTCCTGCGCCGATAAAACCGCCAATTCGGAGGCGACCCCAAAAATCTCTTCGGTGATAAGCGAACCGGCAACTGCCGAGAGCATAACCGGGATGAACACATGAACTTTATATTCCCGGAGCACCACTTCCATAACCAGAACCATAGCGGCTAATGGGGTATTAAAAGACGCAGCAATTGCTGCGGCAATACCGCAAGCTGCAAGGGTACGAACGGCATTTTTCGGTGCGTCGAAATGAAACCCAAGCCAGGTTGCAGCTGCAGCGCCTAAATGCACGGCAGGTCCTTCACGGCCAACGCTGAAACCAGAGACCAGGGCAATAATACCACCGAAGAACTGGTTCACGGTGCTGCGCCAGGGCAGCATGCCGTAGTGCTGCTTCATGCGGTGAATAACGTAAGGTATTCCCATTCGAACATGCTTGGACCCTGAAAGTCTGAACAGGATATAAATCATGACAGCAGCAATAATTGGGAGTAAAAAGCGGTAAGTAGTTGGTAAAGGCTGTTGCCAATAGCTGTCATTACCGACAAGATAGGCGCCTTGCTCTATGGCGAATCGAAAACCGGCAATCATGAGTGCTGCCAGAATACCGCCGGCCAGACCCATTAAACAAATTGCGATAGTGGTAGAGGGCGTCGCCAGTTGTTTTCGCAGTTGTTGCCGGAGTACGGAGCTAGTGGCCATTTGAAGTACGATCCTTACCTTAAACCGTGGGATGACGCTTGCATATTTATCAATAACATATCAGCATAAACGCTTGATGGAAATGAGCTGGAAGTTATGAAGCCCTATTTTAACCTGAAATACTGGCAACAGCGCTGGGGAGCTTTCCCGGTATTTTTAGTAATGATCCTAGTTGCCGTTCTGGTTGTCTACCTGGCGTATTTAGCTGGTGTATGGCACGCGCAGGCGTTAAAGGAAGAAGTTGCTGAACAGGAAGAACAGTTAGAACAGCTGTATCAGCGATTAGAACAAATGGAATATCAGCGACATGTACTGCAGGTTGAATTGGACATTGAACGTTCGGCTAACCAAAGTCTACAGGACGAACTGTCCTCACTGCAAAATGACAATTATGGGTTGCGACGCGATTTAGCTTTCTATCAGAAAATTATGGCGCCGGAGTTGCAGGAAAGCGGGGTTACTATTGACTCGCTTACCGTCACCGCAAACCGTTCCGAAAATCATTTCCACTTTTCTCTTGCGCTACTGCAGATAGAACAGCGCCGCAGTTTCGTTCAGGGTCATGTGACGGTGGAACTTGTAGGCCGTGTCGATGGAAAGAAAAAGCGTTACGACCTACTAGAGCTGGCGAATATTGGCAAAGACGATCGCGGCTTTTCAATGCGTTATTTCTCTTTGTATGAGGGGGATTTTTTTATGCCGGAGGGGCTGGCGCCGGAACGAGTTGAGGTTAAGGTACAGTTAACTAAGGGCGGAAAAGGAACCTTGGAGCGGACGTTCTTCTGGAAGGAAATTAGCCGCGGAGATGCCAACCCGGGTGTACGTAGTGACGGCGATACTTGACCAAAATACTCAGGTAAGAGAAAATAGCCGCAGAGTTTAACGAAGGTAGAGAAATCATGAGCAGTGCAGCAGAACAGGCGATGCCGATTGAGTTTACTGAGCAAGCGGCAAGCAAAGTGGGTAAGCTGATTGCTGAAGAAGAAAACCCAAATTTGAAGTTGCGTGTATACGTAACCGGAGGCGGATGTTCTGGCTTCCAATACGGTTTTACCTTTGATGAAAAGAAAAACCCAGGTGACATGGAAATAGAGAAAAATGGCGTTACGCTATTGGTTGACCCTATGAGCCTGCAATACCTGATGGGTGGCGTGGTCAGTTACGAAGAAGGACTGCAGGGCTCTCGCTTTTTTGTGGATAACCCTAATGCAACCACGACCTGCGGTTGTGGGTCGAGCTTTTCTATTTAACGCCTGCCTCAATAGACTTGAGCGGCTGAAAGTTTGCACTTTTTCCGCTAGAATAACCTCACAATTTTTTGTGAGGTTTTTTTATGAGCGCGTACGCAGAACACATCAAGACAGTTTGTAGTCGCTTTGATAAAGCGTTAGAAGACAATCAGTTTGAATCCGTATTGGTTTACTCGGGGCAACCCCGGGTTGATTTTCTTGATGATAACGCGCCGCCGTACCGTGTTAACCCTCTGTTTAAATATTGGGTTCCGGTCACAGAAAGCCCTAAAAGTGCGATCTTTTATCGCAAAGGCAGTCAGCGTCCTACTGTGTACTTGTTTCAGGCTCGTGACTTCTGGCACGCTCCCGTTAACGTTCCGGAAGAAGAGTGGCAGCAGTACGTTGATTTAAAAATTATCGACGACTTAAGCATGCTGACGGAAGATTTAGGCAGCGATTTAGAGCTAGCAGCTTTTATTGGAGAAGACTTTGCTCAACCAGTCAGTGACTGGAAAGTGAAAGCTCGCAACCCACAGGCACTGATTGATCACCTACATTTCCACCGCGCGATAAAAACCGAGTGGGAAGTGGAAAATCTACGCGAAGCGAACCGTCTGGCAGCAAAAGCTCATGTTGCAGCCAAAGAAGCATTTTATGCTGGTAAAAGTGAGTTGGAAATACACCATGCATACCTGGGGGCTATCGACTTTCGTGAGTCACAAGTGCCATACAACAGCATTGTTGCTCTGAACAACCACTCCGCAATTTTGCATTACGACGTATACGACACGGTTCCACCTAAGCAAATTCGTTCGTTCTTAATTGATGCTGGCGCGCGGTATCGTGGTTATTGCTCTGATATAACCCGTTCTTACGCTTATGAAGAAGGTTTTTACGCAGAGTTGGTTGAAGCCATGGATAAGGCTCAGCAGGAGCTATTAAGCGAAATTAAGCCAGGCGTGAATTACTATGATCTGCATGTGTCAATGCATCTGAAAGTTGCGCAAATTTTAAGTGACTTTGAGTTCATTAAAGGTGATGCACAAAGCGTTTACGACAAGGGTTACACCAGTGCCTTTATGCCGCACGGATTAGGCCACTTTATTGGCTTACAGGTGCACGATGTTGGTGGTTTCCTGAGAGACGATAACGGTGACAGCTACGAGCGTAGCGAACGTCATCCATTCTTGCGTTTACTGCGGGACATTGAAGTTGGTCAGGTCTTTACTATTGAGCCTGGCTTATACGTGGTCGATCAGTTACTGGAAGAGCATAAAGATAGCGCTGATATTAACTGGGATAAAGTGGATGAACTGCGTCCATACGGCGGTGTGCGTATTGAAGACAGTATAGTGGTTGGGGCTGATGGTAATGAAAACCTGACCCGCGATGCGTTTAAAGAATTGGGTGCTGAAGAGTAAGTTTATTGATGTAGAACTTTAGAACCTAAAACAACCGGGTGACTGGCTCCTGTAACGTCAGGCTGGTTACCCGGTTTTTTATGCTCGTAACACCAGCCCAGCCAGGCAAAGGCCATTGCTTCAACCCATTGTGGGTCAACCCCAAGGTTTTCCGTGGTATTGCATTTAGCCGGCGCCAGTAGCTCTGCAAAGCGCTCCATGAGTAACGGATTCTTTGTGCCGCCGCCGCAAAAATAAACGGTGTCTGGTTGTTGTGGCAGCGTTCTCAGAGCATCTTTGACAGTTATAGCCGTAAGTTCAACTAAGGTGCGTTGGACATCTTCGAATGAAAGCTGCTTTTTCTCTAATAGGGGCTTAAGCCAGTTTAGATTGAACTCTTCCCGGCCAGTACTTTTGGGTGCAGGTTTTGAAAAGAACGGGTGCTGAAGTAACTGCTCTAACAGTACAGTCTGAACCTCACCTGCGCGAGCAAACTGTGCACCTTTGTCAAAACTTTCATTCGGGTAATGCTCCTGAACCCATTGGTCGAGCAAGGTATTGGCAGGGCCCGTATCAAAGCCGAGTATTTGGCCTTCTGAACCTAACCAGGTGACATTGGCTATACCGCCTAAATTAATGACAGCGATACTTTGCTTCTGATGCGCGAACACTTGCTTGTGAAAAGCTGGAACTAGTGGGGCTCCCTGACCACCAGCAGCAATGTCTTTGCGCCGAAAGTCATAAATGACATCGATACCTACGCTAACCGCCAAACGGGTAGGATCGCCAATCTGGCAGGTATAAGGTACTTCAAAATTGGGTTTATGACGCACGGTTTGACCGTGACTGCCAATTGCGGTGATGTTTCCTGGCGTCATTTGGGCTTTTGCTAAAAGCGCTTTCACGGCCTGAGCGCAGTGTTCAGAAAAAACAACGTCTAAACTTGCCAACTCATCGGCAAGCCAATTGTCTGTATGACTTATTTTAAGTAAACGGGAGCGTAGTTGCTGGGGTATTGCCAGAGAGTGGCAGGCCTCCAGTTTAACCTGGCCATGAGCGTCTATCTGAACTAATGCCGCGTCTACAGCATCCATACTGGTGCCCGACATGAGTCCGATAAATCGCTGGGGCATTATCGCATCGCCAGGTAAACGCGCTTGTTGTCGCTAAGCACTGCCATGATCTGATCAGCATGCTGACGGAAAGACGGAAGCTCTGATTCAGCCAGCGACTTAGCTTTTGGTAGCTCAACGGTACGCGGATTCCGATGCGCGCCGTCGACAAGGAATTCATAGTGTAGATGAGCGCCGGTAACGCGACCCGTTGCTCCGACACGTCCAATGACCTGACCCTGCTTAACTCTGTCGTCATTTTTTACGTGCTTGCGACTAAGGTGCAGATATTTAGTAACGTAGCGTTCACCATGCTGAACAAAAATATAATTTCCGTTTAACGAGGTATAACCTGCGGCAATGACTTTACCATCGCCTGAAGACATCACCGGAGTTCCTGTAGAAGCGGCGTAATCAATACCATTATGCGGGCGTACTCTACCGGTAACCGGGTGCAAGCGACGAGGATTAAAGCTCGAGCTGATGTAGGTGAAGTTTACCGGAGACCGCAAGAAGGTTTTGCGCATGGCACGCCCATTCGGTGTGTAATATTGACCGTTGTCGTGCAAAATAGCTTGAAAGTTTTCATCCCGGTTAACAAATTCGGCTGCTAAAATTTTGCCGTAACCGACAAACTCTCCGTCGACATAATGAGTTTCATAGAGCACGCTAAACTCATCGTTCTTGCGTAAATCCAAAGCAAAGTCGATATCCCAACCAAAAATATCAGCAATGCGCATAATTTGGTTATCAGTCAAACCTGAATCTATGCCTGCGCTCCAGAAGCTTGAATCAATAACGGCATGGGTAAACTCGGTACGAACCTCGACTTCTTTGGTTTCTACCTCTGCAACAAAGTTGTCACTTTGGCGAGTAATGATAAGAGTCTCTGTATCATTGATTTGATGTGCTATCTGGACCAACTGGCCTTCGCTGTCAGTTGCGAAGCGCAGTAAGTCGCCCGGGTGAACTTTACGCAAGTACTTAGCTTCGTCACCAGATTCAGTCACGCGATACAGCTGTTGAGCGCTAAAGCCCACTTTACTGAATATCTTGGCCAGGCTGTCGCCGGACTTAACTTGATAGGTTTGCCAGGTAAGCTCTGAACTCTCAGAGTTTTCATCGGAGTTTGATTGTTCAAACGCCAACTCTAATTGGTAACGTTTGCCTGGCATTAACTGTTCCGCTGGCGTACTGTTCTTAGAAGCAGTGGCCGGTTCTGACGGAATGATCAGTAATAGCAATAGAGCAACGCTGATCGCACTGATCAGAATTTTATGAGAATGCGGAAGTTGCAGGAACATCCGCTGAATTTGGGTGACAGATTTCAATGTCATATTTTAGCGCACTTCACTTTCTTTATTGTGATTATCCAGTAAACAAGCGGTTTACCGCAATTGCTTACGACCACAGAATAACCTTATGGTTTCGAGGATAATACGAAAAAATGAAGAATACCAGCTTATTGAGCTTAAAACAGTGTTAAGAATCGCGTAAAATGGTTGGTTTATCAGTTTTTACAGTTGGAGATGAGGATGAAAACCGAAGTGGCGGAAGCTGTTGCCGAGATTACTCGCGGTGCCGAAGAAGTTTTACTCGAGCAGGAACTGGCTGAGAAATTAGCGAGTGGTAAGCCACTGATAGTGAAAGCTGGCTTTGATCCAACTGCCCCGGATCTGCATTTAGGACACACGGTCTTAATTAATAAACTGAGGGTGTTCCAGGACTTTGGCCACAAAGTGGTGTTCCTGATTGGGGACTTCACCGGCATGATAGGCGACCCCACAGGCAAAAATGTCACCCGGAAGCCGCTGACCACTGAACAGGTTATTGCTAACGCCGAAACCTATAAAGAACAGGTTTTTAAGATTCTGGATCCTGCTAAAACGGAAATTCGCTTTAATTCCGAGTGGATGTCGAAAATGGGGGCAGCCGATATGATTAAGCTAGCTGCCCGTCAAACGGTCGCGCGTATGTTAGAACGTGATGACTTTAAAAAGCGCTACCAGAATAATCAGTCTATTGCGATTCATGAGTTTCTGTACCCTCTAGTACAGGGTTGGGACTCAGTTGAGCTAAAAGCGGATGTTGAGCTTGGTGGTACCGATCAGCGTTTTAACCTGCTAATGGGGCGGGAGCTGCAAAAAGAAGAAGGGCAGCGCCCACAAACTGTCATTATGACGCCTTTACTCGAAGGTTTGGATGGCGTTCAGAAAATGTCGAAGTCATTAAACAACTACATTGGCATTACCGAATCAGCGAATGACATGTTTGGTAAAATCATGTCGGTATCGGACGAGCTTATGTGGCGTTACTTCCAGTTGCTTAGCTTCCGTTCCATAACGGAAATTGATGAGTTAAAAGCAGCGGTAGCGGATGGAAAAAACCCGCGCGATGTAAAGGTACTTTTGGCGAAAGAGATTATTGCGCGCTTCCACTCTGAAGAAGATGCAGAAAAAGCGGAACAGGACTTTATTCAGCGCTTCCAGAAAAATGCATTGCCGGATGATATTCCTGAAAAGACGGTGCAAGTCGGAACCGAGGGAATGGCAATAGGTAATGTGCTAAAAGAAGCAGGCTTAGTTCAGTCGACCTCTGAAGCGTTGCGGATGATAAAGCAAAATGCGGTGAAAGTGGACGGTGAAAAGTTCAGTGACTCGCGTTATGTATGTACTGAAAAAGATTCAGGTGTTTATCAGGTAGGCAAGCGTCGCTTCGCAAAACTTAACTTGACGGTTTAATCGCCAGAGGATTCAGACAATAAAAAAGGTGCCAATTGGCACCTTTTTTGTTTCCGTTCTTTTAGACCCTAAAGCTCTTGATTGAGTCTTGCAGTTCATCTGCCAGTTTCGCCACTTCGTTAGACGCTTGAGCGGTTTGCTTCGAACCAGAGGCGGTTTGCTCTGCAATCGAAACAATAGCTTCAAGACGCTCGCTAATATCGTGTGCGGTACTGCTCTGCTCCTTCGCTGCGTTTGCAATATGGTTACTGCTGTCAGACGCCTGGTGTACAGATTCAGTAATTGACTGTAGTGCCTGGGCGGCTTCATCTGACTGTTGAACACTGAGCTCAGCTTGTTCGCGGCCCTTATTCATTACAGTAACGGCCCGTTGAGAGTCGTTTTGCAAGCTTTCAATCATGTCCTGAATTTCTTCAGTCGACTCCTGAGTGCGGCTGGCCAGGGTACGAACTTCATCAGCGACAACTGCGAAGCCGCGACCTTGTTCACCTGCTCGAGCGGCCTCAATAGCAGCGTTCAGGGCAAGCAAGTTGGTCTGATCTGCTATGCCGCGAATAACGTCTAAAATACCGCCAATGTTTTTACTGTTCTCTGATAACTGATCGATAACCTCTGATGCACTTTGAATCTCGCGAGCCAGGCCTTCGATAGTGGTACGGTTTTTATCTGAAATTTCCCGCACGCGCTTAGCTTCGTCGTCAGAGTGTTGAATTTCCTGCAGCGCTTGATCAGCACCATCTGCCATTTCGCTCGCCGTATTGTTCATTTCCTGCGTGGCTGTTGCGACCTGCTCTATCTGACGGCGTTGCTCATCAATTGCATTCGTTGTTTCGTCAGAAACATTTGATGACTGCTCTGCTGCGGTCGCCAACTGAGTTGCTCGGTTAGCGATACCTTCAATGAGTTTACGTAAGTTACCGGTCAGCTTGTTCGTGTTTGATGCTAGTTCACCAAACTCATCCTGAGCATTGTAGTCGACGCGCTCAGTCAGGTTACCGTCTGCCATAATATTCAGCATATGATTAACACGAGATAAAGGCTGACTGATACTGCGTACGGTATACCAGGAAATTAGAATGGCCAGCGCAATTGAAACAATAGTAATAATGCTGTTTATCCAGCTGCTGGTCGAAATTGAGTCTGTTACAGAAACACGCGTGTCTTCAGCAAGCCCGCGAACAGCGTCTTGCAATTCGTCTGTTTCTGTCATCAGTTTATTTAGCTGGCTTTGTGAACTACTAAGTGAGTTTTCTGCATCTACACGAAGTTGTTGACGAAGAATGACATTCGCAGGATAAGAGCCGTTGCCCTGAAGACTGTCCAGAGCATCGCGAACGGTGGTAATCGCATCATCAACCATTGCTTCTGCATTGCCGGCTGGCTCGCTGCCTAAAGCTTCTAAGCGAGGGCGGATGCTGTCAATATTGATATCAATTTCACTGCGAATCACTTCGGCACTGTCCAGGTTATTTGCCTTGTTTAAGTCGTACATCAATGTGATAAGACTAGAGAGCGAGGACTCAACATTACTGGCTTCGCGGGAAATAACTTCGTTGTCAGACACGTCCATAGTGTCTAATAACATAATGGCAGCGTCATCGATATTGAACGCAATCTCATCCAATTGAGAGGCTGTGATTACTTGCAGCTCCAAGTATTCCCGTTGCTGGTTAAACAAACGATCAATTAAATCTATATACTTCTGAGAGTCTTTTTCTATAGCGTTAATTCGGTTGCCTTGGCCAGCGCCCTGAATCAGTTTTTGCAGTTCTTTAAGAGAAGAAAAAAGTGAGCTGCGAGATGCTTCAAATTCTTTTCTGTGAGCATCGACCTGAGTAACTTTTTCGTCGTAGAAAGTTTCTAATTGCACGCTACCTAACTCAAGAATATCCACTTTGACGGCAGCTACTTCATTAAGCGCGGGCACGGCCTGATCATTAAGGTTATCAACCGATGAGCCAATGCTGTTGATATTGAACAACGAGCTTAAGCTAATGATGAGTAACAGCAATGTAATGATGGCAAAACCACCAATGACTCGCATGGCAACAGTAATTTTCATGAAACTTTCCTCAGCACTGCATGATTATTATCACTTCCCGGACAAAGCCGGTTGATGAAAAAATGTCTTACTTTCAACGTTATATAACGTCATATGCTGACCCCAGACACAGCCAGTATCGAGCGCTATTACATCTTGACGTCGGGTTTCCCCCATTAACGCAGCCCAGTGCCCAAATATTACGCGATTATCGGATTCAGGCCAAAAGTTAAACCATGGCTTAAAAGAATCCTGCGATGAACTTTGATACGGATTATCTTTTTTTGAAAATTCGAGTTCACCGTCCGGGCTGCAGTAACGCATTCTGGTAAATGCGTTCACTATAAAACGATATCGGTCGAATCCTTGCAGACTTGAGTCCCATTTTTCAGGAGAGTTGCCAAATAGTTCGCGCATGAAGCTCTCAAACTGAGTGCTAACAAGAACATTTTCAACTTCGTTGGCGTACTGAGCGGCTTCTTGCAGCTTCCACCAAGGGTAAATTCCGGCATGAGCTATGAACGCTTCATGGCTTTTTAGTTGTTGCAACAAAGGCTGTTGACGCAGCCAATCAAGCCAACTGAACCGTTCGGTGTCAGCAAGCAAAGCGTTCAGCTTGTCCTTTGGGTTTGGTTTACGATAGCCGAGCAATACGGCCATTAGGTTTAAGTCGTGGTTACCTAGTACGGTATGCACCGAATCACTGTTTTGATAAAAGAACTTAAGTGCATCGCGGGAGTCCGGGCCGCGTGCAACAATATCTCCAACGCACCATAGGGAGTCGTTTGTGGGATTAAAGCTGACTTTGGTTAGCAGAGCTTCAAGTTCGCGGAAGCAGCCTTGAATATCTCCAACAATGTAATCACTCATAATTAATGAATAATATTAGGGATAGCTAACCGAAATGACGGAATAGGAGTCTTAAACTGCTCACCCTGGTCATCTATCATCAAATAATGACCTTCCATAGTACCAATAGGTGTTGCCAGTACCGTACCGCTCGTATAGCTAAAAGATTCTCCTGCCTCAAGTTTTGGCTGTTGGCCGACAACACCGTCACCAGCTACCCGGGTGATTTTATTATCTGCATCAGTAATTCGCCATTCACGGGCAAGCAATTGTACTAACTGACTGGATTCATTGGTTATGGTTATCGTATAAGAAAACACGTACTGATCAGCATCAGGGTTTGACTGCGCCGCTAAATATTGCGTTTTTACATCAATTTGAATTTTACTGACTGTCATTCTTTTCCGCTTGTTCAGTGAGCCAGTCCGATATTCTGCAGTAGTCATCTACCGATAACGTTTCTGGTCTGGCGCCGGGGTTAATGCCAAGCGCTTCGAGTTGCTCTGCAGGAACCAGCTGTTTTAGATTGTTACGTATTGTTTTACGGCGTTGATTGAATGCTGTCAAACATAAGCTGTGCAGCTGAGCTTTGTCTTTCACCGGATGAGGGCTGTCTTTGTATGGTTCTAAACGAACGACGGAAGACTCCACTTTAGGCGGTGGTGTAAAGGCTGACGGTGGCACCGAAACTACAGGTGTTACTCTGCAGGCCTGTTGCACGCCGACACTGATTCGACCATAGCTTTTTGAGCCTGGTTCTGCCGCCAGACGATCCACAACTTCTTTCTGCAACATAAAGTGCATGTCCTGCAAATGTTCGGCAAACTTTAGCAGGTGAAAAATCAAAGGCGTCGAAATATTATAAGGCAAATTGCCAAATACTCTTGCCGGAGCTTCCTCTGCAAACTGGCTAAAGTCGATGCTTAAGGCATCTCCCTGTATCACTTCCAGTTTGGGACTTAAAAAAGGGTGGTGCTGAAGACGCTCAACCAGGTCGCGGTCAATTTCAATGACTTTTAGGTGACCGGCGCGATCCACTGTTGGTTCGGTTAAAGCCGCTAGCCCCGGACCAATCTCAATGAGGTTCTCACCAGCTTGAGGGTTAATTGCGTCAACAATCTGTTCAATAATGTGGTCATCGTTCAGAAAGTTTTGACCGAACCGCTTCCGTGCCCTGTGCCCCAGATGGGTTTTGCTCCCACCTTGGTGTTTACTCCCGCTTTGGTTTTTACTCATAGTTTGCTGCTCTTGCCATATCGATAGCGGTTTTCATCGCCAGTCGACAACTACCGTCATTTATTCTACCTGTTCCAGCCAGTTCAAGGGCTGTACCGTGGTCCACAGAGGTTCGTATATAAGGTAGCCCCAGGGTTATGTTTACTGCTTGCCCGAAGCCCTTATATTTTAGCACGGGTAGTCCCTGGTCGTGATACATAGCAACTACTGCACTGGCGTCTTCCAGGTATTTCGGTTGAAAAATAGTATCCGCCGGGTAGGGGCCATGTAAGTTCATACCCTGTTGTTTCAGATGTTCTATAACCGGAGATATGGTTTCAATTTCTTCACGACCCAAATGCCCTGATTCTCCGGCGTGAGGGTTTAAACCACAAACCAGAATTTTTGGGAAGGACTCACCAAACTTTTTGCTTAGGTCATTGTGCAGAATCGTTAAAATGTTGGTGAGGCGCTCTTTTGTCACTGCTTTTGCAACGTAAGCCAGAGGAATATGAGTGGTAACTAAAGCGACTCGCAAACCTTCAGTAGCCAGCATCATCACTACGTCGTTACAGTTGGCCTCTTGGGCTAAAAACTCCGTATGTCCGGAAAAAGCGACGCCGGCCTGATTAATCACGCCTTTATGCACCGGGCCGGTGACAATGGCATCAAACTCGCCGGACAGGTTGCCATCGGAGGCTCGTTTTAAACAGTCGACTACGTAATGACCGTTAGAGACGGATAGCTCACCGGCAGTGACTTCTTCGCATAGAGGGATGTGCTCAACCCATAAGTGTCCTGGTTGATGTTCCGGTACGTCTTCACCTTTACGGTAGCGATGCAAAGTAATGGATAGGTTGAGCTGTTCAGCTCGCTGCTTTAATAAGTTTTTGTCGGCACAGACAATTACAGCAGCCGGCCAGGGCTGCTGTGCAATTTTGATAATCAAATCCGGGCCTATGCCTGCCGGCTCACCCGGTGTAAAAACAAGTGTCGGTAGACTCACTCAGCAACTCTTCTGACATAGGCCTGATCACGTTTTTCTTGCAGCCAGTTATCCAGCTCTTCACGGAATTTACGACTGAAAAGCATCTGATAAGCCTTTTCTTGTTTGCTTTCTTCAGTGGCGTCCTGAGTTCTGCGTTCAGTAACTTCCACTATGTGCCAGCCAAACTGGGTACGAAATGGCTCACTTATGGTGTTTTCTTCAATGGTTTCAACTTTTTGCTTAAACTCGGGCGCGTACTTGTCAGGACGTGCCCAGCCTAAATCCCCGCCGCGCGATGCTGAACCGGGATCAGCTGAACTTTCGCGGGCAAGTTCAGCAAACGTTTTTTCGCCATTAGCTATTTGCTCACGATACTTAGTTAGCATTTCTTCCGCTTTGTTGTCCGACAAAATAACCGATGGCTTTATTAAAATGTGTCGGGCTTTGACTTCCTGGACTTCTACAGTTTGTTCGCCGCGTTTGTCCTGCACTTTCAGAATGTGAAAGCCAATACCACTGCGAATCGGGCCTACAACTTCGCCAACGGCTTTGCCATCGACAGCTTCAGCAAATAATGTCGGCATACTGTTCGCTGTCATCCAGCCCATGTCACCACCTTCTAATGCTGCGGAACCCGATGAAGAGCGTACAGCTAGGTCAGAAAAGTCCCGACCTTTTTCAAGAAGGCTCAAAACGGCATCCGCTCGTTCTTTCGCTTTTTCAAGCTCAGCTTGAGAGGCATCCGAGTCAGCAGCGATTAATATTTGGGCCAAGCGGTACTCTTCTTGAACTTCTTGATTATTATCAATCAGCTTTACCAGGTTATCTATTTCTTGAGGAGTAATTGAAACTCTTTGGCGAACGGCAGCTCTTTGAACTTGCTGAATAACAATTTCATTACGGACGTTCTCGCGATACGAAGCCCAGCTCATGCCGTTATTGACCATCTCTTCGCGCAGCTCAGCAACAGTCATGTTTTGATTGCCCGCGATTTCGCTAATGGATTGCTCAAGCTGTCCGTCATCAACTTCTATGCCCATGCGGTCAGCCATTTGAAGCTGAATTTCCTGTAAAATTAGACGTTCAATTGCTTGCGTTTCCAAAACATCATCGGAAGGGGCATTGTCATTATTAAAGTTCTGACTGTTCTTTACTTGCCGTACCAGGTGATCAATTTGGCTTTGCAGAACCACGCCTTCGTCAACAATGACGACGACACGATCCAGAATTTGTTGAGCCTGAACGCTATTATTCAGCAAAAGGGACGATGCTATCAGCACTGCTGCTGAACAAAACATTGCAATTTTTTTCATTATACCTACCACTAGTTACTGAGATAAAAAGGACGGCGATAGCCGTACGTACTTTTCTCAAGCATGTTAATTAGACCACTGCTATCAGAAGCTAATCCACTGATAATAAATTGTATACTAATGCCGTTGTCAAACTGCGTATCACCGTTTATCTGGTTCGCACTGAATGCTGGCTCAAGATCTCGGTTAATACGTCGGTAAGCGCTAACTCGTAACGCCCAGCAACAACTGCTGTATTGGACGCCCACCATAGCATCATTTAAACGGTCATGTGTGAGATCGTAAAAGACATTCGATGCGACTTGCCAGCGCGAACTGGCTGACCAAACTGCTTGTGTACCAACCTGCTCAATATCGTTATTCAAAATGTTTGTTGTTGTGCGGTGGCTCACTTGTATCAGGTTCGAATCGTCTTTGCGGAACTCTACCGCGGTCTGACTCTTACGAGTAGTGTTAAGTTCCGTATCATATTGAATCGAACTGCGTAATGACCAATTTTCATCAACCGCCCAGTTTATGTCAGCCACCCACTCACTGTTACTAGAAGTCGTGGTTTCTTCATTAGCGGCGAATAGCTGCGTGCGACTGTCATCAATGTTGTATATTTGACCAAGACTGGCGCGTAGCATTTCGCGTTCATTCTGAGTAAACAAACTGCTACTGATTCCGTAAGTTACCTGATTGGCCTCTGCTATACGATCCAGACCTGAAAACCGACGGCTACGAAATAAACCATGATAGTCGTCCTGTAACAATGAGGTGTCGTAAATACCGATGTCTTGTTGGTTTTCGTAAGGCACGTAGAGGTATTGAATTTGCGGTGATAACGTTTGACGATACTGCTCACTGCCAATTTCAACGGATCTTTCCAGATGCATGCGTGCTCTGACCCGAGCTCTTGGCAACGTTCGCGTGACATCTTCCGCAATTGCACTATCCGGGCTCTTTTGCCAATAGCGCGTATAAAGATAAGACAGTTCTGCTTCAGTATCGAAGGCCGGTTTTTCATAGCGATACTTTAGGCTTGGCTCGATATGGGCACGGGTGGCGTATTCACGCGATTGATCCTGATTCTGAAAGTAAGTCAGTTCGTTATAGATGCCCGCACTAAAACCGTTAACCGTCTTTGCACTATAGTCCACGCTTAATTGTGGGAGTGTCCGATAGGGACTGCGATAATCACCTATTAGTTCATAATCTTCGGTTCGCAGTTGGGCTATCCAGTTATCGTTATTGTAGTCTAGCTGTGCGACACGGTATAAATGAGTATCGGCTCTGCCAGCAAAGTCACTGCCAAAGTCATTTAAATAATTGTCGTCACTAATCTCGGTTGCATCAAGATAAAAACTTAAGTCCGGGTTAATTTGCGCCGAATGTTGAACATGCCAAAGGTAACGTTTTTTATTTTCGATGCGGGCATCGTCATTACCTAAATACTCTAAATTGAATTGTCCGGCATTTTGCTCAAACAGATAGCGATACTCGCCCTTTAACATGGTGCCGCGTTCGGACATATAAACCGGCGCTATGGTTGCGTCCATATTCGGCGCAATATTAAAGTAATAAGGTATCTCTACTTCAAAGCCACTGTTAGATGATGAGTCGAAAGTTGGGTAAAGCAGCCCCGTTTTTCTCGCGTCACTTAATGGGAAGTTGAAGTAAGGCAAGTAAAGAACCGGTACTTCAAACAGCTCGAAGCGTGCGTGCCAGGCTTCACCGAAGTCACTGGTTTCATTAATTTGAATGCGCTGTGCACGTAACTGCCAGGCTGGTGAATCTCCGGGGCAGGTGGTAAAGCTTGAGTCTCGCAGCAGTACTTCCTGTCGCGACAGTGACAGCATTTCAGCATGGCCCCGGGCATTATGATTTTGCAGACGATAGTCGCTATTATAGAGCTCTGCTCTATCCTCATTCAGATCGAGAAATAATGAGTCGCCCGTGACGTTAAGGTAGCCGTCACTGAAGGTAATACCGTCAGAGGCAAAAATTTCTCCTTTTTGCTGGTCGACAGTTGCTTTTGATGTGGAGAGCCACTGGCCGTTGCGCTTAATGATGACGTTACCGGTAAAATACGCCTTTTCATCTGCAAAGATTTCGGCACTGCGTGACTCAACGCCAATGGTCCCTGCTTCAGTTTGCTGCAGTTGCACGGAGCCAATTACATTTTCTGCGGGCCGGGACGCCTCACAAGCCATGTCTTGTTGTACGTTTTGATTTTGTAAAGCCGCTAGCGCATTGCCAGTAAACGACAGTAGCATCAGCGGAGTAATAAACCTTAGCAGCAATTGAATCTTCCGTTCGTTGTTATTAAATGCATTTATTCTGTTTTGCAGCGCGAGGGTATAATAAAGCAATTTTGTTTGTTTCGCTATTTGGTACACTGCTAGTTTTAAGGCTTTGCGACAAAATTTGGTGGAGGATAATTTGGAAGACAAACGAGAAGTGGCTCTGCAGGCTTGGTGCGAAGCCCAGACCGGGGTTCCCCAGCCGACTTTAGAGGTTGTGTCCGGCGATGCCAGTTTCCGTCGTTATTTTCGGGCAACTAACGGAAAGGAAAGCCTGATAGCGGTTGACTGCCCACCGGGAAAAGAGCCCATGGAACCTTTTCTGGCGGTCGCGCAGGCGTATGCTGATGCTGGCGTTACTGTGCCTGAAATTATCGCAGCAGATACCGGACAAGGTTTCATGTTGCAGTCAGATTTTGGCCAGATTTTGTTGCTCAGTAAGTTGCACCCTCGTAATGCCAGGCAGTATTACCAGCAAGCTCTAGCGGCTTTGCCGAATATTATGTCAGTACGCAGTACAGAGTTAGGTGAACTGCCTGCGTTCGACACTGCCTTGCTCAAACGCGAGTTGTCGCTATTTAAAGACTGGTTACTTGAAACCCACTTAAACCTTAACTGGAATCCTGAAGACCAGGAAGTTTGGCAGCAATTCAGCCAGCAACTTATTGATAATGCACTGGAACAGCCTCAAGTTGGGGTGCACAGAGACTATCATTCACGTAATTTAATGCTATTGGATGACGATAGCATTGGTGTTATTGATTTTCAGGATGCCGTGCTGGGGCCGGTCACCTACGATGCGGTATCGCTGTTACGAGACTGCTATATTGAATGGCCAGATGAATGGGTGACTGAACTGAATGAAGGATTGCGACAAAGGCTTGTCGAATCAAATCACTTGGCAGCTCAGATTGAACCGAAGCAATGGCAACATTGGTTCGACTGGATGGGCTTACAGCGCCACACGAAAGCCGCAGGCATCTTTGCCCGCCTGGCTCATCGTGACCACAAACCGGGATACTTACAAGATGTGCCCAGAACCTTAGGTTATTTACAGCGAGTAAGCGCTAACTATTCGCAGTTGTCAGATTATAACCAGTGGCTGGAAAAGCGTGTCATACCGGCCTGGAAGGAAGCAAAGTGAAAGCAATGATCTTAGCCGCTGGTCGAGGCAGTCGCATGCGGCCGTTAACCGATAATCAACCTAAACCATTGTTACCTATAGCCGGTAAACCCTTGTTGGCTTATCACTTAGAAAAGCTGGCGGATGCTGGTGTGAATGAGGTTGTCATTAATCATGCGTGGCACGGTGAGAAAATTGAGAACTTTGTTGGTGACGGCAGTCAGTGGGGGCTGCAGGTTTCTTTTTCTGCGGAACCGGAAGGTGGACTGGAAACCGCTGGTGGTATTATTCAAGCCTTACCGTTGTTAGGTGATGAGCCGTTCTGGGTTATCAACGGAGATATTTGGACCGACTGGGACTACCGTGATCTGCCCACCCGACTGGAAACGGAACAATTGGCGCATTTGATCATGGTTAAGAACCCTGTTCATCACCCTGATGGCGACTTTGTCATAGAAAATGGTCTGTTGGTTAATGACGGAGATGATCGTAAGACGTTTTCAGGCATTGGCTTATATCGAAAAGAGCTGCTGGAGCCGTATCCTCAGGGTAAGCAACCACTTAAGACCTTCTTTGACCGTGCAATAAGTCAAAAAAGGTTAGCAGCAAGTTGTTGGGACGGGCATTGGACAGACGTGGGAACACCGGAGCGGCTGCATCAACTTAACCAGCAGTTGGAGAAATAACATGGTTTGGGGAAAAGTAGTAGGTGCCTTGGCTGGTTTTGCATTTATGAAATGGCCGGGGGCTATTTTAGGGGTATTGATTGGTCATTGGTTTGACCGGGGAATGGCTCAGGACTTTTCCCAAAAAGGTGCCTGGGGACGTTTTTTATACGGCGCAGAGAAAGCCGCCGGAGATGCCAACTTTATTTACACCTTGTTTGCGGTAATGGGTCATGTTGCCAAGGCAAAAGGGAAAGTAACAACCAGTGATATTGCTCAGGCGCAGGAGCTTATGCGGCGCTTGAATTTAAGTTCTGATGCCACTCGCGAAGCGCAGGAAGCGTTCAGAGAAGGTAAAGAGCCGACATTTCCTTTGCAGCAAGTCATGAAAGATTTTAGTACGTCCTTCTACGGCAACCGGGATGTTTTGCAGCTTTTCATGGAGCAGTTAATTGGCCTGGCATTAAATGACGGGATTCTGGAAAAGTCGGAACATGAAGTGCTTGTTAACGTTGCTAAGTCTCTCGGTTTTACGCGCTTTCAGTTAGACCAGTGGTTAATGATGGAAAAAGCAGCCTTTCGCTTTCATCAGCATCGCCGGCAGCAGCATCAGCAACAGCGTAAAACCACCAGCCAGGACGAAATCAACAATGCGTATGAAGTGCTTGGTGTGACTGCTCAGAACAGTAATGCTGAAATTAAAAAAGCCTATCGTAAACTCATGGCCCGACATCATCCGGACAAGTTGGCGTCGAAAGGCTTACCGGAAGAAGTTATGAAGCAGGCTCAGCAACGGGCGCAGGATATTCAGGCTGCTTACGAAAAAATCAAAGAGAAGCGGGATATTCGTTAAAAGGTTGCTGTTAAAAGCCGTGAAACTCAAGCCAGCCTTTTATCGTTGAAGTTAACTCACGCTGCCCGGCGTTACCTGAATTGACCAGCTGTCGTTGACGGTAAGCCGGGTGTTGATGTTTATTGGCCAGTTTTTTGCGCAGTTGCCAGTGCTGCTTTATCCACTGATTACCCTCCGCACTGCGAATATCCAGAACGGGCAGCTGTGACTGGCTAATGCGGTCGGCAAGCGCACGGTTATATTGAAATTGCGGAACATAAGCATTAATCAGGACGATAGCATCCGGCATTATCGACGGATCATTTTCTAAGAGTCGTAAAGTGATATCCGCTGTAATACCCTCAACCACCCATACTGAGAACCCCGGACGGCTTATGGTCTCGTCCAGAAGCAGTGTCATGCGTTGTTGCAGCGCGTCCACCAGAGGTTCGAAGACCTCTTCATTAGCTGCTTCAGGAAAGTGTGTGGCGCTGGCGGGGGTCTGCAGGTTATCCGTACGTATGTCATTTTCCGGTGGAGTGAGTGCCCAGGTGGTCCAGCCAAAGTCGGGTGCGTTTTCATAAACCGTGCGAATATAGAAAGACTGCAACGGATGGTAATGCCAGTCGGGTAAGAGCACGATTTGACCGCGTTCAAAAGCCTGCAAATACTCTTTCTTTAAAGCCAAATAGCGTTCGTCGTCATTACCGGACAGCCAGTGTAGCTGGTCTTGCGGTAAATAACGTTGTAAGTCGTCCTGGCTGACTGCGGGGCTGAGATACAATGCCGCAAGTAGCAATAATGAATAACGCTTCATACAGCCTATATCGGCCACAGCGCCGTCAGCTTGAGTGCAAAGTATTAAAACGGGACGGGGCTGTAGAACTCTATCGGTTGCTCGGTTTGCGGGTGCGATACGACAAGATATTCAGCGTGCAGCAGTAATCGTTCAGCGGCAGAAAATGCTTCGCTGTGTGCATAGAACTTATCGCCTAATATAGGACACCCAATGGCCTGCATATGCACTCTAAGCTGATGTGAGCGGCCAGTATGGGGTGTCAGTTCAACGCGACTACAGCAGTCACCGAATTCAGTGACCCGGTAGAAAGTGGTGCTGGGCTTACCGGTGAAAAAATCCATGTGCTGGCGCGGGCGATTCGGCCAATCGCAGGAAAGCGGTAGTTCGATTTCGCCCTGAAAGGCCGGCGGTTGTCCCCATACCTTCGCAATGTATTTTTTCTGGGTTGTGCGGTCCTGAAATTGTCTGTTCAGGTGGCTTTGGGCGGCTTTGGTTTTTGCCAGTAACAAAATGCCTGAGGTGGCCATATCCAACCGATGAACCACTCTAATTTCCGGGTGTACGCGCTGTACTCGGGTATAAGTTGAATCTTTATGCTCTGGTCGCTTTCCCGGAACACTCAGTAATCCGCTGGGTTTATCAACCACCAACAACTGAGCGTCTTCATAAATGATCTGAAGAAAGGGTGTTGTTGGTGGCTGGTAGTGAAGCAGCGTCATTAATGGTTGTTCACCAGAATGCGGACCGCCTGTAGCGATAACTGCGGACTCTCTAGTGCCGCTGAAATCTGCTCTTCGCGCCAGTTTATAGCTTCTATTTCACTGCTGCGTACCGAGGGGTTTTTCTTCTGTAAGTCGAGCAGACGCTGGCGTTCATGCTGCAGTGCAGCTACTGCCTCTTGTTTTACCTGTTCCAATTGCTTTTGTTGCCATTTGCGTGCTTGCTGCTGGCCTGACTGAATAAGCTTTTGCGCGGTGTCTCTTAGCTGGCGCAATACCTGACGGGCGGTTTTCTTATCAATAAAGTTAGATTGTTGATCCAGCAGCTCGCGCGATACTTTGGCTGAAAGCTCCTGACCCTGACCATTAAACAGCAGACGCAGGCTTTGCAGTGGGCAAAACTCCTGTAGAGCCGCGGCTTTAGGCGCAGGTACAATGCTGGCAAAGTCCAGTTCAAGAAACCAGCTGCCAGCCGGAATTGCCGGGTTCTTCAACTCAGCGACACAAGTACTGCCGAAATCATTAGTGGTCAGCAGCTCGAGTGCCGCTTGTACCATGGGGTGATCCCAGCTCAGAAAGTCGGTGTCCTCAAAGTTCAGTGCGGTGATTCTGTCAAAGGTTATGGTAATACCGTCGTCAGGCAAACCAGGCAGACTGCCAACACGCATGTGTTCACCCGGTCGAATAAACCAGCGCTCTTCATCCAGCACTTCGTTGTTAACACCAAAACGGTCAAAGAAGGCAATCATGAAATCAGCCAGCGTGTCGGTATCGCTGTCACTCTGAATTTTCTCTATGATTTTTTCTGCGGTTTCCGGGCGACAAGCATTGAGTGCCTGAAGCTTGTCCTGACCTTCTCGGTTGCGCTCTAGCCAGGTTTTGTGCAGTTCTTTTGTCTGTTCCAGCAGCTCGGTACTTAAAGGCTGCTGTTCAGCAATAGCCTGTTCTATTTCAGCACCGAAAGCATCATACAGTTTACGGCCTATAGCATTGCACTGAGTGAAAGCGTTCATTCCCTGCTCGTACCATGGCAGTAATATAGCTTCGGCAGAGCCTTTACAATAAGGCAGGTAAATATCAATGTCCTGCTGCTGGCCAATACGGTCTAAACGGCCAATACGCTGTTCCAGCAAGTCGGGGTTGGTTGGTAAGTCGAATAAGATCAGTTGATGCACAAATTGAAAATTGCGACCTTCACTGCCAATTTCTGAACATAGTAAGATAGGGCTGCCGTCTTCCTCACTGGCAAAAAAGGCAGCAGAACGGTCTCGTTCAGTCAGCGTCATTCCTTCATGGAAGGTCGCCGCATGCACACCAGCGAGTACGCGCAGAGCTTCGGATAAGTCCAGCACTTGCTCTGCGGTTTTACAGATTAGCAGTGCCTTTTCTGAACGGTTTTGCTTTATGTGCTCCAGTAACCAATCAATACGCGGATCTTCCATCCACCAAGGCATGTCGTCATCGGGTTCGCACTCATCCAGTTCTACCGGATGAAAATGGCGCTCGGGGAAACCGCCGATATCGGCTCGACGGTTACGGAACATAACGCGGCCTGTGCCATGTTTATCGAGCAAGTCATCAAGCTCGGCCGAGTCAGTCACCGACTCAGCTTGTTGCGCTAAATCTTTGTAGTGAGCTTGCTCTTCCTGAAAACTGGCAAAGTCGGAGAATCTGTCCGGATCCAGTAACTGCAGTCGCTGGAAATGCCCCTCGGCACCTTCCTGCTCTGGTGTCGCAGTCAGTAGCAGTAAACTGGGTACGGCTTCGCAAAGGTTTTTAACGGCGCTAAACTCAGGTGCATCAGGTTGCAGATGGTGGGCCTCATCAATAATCAGCAGATCAAATTCAGCATCAAGCAAGGCCTCATTCCAGCGTGATTCATGCATAAACCGGCTACTGATAATAATGTATTGTTCCGTCAGAAAGGGGTTCTCACTGTCGGCTTCAGCTTGCTCACAACGCTCATCATCAAACAGGGTGAAGTTCAGTGCAAAGCGGCGACGTAGCTCTACTAACCATTGGTGCATAAGAGACTCGGGTACAACAATGAGTGCGCGCTGCGAGCGTCCGGTTGTCAGTCGGCGTTTAATGATCATGCCGGCTTCAATGGTCTTTCCCAGACCCACTTCGTCGGCCAAAAGGACGCGTGGGTGGTAACGGTCAGCGACTGTCTTAGCAATATACAGCTGATGGGGCAGCAAGTGGGTACGGACACCTAATAAGCCTGCTACTTCGCTTGCCTGGTGATGAGCCAAATGCTCACCAGCCTCACAGCGCAGTTGATACATATCGAGCCGGTCGGCCTGACCGGCAAGCAAACGGGTTAATGCCGGGTTACTATCAACTTGATGCGAGAGCTGAGTTTCAGGAACAACAACCGACTCCTGACTGTCATCGCGTATCCCGTGGTAAGTCACAATACCCTGTGACTCAGTCAGATCCTGAATAGTGAAGCTCCAGCCGTCGGCGTGTTTACCTTGCTGTTGAACCTGCAACTGATAACGAGCCAGAGGCGCTTCCTGAGCTGAGTACAGTCGCACTTCACCGGTGGCAGGGAACATCACCGTTAAGTGACGACCTTCGGCCTGAGTTATCATACCTAGCCCTAATTCGGTTTCAGTTTCACTGAGGTAACGCTGTCCAACTCTAAACTCGCTCACTACACACTCCCGCATGCCATTTTCCAAGGCCGCAATGGTACTTAATTCAGTCACCAATTCCGAGGAAAAATTTCTTTCTGTAACCGTTATGTCATGAATTTTAGGCTAAGCTGTAAGAAAAGAATAATCACAGCAAAGGTATGCGCTAATGACTAAAAACACCGGCAAGTTCTTTATCCTGGATACCAATATTCTTCTGCACGACCCACTCGCCTTCCTCAATTTTGATGAACACAACGTAATTATTCCCATGGTGGTTCTGGAGGAACTCGACAAGATCAAAGATCGAAATAAGGACGTCAGCCGGGAAGCCCGGGTGGCTATTCGCTCCTTAGAAGAGGTATTAAAAGAAGCAACGCCTGAGGAAATTGTTGCTGGAGTGCCCTTAAGCAGAATGCATGGTGAGCATACAGCGAATGGAACCCTGGCTATTTTCCCGGATTATCAGTTGGAGCAAACCGAGTCGGTGCTTTCGTTAGCGGAAAACGACCACAGGATTATTCAGGCCGCTCTGGAAATTCAGCGCGAACGGGCACCCGCTGGCGTGGTATTGGTAACCAAAGACATTAATATGCGTCTGAAGGCTAAAGGCGCGGGCATGAAATTCGTTGAAGATTATCGTACCGACCAGCTTATTGATGACATTCGCTTGTTGACCAAAGGTTTCTATAAATTTGAAGGGGACTTCTGGTCGCAGGTGGGTGAAGTGAAAACTCAACAGGAAGGTCGGGATGCTTATCACACCGTAAGCCGGAACTTGCTGCCGCAAATTTTTGCCAATGAATACATTATTGACTCAACAGACAGCTTCGCCGCCCGGGTAGAGGAGTACGACAACGAAACGGTTACTTTAATGGACTTGAGCGTAGAGCGCATGATGTCTTACGGCGCCTGGGGTGTCCATCCTAAGAATATCTATCAGGCAATGGCGCTGCATGCATTGCTTGATACCAGTATGGATATGGTTATTCTGACCGGCCCGGCTGGCAGCGGTAAGACTTTCCTGGCCTTGTCGGCAGCCTTGCAAATGGTGGTAGAGCAGGGAATTTATGAGAAAGTTATCGTGACTCGGAATACCCCGGAAATTGCGGAGTCAATTGGCTATTTGCCGGGTACCGAAGAGGAAAAAATGGCGCCCTGGTTATCGGCAATAACTGACTCGCTAGAGGCTTTGCATAAACACGATGAAAGTATGGAGTCGAGCCTGAACTACATTATGAAAAAAGCCAATATTCAGTTTAAGTCACTGAACTTTATGCGCGGACGCAGCATACAGAACGCCATAGTCATTTTGGATGAAGCACAGAACTTAACGGCATCTCAATTGAAAACCTTAATAACGCGTTGTGGTGAAAATACTAAGCTGGTGGTGTCAGGTAACTTGGCACAAATTGACAGTTATTACTTAACGGCTGTGACTTCAGGTTTGACCTATATTGTTGAACGTTTTAAAGACTACCCCGGTAGTGCGACAGTGAACTTAAATGGGGTGGTGCGCAGTCCGTTAGCTAAATTCGCAGAAGAGCATCTGTGATCAGTTAATTGGCACAACCGTGTATTGTTCAGTGTTAACCTGAAACTCTGTTTTTTCTCCAACCTGGCCCAAAGGCATTGCCGCCGGGCCAGTAACATCCACTAATACGTAATTCACACCATCGTGTTTTACGCTAACGTCGTTGTCTCGCTGGCTAATGGATATGCCAAAAACGGCATGGTTGGGCAGGTAAATTATTGCCATTTTAGGGGTTTCAATAATTTGCTTTATTACCGAGCTCATTAACGTGACTTTGCTGTCGCAGTCGCCCTGATTATAGTAGAGCAGTTGGTTCGGGGGCACGAACCCATCTCCGCGACTATCCAGCTTACTGTTCAAGTCGTTATAAGGGATATGCTGAATAAAACTGGCAACATAATTGATGTAATTACGCTGTGTGTTGTTACCCAGCTGCTCGCCAATAGCCTGAATTAAAGGGCGCAATATGGGTGTCACTTCGTTGGCAATAGTCGGGTGGTCGGGAATAATACCTTGTTCACCTGGGGGCAGAGTAAGCTGGCGATAAAAGTTGGCTTCTAGGTAGTCATTCCAGCGTTCATTGTAGTATTTACGTAAACGCCTTTTGTACTCGTCCAGTTGCGCCTGTTTTTCCTGAGTTTTGCTATTGGCAGTGACTAGCTCTACTGACTGTTGGCGAGGTGTGAGGCGCGCCTGAATACCCTGCCATTGCTGTTGCCGAATATAGCGATTCAACTGGTGAGTAAGCTCGCGCTGACTGCGTTCCAGATTAAATCCGCGATAACGCTTTAAGGGTTGCAGGAACTCTCTTTTATCGACCTGGAAATTGAATGATTGCTGGCTGTCATTAAAGTCACGCCATTGATAAGAAAAGGCTAACTGGCCGTCATCGGTTTCGTTAAGGTTAAAAAAGTTTTGGCTATTTGCTGTTAGAGGAAGAGTAAAGAGTAACCAGATAACAGCACAGATTTTATGTGTCACTCTGATTACTCCCGTTGCCCCTTAAAACTTCATTTCAGTAATCGGGCTATCTTCAAATTTAAGGTCGACTTGATACTCAATGCCGCCGGCACGAACGAAAAAATAAGTCTTTTCCTTCTTAAAGACTTCTTGCAGGGAAACAAGCCTTAAACCTGGGCGACGCTCAGCAGGTAAGTCTGTAAACTCAACTGAACCCCGCGAAACCAGTATGTTTTGGTAACGAGGACCAGTAATTAAAAGCAGTTTCTTATTTTCGTCTTTCAGTAGAATGGTATTACCCGTTACTGAATAGGGTTCTTCATTACCAAACAAAGCCAGCTCCTGTCGTGTCAACTTATTACTGACGACACTATAACGAATTATCGGTTTTTGGCAAATAACCGTTCAGAAAATCTTCAACAATTATTAACGCCGCTTGACTGTCGACAAGTCCTTTTTCCAACTTTCGAAAACCGCCTTCTGCAAATAAGCTTTCACGCGCGGCGGTTGAAGTCAGCCTTTCGTCTTGAAAAGTAACAGGTAAGCCAAAACGCCCATGAAGTCGGTTACCAAATTTCCTGGCTCGTTGCGTCAAGGGTTGCTCGGTGCCGTCCATATTCAAAGGCAGGCCAACGACCAGTTGCTCTGGTTGCCACTCTGCAAATAGCTTTTCGATAAGCAGCCAGTCGGGTATGCCTTCTTTTGCCTTTAGCGCGGTTAATGGCGAAGCTGTTGCAGTAACGGTTTGCCCAACCGCAACACCAATGCTTTTGGTACCAAAATCAAAGCCAATAACTGTGCTCATGCGTGGCCAACATCCGGTCCCAACTGCCACACATCAAAACCAAGCTGCTCTGTGGCTTTTTGCCAGCGTTCACTCGCTGGTGTATTAAACAACAGGTCAGGGTCTGCCGGGATCGCGAGCCAGGAATTTTCACCCAGCTCTTCTTCTAACTGTCCAGCTTCCCAGCCAGCGTAGCCTAAGGTCAGTAAAAACTGAGGCGGAGCTGCTGACGAGCCTAAGGCCTCCAGAATATCCCGCGAGGTGGTGACCATAATGTCATCGCTCAGTTTCTGACTGGCACGCCAGTTATCCTGAGGCGGGTGAATCACAAAACCTCGTTCGCGACCAACAGGGCCACCCTGGTAGACATTGCCCTGCAAGTGCTGGTTATTTTCAGGGTAAACAATTTCCAGCTTATCCAGCAGCGAGGTAACGCTTAAATCTGCAGGCTGATTAATTACCAGCCCCATAGCACCTTCTTCATTGTGCTCACAGATGTAGGTCACGGTCCGTTTAAACATCGGATCGTTCAGCATGGGTGTTGCTATCAAAAAATGATTCTGCAAATTGTTCATCGATTCACCGACTCCTTAACGATAATCTCTAACAAGGATATGGGGCCGTCTCATAGAAATTCAATTCAACTTCTCTTCAATTGCCTGGAAGACCATCTCAGCAATGTTGATGTCGTAGGCGTTTTCAATTTCACGCATACAGGTTGGACTGGTAACGTTAACTTCCGTAATGCGGTCTCCAATGACGTCCAGCCCAACGATAATGAGCCCCCGCTTTTTCAATTCAGGTGCGACTTTACGCGCCAGAGCCCAGTCACTGTCCGATAAAGGCTGAGCGCGTCCGCTGCCACCGGCGGCAAGGTTTCCTCGAGTTTCTCCGGCAGTGGGAATACGGGCTAAAGAATAAGGCACTGGCTCACCATCAATAATTAAAATGCGCTTGTCGCCGTCTTTAATCTCCGGCAGGTATTTTTGCACCATGGCGTAGCGCTGACCTTTTTCGGTCAGGGTTTCAATAATAACGCCCAAATTATTGCCATCGGCGCCAACTTTAAATATTGAAGCTCCGCCCATGCCATCCAGGGGCTTTAAAATCACGTCACCGTGCTTTTTATGAAAAGCTTTAATCACGTCAGCCCGAGAGCTGACTAAAGTGTCGGCAATAGAATCGGCAAACCATGAAGTGAAGAGTTTCTCATTGCAGTCACGCAGGCTCTGCGGTTTATTCACCACCAGGCTGCCGCGCTGTTCGGCCAGCTCCAGAATTTGTGTGGCGTATAAGAACTCGCTGTCAAAGGGCGGATCTTTACGCATCATAATCACTTCAAAGTCTTCAAGCGGGCGGTACTGGCTGTCACTTAAGCTGTAAAAATCGCTTTTTTGATCCTGAACACGAACTTCCCGAGCAAAGGCCATTGGCTGACCGTTATCAATAACTAAGTCGCCCATTTCCAGATAAAAACATTGATAACCGCGAGCCTGAGCTTCCAGCAGCAAGCGGAAACTGGTGTCTTTTTCGGTTTTTACAGCGGCGATTGGGTCCATCACCATTGCTAATTTTTTCATGTAAACTCCTTTAACCTAAGTCGCCAAACTGATATTGCACGGTTGTGAGTGCCGATAGCGCGGCGGTTTCTGTTCTTAACACGCGAGGGCCTAAACGCATTGAGTTAAACCCTTGCTGTTCAGCTGCACAGACTTCTTCGTCGGTAAATCCACCTTCGGGTCCAATAAGTAATTGTATACCCTTGTCGGTGTGTTGAAACGATGAAAGCGGTTTTGTCGCTGTCGGATCTAAAGTCAGACGAAGCCCAGAAAATGTACTTTCAATAAACTCACCGAATTGCTGAGCTGGTTTAACTTCGGGAACCACACTGCGACCACATTGCTCACAAGCCGAACGCACAATTTTTTGCCATTGTTGCTGCTTCTTTTCGAGCCTGTCGCCGCTTAGTTTAACGCCGCAGCGTTCACTGAACAGAGGGGTAATTTCGGTAACTCCCAGTTCGACTGACTTTTGCAGAACAAAGTCCATGCGATCACCACGTGAAATGACCTGAGCAAGATGAACGCTGACAGGCGACTCTGAATCATTTGTCTTGCTGTCGGTTGCGATAAAATGCGCAGACTTCTTTTGAACCGAGGCTATGGTTGCCTCGTAGTCTTGTCCGTCACCGTTGAATAAAACAATGTTATCACCTACGTTCAGACGCAATACTTTGATCAGATGCTGGAATGCATCCGCACTCAATTCGGTTTCAGTTTGTAAGCTTACAGGAGCGGGGTGATAAATCCGCGGTACTCGCATGTCGTCAGCCTTATTCGGACTTTTAGACGTCCAGAAGTAGAAAAAAATAGAGTGATCGGTTACATTATGCAACCAGTATTGAGTGATTTCATCAAAATAAAGGAATAGTGGGCATATGTCACGTCACCTGTTTACCTCAGAGTCAGTGTCCGAAGGGCATCCGGACAAAATTGCCGACCAGATATCCGATGCGGTTTTAGACGCAATTTTAGCAAAAGACCCCAAAGCCCGTGTTGCCTGTGAAACTTATGTGAAAACCGGTATGGTGCTGGTTGGCGGCGAAATCTCAACAAATGCCTGGGTTGATGTTGAAGACCTGGCTCGCGAGACCGTCAAAGATATCGGTTACCGACATTCTGATATGGGTTTTGACGGCGCATCGTGTGCGGTATTGAACGCCATTGGTAAACAAAGTGGCGATATCAACCAGGGTGTTGATCGCGCTCATCCCGAAGAGCAGGGTGCTGGCGACCAGGGACTGATGTTTGGCTATGCCTCTAATGAAACCTCCGTTTTAATGCCGGCACCAATTACTTATGCTCACCGTGTGATGCAACGTCAGTCGGAAGTGCGTAATAACGGCACGCTGGACTGGCTACGTCCTGATGCGAAGAGCCAGTTAACCTTCGTTTACGAGAACGGTAAACCGGTTGCTATTGATACCGTGGTTCTGTCAACGCAACACAGAGAAGACATTACTCAGGAAACGCTGCGCGAAGCGGTTATGGAAGAAATTATTAAGCCAGTATTACCCGAGCAATGGATTTCTAAAGACACACAGTTTCACATTAACCCAACCGGACGTTTTGTCGTCGGTGGCCCTATGGGTGACTGCGGTCTGACCGGCCGTAAGATTATTGTCGATACCTATGGTGGAATGGCGCGTCACGGTGGCGGCGCATTCTCGGGTAAAGACCCGTCAAAAGTTGACCGTAGCGCGGCTTATGCGGCACGTTATGTCGCTAAGAACTTGGTGGCTGCAGGTTTAGCTGAACGTTGCGAACTGCAAATTTCTTACGCCATTGGAGTTGCTGAACCTACCTCTATCAGCATTGATACCTTCGGTACGTCTAAGCACTCAGAAGAGCAGTTAATTGCGTTGGTGCGTCGTCATTTTGACTTACGCCCTTACGGATTAATTCAAATGCTTGACCTGGAACGCCCAATCTATAAGCAGACAGCAGCATACGGGCATTTTGGTCGTGATAACCTGCCGTGGGAACAAACGGACAAAGCCGCCGATTTACAGGCTGATATTTAAACAAAATTTTTCCTATAAATTTGCTTGTACCCCCTGAAATGTGGAGAATACGCGCATCGCAAGTTGCTCTTCATCTTCCAGGGGGTTTTTCATGTCAGATCGTCAATATCTCGCCAATGCCATCCGCGCGCTTAGTATGGATGCGGTTCAGAAAGCTAAGTCCGGCCACCCGGGAGCGCCCATGGGTATGGCAGATATCGCCGAAGTACTATGGCGTGACTACCTGAAACACAACCCTAATAATCCGGGCTGGGCTGACCGCGACCGCTTTGTTTTATCGAACGGGCACGGCTCAATGCTTATCTACTCGTTGTTACACCTGTCGGGTTATGACCTCAGTATTGATGATTTAAAGCAATTCCGTCAGTTAGACTCAAAAACCCCGGGTCACCCTGAATATGGTTATACCCCTGGTGTGGAAACCACCACCGGTCCGCTGGGCCAGGGACTTGCAAATGCGGTAGGTATGGCACTGGCCGAGAAAGTACTGGCAGCGCAGTTTAACCGTGAAAACCATGAAATTGTTGACCACCACACCTACACCTTTCTGGGTGACGGCTGCTTAATGGAAGGTATTTCTCACGAAGCTTGTTCACTGGCAGGCACCTTAGGTTTAGGTAAACTTATTGCGTTTTACGATGACAACGGTATTTCCATTGACGGCGAAGTTGAAGGTTGGTTTACAGACGATACGGCAAAACGTTTTGAATCTTATGGCTGGCACGTAATAAATAAAGTCGACGGGCACGATTCAACTGCCATAACCCGTGCGATTGATGAAGCCCGTGCTAACGAAGATAAACCGACCCTGATCATCTGCAAAACTGTGATTGGCTATGGAGCACCGAACAAACAAGGTTCTGAAAGCTGCCACGGTGCACCTTTGGGCGATGACGAAATTGCAGCAGCGCGCAAACAGTTGAACTGGCCACACGAAGCCTTTGAAGTGCCGGCCGATGTTTACCAAAAATGGTCTGCGGTTGATAAAGGCGCAGCGGTTGAGTCCTCGTGGAATAAGCGCTGGGTGGCTTATGAGCAGGAATACCCGCAACTGGCAAAAGAATTGAAGCGCCGTTTGAATGGAGAGCTTCCGGAAAACTTCGAAGGCACTGTACACAACTATGCTAAGCAACTGCAAAGCAACCCAGAAGCTATAGCAACGCGCAAGGCGTCACTGAATGTGCTGAATGAGTTTGGTCCTCAATTACCTGAGCTGTTAGGTGGCTCTGCTGACTTGGCCGGTTCCAATCTAACCTTATGGAACGACGCAAAAGCCATTACTGCGGATGACGCCAGTGGCAACTACGTGTTTTATGGTGTTCGTGAATTTGGCATGTCTGCCATTATGAATGGCGTAACCTTGCATGGCGGTTTTAAAGCCTATGGCGCAACTTTCCTGATGTTTATGGAATATGCGCGCAACGCCGTGCGTATGTCAGCGCTTATGAAACAGCCTAGTATTTTTGTTTACACCCATGACTCTATTGGTTTGGGCGAAGACGGGCCAACACACCAACCGGTAGAGCAATTGGCTAACTTACGTCAAACCCCGAACTTACAGTGCTGGCGCCCGTGTGACCCGGTTGAAACCGCCGTTGCGTGGGGAGCGGCAGTGCAAAGCAGCAAAACACCGACTGCGCTAGTTTTCAGCCGTCAGGGCATGCAGCAACAAGAAAGAGATGAAGATCAGCTAACCAATATTGCCCGGGGCGGTTATGTGTTAAAAGACTGCGACGATGAGCCTGAAGTCATTTTAATTGCTACCGGTTCTGAAGTTGATTTAGCGGTTGAAGCTTTTGAACAACTGTCAGAACAAGGCCATAAGGTACGTGTTGTTTCTATGCCATCGACCAATGTGTTTGATATTCAGGATCCTGAGTACAAAGAATCGGTGCTGCCATCAAGTGTTACCCGACGTGTTGCTGTTGAAGCTGGTATTGCGGACTTTTGGTTTAAGTATGTCGGCCTTAATGGTGAAGTGGTTGGCATGACCACCTTTGGTGAATCAGCGCCTGCCGGAGATTTATATAAGCACTTTGGTATTACCACAGAAAATACTGTGGCTGCCGCTAAACGTTTGCTGGGAGCATAAATGAGCAAGCCGGCTCGTATCGCAATTAATGGTTTTGGCCGAATTGGCCGCAGTTTCTTGCGTGCTTTGTATGAAAATGGCTATCGCGACAGCGTGCAGGTGGTTCTGATTAATGAACCGGCAGCATCGGAAGCAATAGCGCATTTACTTAAATACGACTCAAGCCATGGCCGGTTTGGGAAAAAGGTGACGCAGTCTGGTGACACTTTAACCGTTGCTGGTGACGCCATTACGTTAACGCATCAGACCGAGATTGAAGCTGTCGACTGGCGCGCAAACGAAGTTGACTTTGTGGTTGATTGTACCGGGGTATTTGGCAGCCAGGCTGACGGGCAGCTCTATCTAAAACAAGGGGTGAAACGCGTACTGTATTCTCACCCCGGCAAACCGGACGTTGATTTCACCGCCATTTATGGGGTGAACGAGAAAGAGTTAACTGCCGAGCATAAAGTGGTGTCGAACGGTTCCTGCACAACGAACTGTATTGTGCCGGTGATAAAAGTGCTGGATGACACCTTCGGTATTGATTCAGGCGCCATTACCACCATTCATTCAGCTATGCATGACCAGCAGGTTATTGATGCTTATCACCCGGACTTAAGACGAACCCGTGCCGCCGGACGCTCTATTATTCCGGTAGATACCCGCCTGGCGCGGGGTATTGAACGTATACTGCCGCATTTAGAAGGGCGTTTTGAGGCTATAGCGGTGCGAGTGCCCACCACAAACGTCACTGCCATGGACTTAAGTGTTACGTTAAACAGTGATGCCACAATAGAACAGATAAACCAGGTTCTACGTGAGCAAAGCAAGCATCAACTGGCGGGAATACTGGACTATACTGAAGAACCTTTAGTTTCAATCGATTTTAACCATGACCCACATTCTTCGATTGTCGATGGCACACAAACCCGAGTCAGCCATAAGCGGCTGGTTAAGTTGTTGTGCTGGTGTGACAACGAATGGGGCTTTGCTAATCGTTTGCTGGATACAGCAAAGACGATGGCTGAACAAATAGAACACTAAGTTTAGAGAGGATACCGCATGTCTGTCATTGCTATGACTGATTTGGATTTAAATAATAAACGCGTACTTATTCGGGAAGATTTAAACGTTCCGGTAAAAAATGGCAAAGTGACCTCCGATGCGCGTTTAAAAGCAGCAATGCCAAGTATTCAGCAAGCGTTGGAAGCTGGCGCTAAAGTGATGGTGATGTCTCACCTTGGCCGCCCAACTGAGGGTGAGTACGACGAGCAATTCTCTATGCAACCGGTTGTTGATTACCTAAATGATGTACTCGATTGTCCTGTCCGCCTGTGTAAAGACTACCTGGACGGTATTGAAGTGAGTGCCGGAGAACTGGTAGTTTTTGAAAACGTTCGTTTTAATGCAGGTGAAAAGAAAAACGACGACGAGCTTGCTAAAAAATTAGCCAGCTTGTGTGATGTGTATGTGATGGACGCTTTTGGCACCGCGCACCGTGCTCAAGCCTCCACTCATGGTGTCGCTAAATATGCACCAGTTGCTTGCGCAGGACCTTTGCTGGCCGGCGAATTAGAGGCTTTAGGCAAAGCACTGGAAAGCCCTAAGCGCCCGTTGGTGGCGATTGTTGGTGGTTCAAAGGTTTCGACGAAGCTCACAGTGTTAGAGTCTTTGTCCGGCGTTGTCGACCAGTTAATCGTTGGTGGAGGTATTGCCAATACCTTTATTGCAGCTGCTGGCCATAATGTCGGTAACTCGTTGTATGAAGCTGATTTAACTGACGAAGCCAGCCGTTTAATGGCGCAGGCGAAAGCCAAAGGCGGTGACATTCCATTACCCGTTGATGTGGTAACTGGTAAGGAATTCAGCGCAGAAGCAACAGCAGAAACTAAAGCCGTTAACGCCGTTGCTGACGACGACATGATTTTTGATATTGGCCCGGAAACAGCAGAGCAATTAGCTTCTATGCTGAAAAACGCAGGAACTATAGTCTGGAACGGACCGGTAGGCGTTTTTGAATTTGAGCAGTTTGGTCAGGGTACAAAAACCATAGCCAATGCAATTGCACAAAGTGATGCGTTTTCTATTGCCGGAGGAGGTGACACCTTAGCGGCAATTGATCAATACGGCATCGCTGATAAGATAAGTTATATTTCAACAGGTGGCGGAGCGTTCCTGGAATTCCTGGAAGGTAAGACATTACCAGCCGTTGCAATTTTACAAGAACGGGCTAAAGACGCCTGAACATAAGTTTTCAATAAGGAGTATTTTTTATGGCCCTGGTGTCACTACGACAGTTACTCGATCATGCTGCAGAGCATGATTACGGTGTCCCGGCGTTTAACGTCAATAACCTCGAGCAGATGCGTGCAATTATGCAGGCTGCTGATGCAACCGACAGCCCCGTTATCGTGCAGGCTTCTGCTGGCGCTCGAAAATACGCCGGTGCTCCTTTTCTGCGCCACTTAATTCAGGCGGCTGTTGAAGAATGGCCACATATTCCTGTGGTTGTGCATCAGGACCATGGTACCTCTCCGGCGGTATGTCAGCGCTCTATTCAACTGGGCTTTAGCTCAGTCATGATGGACGGCTCTTTGCTGGAAGACGGCAAAACGCCAGCAGAGTACGACTATAACGTAAAAGTGACCAAGCAAACCGTTGAAATGGCGCACGCCTGTGGCGTTTCTGTTGAAGGTGAGCTGGGTTGTCTTGGTTCACTGGAAACCGGTGAAGCTGGCGAAGAAGACGGTGTTGGTGCCGAAGGTAAGTTGTCGCATGAACAACTGCTGACAGACCCCGAAGAAGCGGCTGAGTTTGTTAAAGCTACAAATGTCGATGCGTTAGCTATTGCTTGTGGTACTTCACACGGCGCATACAAATTTACTCGCCCACCAACTGGCGATATTTTAGCCATTGATCGCATTAAAGAGATTCATCGTCGCATTCCGGGTACACACTTGGTTATGCATGGTTCATCATCTGTGCCGCAAGAGTGGCTTAAAATTATTAATGAATTTGGTGGCGAGATTCCGGAAACTTACGGTGTGCCGGTAGAGCAAATTCAGGAAGGTATTAAGCACGGTGTTCGCAAAGTAAACATTGATACCGATTTACGCTTAGCTTCAACCGGTGCTATTCGTCGGCATTTGGCGGAAAACCCGTCAAACTTCGACCCGCGTAAGTTCTTTGCGGCAGCGACGACGGCAATGGAAGATATTTGTCGTGCGCGTTATGAAGCCTTTGGTTGTGCTGGTATGGCGAGTAAAATTAAGCCGATTAACCTGGAATCAATGTTTCAACGCTATGAAAATGGTGAATTAGACGCCATTGTTAAGTAACGAAGTACTTTATAAAAGACACAAATAACGAGGTTAGTGTGCGATTTTCTTTATTATTCGCTAGTTTGTTTTTACCTGTTGTAGCGAGTGCTCAGACATTTATGTTTGACGATGCTGATGACATTGACACAGAGACGGTGGAAGAGTGGGAGGCGAGTGCTGAATTTGGCTTGCTTTACACTTCTGGTAATACCGAAACAGAAAGCTTAAAAGGCAAAGTTAGCGCATCGCGCGATATTCAAAACTGGCGCCATAAAGGTGTTTTTGACTACTACACCGCTGAGCGAGAAGATCAAGAAACTGGAGAGAGTGAAAAAACGGCGGATCGGATGTTTATATCCGCTCAAAGTAACTACAAGTTTGATCCAGACAGCCGCGACTCGCTGTTTGTGTTCGGTTCTTATGAAGAAGATGAATTTAGTGGTTTTGAATATCAGGCAACGGTAGCAACAGGTTATGGTGCTCGTTATCGCTACGATGAAGACATTTATGCCGACTATGAAATTGGTCCTGGTTATTCACGTACTAAACCGGTTCAGGTTGACGGTGAACCGCTAGTGGAATCAGAAGGCTCTATGATTTTACGTCTGGCCGGTGGGTTGGACTGGAAAATTAGTGAAAATTCACGTTTTAATGCTTTGATATCATCGGAAATTGGCGAAGATAACACCAAAAGTAAAGCTGAACTGTCTGTTTCTGCAAACATAAACAGTTCGTTGGCAATGAAGTTTTCAATTGGTGCGAATCATAACTCTCATGTTGCTGATGAAAGCATCGAAAAGCTTGATACAGAAACCGCTGTTACTTTGGTTTACTCTTTCTAAAATTTTTAGCTGTTAGTTAAAGGCCGCACTTCATAATGAAGTGCGGCCTTTTTCATTAAGCTGTCATAAAACCGTCTTAAACTGACGCAGTATCCTCAACTGGGCTGGTTTATGCGCGTTTCAACTTTTAGTCGTGTCTCTTCCTTTTCTTTGCTGGGTCTGTCGCTACTTTTTTTATCAGTGCTAGTCTGGGCTAATAGCCAGTTACAGCAATTTGAGCAGCAACAGAATGTTTATTCCTCCATAAAAGAGAAATTAATGGTTGAGGTGGTAACTGAGCTCAGTGGTTACCTACAATCCGGTAATGCGCTCCTATTAAATGAAGCAGAGAAATCAGTCAACGAGGTTAATGCGCAGCTCGATAAACTGGATTTAGCATCCATCTCGGTTATGCAAGAACAACTGGATATTATCCGAAGTCGAATTTCTGAAGACTACCGAGCTATAGGTAAATTGTCTGGTCAGGAGGCTGCCTTATTGGTGAATGCAGAGCGGTCTCTGTTTAACGAGTTATCACGCTTATTTGACTACGTACAAAAAGGGAGTAGCAATAACACAGTTGCCGCAGAACGTTATCAAAGTATCGGTAGTGATTTAGTGTTATTGATTGCTGATCTGGTGCACACACGGGAACGCTTATCGAGCGGTGAGGCGGAAGAGCAGACGCTTAACCAGGTGCTTAATGCCATGCAAAAAGAAATAGGTCGATTGCAACAGCTACCCGAACTGGGTGTAAAAGAAGAGTTGCCCGACCAGTCAATGATGCTGGTGGCAAGAGAAGCGAAAGAGTTAGGTCCGAAGATCATCGCGGAAATGAATAGCTTGATTAAACGTTACCCGCAAGAGCTGTCTTCAACGTTAGAGCTCATTCAGTCACGCCGGCAAGCTTTTGCTTCAATATCGGATGATATCGCCAATATTCAATCCTTAGCTGTAGAAGTAGAGCAGGAGCTTTTACAGCACCAGCAAGCTAACTTGATACAGATAAAGCTGAGTCTCATGGGATTAGTAGCTGTGCTATTGGTGTTTTCAGTACTGAATTTTGCTCTATTAAAAAGCATGGTTCTGACACCGTTAAGAAGGCTGCGTGATGCGATGGAAACTTTGCTGGTCAAGCAAGAGCTTAATTATTTGCCCAATGCTGATCGCGATACTGAGATGGCTGAAATCGCGCAATTTTTTAACGGTATACTGAAGCAGACCCAGCGTCGCGATGAAGAAAAGTCTGAGCAAATGACGGTCGTCAATGAAGCGCTAAAGCGAGTCACACAGGAATTACAGCAAATTGATCAGTCATCTGCCAGTACACAGGCGTCAGCGTCGACGACTATCGATGGGATATCCGAGCTAAGCAAGTTAACCGAAGAACTAAACCAGTGCACCAATGCGCTGGAAAAAAATGCGCTGGATACACAAGACTCAATGAAACTGAGCCGTCAGCACATTCTTAAACTGAGAGATGCCTCAGCACTTAATGAAAAGGCAATAGAAACTGCAGAGCAATCGGCTGCGGAACTCGATATTTCGGTCAAAGAGGTTAAAGATGCACTATCAATTATTTCGGGTATAGCTGATCAGACTAACTTACTGGCATTGAATGCAGCTATTGAAGCTGCCAGAGCAGGAGAACAAGGTCGTGGCTTTGCTGTGGTTGCCGATGAAGTTAGACAGTTGGCTCAGAAAACTCAGTCTTCACTTGGGGGAATAAAGACTTCTTTAAGTCAATTAACTCAAGCATCGCTGTCGATCGAAGAAGGCTATCGGGAAATTGCAGAAGCGAGTGCGTCTCAACAAGAATTCGTGGAGCACTTAGTGAAAACGTCAAACGAGGTGTCCGCTCAGGCAGAGGCTTCGACAGAAGAGGCGAAAGAATCTTTCAGATTAGCAGAACAGCAAACAGAAAAAGTAGGTGGATTTTCAAATCAGTTAAAGCTGTTGGTGGATGAAATGGATAATGCTTACCAGTTATTAAGGCAGGTAGAGGTGCAAATTAACACTCAAAGAATCGAAATAGAACGAGCGTTCAGTTCATGAGCAATTAATTAAATCTTACGGTTCCCTTTATCTTTAGATTTCGTTAACATTCGCCGCAGCTAACATCGGCTGAAAAAAATCGGATAATGTTATGTCAGTGAATTCATTTCTTGGCGTATTTGCTAAGTCGCCAATCAAACCGATGATTGAGCACATGGATGAAGTGCACCGCTGCGCCTATGCGCTGAAAGATTTCTTTAAAGCGGTTTATTCAAAGGACTGGCAGAGTGCAGAAGTCGCTCGAGCAACCATCGTAAAACACGAATCAACCGCGGATGACATGAAGCGTAAAATCCGCCTAAACCTTCCTAGTGGCTTATTTATGCCTGTAGAGCGGGCCGACTTGCTTGAGCTTGTTTCTCAGCAGGACAAAATTGCCAACAAAGCCAAAGATATCTCCGGTCTGGTTACAGGGCGTGAATTGAGCATTCCTGAGTCATTAGTTAAAGACTTTGATGCTTATTTAAGTCGCTGCCTGGATGCTACAGACAAGGCTCGCGAAACCATTGGTGAATTTGATGATTTGCTGGAGACTGGCTTTAAAGGCCGCGAACGCGATCTTGTCGACAACTTCATTGCCGAACTTGACGCAATTGAAGCCGATACCGATCAACTTCAAATTAAACTACGTCAGGACTTGCGTGAAATTGAGCTCGACATGAACCCTGTCGATGCGATGTTCTTATACCGTATTCTGGACTGGGTTGGTGATTTGGCTGACTTGGCCGAGCGAGTCGGTGCACGTTTCGAACTGATGCTAGCGCGCGTCTAAGCGGAGTCTGATTTATGGATATTATTTCTAGCTACAGCCTCCTGCTTATCGGGATGGCAGCGGTTTTTGGTTTCTTCATGGCCTGGGGTATTGGCGCAAATGACGTTGCAAATGCCATGGGTACGTCGGTTGGTTCTAAGGCGCTAACAATAAAACAGGCAATTCTTATTGCTATGATTTTTGAGTTTGCTGGCGCATACCTTGCCGGTGGCGAAGTTACCTCAACCATTCGCAAAGGTATTATCGACTCCGGTTATTTCGTCGATCAGCCAGAGTTACTCGTATTTGGTATGATTTCAGCTCTGTTAGCCGCCGGATTTTGGTTGCTGATAGCTTCTTATCTTGGCTGGCCGGTATCAACTACACACTCCATTATTGGTGCCATTGTTGGCTTCTCCGCCGTTGGCGTTAGCATGGAATCGGTTCAGTGGATGAAAGTCGGAGGTGTCGTTGGAAGCTGGGTTGTCACCCCCGCCATATCCGGGTTTATTGCTTATCTCATATTCATGAGTGCGCAAAAGCTCATTTTTGACCGATCTAATCCTTTAGCAATGGCTAAGCGCTATGTGCCCTACTATATGGGGTTAGCTGGCTTCGTATTGTCTCTGGTCACCATCAAAAAAGGCCTTAAGCATGTTGGTTTGGACCTCGGCAGCATTGAAGGTTACTTATGGGCTCTGGGGATTGCTGCATTGGTCTTTGCTATTGGTAAAATGGCAATTGGGCGCCTTAAGTTTAACCCTTCAGACGACAAAGACATGCACTACACCAACGTGGAAAAAGTCTTTGCGGTATTAATGGTTGTAACTGCCTGTGCTATGGCTTTTGCTCACGGCTCAAACGACGTTGCTAACGCTATTGGACCATTGGCTGCTGTAGTGAGTGTGGTTACCAGCGGCGGTGACATTGGCAGTAAAGCGGAGCTGGCCTGGTGGGTCTTACCGCTAGGTGCTGTTGGTATTGTTGCGGGTCTGGCCATGCTGGGTAAACGCGTCATTGCGACCATTGGTAACGGCATTACGCATTTAACCCCAAGCCGTGGTTTTGCGGCGGAACTTGCAGCTGCTTCCACCGTGGTTCTGGCGTCAGGTACCGGGTTACCTATATCAACCACACAAACGCTGGTTGGCGCAGTATTGGGTGTTGGCATGGCGCGTGGTATCGCGGCCTTGAATCTCGGTGTTGTTCGCAACATTGTTATTTCCTGGGTTGTTACCTTGCCGGCAGGTGCCATTATGTCCATCGTCTTCTTCTACATTCTGAAAGCAATTTTCGGTGTAGCTTAAGCTTGCGATAAACGGACAGTCTGTAACAGTGACAGGCTGTCCACTTTCCAGTAAAATCCGCGCTTCATTACATCTCGCAATTGCAGCACGGATATGTCAGATACCAATCATTCTTCTTTAAAAGTCAGTGACTTTTCATTTGAGCTTCCCGATGAGCTCATAGCGCGCTACCCGCAGGAGCAGCGCAGTGCAAGCCGCTTGCTCTCGGTTAAGTCGAGTGAAAATAGCATAGAGCATAAGCACTTCAAAAATATCGTTGACGAGCTAAACGCCGGTGACTTACTGGTGTTTAACGATACCCGGGTTATTCCGGCTCGCTTGCTGGGTGAAAAAGTCTCTGGCGGCAAAGTTGAGGTTCTGGTTGAACGTTTGCTGGACGACCATCGTGTACTAGCTCATGTTCGAGCTAATCGTGCGCCAAAGGCGGGTGCTGAACTGCTGTTAGAGGGCCATGTAAAAGTTACCATGCTGGCTCGCCACGACGCGCTTTTTGAGCTGAAATTTGAACACGACGAGACGGTATTGGAGCTGTTGGAACAATACGGGCATATGCCATTGCCGCCTTACATTGACCGTCCGGATGAAAGCTCTGACAAAGAACGCTACCAAACCGTTTACAACCGCGAGCCGGGTGCCGTTGCCGCACCTACGGCAGGTTTGCACTTTGATGACGAAATTTTGCAGCAGTTGCGGGACAAAGGCGTAAATTTTGCCTATGTCACCTTACACGTTGGTGCAGGAACCTTTCAGCCAGTGCGCGTTGAAGACATTAACGACCATGTTATGCACAGCGAATACGCCAAAGTCAGTGCCGAAACTTGTCATGCGATTAAGCAAACCAAAGCTGGGGGCGGTCGGGTTATTGCGGTTGGCACAACTTCGGTTCGTTCGCTCGAGTCAGCTGCGCAGGCTTCAACGACAGAAAACATCGAACCGTTTTTTGATGACACTGATATTTTTATCTTTCCGGGTTATGAATTTAAAGTTGTCGACAGTTTGATAACCAATTTTCATTTGCCTGAGTCCACACTCATTATGCTGGTTTCGGCATTTGCGGGTCGTGATTTGATTATGAAGGCTTATAATGAGGCCATTAAAGAGCGCTATCGATTCTTTAGCTACGGCGATGCCATGCTGTTACAGCGTTAAATTTAATACACTGAAGTGAATACTTATGACAATGAAATTTGAATTAGATAAAACCAGTGGTCGTGCTCGTCGCGGACGTATGGTGTTTGAACGCGGAACCGTAGAAACACCGGCATTCATGCCTGTGGGGACTTTAGGTACGGTAAAAGGCATGACACCAGAGGAAGTGAAAGAAACTGGCGCTCAAATTTGCCTGGGTAATACTTTCCACTTAATGCTGCGGCCGGGTACGCAAATTATCCAACAGCATGGCGACTTGCATGACTTTATGAACTGGGACAAACCTATTCTGACCGACTCTGGTGGTTTTCAGGTGTTCAGTCTGGGCGAGCTTCGTAAAATTACCGAAGAGGGCGTGACTTTCCGCTCGCCCATTAACGGTGAGAAAATTCTGTTAACGCCTGAAAAATCTATGCAGGTTCAGCGCGAGCTGGGTTCCGATATTGTCATGATATTTGACGAATGCACACCTTTCCCTGCAACTCAGGCAGAGGCGCGCAGTTCAATGGAACTTTCGCTGCGTTGGGCGGAACGTTCTAAGCAAGAGCATGGCGACAATAAGGCGGCGCTTTTCGGAATTATTCAGGGCGGCATGTACGAAGAGCTGCGCGATATTTCTCTGAAAGGCCTGACCGATATCGAATTTGATGGTTACGCTATTGGTGGCTTGTCGGTCGGCGAACCGAAAGAAGATATGATGCGCATTTTAGAGCACACTGCGCCGCAAATGCCTGAGCAAAAACCTCGCTACTTAATGGGCGTGGGTAAACCAGAAGATTTAGTGGAAGCGGTGCGTCGCGGTATCGATATGTTCGACTGTGTTATGCCAACCCGTAATGCGCGTAATGGCCATTTGTTTATCAGTTCGGGCGTGGTAAAAATTCGTAACGCTGTGCACCGCACAGATACCTCACCGTTAGATGAAAACTGCGACTGCTACACTTGTAAAAACTATTCCCGTGCGTATCTGCATCATTTGGACCGCACCAATGAGATGTTGGGTTCGCGACTGAACACCATTCATAACTTACGTTTTTACCAAAAAGTGATGAGTGACATGCGTGATGCTTTAGACGCGGGAACTTTTGATGCATTCGTAGAAGAGTTTTATCGATTAAGAGATCAGTCAGTACCGCCATTAGATTGATATTGGCTTATTTGACGATTTAATTTTTGGTAGCGGTCAACATCCGGTTGACTGTTGATCGCTGCTTTAGCGGATTGCGATGCCGAGTCCGCCCACTGTTCTACCAAGTGAGGCTGCTCACTATTAAGCTTCGCTAAGCCTAAATACATTCTCGCTCTCAAATAATAGGCTTCTGGCTTATCTTCATAATTTTCAGGTTCCCCTAATTCATTAACTGCATTGAGCAACATGGTGGTAATTTGAGCCTGACTGAAAATACGCTCCGAGTTTAAGATAAAGTTTGCTCGCTCAACGTGATACTGAAGCTTTTCAGGGTTATTGCTAACCGCGTCGTCAAAATGCGTCAGAGCAAGCTCAGCCTGATCTGTTGCCTGTTGAAGGTACCCGTCGTTAACTAAATGCCTTGAGTAATGGGCAAAAACAACAGCGTGCGCATACTGATTTTTGTCGGTTGAATAACCTTTAAAGAGAAGGGCGTTTGTTGGCTCGCGCAAGAACACAAACATAAGCAGTACGATAACCAGAATGGCTGCATTGGCGGCACCAAGCTTCAAGACACGTTGCTTCAATTTGTAGCGACGGAACCATGTATTCAGGGCTTTTTGAAAATCTCGACAGTTACGGAAATTGGAATTTGGCTCCAGTGAAAGTGCTCGTTTTATAATTTCTCCCAGTCCAGGCGGAAGCCGGTTGCGCTGTATGGCAGAGTTTTGAAAAAATGGTTCGGGCTTCACTCCTGTTAACAAGAACAAAAGCAGCGCACTTAACTGATAAATATCTCGCTGAATAGTTAGCGGAGAGCTTGGAGCTGCTATGCTCAAATCAACTAGCGCAACATTGTTGCTGCATTCTTTTGTCGCTTCTGCAGATGAGCGGATCATAATGTTATGAGGGTTAATGTCATTGTGTGCGTAACCGGCTTCGTGCATACGGGAAACAGCATCCACCAAAGAGTTGATAACCCCGATAGCCTCGTTAGTCGACATACTGCCCTTAGCTTTACTAAGAGGTTCACCCTCAATGTACTCTAAAACCATAAATAGTGATGACGAGGGGACTTCAGGCTCACCAATGTCAAATACCCGGCACAATGCAGGGTGATTAACGCTGGATAAAAGGCGGGCTTCATTTACTAGTCTATGGCGACTGACAATAGAAGGGGAACGCGCAAACTTAATTGCGACATCACGTTTCAAACGTTGGTCGTAAGCTTTATAGACCAGACCACTGCCACCATGCCCCAGTAGCTTTATGCACTGATATCGCGCTGGTATCGGATAAGGAAAAGTTTTGTCCGGATGTGCTTCAGCCAAATTTGTATCCTTACTGGTTAAGCCCAAATCCAGTCTAACTATGACTAACATCAAACAACAGGTTTTGAGTGGGTAGTCATCATTAACTTGCGAATTGACGTCAATTGACATCAATGAAAAATAATCCTTTCACTGCTTAAAAAATAGCAGATATAAGCTATGATGAGTTTCATAAAAAAATAATAAAGCAGGGGTTAGCACTGATGCAGGAAGACAGTGATGTTTTAGCAAACAGTGGATTCAGGCAATCTGTTGAAGTTCAGATTAAGAATAATGACAGCTATACGCGCTTGAATATGACGCTAGTGGGGCAACAGCATCCAGACTACCTTATTCTGGAGTTGTCACGACAGTACTGTTGGCAAGATACCTTGCCGCTTTTGGTTGCTGATAAAACTATTGGGCTAAAGACGGTTTCTCCACAAGGCGAACAGATAACAGGTGTGGTCGATGTGCTTCATATGACACAGTACCCGCAAAAGCTATTGTTTGTCAGTTATCCAAGAGAAGCTGACGTACAGGTGTTACGTTCATCTCCACGAATAGCGGTAAACTGCGACGCAACACTGCAATTGAAACTGAACGATAAATTTGGAGATCCTCTGTCCGGAAAGGTAGTCGATATTTCGGATAAGGGGATAGCCTTTAACTATCGCGGAACCTCCCCCATTAACGCAACGGAAATGGCTCACCTGAAGGCTGAGGTGAAAGTTAAAACGGTTCGGCAGACAGTCATTTTTTCGGAGCTTTTGGTGAGAAGCGTTAAGTCTGTCGGCCCACAGCTTTGGCAATTAGGGCTGGCGTATAAAGAAAAACCAAATAATTTACAGGATTTAGTCAGTACACTCTTACTGGAATCCACGCCAGTCCGCGAACTGCTTAGTGATAATGACTCTGGTTGGGATGCATCGGATAACACTTTACAAGGCGATTCTGAGTCGGTACAATTCAGCACCAATTGAACCCGTAGTGGTTAATTTTTAACCGAAACAGATAATTTATCCGAGGTGATTTTTTAATGCCAGTCGTTAAAGTGAAAGAAAACGAGCCGTTTGACGTAGCTTTGCGTCGCTTTAAGCGCTCTTGTGAAAAAGCAGGTGTTCTGTCTGAAGTTCGTCGTCGCGAGCACTATGAAAAGCCGACTTCAGAGCGTAAGCGCAAGAAAGCTGCTGCGGTAAAGCGTCACGCGAAAAAACTGTCTCGTGAAAACGCTCGTCGTACTCGTCTTTACTAAGACATTACTTACGACAATTTGAGTGTTCACTTTTTCGTAAAGTGCTGAAAGCCGTGACTGTATTGTCGCGGCTTTCGTGTTTCTGCTACTTTATTGTTTTCGCAAATTCATGCTTTTCAAATTTTAATATTGAGACAATATGGCAGGCTTGATCCCCAAAAGCTTTATTCATGATTTGCTTGAACGAGCAGACATTGTCGAGATAGTAGATAGCCGCGTGCCGCTGAAAAAAGCCGGCAAAAATCATCAGGCCTGCTGCCCTTTTCATAACGAGAAGACTCCTTCATTTACGGTTAGCCAGGATAAGCAGTTTTACCATTGCTTTGGTTGTGGCCAGCATGGCAACGCCATTGACTTTCTTATGGAGTTCGATGGCTTAAACTTTCCCGATGCAGTGGAAGAGTTGGCGGGTATCATGGGTGTTGAAGTGCCGCGCGAACAGGCGGAAAACCCAGAGCTGGCTCAAAAGAAACAACAGCAAGTGCGGGATGATGCGGAGCTGATGAGTAAAACGGCTCGTTTTTTTCAGCACCAGCTGAAACATCATGAAAGTTCTGAACGGGTTATCAATTACTTAAAAGGTCGCGGGTTAAGCGGTGAAACGGTAAAACGGTTTCAAATTGGTTATGCACCAGACGCCTGGGACAGTCTGCTGAGTACCTTTGGTAGTTCGGCGTCGCAGAGGCAGCAGTTATTAGAGCTGAAGCTCATTAATCGTAATGAGAAAGGGCGGCATTACGACTTTTTCCGTGACCGGGTCATGTTTCCTATTCATGACAGACGCGGGCGAGTTGTCGGTTTTGGCGGACGGATTATTGACGGCGACGGACCTAAGTACCTGAACTCGCCAGAAACCCGCCTGTTTCACAAAGGTAGTGAGTTATACGGATACTGGCATATGCAGCAGGCCGTAAGGAAACCAGAACAGGTTTGTATTGTCGAAGGGTATATGGACGTCGTGGCTTTGTCCGAAGCGGGCATTCATTACGCTGTTGCGTCTTTGGGTACGGCCACTACCAGTGAACAATTACAGCGTTTATTCCGTACTAGTGGCAGAATTGTTTGTTGTTATGACGGCGACCGTGCTGGTCGGGATGCAGCCTGGCGTGCATTAGAAAATGCACTACCCTTATTGCGTGACGGACTGGACATGGCGTTCTTGTTTTTACCTGAAGGTGAAGACCCGGACTCTGTCGTGCGGGAACATGGCGCAGAAGCTTTTGAACAGCAATTAAAACGAGCGACACCTTTCACCGAGTACTTCTTTGAGCATTTACAGGCAGATATTGATGTTACTTCTGACGCGGGGCGCTCACAGTTGCTGAGTATTGCAAAACCATTAATAGACAAGGTGAGTAGCAGCTTCTATCAGAGACTGTTACTGGATAAGTTGAGCCAGCAGTTTGGTTTACTCCCCGAACAGTTGAGGGGTTATGTCGCATCACCTAATGAGAACCATCGTAAAAGGGATAGCGACACAAACCAAAGGTTGGAATTAATAGATAAAGCTATTGCTCTAGTAGTGCAGAATCCTAGACTAGCGGTTGAATACTACGTGAGTTCAGAGTTCGATAAGTTAAACACTGGAAATATAAAAATTTTTACTGCTATCTATCGGCAATGCAGCAAAAAAGAATTAAATACAGCCCAAGTTATTGAGGGCTGGAGAGATAGCTCTTACTTTGAAAAATTAAAAGAGCTTTCTGTAAAGGAACTCTATTTAGACGATGGTAGTGTTGCGAAGGAATTTGAAGGAATCTTACTTCATTTGACGGATTTGAGCTTAGAACAAAGAGCAAATACTTTGCTGGAGAAAATAAAAAAAGGTAATGCTTCGAAAGCGCTAATCGAAGAATACCAATTTCTTATTAGCCAGAAGGGAAAAAGGCCAAAAAGTAAGGCAAGATAGTACATCCCAGTGCGTCTTACGCTAGCTTAAAAGTCAGTATTCTGTTATACTGTTTGGTCATTTTGGATACTCTACATTCACAGTCACAGGTGGAACGTCTGTATGCAGCAGAATCGGCAATCGCAACTTAAGGTCCTTATTGCGAAAGGCAAAGAGCAAGGGTTTTTGACATTTGCTGAAGTCAACGACCATTTACCGCAAGAAATTGTTGATTCCGATCAGGTTGAAGACATTATTCGCATGATCAACGATATGGGGATCCGCGTTTTCGAAAGCGCGCCCGATGCCGATGATTTAATGATGGCAGAAAGTGCTGCTGATGAAGACGCTGCCGAAGAGGCCGCTCAGGCACTTGCCTCTGTTGACGGTGAAATTGGTCGTACGACCGACCCTGTGCGTATGTATATGCGTGAAATGGGTACGGTTGAGCTACTGACCCGTGAAGGCGAAATTGACATTGCCAAGCGTATTGAAGAAGGCATTAACCAGGTTCAGTGCTCTGTTGCTGAGTACCCTGAAGCCATTAACTTCCTGCTTGAGCAATGGGACTCCTACGAAGCCGAAGAACTGCGCCTAACCGATATCATTTCTGGATTCATCGACCCTGATGAAGTAGACGAAGCTCCTGTGGCGGCTACTCACGTTGGTTCTGAGCTTCCAGCCGAAGAGCTGGAAGATGAAGACGACGATGACGACGATGACGAAGAAGAAACCGATACCGGTATTGACCCGGAATTTGCGCGCAGCAAATTCAATGCTCTTCGTGAACAGTACGAAGCGACACGCCAGGCAATAGCCAAGCACGGTCGTGATGGTGCCGATGCCCGCGTTGAAATTGACAAGCTTAGTGACTTATTCAAACAGTTCCGTTTAGTTCCTAAACAGTTTGACCGTCTGGTTAAAGACATGCGTGCCATGATGCAACGTGTACGCGTTCAGGAACGCATTATTATGAAGCTAAGCGTCGAGCAGGGCGAAATGCCTAAGCGTAGCTTTATGAAGGCCTTTGCCAGCAATGAAAACAGCATGGCTTGGGTTGATAAAGAAATAGATTCTGGTGCAGGTTACGCCGGCACATTGAAAGAAGTTCGAGGTGAAATTGAACGCTGCGTCAACAAGTTGGTTGATGTAGAAAAAGAAACCGGCTTAACCATTGGTAAAGTAAAAGACATAAACCGTCGTATGTCTATTGGTGAGGCCAAAGCCCGCCGTGCGAAAAAAGAAATGGTTGAAGCCAACCTGCGTTTGGTCATCTCTATTGCTAAAAAATACACTAATCGTGGCTTACAATTCCTGGACTTAATTCAGGAAGGTAACATTGGTTTGATGAAGGCGGTGGATAAGTTCGAATATCGCCGTGGTTATAAGTTCTCAACTTATGCTACCTGGTGGATCCGTCAGGCTATTACTCGTTCCATTGCGGATCAGGCTCGTACTATTCGTATTCCGGTCCACATGATAGAAACCATTAATAAGCTGAACCGCATTTCACGCCAGATGCTGCAGGAAATGGGGCGTGAGCCTCTGCCGGAAGAGCTGGCCGAACGCATGATGATGCCGGAAGACAAAATCCGTAAGGTATTAAAAATTGCGAAAGAGCCAATTTCGATGGAAACCCCAATTGGTGACGACGAAGATTCGCACCTGGGTGACTTTATCGAAGACAATACGCTGGACCTTCCTATTGATTCAGCAACGTCAGAAAGCTTGCGTAACTCGGTTCGTGACGTACTTGGCGGCTTAACAGCTCGTGAAGCAAAAGTATTGCGTATGCGCTTTGGTATTGATATGAATACAGACCATACTTTAGAAGAAGTTGGTAAGCAGTTTGATGTAACTCGTGAACGAATTCGTCAAATTGAAGCCAAAGCATTAAGAAAGCTTCGCCATCCAAGTCGCTCTGAGCAGCTTAAATCGTTCTTGGATGAGTAAGATATTCTCTGACACAGGAGGCAGCATGGGTAACAACCGTGACAATTGGCCGAAACGTATTATTGACTCTCATTTGCACATTTATGATGACGAGTTTCCGCTAATTGAAAACCAAGGTCATATCCCTGAGCCTTTTTACATTGATGATTATCGGAATTTAGTCCGTGGCATGCCTATAGAAGGCGGTGTCATTGTGTCTGGTTCCTTCCAGGGCTTTGAGCAACGCTATTTAAAAGCGGCGCTGGAAAATTTGGGAGGCAACTTTGTCGGTGTTACACAGTTACCAGGCTCAGTTAGCGATGAAAAAATTCAGCAACTGAATGAGCATGGTATTCGCGGCGTACGCGTTAACTTAAAACGCGGTGTCCACCGTGACATTGAAGGTATTGTCGAGTTTGGTAAGCGTATTTGGGACTTAGCCGGGTGGCATTTGGAAATTTACGTCGATAGCCGTGAGCTAGACGACATGGTGCCTACCTTACTTAAGTTGCCTAAACTGAGTGTAGACCACTTAGGTATGGCAAAGTCAGGATTGTCTCAGGTTCGTCGTTTAGCTGAAGGTGGCGTAAAAATTAAAGCCAGTGGCTTTGGCCGTACCGAAGTTAACGTAGAAGACGCCATTAAGACACTGAATAAGACCAACCCGGATGCCTTGATGTTTGGTACCGATTTACCGGGTACGCGCAGTACTCGCTCATTTGAACCCTCTGACATTACCACTATTGTGAATGCACTGGACGACGATGAAGCGGTTGATAAGGTGTTTTATCAGAATGCCCGAAATTTCTACAAACTACCTTAGTAAAAGAGAGTGAGGTAAGTGCAGTCTCTCTCTTCCCACACAAAACATAACCGCTGGCTGGCTATTGCAATGATTGCAGTAGCCGTTGGCGGTTTACTCGTTGCGTTCTGGTTTTCTGCGGGCGAAACATTGCAGCGTAATCAAACGCTAATGGGCAAAGCCTGTAAAAATGCACAGCTTGCTGTCGACAGTCTTTATCCTGAATCGGAGTCGCCTCAGCAGCAAGTAACTAACCCGGACTTAATGCATCAGGCATTGGATGAAGCAATAACCAATGTCGAAGGGGTTAAGGGCGGCTTTTGGCATACAGCCCAGGGGTTTATAGGCTTTTCATTACCGACAAACGGTGGTGACAACACAGACGTTAGCATTCGTAACGACGATATCCCTATTGTTCGTTCTGCTGTGCAGCGTTCTTTAGAGCAGCAAAGAGACATTGTCTCTGTTCAGTCTAACGAGCAAGTTGCAACTGTAGTGGCGGCCTGCCCCGAGAAGAATCACTACAACCTTGGTATTTGGCTGAAAAAGCGTGTCCAGTTTGTACCACCTAACTTTACTATTATTGTTAGCGCCTTGTTTGTGGTGCTGGCCATTATTGGCGGCGTTTTAATTGTGCGGGAGTCCGTCTTTAACCGTAACTGGCATTCAGAGCGTGATCGCATTGTTGCACAAGCTGAAGATAGCTCTCAGGCGGTTTCTGTTACTACCGAAATTCCGGAAATTCAGCCATTGTTGATGCTGTTGTATCAAGCGCGGCAGCAAATTCAGTCTAAAGAGCGCGAATTAAGCCAGCAAATGAACAAAGTGATTATGGCTAATCAAAAGACACTGATTGGTCGTATTGCACGTTCTATGACAGCGCTTGCAATGACTGAGCTTGAAGAAATAAAGCGTAAGTTACCCAAAGCAAACGCCGACGATGTTAAAGAAAGGGTGTTACAGCTGACAGAGTTGTTCAGTTCTTTTGAGAGAGTTACAGAGGGTGCCGGGAACAGCAAGCCAACGTCCATTGATGCTGAAGACTTTCTGCAGGAGCTGTCCGATTACCATGAAAGCAGCGGGAATATTAAAGACATAACGCTTACAGCAATAGCTGAAAAAGGCCTTAGATTGGAAGCAGAGCCTTTATTACTGCGCTTTGCACTGGACTACCTTATAAGACATATCATAACCTTTGTACCTGCCAATTCAGAAATTATGCTGCAGGCAATTGCCGAAGAAAACTTCGTAAAAATTACTATTAGCGACGAAAGTGCCGGTATAGAGAATAAAAATAAACATTTGCTGTTTCATGCTGATGAGCTTGCACCGACCCAATACGGTATAGGGCTTAAGGTAGTGCGTGATACCCTGCGGAATCAGAATGGCGACATCAACTACGAAAAAGTCGACAAAACTTCGCGATTTAACGTGCTGATACCCATGACAAAAGCGTAAAAACTTCGTATAATCTGCGCCGCTTTACAGCTTCCAATCAAAAATGGCCCCTTAGCTCAGTGGTTAGAGCACCCGACTCATAATCGGTTGGTCCCCAGTTCAAATCTGGGAGGGGCCACCACTCTTACTCGTTATGTTTAACAACGCAGATATTGATCTGTACCGTCAATGCCGCCAGCTACGGTTATTTAATAACGAACTAAAAGTAGTCGCATGCCAGCACAGTAACTTTAATCTTTCTTAACCCCACGCGTGTTGATGCGGTTATTGAGTATATGCAGTCGCATACCCTACCCGGCGGTTACAATTTAATTGTCTGTGCTATGCATACTAATGAGCACCCATGCCCGGTTCCTTTTACTTTTAAAGCCGGGCAGTTGCGTGATGCCTATGAGGGATGGGAGTTCGTTAAGTATAACGAAGATGTAGGTACCATGCACAATGGCGCGCAACTGCAGTTTGCAACCATGCTAGCGCGCAAACCTGGCGAATAGAGCACACAAAGCCGGAGAAAGGTTTTCGCCGGCTATTTGCAGGGTTAGCTGAGCAGTAATTTATGGTAATCTGATGAAATTACCCTGATTAGGAAGTAAAACTGTGAAATTGTTGACCAACTACCTAACTCTTTTATCTTTTCTTTTGTTGGTGTCATTACCCACCAGCGTGCTGGCACAAACTGACGCTACTGAGTCAGATGAAGAACAAGCCGAACAACCCGTACCTGAGCCAACGCGCTTTCTTTCTGAGCACGAAAGTACGTTTAATGGCGAGCGGTTGAGTTATAAAGTCGACGCCGGCGAAACCTATATTCGTAATGCTGAGGGTGATCCAACGGCTAGCATTTTCTCTTTTGATTATATTGCAGAGGATGATGAAAATCGTCCGGTGACGTTTGTCTGGAACGGTGGGCCGGGCTCGTCGTCGAACTGGTTGCATATGGGCGGTTATGGTCCAAAACGTATTGTCGTCCCCAGTGACGCAGAGCATCCAGGCGTTGCGCCCTATACCATTAAAGAGGCACCTGAAACCATTCTTGACGTTACCGACATGGTGTTTGTGGACCCGGTTGGTACGGGGTTCTCACGTGCTGTTGGCAAGGGTGAAAAAGAAGACTTTTGGGGGCTGACGGAAGACGCAGACTCCATGGCTGCTTTTATTGCCCAGTGGCTAACTGAGAACAACCGCTGGAACTCTCCGGTGTTCTTGTTAGGTGAGAGCTTTGGCACTACCCGCGCTGCTGCCGTTGCTAAGGTACTGCTCGATGACTACGTGATTAACGTTAACGGTATTGTGTTTGTGTCTCAGGCGCTCGATTATCAGGGCTCTACACCGTATGTCGATGACAATATCATTTCCTACATTACTTATATTCCGACCATGGCTGCCACTGCGTGGTATCACGGCAAAGTAGATAACTCGGGTGACTTTGAGGCTTTTATCCAGCAAAGCCGTGAGTTCGCATCACAAGAACTACTACCTGCGTTGTTCGAAGGCAATTTGCTTAGTGATGAAAAGAGAGCTGAGTTAGTCAGCGAACTGCAACGTTTTACCGGCTTGAGCAAAGAGTATATTGAGCGCGTTGACTTGCGGATTAATGCATTTCGTTTTGCTAAAGAGCTGCGACGCGACGAAGGTATTGCCGTAGGCCTGCTCGATAGCCGTTACACCAAAGACGAACGCGACGATGTTGCCGCAAGCCCGCGTGAAGATGCTGCTCGCGCTATTTCGCCGGCCTATAAGGCATCGCTGATGCACTACATGCGAAGTGAATTAGGAATCGATTGGAACCGTAAATATTTGAATCCGGCTGACCCGGAGCTCTCTGACAAATGGCGTTGGAGCCCTCGGCCTGAAGGCCAAACATGGGAGCCTCATTACGTGAATACCGCTCCTGATTTAGCCGCAGTTTTACGCAGTAATCCTGCGCTAAAAGTCATGGTAGGCTCGGGCTATTATGATCTGGTTACCCCGTTTTTTGATGCTGAGTACACCCTTAACCGGCATGGTATTGCACCTGACGATATTATCTACCACTACTACCACGGCGGCCACATGATGTATGTGCATGAACCGGCGCGAAAGGCGTTACTGGAAGATACCCGACAGTTTATTCAGGCGCAGACTGGTAAAACTGATTAACTATACTATTAGCGCGAAGCTCCTATGAGTTTCGCGCTTTTTGAACTGTTATTCGAGAGGGTTAAGCTCAAACTCTAAGATTTAAAGATCACTTGCCAAAAACACCTGATTACGACCGGACTGTTTGCCCCTGTATAGGGCCTTATCGGCGCGGTTGAATAGTTTGGTCCAATCGTCTCCGGGCTGCACTTCTGCCACGCCTAATGTCACAGTCACAAAAATATCGTTGCCATTTTTCGAGAATTTATGTGCCGAAATTGTCGTGCGTAGCTTCTCTGCTACTGCAGCGGCGTCAGCCTGGTCGGTTTCCGGAAGTAGGGCTGCAAATTCTTCGCCGCCAATGCGGGCAGCGGTGTCGTGAGAGCGAACAGCATTTTCAAGGAGCGATGCAATTTTTATGATCACCTGGTCACCAAAGGGGTGCCCGTAGGAGTCATTGCAGTTTTTAAAGTGGTCGATATCAAGAATGATAAGGCTTAAAGGACGGCCGTTTCGCTTTGCACGTGACAGTTCTTTGTCCACTTGCTCTGTAAAATACCCCCGGTTGTATATTCCGGTCATTCTGTCGGTCGATGACTTCTTCAGAAGCTCCAGTTCTAATGTTTTCTGTTGTGTAATGTCTCTGAAAGTACCAATTAATGTGTAGCCGTCGTCCTGCAGCTCAGCAAGTTCCTCTACCCAAATATAATGACCGTCGGCATGTTGCATGCGGTGTTGAATTTGAATTTTATTGTTGTCAGGGGTGAGTTTTTCTAGTGACTTAACATCCTCACGGTCATCTGGGTGCACTAAACTGTTAAAGCGTTCTATCGACGTGTTGGAATCCGTTTTCTCTAACCCAAGCAGCTCCCTAACCATTGTAGAGCGAATTAATTCGCGGGATTTCAAATTCGCCTGCCAGTGACCAACACGACCAACCTGCTGTGCCCGTTTCAATTCATCGTTTGTCTGCTGTAACTCAAGCTCTAACGATTTTTTGTCGGTGTTATCAATAAATAGGCCGTTCCAAATAAGGTTATCTTCTACCTGTTTGTCCGGCACTGCCCGTCCCCATACCCAAACCACTTTTTGATCAACCATAACGCGAAACTCAAACTGCCACGGGGTGAGCTTGTTGCTGGCATCCTCCAGGCTTTCAATAAGAGGCTTCAGGTCGTCTGGGTGTACTTTGTTAAAGAAAGCCTCGGCAGAGTCGGTTAATTCGCTGGGTGATATATCAAACAGTTTTTTCGAGTGAGCACTAATTAGTGGAAATGAAATGTCAGAGCGACTCACGAATCTCAGCTGGTATAAAACGCCGGGAAGAATGTAGCTCAGTTGACGAAGTTGTTCCCGGGTTTTTACCAAGTATTCAATAACCGTAATGGTGCCGACAAACTGGTCGGGGTGGTGTGTCGACGAAGAGTGCTTTCTGATTAGGTCTTCGACCCAGAGGTAGCCTTCGGTTTTGTGTTTAAACCGATATTGACGTCGTAGTAACCCTTTAAAGTCGGTTTGTTGCCAACGGGAGAACTGGTCATTAGCAATGCTTATATCATCGGGGTGTACATTGCCATACCACCAGTCTTCAAGGTTATCTATCGTTGATCTTGGGTAGCCTAGAGAGCGTTCAACGTCGTTAGAAATAAAAGCGGTTTCAGCCGCGCCGTTTTCTGATGACATAGGTGTTCTGAAAACGATGGACGGGATATCGTCAACGATAGCCTGAAACTCATCAATGGCATCGAGTGGATTTGTTCCGGCAATAAGGCTGTTTTGAATCAAATGCTTACTCTGCTACTTTAGAATATTCTGAAAATTGTACAATTTACAAACAACGATCTTATCCCTTGCCGATACCTTTGTATACTATGCCAGAGGGAGTAGTCTACTTTGCTCTGGCTGCATGCAATTTCTTATAGCTCTCTATAAGGCGTAAGTGTCTGTCCAGACCTTTCAGTTGCATATTGGTTGGCTCCAAACCGTGGAAGCGCATAGTACCTTTAACAGAGTCTATAACGGCTTCAATGGTCTCTTTGCCGTACATGCGGCCTAAGTTGTAGCGGTAGTCTTCCAGTTCCAGCTCTTCGTCCAGAGTAATTTCCAGCACCGCTTCAACAGCGCGATAAAACAATGTACGCTCAACCGTGTTGTCGTTGAACTGCAGGAACATTTCCACATATTCGAAAGCGTCGTCATGGCGCTGCAGAGCAAGGTAAATAAGCAGCTTCAATTCAAGAATGGTGAGCTGACCCCAAACCGTGTTTTCGTCAAATTCAATGCCAATCAGGGTGATAATATCCATGTAGTTATCAAGCTGACTGTCTTCTAAGCGCTCAACTAAGTCTTCTAGCTGGTCATCGGTTAAGCGGTGCAGGTTGAGAATGTCTTCGCGGTATTGCAGAGCAATATTGGTGTTGTCCCAAATGAGATCTTCTACGGGGTAAACTTCAGAATAGCCCGGTACCAGAATACGACATACCGGCGCGCCTAAATCTTCGTGCACGGCTACGTAAGCTTCTTTGCCCATGTCCTGTAAAATACTAAACAGTGTATCGGCTTCTTCTTGATTAGAACCACTGAAGTCCCACTCAACGAATTCAATGTCAGACTTAGCACTAAAGAAACGCCAGGACACAACGCCCGATGAATCAATAAAGTGCTCAACAAAGTTGTTCGGTTCGGTCACGGCCATTGAGTTAAAAGTGGGTGCTGGCAGGTCGTTTAGACCTTCAAAGCTGCGGCCCTGCAATAACTCGGTCAGGCTGCGCTCCAGTGCCACTTCAAAGCTGGGGTGTGCACCAAAAGAAGCAAAAACACCGCCGGTGCGCGGGTTCATTAAGGTCACGCAGGCCACCGGGAACTGTCCGCTGAGTGACGCGTCTTTAACTAACACCGGGTAGCCTTGTTCTTCTAAGGCTTTTATTCCTTCCAGAATATTCGGGTACTTGTTAAGCACCTCTTGCGGCACATCCGGCAGGGCAATTTCTTCTTCAATAATTTGCTTTTTAACGGCGCGCTCAAAAATTTCTGATAAACATTGAACCTGTGCCTCAGGCAAAGTGTTACCCGCGCTCATACCGTTACTTAAATACAGGTTTTCAATTAAGTTTGACGGAAAATAGACCGTTTCGCCGTCGGAGTGACGCACGAACGGCAAAGACACAATGCCACGATCAGCACGACCTGAGTTAGTATCAATTAAATGTGAACCACGCAGTTCGCCTTCTGGGTCATAAAGCTCACGGCAGTATTCATCCAGAATTTCCGTGGGTAGCTCGTCGTTTGCGCCGGGTTTAAACCATTTTTCGTTGGGGTAGTGCACAAACTCAGCGTTTGCTATTTCCTCGCCAAAGTATTGATCGTTATAAAAGAAGTTACAGCTTAAGCGTTCAATAAACTCGCCAAGGGCTGAACATAGTGCGCTTTCTTTGGTGGCGCCTTTACCGTTGGTAAAACACATAGGGGAAGCGGCATCACGAATATGCAGCGACCAGACATGCGGGACAATATTGCGCCAGGATGAAATTTCGATTTTCATGCCCAGATTCGCCAGTATAGCTGTCATGTTGGCTATGGTTTGCTCCAACGGTAAGTCTTTACCTTCAATATAGGTTCTGCTGTCGCTGTCCGGGCGTATGGTCAGTAACGCCTGAGCGTCTTGAGTAATGCTTTCAACGGCTTCAACGTCAAATTCCAGATCATTTTCTATAACGCGCTTAACGGCGCAACGCTCAGCTGCCCGAATAATGGCTTTGCGATCTTTCTCGGAAATATCGGCCGGTAATTCAACCTGAATTTTGAACAGCTGCTTGTAGCGGTCTTCCGGGTCGACAACGTTGTTTTGTGAAATGCGGATATTCTCGGTTGGAATATCGCGGGCGTCGCAATATAGGCGAATGAAGTGTGCCGCGCACATAACGGAAGACGCTAGAAAGTAGTCAAAAGGACCGGGGGCAGAGCCATCGCCTTTGTATCGAATGGGCTGATCCGAAATAACCGTGAAGTCATCGAATTTCGCCTCAAGGCGCATATTGTCGAGAAAATTTACATTGATTTCCATTTAGGGGGCACCGCGGTTGATAAGTTGACTGCTGTCAGCGAGCAATAGGTGCCATTATCCCATTTTTTTACTTATTGATCATTATCCGCGTAGCCACTGCCAATAGCACTGAAAGGTAATTCCAGGCCAAGTTCGGGAACTTGTATGGCTATCCAGGCCGGAAAGGTATTGCTGTTGGGGCCGGGCAGCACTTCGTATTCATTAGCCCAGGGGTAACGCGATGCCGCTTCGTCAATGCGCGATATCATGTCGGCTGCTTGGGCTCCCGATACCGAGAGTATTTTTTCGGGTTCGGCACCATACCAGTAGCGGTCAGGTGTTGTCGTCTCATAAACGCGCAGTGCCGGACGCCCATGCTCCACACCCCAGCCCACGACTTCGTATACGGTATACTCACTGGCATTTTCGGGCTTCACTGCCAGCCAGGTATGAACAGCAAACCAGCCTCGCCAGCCAAACGCATCGGCGGCATAGGCTTCTATGACGGCTTGTTTCTCAATTTCAGGATCAGGCGCGATACCAGCGGGGTCTCTGGATGCATCTCGCCAGTCTCCTGACGAACATCCCAAAAGAAAGAGGGCAGTCACTGCTGCAGTTACTATCCTGACCATATTGCTATACCTGCTTAAAAAACATCTGTTACTTCTACTGAAAAATTAACACAAAGGTTCACCCCCGCCTATTGCGCCCGTAACTTTTGCCGTCGGTTTTCAATCTATGTATAATTTCAACATAATAGTTACAACTCACCTCTATAAATGAAAGGACTACTATGAACAAGAAAGGACTCTTCGGCGGCGTCGGTATTGTCGTTGTCGCTGCTGCTTTAATTGGCCCTCGCGTTGCCGGCTCCCAAGTTGAAGACACATTGAAGCAGCACGTCGAGGCATTAAATAATGTGCCTGCCTATACAGCGCAAGTTGTGTCATTTGATAGAGGGTGGTTTGGGTCAACCGCAACCGTTGAGTTGGGAATTGATTTCAGCGGCACTTTCCCCGAAGCAGAGCAATCAGAAGGGCTTTCTTTTGAAATGGTTATTGATGTTCAGCACGGCCCTGTTCTTACTCAGTTTTCTCCAGGTCTTGGTCTGGCCTCACTTGAAGCCAGTACCAAAGATGAAGGTTTGCGTGAGTTCCTGGACTGGGAAGATGAAACGCCTTTTTATCATATGGTTGGTTCTGTCGGCTTTTCCGGCAACTTTAGCTACAGCGACTCCATTTCTTCATTTACCTTAGTACCCAACGATGCACGACAGCAGATTTCAGTGTCTCGCTACGAAGGTAGCGGAGATATTTCGTCAGACAACTTCAGTTATGAGGGCGTATTAGACGGCGCTGAAGTTCTTATGGAAGGACAGGCTGTCAGTGTTGGTGAGATGAAAGTCAGTACGGAAGCTAAAGGTGATTTGCTTAGTATTATGCAGGGTGGACTTTATGAAAGTGAAATGTCGATGCAGCTCGAAAAGGTTACCGCGCGCTCGCCTGATGATGTCGATTTGTTCAACTTAGAAGAGCTTGATGTCGAGGCTATCAGTGCATTTAGCGATGATGAAAAACACATGAATGTGGATATGAACTATTCGATGAAGTCATTTATGTTTGGCGACACTCATCTTGATAATCTTGTTTTAAACATGGCATTTAATAACCTGGATACCGAGTTCTTGCGGGCCTACAACCAGACGATGCAAACTATTTATGACCAGGGGCCGGACGAAATGGAAGCGGCAACTGAGAAATTGGTAAAAGACAGTTTACCGCAGCTACTGAAGGCGGAGCCTGAATTTGTTGTTAGTGAGTTTAGTGGTGAAATGAAACCCGGTAATTTTGAAGGTGACTTGTCCGCCAAATTGGTTGGTGTGGCTCAGGTTCCTGATAATTTGGATGATATTCGGTTCTGGCTTTCGAGTCTGATTGCCGATGCATCGCTTGCTGTTGATAAACCCTTATTAAAGTGGGTTGCTGAACAACAGATGTTATCAACAATGCGCATGCAGTACCCGGGGGCTGATGAGGCCGAAATGCAGAAAATGGCTGAGCAGCAGGCGCCAATGATGATCAACATGTACTTACAGCAAGGCTTACTCACGGAAACTGAAGACGACTACCGTAGTGAGTTCGAAATGGAAGGCGGTGAGGCTATGCTCAATGGTCAGGAAATTCCGCTAGGAAATATGATGTAACCTAATGCTGTTCCAGAAAAAGCCTCAACTGATTGAGTTTAGTTGAGGCTTTTTTGGTATTAGGTGACGGTATTACGCTGTTGCCAGCGCGGATCCAGATGCTCTTTTTCTGCTAATACTTGCCGCAACTGTTCGGCTGCCTGCCAAATGTCCTCGAAGCTGTTATACAGTGGGGTGAACCCAAAGCGAATGTAGTTAGGTGCACGGAAGTCAGCAACAACGCCTCGTTGAATCAAAGCCTGACAGAGGCCATAAGCATGCTCATAGTGGTAAGACAGTTGGCTGCCTCGTTCGCTTCTTTGCTCTGGAAAAATAGGCTGCAGTACGTCATCAAGGTCATGGGTCTTTAGTAACTGGTGAAACACATCCGACAGTTGTAACGACTTTTCTCTTAGTTTTTCTAAGTTAACGCCTCTAAAAACATCCAGCGCGGCGTCCACTGCCGCCATAGCGAGAACCGAAGGCGTTCCGGTCAGCATTTGCTGTATACCTTTTGCCGGTTCGTATTTCGGTGAAAAATCGAAGGGTCTGGCGTGACCAAACCAGCCGCTTAACGGTTGGCTCATGGCATTGTGGTGCCGCTTTGCTGCGTAGATAAAAGCCGGGGCACCGGGCCCTCCGTTCAGATATTTGTAGGTGCAGCCGACCGCAAAATCTACTTGCCAGTCATCCAGATAAACGGGCATAGCGCCGGCACTGTGTGCTAAATCCAGAATAACCAGAGCGCCGTTCTCATGCGCATTGGCGACTAACTGCTTTGCGTCAAGACGTCGGCCTGTCCGAAAGTTGACTTCGGTTGCCAGCACCAGAGCGGTTTTGCTATTTATGTGCTGTTCAAGCTCGCCTTCGGCAACCAGTTTCAGCTGGCAACGGTGCTGCCCCAAAAATTGAGAAACACCCTGAACCATATATAAGTCGGTAGGGAAGTTGTCTTTTGTCGACAGCACAACGGTGCGCTCAGAGTCCTGAGCCTGAACTATGGTCAGTGCAGCGGTGAGTGCTTTGAATAAATTGACCGATATTGAGTCGCAGCAAATGGTTTGTTCTGGTTCTGCCCCTATCAAATGCGCGATTTTCTCACCGACGGTTTGGGGTAAGCTGACCCAGTTATGATCGTTCCAGCTATTGATAAGATCTTGTGACCATTGTTGTTTTATAACATCCTGCAAACGAGCTTCCGTTGCGTTGGTCATTGCTCCTAAAGAATTGCCATCCAAATAGATTTTATTCTCGGGTAACTGAAATTGCTCGCGGTGTTCTGCGAAGGGGTCAATGCTGTCGAGTTCTTGTATGTCTGTCAGGTTCACGGATTAAGCTCTTTGTTCAGGCGTTTAATAATGGCTTTCCATGCGCTTGAGTGCGGGTGTATCAGGTCAAAATGGCCTACACCTTCCAGTATTTCTGTTTCTACGTCAATATTCTGAGTTTGGCTCAGTGGCACAATGCGGTCGGCATTACCTTGTATTAACCAAGTGTTATTGTGCAGCTTCAGTGTTTTGGGACTAGCCTTCTGGTAATCACTTGGGTGGTTGTAGGCGGTTTTCATTAAGTCCAAAGCTGCGCGGTTACAACTACCATCGGTTTGTGTGTAACTCACCATGTCGGTAATGGCAGCAAGGCCAATCACGGCTTCAACGTTAGCCGATGCAGGAGTGTCATTTGCAGTGGCCAGCAGTGCAAGATGTCCGCCTGCAGAGTGCCCCATAACAGCGCTCGATCGGCCATTAAGTTTTTCTCCAATAAAGTCGATAGCGGCTTTTACGTCGTTTAAGCTTGCCGGCCAGTCCCCACCGTCTTCACCTAAACGACGATACTCAATTGACCAGACATTAAAACCAGCGTTTCTAAGCGCATTGCTGGCCGGGTTGGTGTGAGTGATGTCATAGTCTTTTAGCCAGCAGCCGCCGTGAATAAAAATAACATTGGCGGCGGAGTCTGGGTGATCGTTCGTGTTCCAGTATTGAATAAACTGCGAGGGATGAGCTCCGTATGAGTAAGTCTTTTCAGGCTCTTCGCCGGTAAGCTCAAGTACATTGTTAAAGGTAACCTGTTTAAGTGGCTCTTTGTTGTTTGCACTGGCATTGGCAGCGCCGAAAATGAAGAGCAGCAACAAGCTTTTCGATAACACGGAGAACGCTTTCAAAACTATACCACCACTGTATTTTCGCGTTATGAATAAGGTGAAAGACCATACAAGCATTTTTGATCTGACTCAATAAGTACTTGATTGATTGCTACAAATTTCACTCCGACTTATTTTGAGTCACCCCTAGTTGCTGCACCGCTGTGCGCACATCCTGGCCGGATGTTTCCTGAAATACCTGCAAATCAAATTGGGGTAGTATGGCAAACAGGTGATCAAAAATATCGGACTGTATGCCTTCGTAGGTTTCCCAGGCTGTGTCATTGCTAAAGCAATAGATCTCAATAGGTAACCCCTGAGGGCCCGGATTCAGCTGCCTTACCATTAATGTCAGCCCTTTATGCACGTCGGGTCTGTTACTAAGGTACTGCTTTACGTAGGCGCGGAAGGTACCAATGTTTGTTACCTGTCGGCCATTAATTGGATCAGCCCCGGTTTGCTCAAGGCTTGAGTTCCACTCTGAAATATCTTTTTCTTTTTGCTCCAGATAGTCGCTCAGCAAGGAGAAACGCTTAAGCTTTTTCTTCTGCTCGTCGGACAAAAAGTGAATGCTGTTCTGGTCAATATATAAGGCGCGCTTTATACGGCGTCCGCCGCTTTCCTGCATACCGCGCCAGTTTTTAAAAGACTCAGAGATAAGGCGTTTGGTCGGGATGTTGGTGATGGTTTTATCCCAGTTCTGAACCCGTACGGTATGAAGTGCGATATCAATGACATCGCCATCAGCGTTGAGCTGTGGCATTTCTATCCAGTCGCCCACCCGAATCATGTCGTTAGAGGAAAGCTGAATACTGGCAACCAGTGACAGTATCGTGTCCTGAAACACCAACATAGCAACGGCACCCATGGCACCAATACCGGAAAGCAGTATAACCGGCGAGCGGTCGAGTAATGACGCTATGATGAGAATGGCGGCAACAACGTAAACCACAATTTTTGCTATTTGCAGATAACCTTTAATGGGTTTTTCATGCGCGTCGGGCTGGCGGTTGTATATTTCATTTACGCTGGTCATGGCAGCGCTGAATGAGCGCGCCAGTGTCAGTATTAAATACGCAATACTGATGTTACGTATGACTGTGGTAATGTTTTCGGGTAGGTCCGGCACCAGATAAATGCCGGCGGACAGCACTAAAGCAGGAACAACTTGAGCCAGACGGGATACAATAACCCGAATGCCAATACCCGGATCACTGCCTAGCTCTGTTTGTGACAGTAGTCGCGAAACACCTCGTAGTAGAATTTGCTGAGTAATGATCTGAGATACCCAAACCGCAATGGCCAAAATAACACAGGCACTAATGGTATAAGCCCAGGGTTGAGAGGTCGCCCAGTCATGAAACCACTGTGGGTAATCCAGTTCCATCATAATTGTTGTTCCACCGCTGCTTTTAAGTCCTTTCTAAAGCCTAAAATGAACACCACTTCTGCCACCACGAACAACGGACCAATTGCTAACCCCATAATGTCGTCAACAAAAGCTGGCTTTCTGCCTTCAAAGTAATGGCCGATGAATTGAAAAATCCAGCCAACTACAAACAGGCCAATACCCCAGCTAAGCCAAAACATTGTTGGTAAAGCAGCAATGTCCCGGCCAACGGCTAAAGACAGCCATAGCAGCACGGTCATGAGTAGTCCAAGCTTAATATCAAGCCGAATGTAAAAAATAACAGCGGCTAAAACAACCAGGCTGGCCGGGGTGATGAGCAGATAATCCAAAGGTAGCGCAGGTCGGGACAATAGACTAATGATACCAACGACAATCATAGGAATACCGACAATGTGAGTCGCCACATTCTTACGATTACGATGATAAGCCGCGTATTGTGCTAAGTGCTCAACGATGTTTTTCATAGGTTTTGCCAATTGGTGCCAAAATAGAAGGTTAGATTGCTACGCGTGGGGGGTGATGTCAATTTGTGTTTAGACTCTATTAAAAAGGTGCGACAAATTGTCTCGTGTAAATATCTATAGAACTTTTAGTGATAAGCTTATAACATAATTTAAGTCTGTCTATTTTAGGAGTGCCGCATGTCTGCCAGTAAACTTATTTTAACGCTTTTGATCGTATTGTTCTCTACGACAAGTTTAGCTTCTGATAATCAAACTTACGAAACAGCTGCAAAAGAACTGCAACAACGCCTAGGTAAAGTATTAATGAGCACAATCCAAAGCGAGGGGCATATCGCGGCTATTGATGTGTGTAATGAACAGGCACCAGAAATTGCAAGTGCGGTTAGTGAAGAACTTAATTTGATGGTGAGTCGTACAGCCCTAAAAGTTCGTAATCAAGATAACACGCCTACTGCTGAGCAAAAGCGAGTACTACAAGATTTTGAGTCTCTGTGGAAGAAGAGCAAAGGCAAACCACCCAGTACTACTTACATGGGGAATGGTGGCAGTGAGGTATGGATGAAAGCCATTGTAATGCAACCACAATGCGCGGCTTGCCATGGTTCATCAGTTGAGCCTGAGGTTAAACGAGCAATTAACGAACGTTACCCAAATGACGAAGCTACGGGGTTTGAAGTAGGGGAAATTCGGGGTGCTTTTGTCGTTAAGTCAAAAAATCAAAAACAATAACCATTGAATTAATATGGTTATTATTTAAGCTTATTGAAAGTCATCTAACCAGGAGATCACGCCATGGATCTTGACCCGCTGTTACTCTCGCGAATTCAATTCGCGTTTGTTGTTTCTTTTCATGCAATTTTTCCCGTGTTTACCATTGGGCTAGCTTCTTATATTGCGTTAATTTATGGGCTTGCCTTTAAAACGAATGACCCCAAATGGGAACGGTTAGGTGCCTTTTGGACGCAGGTCTTTGCTGTTGTTTTCGGCATGGGCGTAGTGTCCGGTATTGTCATGTCATTTCAGTTTGGTACGAACTGGAGTAACTTTTCCCTCGCAACTGCAAATTTCCTGGGGCCGGTATTAAGTTACGAGGTCGTAACTGCATTTTTTCTGGAAGCTGCGTTCTTAGGTGTATTACTTTTTGGCCGAGGAAAAGTGCCTAATGGCGTCCACTTTTTTGCTGCGCTGATGGTTTCTATCGGGACCTTTATTTCGTCTTTCTGGATTTTGTCCGCGAATAGTTGGATGCAGACACCCGGAGGGGTAGAAGTTCGCGACGGGATTTATCATGTTGTCAGTTGGGCCGATGCTATTTTTAATGACTCGTTCTGGTATAGGTTCGCACACATGGGGCTCGCGTCTTTTCTCACAGGCGGATTTGTAGTTGCCGGTGTAAGTGCATGGTTTTTAATACAGAAACGTGACACCGAGCTGCACCGGAAGGCCTTATCTATGACCTTATGGTTGTTGCTGTTTCTGACACCTTTACAAGTGTTTATTGGTGATTTGCACGGACTTAATACTCTTGAGCATCAACCAACCAAAGTGGCAGCTATGGAGGGGAACTGGGAGACGCAAAAAGGCGCTCCGTTGTTACTGTTTGCTATTCCGGATCAAGAACAGCAGACCAATCACTTCGAAGTGGGTATCCCCAAACTGGCTAGTTATATTCTGACTCATGACTGGGATGGCGAAATACCTGGCGTTAAGGAAAAACCGCCAGAACTGCAACCTAATGTCCCTATTGTATTTTGGTCTTTCCGGATTATGGTTGCTATGGGCCTTCTGATGGTCTTGGTCGCAGTGGTCGGTCTCTTTTTACGGCGCAAACGAACATATATGAAGAGTCGCTGGTACTTACAAACATTGCGGTTAATGACTTTGAGTCCTTTTATTGCTGTACTGGCAGGCTGGTTTGTGACTGAAGTGGGTCGTGCACCTTATTTAATTTATGGCGAAATGACGCATGCGGAAGGAGTAACCCCTTCACTTACCGGAGGTATGGCATTGTTTACGCTTATCGGCTACTTCCTGGTTTACGCCTGTGTATTTGCAGCCGGAGCCTATTATTTGACTCGAGTCATTCGAGGTGGGACCGAAGGTACCGAACAGCATGAGGACAATAAACATCGACCCAAACGCCCTCTGTCAGCCGCTGAAGCTAGCTTTGATTAAGGATAGTAATGATGAGTGAACCAATTTTTGACTTAACTTATATATGGGCCGGAATCATTGCTTTTGGCGTCATCATGTATGTGTTGATGGATGGTTTTGATTTAGGCCAGGGCATCTTGTTCATGTTCGCTCCAAGTGAACATGATCGTGACATTATGATGAACTCAGTTGCACCTGTCTGGGATGGCAATGAAACCTGGCTGGTATTAGGTGGGGCAGGTTTGTTAGCTGCTTTCCCGCTGGTTTATACTATTTTCCTGCCGGCATTATATATCGGGGTATTCCTATTGCTCGCCGGGCTTATTTTCCGCGGTGTTGCTTTTGAATTCCGGTTTAAAGCGCACACTTCAAAATACTTGTGGAACTGGTCCTTTGCAATAGGTTCAACGGTTGCTTCTTTTGCGCAAGGCGCGGTAGTGGGCGCTTACATACAAGGTTTTGAAACAGAGAATATGCGCTACGTTGGCGGCGCTCTTGATTGGCTGACTCCGTTTACCGTTCTAACCGGGCTGGGATTGGTTGCGGGCTACGCACTATTAGGAGCAACCTGGTTGATTATGAAGTCCGAAGGAGAAACTCAGCAATGGGCTTACCGATTAGTTAAGCCATTGCTAGCTTCGGTGTTAATTATTTTTGGCATTATTAGTGTGTGGACGCCTTTTGTTGACCCGTTTGTGGCAGAGCGCTGGTTTAGCGGGTTTACACCAATTTGGTTACTGCCTATATTGGGGCTGGCTTGTGCTTACTGGATTTTTAACGCGGTTAATAAGAAGCGTGAAGGTACGCCATTTGTCGCCACAATGGGCTTGTTTATTTTTACTTATCTGGGACTACTGGCCAGTAAATGGCCTTACGTAGTTCCACCGAGTTACACCTTAGCTGATGCGGCTTCAGCGCATGAGTCTCAGTTATTCTTACTACTGGGTCTGCTGTTTGTTATTCCCATTGTTCTGGTTTATACGGCTTGGACATACTGGGTCTTCCGGGGCAAGGTCAAAGCTGACCAGGGCTACCATTAAGGCTCAAATTAATGAGTGCTAAACTCAGTCCTGAATTAAAGGCCGCTTCACTTTATCTGAAAGAGTTAGCGGTTAAGGTAAAACGCCCCATTCAGTGGGCGTTTTTGTTTGGTTTACTGAAAACTTTTGCGGTAGTTGTGCAACTTGGTTGCATTGCATATATCGCTCAGTTGGTATTGGCTGAAAACCAGTCAGTGGTAAGCTTAACCTATGTCGGGGTTGGTTTAATTGTCAGTACCTTATTAAGAGTCAGTAGCCCTTACTGGCAACAAGATTTTCTGCAACAAGCAACCTTTCAGGCTACTCAAACCGCGCGCAAGCAATTGTTTCAACGTTGGCGTCAGCAAACTTGTGTAGGCATGCCGCCAAGTGCTGCCGATGGTGCATTGCAGCTGGAGCCTGTAGAAGCACTAAAAGGCTATTTTAACCGATATTTGGTGCAGCAGTATTTGGTGGTCTTCTCACCATTGGTCATATTAATCACCTGTTTTTATATTAACCCAGTGGTCGGCTTTTTGCTTTTGCTCAGCGGACCGGTCATACCTTTATTTATGGCTTTGGTAGGAATTGGTGCTGAGCGTTTGAGTCAAAAACACGCGCAGCAAACTCATGCCCTCAGTCGGATATTTACTGATAAACTGCGTAATCTTGCAACTATTCAGCTGTTCGATGCAGGCGATGAGGCGCTTTCAGATGTTGCTACTGCCGGCGAGGAGTATAGGCAGGCGACAATGTCGACCTTAAAGGTTGCTTTCCTCTCTTCTGCAGTGCTGGAGTTTTTTTCTAGTGTCGCTATTGCTGGTGTGGCTCTTTATGTTGGTTTTGGTTTATTGGGCTATATTAGCTGGCTCGGAGCCGATGAGCTGACGTTGTTCAGCGGGTTGTTCGTTTTACTACTAGCGCCTGAATATTTTGCGCCGTTACGGCAGTTTGCGCAGAGTTATCATGATCGCGCCGCTGCTATTGGTGCTGCAAGCTTGCTGGCGGAGCCTTCTATGGCGGAGCCTTTAAAAGTAGCAGGAGCCATGCATCAGCCAACGCTGTCTGAGTCTTGTAATGCGGCAATTCATTGGCAAAATTTGTCGGTCCAGTTAACGCCAGAATTACTAATTCAGTATCCTGATACCAACATAAATGCTGGAACTTTAACTGTTGTGAGTGGCCCTTCAGGCAGCGGGAAAAGCACTTTAACTAGAGTTCTTCTTGACCAACAGCCGTATTCAGGCGCTCTCGAACTGCATGAGAGCTTTGGCAACGGGCGCGTTGCTTACTTTGCTCAGCAACCTTTTTTAACCGCAAGCTCCATTCGTAACAATGTAAATCAGTATCAAACGCACGATGACGCCGACATTATTGATGTATTTGAGCAATTAAACCTAGGAACGTTGTTAAAGCAGTTATCCGAGGGATTAGATACGCGCCTTGGAGAGAAGGGAGTGGGTTTGTCCGGAGGTGAGCGTCGCCGCGTTGCACTAGCTCGTTGTATACTGTCCGGTCGAGATTTAATTATTGCTGATGAACCGACAGAGAACTTAGATGAGGTTTCAGCAGAAGCAATTCGACAAGCCTTAAAGCGTTTGAGCCAAAAGGGCGTAACGGTCATTGCTGCTAGTCACGACCCCAAGTTAAAAAGAGCTGCTGATCAGTGTTTGAACATTGCCATGCCAGGGGAAACGCCATGATAAAAAGAGACTGGCGTCTGCTGAAACCCTGGTTAAAGCAACTTAGCAGCTATCGATTACAGCTGGTTATAGGTATTGCATTAGCTTTAGCGACAGCGTTATTCGGAATTGGTTTGCTGTCGTTGTCAGGCTGGTTTATTACTGCCGCTGCGTTATATGTCGGGTTCGATATTTATACCCCCGGTGGGGGAATACGTTTTTTCGCTGTAGCTCGCACTGTGAGCCGTTACTTTGAGCGGCTGCTGAACCACGATTTAGTGCTGAAGCTACAGGCGCGCTGGCGGGTTGCTCTGTTTCGTTTATTGCAGAAAACACCGCTGCATAAAACCTTAAGTTTCCGCGTTTCTGACACCGTGCAGCAACTGACGCGAAATTTGAATGCAATGGATAACCTGCTTATCCGGTTAGTTATGCCGGCACTGGTTTTTATTCTGGCAAGCTTACTGCTGTTGGTTTTCTGGTCTTTCTATAATACTTGGCTGAGCCTAGTGTTGGTGTCTGGCGCGCTAGCGACAGGTTGCTGTGCGTGGAGACTAGCGGTCAAAAGCCGTAAGCTGGCAGTTAAGTCTTTACGTCACCAACAACGCTTGCGCGATAACGCCATGAATTTCGCCGACTCGGTGACAGAGCTCAGTGCCTGGGGTTGTTACGACCAGCAAACAGCAAAAGTGTTAAATAAGTCACAGACGCTGGAGCAGTTAGAAATAGAACAGTTACAACTGCAACAGCGGACGCAATGGATTACTGATGTTATCGCTCAACTAGTAGCTCTGCTGGTTCTGATATTAGCTCTGGTTCAGTTTAAGCAAGGCCAGATAGGCGCCGCAGAAGTGATCATGCTGGCTCTGTCAGCTCTTGCCTGGCAGGAACTGGCAAGCGAGCTGCCTATGCAATGGGCTGGTTACGGCAATACACTGGCGGCGGGAAGGCGTTTATTAGAACCAAAAACAAGCAAGCAGGCGGGCGAATCGGGCCGTTCGGGAAAGCCTGAAAACAAAGGCCAAGCTAGCGCCGTTACTATTCAAATTAATGAACTCACGGTCTGGCGTCAGCAACGACCGCTTTTTAAAAACCTGAACATAAGCTTTGAACCGGGATTAGTGCATTGGGTTGAGGGCGCATCGGGAATTGGCAAAAGCACTCTGGCTGAAGTCTTAATGGGGCTGTACCCCGACAATTGGGTGAAAGGTGAGATAACAACACAACCCGATGTTTGCTTGCTAAACGAAGCCAGTTATTTAACTCAGGAAACCGAGATATTTGATGCCTCGGTTCGTGATAACTTAAATCTAAAACGCCTACCGTTGGCAGAGATGCGCTACTGGAAAGTGTTAAAGCTGGTGCATTTGGATGAGAAAATTGCGTCCTTAGCAGACAGGCTAGATACTCGGATAGGCCCTCGGGGAGTACAGCTATCTGGTGGACAACTGCGTCGGCTGGCGCTGGCAAGAGTACTGTTGCAGGATAAACCGGTGGTTATTCTGGATGAGCCATTTGCAGGTATTGAGCGTCATTTAGTTAAAGACATACTGGAACGACTGGTGGCTGAAAAAGACGACAAAACATGGGTTATTATTAGTCATGTAAGTGTCGACGAAATCAACGCCGAAATTCCGGTAGGCCAACGCCTTATTTTATAGGAAACAATACATAACTGGTGGTAACTACAGGATAGTAGCTACCCCAGTTGAAAACTCGATAGTTACTTTTTCTTTTCTTTAAAATCACAAGCCTCAGGTACAGACTGATGCTCTGATTTATCAGTTAAATGCTTCGGAGTTGCTAGCCACTCTTTTCCTTTAAGCATAAGATCCCAGTAGATCCAGGGCAGCATCTTTTCTTTAAGAAACCATGAAAGCCTTGAGGGTTGGGTGCCGTTGACCAGCCATTTAGGTAAGGTTGGTTGTAATTTACCACCATAACCGAATTCGGCCAGTACAATTTTGCCACGCTCTACTGTTAGTGGGCATGATCCGTAACCTTCATAAAGTGCCATTGACGGATTACCTGCGAGCGTTGAGATAATATTCTCGGCTACCACAGGGGCTTGTTTGCGAACGGCGGCAGCAGTTTTTGCATTGGGTGAATTAGACACATCCCCGACAGCAAAGATATTTCTATAGCGTTTGTGTTGAAGAGTTTCGGGGCTTACATCGACCCAGCCTGCAGTATCAGCTATGGGGCTTGAAGCAATAACATCAGGTGCAGTTTGTGGTGGACAGACGTGCAGCATATCAAAGGACTTAACCACTTCTTTGAGATTGCCTTCGACGTCGGTAACCTCAAACGTGGCTTGCTGATTCGGCCCATCGACCTTAACCAACTTATTTTGGAAGGCTAGATTGATGCCGTACTTTTCTACGTATTTCTCTAGAGCCGGTACATAGTCTTTGACTCCGAAAAGTGCGGCACCTGCGGTACAGAATTCGACAGAAATATCGTTTAGAACACCACTTCGACGCCATTCGTCACAAGACAGATACATGGCTTTTTGCGGTGCTCCGGCACATTTAATGGGCATTGGAGGTTGTGTAAACAAAGCTGTACCGGATTTTAACGACTGCACAAGTTTCCAAGTGTATGGTGCCAAATCAAAGCGATAGTTCGAGGTAACTCCATTCTTGCCAAGGCTTTCACGCAGTCCGGGTATTGCGTCCCAGTCAAGCTTAAGCCCGGTAGCTACAACCAATGACCGATATCCAAGTATATCACCATTTTCTAACACGACTTGCTGTTGCTCTGGAATAAACTGGCTTAAAGCAGTCTGATACCACGTGGCTTGTTTTGGCATAACCGAGTTCATTGGGCGTTTTGTCTGTTCTCGCTCAAAAACGCCGCCACCGACCAATGTCCAGCCAGGTTGATAATAATGAGCTTGCTTTGGTTCAATAATAGCGATGTCCAGGCTTGGTTGACGTTTCAATAAACTCGCAGCTACGGCTTGTCCCCCAGCACCACCGCCCACTATGACGACGCTGTGATAAATTGATCGCTTTGAAGTCGAGTGTGGCTGTTGGTTTCTTTCTTCTAGGCGAGAAAGTTTCGCGTTAAGGTCATAACCAGCCTGCTGAGCGATATTAAGAATAGCTTTCGGAGGGGTGAAGTGAGCTTCTGCGAGAGCCCACAAAGTGCAAGAACGAGTTCCTGTTCGGCAGTAGGCCAGTATGGGGCCCTGAACTTTTTTTATAAGGGATTGAAACTCTGTAACGTCGCTATCTGTAATTTGCCCGGAAACGACAGGCAAATGTTCAAACGCGAGTCCATTTTCTTCGGCTGCCAGACGGATTGCTTCGGAATTTATCTGATCCTCACTTTCATTGTCAGGCCGATTGCAGATAATGGTTCTAAAACCCTTTGAAGCAGCAATACCAACATCTTCGGGGGTAATTTGGGGAGAAACACTGATAAATGGGCTAAGGTTACGAATATCCATAAGTAGTCTCCCCGTTTAAAAAAGGTTTAAAGGAATTTTTAAGTAACGTTGGTGATTATCTTCTTCGGGTGGCAGTTGGCCAGCTCTCATATTCACTTGAACGGAAGGCAAAATAAGGCGAGGCATGTTTAAAGTTGCATCACGCTCGGTACGCATTTTTACAAATTCGTCTTCTGTTTTACCGGCACCAACGTGAATATTATTTTCCTTCTCATCACCAACAGTGGTTTCAAAGGCGTAGTGCTCGCGACTCGGTGATTTGTAGTCATGGCACATGAATAGTCGGGTTTCATCAGGTAATGCGAACACTTTCTGAATTGAACGGTATAATGTTTTTGCATCGCCACCGGGGAAGTCACAGCGTGCGGTGCCATAGTCCGGCATAAATAGTGTGTCACCCACAAACGCGGCGTTGCCTATAACATAAGTCAGGCAGGCCGGAGTATGACCAGGAGTGTGTAATACATGAGCTTTCAGGTTTCCGATACTAAAGTTATCTTCGTCAGCAAATAAATGATCGAACTGGCTACCGTCGCGCGCAAACTCAGTGCCTGCATTGAATGCTTTACCAAACGTATCCTGAACCGTCTTTATGTGTTCACCGATACCCAGTTTAGCCCCTGTTTTTTCTTGCAGGTAAGGGGCTGCGGATAAGTGATCTGCATGAACGTGGGTCTCTAGAATCCACTCAACGAGCAACTTATTATCATCAATGTATTTAAGAATACTTTCTGCTGAACGGGTGTCTGTACGGCCTGATGCATAATCAAAGTCAAGTACCGAATCGATGATGGCGCAGTACTTCGAACTGGGGTCTCTGACGACGTAACTGTAGGTGTTGGTCGGTTCATCGAAAAAGTGTTTAACCAATGGTTTTTGATTCTGTGACATATCTCTAGCCTCTATGAATGCTTGCTTATTCTAATAAGTGATAAGTATATAACTTTTAGTTCAAGATACTCGTTTTGATGATTGCGATCAAATAACAATCAGTTATAAATATTCTATCTATTAGAACTAATTAATTAATCTAAAATATCGATTAAAGCAATCGCTGCTTCGGGCTCCCGCTTCGCTTGCTATAATAGCTTTTTGTTATATGCTTATAACCAAATCAAAGGAGGTGCATATGACAAGCATTATTCGTAAAAGTCCATCAACCGGCAAAAAGTCCCCTGATGTATGGGGTATTTATGAAAAAGATACCGGCTCAGTGCAGTATATTGTTGCTGATCCGGCGACCAAGAAAGCCGCTTTAATTGATGTAGTACAAAATTTTGATCCCCGCAGTGCCCGGTCATCCTATGAAAGCGCTGACGAAGTTCTGAAGCTAGCAAAAGATAATGAATTAACCATCGAGTGGGTATTGGATACTCACCCACACGCGGATCATTTGATGGCTTCACATTATTTGAAAGAAAAAACCGGGGCACCGAATGCTATAGGTGAAAAGACTTGTGCTATAGCCAAGCTTTGGAGTGACTATTACAACGTTTCTGGCCTGTTCGATCCTCGCAAAGATTTTGATCACCTTTTTGAGGAAGGGAACAGCTTTAAAATCGGGGAGCTGGAAGTGGAAGTTTGGTTATCACCCGGACACACATTAGGTTCAATTACTTATATTGTCGGTGATGCGGCTTTTGTTCACGACACCTTTATGTATCCGGATAGCGGCACATCCCGGGCTGACTTCCCGGGAGGCTCCTCGAAGGAATTATGGGATTCGTTGCAACGGATCTTAAGCTTACCAGGCAATACCCGACTTTTTGTTGGACATGACTACGGCAAAGGTGGGCGCGAAGCACAATGGGAAGCAACTGTTGCACAACACAAAGAATCGAATGTCCATTTGTCAGGTAGCGTGAAAGAAGAGGAATACCGCAAAGTCCGCGATGAGCGCGATGCGACACTGGCATTACCGGACAGAATGTTACATGCCCTGCAGGTTAATCTGCGAGCAGGTAAATTACCCCCGACTGAGAATGATGGAGAGCATTACTTCAAAATTCCAGCGAATAAATTTTAATTAATAATTTTTTCAAAGAGAGGAAAACATAATGAGTTTACGTATAGGTAGTATTGCACCGAACTTCACTATTGAAACAACAACTGGAACCATTGATTTTCATGAATGGGCAAAAGGGTCATGGACTTTTTTCTTTAGCCATCCGGCGGATTACACTCCGGTATGCACTACTGAAATGGGACGCACTGCTCAACTGGCTCCTGAATTTTCTAAGCGCAATGTGAAGCCTTTAGGACTTTCAACGGATACAGTTGATGAGCACCTGGGCTGGATCAAAGACGTTAACGAAACTCAAAATACCGTATTAGAGTTTCCTATTGTCGCGGATAAAGACAAAAAGGTTGCTGAGCTATACGACATGATTCACCCTGACGAGGATGACAACGCTGCTATTCGCTCAGTTTATATCATCGATCCTGACTTAAAGATTCGCTTGACGATGACATATCCCATGACTGTAGGTCGTAATTTTGCGGAAATTCTGCGAGTGATTGATGCTTTACAGACCACCGATAAACATGAAGTTGCGTGCCCGGCCGATTGGGAACCAGGCAAGTCGGTAATCATTCGTCCAAGTGTCTCTGATGAAGAGGCAAAAGTTAAGTTCCCGCAAGGTTGGAAGACGCTTCGTTCTTACTTGCGTTTGACCGATCTGGACAAATAACGGCGACATAAAAAGTGTGACGATAATTTGGAAGGTCGCGTGTGAACGCGGCCTTTTTTTGTAATTCAAATTAGTTATAATTATATTCTTTTATGGAATATGCAGGAGTGAAAAATGCTACTCGCGATATTGGGTGCTGTAGTTATTGGTCTGAGCTTGGGGTTATTTGGCTCTGGGGGGTCTATTCTTACAGTTCCGGTGCTGATGTACTTAGTAGACATGCCTGCTGGAGAGTCCATTGCATCCTCGTTATTAATTGTTGCTGGTATCAGCTTATTTGGGTCGGTTTCTTACATCCGCCGTAAAAATGTTAGCTGGCGGCATTTTTGGGTGTTCGGTATTCCCGGTATGATAGGTACCTACGGTGGAGCGTGGTTAGGAACTTTGGTTGATAGTCGTTGGCAGTTGCTGACTTTCTCTTTGTTAATGATTGTCGCTGCTGGATTGATGTGGAGAAGCAAGCCAAAACCACCTGCTCATGTTTATTCGATGAATTATGCAAAGGTAACTTTAGAAGGCTTTGTGGTCGGTATCATTACTGGTTTTGTCGGTGTCGGTGGGGGATTTCTGATTGTCCCGGCACTTGTCCTTTTGGCTGGCTTGTCTATGCCGGTTGCTATTGGTACAAGCTTGCTAATTATTGTTATTAAATCCGTTGCAGGCTTTTTTAAATATTACGCGGTGATGTCATCAAACGATGTCCAATTCGACTGGTTGATCATTGGTATTATGATTCTCGGTGGTGTGTTTGGTAGTGCTTTTGGCTCAAAAATTGGTCGTAGCTTACCTAAAGAGCAGCTACAAAAGGGCTTTGCTGTTTTTCTGGTTTTAATGGGCATTTTTGTAATCGTCAAGTCAGTGATTTAAAAGTTATTTATTCTAATGACTACCGATACGAAAGATTACTGTTTTAGTCTTGCGTTTTTTTATTGCCCGACTGTTAACTTACCGCTAACCTAAAGCCTTTATTTTTATTAGGTGTTAAATAGGGGAAATTCGGTGGCGTTTGATTACGGTTCGATTGATCTGGGGTTAAAGAACCCGTTTAAAACCGAAGGCTTGGTGACGAGTGTTCGCGGTGTGGTGCAATCGTTGTTTGGCATTTATTTATTGGTAGCAGGTGCCGGGGCCGTGAAGCCGGATGCCATTACAGGTTGGGTATTAGCTATCTTCGGGCTGTTATTGCTGGCTGGCGGTATTAAAGTGTTGAGTGGCGGCATTATGGCTATGCTGCGCTACTTTGTTGGTCGTAACCACCCAACATCACTGGCACGCAATTTTAGTAAGTCTGAGCGCAGTACAGCGCAGGAAGAGTCGCGTTACGTTGCTTATAGCGACCAAGCGTTGGAAGAAATGCTGATGGGTCGTAAGAACAGTACCTTTATAGAGCCAAAAGGCCTGTTGGCGCGCATTGCCCACACGGTATTTCCCAAGTTGCTGTTTATGCCTTACCCCATTCGAAATATGGCGCAGCGCTTGTTAGGTGCCTGGGTGCGTACTTTGACTGCAATGGTTGCTTTTGGTTTTGCTGCCTTCGTTTCTCTGGCTGGATTTGCCGGTGACGCCGGTGTGCTTGCGTTTCCGGTTTATACCGTATTGTTAACGCTGTACGTCATGCATGTGTGGAAGTCTGCAGGCCAAGCTATATCCCGCGGAGCAGAGCAGTCTATTGATTCAATGGGTAGTGGCGATTTGGTTAAAACTATAGCCTTTGCGCTGCTTCTACCGGTTGTTGTAGGCCTGGTTGTTGGTTGGTGGATGAACGCCGCGAATTTAACAGCGGCTGCAATTGAGCAACAGTTTGCGGCGTTACCAAACTTTCATGCCGGTTGGTATCTATTGAGCATTTTTGTCGGCGCTATTGTTTGCACGTTAGTAACCGTGGTGCTGTTGAAAAAACGCTTAGCCGATGCGAACCCGGTTTCAGAAGTTTCAGAGCTACGCGAAAACTGGCAAGAGTCGGTGCATCCTAAAGAAATCTTTATTAATTTGGATAACCTGGTAATGGCGAACCGACGTTACCGCGAAGTACCGAACCGGGTTTACCGTGAGCTTGATCCTAACTTGCAGGAACAAGTAGACGGTAAAGGCGCGTTCAGCGGTGAGATGATCCAAGAAATTCAGCCACGAGTTAAACCTATGGGGCTGGGTGCTTTATTTGAAAAATCCCGCTTCGTGAGTCTGTTGTTGGGTAATAGCCTGTTCATTGTCGGTGTGCTTTTCACTTTCTTTTTAGCTTATGCCACGGTGGACGTGGTGAAGCTGCTGGACAGCATGAACTATCGTTTAACAGAGAATACACCTTACGCCGACTTAATGGCTCTGGCCGGTGTTGCCATGACGGCTGTTCACTTCTTGCTTATCGGTTATGTGTTGCGAGCCTTTGCGCGGTTAGCGGCAAATATTGCACATTTGTTCTATGCTGAAATTCAGTTTGAATCGATGCTTATCTATTTTAAGTGCGAAGGTACTTTCACTGAATCTAAAATTTCAACTGGTGCGGGAATTCATGACAGTACCCGTTCAGAAAATACCTTAGTACGCAGCAGTATCACTCCTTGGGTCATTGTCTCTCGTATTGTGTCGACAACTTTTGCGGCCACAGGAATGAAAAACCTGGAACACCCCCGACACATTCTGGAAATGCATAAATCGGACGATGAGATGGCATCAATTCGCAATGATGTTATCGACTTCCTTAAAGATCGTGAATCTATTGCTTCTATTACCAGCAACAGAGACTTAGGTAACGCTTCTCAGATACATCAGCTGAATGAGCAGACTCGCGCTATTCCTACCAGTCAGGAGAGACTGCAGCAAACCAGACCGCAGGCTTCGGACGAAGAGGCGGCGGGTTATTTGCGACAGCAAGAAGAGCTTAGTTCAAGTAAGGAAGATGAAGCAGAAAAGGAACGTTGATTCTAATCAACTAAATGAGCAGGCGAGCGGATGCTCGCCTTACTTTGCTACCAAGGTCGTAGTGCGCCACCATAAAGTTTCATAGAAACTGTTCGATAAATATACATGGTTTGTTGCGTTGTTTACGCCTTATGGAAGCGAAAAAATGTCCACAGTTGATGTGAAACCACCTTTATTAATAACAGTTTTAGCTATCGTTGCCAGCTTAACTGTTACCTCTTTTGTTCCCTGGCTTTGGCTTCAACTGTGTCTACAGTCTTTATTATTCATTGGCTTAAGCGGGTTTTACCTTAACTACTTGCGGCGGGCCCAGGCTCCTGTTCATGAGAGTGAAGAAACCGAAGACAGCACCGACCATCTTGCCGAAAACTCGGGAAAGAATGCTATTGCAACGGCAGAGCTTAGCTTTGCAATTACTCGTTTTAAAACCGTATTAGCAGATATAGTAGAGCGCCTGGAAGAAAGCGTTGATAACTCGTCCCGGGTAAGTGAGCGAGCTCAGGGAATAGAGACTTTCTCTTCGGAAGTTGCGGTTGCTGCTGAGCAAACTAAACAAATCAGTCATGAAGGCAGAGAAAGAATAAAGCAGCTGACCCACGAAATTGATTTAGTTGTGTCAGACAGCCGGGAAAGTGCGGAAGCTGTTAAAGGCCTGCAGGAGAAAGCCAGCGACATTCGCAAAGTGACCCTGGTTATTGACAGCATTGCGGAACAAACCAACTTGCTGGCGCTTAATGCGTCAATAGAATCGGCTCGCGCCGGCGAGCATGGCAGAGGCTTTGCAGTCGTTGCCGATGAAGTGCGAACGCTGGCAGGAAGAACTTCGGATGCTACCGTTGAAGTCAGTAATCTGGTAGAGGCGATTCACACTGAAACCACTACCGCTGTCAAAAATATTGAGCATTTATCAAGGCACATTGAACAGCAGTCTGAGACAACCGCCGGCATTGTTGAGCAGTTGGCGAGCATTGTTGAGCAAGCCGAGACGGTCGAGCAACAACTGCAGAAAATAACTGCGTTAATGGGAGAAAACGCTCAGGATCTCTCTCGTAACGGAGAGCTACTGCACTCGGTGAACTCAGACCTGTCGGAACAATATCAGCAACTTGATGATGTCAGTGGTCAGGCCGAGCAATTGGAAGTGCAGTCTGAGCAGTTGTTTGCGCACTTAGTCGAAAACGATGCCGATGCAGAGCATAGAGTCATTTATAAAGCCGCTACTGATGCGGCGCAGCAAATTGAACAGCGTTTAGAGCAGGCACTTGAACAGGGTGAATTGACATCCTCTGAGTTGTTCTCAAGAAACTATGAACCCGTTCCCGGGACGGATCCGGTAAAATACAAAACCGCTTATACAGAGTTTTTCGATAGTGTACTGCCCGCTATTCAGGAGCCGATTCTGAAGCGTCACGAACATATTGTTTATGCTATTGCAACTGACCCGAATGGATATGTTGCCCGACACAATGACGCCTTTAATAAACCTCTAACCGGGGATCCAAACAAGGACCTGGTAGGCAATCGTTCACGTCGTTTGTTTAATGATAAAACAGGTGCGCGTTGCGGAGCTCATACGCAAGCGTTATTGTTACAGACATATAAGCGCGACACGGGTGAGGTCATGCATGATTTATCGGTACCTGTCTATGTGAATGGAAAGCATTGGGGAGGCTTCCGTATCGGCTACAAACCTTTGTAACTGAAAAATAGGCAAGAGAGTTGTATGTCACACGATACCATTGCGATGAATAAAGGGCGTCAGGATTTAAGTGGGCTGGAAGCTGTCTGGCTATTTGGTTATGGGTCACTCATTTACAAAGTTGACTTTCCTTATTTGGAAAGGGCGCCCGCCTCTATAGAGGGGTGGTCTCGACGCTTCTGGCAAGGCTCTCACGACCATCGTGGTACGCCCGAAGCGCCGGGTAGAGTACTTACCTTAATTGAAACGCCGGGCGAAGTTTGTACTGGTATGGCATACAAAGTGTCGCCGGATGTGTTTGAGCATTTGGATCATCGTGAGAAAAACGGTTACCTGCGTTTTACCACTGCAATGACGTTTCGCGATGGCTCTCAGCATGAAGGTCTGGTTTACATTGCAACAGAAGAGAATGAAGCTTTTCTTGGTGCAGCCCCTGAATCTGAAATAGCTCAGCATATTGCTCGTGCATCGGGGCCCAGTGGCCCAAATGCCGAGTATCTGGTAAAGCTGCAACTGGCGTTACAGCAACTGGGTGTGAATGACCCACATATTGCTGAGATTTATAAGGCATTGGTAGAAGACTAAATTAGTCACTGCTAAAAACATCATCAGCGGTCTGCGGTAGCTTATAAAGCTGCCCTTGCCAGTAATGGCAGCCAAACTCTTTGAGCTTATCAAGTTGAGCTTGGTTCTCTACGCCAACCGCCTGCACTTCTAGGCCTAACTCGGAGGTCATGCGTATAACCGCTTTGACCAGATTTCGCGAGCGTTCGTTGGTATCAAGATCGCGGATAAATTCACGTTCAATTTTAATTTTGCTGACCGCCATCGTTTTTAAATGCAGCATACTGCCTATGCCCTTACCAAAACGGTCGATGACCAGGGTAATACCTAATTCGTGTAATTGTTCAATAATATCCAGCGTGTCCGGCAGCGGTTCACTTAAGCTACTCTCACTTAAATCAAATTCAATTTTATCTAAAAGCTTAGGGGTTTCTTTATCTAACCTGCTCATGGCTTGATAGAGCCGTTGTGATATTTGTTCCGTGGCCAAATTAATGGCTATTTTACCCGGCGTAATATTCTGCTGTTTCCACTTATCAACTTGGGCAACAACGTTTTCAATGACCCAGATACCCAAAGTGTCTAACATGCCATTAGCGTCAAACTGGGGTAAGAATTGCTCTGGGTGCAAGGTACCAAGTTCGGGGTGTTCCCAGCGCAGCAGAGCCTCAACTCCAACGACTTGCTTATCCATATCGAGCACTGGCTGATAGACTAATTGCATTTGCTCACTCTGAAGAACGCTATGTACATCTTCCTCTAGCTGAATTTCATCGTAAGAACGGTTTTCGAGTTCTTGTTTGAAGTAAGCCTGATTTTCATTGTGTTGGTCTTTAGCTGAGTTCATTGCCAGGTTAGCCTGAGCTAACAGTTTTCCACTATCGTATCCGTCTAATGGGTAAACGCTGGCGCCAATGCTGGCTGTTAGCCGAACCTGCTGATCATCATTGGCGAGCACAAAAGGACGTTCGTAGGCTTTTTGAATTTGTAAGATAATATTCTGAATGTCGATATATTCGACAATATGGTTCAGTACAATAGCAAACTCGTCACCGCCCAGGTTGTATAGCTTTGTGCCAAAAGGCGTGATCTCTTTTAGTCTTTGGGTCAGGCGCTGTAAGATTTTATCGCCAATGTGATGACCGTATTTGTCGTTTACCTGATGAAAATGATCGACATTCATAACTAATACTGCAGCTAGGCGATCACTGGGCAACTCATCCAGCAATTTGGACAAATCTAGTGCCAATGAATTGCCGTTAGGTAATCCGGTTAAATCGTCAAAAAATGCTAACTTCTGTAACTGTCGCTGTTGCTGTTTCATTCGGGTTACATCACTTAATGTAGCGATATAAGCTGCTTCTTCAGAAAAGCCTGAAACGGCTTCCCTAATGGTTAGAACAGCGGAGTAACGTCTTTTTTCTGCGTTACGGCCAACAATTAAAATGCTTTGGTTACACGGAAAGCCACTGTCAAGATCATCGATGTCTGTAGCGGTTAGTAACTCCTCTAATTTCGAGTGAACACACTGAGCTTCCGTTAACCCGGAAATTTCGGTAAACGGAGCATCCACGTTAATGACTTTACGATACTTATTGAGCAAGGCAATACCGGATAAGACGCCATGCTCTGAGGCATCGCCTATATTTCCGTTTGAGTTATCAACATAATCCGCAGAAATATTCGTCCATGAACCCTGAAAACTTAAAGGGCGTCTGTTGGTGCGGCGTAATTCGTCCCGTACCCACACGTAGTGCCCTTGTTTATGGCGAAAGCGATACTCGTAAACGAACTGGTCTTCTTCAAGGCTTCTCAAAATGGTCTTTTTTGCTAACTGCGTATCGTTAGGGTGAATATTGCGTAACCACCAGCCTGGCGCTTTCACTTCCTCCGGCGAGTAACCCATAATACGCTCACAATTTGGACTGACCCAATCAATACGGATGCCTGAGTCCAGTGAACGCAGTTCGTAATGAATGGTAGGGCTGTTCCCAAGATAGTTATAAAGCAGTTCGCGGGATTTTTTCAGTCTTAAAACCCAAATACGAGTAAAGAAAAACAGAAAAACCACAGATAAAGCGACAAAGCCCCAGGGCTTCCACTGGTTCATAAGGTTTTTGATATCGGCATCCAGAGGTAAACGCGGAATTAGGGCGCTGGCTCCAAGCTCCCAAACTATAGCTGTAACTATGTAGGCTATTACCAGAATAACTTCTGGGCGCTTGAAAAACGGTCGGCGCCACTTGTGCTGTGTTGTTAACTTCATTTTGTCTTTCATTATCTTATCCGGGCCCAGGGTATATCAGCCTTTTTCAGCGACTTACTTAGAATCGATCCTTGTAGTTCCTCACATCCTATTTGTTTTAACAGAAGTAGTTTAGCGCGGTCATTAATGCCTGTAGCTATGGTTGTTAAACCGCGGGCTCTCGCCATTTTCACCATAGACGCCAATTCTCGTTTTTTATCACTGTGTGACGTTGCTTTTTGCACCAATTCTTCAGAGAGTTTGACTGCATCTACAGGCAGCACAAAAAGTGACTGTATGGTTGAGCGGCCTTCGCCAAAATGTGAGGCTATGACGTTACAACCAACGCTTCTTAAACGCTCCAAGTACCGTTTCGATTTATCAGATAGTGACATTAGAGCGCGTTCGCTGACTTCAATATAAATTTGCCGCGCGGGAAACTTAGAATCTTGTAGCTCGTGTGCCAGAACGTTCAGAACAATAGGGTCGACGATATCATTAATCGTGATATTAACAGAAACTCGTACAGTGACTTTTTGTTTTAGCCAGATTCTCAGGTCTTTAAAGGTTCGTTGAATCATCCAGGAGGTAAACTGCTGAGTTAACGAAGCCTCTTCTATCATGGGCTTGAATTCTTCTAAATTCATGCCGCCGCGTTTTGGGTGCACCCATTTTGCCGATATCTCCAGAACCGAGAAATAACCCGTATTGGTGTTAAGGCGAGGCTGGTAGTAAAGCTGAATGTCATTATTCTTCATAGCCTCGCTGAACTGGCGAGAGAAAGTGACTTCTTCAATTTGATCAATTGCATTATCGCTTTGCTCTAAAAAAGAGAATTGCTGTTTTTTCTGAAAGGCATTAAATGCATGAGCCTGAGCTTCATCGAACACCTTTTGGTGGTCTTCTTTAAGCTGATCCTTTTTTACCCTGAGGACACCCGCTGCACTGTCCATTTGGTAAGAAACGCCGTCGACAACTATAGGTTTTTCTAAGAAGTTCTCAATTTTACTTTGCAACTCTTTTGTATTTTGCTCTGCATCCGCGCTTACCCCGACCAGTTCGTTTTTCGAGGTTTGGCCTACGTGAATCTGGTCCCCTAAGAGTTTTTTCAGTTGAATAGCCATTTGCTTTACCAGTTCATTGGCTTTTTCTGTGCCCACTTGCTGCTGAATTTTCTCCATATTTTGTAGGCGAAAATTAAAAATATCGATAAGGTCATCGGGTGAGCCGTCCCGGCTCTGTCCTATATTTTTCAACTGTTCGAGTAAAGCATTAATGTTTGGCAGGTCTGTGCCTTGATATTTGAACTTGGCGCTTTTTTCTGCGTTATTAAGGTCTTTGACAACCCGGGATACCAATCCCGCGATAGTTGCTATGAGCGTGTAAGCAACGAGTCGGAGTAACCAACCCCCGGCAATTTCATTGCTGCTTATTAATGAGTCGGAAAAAGAAAACGGGCTAAGTAAGACACCGCACATAAAGCCGGCTAAAGCACCAATGCGAGGGCCGAGTAGCAAACCGGTAAAGACAAGCGGGAAATAAAGCAAATGCTCGTACAGGCTGGGGATTCCGCCTGTCATTTCAATAACTCGAATAAATGCCGCAATAAGTATTGCCAATACAAAGCCAACGAACACCTGTTTTTCGGCGTTCATTTTCGTGAAGTTAATTAAACTTTCTTTGCACCAGCTGGCAAAGCTGTATGGTTCTTCCGATTTAGGCATTTATTCTTATCAGTTGTGATAAATTAAGTAGTTAGCTATGTTGACATTGTTATCTAACGGTAAGTCTGTCAAGTCTTTACGCAAAGAATTACTAATGCCAAGGAAGCAAGTATGCGCGAATCATTAGAAAGACGTTCATTTTTACTGACACTGGCCCTTGTCAGTATTGCCTTTGCCTGGGTACTCATACCGTTTTGGGCAGCAATTTTTTGGGCTTGTGTCGTAACGGTTATTTTCTCGCCTCTGCAGCAGCGGTTGAAAGACAAGTTTGGAGACAAACCCAACAGAGCTGCGCTGGTTACGCTGCTTATTGCTCTTGTGATTGTCGTTATACCGGTACTGGGTATTTCATATTCATTCGTGCAGGAGGGCGTTAGCTTCTATCAGCGGTTGGATGAAGGAAAAATTAATCCCGGGAAGCTTTTCGATGAAATTCAGACCGCCTTTCCGGTCATTAATGACTTGCTTGCTCAGTTTGATATTAAAGCCAGTGACGTGCGAGATAAAATATCCTCGACAGCAGTAAGCGGCAGTAAGTTCTTAGCGGAAGAAGCATTGAGCATTGGGCAGAACACATTTTCTTTTCTTATTAGCCTGGCTTTAATGATTTACCTGACGTTCTTTTTGTTAAGAGATGGGCACCATTTAATTAATTTGATGGTTAAGGCATTACCTCTGGGAGATGAACGGGAGCGTAAGCTATTTACTAAGTTTGCGGAAGTAACACGCGCAACGGTCAAAGGGAACTTGGTGGTTGCCATAGTTCAGGGGGCGTTAGGCGGTATTATCTTTGCCCTGTTAGGCATTCCCGGAGCTTTACTTTGGGGTGTTGTTATGGCGTTCTTGTCACTCATTCCCGCAGTT
>JBNJDZ010000009.1:0-130070 GCA_051745385.1 Pseudomonadota bacterium | reverse complement strand
TAAACTCTTCGGTATACCGTTTGCCTTTGCTCATAAACACCTCTAGTTTTAGTTACATTGTAACTGTTAAAAGTGTCTAGCAAAGTCTGGGAAGTCCACAGTGTATGTTCCCGACACGCTTCAATTTGTGCAGCGGGCAAGGGCTCACCTATTACAGGCTCAAGTGCCAACTGCACTTTTGGAATCAACGCCTGAAATTCGGCAAGTAATACATCCTTGCTTACGCTCTCGTTAAACACAAGCGTAACCTTTAAACTTTTCGGAAAGCGCTGATAATCCACTTCATGCGTGAGCCAAATAAAGCTTTCATGCTCAAACTTTGCCGCTTCGCACACCTGAGTCAGCTCGCGGATGATCTCACGCTCTAGTTTTTTGTCCGTTTTTCGCATACAAATACCTTTAATAACTTTCTAGCCTTAGGATAACCTAATAACAGCAATCTTGCCCTGCCTGGCGTTTGACCCGCTTAGTCAGCTAGCTATACTCATTTTATCAGTCGTAGTAAGGGGCATTGGTATTTGTTAAACCCTGAAAACTGGAGTTTATGTCAAGGGCTGGCGGTATTTGGGCTTTGCGCTCTGGTTATTGCTATTGCCGGTACCCGCATTACCCGTATTGTCGATCAACTTGCCGACCGCACCGGTATAGGCGAAGCGGCTGCAGGCGCGGTGTTACTGGGTGGTACAACTTCCATTGGCGGCTCTGTGCTGTCTGTTACTGCTGCATGGAACGGAAATGCAGAGCTGGCAATGAGTAATGCCCTGGGTGGCATTGCAGTACAAACGTTCTTTCTGGCGGTGGCCGATATGGTCTACCGACGCGCGAATCTTGAACATGCCGCAGCATCGGTTCCCAACATGATGCAAAACGCACTGCTTATCGTTCTGCTCTCACTTATTCTTATGACTCCACTGTTGCCCAATGTCACGGTCTGGGGGCTACACCCTGTCACGCCGCTACTTTTTATTGTTTATATCTACGGTATTCACCTCGTGAACAGGGCACACGATGCCCCCATGTGGGCTCCGACAAAAACTCGTGAAACGCGCGAAGACAAGCCGGATGACATAAAGCTTATGCCATCAATGGCTAGGCTTACCAGTGAGTTTTTTGTGCTGTTTGTCGTGCTCGGTTTTGCCGGTTACATGCTGGAGCCTTCAGCAACTATCATTGCCGCAGAGACCGGACTGACCCAAACCATAGTAGGCGTTATGCTAACCGCCATTAGCACCTCAATTCCGGAGTTGGTCACTTCCGTCGCAGCCGTTCGCCGTGGTGCATTAACCCTCGCCGTAGGCGGCATTATCGGCGGCAATGCGTTTGATACCTTATTTACCGCCGCATCGGATATTGCCTACCGTGACGGATCGATTTATCACACCATGACCGACGGTACCTTGTTCTGGGTTTGTCTGACACTGTTAATGTCGGCCATTCTGATCATGGGTCTCATTCGACGTGAGCGCGAAGGCCCGGGCCGTATTGGTCTGGAGAGCGTACTTATTACAGTGCTTTACCTTGGTGGGGTGTGGTTGTTGTTAAGCTAGATGAACGCTTTTGTTGTACTAACACCACTTGCTAATAGTAACTCGTTATTTCCTATTTTTAGGTCGTGACCCGAATGAGCCGGTTATTTGGCTCATATAATGAGCCAAATAACGAGAGATTATAGGGAGAAGAGTTACTCGATGTTTTGGATCTGCTCCCTCATTTGCTCTATCAAAACTTTAAGCTCCACCGCAGCAGCGGTAATGTCAGAGTTAATAGACTTAGAGGCGAGTGTGTTAGCTTCGCGGTTGAACTCTTGCATCATAAAGTCCAGGCGGCGTCCGCAGGGGCCACCTTTTTTCAGTATTTTGCGGGCTTCTTCCACGTGCGCGTCTAAACGGTCGAGCTCTTCGGCTACGTCGGTTTTCTGCGCCAGCATCACCATTTCCTGTTCTACACGCTGCGGCTCTAGTTCAACTTTAGCTTCTTCAAAGCGCGTTAGTAAGCGCTCACGCTGCCATGCCATGACTTCTGGCATACGTTCACGCACAAACGCCACTTGCGTGCTCACACCGTCCAGGCGCTCTTGTAGCATTTTATCAATAGCCGCACCTTCACTTTTGCGGTTTTCTATAAAGTCGTTGGTGGCCTTTTCCAGTGCGGCTAGAACGTCTTTTTGCAGCTCATCCATGTCCTGGTCCTGAGCAGCAACGACGCCGGGCCATTTGAGAACGTCAATAGGGTTTAACTGTCCGGCAGCGGAGTGCTGGCTCACCCATTTGGCGCTGGCGATCACACTTTTTGCCAAGTCTTCGTTAATTGACAAAGCGCTTTGCTGGGCTTCATCTACCTGCAGGCTAAGCTTGCACTCAACCTTGCCGCGCTGCAGTTTTTTACGAAACTGTTCGCGTAATGAGTTCTCCAGAGAACGGAAGGTTTCCGGTAAACGGAAGTAAGTTTCCAGATAACGTTGGTTAACTGAACGAATTTCCCAAACTGCGGTGCCCCAGTCGGCTTTTTGCTCGTAACGAGCATAACCGGTCATACTTTGAATCATGTCGGTTCCTTTAAAACGAATCGTTTTTGTTACCGCTTAGCGTGCTTTTCACGGTTCTTTTGTTTCTGTTCGGCGTTCTTTTTCATCATTATGTACACGGCACCGCGCCCGCCATGGGGTCTCTGCGCGCTATGAAACGCCAGTACCGGTGCAAGCTCGCGCAGCCATTTATTCACATAGCTTTTAATCAGTGCCGGGTGCGGTTTTGTATGCTTACCCATACCGTGAATGATTAAAGCCGTACGTACTCCGGCTGCATGGCAGTCTTTCACAAAATTAAACAGTGCCGTGCGCGCTTCTGCCAAAGTATGGTGGTGCAAATTCAGGCTGGCTTCCATACTGTAACGCCCCTGTTTCAGGCGCTTGAACACACCAGCCTGTACACCGTCGCGATGAAACTCAATAACGTCATCCGGTTCTACTAAATCCACATACTCGGTCGATAAAAAGTTTTCGTTTTCAGCTTCTTCCGCCTCCGCAGCGCGGCGACGTTCTTTTTGCGCCAGCGTCGGTTCAAAAGCCTGCTTAATATCCGCGACTTCTTCACCCGCCAATGGCGTCACATCAGTCATTTCCTGACGAAACAGCTCAAATTCTTCATCATCTGAACGCGACATACTGCCTCCCGCTCATATTCTTTTGCTCGGTCTAGTGTAATACGTTGCTGCGCGAATCGCGATCCATTAATCGTCCAATTCTGCTACAATTGCGCTCAATTTATACATTGCGACATTCACTCAGTAAGGAGATGACATGCGTCCAAGTGGCCGTACGGCACAACAAATTCGACCGGTAACCATTACCCGTAACTTTACCAGACACGCAGAGGGCTCGGTTTTAATTGAGTTTGGCGAAACCAAAGTGCTTTGTAATGCTTCGGTAGAAAGAGGCGTTCCGCGCTTTTTAAAAGGTAAAGGCCAGGGTTGGGTTACCGCTGAATACAGCATGTTACCACGCGCAACTCACACCCGTTCTGCCCGCGAAGCGTCCCGCGGTAAACAAGGTGGTCGTACTTTAGAGATTCAGCGCCTAATTGGCCGCTCACTGCGTACCTGCATCGACATGAGCGCCTTAGGTGAACACACCATTACTATCGACTGTGACGTGATTCAGGCCGACGGTGGCACACGTACCGCGTCTATCACTGGCGCTTGTGTCGCTTTAGTTGACGCGCTGAACTGGATGCGTGCGCAAGGTATGGTCAAAGTGAACCCGTTAAAAGAAATGGTCGCGGCAATTTCAGTGGGGATTTTAGACGGCGAACCGGTCAGCGACCTGGAATACATTGAAGACTCAAAAGCCGATACCGACATGAACATTGTCATGACAGAAGCCGGCAAGTTTATAGAAATTCAGGGCACAGCCGAGGGCGAAGCCTTCAGTTTTGACGAAATGAACAGCCTGGTCGAAATGGCGCGTCACAGCATTCGCGAGTTAATTGATATTCAGAAACAAGCGTTGGCGTAAGCTTCAGTATAAAAGCAAGCGAGGAATAAGCAGGCAATGAAAGCGTATCAAAAAGAGTTTATTGAGTTTGCCATAGAGCGTGGCGTATTAAAGTTTGGTGAATTTACCTTGAAGTCCGGCCGCACCAGTCCGTACTTTTTTAATGCAGGGCTTTTTAATAAAGGTTCTGACCTGGCTCGCTTAGGCCGCTTTTATGCCGCCGCGCTGGTCGACTCCGGTATCAATTTTGATGTGCTTTTTGGCCCGGCTTACAAAGGCATTCCGATAGCCACCGCCACAGCCGTTGCCTTATATGATCACCATCAGCAGGACACACCATATTGCTTTAACCGTAAAGAAAAGAAAGACCACGGCGAAGGCGGGAACTTGGTGGGATCAGCGCTGGAAGGCAAAGTTATGCTGGTGGATGACGTGATCACCGCAGGCACAGCTATTCGCGAAGCCATGGACATTGTTCGGGCAAACGGCGCCGAGTTATCCGGTGTTCTGATTGCTCTTGATCGTCAGGAAAAAGGCAAAGGCGAGTTATCGGCTATTCAGGAAGTTGAGCGCGACTTTAACGCTCAGGTTGTCAGCATTGTCAGCTTAAACGATGTCATCACTTTCTTGAAAGATGACGGCACCTTTAAAGAATATCTTCCCAAAGTTGAAGCTTATCGAGCCGAGTTCGGTGTCGCCTGATACGAATTTTCGTAGCCTGGCATTCATGTCAGGTGGGATATCGAACCTGACGTAAACGTCAGGCTACTAAGAAAACGGCAATAAGTGATTGTCCCCTCTCCTGAAAGTGTGTGGCGCCAAGGACGGCGCCACCCAAGCCCCCAGGGATGGGTTCACGGCGTCTTTCAGGTGAGGGGACAATCACCAGCCGTTTTCATTCCCCGTCAGCCGTTACAGCTGCTCCTGTGGCTGCCAGGCAATACCAATACTGCCATTTATAACCTGACACTCACCACCTGAAGACTGGACCCGGCTGGATTCACCGCGCTGCGCAATTAAGCGGTAGTCCTTATTCAACAAGCTGACCTGCTTACGCTCTCCACACAGAATACGCATAGAATCTATCAAGCCACGGTCAGACAAAAAGTTTGTGGTAGGCTCGGTTTGCACCACGTCATCACCTTCAGCAAATTCTGCGGTTTGCAGGCCATAAGGTGAAATCACACCCGAAGCACCAGCAACCAGGTAATGGAAAGTACCAGCGACAGCCTTATCGGTTCCCTGCGCATCTTCCACAAAGAAAACGCCGCGCTCGCCAATAATATCAAACGCGCCAGTTTCAAGGTTCACTTCCATAGCTGTGTTTTCATCAATACCAATAGACAAAGGCGTTGAGCTTGAAGCCGCTAAGCGCATTAGGCGACCATGTCGGCCTCGCTCAGAAAAGTGCGTATCTAAAGTTGCGTAATGGAACAGGCTCAAGCCACCTAACGGGTGGTAAGTCAGGCTATCCGGTCCGACATTAGGCGGACAAGTGGTATCTAAATCACACCCAAACGGTGGTGGATCAGAAGCAATCGCCCCTTCTTTTATAGCCTGAGCGGTTGTGCCGTTAGAGATCATCGGCTTAGAAGTCATGACCGAGGTACCCGCGCTGGTGCCACCAACAACCACGTCTTTTTGTTGAACAGCGGCAATAATTGCTTTCAGCGCATCGCCGGGCTGATTATTCGCTTTCACAAACGTCGAACGGGTTAAGTTCTGGTCGCCACCATTAAAAAACAGTCCGTCGGCCTTGGCTATCATTTCTGCGGCTGCATCAGAGTCTTTGCAAAACGCTACCTGCTCTTTATAACGTTCTCTGTGCACGCGGTCACGCTCATAGGCGCCCAATTCTTCCTGTTGAATTTTTGCCAGCTCATCGCAACGGCCTTCACGCTGAGCTTTGACTAACGCCGAATCCAAAGGCAGCCAATGCGCTTCAGCTCCCAACTGCTCGAATACACTGCTGTAAAAGTCGATAGCATCATAAGGGTTACGTGATGCAGAGGTCAGGAAATAAATGGTCGGTTTTTGATCATCTTCGGCAACAGAGCGAGCCATTTCAACGAAGCGCTCAAAAATCGCTTTCGATTCACCTTTCAGGTTTTCATCCAAATTAACGACTTCGCGAGCAGAGTCAGGAACAGGAAGTTCAATTAAATCGATAATCCGGTTCCATTCCGCGTCTGACAATGCGTTATAAAGCTGCTGTGTCGCACGGCGGGTAAATTCACGCAGAAAAACACGTTCAGGAACAATATCCTCTTTTAAACGTTCATGAATCAACTCCAGTGCATCAGCGACTTTTTCCCGAGTTTCTTCACGGTAAGTTGGCCAAGCCGACTCTGCCGTTGCTTTCGAGCGAAACTTTTTCGACAGATTCAAATATCTGTCGGTACGCATGGTTTCCTTGTCTATCCAGTCAACGTCGTCGCAATTGTCCGACGCGAAACTGGAACAAGCCTCTAATCCGCCGCCAGCTAATAACAAGTGACGAAAACTTTTATCTTCTTCAGCACTTACAGACGCCACCAAAACCGGCGCGCAAATAGCAACAAAAACCTTGGAAAACAACCGTTTGACCATAAATAAAACCCCTAGTAACCAGCCACTCGTTCCGTCCGGCTATGATATTTGACTAAATTGACAGCTAGCAACGCTAGTGCTATTCCTATGCCACTGTCAAATTTAAGACAGCAAATTATTAGGATAATTATAACCGTTATGCTAAAAAAAGCTTATCAACTGACCAACTATCACTACGATAGTTTCTACCTTTCGGAGTGGTTCGACGAGTAGGCCACGGTAGCCAGTTCGGTTACTGCGGCGAGTGCACCACTGCCTCCCCCGCTAAAGCTCTCTCACGAGCAATATGCATGAGCCTTTGTGTGTCAATAAGACACGACTCGTGACATAAGTCCCGTTCACACGGGGAAATCTCAAAAATTAAAAAACCACAAAGGAGATTCCTATGTCCAAGTGGAGCCTATTGATCCCATTAGCGGGTCTTACTCTTTCGCCTGTCGCACTTGCAATGCAACAAGCGAATACTGAAAACGAACAACAAGAACAAGCTCAAGTCGACGAAAATATTCAAGTCACCGGATCACGCTTAAAAGGCGTAGATATGGAAGGCGCAAATCCCGTTCAAATTTTCAGTCAGGAAGATTTAAACCAGCGCGGGCACATTAGCATTGGCTCGTTTTTGAAAGATCTACCACAAGCCGCTACCGCCGGCACTTTCACCGAGAACGGCGGTGTCGGCGGGGCAGATGGTGCGCCGGCAGGCTCTGCGGGTGTCAGTTTGCGCGGATTAGGCAGTAGCTCGACACTGGTTTTGGTTAACGGCCGCCGTGTTAATGTCAGCTCTTTCGCCAATGGTGCAGACTCTTTCGTCAATGTGAATAACATTCCTATGTCAGCAATTGAGCGAATTGAAGTCCTTACCGATGGAGCCTCGTCTATCTATGGCTCTGACGCTATTGCCGGGGTCATCAACTTTATTATGCGCAAAGATTTCGAAGGTCATGAAGTTTCTTTGATGTATGGAGATGACACCGATTCTGCGGATGGTAGCCGTTATAACGCCACTTACGTTGGTGGTTTTAATACCAAAAACAGTAACACCACAGTCATTTTAGATTACGCCAGTCAAAACTCTGTGTTTAATTCTGATCGTCCAATTGACGTAACGTTTGAATCCAGCACCTTTGTTGATATCGACGGCACTGAATACGCTGAACCTTACTGTAACGACGGTACAGCAGCAGCTAATGAGCGCTGTAATTACGACTATGTCATCCAAAGAGTTATTCAACCCGATTTCGATAATTTTGGAGCAACGGTCAATCATTTTTATCGACTAGACGATCACACCGAATTTTTTGCCGAAGCCATGTTTCAGCGTAATGAGGGACACGCTTATGACTCCGGAGCTGCTTTCTCGGCAAATATTCCCGGAGATTCACCCGTAGTACCAGAATGGGCGAGTGAGATTAACGAGACTGACGGTTCTACAGACCCAATATATATCAGCTCACGCTTCCCCGATCGTCGTACTCAGGAGTACACCGACACCTCATATCGTATGCTGGCGGGACTGCGCGGCGAAATTGGTTTCTGGAGCTGGGAGACAGCCGCCAGTTACGGCAAGTCAGAGAGCGAGATTTTGCACACCGCTGGCTTTTATTCGGTAGATGCTGTCGATGAAGCAATTGCTGACGGACGTTTCGACCCTTTCAATTTAGGTCGAAACAACGATGCCAGCACATTAGCTGATTTGCGTACTCTGGCACCACGAAACGGTGAATCCGAGTTGTTCTCTATCGATTTCAACATTTCGGGCGACTTATTTGAAATACCGGCAGGTTATGTGAAATCTGTTTTTGGTGGTGAATACCGTCGTGAAGAGTTATTTGATGAGCCTGCGGCTATTGCATCTAATAACGGTGTTTTTGCACTCGGTGCAAGCCAGGCTGAAGCTGATAGAAGTCAGTATGCTTTTTATGGCGAATTCCATCTTCCACTCACTCAGTCAATTGATGCTATTGCCGCTCTGCGCTATGACCATTACAGCGACTTTGGTGGTGATGTGAACCCTAAGCTGTCCCTACGCTGGCGCGCAACGGATGACCTTATTCTGAGAGCTTCGGCCAGCACCGGATTCCGGGCACCGTCTTTAACTCAGCTTGGTGCAGGGACTTCTTTATCTGCAGCTTACATCAACTGTACGCCAGATGACCCTTATGTTTCTTTATGCGGCACTTCGGGCAACGAGCAAGGCGAGCTTGAGTTGGATCAGGAAACTTTAGGTAATCTGGATCTCGAGGCTGAGAAGTCAGTCGCTTATAACATGGGTCTTTCCTGGAATATTACTGACTCCTGGCAGTTTACAGCGGACTACTGGCGCTACGACCATGAGGACATTGTTGATATTGATGCTAACACAACTTTGGATGCCTGCGTCGCAGGAACCTCACCAGTGGTAAATGACGAAAGCGAGCTGAATAACGAATTTGGCTGCGTGGTCAATGCCGAAGGAGACCTGGTTTTCTTGCGCACCGGCTACTTCAATGTGGGTGAACAGAAAACTGATGGGGTTGATATTCGTACAGACTATAGCCTTAGCTCAACGAAATATGGCAAGTTCAACTTCTATGCCAGTGGCACTCGCACATTTAGTTATGAGCGTAAACTGACTGCCGATTCAGAAGCAGAAGATTTACTTGGTCGCTTAAGTGGTGCGGCAGAAATTGCACGCCCTGAGTTTGTCGCCGATTTTGGTGTCGAATGGCAATTTTCTGATTATGATGCCAACTTAAATGGTCACTATGTCAGCAGCCTGGGTGACGGTGACTTTAAGTTCGGCGGCAATGAAACCGTTGACGCTTGGTTAACCTGGAATGCCAGTGTCGGTTACCAGTTAAATGAAAACCATCGTTTCTTGTTAACGGTACGTAACTTGCTGGACGAAGAGCCTCCCTATGCGTCATCACCGACCAATGGGTATGCTTCCTCAGTTCATGACTGGTTAGGCCGTCAGGTATCATTGCGTTATACCGCTAACTTTTAACAGGCTTACAACGCAGTATGAAACTACAAAAACAATCAATGGCCATGCCTGATGCGCTGGTCATTCTGTTCTTTGTTGGTGTTCTGGCAGCACTCGCCGCTTGGTGGGTGCCTGCTGGATCTTATGAAACACAGACCGTTACGCGCAGCGTTAATGGTGAAACCCAACAACGTTCAGTTATTATTCCTGAAAGCTTTCGCTACGCAGATGAAGAGAGTTTTCAACGACCTCTTTTCGCAGAAGGCGGTGAAATCGGTTTAGCTAACGTGCCTTTTGAGGGCCTGGTTTCCGGCTCTAAATGGGGTGCCGCAATTGGTGTCATCGCATTCATTTTAGTGGTTGGCGGTGCGTTTGGAATGATCCTGAAAACAACCTCAATTGAACGTGGCATTCTAGCGCTCATTGAAAGAACCCGCCATTTTGAACTGCTTTTTTTAACCTCTATGTTTCTGGTCTTCTCGCTCAGCGGTGCCATTTTTGGTATGGGTGAGGAAGCCATCGCATTTTGTCTGGTACTGTTACCTGTTATGCGATCTCTAGGCTATGATGCGGTTACTACAGTTCTTACCACATACGTCGCAACCCAAATTGGTTTTGCTACCTCTTGGATGAACCCCTTTAGTGTTGCAATTGCACAAGGCATTGCTGAAATCCCTCTACTGTCTGGCAGTGGCTTCAGAATCATACTTTGGTGTGCTTTTACCCTGTTTGGCCTGCAATTCACGTTGCGTTATGCCAGACAAATTAAACAGCCTGTCATCAATGAACGGGAGCCTCAATCTGTCTCAGATAAGCCTTTCCAGCCTGTTGATACAGCAATTCTTTTAACCTTTTTTATTGGTTTAGGCTGGGTCATCTGGGGAGTAACACAGCGCCAATATTATATCCCTGAAATTGCTGCTCAGTTTTTTGTTATGGGCCTGGCATGCGGCCTAATTGCTGTTATTGGCAGACGTTTATCGGCAAACGACCTTGCTCAATCTTTTAATCAAGGAGCTAAAGATTTACTTCCCGCTGCATTAATTGTCGGTTTTGCTAAAGGTATTGTTTTATTACTTGGTGGAGATGATGCAACCACACCTTCCGTTCTAAATACAGTATTACACACCGCAGGAAATACAATCGGTGAGTTTTCAACGGTTGTTTCAGCATCACTGATGTTGGTGTTTCAGTCCGTTTTTAACTTCTTTATTGCCTCGGGGTCAGGTCAGGCGGCATTAACAATGCCTTTAATGGCACCGCTTTCAGACTTAGTTGGGGTTAGTCGGCAAACCGCCGTACTCGCTTTCCAACTGGGCGACGGGCTGACTAATATTATTATCCCGACCTCTGCATCTCTTATTGGCTGTCTTGGCGCAGTCAAGTTAGACTGGGGCACTTGGGTGAAGATTATCTGGAAGTTTCAACTCGGCCTAATGCTCATGTCATTGGCTGCTATGATCCTCGCTGTAACTATAGGATTTTCATAAAATGCTCAAACTTATTAAGAACGCCGAAGTCTGGTCTCCGGAATATTTAGGCCGACAGGACGTACTAATAGCGGATGGTCGAATTGCCGCCATAAATACTGACATTGATTTAAGTAGCCAGAATGTCGACGTTCAGATTATAGATGCCACCGGCCTATGGCTCATGCCTGGCTTTGTTGACCCGCTTGCTCATTTTAACGGCGGTGGTGGTGAAGGTGGCTTTCATACCAGAACACCCGATATGCCAATAACAGATGCTTTTAGTGCAGGTATTACTACTATGGTTTCCGGATTAGGTACTGATGCCTCCACCCGTTCCTTAATGGATATGCTGGCAAAAGCACGGGGGCTAGAAAACGAGGGGCTTAGCACCTTTTGTTACACCGGCTCCTACGAGTACCCTATTAAAACAGTAAGTGGCTCCGTACGAGATGATTTAATTTTAATCGACAAGTTTATTGGTGTTGGTGAAGTTGCTATTGCCGACAAACGTGGTTCTCAAATAACTCCCCACGAACTGGCGCGGCTGGCTGCAGATGCAAAGGTAGGCGGTCTATTATCCGGAAAGTCTGGTATCGTCTTTTTGCATGTTGGTGACGAACCATCCATGCTTAGTGTCGCGGAGCAAGCTTGCGCCGATTTTGACGTTACTGCTAATCAGTTCTACCCAACCCATATCAACCGCCATCGGCAGCTAATGGAAAGCGCGGTAAGGTTTGCCCAGAAAGGTGCTATTCTTGATTTAACCACATCAACGACGCCCGAACTGCTGGCAGCCGGAGAAATTGCCGCAGCCGACGCTCTTGGTGAACTACTGGAGCTGGGAGTAGATGACAACTATATTAGTTTTAGTACCGACTGTAATGCCAGCCTGCCTGACTTTGATAAAACCGGTAAGCTGCGCGGACTTAAAGTAGGCAGAGCACAAAGCTTGTTAGAGTCGGTTCAGCAGGCACTGGCAGATGGTATACCAACCACCAAAGTACTAAAAGCGGCTGGCACCAACGCTGCCGACCGTCTAAAGCTGTCGCGCAAAGGGCATATAGCGGTCGGTGCCGATGCCGATATCTTATTAATGAATCAGGAAGACCGATCCATAACCTATGTGATAGCCAAGGGTAAAATGGTTGTTGAACTTGGTAAGTCTTTGAAATTTAGTGAGTTTCAGGGGTCGTGACGGGCCTCTGAACACTGCTATACTAAACCTTCTTTAACGATATAAGATCTCACTTTTTGTTATGAAGTCATCGTTACGCCTTTGCGTGTTGCTATTATTGTTTGGGTTAATACCCACAACCAGTCTCGCACTCGCGCAGGATAAGCTTGTTTTTCGTGCGCCTGATGACGGCCCTTTTACGCAATACGTAACGGCAGTTCTTGAAGAAGCTTATGCCAAACTGGATATCAAGCTTGAATATATTGAACTGCCTCGGGTTCGTGGTGAACAGCTCGCTACTGAAGGCACCATTGCCGGTGAGCTTGGAAGAACAGCCATGCTTGAAAAAAAGCGTCGCGACCTTCGCCGTATTCCATTCCCATTATTTACCTTCGACATCATAGCTGTCGCTGATCGGCGCGATTGTGGCTACTGCCCATTGTCAGAAATAGAAAGTTTGGCATACGTCGATGGCATGGACTCCATTACTGAAGTGGTTGAAAGTCTTCCTCAAAAGCCGTCAGTTGTGACGCCTGTTGATATCGAGCAGGTGCTTAAGCTGTTGGAATCCGGGCGCATTCAAGTTGCTTTTATGGGTGACTTCCAATTTCAAAGTTCGGAGTTGAACAATAACCCGCACTTTATTACCCATAAACTGTCAACGGAAACTGGCTTTCATTACTTAAACGAAGAGCACGCCCGGCTTATTCCTCAGCTCACTTATCAGCTGCAGAAGATGCATGAAAATGGTCGTATGAAAGTGCTTCGTGAAAAGTATGGAATAGAACCCGAGCTACCGCTAGAGCCTATTCAACGTCCGGAGCAACTGACTGTTGTTGGCGCCATACATCCAGGCTTACTTAATGCCGACGGCACTGGTAAACTTTGGCAAGTAGCAAAGTCGACTTTCCCAATGTTTACTTCTCAACTCAATACCGTTGTCAGTAGCTGGCAACGCAGTATTCAGCTGATCCAGGAAGGCCGTGCTGATGCCCTTATCGGTGTTCGTCCGGATCAAAAGATAGAGAATATTATTCTGTCAAAATACCATGTCGCATACGACGACAGTGTTTTTCTCTTTACTCTGGAAGAGCCCAACGAAGGCCCTATTTGCATTTCTGGTCCTCGTTTTATGCAAAACCTGGTTGATACCGAGCGCCCTTTTTATCGCGCATCAAACTCTCTTGACTGTTTCGCTTTGCTTGATATGGAAAGGGTTAGTGCAGTTGTGGACTACAAAGATAACCTGCCAGACTGGACAGAGCAGCCTTACAAAAAACAAAAATTATCTGACCCCCTGCCACTGTTTGTAGCGTTTTCAGACACCCCAAGAGGCCGTTCATTAAGAAACTTATTCGATACGGCCCTGGCTCAGCAAAGCCCCCAATAACAACAGCGAAATAAATTAGCAGGCTCCTTTGAAACCATTTTGGCGCCAAGCTTCATAAGCAAAAATAGCAACCGAATTTGACAGATTAAGACTCCGACTGCTGTCTGCCATAGGCAGCCTCAACCAGTTCTCTTTTGGAAAGGTTTCCAGCACTTCCATAGGCAACCCACGGGTTTCGGGGCCAAAAAGCAAGACATCACCCGCTTCATAATTTACCTCAGCATAGCTTGTCTTACCTTTTGTCGTGCAGGCAAATATACGATTAACTTCCGTACTCTTTAAAAAGCTTTGCCAGTCTTTATGAATTTTCACAGAAGCCAGGTCGTGGTAATCCAACCCCGCGCGCCGAACCTTTTTCTCATCCAGCTCAAAGCCAAGAGGCTCTATCAAGTGCAGGGACATTCCGGTATTCGCCGCCAGACGAATCACATTGCCCGTATTAGGGGGTATTTCAGGCTCAAACAGTACGAGGTGTAACATGGTCGTTTTCATCGCTTCAGTAAAAGCGGTAGAATAGCAGAATATTTTTTAGAAATGTGTACTGGTGCTGTGGCAAATCAGAAAAATTACCAACAAAATTACGCTTTTTGGGTGCGTCTGGCCAGCACGGCATCCGTTGTTGTTGCAGTAACCCTCATTAGCATTAAGCTTTTTGCCTGGTTTCAGACAGAATCGGCCAGTATGCTTGCCTCTCTGACAGATTCCATTCTGGACAGTGGCGCCTCAATTTTTAGTTTTTTCGCTATTCGCTACGCGCTACAGCCCGCAGATGAAGAACATCGCTTTGGTCATGGCAAGGCGGAGTCACTGGCCGCTCTGGCACAAAGCGCGTTTATTGCCGGCTCCAGCATGCTGCTCATTTTTCACAGCGTGCAGCAGTTTATGCAGGGTGGCAGCGTTCCTAAGGTCGGTTATGGTATCGCTGTTTCTGCTATCGCAATTGTCATCACCTTTGTCCTTATTGTTATTCAACGCATGGCCATTCGGCATACCAACTCTCAGGCCGTACAAGCCGACAATCTTCATTATCAGTCGGACATACTGCTGAACTTAGCGGTTATTGTTGCCTTAATTCTTAGCAGTTATGGTTGGCTCTGGGCCGACAGTATATTTGCCATTGGTATTGCCGTTTACTTGATTATTGGTGCTGTTCGCATTGGTTGGGATGCCTTTCAGGCACTAATGGACAGAGAGCTTTCCGAGGATTTACAGGAGCAAATTGGCAATATCACTATGGCGGTGGATGGCGTCAGAGGCTTTCACGGTTTGCGTACACGAGAGGCTGGTCCGGTTCGGTTTATCCAGTTACACATTGAGCTGGCTAATGAGTTATCGTTATTGCGCGCCCACGCCATAGCTGACGATGTTGAGGCTCAGCTTATGAAAGCCTTCCCGGGCGCTGACATCATTGTCCATATGGATCCTGAAATTGTCGCGGTAGTGGAAGGCTCGCTCAAGCGGTAATGAGCTCTCGGGTCTCTTTAATAATGGCATCCAGCACCGGCTGACGAAACCTGTCCGTTTCCATCATCAGTTCGTGCGATGCCCCTTCAATGGTTTCAAACCGAAAGTGCTCCCGGGTAACCGCTGCAGCAACTTTTCTTTGCCCAGCAGCAGAAACAACCTGGTCACTACCAGCCTGAAATAATATGACCGGAATGCAAACATCACTCGCCAGCTGCTGCGCTTTCATAGCTGCACTAACCGCTTCGTAAAGCCAGTTAAAAGTTGGCCCGCCTAACTGCACTTCAGCGACGTTATCGTATACCCTGCGAAAGGCCTGGTAACGCTGTTCGCTATGAGTGAGAACGTTATCTTCAAAAGGTACGGCCTGATAGTCACCCATACCAAAAAAATACCAGGGTTTTGCCAGATACCGATTAATACATGCACCTGCCGCAACTACCAAACGTGCAAGCCAATAGGGGACTTTACCTGTTTCAATAGAGAACATGGGGGCGGATAAAATAAGCTTATTGTAAGTATGGGCGTAAGTCGCACAGTAAATTGTCGCAATGGTGCCACCCATTGAATGAGCGAATAAGGTTTTAGGAACATTACCAAATAGACTTGTTAATCGGTCGGTAAAATCTGAGAAATCGCGCACAAAATCGTTGAAGTCGTCGACATGCCCCTGATGGTAATTAACAGTCAATCGCGCCGATAAGCCCTGGCCTCGATGATCCAGCGCTGCCACGGAAAAGCCTTGTTGAGCCAACTCCCAAAACAGTTCCTGGTATTTAAGGGCAGACTCTATACGACCCGGAGCAATGACCACCAGTGGTGCATCAGCGATATGTTTATAGTAAGCGAAATGCAACTGGATACCGTCGAATGCCGTGAAATACTCAGAAATGACCTGTTGTTCCCAGAAGGGTTCGACCTGAGCTTTGAAAAACTCTGCCCACTCAGGGGTATCATCTGCGGGACGCTGGTGTTGTGTATCGAGTTGCTTCATGTACTTTGTTCAGGCTGACTTTTAGGTAAGTCTAACACGACTTCTAGTCCTCCTTCAGAGTGATTACTGGCTTTTAATTCGCCTCCTAAAACAGCCGCAGCTCGGTGACTTAAGGCCAGCCCCAGACCAACTCCGGCCTTATGGTTACGAGCCGGATCACCGCGGTAGAACGGTACAAAAAGCTTGTCTAATGTACTTTCATCAACACCAGGCCCATGGTCACGAATGCGGATGCGACACCTTTCGCCATAATCATCATAAGAAAGTTCGACCTTATCCTCAGTATAATGCAGTGCGTTACGGACAATATTTTCCAGCACCAGCCTAAGCAATTCCGGATCCGTATCAATAACAGGCCAGTCACCGTCTTGCTGAACCAGGCGCCCGCTAACCTCCGGGCTCTGATAGCACATGTCACCAATAAGCTGTTGCGCCAGCTCACCACTGTCCAGGCTTTCATGATTAAGCTCTACCAATCCGTTCTCTAACCGCGATAATGACAAAATACGTTCAATAATGACGCTGAGACGCTCGGTATCGCGACGCAGTTGCTGCCAGTTTGAGTCTTCTTCATTGCAGTCGGCTAAATCAAGGGCAACCTGCATACGCGCCATCGGAGAGCGCAGCTCATGTGATACGTCACTCAGTAAGCGCCTTTGCGCATCGCGCGACGTCGCCAAATCGACAGCGCCCTGAGACAGCGCACGTGCCAGTTCGCCGATTTCATCACCACGTTTTGGCAGCCGCTTTAGCTCAGGAGTTGCACTACCATCTGCCACCTCACGCATAGCCAGAATCATTCGTCGTATCGGGCGGATCAGCCAAATACCCAGTAGAACCGCAAGCAAACCACTACCCACCAGCAGAGTGAGTAAACGCGCACGGGTGGATTCTCTTTCCAACTGCTCACGGTTAACTTGCTCATCAATACCTAACGGTTTAGTTACCAATATTTTATTGCCGTCCAGTTCAAACGGCCCCATCAGCAAACGTTCGTCCAGGGGGATCTGTTGAGGAGACTCCTGACTGAGCATACGGAGAAGAGTAGAACCATGACTGACACGGAGCATCTCATCCATCAGCAGCTTTTCAGTACCTTGCACCGATAACTGAGCAGCAACGCGGTAGTCGCCTGCTATTAGCCGACCAGGCTGCAAAGATTGAAAAGTTAAAGCGTCGCTGAGTAGCGGTTGCAGAGTTTGATAAATTTCCGGCTCCAGCGGCTTTAATTCCGCTTTTGGTTTATTCCAAACCGCTAACAGATAGCCGCTGGCCGCTGTGACCGACAGCAACGCCCAGAAAATAAAAAGTAACCTTAGGGCTAGCGATCGATACCACCGCGTACGCCGGTTTCTCATAAGCTGGCAATCAGTCGATAGCCACGGCCGCGAATGGTTTGAATACGATCAGGTTTAGTCGGAAACTTTTTACGGATGTTACTGATATGGACATCCAGGCTGCGATCAAAAGGCTCCATTTTCCGTCCCAGTGCCGCAACCGATAATTGATCTTTACTTACCATCTGACCTGCTTGCTGCATTAAGCAGCGCAGAATGTCGAATTCAGTTGGTGTCAATATCAGTTCAGCATCGTCGCATTTCACTTCCGTTGTGGCCGGATCTAATACAATACCGCACACATTCAGGCTTTCGTTTTGCATGGTGGTGTTAGGTGTACGACGCAGTAAAGCTCTCACCCTGGCAACCAGTTCACGCGGGTTAAAAGGTTTTGGAAGATAGTCATCTGCGCCCAACTCCAGACCCATAACGCGGTCATCGTCGTCACCGCGGGCAGTCAGCATCAGCACTGCGGTATCCCGGTGTTGTTGGCGTAAACGCTGTAACAATTGCATACCATCAATACCGGGTAACATAACATCCAGCAAAATAAGTTCGTAGTCACCATTAAGTGCTTTGTCTAGGCCGGTCACGCCATCTTCGGCAACGCTTAAATCTACGGATTCACGTTTAAACAATTCTGTCAGCATGACAGACATTTCAGTATCGTCATCAATCAGTAGTACGGAATGTCTCATAACTTACTGTTCTCTCCAGAAATAAATCCATGATCCAAAATGCCGGGGATGGATACGACCCCCTTTACATAACTTTTACTTTAGCAGAGTTTTCAGTTTTCGCGTTAAGGTGTTTCGTCCCCAGCCCAGCCATGTAGCCGCCTTTTGCTTATGCCCGGAAAAACGTTCTAAAGCGGTTTGCAAAGCAACTTTTTCCAGTTGATGCTGATAACTTTGCAAAACATCTTGAGCTTCTAGTGGCTGTTTTTTCAGTTCTGTTTGGAGCCAACTCTGCCAGGTAAGTTCACCACTAAATTTTGTGGTTTCTGACTCAGTCGGTACAAGAATGTCTTCAGGTAAGTCGTTAACACCAATATGTTGCCCGGGTGCCATAACAGTTAACCATCGACAGGTATTTTCCAACTGCCTCACATTACCAGGCCAAGAGTAACCCATTAACTTGCTAAGTGTCTCATTTAATACCGTTTTTGGTGTAACATTCAACTCTTCAGCCGACTTTTTCAGAAAGTGCTTCGCCAGGGTAGCAATATCTTCAGTTCGTTCCCGCAAAGGTGGTAAGCGCAACCGGATAACATTAAGCCGATGATACAAATCGTCACGGAATTGCCCTTCATTAACTAACTGCTCCAGTTCTCTGTGCGTCGCTGCAATCACACGAACATCAACTTTCACTGGCTGGTGCGCGCCTACCGAATAAAACTGCCCTTCGGCCAGAACTCGCAACAAACGCGTCTGAACCGGTAGCGGCATGTCACCAATTTCATCCAAAAATAAGGTACCACCATCGGCTTGCTGAAAGCGGCCCACACGCTTTCGGTCGGCACCAGTAAATGCACCGCGTTCATGTCCGAACAACTCTGACTCAATGAGATCAGCCGGTATAGCCGCCATATTAAGTGCAATAAAAGGCTTTTCTGCACGCGGACTGTGTTTATGCAGAGCTCTTGCGACCACTTCTTTACCGGTTCCGGTTTCACCAGTCAGCAAGACACTGACACTGGAACTCGACAGCCGGCCAATGGCGCGGAAAACATCCTGCATCGGAGGCGCCTCACCGATAAGCTCCGGAACGCTATTATCAATAGACTCATTAGCTGTGGTTTCACTTTGCCGTGCATGTTGCAGCGCTCTATCCACGGCTGTTATCGCTTCATCAATATCGAAAGGCTTCGCCAGATACTCAAATGCCCCACCCTGAAAGGCCTTTACCGTGGTTTCAAGATCTGAATGCGCTGTCATCACGACAACGGGCAATTGCGGCTGTTCATGGCCTAATTTTTCAAGCACAGCCAGGCCGTTTTCACCGGGCATACGGATATCCGTCAGCACCACAGTCGGTGCATCGGTTTTTAATGCAGAAAAGAAGTCTTCTCCGTTAGCAAAACTGCGAACATGATAGCGACTGTCGGCAAAAGCTTTTTCCAGCACCCAACGAATTGAGTCATCGTCATCAATGATCCATAACTGAGCATTAGTGGTCATCCATCACCTCGTTACCATTGTCTGCAGTAAGGTACGGCAAATAAACTGAGAACCGGGTTTTGCCCGGGCTCGAGTCAAATTCAATTTTACCCTTATGTTGGTGCACCAGGTTTTGCGCCAATGAAAGACCCAGGCCGGTCCCTTCTGCACGCCCGCTAATTAAAGGGTAAAATAATGTATCGCGTAATTCAGGCGGTATGCCTGGCCCGTTATCGGTAACTGTCACAACCGCACATTGCCGATAACGCTGGCCAAACAGTGTTAACTGATGCTCAACCCGGGTTTTAATGACAATAGTGCCGGCTCCGGACATGGCTTGTGCCGCATTCTGAGTAATGTTCAGAAAAACTTGCTCACAAGCTTCGGGCACCACTCGAATATCTGGTAAAGAAGGATCATAGTCCCTAATCAGTTTAAGCGAGTCACCGTATTCGTAAGTTAGTGTCCGAACCACACGCTCCAGCACTTCGTGAATATTGGTCGACTTTGACTCACCACGCTTTGTTGGCCCTAACAGTCTGTCCACCAGGTACCGTAAACGATCGGACTGACTGATAATCAAGTCGGTATACTCGGTCAATTTCTCATCAGGAAGCTGTCTTGCCAGTAGCTGGGCAGCGCCTCGCAAGCCACCTAACGGGTTCTTTATTTCGTGAGCCATGCCCCGTAATAAATGCTGTGTCGCAAATAACTGATTACGTTGCTGATCTTCCTGGTTTATGCGCCGCAATTGGTCAACTTGTTTTAGTTCCAGCAATAATGCCCGGCCAAATTCTTGATCGACAGTCTGTATGCTGGTTTCCACGCGAATATCGTGACCAGAATGCAGTGCAAAATGCACTTCCGCATTCAGCACAGTTTGCTCACTATTTAAACACTCGTCTAAGGTCTCAGATGCCAGCGAGCAATGATAGAACGCTGAGCTAAAAGGCTCATCCAACAGGCGCTTGGCACTGTGATCCAGCAAAGATTCGGCGGATGAGTTGACGTAACGAATGGTCAGGCGGTCATCGAGGATGAGTATGCCTGTGAGTAATTGGTTAAGTAGCGCGTTGTTATTCACGAAGGCAGGAGAAGTCTTGCACCAGGTTGGTGCAATCGGGCAAGGCTAAAAGCCTCACCCGATAATTTGCCATTAAACGCTGTAGTACATATCGAATTCTACCGGGTGGGTAGTCTTCTTCAATGTCTCTACTTCGTTATATTTCAGATCGATGTAGGCATCAATCATGTCATCGTCCATAACGCCGCCCTGTTTCAGGAAGTCACGATCTTTATCCAGAGCTTCCAGAGCCATCTCTAGCGAATGACAAACGGTCGGGATGTCTTTCGCTTCTTCAGGAGGCAGATTGTATAAATCTTTGTCCATTGCATCGCCCGGATGGATCTTGTTACGAATACCGTCAAGGCCAGCCATTAATAATGCAGTAAAGGCCAGGTATGGGTTGGCACTTGGGTCAGGGAAACGCACTTCAATGCGACGACCTTTCGCGCTGGAAACCAATGGAATACGAATAGATGCCGAGCGGTTACGAGCTGAATAAGCCAGCATTACCGGTGCTTCAAAACCAGGAACCAGACGCTTATACGAGTTCGTTGAGGCATTAGCAAAAGCGTTAATAGCACGAGCGTGCTTGATGATACCGCCAATGTAATACAGTGCGGTTTCGCTAAGTCCTGCATATTGGTCACCGGCAAATAAGTTTTCACCACCTTTAGCCAGAGACATATGCACGTGCATACCAGAGCCGTTATCGCCAACCAATGGCTTCGGCATAAAGGTTGCTGTCATGCCATAAGAATGCGCTACGTTGTGAACAACATATTTATACACTTGCAGCTCGTCGGCTTTCTTAGTCAGGCTATTAAAGCGCGTTGCGACTTCGTTCTGACCCGCCGTTGCTACTTCGTGGTGATGTGCTTCAACAACCATACCCATGTCTTCCATAACTAAGCTCATTGTGCCACGGATGTCATGTGCAGAATCAACTGGAGGTACCGGGAAATAACCCCCTTTAACACCGGGACGGTGAGCCAGGTTGCCTTCTGAATACTCACGGCCAGAGTTCCATTTCGCTTCTTCTGCGTCAATTTTGTAAAACGAACCACTCATATCGGTGTGGAAGCGCACATCATTGAACAGGAAGAACTCAGGCTCCGGACCAAAGTAGGCGTCGTCCGCAATGCCTGATGAGCGCAGGAATTCCTCTGCACGTTTGGCGATTGAACGAGGATCACGGCTGTAGCCTTGCATGGTTTCAGGCTCAAGAATGTCACAACGGACATTCAGAGTGATTTCATCGGTAAACGGGTCCAAAACGGCAGACTCATTGTCGGGCATTAGTACCATGTCTGATTCGTTAATCCCTTTCCAGCCGGAAATAGATGAACCGTCAAACATTTTGCCTTCTTCAAAGAAGTCCTCATCGATTTGCGACACCGGAATAGTGACGTGTTGCTCTTTACCTTTAGTGTCGGTAAAGCGTAAGTCGACGAATTTTACGTCGTGTTCTTTAATGGTATCGAAAATCTTATTAGCTGACATGTTGTCCTCCGTAGACAGCGTCTAAAAATACAGCCTAAGTATAGCAAAGCCTGTGCCAACTGAATTTTTCCTTTATATTCATGGCGTTAAATTAAATTCAGTCTTCTTCTCAAACTCAATATGCACCAGTATAGCGCATATCGCACATTTTTGGTGCAAAACGAAACAAAAGAAAAAGAAAATATAACGAACAAAAAACAATCAGGTCTTTCTTAATCTAACTCAAACAGGTAGAATACGCCGCTATTTTTCATAAAACCCCTTGCTCGGGTTCAGCCCGGACAACTACAGGCAGTTCTTAATGACAATTCAGGTATTTGATATAGAAAAACTTCGTAACATCGCGATCATCGCGCACGTTGACCATGGTAAAACCACCTTAGTTGACAAGTTATTGCAACAATCCGGTACTTTAGAAAGCCGCGGTGAGCTCGAAGAGCGTATTATGGATTCCAACGATCTTGAAAAAGAGCGTGGCATCACTATTCTTGCCAAAAATACAGCAGTTAACTGGCAAGATTACCGCATTAACATTCTGGATACTCCAGGACACGCCGACTTTGGCGGTGAAGTTGAGCGCGTGCTTTCTATGGCAGATTCTGTATTGTTAGTGGTTGACGCGGTTGACGGCCCTATGCCTCAAACCCGGTTCGTCACGCAGAAAGCCTTCTCTCACGGTCTTAACCCAATCTTGGTTATCAACAAAGTTGACCGTCCTGGTGCTCGCCCAGACTGGGTTATGGATCAGGTCTTCGACTTGTTTGACAACCTTGGCGCTACAGACGAGCAGCTGGACTTCCCGGTTGTTTATGCATCAGCACTTAATGGCTGGGCATCATTAGACATAGACGACCAGGATGGCGACATGACGCCATTGTTCGAAACTATTGTTAACCAGGTAAGCCACCCGGACGCTGACCCTGAAGGTGACCTGCAGATGCAGGTGTCACAGCTGGACTACTCAAGCTACTTAGGCGTTATTGGTATCGGCCGTGTAACCCGAGGTAGCGTTAAAGTTAACCAGCCAGTGACGATTGTTGGCGCCGACGGCAAAGAGCGTAGTGGCAAAATTGGTAAGGTCTTTAGCTACTTAGGTCTGGATCGTATTGAAGCGGACAAAGCTGCGGCAGGCGATATCTGCGCCATTACTGGCCTGGGCGAGCTAAAAATCTCTGACACCGTTTGTGCGGTTGGTAAAGCGGAGGCAATGAAGCCGCTAACCGTTGATGAGCCTACTGTAACTATGACCTTCCAGGTAAACACCTCACCTTTCGCGGGTAAAGAAGGTAAGTTCGTGACCTCTCGTCAAATTCTTGAGCGTTTGCAGCAAGAATTGGTTCATAACGTCGCACTGCGCGTTGAAGAAACTGACAATCCTGATCGTTTCCGTGTATCAGGCCGAGGTGAGCTGCACTTAGGTGTTCTTATCGAAAACATGCGCCGTGAAGGCTTCGAGTTAGCCGTTTCTCGTCCAGAAGTTATCATCAAGTACGAAGATGGTAAAAAACTGGAACCTTACGAAACCATGACGGTTGATATTGAAGAGCAGCATCAGGGTGCTGTCATGGAAAAATTAGGCTTACGTAAAGCCGAAATGACCAACATGACACCAGACGGTAAAGGTCGCGTTCGCGTCGACTTTGAAGTACCGAGCCGTGGTTTGATTGGCTTCCAGACAGAGTTTATGACATTAACCTCTGGTACTGGCCTGATGTACCACACTTTTGACCACTACGGCCCGCACAAAGGCGGCACCATCGGTCAGCGTAGTAACGGTGTGCTGATTTCTAATGCGCAGGGTAAAGCTCTGACTTATTCACTGTTTAACCTGCAGGAACGCGGTAAGTTATTTGCATCGCACGGTGATGAAGTTTATGAAGGCCAGATCATCGGTATTCATAACCGTTCAAACGACCTGACAGTAAACTGTCTGAAAGGTAAGCAGCTAACCAACGTTCGTGCATCTGGTACTGATGAAGCGCAAACGCTGAGTACGCCAATTCGTTTAACACTGGAACAGGCACTTGAGTTCATTAACGATGACGAACTGGTTGAAGTAACACCACAATCTATTCGTATCCGTAAGCGTGCTCTGACAGAAAACGATCGTAAACGTTTAGGTCGTGAACCGAAAAACGGTTAATTAGTTTTAGTTAGATAGTAAAAAGCCCACTTCATAGTGGGCTTTTTTGTTTCCTATTACCTAGGCAATTTTCATCCGTTTACCGACAATAAGTCCGGTTGAGGCAACACAAAATAGAAAATAGAAAAAAAGTGAAAGACACTGCCTGCTAGTACAAACAAATGCCAAATAGCATGATGGTAAGGTAGCGTTTTCCAGACATAAAAAATGACGCCAAAAGTGTACGCCAGACCACCGGCAACCAGTAACATCAAGCCTCCGGCATCTACATTATCAATCATAGGTTTAATTGCTATAAGCGCCATCCAGCCCATACCAAGATACAAACTCAACGACAGCCACTTTATTCGCTTTTTCATGCCTAGCTCAAGAATCACGCCTACGAGAGCAATCCCCCAAGCCACACCTAAAAGCGTCCAACCCCAGGCTCCCCTCAGGTTAATTAGTGCAAATGGCGTATAAGTACCGGCTATCAGTACATAAATAGCGGCATGATCTAACTGCTGGAACACCGCTTTAATTTTTGGCCAGGGAAAAGCGTGATATAGCGTGGAGGCGGTATAAAGCAGAATAAGGCTCGCACCATAGACGCTCACCGCGACAACGTGGAAAGCATCACCATGAGTTGAAGTCCACACCAACATGACAATTAACGCAACAACACTTAAAACGGCACCCACGCCATGAGTTAGCGCGTGGGCAACTTCTTCCATTGCCGTATAGGCTTTATGTTGGCTCATCCGCGCTCCATTCCCGGCGTTTCATACCCTTTACTAATGTTCTTAAGTGCTCGTATAAACTGGTCGTATTGGTTTTCATTGTCGTATTTTAAATGATACGAATTATGGAACTGCAATGTCAGCGTCACACCGTGCCCTTCCAGAAAAACCGTGTAACCATCGTGGTCGGTATAAGCCTCTATTCCATCCAAATAATGGCGACCCTGACGAGCTTCGCCGTGAGTGTGGATTTTTTCGTACGCATCCAACATCAGTTTGTTATCGAGTTCGTTTTTCATCACACACCTCAGTGTCTGTTAATAAATAACTAAATGTATACCCTTATTATTAAGGCCGAAGTCCCATTCCACAACCGCTTTTACCTAATTGTTTCGAAAACCTTGTATTAGAATATACATACATTGATGCATGATTAAACAAAAGCCGTTATAATAATGAACGAATGTTAAGAAACTGGAGCCCCAAATGGTTCGACGCACAAAAGAAGACGCAATGGAGACCCGCGCCAAATTATTAGATGCTGCTGAAGCTCTATTCAGTGAGAACGGTGTGACCCATACGTCTATGATGCAAGTGGCTGAAAAAGCAGGTGTCACTCGCGGTGCTATCTATCACCACTTTGAGAACAAGATGGATCTCATTGAATCCCTGATGGGACGCGTCAAACTACCCATTGATGAAATGCGTGAGCAAATCGCTGAAGGTTCCGAGTTTGATCCCATCGTGGAAATTAAAGGACGTTCAAAAGAGTTTATCAGCCGTGTTCAGGAAGACCCTCAAGTACGCTCTCTGGCCAGTATTTTACTCCACAAATGCGAATACATTGACGAAGTAAACCCGATTAAATTGCGGCACGTAAGCGGTCGTAATGAATGCATCTGTGATATTGAAAAACTGTTTGAGTCAGCTATTGAAAGGGGCGAGTTAGCAACAACAGTTGATGCCCGAATTGCTGTTATTGGTCTTTTCTCTTTGGTAGACGGGCTGATTTACAACTGGTTGCTCGCACCCGACTATTTTCCGTTAGTAGAGTACGGTAACCAAGCCATCGATAGTTACATCAATGGCTTAACACGCTAAGGCTCATTGCTGTCGCCACGGCCGCGGCGCCAGCCACTGTATTTTCGGTGTACGCCACGAGTTAACGATTGAAAAGTGTCTTCAAGTAGGTCAACACCAAACAATACGCCAACGATAACTAGCGACAACACAATACCCACACCGTACATTCCGAGCCCAACCGCAATACCAATGGCCGCCAAAGCCCAGATGGTTGCTGCAGAGGTCACACCGACCACGACACCGTCGCGCGCCAGCATGACACCGGCGCCAAGAAAGCCAATACCGGTAATAATTTGACCTATCACTCGCGATGGATCGCTGCCCTGGCTTACGACGGAGGAGCCGCCCACCAAAAACAGGTAAGTTCCCAGAATAATCAGTGCAGAGGTTCTTATACCAACAGGTTTGCCACGAATTTGTCGTTCCAAACCGACAATAGCACCACACAAAAGTGCGGTGCCTATTCCTCTCCAGGAGTATGGACCCAGCTCCTGAACAATTTGCCAGTCAATCACTAATCAGTCCTTTCCTTGTTCTAAAAAGCTCTTTAAAAAGCTTTCATCCATTGCGGCAATAGCCTCATCAGTGGCATTAGGACAGCTTGCGCACATAGGAGCCGTCCAGGCTTTCACATTCGCAAGTATGTCGCGTAAATGACTGACCGCACGCAAACCACCTAAACCGCCAGGGGAAGCCGCAGCTAACAAAACCGTTTTACCCGACCATGCACCCATATCAAGCCGTGACACCCAGTCAATGGCATTTTTCACTAACGGCGACACCGACGAGTTATACTCTGGGCTTACCAGAACCACTTTCGATGCGGATTGGATTTTTTCACCCAGTCTTTGCATTGGTTCAGGTACGCCGTCGGCAGCTTCTAAGTCACCATGGTAAATTGGAGCATCCAGCGCGTCAGCATCAACCAGCTCATAGCGAATACCATGTTTATCCGCCACTTCTGCTAAACGGTGCTTGAGCTTGGTATTGAGCGAATCTTTACGGCGGCTGCCACCAATAAATAAAACAGTCATATCATCTCCTGATCGTTAAGATTGGGAATCTTTCATAGCTTCAATAAAGCGGTTTGATTCAGTTACCGCCGCTTCCATGTCTTTTATTAGTACGGAAATATCGTTTTGCAGATTACTAAACTCGCCGCGAATGGCGTCAATCGCCTTTGCGTTCAGGTTATGCTTCAAATAAAGCACGTTATCCTGCATTTTATCCAGAACCGGCTGCATCTTATCCGCCGCGCGCTCCATAACTCTCAGTAGTTCAGCGTAACGACATTCGGTTTCACGCAACTGACGCTCGCTTTCGCGACGCATATTATCATTGCTGTACTCGCCCAGCTCCTCACTCCATTCGTCGAATAAGTCATTGGCTACTTCATCAACTTCATCGATACGACTACGAACTTTTTCAGCTGCACCTTTACTGTCTTTATAGTCGTCCCGTAGTGCATTGTATTGTTGCTCCAGCTTACCACCATCAATGTTCAGCATGGCATCCAGACGCTCAAGCGCTGAACGGAATTCTTCCTGCGCATCCGACTGCGAGTCGCGAGCGTCATCCACTCTATCGACGAGTATGTCGCGTTTCTCTACGCCAAACTTTTCCATGGTGCCGTAGTAGGCACTTTGGCAAGCCGACAGCATGAAAACCGCAACAACTGGTAATATCCATTTACTCATTTATCACCTCGTGCCGCTTTAATTAAGCGTTCATCACGTTTGGTCTGACGGTAATCGTGCACCGCTATAATGGCGTGAATAATAGCCACCAGATAAATAACACCTAACGCACCGAAAGAAACAATAAAAAGAACCACACCAATAATGGCTATGATCGCATTAAATATTGCCTGAAATATTTTCCCGGTGAAGAGAATTGCAATCGGCGGGAATAAAATCGCTAAAATATATAACATCGTGTTCTCCTTGCACTGCATTATGCCTCATACCAATTAAGAGACATTCCTTAACTAAAAGCAAATTAAATCAATAAGGTAAAGCTGAGCCGTCCCAGTGCCATAACCCACCGGATTGTTCGGGTTTTAAGTTCTTCACTACTTCGACTATTCGTTCTGCAGACAATTCCGGCGAATACAATTTATCGGCTGAAATCCGCTGCTGAAAAGGTTTCGATAAGTCAGTGTCTGTTGTACCAGGGTGTACCGCTGCTACCGCTAATTTTTTATGGGTTCGTTTTAATTCCACAGACGCAGTTTTCAGCAACATATTTAACGCCGCCTTGCTCGAACGATAAGCATACCAACCGCCCAGGTAGTTATCCTCAATACTGCCCACTTTTGCCGACAGCTGCACCCAGAACCGAGTGTTCTTACGATCCAGAATTGGCAAAAAAGCTTTTAGCGCTAATATCGGTTTTATCGCATTAACCGAAAACAGCTTAGTCAGGTTGTCCGCTGTAATATCTGACAGCTGCTTTTCCGGAAAAGTCTCTTGGTCGTGCAACATACCAATGGTTGAAACCACTCCCGTCAGTTGCTTCTCGTCACTTTTGAAATCACTCACCCACCCACTCAACGAGTCTTCACTGTAGTCCTCAATTTGACAGTAGGTGATTTTACCCGAGTCCAATAACCCGGTTTTAGGCTGACGAGACAACGCAATAATTTCTTCATCAGGAAACTGATTTTGTAATTCCAGTGTTAAGGCGTGGCCTAATCCCCCACCGGCACCCAATACCACCATTGCCATTTGCGCTACTCTCTATCATGATAGTTTATACTTCCCTACGTTATTTAAACTGGATTAGCTCATTACGCCATGATGCAACTTGACTGGAAATCGTATTTTGGACATACCTTAGGCTTTCTCAAGTACTTTGGGCAAAGGTTTAACAGCGACAATACCAATATTACCGCAGGCCACTTAACTTATGTCAGCATGTTGTCGTTAGTGCCTCTGTTAGTAGTCATGTTTACAGTCTTTTCCGCTTTCCCCATGTTTGAAGAGTTGCAGGAAAATCTGGAACAGGCTCTGTTTGCTAACTTACTCCCCACTTCGGGCGAGCAACTTGAGCAATACCTGAATGAGTTCGTTACCAACGCCTCGAAAATGACAGCTATTGGCGTTGGCTTTCTGTTCATTGTGGCCATTATGCTCATGTCAGCCATTGATAAAGCACTGAATAATATCTGGCGAGACTCCAGCAGCAGACATTGGTTAGTCTCTTTTGCGGTTTACTGGATGCTGCTTACACTCGGGCCGGTGCTTATCGGTTCCGGCCTGGCAGCCACTTCTTATTTGATCTCACTCAGTCAGTTTGCTGATGAATATGTTTCCGGTGTACAAAATTTTGTTTTGTGGTTCGTACCCATTGTGACTTCCTTTGTATTCTTTGTGCTCATGTATCAGCTCGTGCCTAACCGTCAGGTTAAATTCCGCTACGCCGCCTTTGGTGCAGTTATTGCGGCACTTTTATTTGAGCTGAGTAAGCAGCTATTTTCACTGTACATTACCTTTTTCCCAACCTATCAGGCCATTTACGGCGCACTAGCCACTATTCCTATTCTCATTGTCTGGATTTACCTTTCCTGGCTTATCGTACTTATTGGCGCGGTTTTAACCGTTAGCTTAGAGGAATATCAGTTACAGCAGCCTGAGCCGAAGTCTGATTGACCTGCTTGGCATTTTCACCGACCATAGCCGTTCTGTTTTTGAAAGGTATGTACTCATGATCGGACTGATTCAGCGCGTTAGCCGTGCCAAAGTAACCGTCGCGAACGAAGTTGTCGGCGCTATTGACCACGGGCTGCTAGTTTTATTGGGAGTGGAACACCAGGACGACGAAACCAGTGCCGAAAAGTTGGCAAAACGCATTGCTCATTATCGGATTTTTGGTGATGCCGAAGACAAAATGAATGACAGTGTCGTTGATCAACAAGGCAAAGCCCTGGTTGTTTCTCAGTTCACACTGGCAGCAGATACCCGTAAAGGCCGTCGCCCCAGCTTTTCATCTGCAGCAACACCCGACCAGGCTCAGCATTTGTATCAGGTGTTTTGTGAAAAACTGAAAGCTCAGGGTATTCCGGTAGAAACCGGTAGCTTTGCAGCCGATATGCAGGTTGAACTGGTCAATGACGGCCCGGTCACATTTCAATTGAAGGTATAACTGTCATGTATCGCGTTATTACTCCGGAAACAGACGAGCAAATTGAGCGTTATTATTACCTTCGCTGGCGGGTTCTGCGTGAGCCTTTTCAGCGACCGCTGGGCTCTGAACAAGATGAGTACGATCAAGTTGGTCATCACCGAATGGTGGTAAATGAAGCAGAAGAAGCCATTGCGGTTGGCCGGCTTCATTTTAATAGCCCGGAAGAGGCCCAAATACGCTTTATGGCGGTCGCACCAGAATACCGGGGTGAAGGTCATGGGGTTGCTATTATCTACGCTCTCGAGCTTGCTGCGCGACAGGAAGGCGCGACACACGTAGTGATCAACTCGCGCGATAACACCATTGGCTTTTATAAGAAGTGTGGTTACGAGGTAGCGGAAGAAGCTGATACGGTTAATAACCCCATGGCAGAGCATCAGTTAAGAAAGTCCTTCACTGAGTACAACCGCATTATTTACCGGCCGGAATGGTGCGCCGAGCTGCAAAAAACCTGGCAGGAAGACATTCCCATTTCCGATGCCATGGGCATTAAAATTCATCAATACACAGGGCGTGTATTTGAAACCCGCGCGGTTCTCTCCCGAAACATTAATGTTCACGGCACCATGTTTGCCGGCAGCATTTATTCGCTGGGCACCTTAACTTGCTGGGGGTTGCTTCACTTGCAATTATTGGAGCGGGAGTTAGAAGGCTCGGTCGTACTGGGCGATGGCAACATTCATTATCACAAGCCCGTTACCCAGGAACCTCGCGCAATAGCACGGTTAAGTGACGTTACCGGAGACTTTTCTGCGTTAAAGCAAGGCAAAAATGCGCGTTTGACGATTAAAGCTCAGATACTGGATGAAGAGCAGCCGGTAGCAGAATTTACCGGCCGCTTTGTCGTTCTGGCAAAACGGGACTAGCCCGCAGAATTAAGCTTCAGACAAAATATGCGGTAGTTTCACCACTGCCGCTAACTCACCATTTTGAATCAGGTCGCTAGCCGCTTTAATGTCCGGCGCAAAGAAGCGATCCTCAGCATAATAAGCCACTTGCTCACGCAAACAATTAAACGCCGTTTCAACTGCAGCCGCACCTTTTAAAGGACGACGGAAGTCCAGACCCTGAGCCGCTTCTAACCATTCAATAGCAATAATGTCGCTGACGTTTTTAGCAATGTCCGTTAATCGGCGCGCTGCAAAAGTTGCCATCGACACATGGTCTTCCTGGTTTGCGGAAGTTGGCAGACTATCCACCGAGGCCGGATGTGCCAGCGTTTTATTTTCTGACGCCAATGCTGCAGCGGTAACCTGTGCCAGCATAAAGCCAGAATTTACCCCTCCGTCATTCACCAGAAAGGCCGGTAATTTACTTAAATGACTGTCTATCAGCAAGGCACTGCGGCGCTCTGACAAGGCACCAATTTCGCTGGCCGCAATAGCCAGAATATCGGCCGCCATAGCAACCGGCTCTGCGTGGAAATTACCACCCGAAATAATGTCCTGCTCTTCACTGAATACCAGAGGGTTGTCAGTAACACCATTGGCTTCGCGTACCAGAATACCGGAGGCATGCTCAATTTGGTCTAACACCGCGCCCATTACCTGAGGCTGACAACGCAGGGAATACGGATCCTGTACTTTCTCGCAGTCTTCGTGATCTTTGGCAATTTCAGAACTGTCGGTCAGAACATGACGCAGCATTTCCGCTGCTTTAATTTGCCCTGGCTGTCCGCGTACTGCGTGAACACGCTCGTCAAACGGCGCACGTGAACCCATTGCTGCTTCCACAGAAGTTGCACCCACCACAATGGCCGCATGGTAATTGCGTTCAATTCGGAACAAGCCCGCCAACGCCAGTGCGGTTGATGCCTGAGTGCCGTTTAATAAGGCCAGTCCTTCTTTCGGTGCAAGTTCAAAGGGTTCAATGCCCGCTATTTTCAGACCTTCTTCAGCGCTGAGCACCTCGCCATTATGGCGGATCGTACCTTCACCCACTAACGGCAATACCATGTGCGCCAGCGGTGCTAAATCACCGGACGCACCCACTGAACCTTTTTCCGGTATGCACGGATACACTTCGGCATTCAGCAGTTTGATCAGCGCATCAACCAACACCGGACGCACACCAGAAAAGCCGCGCGACAAGGAGTTAACTTTCAGCAGCAGCATTAGGCGTACAACTGCGTCTTCCATTAAATCGCCGGTGCCTGCTGCATGTGATAACACGATGCGGCGCTGAAGATCGGTCAGGCGCTCTGGAGGAATACGAGTATTAGCCAGTAGTCCAAAGCCGGTGTTAATACCGTAAACTACACGCCCTTGCTCCAGCACATCCGCAACGGTTTTTGCCGAAGTCGCAATGTTGTCTTTCGCTTCATCAGAAAGCTTTAGTGTCTGATGCTGATAAAACCAGTCGCGCAGTTCACTTAACTGCAACTGTCCTGGCTGTAATTCAAAATGACTCATGCAACCTCCTTACTTCGTATCCAGCATAGGTAAATCAAGCCCTTGTTCGCGGGCGCAGTTTTTCGCAATATCGTAACCGGCATCGGCATGACGCATAACGCCCGTACCCGGGTCGTTCCACAGTACGCGGCTTAACCGTTTGTCGGCTTCCTCGGTACCGTCGGCCACAATGACCACACCGGCATGTTGTGAGTAACCCATACCCACGCCGCCGCCATGATGCAGGCTGACCCAGGTAGCGCCGCCGGCAGTATTCAGCAAAGCATTCAGCAGCGGCCAGTCCGATACCGCATCAGAGCCATCCTGCATAGCTTCGGTTTCACGGTTGGGACTGGCAACTGAGCCGGAATCCAGATGATCACGACCAATAACCACCGGAGCTTTTAACTCGCCGCTTTTAACCATGTCATTAAACGCACGGGCAATGCGGGCGCGGTCTTTCAGGCCAATCCAGCAAATACGTGACGGCAACCCCTGGAAGCTAATACGCTCTTTAGCCATATCCAGCCAGTTGTGTAAGTGCTCGTTGTCCGGAATCAGTTCTTTCACTTTCTGGTCGGTTTTGTAGATATCTTCCGGGTCACCAGAAAGCGCAACCCAACGGAATGGGCCAATGCCTTCACAGAACAGCGGACGAATATAAGCCGGCACAAAACCCGGGAAATCAAAGGCGTTATCAACACCAACATCTTTGGCCATTTGGCGAATGTTATTGCCGTAATCCAGTACCGCCGCGCCTTCTTTCTGGAAGTGCAGCATGGCGCGCACTTGTACCGCCATAGATTCTTTCGCGGCAGTTACCGTGCCGCTGGGATCGCTTTCCTGCTGCTCTTTGTACTCATCCAGCGTCCAGCCTTGTGGCAAGTAACCATGCAGAGGATCATGCGCAGAAGTCTGGTCAGTCACCACGTCCGGCGTCACACCGCGCTGCTGCAATTCCGCATAAACGTCAGCAGCATTACCCAGTAAGCCCACTGAAATTGCTTCACCCTTTGCCATGGCGTCGTTAATCAGTTTTAACGCATCGTCCAGGTTGGTGGCTTTATGATCCACATAGCCGGTACGCGAACGGAAATCGATGCGCGACTCATCACACTCCACCGCTAACATGCAAAAGCCGGCCATGGTGGCCGCTAACGGCTGAGCGCCGCCCATGCCCCCAAGACCACCAGTAAGTACCCACTTACCTTTGGCATCGCCGTTGAAATGCTGACGCGAAACCGAGCCAAAGGTTTCATAAGTGCCCTGCACAATGCCTTGTGAGCCAATGTAAATCCACGAGCCCGCGGTCATTTGGCCATACATCATCAGGCCTTTTTTATCGAGCTCGTTAAAGTGCTCCCAATTTGCCCATTCAGGCACCAGGTTAGAGTTCGCAATCAATACTCGCGGCGCGTCTTCATGAGTCGGAAATACCCCCACCGGTTTACCCGACTGAATCAAGAGAGATTCGTTTGGCTTCAGGCGCTCTAAAGTTTCAATAATTTTGTCATAGCATTCCCAACTGCGCGCAGCACGCCCGATACCACCATAAACGACCAGCGCCTGTGGGTGTTCGGCAACTTCGTCATCCAGGTTGTTCATTAGCATCCGCTTTGCGGCTTCTACCTGCCAGTTGCAGGTGGTTAGCTCAGTTCCATGAGGGGCGCTAATTTTGCGACTTTTATCCAAACGGGTGAATGACATGACTTACTCCTTAAAGGTTAAATGGCCGCCTAACTTAAACCGAGAGCCAGGATGAGTCAGTGTGGCAAAGGTGACCACACCGCCTGAACTCCAGGTACGGCGCAAAATTCTGAGACAAGGTTCGTGACGGTCGATATTTAAATACTGGCATATCGTGCTGACCGGCAGAATGGCCTCAATTTGGTGGCTGGCTTCAGTTAGCGGACTGACTACGCATAAATATTCATGCGGAGTCACCTTGCTGTAATCTTGTTTAAGATAATCCGGTACCAGTTTCGGGTTCACAAAACGTTCTTCAAGCTGCACTGGCTGGTCATTTTCATAGTGGGTGATCAACGAATGAAAAACCGGATCTCCTTCTTCCAGCTCCAGAGCTTCGGCAATTTGAGCGCTTGCCGGCTGTTCTTTTAGCAGATGTACTTTGGCGCGGTAACCATGACCACGCGAACGCACCTCGTCGGCTATATTGCGAATGGCCATAAACGAGGTTTGTGACTTAATGGGGGCAACGTAAGTGCCGGACCCCTGCGTCCTTATCACCAAGCCTTCATCCGCCAACTCCTGCAACGCTCTGCGAGCGGTCATGCGGCTGACCGAGAACTGGGTAGATAACGCATTTTCAGAACTGACAGGGTGGTTTTCAGGCCACTCTCCGGATTCTATCTTCAGATAAATGTGCTGTTTTATCTTTGAGAATTTATTCATCCCGACCCCAACAATGAATGATATGACACGATACTTTTGAGGATAAAAGTCTAGTTCAGAACAATTGTCTATACAAGTCACTTTTGCTATTCTTTTATCAGAACTCACCTTTAAGGACTGCTATGCAACGTATAGAAAACATCAACGCAGCAACAATGACCGGTGACCAGGGCTATGCCCTCATCCAGGACGCGACAGTCATTATCAATAAAGGAAAGATTGAATTTGTGGGTGCCGCTTTTGACGCTCCCGCCACCCCAACGGCGGAAGTCATTGATGGTAACGGCGGTCTGCTCACTCCCGGGTTAATCGACTGCCATACCCATTTGGTTTGGGCCGGTTCGCGCGCTAACGAGTTTGCACAGCGGCTACATGGTGCCAGCTATCAGGAGATTGCTGAGCAAGGCGGTGGTATCAAAAGCACCGTTAAGTCCACCCGCGAGGCTTCACAGGAAGAACTGCTTAAATTAGCTTTAGAGCGAGCGGAAACCTTAATGTCGCAAGGCGTTACCAGCATTGAAGTGAAATCAGGTTACGGACTGGATTTAGAAAACGAGCGCAAACAATTAACCGTAGCGCGTCTATTAGCCGAGCATCTCCCTGTAAACATAAAAACCACACTACTGGCAGCACATGCGGTGCCGCCTGAGTTCATTGATAACGCCGACGGCTATATTGATGAAATTATCCAAAACATTCTGCCTACTCTGGCTAATGAAGGGCTGGTCGATGCCGTCGATGCTTTTTGTGAAAGCATTGGCTTTAGCCGCGAACAAACCGAAAAAGTGTTTAAAGCAGCGAAAGAGTTAGGGCTTCCTATTAAACTTCACGCCGAACAAATCACCAACCAGAAAGGTGCGAAGCTGGCTGCAGATTATCAGGCGTTATCGGCTGATCACCTCGAGCAGCTAGACGAGGAAGGCGTTAAGGCCATGGCCGACAGTGGCACTGTAGCAGTGTTATTGCCCGGCGCATTTTACTTTCTGCGTGACACGCAAAAGCCACCTGTAGAACTTTTGCGTAAGCACGGTGTTCCAATGGCCATTGCTACCGATGCGAACCCGGGCTCATCACCTATACATAACTTACCGTTAATGCTGCAGATGGCGGCTACCCTGTTCCACATGACACCAGAAGAATGTTTGCGCGGAGTAACGGTTAATGCTGCCAAAGCCTTAGGTGAAGAGAAACGGGGCGTTATTGCCGAAGGCTGTTACGCAGATTTAGCACTGTGGAATTGTCAGGACGCCGCTGAGTTAACGTACCAATTTGGCGTAAACCCGTTAAAAACCTTGTGGTTTAACGGCGTCGCTCACGACCGTGTAAGTAAGCCGTGGTCAGCTCGCTAAGCAACTGTCCGCAAATTTTCATGCCTTCATCGAAGCCTGCACTGCATAATGACGGTGCGGCTTCCGCAAGGTGCAGGTAACGAGCTTCACTCACCTCTGCCAGACGCTTAACATACTGAAAGCCCTGCCCAAGGCTAAGACCAACATAATTCACCGCACTGGCAGGCACGGCGTTTAGTGCATCAACGTCTACCTCAATACCCAGCGGGCGCTGCCAGGACACCGCTTTTGCCACCACTTCATCCATAACTTCAGTAAACGGACGTTCGTATAAGCGGTGCAGTGTATGGTAACGCATGCCGGCATCCTGCAGCTGACGCAGGCTACTGGCTGAGTTCTTACCCTGATGCAGACCAACAATATGATAAAACTCCAGCGCGCCTTCCATATAGGCGTAGCTAAAGCCATTACCGGAATGGCGCCCCTCGCGCGGACGAAAATCTGCATGCGGGTCTAAATTCACTGCTCCACAGGATTCACCGGTTACTTTATGCAGGCTCTTCAATAGCGGATACGCGTTATTATGGCCACCACCAATAACAATCACTTCAAAGCCTTGCTCGAACAGCGGCGTCAGTACCTTTTCAACCCGCGCATCAACCTGTGCGCAAAGCTCGCGTAAAGTCGCTAAGTCGTGCGCGTTTGCAGCGTCCAGTTCCTTAGCCTTTGCATTTAAATCATCACAATTAACAGCGCCAATCAGCAGCAACTCGTGGGTGGAAAGCAAACCGGTTTTCTGCAGATTCAAAAAGCTCTTTAGAAATGACTGCCAGCCATCGTCGGCACCTTCACGGCCAAGATTCGCACGCACACCAATACTTTCAGGAATTCCAACTAAAGCTACGCGCTGCCCGTCTTCCCAGGCCGCGGCCAGACTTTCTTCATAAGTTCCCTGCTCAGAAAGAACTCGAATAGCCTGACCAATCTTTGTTTCTTGCTCTCGTACCGTTACCCATTTTGCCGGGTCGGTTAGTTCTAAAAAAGAAATCTCACTCATGGTTATTCAATATCTAATGGTTCCGGAGACAAGATCACACCCGTGGTATCAATATAAAGATGATCATCGGGTAAAAAGGTGACGCCACCAAAGTTAACCGGCACATTCAGTTCACCCACACCTTCGCTAATTGCACTCACAGGAATAGAAGCTACGCCAAGAATACCAATATCCAGTTCTTCCAGTGCATCGACTTCGCGCACCGCGCCATAACAGACTATGCCTTCCCAGTCGTTATCCATGGCTTGTTCAGCAATAGCAGCATCCAGCAGAGCCCGGCGCGCCGAGCCACCACCGTCAATCAGTAACACTTTTCCGCCACCGTCTGCCGCCACCGTTTCTTCAATGAGTCCTTTGTCTTCGTGACACTTAATGATAACCAGACGGCCACCGAAAGAGCTGCGGCCTCCATAAGACTCAAACATGGGCTCAACCACATCGACCATATCGGGGTATAAATCGCAAAGTTCTGAAGTGTTGTATTCCATGATTGTGTTCCTGACGTTGCTATAGCAGTGACTGGCAGTATACCTGCTATCCGGCAAGGACAAAAGTAAGCCCGATAGAGGTAACGAAACCCTTGAATTATAGAATAAAAACCCGTTTAATCTAACTCACTATAATAATAATAAAGTGAACCGCTATTTTCATGCCGCAGCTTGACCTGATGACAAGTCTGGCAATAGAGACCTTTGCGCACGCCATACAAGCCGTTTTTCTCATCGGCTTCGCATCGCTACTTATGTATTATCATCGTTATTATCAGCGTGACTACTTAAGTTATTGGTCTTTTGCCTGCTTTGCCTTTGGCCCCAGTGAGTTAATTCGTGCTTTCCTTGCAGGTAGCGCAATGGTTGCACCCGAATCAGCTCTTAACTGGTCTGGTGGCTTGCAAGGCATTGCCTTGACCTTTCAGTATCTGGCCATTTGCTTTATCGCCTTGGGGGCCTCCTGCGCCGCCTTTAATAATAAACCACAAAAATACTGGCAATATATTGCTTACGCCATTTCACTTATTGGTGGGATTATCTCCTACTTCTGGCTGGAACCGACTATCAGCTCTGTCGGCAGCACCCCCAATGCCGGGTTTATGCGCTTTTTAGTCACAGGCGTGGCGCTCATTGCTATCGGTTTTTTCATGTGGCGTAGGTTAGGTGCAGGTATCGGACCCAAATTAGTTTCTGGCGGTTTCCTGAGTATAGGCATCAAAAACTTCCTGGTACTAACCGGGATGTTCTCGTTATCAGCCAACGCCATAGACTGGGTTCTGAGCTTCCAGGCTCTGTTAACGGTTATTATCATTGCCGTTGTCATTGTTGGTGTCATTATTTGGCTGTTAGAGTCAGAGCGCAATACCGCAGTGCGCGCCATTCAGCGCGCTGAATATCTGCACACTCACGACGCCCTGACAGGAGTCTCTAACCGCGATCAACTGGTCAGTAAAATTCCTTTATTTATTGAATATTGCCGTAGCAACAATCGCCACTTAACCATTATGTTAATTGGGGTCAGCCGCTTTAAAGTGGTAAACGAAAATATCGGCATTCGCGGCGGTGACCAGGTTCTGAAGGAAATAGCCCGACGCCTGCAAAATTTTACGAAACAACCTCTGACCGTTTCGCGTATCAGCGGCGACGTTTTTGCCATTGCTTTTGATCATTTAAAAAACCGTAGCCTGATACAAGACTTAGCCACAGAGCTTCAGGAAGCATTGACACTGCCAATTGAAGTTGGCGAAAAAACCGTAAATATTGCCGTAGGCATAGGTATTTCGCGCTACCCTCAGCACGGTAGTCGATCTGAAGTCTTGCTCAATAAGTCCACTATTGCGTTAACCCAGGCCAAACAGTCACACCAACCCACCATAACCTTTTATGAACGCGGTATGGATGAAATGTACTCCTATCTGGTTGATATGGAACCGGTGCTGCGTAAGGCAATGCAAGAAAATGAGTTCACTTTATACCTTCAACCCCAGTTCGACTTCGATCATCAACAGCTTTGTGGGTTTGAAGCGCTAATCCGCTGGCAACACCCTGAACGAGGCTTGCTGAGCCCGGCGGAGTTCTTGCCTTACATAGAACAACTCGGCCTTTCTACCGATTTAGATGACTGGGTATTGAATCAGGCCGCTGCTATTCTTAGCTCCTGGCAACAGAAATTTGGCGTGTGCTGGCCAATAGCGGTAAACCTCTCTGCACCTCAGTTTCAGCATTTTCAGTTGATTGAAAAAATGCAGCGGCTACAGGAAGACTACGGTATATCGCCAGAATGGCTAGAATTGGAAATTACTGAAAATGTCGCTATGTCCGACTTGCACAATGGCATGAGTGTGATTCAACGGCTACGGGAGATGGGTTTTGGTATTTCCATCGACGACTTTGGTACAGGTCACTCTTCTCTGGCTTATTTGCGGTCTTTGCCTATTAATAAAATTAAAATTGACCGGAGTTTCGTCAGTGAGCTTCAACAAAATAATAACGATGCGACCATTTTAAAAGCCATGATCCGCTTATCACATGGTTTGGGGAAACGTGTTATTGCCGAGGGAATCGAAACCGAAGAGCAGCAAAATATGCTACAAAAACTCGGTTGTGACATGATGCAGGGCTATTTTTACTCGCCGCCGATGCGACTGCAGTTCGCCGAACAATTTATTGAACGCCAAATTCAGAGCAATAAAAAGCCGTTGCCTCCGGAGGAGTTTGCAACGGCTTAGGTTTATTGACGGTCGAAGCTGCTACTACAGGATGAAGCGGCTTAAGTCTTCGTCCTGTGACAACTCACCAACGTGTTCGTTGACGTAATCTGCGTCTATGGTCAACTTCTCACCATTATGGTCTGTTGCATGGAAGGAAATTTCTTCCATCAAGCGCTCAAGTACGGTATGTAGCCGACGGGCACCGATATTTTCGGTCGTCTCATTCACATGGAATGCAACTTCGGCTATGCGCTGAATACCGTCTTCGGTAAAGTTAACCTCCACGCCTTCTGTGTTTAGTAACGCATGATATTGCGTCGTCAGTGAAGCACTAGGTTCTGTCAGAATACGAACAAAGTCGCCGCTAGTCAGCGCTTCCAGTTCTACCCGAATCGGCAAACGACCCTGAAGCTCCGGAATAAGATCTGATGGCTTACTCATCTGGAATGCGCCAGAGGCAATGAACAGAATATGGTCGGTCTTTATCATGCCATGCTTGGTGTTCACTGTTGTGCCTTCAACCAAAGGCAGTAGGTCGCGCTGTACACCTTCACGGGAAACATCGGGGCCGCTGGTATCACCACGCTTACAAATCTTGTCAATTTCATCTAAAAAGACAATGCCGTTCTGTTCAACCGATTCAATCGCCGCTTCTTTTACTTCATCTGGGTTCAGCAATTTAGCTGCTTCTTCTTCAACCAGTTGTTTGTACGCATCTTTAATACGCATCTTACGGGCTTTGGTTTTATCGTTGCCCATGTTCTGGAACATGTTCTGCAATTGCGACGTCATCTCTTCCATGCCCGGTGGTGCCATGATTTCTACACCCATTTGTGGCATGGCTAAATCAATTTCAATTTCTTTATCGTCTAACTGACCTTCACGCAGCTTCTTACGAAATACCTGGCGTGTACCGCGCTGGTCATCGTTCTCTGGTGTTTCTTCCTGTTGTTGGGCCCAGCCCGAAGACGACTTCTTCGCCGGAGGCAACAACACATCCAGAATACGCTCTTCTGCCGCTTCTTCGGCGCGATAACGCACACGCTGCATCATCTCTTCACGCGTTTGTTTCACTGCTACATCGGTCAAGTCTTTAACAATTGACTCAATTTCTTTGCCCACATAGCCAACTTCTGTGAACTTAGTGGCTTCTACTTTAATGAAAGGTGCCTTTGCCAGTTTTGCCAGACGGCGAGCTATTTCTGTTTTACCAACACCCGTTGGACCAATCATTAAGATATTCTTTGGCGTCACTTCCTGGCGCAGTTCATCGTCCAGCTGCATGCGGCGCCAGCGATTACGCAAAGCTACGGCAACGGCTCGTTTGGCTTTATCCTGGCCAATAATATGTCGGTTTAATTCGTCAACAATTTCTCTTGGGGTCATCTCAGACATCTTATTCTTTCCCCTGCTTTGTTTTGTCTTCAGCAATAGACTCTTCTTCTTCAATGGTCTGATTGCCGTTGGTATATACGCAAATATCACCCGCAATGGTCAGTGCTTTTTGCACAATGTCGCGAGCATTCAGGTCGGTGTTTTCCAACAACGCTCTCGCGGCTGACTGAGCAAAAGGACCACCCGAGCCAATAGCTATAAGGTCATTTTCTGGCTGCACGACGTCGCCGTTACCCGTGATGATTAATGAAGTTTCTTTATCGGCAACCGCCAACAAAGCTTCTAACCGGCGCAGCGCCCGGTCAGTACGCCAGTCTTTTGCCAATTCCACAGCAGCACGCATCAAGTTCCCCTGATGTTGCTCAAGTTTGGATTCAAAGCGTTCGAACAGTGTGAAAGCGTCAGCGGTTCCGCCGGCAAAACCTGCCAGCACTTTATCGTGGTAAAGACGGCGCACTTTACGTGCATTGCCTTTCATTACGGTATTACCTAAGGAAACCTGGCCGTCTCCGCCAATTACAACTTTATCGCCGCGGCGAACAGATACGATAGTAGTCAAATCAAGACCCTCTTTTTTGTCTTTGTGACATCAATGACAAGTATTTGAGGGTCTATATCGTGTTTTTCAATGGTGGGTATGGATTAATCGATGTTCCAGTTCCAAATTGCGCAACCAAATACCTGATTCCGCTGCAGTTTATGGCGATCACGTTCGGCGTCACGTTTTGTTTCATAGGGCCCTAAAATCACCCGGTACCAAAGACCGTTACTGCCGTTTGTGGAACGAACCTGAGACTCCAGTCCTGCCATAGCAATTTGTGCCCGCAGCCTTTCGGCGTCGGTTTGCTGACGAAAAGAACCGCACTGCATAAGCTTCGGCGGACCCACTTCGCGTTCGGGTACATCTACTTCCACTTCTTTGCTTTCCAGCTCTTCAATATAACGCCAGCGCTCGGCCGACTTTTCCGGTAACAGATCGGCCGGTGGCGGCTGCACATGCGGCTGATCTACTTCCTCTGACTTACCGCTAATTTGCACCAGAATATAAGTAAATAAAGCGATTAAGCCAATGGCAATAATAACCACGAACCAAGGGACAGCTTTACGTTCACCAACGGGTTTTGCTCCACGTTGCTGCTTTTTATTGCTTCCCTTTTTCTTAGCCGGCTTACGTTTCGGCGATTTTGGCTTACGATTCGCGTAATCCATAGTGCGTTACATCTTCTCCAGGGTTGGAATGCCCAGCAAATCCAGACCTTGCTTCAGCACGTTAGCCGTTAACATCGACAACTTCAGGCGGCTGTTACGAAGGGCTTCATCTTCCTGATTCAAAATAGGGCAGGCTTCGTAAAAACTGGAAAAACGCCCCGCCAGGTCAAACAGATAGCCACATAAGAAGTGCGGCATGGCTTTATCCTGAACCTGATGCAGCACTTCGTTAAAACGCACCAGCTGGTTCGCAAGCGCCAGCTCACGTTCGTCGTTCAGAATAATCTCTGCATCACGGTCAAAAGCGGTATCGCCTAATCGATCAAAAATACTGTTCACACGGGTGTAAGCATAAAGCAGGTAAGGTGCAGTGTTGCCTTCAAAGGTCAGCATGTGGTTCCAGTCAAAAATGTAGTCACTGGTGCGGTTTTTCGATAAATCGGCATACTTAACTGAGCTAATCCCCACCACTTCAGCAACGCGTTTCTGCTGTTCGTCTGTTAAATCGGTCGTTTTCTGCTGGAGCAACTCTAACGCCCGGCGTTCAGCTTCATCTAATAAGTCAGCCAGCTTGGTCACACCACCGTCACGACTTTTATAAGGTTTACCGTCTTTACCCATCACCGTACCAAAACCATAGTGATCAAGCTGTATGTCGCCCTCGACAAAACCGGCTTTACGCGCCAAGGTAAAAATTTGGTCAAAGTGCAGCGCCTGACGGGCGTCCACAAAGTACATCAGGTGGTCACCACCCAACTGTTTCTGACGATACTCAATAGCGGCTAAATCGGTTGTGGCATAAAGGTAACCACCGCCTTTTTTCTGCACAATAATTGGCAGCGGCTCGCCTTCTTTACCTTTGTACTCTTCCAGGAACACACACTGCGCGCCCTGATCTTCGGTCAGCAATCCTTTTTCACGCAGGTGTTCAATAACGCCCGGCAATTTGTCGTTGTAGGCACTTTCTGCCATGACATCTTCACGCGTCAGCTTAACGCCCAGGCGATCATACACTTCCTGGCAATGGCTGAGTGATACATCAATAAACTGGTTCCACAACTTCAGGCAGTATTCGTCACCCGACTGCAGTTTTACCACCAACTGCCGTGCACGGTCAGCGAATTCTTCGCTTTCGTCAAAACGCTGCTTGGCGGCTTTATAAAAAGTTTCCAGGTTGCTCAGCTCATATTCTGCCGACTGGTTATCCAGCGCTTCCATGTAAGCCAGAAGCATACCGAACTGTGTGCCCCAATCACCCACGTGGTTCTGACGCACCACTTTATGACCTAAAAACTCACATACCCGCGATACCGCATCACCGATAATGGCAGAGCGTAAATGACCAACGTGCATTTCTTTCGCCAGGTTAGGCGAAGAGTAATCAATAACAATAGTCTTACTTTCGTCAGCCACATCAACGTTCAAACTGTCGCTGTTTAGCATCGCGGTCAGCTGGTTTTTCAACTGATCCTGCGAAATTGTGAAGTTAATAAAGCCGGGGCCCGCAATGTCCATTTTCGACAACAAAGCGTTCTGCGGAACCGCTTCGACAATGGCTTCAGCCAACTGACGTGGGTTCGATTTTGCTGGCTTTGCCAACATGAGTGCCAGGTTCGTCGCAAAGTCACCGTGCGATTTGTCGCGAGGGCGATCCAACTGAATCTTTACTGGGTGATCCGCAGGGATTTTCCCCTGTGCTTTAAGTTGACCAATGGCTTCGGCCAGTAACTGTTCAAGTTGTTCTTTCATTAATGCGACTACCTGTATGAAAAATCGAAGAGGAAATTCAAAGCGCTTAGTTTAATCGCTACGCCCGATAAAAAAAACCGCTTAGTTGTTAATCAGCTGAAGTCTTGCGGATCAATATCCAACGACCAGCGCACTTTTTTCAATAACGGCAAGGCGTTAATCTGTGGCAGTAAGTGCTCAATTAACTGAAAACGAAGTTTCCGTGACTGACAATGTAACAGCAATTGGTAGCGGTAACGACCGGCTTTACGCTCCATTAATGCTGGCATCGGCCCCAGCAAAAACGCACCTTCCACTTGTGGCATTAACTGTTGAATTTGAGTCATGGCCTGTACCACAGAGTCTCTGTCGGTTGCCTCAGCCCTGAACAGAGCCAAATAAGAGAACGGTGGCAGGTCACTTTGCTGGCGTTCGGCTAAGGCCGTCAACGCAAAATGCGAATAGCCGTTGTTGAGTAAATCCTGAATCAGGTCGTGTTCCGGATGGTGGGTTTGCAGCACCACTTTACCAGCTTTGTGCTCACGCCCGGCACGACCGGCCACCTGAGTATAAAGCTGGCCTAAACGCTCTGCTGCCCGAAAGTCAGCGCTGTAAAGCGCACCATCGACATCCAGCAGTGCCACCAAAGTCACGTTAGGAAAGTGATGGCCTTTTGCCAGCATCTGCGTACCAACCAGCAACGGATACTCATTGTTGGTGGCTTTTTGCAGATAATCATCTAACTGACCTTTGCGGCGAGTTGAGTCCCGGTCAATGCGCAGCACCCCGCGACCGGGAAACATCTCTTTCAGGCTATGCTCAAGCTGCTCAGTGCCCACACCATGAGAAATCATCTGCGGCGAGCCACAGGAACCGCACTGACGCGGTATCCGTTGCTGGCTGCCACAATGGTGGCACTGCAGCTGCTGATGCGTTTTATGCACGGTGTAGTAGGCGTCACAACGATGACACTGCGCCAGCCAGCCGCACTCGTGGCACATTAACGCCGGCGCAAATCCTCGACGATTGAGAAATAACAACACCTGGTTGCCACGCTCAATTTCTACCTGAATTTGTTCCTGTAGTGCTTTGGAAATACCGGCTTTTATCGGTTGCTGCTTAAGGTCAATAAGCTCATGCTTGACCATTTGCGCACCGCCAGCGCGCTGCCCCAGCTTAAGCCAGTGAAAGCGTTTGCTGACGGCGTTATTCAAAGTTTCCAGCGAAGCCGTTGCGCTACCAAGCACCAATGGAATATTGAGTAAAGCCGCCCGTTTAATGGCAATGTCCCGGGCATGGTAGCGAAACCCGTCCTGTTGCTTATAGGACAAGTCATGTTCTTCATCGACCACAATAAGCCCCAGCTTCTGACAGGGCGTAAACACCGCAGACCGGGTGCCGATAATAATCGCCGCATGCCCGTGCTTTGCATCCAGCCAGGTATTGAGTCGCTCTCTGTCGCTCATACCGGAGTGCAGCATCACCACCGGAACATCAAAGCGCTCTTTAAAACGCTGCAAGGTCTGCGGGGTCAGGCCGATTTCCGGCACCAGTACCAATACTTGCTCACCGCGCTCCAGCACCGGCTGCATAGCCTGCAGGTAAACCTCGGTTTTACCACTGCCGGTAACACCTTCCAGCAATAGCGTACTGTGCTGCTGTTGTTGGTTAATAGTAGAAACTGCCACCGCCTGCTCGGTATTTAACTCGTGACCCTGCTCTCTTAATACCGAAGGTTTCTGCTGCCAGCTTTCTGGTTTTGCCGGTGCCTGTTCGCGTACCTCAATCCAGCCTTTATCCTGCAGGGTTCGAAGCACCGCCGAAGTCACACCTATGTCGGTTAAATCACTGCGTCTGAGAGGCTGATGTTTGAGCGCCGCCAGCACTTGCTGCTGTCGCGCCGCCCCTTTTAAATCGTTGATAGACTGAGCAAGACCTAAATCAGTCAACGCATAGAAGGTTTCGGTCAGATATTCCGGTACATCGCCTTTGCGTAACAAAACCGGTAGGCTGTTAGCGGCTACATCCCCCAACGAATGGTGGTAGTAGTCAGAAGACCAGCGCACCAGCTGCCAGATATCATCCGGCCAGAGCCGCTGATCATCCAGAACCGAAGCTACCGCTTTAAGTTCAAATGTTGGCGGCTCGTCATTTGCTTCGGCAACCACGTAACCAACTAACTGACGCTGGCCAAAAGGCACACGCACACGGACTCCCTGCGGCAGTGGTTCGGCACTTTTGCACAGATAATCATAGGTTTGTCGAAGAGGTAGCGGCAGTGCGACTTTATAACGCCGTTCGCTGCCGGTATTGGCTTGCTTCATGGCTCTATTCTGGAACGCTACCGCGCAGAATACAAGGCAGCAGATTCTGCTTGATCACAGGCTCAGGATCACATAAAATGCGCGGCTCTTAATTCATTGATGTTTTTTTGCGCATGGTGTTCGGCTTTGGATCGAATGGCGATGCGGCCCATAACTGAGGTAACCCCATGAAACAAGGTATTCATCCTAAGTACGAGACTTTAAAAGTCAGCTGTTCTTGCGGTCACACGTTCGAAACGCGTTCAACCCGCTCAGAAGATCTTCACCTGGACGTCTGTTCAGAGTGCCACCCGTTCTACACTGGTAAGCAGCGTGTAATGGACACTGGTGGTCGTGTTGACAAATTTAAGAAGCGTTTTGGTGCTCTGGGTAAGAAATAAGCCTAAGAAAACTAATAGAAAACGCTGCTTAACAGCAGATTTTAAAAGAAAGGCGCTAAACAGCGCCTTTTTTTGTGCCTGCTTTGCTAAACGGCCTATTGTTAAAGAAAAGTTAACTGGTGTACTTTTAAACACATCAAAAATTTCATTCACCTCATTGCCCTCAAAGGCGGAGGTAAGATTTGTTTATTAGCACAAAAGCGATAGACTGATCGGCATTCTGATCACCAGACTCAGGTATCACCGCATGACAGACTTTCGCCAACAGGCACTGGATTACCACGAATACCCAACCCCGGGTAAAATTTCCGTTGAACTCACCACCCCTGCTGAAACCAGTAAAGACTTAGCGCTGGCATACAGTCCGGGCGTAGCAGAGCCAGTTCGGGAAATCGCGCAAGACCCGGACAACGCATATCGGTACACAGCTAAAGGCAATATGGTTGCGGTTATTACCAACGGAACGGCCATTCTCGGCCTGGGTAATTTAGGCCCACTGGCATCAAAACCGGTTATGGAAGGTAAAGCACTTTTATTTAAACGCTTTGCCGGCCTCGACTCCATTGATATTGAAGTCAGTCACCGCACTACGCAGGACTTTATCAATACGGTTGCTAACATTGCAGACACTTTTGGCGGCATCAATTTAGAAGACATTAAAGCGCCTGAATGTTTTGAAATTGAACAGGCTCTAATAGAGCGCTGCAACGTACCGGTATTCCATGATGACCAGCACGGTACCGCCATTGTTACTGCGGCTGGTATGCTTAACGCACTGGAAATTCAGGGCAAAAAGCTGGCGGAATCACGCATTGTTTGTCTCGGTGCCGGCGCAGCAGCAATTGCCTGTATGGAGCTACTGATTAAATGCGGCGCGCAGCGCGAACACATTTACATGCTCGATTCTAAAGGCGTTATTCACACCCGCCGTGACGACTTAAACGAATACAAACAACTGTTCGCTAACAATACCGATAAGCGCACGCTAAAAGATGTTATTGAGGGTGCTGATATCTTTGTTGGCGTTTCAGGTCCTGACCTGCTCAGTCCGGAAGAGCTGAAACTAATGGCACCGAATCCCGTCATTTTTGCCTGCTCAAACCCTGACCCCGAAATTAAACCTGAAGTTGCCATGGCAGCACGCGATGACTTAATTATGGGTACTGGCCGCTCCGACTACCCAAACCAGGTGAACAACGTACTCTGCTTCCCGTTTATGTTCCGCGGAGCATTGGATGTACGAGCAACAGCTATTAACGATGAAATGAAGGTGGCAGCGGTAGAGGCAATTCGCCAGTTGGCTAAAGAGCCCGTGCCCGATTCAGTGCTAAAAGCAGCCGATGTGAAAGAACTAAACTTCGGCCGCAACTACATTATTCCTAAGCCTATCGATCCGCGTTTGTGTCAACGCGTGGCTCGCGCCGTTGCTGAAGCCGCGGTGAAATCCGGCGCGGCTAAAATCGACTTGCCGAAAAATTACATGCAGGATTAATCGTCCAGCTCTTCGTCCGTCGGGATGGGCAGGCCTCGCGATTCCAGCTCTTCCCGCACGGCTTTGGGTATTTTATTGGTGTTGGATTTTTGCAAATCTTCATCTTCGGGCAGCGGCTGACCGGTAAAAGCGTGTAAAAACGCCTCACACAGCAGTTCGCTGTTGGTAGCATGACGAAGGTTATTGATTTGGCGACGGGTCCGCTCATCAGTCAGTACTTTTAATACCCGAGTAGGAATTGAGACCGTAACTTTTTTAACCTGCTGACTCTTACGACCATGTTCAGCATAAGGGTAAATGTATTCGCCATTCCATTTCATTGCTATTGCCTGCTATATAACAAAACCACATAAGTTATAATGAATTGTACCCGAATGAACGACCCCGTCAAATTTTATCCATCTAGATGGCCAAAAGTTGCTGACATTTGCGCGACAATATTTTAGCCTTAGTAGCAGTAACCCAATCCATGCGAGTAGTTAAGGAAGGCGGAATGACAACAATCCAGCTCACAGAAGAGCAAAAGCAGGCCGTTGCCGACAGTGTTCAGGTACACAAGTTTGGCGGAAGCAGTCTTGCCGACGCCTTTTGCTATAGACGTGTGGCTCGTATTGTAACGGAATACGCCGGCGCGAGCGATCTTGTCGTCGTTTCCGCCGCCGGTGATACCACCAACCGCATTCTGGCCATTATCAACGCCAAATCGCAGCCGGGCGATACCGCCAGTATTCTGCTCGATCAGTTGGAGAGTTTTCAGCAAGGGCTCATCACTGAGTTATTAAGCGGTGACTTACAACAGCAATTGCTGCAACAGTCACAACAAGATTTCACTCGCTGGCGTCGTTGGTTGGCCGGTGACGAAGATATTTCTCATAACGCCGAGCTACTGTCCTACGGTGAACTTTGGTCCGCTCGCTTATTATCAGCACTGCTGCAAAAGCAAGGTACCCGAGCCGACCATATTGATGCCCGCGACTTTTTACTGGCAGCGGATGCCCCAGAGCCCGTTATTCAGTATGAACACTCCCGTGAAAAACTATTACTACGAGTTGCACCTCATTCCGGCACTCGTTTTATTGTTACTGGCTTTATTGCGCGCGGCTTAAACGGCGAGAGTTTAACTCTGGGCCGCAACGGCAGTGACTACTCTGCCACACTGGTTGGCAGCTTACTTGATGCCCGTCAGGTCACCATATGGAAGGACGTTGCCGGTGTTTACTCGGCGGACCCGCGAAAAGTTGAACGTGTTGTGAGTTTGCCAACACTGGACTGGACCGAAGCCGAAGAGCTGGCAAGACTTGGCAGCCCGGTTCTGCACCCAAGAACCTTTCAGCCGGTCGACCGTCAGCGCATGGTCATTTCGGTACGTTCCAGTTTAAAAGTAGAAAATCAGCAAACTCGCATTGGCCAATTCCAAAATACGCAGCCTCGCGGTAAGGTTTTCACTTCGTTATCCGAAGTAGTCCTGTTTAAAGTTGAGTTGCAAGACAAAGCGTTAGTAAAACGCCTGGATGAACTGGAGTTAGAGCCGCTGGTCAGTTGGACCGAGCCGGAAAATCATCAGCAGTACCTGGTCTTTCACCAAAACCACTTAGACTACCTGACCGGTTGGTTGGACAGTCTGGGAGCGGGTGATGCCATTACCCAAATTCGCGGTTATTCCATGGTTGCTATTGTCGGCAACCGTATTCAGGAAACCGATCAGTTTTCGACTTTTAAGCTTCAGCTTTCCGAACAAAAAGTACGTCGCTTTGCCTTAACTCAGAACGGAGACTCTGCTGTGGCTATTTTAGAGCAGAAGCTTGATAACCGTTTGCTGAACCGATTGCACAGTCAATTATTCAACTACCGCCGCAGTCTGGGTGTGTTGGTTATTGGTCGCGGCAATATTGGTACAGCCTGGCTGGAGCTGTTCAGACAACAGCGCGACCGCATTAACCAGGTGATGGACGTTCGTGTTATTGGCATAGCGAATTCCCGCCGTTTATGGTTGGATTACAACGGCGTTGAACTGACCCAGTGGGCAGATGACTTCAACCGCCTGGCGCGTCCCTATGTATTGACGGAACTGCTGCGCGAGCTGCCCAATGCGCCATACGACGAACTGGTTGTGATTGATTTAACTGACGCCAAACAAGTGGCACAGTTATACCCGAGTCTGTTCGCAAACGGCCTGCATATCATCAGTGCTAACAAGCGCGCAGGCTCAGCTGACGAAGCGCTGTACCGCGAAATTCGGACCATCCAGCATGAGTACGAACGCGAATGGCTGTACAACACCACGGTGGGTGCTGGGTTACCTTTGAATTACGCTATTAATGACCTGCGTAATTCCGGCGACGAAATTCGCAGCATTTCCGGTATTTTCTCCGGAACCATGTCGTGGTTGTTTGAGAATTTCACCAAGGGTGTGGCTTTCAGCTCTCTGGTAAAAGAAGCCAAAGAACGTGGCTACAGTGAACCCGATCCACGCGAGGATCTGTCCTGCCAGGATCTCGTCCGTAAACTGCTGATTCTTGCACGCGAAATTGGCTTAAATCTGGACTGGCAGGATATTCAGGTACAAAGCCTGGTACCGGAGAACTTACGCGACATACCGCTTAAAGACTTCATGCAGCGCATATCTGAGCTTGATGAGCCCATGGCAGATATGCTCAACGAAGCCGCCAAAGACGGTAAAGTACCGCGACTACTGGCCAGCTTCACCGTTAGCGATGAGCATCGTGTGACCGCTCAGGTTGGTATTGAGTACATTCCGGAAGGGGATATGCTGGCAAACCTAATACCCGGCGAAAACATCTTCGTTATCTACACCGACTGGTATTCTGAAATGCCGCTCGTAATAAGTGGTCCCGGTGCGGGCAAACATGTTACCGCTGGTGGTGTGCAGTCTGACCTGAATCAGTTACTGGGTAAACTGGCAGTGGGAGCTTAAAGCTCCCACTTATTTTTGTCCTAACGCCTGACTAGAATAAATCGTCGTCATCATCTTCGAAAATATCATTATCGGAGTTGCCATTATCACGGCTGTACTCTGTCGGTTCAGTTCCCCGAATGAAGTATTCAAAGCGGGTGGTGTAATCGCTCTTATGCGATAACTTACCACTTTCTAAGTCGATTCGAACATTCACCACGCCGGGTGGAATACCAAACTCACGTGACGGGAATATGGGTAACGCCTTTTCCATAAATAGGATCCAACCCGGCAACGCGGTTTTAGCACCAGCCTCACCACCTGTTATTGATTGCTGACTGGAATCCACTTCAGGATGCTTTGACGTACGTCCCAGCTTTCTGGACACATCATCAAAACCTACCCAAGCCGTGGTTGATAAGTCAGAGGTAAAACCCGAGAACCAAGTATCGCGCACGTCGTTTGTGGTCCCCGTTTTACCGGCAATGTTACGACCTACAGCTTCGGTAATGGGTTTCGAACGCTGAATACGCCAGGAGGTGCCATTCCAGCCGGTGCCGTTAGGCCAGCTTCCACCACCCCAGACAGCAGAGTTCATTGCCTGCTCAACCAAAAATGCATTTTGTTCACTGATGATCTGTGGTGCAGGTTTATCGCAGTCGAAACAGGCGCGTAACGGATCCGTTTCGTCTAAAGCGTTGCCGTCTGCGTCTTCAATGCGTTCAATGAAATAAGGCTCGACCAAAAAGCCGCCGTTTGCGAAAGTAGCAAATGCTCTGGCTACCTGCATCGGCGTCATTGAAAGAGAACCCAGCGAGAGCGATTCATTCTCAGGAATTTCTGAGCGATCCAGTCCAAACTTCGCTAAATGATCCGCCACTTTTTTCACGCCCACTTCGCGAATTAAGCGCACTGAAACCACGTTTTTAGACTTAGCCAGCGCTTTACGCAGGCGAATAGGTCCTTCGTAAACTTCAGGCGAGTTTTTGGGGCGCCAGGCAATACCTGACCCCGGATTCCACTGGTTAATTGGAGCATCGTTAACCAGAGTCGCCAGCGTCAATCCTTCTTCAAAGGCTGCTGAATATATTAACGGTTTAATGTTAGAACCTACCTGACGCTCCGCCTGTAATGCCCGGTTGTACTGGCTCAACTGAAAACTGTAGCCACCGACCACAGCAGCTACGGCGCCGTCATCGGGTCTTAGCGACACAATGGCAGAACTCGGTTCAGGAATTTGAGCCAGACGCCATTCGCTGCCATCGTTAACCCGGCGCAGCCAAATAACGTGCCCGGGTTGCATGATCTCTCCGGCAGTCTCAGGGGGCGGCCCCTGACGTTCTTCGTTCAGGTATTCGCGAGCCCAGTGCATAGCCTTCCAGGGTAGCGTGATTTTCCCCTCGTCTTTAACCATCACTTCAGCAGACTGCTCACCAACCGCTGTGACCACCGCCGGTGTAACCGCACCAATAACACGTAACTGTTCCAGGTATTGTCGAATAGCCGGCTCTTCCACTGGCTCTTCTTCTTTTTCTGCAGACCACAACAAGCTGACCGGACCGCGATAACCATGACGCTCGTCGTAACTGTGCAGGTTATCCCAGACGGCCTGACGCGCAGCAAGCTGCACATCGCTTCTTATAGTTGTGTAAACCTTGTAGCCTTCATTGTAAGCTTTGTCGTCTCCGTAGCGGTCAACCATTTCCTGACGCACCATCTCTGCCAGATAAGGTGCATTGACCGTTACTTCCGCCCCATGACGGCGAGCAGTAACCGGCGCATTAGCGGCTTCTTCAAACTCCGCCTGGCTGATCTTGTTTTCATCCAGCATTCGCAACAAAACCACACGGCGACGCGCTTTCGAAGCTATCGGGTTTGAAATCGGATTTAGATTTGACGGCGCTTTAGGCAGGCCCGCAATGGTTGCCATCTGAGCCAGAGTCAGGTCTCTTAGCGGCTTACCATAATAAACTTGAGCTGCAGCCCCAACACCATGAGCGCGATGCCCGAAGGTAATTTTATTTAAGTAAAGTTCCAGAATCTCATCTTTGCTTAATAGCTGCTCAATATGAACTGCAATAAAGGCTTCTTTTATTTTGCGCATCCACGCGCGTTCAAAGGTCAAAAAGAAGTTACGCGCCAGCTGCATGGTAATGGTACTGGCACCTTCCTGAATTTCACCGGTGGTCAACAACACACTAAAGGCTCGGACAACACCTATAGGATCAACACCAAAATGCTGATAAAAACGACTGTCTTCGGTTGCCAGGAAGGCATCTATGAGGGGTTGTGGCACGTCTTGCAGCTCCACAGGAATACGCCGCTTTTCACCAAACTGTGAGATCAGTTCCCCGTCTGCTGTGAACACCTGCATTGGTGTCTGCAAACGAACGTCGCGCAAAGTTTCCACGCTGGGTAATTCGGGCTTTACGTAAAAGTAAAGGCTGCCAACCGCTACCCCGCCAAGAACAATACACACCAGCAAGGTGTAGATTAGCCGCTTAAACCACTTCAATTATCTGCTCCATAACTGCATTTTCACTACGCCAGTCCGCTTAAACTGCAAAAACCGACATAAATTAGCTCTTAATTCTTACTGACTATTATGGCGGATTTTTGTTCACAACACTACGCTTGCATCTGGCTTTTCTACAATAAGGATATTGTCTAATGTCATTACTTCGCCAGCAACCACTTGCTGTGCAAATGAATCGTGAAAGTTGTTTGGTTTTACAACTATCACGACAGGGTCAGCACTTTGTCGTCGACCACTTTTCACAGCAACACAAAGACAGCCTCAGCGATAAAGGACTAAAGAAAGACGGCATTGTCTCAGCGCTTGATTACACCGCCACTCACTACCAAAAAATTGCGCTGGAGAACCGCAATCAGGTTGAAGAGCAGTTACTGGAAAAATTACCGCCACAGTTAAAGACCAGTACGGGTATCAGTTACGACTATTTTACCCAGGACAACGAAGCTGAGGCGGTCATTGGTCAACGCTCAGCTCTGGAAGAACTACTGGCATTGTTAGCACCGCTAAAAATGCCGGTACAGGTTGTTGAGCCCGCCTATCAGTCTGTTGTACGCGCAACCAACGCCGTACTTCCTTACCTTTGGCCCGACAACGCAGTATTTGAAAGCGCAATGCAATGGGTCATTGTCGAACTCCGACAGCCTCAGTCTATTGTTCTGTATTGCAGAAGCGGCATTTTTCAGCGCTTAGAATACGTCGATACTTTCAATTTGCTGCCTCATCTTTTGTCAGCTCAATTGTCCTTTAAGTTCGGTTGGGCTATGACTTTTGGCGACAAGGCGGTTCAGTCGTCGCTTAACCGGCAACTTGCCGGACAAACGCAACTAACGCACTTAATGCTCTCTACAACGCCCTTTTTCAAAGGCAACCCAGCGCCCATTGTTGCAGCACTAGATAATGAAATGGTGTTATTAGGTTTGGCCCTGCGGGGGTTTAATCAATGGCATCGTTAAATCTCCTGCAATGGCGAGAGCAAAGCCTGTGGCACCGACACCGTAATCTGCATAAAGCCGGTATTGCGCTTTTCATCACCGTTACCTTTTTCGCTTCCCAGTGGGTTATTTCATACAGTGACTATCTGGCTCAGTTGCAGCAGCAAGTCAGCGTGCAAAATCAGCAACTGGCTGAGCGCAAAGCTCACCAACAGCGTTGGCAAGCCTACAAACAACAGCAAGAAACTCGCCGCTCTTTTGCCCAACGCAAGCAGGTACAAAAGCAGACACTTAACGCCTTTGCGGCATTACTAGACAATACGCAAAGCAGCTTTTATCAGCGCCAGCTTTCTTTTAGCCCTGAACAATTCCGACTGGAAGCAAGCTACCGTCATATCCAGAAAGTTAACGATCACTATTTGTGGCTAAACCAACAACTCACCCGTGCTGAACTAAAGCAGCAGTTGTTGCCGCAAAAGCGTGTTTCATTCCATTACTTAAGTAGCCAGCATGAGGGCAGTCGTGGCTAAATCATTACAAAAAGCGCTTTTAGCCTGGGCCATCGCCTTGCTTATTTTTACCCTGCTTGCTGTGCTCATTAGCTATTACTTCACCGGGTATCAGGCAGGGCAGCTTAGCAACACCTTGCGGAATCAGTATCAGCAGCTACAGGTACCTCTTCCTCCAATTCCGGTAGAGGACAGTGCCTACGTACCCGAACCCTCCTTCGTGGATGTTTCGTCTTTATTAACCCAGGCAGCAAAGCAACAAAAGGTAGACTTACATTACCAACAGGATCCAGAACGTTCTGAGCAGTGGCTGGTTGGGGTTAATGGCAGCTACCAGCGCGCTGTTCGTTTTGTTGCCTCTGTAATGCAGGCACAACAAGGTGCAACTCAGGCTTTTCCTTTTACTCAAACAATAAAGTGGCAGGACACAGACTTAACCAGCGGCAAGCTCAGTTGGCAGTTTCTGTGGTTAAACGTTAATAATGAAACCTCGGCAAGCATTAACGCCGACACACTATTTAAAACGAAGTTTCCTTCAATTACTGCCGAGCCACTTCAGTGTTTAGAGCCGCCTGCAATACAAAGTGAGACTCAAGTCAGTGATTGGTCGCTTGTGGCGTTGTTGGCCACACAAACCTCACCGCAAAGAAAAGCTCTGCTACAACTGCCCGACCGCCGGGTAATAACACTTGCCGAGAACAGCTGGATAAAAATCCCGCTCATGCAATTGCGTGAAATTAAACACGAGTACGCAGTGTTCGAACGTTGGCAACAGTATGCTGGTTGCTGGTCGGCAGAGGCCGTAAAACTTCGTTTAACTAAGGACAAAAAACCGCAATGACGCCAATTAAACTCTCTTTTTATGTGCTCAGTCTTCTACTCGTGCTCTGCTATAAATCTAGTTACGCAGCAAAAATGTCCTGGGAGGGCTTGCTGAGCGAAGAACAAAGACAACAGCCTGTCTCGCTCAATACTAATAAAATGCCTCTACGGCAGCTCATACAATTACTGGCCGATCAGCATCAGTTAAATATATTGGTTACCGACCAGGTCAGTGGTGAATCCAGTTTAAAGCTCAATAAGGTTGCCTGGCAGGATGCTTTCGACACACTACTTGCCAGTCATGACTTAACGGTTCATGCACAAGGCTCCATGCTCCGCATTGATGTCGCAGATGATGCTATCGTAGACAATAGCCAGCACCGCTCTATTTTGCTTAGTGTAAACTTTGCAAAAGCCAGTGATCTGGCCTCGTTATTAAAAAGTGAGCAGCAAAGCTTTTTATCCCCCAACGGAGCGGTCAGTGTTGATGAGCGCACCAATACCCTTATTGTACGAGACACGCCAGAGCAATTGGCCACCATCCGTCAGTTGGTTAATGACCTGGACGTGCCGGTTAAGCAGGTGCTGATTGAAGCCCGCATGGTCACGGTAAAAGCGAACGTCAGTAAAGAGCTGGGCATTCGCTGGGGCGCGTCGGAGTACGGACTGGCAATACCTGAGGACGCAGGGAGCTTTGTTAAAGGTATGCAAGTGGACTTACCGGCAACAAACCCCGCCGGAACATTCTCCGCTAACCTGGCCAGGCTGAGCGATGACATTCTGCTGGATCTTGAATTAACGGCGCTGGAGCAGGAAAACAAAGCCGAAATTATTACCAGCCCCAAAATTTTCACTTCGAACCAGCAACCCGCCTACATAGAACAAGGTACAGAGATACCCTACGTCGAAACGGCTGCACACGGTGCTACTGCGGTGCAATTTAAAAAAGCGGTTATGGGCTTAAGTGTGACTCCGCAAATTACGCCAAATAACCATGTGTTAATGGAGCTCACCATTACCCAGAACACCCGCGGCGACACCGTTGCAACACCTACCGGACCAGCCGTTGCCATCGACACTCAGGAAATGTCGACCCGGGTACTGGCGAAAAATGGCGAAACTATCGTCTTAGGGGGGATCTTTCAGGAGCATAGCTTGAATGATGACAGTCGCGTCCCCATCTTAGGTTCGCTGCCGTTACTCGGGAATTTGTTCTCTCATCAGCAGCAGCGCAATGAAAAGCGGGAGTTAATGATTTTCGTCACACCAACGATATTGCCCCAAACTTAGTCCAAAAGCCGATTACTATTGCTAAAGTGGGCTCAAGTTGCGATAATCGCGCTTCTTTTCGTTGGGTTGGGGGACGTCTCCAGACACTCCGGATTCGTGAGTTACAGCTAATTTTAACCAATGATGTAAGCAGGAATATGGCTGAGAAACGTAATATTTTTCTTGTTGGGCCCATGGGGGCTGGCAAAAGTACGATTGGCCGTCAAATCGCCAGACAATTACATTTAGAGTTCTACGACTCAGATTCTGAAATCGAGCGCCGCACAGGAGCTGATATCAGTTGGGTTTTTGAGCTTGAAGGTGAAGAAGGCTTTCGTGCACGCGAAGAAAAAGTAATCGAAGAGCTTACCGAAAACATGGGTATTGTTTTAGCGACAGGTGGCGGCTCGGTCATGAGCAAAGAAAGCCGTAACCGTCTGTCGGCTCGGGGTGTTGTTGTGTATTTAAAAACACCTATCGAGAAGCAACTGGCCCGCACCCAGCGCGATAAACGCCGGCCACTCATTGCAGAAGCTGACGACCCGCGTAAAGTGCTGGAGCAACTGGCGCAAGAGCGCGACCCTTTATACGAAGAAATTGCGGACATCACGGTACAAACCGATGATCAAAGTGCAAAATTCGTCGTTAATGACATTATCGATCAACTCGAGTCGATTAACGGCCTCGGGTAATTAAAGGGAGCTGCGTTCATGGCTGAGGTTAACGTCTCTTTAGGTGAACGCAGCTACACTATCTACATTGGTAACGCCCTGTTATCAAACTACGTAGAAAACCTCCCGCATAAACTCAATCAACAGTTGCTGGTCATCACTAACCCGACCATCAGCCAGCACTATTTAAAACCGTTATTAAGTACGCTTACCGGTCATCAGGTCGAGATATTTGAAATGCGCGACGGTGAGCAATTTAAAAGTCTGGAAAGCTACACCGAAGCCATGGATATTCTGATTAACGCTGGCTTTAACCGCGACTGCGGCATTATTGCCTTAGGCGGTGGTGTGGTTGGTGATTTAGCTGGCTTTGTGGCGTCAACATTTCAACGGGGGGTCGATTTTTACCAAATTCCGACCACCTTATTGTCGCAGGTTGACTCTTCCGTTGGCGGAAAAACAGCGGTGAATCACCCACAGGGTAAAAATCTTATTGGTGCTTTTTATCAGCCCAAATCGGTGGTTATCGACATAGACTGCCTGCAAACACTGACTGAGCGGGACTATCGCAGCGGCTTAGCCGAAGTGGTTAAGTACGGTGTTATCTACGACGCTGACTTTTTTCAGTGGCTGGAACAACATACCGCAAAATTAAACCAGAAAGACCCGGTGGCACTCACCTACGCCATTAAGCGCAGCTGCGAAATTAAAGCCGAAGTGGTCGCGCTGGATGAGCGTGAGAAAGGGCTGCGGGCATTACTCAATTTAGGTCACACTTTTGGCCATGCCATTGAAGCCGCCACTGAATACGGTGCATGGACACACGGCGAAGCTGTAGCTGCTGGCATTATAATTGCATCTAAGTTGTCAGAAGTGACACAGCGGCTCGATTCGTCAGATTTTCGACGCATCAAAGATTTACTGCTGGCACTTGGCTTGCCGACAAAGGGCCCGCAAATACCCTGGCAGGATTGGTTAGACTATATGCAGCGTGATAAAAAAGTAAAAGACGGTCAGCTGCACTTTGTTCTTCCAGTCGCTATTGGTAAAGCTGAAGTTGTCAGTACCATAGAACATCATACCGTTGCTGCTGTGATCACTGAATGTTGCTAACGCCAACGCGTTATCTCTATTCGGCTGACAGACAGGAACAGACAGATGCAAGCACTTGCAACCACACAACACATTGTTGCCGCGCCGGTAAAAACTAAGCCGAGCCAGCAACAGGTTATTGACCAGCTTCACCAACATTGCCAGCAAAGCGTTTCGCTTATTATGCTGCACGGCAAAGAGGGCAGCGGTAAAACCACCATTGCTGAAGTGTTTCTTGAGCAGGCATCAGAATACGCGGAAGTGGCTTTTATCAGCGCCAATGAACGCTCCACCAACGACCGTGTCCGCGCACAAATACTGAATCAACTGTTTGGTACCATCAGCATTAACGACGAGTCACTAAGCCGTCAGATGCAGCGCCAGCGTCCGCTTAACCACGCCATTATTGTTATTGATAACGGTGAGTTACTGTCAGAAAGCTTTTTAGCCGAGTGTATCTCCACAGTTGCTCAACTTAGCGCCATTGGCCAGCGTACCAGCATTATCATTACCGGCGACAGTCGTTGGGCTCAACAGCAGCGCCCGGCGCCGCATTTGCGCGTGCAGGGACCCACCATGATTGAGGTTCAGCCACTTAATCATGACGAGCAGATCCGCTTTGTGCAGGCCTTATTACCAGAGAAACAGCGTAGCTTCTGGAACCTGGAGCGCATTCAACAGTTTTTAAATTCCATTCATGGGTTTCCCGGTGAAATTCAGCAACGCCTGCAGTTAACCTTAACCACTCAGGCAGCCCGCTACCGCGATACCAATGCCGAAGAGAATGCTGACAATAGCGACGGCAGTGAACAAAGCAAAGGGAACAACCGTAAAGCAGATCAGAACAGCCGCCGCAAAATGCGTCTGTGGCCTATTCTTTTAATTGCAGCAATTATTAGTCTGGCCTTTGCCGGTTTTCTGAATAAAGAGCAGCTAACCGCCTACTGGCAACAAGTGAACCCAGAATCAGCGGGATCCGCAGAAACCACAACCGAAGAAGGCGACGCAAATAATGCTACGCCAGCCGCAGATGAAACCGCGGTAGAAGCTACCGAGCAGACCGCCAGTTTGCCAAGTTTTGAGCCGTTAAATGAGCGTTCTTTAGAACTGGTTCCTGCGGAACTCGCCGCGTCTTACCGCAATGCGTTAGGTACATTGAACACCGTAGCCGCCTCTGAAATTACAGAAGGTGAAATTTCACTGGGCTTCATTAAACAACAAGCGAAGCAACAACAGCCACAGGAAGCCGAGCCTGTCGGTTCATCTAATGAACCATCCGCAGCTGAAGCCGGTATTCAAACCGTCGTAGCAGAGCCAGAGCCGGAAGCTACAGCGGAACAACCTGAGCCACAATCACAACAATCTCAACCTCAAGAACGGCCGTTCCAGACCCAGTGGGCACTGGAGCAGAACTCAGGCAATTACACGCTGCAAATCAGCATTATTAGTGACCCGCAGCTACTGCGTAATTTCCGTAATGACTACGGTATTGCCGCTAATACCCAGGTGTATCAACGAGCTGACCAACGTTATGTGGTTATTTTTGGCAGCTACCCCAGCATTGACGAAGCACGCGCAGCCGCCACTCAGTTGCCGACTGACGTGCAACAAATGGAACCCTGGGCTAAGTCGTTTGCCAGTGTGCAAAACGACATTACTAGCCAGTAGCCTGACGAATCACGCAGTCAGCAATTTTCATCCCCCGGCCTTTGGGTTACAATCCCTTGAGGATCCACCAACGGCCGGCGCATGAAGAAGAATCGGGCATTTTTAAAATGGGCAGGCGGTAAGTACTCACTTATCGAGCCGATAACAGCACGCTTGCCGCAAGGTAAAAAGCTCATCGAACCTTTTGTGGGTGCCGGTTCAGTTTTTCTGAATACCGACTACGACAGCTACCTGCTGAACGACATTAATCAGGATCTTATTACCCTGTATCAGTTTGTGAAGCGCCGTCCAAAAACCTTTATTCAGGACGCCCGCAAGCTTTTCGTAGACCGCAATAACCAAGCCGATGCCTACTATGCGCTACGCGCGGCCTTTAATACCAGCAGCGACCCGTACTTTCGCTCTTTGCTTTTTTTGTATATGAACCGCCACGGCTACAATGGTCTGTGCCGCTACAACAGCAAAGGCATTTTTAACGTCCCGTTTGGTGACTACCGCAAACCTTATTTCCCGGAAAAAGAACTCGAGCATTTTGCCGAGAAAGCGCGCAAGGCTAAGTTTATTTGCCGCCCGTTTGAGCAAGTATTTCGCCGCGCACGACAAGGCGATGTGATTTATTGCGACCCACCTTACGCACCGCTGGACCAGACCTCTAACTTTACCAGCTACGCCACAGGTGGCTTTGGCCTGACTGACCAGGATGAGTTAGCCCGCCGGGCAGTGCAGGTTGCAAGAATGCGTCACATTCCTGTACTGATCAGTAACCACGACACCGACCTCACCCGGGCTTTATACAAGCACGCCGACATCAGCAGTTTGTCGGTCTCGCGCAGCATCAGTCAAAAAGGCGACGGCCGCAAACCCGTAGCCGAGCTGCTCGCTTTATATGATAGCGAAGTCAATAAAAGCAACGTGGTTTCTCTTAGCAACTCATTGAAGAAAGTAGGCACATGAACTGGCACTTAAAAGCATTTAACGATCTTTCACTGCACGATCTCTACGACTTACTGAAACTTAGACAAGAAGTTTTCGTGGTGGAGCAAACTTGTCCATATCTGGACGCCGACGGCGCCGATGAGCAGGCTTTACATTTGTACGCCCGCAACGAGGCCGACGAGATGGTCGCCTACGCCCGTTTGTATCTGGCGACGGCCGACACCGGCTATTCGCGTATTGGCCGAGTAATAACACACGAGAAAGTGCGCCGCCAGAAGCTGGGCAGAGAGATCATGCAACGCAGTATCGACTATCTTGAAGAATATGCCCCCAAAGCCCCAATTCGGGTAGGCGCACAGGTTTATCTGCTGAAGTTTTACCAAAGCTTTGGTTTTGAAGCCATTAGCGAAGAATATCTGGAAGACGATATTCCGCACATTGATATGCAACGTAAGGCCGCACAGTGAAAACCACAGTCCGGGTGCCCGTTCTTGCCGACAGCGATGCTGAAATTGCTGAGGCAAAGGCGATAGCTAAGCGCTGGAGCCTCCCGTCGGAAGCCACGGATAATGACGTTTTTCAACTTTGGTTAAACGACGGAGTATTGACTCTGCACTGGCTGCAAAGCCCACAAAAAATGTCGCCTTTAGTGGTCGACTTTCATCAGGGTAAAGCGGCCTATCGTGCTCAGAACACGCAGTTAAAGAACGAGGCTATTGCCAGAGCAGTCGGTGTAACCGGGCAGTTTAAGCCATCGGTTGTCGATGGCACCGCCGGCTTGGGGCGAGACGCCTTTGTACTGGCCGGACTGGGCTGTGACGTTCAGTTAATTGAACGTCACCCAGTTGTCGCCGCACTGCTCGATAATGGCCTGCACAGAGCCCAGCCGGAAGCCGACTTCATTGGCGAAACCTGCCAGCGCATGCATTTAATAGGAACCGACAATTTATATACGGGTAAAGGCTTCGCCCACGAGCCTGACGTGGTTTATTTAGACCCCATGTACCCAAAAACCGGCAAGCAAAAGGCCCAGGTAAAAAAAGACATGCAAATGTTCCAGCAGTTAGTCGGCAGCGACCAAGACGCCGATTCATTGTTAGAGCCTGCGCTTAAAAACGCCAAGTTCCGGGTGGTGGTTAAGCGCCCCAACAGCGCACCTTTTCTGGCCGGGCATGAACCAAACAGTCAAATTAAGAGTAAAAAGCATCGCTTTGATGTTTACATAAAACGAGGTTTTAATGAGTCAGCAAATTAAAGAAGGTAATAAAATTCCATCAGGTTCACTGACCAGCAAAGGTGAGCTTGGCATTCAGAACTACGACCCGGCAGAAATATTCGCCAAAGGCACACACGTACTGTTTTCAGTACCTGGCGCATTTACTCCGACCTGTTCGGAGAAACACCTGCCCGGCTACGTAGAACACGCCGATGCATTAAAAGAAGCGGGTGTTCTGAGCATTAATTGCGTGGCCGTAAATGACGCCTTTGTTATGAAGGCCTGGGGCGACGCTTTAGGGATCGGAGAAAAGGTTCGGTTATTGTCCGACGGCAACGGCGCATACAACCAGACAATGGGCCTTAGCATGGATACGGGTAACTTCGGTGGCATCCGTTCTAAGCGCTACGCCATGATCATTACTGACGGCCAAGTAAAAGGTTTGTTTGTAGAAGATGACAAGTCCTTTGAAGTAAGCAAAGCCGAGTACATACTGGAGCAGTTGCAAAAATAATGTCGAACTGGGACGTGATTATTATTGGTGCCGGCGCAGCAGGACTGCATTGCGCCGCCCATGCTGCACAGCGCGGTAAGTCGGTGCTGGTATTGGATCACGCCAAACAGGCAGGCAAAAAAATTCTGATTTCCGGCGGCGGCCGCTGCAATTTCACCAATATGTACTCTGGTCCCGAAAACTTTCTGTCTTCCAACCCACATTTTTGCAAATCGGCACTCAGCCGCTATACCCAATGGGACTTTATTGGCCTGGTAGCTGAATACGGCATTGCCTACCACGAGAAAACCTTAGGCCAGTTGTTCTGCGACGACTCTGCCAAAGACATTGTGCGCATGCTGATGAGCGAATGCGAGCGGCACGGCGCCAAAGTTCAGTTACGCACCGACATCGTGTCGGTAGGCTACGACAACAACTACCATATTGAAACCAGCCGCGGCGAGTATAGCTGCAGCAAACTGGTTGTTGCCTGCGGCGGTCTGTCCATGCCCAAGCTAGGCGCCACCCCCTTGGGGTATCAAATTGCTGAGCAATTCGGGCATTCCATTGTGCCGGTGCGGGCCGGTTTAGTGCCTTTTACCCTGCAAGAGGACGAAAAAGCCCGTTTTGCTGAGCTTTCCGGTGTGTCTGTACCCGTAAGTGCAGAAGCCCACGACGGCTATTTCCGCGAAGCCATGCTGTTTACCCACCGCGGTGTCAGCGGACCGGCAATTTTGCAAGTTTCGTCCTACTGGCAACCCGGCGAAGCCGTTACTATTAACCTGCTACCCGACTTAGACGCCTTTGAGTGGCTGAAAAAGCAACAACAGCAACAACCCAAAACCCAGCTCAATACCGTATTGCAGCAACACTTCCCCAAACGGGTAGTGACCGCATTAGCAGAGCACCACCAATGGCCGCTGAACAATAAGCTGGCCGATACCTCTAACGCGCAGTTTCAGACCATAGCCGACAACCTTAACCGCTGGCAGCTAAAACCTAACGGCACCGAAGGCTATCGCACCGCCGAAGTCACCTTAGGCGGCGTTAATGTAGACGAAGTCAGTTCCAAGACTATGGAAAGCCAGAAACAACCCGGCCTGTACTTTATAGGCGAAGTGCTGGACGTAACCGGCTGGCTAGGAGGGTTCAACTTTCAGTGGTCCTGGAGCAGTGGCTTTGCTTGTGGGTCGGAGGTTTGATATGACTGTCAGGTAAGAGTGAGGAGAGAAGTAAATGCAAAAATTATCCAATTTCTTCCTGCAAGACCAGTCAATCATAAAGGCTTCGTGTAAGTTAAGTATAGCCTCATTCTTATCAACGATAGTTTTTGCATTGATACTGGTTCTTGTAGTCTCTGATAAGGCACCTGAGAAGCCTGACTTTTTTAATTTCTCATTTATACTCAATAATGTTCAGGTGAGCTGGAACAGTCAGCCAATATCGAATTCCCCTCTGGAGCGGCTTTCCCCTGAGCCTGCTTGTCACGATACATGTCTGCATCTGCCAGTGAAAACAGGCGGTCGATATCATTGGTATCATCAGGATATATCGCCACGCCAATGCTCAAGCCCACTCGGACTTCAGCGCCATTATCAAGAATGACCGGCATATCACCAATGCGTGAGAGATTTGCTATCAGCCGCTCCAGGCTTTCTCCTTTTTGTGCACCCTCTAGCAACAGTACAAATTCGTCACCTCCAATGCGGGCAACGGTATCCGAGCTTCTTGGTAAAGCTTTCAGCTTATTGCTGACAGATATCAATACGTCATCTCCAGCAGAGTGACCGAGCGTATCGTTGATTGCCTTGAACTTGTTCAGGTCGACCATCACCAGGGCGAAACTCTCTCCAGAACGTCTAGCCTGAGCCTGTGCTCCTGCAAGCCGATCCTGCAAAAGCTTTCTGTTGGCCAAGCCCGTCAGAACGTCATGGTTGGCCTGTTTTTCCAACAACTGCTGATTCTCCCAAAGTTTGCGGTTGGTCATTTCAAGCTCTCGGGTACGGTCAGCCAGCGCCAGTGAAAGCAGCAGCATCTCCATGGCGGAACCAATCATCAGGGCGTTGGCCGTAAAGCCGTTGGACGGCAGTATTCCGATATTGTGTAGAGCGATAACAAGAACGCCTAGCAGAAAAGACACCCAAGCCAGCACGAAAAATCTGGCACCCGGTTCTTTGCGGTAAAGACTAACGGCGCCCATCGCTAATGCCGCGACCGAAAAAACCAGCGATAAGAGGTTGACGGCTATAGCCGCTATATCATAGAAACCGACTGCAGCTGTCAGGAACGTCAGACCGTAAGCGATGCTGATACAGGGCATAAACCAGCTGAGTTTTAACCGTGCCGGTGTTCCTGCCAGAAAACGGTGCACGAACAATGCACCGAAAATACCCGCTGCAGCGACTCCCCCGGTGGGCGACAAATGTACAAGCCAGGGGATATCAGGCCATAGAAACTGACCGGTCAGACCCGAAAGGCCCGCTTGTCCGACGGCGAGACAGGTTATAAAGCCCACATAGGTCAGGTAAAGCACATCTCGCAATGAAAAGAATAGAAAAAGGTTGTAGATCAGTAGCGCGATAAGCAAGCCATAGTAAAGGCCCAGCATGGTATAGGTGTAATGATCGTTATGCCAGAGACCGTCGCCCTGCCATAACGTTAGCGGAACCGAGAGTGTTCCTTCGGAGCGAACACTGACAAACACGAGGTATTGGCTGGACTCAGACAAAGATAGGGGAAAGACGTGATTACGATGGCTTACAGGTCGCTCAGAAAAAGGCATCAGATCACCCGAACCTTGTTCACTTACTAGCTCACCATCTTTCAGCAGGTAAAAACGAACCTTATCAAGCGAGGCATGGCCTACCTCCAGAAATAAACGCTTAGATAGCTTATCTGGCGTTGAAAGATTAAACACTAACCAGATTTCATCGGAGGTCAGGCCGAAGTTAGTCGGCGACTGCTCGACGGTACCTGGCTGGCTGAAATGGCCTTGGCGATAGAGTTTCAGGGCCGTATTGAGAGACAGATCGGATTGCATGTTCTGATGAATAGATACCAACTGGGATATATCCAGCTGCTCTTGCGCCCCGATGACGATGGGCGTTGAGGCTTGCGCTGCCGTGCTAACGGACGAGCAAAGCATAAGCAGAACCAGTACTCGAATAGTCGATACAACCTGCAGCATTCGAACTCCCCAACCTGCCAGAATGCCGACTGCTAATCCCTTAGCAATACAGTTTATTTGAAGGGGCAGTGTAGCTCAGGCTGCCCCTGATTGCTAGCACACAGGGATGCTCCAAAGGTCTTATCGCGGCTTTCATTTTTCAGAATGAGCGAGCATTTGTACGGATTAGTTCCGCTTTGTGTTGTGAGTTCAATCGGTGCATGCAACGCTATCCTTAGTTAAGGGAGGAGCGCGCCATTATTCTTGTCTTTTGGGTGCAAGGTAGAGAGGTTCACTCATACCGATGACAGTGTTTCTGCTTTTAGTCTTTTTTTGATGAATAGCTACTTGGTATTTGAGTGGCAACTGCATTTTTTTCAATACGTTATTTGAATAACCTGCACTCGTCGATAAAGGAGTAGTCCATTTCATTGATACTGACCCGCTCTTAGAGTCAATTTGGCAAAGAGCGTTTCCTTTGGTTTGGGTCACCCATTCACCTGTTCCCGTTGCAAACAAGACTGAGCATGTATATAGACCATCAAGTGCTTTATAGTTCTTGATGCTATAATCAAACTTTACATGTAACTGGTGCTTTTCGGTTCTAGGTAGTCCCACTTCAGAAACTTTAAGATTATTAATGACCGCTTGGCTGTCACTCACATCCGAGTAACTTTGTGATGTGCATCCGGTTAAAAAAGCAACGACCGCGATCCCTAGAGTTTTCTTCATCTTCATCCTCCTTGAATACACAACATTTTCATATTGGGGTTTTGCATAGCGATCAACATTAAGCCCTCGACTTTAAAGTTAACGTTAAACTAACAAACTGAGTAACACAACCACATACTACACAATAAAGTCACTTACGGGATCCCGAACGCCATTAGCGTACTCTCAGTTACTAATAACACCGCCGCAAGTTGAAGCACATTAAAAACATTCAGAAAAATTCAAGTTCCACTTCTCGCTCAAACCGGAATGACTTCTTGGTGCTTATTAAATGACTTTCATGCTTACCGGTCGAGCTGCCCCTTCCCAGCATGAGACTTTATTTTTACCTACACAAGCTTCACTCCATTCAACCCTTTACACTCACTTTCGCATGAGCGAGTGATCTAAACCCCTCCTTTCAGCTATAGTACAAGGAGTCTTAGTAAAGGAGTATTGCGCTTATGAGAAAATGGATCTGGATATTTGCGACAGGAGTTTCCGCTATAGCGGTTAATGTCCAGGCGCAAGAACTCTCAAATATGCAGCAATGTCTGCTGGATAAAATGAACAATACAGACGCCAACGCCACTGTTGCGGATGTTCGGGCTCAGTGCGAGGAAGAGCTTCGCTCCGCCGCAGAAGACGAGGACATTGTTAAAGTCGATTCTATTGAGTCGCCTGGCGCTTTGACCAACCGGATGAAAAGCGAGGAGGTCACCCAGTTTGACCCTTACGTTTTAACGCCACACCGCCGCAACTACTTACTGCCAATTATGACCAGCAATAACATTAATCGAAAGCAGTACGCCGATGTGGAAGACTACGAGGAAAATCTTGAAGACTACGAAGCCAAGTTTCAGATCAGCTTTAAAATACCGTTTAATAAAGAAAGCCTGCTTTTTGAAGAAGATAAACTTTTCTTTGGCTTAACAGTGCAGTCGTGGTGGCAAGTTTATTCCGATGATATTTCCAAGCCGTTCCGTGAAACCAATTACATGCCAGAAATATTTTATGCCACACCAACGGGTTGGCACCCTTTTGGTACAAATACGGGATTAAGCTTTGGTGCAGAACACCTGTCAAATGGCCGCAGTCAGCCTCTTTCACGCAGTTGGAATCGAGTTTATGCCCAGTTTTTTGTTGAAAAAGGCCGTTTTGTTTTCTCGCTGAAACCCTGGATACGCTTACAGGAAAATAGAAAAACCGACCCTATGCAAGCCAGTGGAGATGACAACCCGAACATTACCGATTACGTTGGCGACTATGAATTCACCACCGCCTACACCGATGGTGATTTTGAGTACATCTTCCGTATTCGTCATGCCATTGATACCGGCAGGGGGTCAGCAGAGCTCAACTGGACCTTCCCTATTGGCGGTAAGTTTATAGGCTATACCTCAATATTTACGGGTTACGGAGAGAGTCTTATCGATTACAACCACAAACAGACTCGCTTCGGTATCGGCATAGCCTTAAATAACGTTCTGTAACGCTTAAAATGGAAAAAACCGGCTGGAGCAAGAGGATGCTCCAGCCGTAACACCTAGGTACTAAGCCATTCCTTTCATCGACTGTAACGAACGCTCCACTTCGCTGTCGCCTGCCATTAAGTCAAAAGCTTTATGCTCAGTTCCATTTTCGTCAAGACAGCGGCGTAATACACTGGCTACATCTTCACGCGGTACCGAACCAGGTGCCAGTGAATCACCAACAACCACTTTACCCGTCGCTTCTTCGTCGGTTAATGCCCCCGGACGAATAATGGTCCAGTTAAGGTTTGTACGCATCAATTCGCGGTCTGCATAATGTTTCGCAGCGTAATACGGAAGTAACGAATCGGCCCAGTTTTCCCGGTTATTCGACTGCCAGGCGCTGACCATTATATAGCGCTTAACTCCCGCCGCTTCAGCAGCTTCCATGGTTTTTACTGCACCGTCTAAATCAACCAACAGGGTTTTATCGTCACCGGTACTTGCACCTGAACCGGCGGTAAAGACCACTGCATCAACCCCTTTAAACAGTTCCTGCCATTGCGAAACCGGTCCTTCTAAATCACCTAACTTGGCGGTAACGCCTTGCTGCTCCATGGCTTTTTGTTGCGCTTCTTTACGCACCACGGCAATCACTTCGTGTGTTTTCGACTGCTGCATTTGCTCAACTAAATGCTGACCGATTTTTCCATTCGCACCAATAATTGCTACTTTCATCATCCACCTCCATGAGTTTTTCTCTGCTTGATCTTACGTAACTCTAGCTGAGTTTAGATCGCCACTTTACTTACATTTACACGTAGCATAAGGCCTCTAGGCATTACGACAGAGCGCTGTCATATGACAGGCTCAAAACTGACGTCACGCTGTTTTTCTAACACTGGTAGCTTTATTCAGCACACGAAGAGTGTATTCTTTAAAACAAATAAAAAGGTGAATCGCAATGAAACAATCTCTGACTGAAAAGCTGTATTTAGCGTATCGTTTTGAATTTGAGCATAATGGCCATACTATTACCGCAAATGCTTCCAGCCTTACGGGTAAAGAAGAGATTCTGGTCGACAGTGTGTCGGTATCAAAAAAACGTAACCTCGGCTTATCCAGTCGCCATCAGTTTCAAGTTGATGGCACTCAATACGAACTGCGCTTTAACGTGACTGGTTTTCTATTCTGTCGGGTAGAATGCAGCTTGATGGCCGATGGCAACGTCATAGAGACCAAAACTCGTTCAGCGTTCGATAATAAAAAGGTCTTTATACGTAACCTGGTTCTCTTTTTTCTGGCTGGCATGGCCTTTGGTTATTTAGCTGCGACCATAGCGCTAAAGGTTTTGGGGTAAGCTATGCAAATCGATGCAGCTAAAGTCATAGACTTACGAAACAGACGAGGCTGGACTCAACAGCACCTGGCTGACGCCTGCGCTGTCAGCTTACGAACCATACAACGCGTTGAAAAAGACGGTATTGCGTCACAGGAGACCGTTGCAGCCCTGTGTAGTGTGTACGAAATTGATCGTCAGGTTATCGATGCAGGCTCTGTCACAAGACCCAAAGGCAGCAGCGCAGTAGACCAACAACGTTCTCCGAGCTGGTTAGATGCGTTGCCCATGTTAATCACACTGCTGCTGGGTATGGCTATTGGTATTGGCTTAACACTTTGGTTAACCAGTCGCTAATGAAAAACAGGCACAAAAAAAGGCAACCCGAGGGTTGCCCTTTTAGACTTCGAGGCGCGTTATTACAGCGCTACGATGTTCTCAGCCTGAGGACCTTTAGGGCCTTGAGTTACTGCGAACTCAACGCGCTGGCCTTCAGTTAAGGTTTTGAAACCTTCGCTAGCAATAGCACTGAAATGTGCGAAAACGTCTGCGCCGTTTTCACGTTCGATGAAACCGAAGCCTTTTGCTTCGTTAAACCATTTTACTGAACCAGTAATTTTATCAGACATAATATATCTTCCTGTAACTTTTAAGTAAGTGGCCGTAAAGGCCGATGATGCGGGTAAAAATAAGAACTTAGAACTACAGGACGATGGTATTAATAATAATAGGTCAACGAAGTGGAGTTTTTTAACTAACTGTCTTTCTATCTATCCGACGCAATGGAGTCTACGCCTATTGCACTGTGAGTCAAACGATTTATCACTTTATTTTGATAATAAATTTAACTATCACTCTCATCTGCCCAGACAACACAGTTACGACCGGCCCGCTTAGCCTTATACAGCGCCTGATCCGCTCTTCTGTAAATGCTGGAAACGTCATCTTCCAATCGACTTTCGGACGCGCCAATACTTACTGTTGGATTAATAATTTCGCCTGAATCCAGCGTAATTACTGTTTCCTCTACCGACTCGCGCACTCTTTCCAGCACTTGCGCCGCGCTATCATGGTCGGCGAAAGCCAATACCACCATAAACTCTTCGCCACCAACCCGGACAACACTGTCACTACTACGAACAGCTTCTGACATGGCTCTGGAGCCTGCAATTAGCACTTCATCACCCACATCGTGCCCGTAAGTGTCGTTAATTGCTTTAAAGTGGTCAAAGTCGATAACAGCAACGACACACCCACGTTCGCCATTATGCCGCATTAAGCTTTGCTCAAGTATTTCCATACCAGCCGAGCGGTTCTTTAGCCCGGTTAACGCATCGGTATAAGCAATAACCGCCATATCATCCCGCTGCCGGATTAGATCCGAACGAACTTCCTGCTCAGCAATGACGGTTTCGACTGCCGTTCCCATCATTCGCACCATTTCGACTTCCAAATCACTAAAAGGCTCAGCCCGTCTGTGTTTACGGGAAAAACCTAAAATGCCCCAGGTTCTATCATTAATAATAATCGGCGTACCAATGTAAGTCTCCAGACCATAGGTCTGGTAACTGGAGTGATCTTTGAATCGCGGGTCTTCTGAAGCACCATTAGTATGGATTAAGTTATTTGCCTTAAGTACTACCGAACAATAGGTTGTCGCCAGAGGCAATTGCGTACCGGCAGGGAAATCCATTTTTGCGGTTTGCGCCCATTCAATGGTGTAAGTATCGTTTTTGATTGAACTGGCGGTGCCAATATCAACACCTAAATAGTCCACCCCAACTCTCAACAACTCATCAATGGAGGTAGGATCAATCCGGCGCCCACGCTTATGGATGACTTCATGGATGGTGCGCATAACATCAACCGACGCATAGTAATCGCTTACATCTTCGATAAGTGCGTAAAGGCCAATAACCTTGTCTTGCTCATCAAGTTCAGGCAGATAGCGAATATCCAAAAAGCACTTACGTCCATTACGGAAAGTAATAACGTCTGAAAACTCCAGTTTCTCACCACTAGCAAACACATGGTCATGATTTGGCTTTACCCGCTGGTAAGACTCGTCACTCAGCACGTCGGTTACCGGTTTACCCAGCATGTCATCCGGCGTTAAATCAAAAAACGAGGCATAAGCCGTATTCACAAAACGGAAGCATCTGTCCTCATCGACATAAGCCACCATAGTTGGCAGCTGTTCAATAATTCTATGGGTAATACGGTTTGTTGACATAGCGCCTCATCGCATTAAAACTCTAGTGTACGAGCCAGTATAACTAATAGTATAGCAAAGTGTCGTTAACTACTCGGATAAGAGTGCCTTAAAGAACTCGCTACCCTTACGACGTGCAAACTCTATATTTCGTTCCGGAATGGATTCCGGATCATCGTAATTTTTCAGTGCCTCTTCAATGCTGGCTTCGCGCAACAAGTGTAACGTGGGGTAGGGAGAGCGGTTGGTGTAATTAGCCGGGTCATCTTGCGGCTCTCCGTCAAAACAATAATCGGGATGAAAATGCGCCAGCTGATAAACACCGTCATAACCCTCTTCAACAAGTAATGCATCCGCAATATCAACCAGAGTCAGAAAGTCATAAAACCCTTCAAACCCGGAAGGAAGAATAAGCAATGTGGTTTCAGTTTCAGGCGTTGTGTCCAGGTGGTCAACTTCGTCCAGAAGCTGCTGCAGCACGGCTTGAGGCTTGCGCTGCTCAGCCACCACATACCGAATACTCTTACGCTCAACTTCCCGGCGCGCGAAAGGGCAGATGTTGTACTTTACAATCAGCTGTTGCACCCAGTGACGGGTTTGCTCAATAATCTTAGCTGTATCAGTCGTCATTTTTCGTATCTTTGCCGAAAAGGAAACCACTTTGCCATGAAATCACTTGAACTCAAAGTACCGCCCGTACTGGTTGTTGTCGTAGTTGCCGGGCTAATGTGGTTAACTGCCCATTATACGGAAGCCTTTAACCAGTTTTATGTGGGTCAGCGCGCTGCCGCCATTTTTCTACTGGCCTTAGGAGTGTTGTTACCCTTACTGGGCGTTATCAGTTTTCGGCGTGCACAAACGACAGTCGACCCACGAGACCCGACCAAAAGTACAGAACTGGTCACCACTGGTATTTACCAGCGAACGCGTAACCCAATGTATTTAGGCTTTTTCTTTTTGTTAATGGCCTGGGGCGTTTTCCTCGGTAGTGTGTTTTCTTTGTGGGGCTTAGCGCTGTACGTAGCTTATATGAACCGTTTTCAGATTATTCCGGAAGAACGCATTCTGACAGAAACCTTTGGTGAAGCGTATAAAGATTACTGTCAGAAAACCGGGCGTTGGTGGTAGTGCATTAAGCTCAGAATAGCTGGCGACGCTTTAGGCTGCGGGCTAATAAAATAAGACCTGACAAGCTAAACCAGAGCGCTGCGGTTGCTGCAACAATGTTCAGTAGGCTGTTAAAGTCCCGTTCGCCGCTGTAATCCATAAAGTGTAAACGGAACATCCAGTCACTTAACCACCAACTGTTGTTGCGGTGATCAACCACTTCACCAGAGGCTGCGTCTATATAGGCACGCGTTGCAATGTCATCGCTGAAGGTCACTTTAAAGCCCTCGCTCTGCCAACCGATAATTTCCTCACTGCCGGTTACGGCACGCACTTGTTCAATACGGCCAGGGCCATTGTAGCTTTGTCGAGCCAGCTCAGCTGCCAGCGGTGCCGAGGTTTTCCAGTCTTTTCCTGTGAGAGCATTCACATAATGCTTTTTACCATCGGTTGTTGTAACCACGTACTGAGCGGTACCAGCGACAGAGCGTATTTCCAGACTTTGAATATTCTCAAAACGTTCAATTAAGGCACTTTCCGGGTAATAAACCGGACCTACGGCTTCTTGAGTAACAGGTTGAAAATAGTCATGAGCCGCCAGCTTCTGGTGACCCAGCCAACTAAAGTATAAGCCGCTAACTAACCATATAAATACCTGAATAAAAATAACCAGGCTTAACCAGCGGTGCAGTTTGCGCATAAATCTCATACTGACCGCCTTCTTCTTTTTTTGCGCGGGCGATAATGAAAGTAAAGCAAGGCAATGCCACTTATCAGAAACAACCCATTCGCTATGCTAAAGGCTTTTAACCACCAGGTCTCAATGTCCACCCTGTCCTGATAGTCCATAATATGAAGCATCCAGAAGAAATCGAACATCCGCCAGAAGTCATGCCGCTTGGTTACAAGCTCACCCGTCGCCGCTGAAAAATACAAAGTGGCGCTGGCCATGTCATTAAAGTCCACTCGCCAAACCGGTAATAAGGCAGGATTCAGCTCACCCGGAGCTCTGTCTTCAATAAAGCTGACCTGAGCTTTTGTGTCTTCGTCACCGGTATAATGCTGTCGGGCTATATAGCCAATGTCCATTCGATCAAGTTCTATCGGCTCAAGGGAATCAGCTTTAAGTAACTGCGTGCCACTCTTGCTCTCAACGCTATAAACCGGTTGCAAAGAACCGTCTATCCACTGCTGTATTAAGCGAACTGATGTAGCTTCAGGGTTTTGTTCCAACACCCAGCTTATTGGAGAGTTTAAGGTATTTTTAGCAATAGGCTGCTCCAGCTCTTTCACCAGGTGATTACCGTGAATAAAGCTCAGATCAAAATACACCATATAGGCACCGCTAATACTCCATACCACCAGCTGTAAGCCGACAATAAGAGATAACCAGCGATGCCAGACTCGCCACTTTCGAGGGTTCATAAGGGTTATCCGTACCCACCTTTTTATTATAAGGCGTTAAAATTATAGGGTCGCCCTGCAAAAGTCAAAGCAGTTCTCTAACCCGCTGCTTTAATTCAGGAATGACTTCTTCTTCAAACCAGGGGTTGCGACGTAACCATAAGTTGTTTCGCGGGCTAGGGTGCGGCATAGGCAGTAAAGTTGGCCAATAATCCTGCCAACTTTTTACCCGCTCAGTCAAATTACGCTTTGCTTCCTGTAAATGCCATTGCTGAGCATACTGACCAATAGCCAACGTCAGCTCTAGGTTCGGCAATTGCTCTAATAATTTATTACGCCAGGTTGGAGCGCACTCCGGACGCGGCGGCAAGTCACCGGACTTCCCGGTTCCCGGGTAGCAAAATCCCATAGGAATAATGGCCAGCTTTTCTGCGTCATAGAAAGTCTCTTTATCAATGCCCATCCATTGCCGCAGCCTGTCGCCGCTTGGGTCATCAAAGGGTTTACCGGAGGCGTGTACACGTTTACCGGGGGCCTGACCCGCGACCAGAATACGGGCCTTGGGATTAAACTGAACCTCGGGCCTGGCACCTAAAGGAAGCTCAGGCTCACATAAAGTACAGGCTCTTACATCACGCAGTAATTGTTGCCAGTGCGGCGGCTCTTCCCATTTCATACCCCTGCTCCAACAGCTTTTTGTCCTGAGTAAAACGCCCGACCGGAAAGTCCGCAGGCGGTGCAAGTACAGTCATAGTACAATCCGCTGGCGGATTATCAATGAAGTTAATGGCGTCATTATAAACCGCCGAGCGTCTGGCAACCGCATCAAACAGAGCAGGGTGGTGCTTAAAAAAGCGCTTCATAAAGGTCGGTAGTGGCCGTATTTTTTTTCTGAAGCCACGGGGCTGAGACAAAATAACAGTAATGTCCCGGGCGCCCATTTCATAGGCTTTAATCACCGGAATAGAGTCGGCCAGACCACCGTCGGTCATAGCCGCCCCGCCAACGGTAGGAAAATCTCGGTAAGCCAGAGGAATAGCGCAGGATGCCGGAAAAAGTTCGTGCAAATTATCTGCTGTCACCCGGGTGTAAACCGGCAGGCCTGTATCTACGTTGGTGGTAACGACATATAAAGGGCAGTTTTGCTGCAGGTAGTGCTGGGTATTCAAAGGCACTTGCTCAAACGAAGCATGCCATAACCAGCTGACATCGCAAAAGTGACCACCTTTTAAAAATCGCCGCCAATTAAGAAACTCAGGCTGCAGTGCATGCTGCAAAAGAATCTTCCGGTTACGTCCGTGGTCGCCGGCAAGAAAACCAATCAGGTTGGTTGAACCTGCCGACACACCAATCGCAAAATCAAAGTCTGTATGCCCGGCTTCAAGAAAGCCGTCCAATACGCCTGCAGCGAAAATGCCGCGCATAGCGCCGCCCTCAACCACCAGTGCTTTGTTACCTTGCTCTTGCGTCATACACCTGCTTATTTCTCAATACTCTCTATTTCTCAATAAAGGCCTGCTCAATCACGTAGTCACCCTGGCGACGTGATGTAGCTTTTGTGAAGCCACGCTCATTCAGTATTGCCATTAAGTCTTGCAGCATAGCGTCATTACCACACAACATAAAGCGGTCGTGCTCGGGGCTAATGTCGGGCATACCGATGGTTTTAGTTAAGGTGCCCGACTCCAGTAAATCGGTAATGCGTTGTTGATGAGCCTCGTCACGGAAGGGCTCCCGGGTAACAGTTGGGTAGTAAATCAGCTTTTCACGTACCCAGTCACCAAAGTACTCGTTGTTTGGCAAATCTTCGCCAATTTCCTTTTGATAAGCCAGCTCTGAAACCCAGCGCACACCATGAACCAGAACAACTTTATCGTACTGTTCATAAATATCAGGATCTTTGATAACGCTCATAAAAGGTGCGAGGCCCGTGCCCGTGCTGAGCAAATACAAGTTCTTACCGGGTAGCAAATGTCCGGGCACTAAAGTACCTGTAGGGCGAGTTGATAGCACCACCTCGTCACCCACCTGAATGTGTTGCAGCCGCGATGTCAAAGCACCGTCAGGCACTTTAATACTGAAGAACTCAAGCTCTTCTTCATGGTTAGCACTGGCAATACTGTAGGCCCTGAGCAAAGGCTTCTCTTCAAGTTGCAGACCCATCATCACAAACTGGCCGTTTTCAAAGGTGAAACTTGGCTGACGGGTGGTTCTGAAGCTGAATAAGGTATCGTTCCAGTGGCGTACCTGGGTTACTTTTTCCGCAATGATACTTCTCATAACTATTCCTCATTGGCGATTTTGTGCGCATCATAACATAACGGCATTAAATCTAAATGAGAATTTTTATCATTAAGTATTGCAAATGAGAATAATTTTTATATAAGATACATTCACTGATGTTTGTAAAGGATTAAAAAGTCATGGCTCGACGCTCGAGTAGACGCAAAGGATGGTCATTAAAAGACTGGCATTGGATAAGTTCTGCCATTTGCCTCATTGGCATGCTGTTGTTTTCAGTTACCGGCATTACTCTTAACCATGCCGGCTGGATAGAGTCGGCTCCCAGCGTCGAAAGCCATGAAAGTTCTCTCCCACAAACGGATTTGGCCCGGTTGGTGAATGCGTCAGGGAATGACGTTCTGCCAACTTTTTTTCACCGCTGGTACGAAGATAAGACGCAAAACAGCATCAGTTCAAATGCCGAAATCGAATGGAATGACTACGAATTGTACGTCGCCATGCCCCGACCTGGCGGGGATAGCTGGTTCAGCGTCGATTTAGCCAGCGGTGCCTTTTATTCCGAAACCACCGATCGCGGCTGGATTGCCTACCTCAATGATCTCCACAAGGCGCGTAATACCGGATTGTTCTGGAGCCTGTTCATTGATGTATTTGCCATTGCCAGCATTCTGTTCACTGTTACGGGGTTATTACTCTTGAAAAAATACAGCAAAGGGCGAAAGTCCACCTGGCCTTTAGTTCTGGCCGGATTCATCATTCCCTTATTTGCCATTATGGGTTCAGCACATGCCGCTGAAAATGAACTCACAGTCGAAATTCCTCGCTTATCGGTTGCCGAATACCATGCCCCCTACCTGGCGGTATGGCTCGCTAACGAACGTCATCAAAGAGTCGTCGACATTGCAGTCTGGTATGACGTGAATTTGAAAGACAACGAAGGCGAGAAGTGGCTTAAAGACATGCGTCAATGGTGGCGACGCAGCGGTCGAATGGCTGACATGCCTATTGATGGCGTATCGGGCGCAACGCGTCGTCCGGGCACTAACCGTGTGGACTTAACGCCTTTAATGGCTCAATTACCGGAGCTTGAGCCCGGTCAATATTACTTATATGTCGAAGCCGCTCGAGAGCTTGGAGGCCGTGAAATGTTGCGACTGCCATTGTCTTTGCCTATCGAAAGCCCAATATCCATCTCAGACACTGGCGAGCACGAGCTTGGCCGTGTGTCATTAAAACTGGAGCCTTAATCATGAAATTATCTTCTGTACTAACCACCAGTCTGGCGGTTCTGACATTATTTGCCAGCGCCAGCAGTGAAGCCCACCGTGTATGGATAAAGCCTAGTGCAACCATTGTATCTGGTGACTCGGAATGGATTACTTTTGACGCCGCTATTGCTAACGGCATTTTCTATCCGGACCACTACCCGCTGGGACTGGACCGTGTAAAAGCTATGGCGCCTGATGGCGCAGCAGTGACTTTAGAGAATGGGCACAAAGGCAAACTTCGCTCTGTATTCGATGTAGAGCTGGAAAAAGAAGGCACATACACCGTTTACTCCGCCAGCTCAGGCTTATCAGCGCGTTGGGTAGACGACGAAGGTGAACGCCAGTACTGGCCGCCGCGTGGTTCACAGAAAACCAATGACGACTTTTATAAAGAAGTACCCCAGGACGCTAAAGACCTGGAAGTTAGTGAACGTTCACATCGCGTAGAGACTTTTGTTACCTCCGGTGCACCAACCTATGACACTTTAGGCCCAACAGGTAAAGGTCTGGAACTGGAACCGATCACTCACCCAAATGACTTATACATCGGCGAAAACATTACCTTTAAGTTCAACATGGATGGCAAAGCCGCTGCTGGTACAGAAATTGTCCTGGTAAAAGACGGTGAGCGCTATCGTGACCAGTCACAACCCACCAAACTGAAAACCGACAAGAAAGGTGAAGTGACTTTTACTCTGGATGAGCCGGGCATGTACTGGTTAGAAGCCGAATACGCTGACGAAAATGGAAAAGCCCCGGCAAGTAAACGCCAGGGCTCTTATGTTGCAGTATTAGAAGTATTGCCGATGTAACTAATCGGCTGTAACAGCAGGTGGTTCTTCTAAACGAACCACGCCCAGTGTATTGGCGTCGGTACCGAACCAAATGGAATCGGTACTTTCATCATAGAACATATGACGAACGGTACCGCCGCCACTTTCCAGCTCAATCGGCTCTGAAAACTCATGGGTTTCTGTATCAAAGCCCACCAGTCGGTTTGGCTGCACACCGGTTTCCACAAACCAGACATCGTTACGCTTATCCACCGCCATGCCATAAGGGCGAGAATTTTCTTCAGCTGGTGCGCGCCAGTCTTTATTCTCGCCACTGACCGGATCATAACTACCCACGTACCCTTTGTTGTAGTCAACATACCAGATGGTGCCGTCGTCAGTCATACCCAGCCGGCGCGGTCGGTTGTCTTTTCTATCCAGCTCTATTTCTTTTAGTTTGCCATTTTCTACGGTCGCCAGTTTATTGGTGCCAAAAAGCGTTGCCCAGGGTTTATCATTTTCTACGATTAAACCATAAGGTCTGGCCGAGTCCGTGGGAACGTCCCACAACATAATTTCACCGTCACCGGTTTCCAGAAAACCAATTTGATTACCGCCTTGTACCGTAAACCAAATGTCATCGTTGGAGGTAAAGTCCATGGTGTGGCTGTCGCGAGAGCCATCACCCGGTAGCTCAAATTTCTCGATATCACCCGTTGCAGGGTCAATTAACCCAATATGATTCATGAGATTACCGGCGTACCAGGCACCGCGGTCATCCACAATAACAGTGTGCGGACCGGCACCATCGGGTAAGTCATAGCGCTTGAATTCTTCGGTTTTTGGATTAAAGGTGGCGGCGTAATGACTGCCCTGGCCAACAAACCAGACTGTACCGTCGTGCACCCATGGGTCTCGCGGACGGGAGTCTTCCCATGGCACCTGCCACTCCTGAATTTCGGCATTCGCCAGGTTGCTGTCTTTGTGCTCATCACTTTTTGCCGGCGCACTGCTTATTCCCGCCAGACCAATGATTACTGCACTCGTTAAACTTAGGTATTTCATTTTACGGCCTCCATATAATTTCGTAGCCTGACATTCATGTCAGGTGAGATACCGTTCCTGACGTAAACGTCAGGCTACTGCAATGGGGTGTCGGGCTACCAGCTGATTTATCAGTATAGACGCTATTGCGTCAAACCCAACACTGTGCAATCTTCAACCTTTAAACATTAAACGGTGCCTCTTACATGCTGGATCAATGGCTTATCGGAATCATATTAGTTGCTATGCTGGTGCTCTTTGTCATCGATAAATGGCGTTATGACCTGGTAGCTATGATGGCGCTATTGTCCGCAGCCATTCTAGGCCTGGTACCAACCGCTGAAGTATTCAGTGGTTTTGGTAACGCTGCTGTGATTACCGTAGCTGCCGTATTAATAATCAGTCAGGCACTGTGGCGTTCCGGTGTAGTCGATGCCCTTGCCTCAGCCATGAAAAATATTGGCGATCAGCGCTGGATACAGATGGTAGCCCTGACTTCGGTCACAACAGTCTGCTCAGCTTTTATCAGCAACACCGGCACCATGGCCATAATGATCCCGGTCGCACTTCAGTTAGCCCGCAGCAGCGGCAACAACCCCTCTAAACTGCTCATGCCTATGGCTTTTGGCTCCTTACTGGGTGGGGCTATCACCATGGTCGGTACGCCACCAAATATCATTATTGCCGACATCCGACGCGAAGCTATGGGTGAGTCCTTTGGTATTTTTGAATTCACTCCGGTTGGCGTCAGCATCGCCATAGCCGGTCTGCTCTTTATGTGGCTTTTAAGCCATTGGCTGGTACCTGAAAAAGCCGGTAAATCGAAGTCGGAATCTCTTTACGATGTCAGTAGCTATTTAACCGAGCTCTATGTACCTGAAGGTTCTAACTTTGTCGGCGAAACCCTGTATGAACTGGAAAACCGTAGCGAAGATGACTTTGTTATTGTTGCGTTGCAACGAGGTGACAAGCGCTGGTCGGCACCGGCTCGTTACTTGAGACTAAAATCTGAAGACGTACTGATAGTCGAAGCCAACGCGGAGACTATCCAACAAGTTATTGACGGTACCGGGCTTGAGCTTAATGCCGAAGAAGAAATTGATGACCGTTTCTTAAAATCCGATGACATTACCGTAATAGAAGGAATTATCGGACACGACTCCCGGCTTATCGGCCGCTCTGCCGCCGATATTAAACTGCGCAGCCGCTACGGCATCAATGTGCTTGGTGTAGCGCGCGAAGGTCAAAAACTGGGTACCGCACTGGCCAATATTCGTTTTAAACCCGGCGATGTTTTACTGCTGCAGGGAGACGCCGAGGTTCTCGATGATGTATTTCAGCGCTTTGGCTGCTTCCCGCTGGCACAGCGCAGCTTGCGCATTGGCTCGTCAAAGCGGTTAATGTTGCCGCTGGGTATTTTTGCTGCGACGATTTTATCGGCTGCGTTTGGTTTAATCTCGGTTCCTGTCGCCTTCTCACTGGCAGCAGGCCTTATGGTTATTACCAATATTTTACCGCTGCGAGAGCTGTACGATGCTATAGACTGGCCAATCATCGTATTGTTAGGAGCGACAATACCGTTGGGCTCTGCACTGGAACGCAGCGGCGCGGCAGATACCATTGCTAATGCCGTGCTTTATGTCAGCCAGGGGTCACCGGAATTTGTAGCCGTCGGCCTGCTACTACTGGTCACCATGTTGCTATCCAACATAGTCAATAATGCCGCAGCCGCCGTACTTATGGCTCCCATTGGTATCAGTATGGCCAGTAGCTTCGGTGCCAGTATGGATCCGTTTTTAATGGCGGTCGCTATAGGCGCCGCAGTGCCATTCTTAACGCCAATAGGCCACCAGTCGAATATTCTGGTAATGGGTCCGGGCGGTTATAGCTTCAGCGACTATTGGCGTCTGGGTCTGCCGTTATCTCTGCTCGTATCGGTCGTTGCGCTGGTCATGATACTGCTGGTGTGGCCGCTGTATTAACCGCGGTCTTTATAAGGCAGGTAAGTTTGCAGTGTTTTCAGGTGTTCGCGTAACGCAGTACTTTCATCCTGACAATACTGCTCAATGGCGTCATTAAGGGGAGAGGGTGTAAACCGGTAAAACCCTTTACGCAATACCGGCTCAAAGCCTCTATGCAGCTTATGCTCGCCCTGGGCGCCGGCGTCAAAGTAACTTAAGCCCTGGTTTATGCAGTATTCAATACCCTGATAATAACAGGCTTCAAAATGCAGAAACTCCAGCTCTTCCTGACAGCCCCAGTAACGCCCGTAAAGCGTTTCTTCACTTTTAAAACACAATGAAGCCGCTAGCATCTCGTCATTTCGGTAAGCCGCGAAAACCACAATATGGTCAGCTAAATGTTCCCCCCAGAGTTTGAAGGTAGCCGGGGTTAAATAACCGCCATGGCCCGAGCGTTTTAAATAGGTGCGCTGATAGAACAAAATGAACTGATGCCAAAACTCCGGGGTTAGTTCACTGCCTTGTAGGGTTCGCATCTGCACGTCTTGCTCTGACACCTTTTGGCGCTCTTTACGTATGGACTTGCGCTTGCGCGACACCAGGCCCGATAAAAAGTCATCAAAACTGCTGTAATTTCTGTTCTGCCAGAGGAACTGAATATCAAATCGTTGCCACCAACCTTCTTCTGCCAGTGCCTCGCTTACATCAGGTTCAACGTACAAGCTCTGCAAATTGCTGGCGTCATGTGCCTGCATCAACGCCGACTCAATAATGGGTAGAACATCACCGGCATTAACATCCTCGGCAGTAGCCAGACGAGGCCCCTGACACGGGGTAAAAGGTATGGCATTAATCAGCTTAGGGTAGTAATGAAAACCATAACGCTCGTAGGCTTCAGCAAAAGCCCAGTCGAACAGATACTCGCCATAGGAATGGGTCTTTTTAAACCACGGCATAATAGCAATCAGTGTGTCGCTATTGTCATGTACTGTGACGTATTGCGGCAACCAGCCTCGCTGAGGCCCAAGACTACCGCCCTGTTCAAGCGCCAACAGAAAGTCATAGCAAGTAAAGGGGTAATCACTCTTAAATAACCGACTCCAGTCAACCTTAAGTATCGTGGTTATTGTTGAGTGAATAACAGCTTGCATATGTTAGCTACTTAACCCAAAAACCCGGACCCATACATCGGCTGTCAGCTCTAATGAGCTGAGAGCTTCGGCGCGTTCACGACCTTCAGCGCTGGTTCGGTATAGGTGGGGAGTCATAGTCAGTAGATCTTTTATCGCCTGATTTGATGCCAAGGATACCGGAAAAGTTACTTGTTGCTCAGAGGTCAACTCAAAAGCGGAGTCGGTTATCGGCAGCGTCTCATTTTTACTTTTTATCTCAGAATAAATAATGGCTTTTAGCTCTTTTAGATGACCACCAGCCGGGTCTACCATAATCAGCCGACCACCAGGCTTTAGAACCCGCTTAAATTCAGCTTCAACAGGGAAGCCAAACACGCACAAAAGGGTATCGACACTGTTATCGTCCAGTGGAATAGAGCTATTGGAAGCGACCATCCAGCTCAGACGTTTATCGCGTTTTGCCGCAGCCTGCACTGCCCATTTTGAAATATCCAGAGCAGCCACACTTAAATCAGTGCCCTGTTGCTCGCCCTGCTCAACCAAGTAGCGTAGGTAGTAACCTTCGCCGCAACCGGCATCGAGCACCGCCTGCTCGCCCTGTGCTAACACAGTATCTGCCAGAACCTGCGCCAGCGGTTCATAATAACCCTGCTCCAGAAACTCTCTCCGTGCCTGCACCATGGCCTTGCTGTCGCCCGGATCTTTCGAGCGCTTATTCTGCACCGGCAGTAAATTCACGTAGCCCTGTTTTGCCACATCGTAGCTGTGATTATTGTCACAGCGCCAGCTTCGCTCATTTAAGTGCAACGGCTTGCCATCAAGTGGGCAGATAAAGTCGGTTAACGGCTGAGTCACATTGGGTTCCGGTTTGTTTGTTCTGTCATCATTCTACGTTGTTTATCGCTAAAATTCAGACACAAAAAAAGCAGCCCGTGGGCTGCTCTTCATCATTTTTAGCTTACTTAGAAGCTTAATCCATGCAAATTAAATTGCTTGGATGTTCTCAGCCTGAGGACCTTTAGGACCTTGGGTTACTGAGAAAGAAACGTTCTGGCCTTCGGCTAGCGTTTTGAAACCGTCGCTAACAATCGCGCTGAAGTGAGCAAATACGTCTGCTCCGCCTTTCTGCTCGATAAAACCAAAACCTTTTGCTTCGTTAAACCACTTAACAACACCGTTTACTGTATTAGACATAATAAATATCCTGAAATTTTATAAAATAGGTAATCGCTCCGGGCATTCCCAGTTGCGATGATCGTGCGGGGTAAAAAATGAAACTTAAAACTACAGGACGAAGGTATTACTACTAACAAAACGACGTAAAGGAGTGTTTAACTAACTGTTTCTTATCCAACGCCGGCTACTCTACGCACATTCTATATAATGTCAAATAATAGTTTTCATTTATTTTATAAACCGCTTTTATAATTCTTTATGTCTTTCCAAACACCTGCGCCAGCATGCAACGAACAGAGCCACCGCCCAGTTCTATGGTCGGAACCGCTATAGGTAATAGCTCAACCCACTGCTCCAGTTGCCGCATTTGTTCTGTGGTCAACGAGTTATGAGCAGTTTCAGACATAGCCAGGAGTTTGTGGCCATTAACCTCCAGTTCCAGCATGTTCCCCGCAAAGTTGCTTATCTGCTGTTCTGTTAATGGCACTAAGGTTTTGCCTGAGTTCTTAACTGAACGAACAAAAGTCTGTTGCTCTTCCTTATTGCGGATCATATCCACAGACGCTATAACAAAGTCACTGCCAACCGCCATAAGCACATTGGTGTGGTAAACCGGTTTCCCGTCACTGTTGGTGGCATCAAAAGCCATTGGCTGATAACCCAACTGTTCACACAATTGCTTCAAGGCGTTCTCGTCCATGCGTTTCGAACGGGCACCATAGGCCAATTGATTATCGTGGTCGAAAACCACCGAACCTGTACCTTCCAGGAAAATCTCTTTTTGCTCTAGTGCGCTAAGGTCGAGCGTTTTGTTGTATCCATAAGTTTCCTGAAGAAACTCAATAATATCGGCTCGACGCTCCTTACGGCGGTTATTGCAATACATGGGATACAGCACCAATTCTCCGGTATTGTGCGTGCTAAACCAGTTATTCGGGAAAACCGAATCGGGTGTGTCTGTACCGGTATCTTCAAACAGGTGCACCTTAACGCCTTTACTCTGCAATAGCTCTACAGCCTTAGTAACTTCATCGTAAGCGGACTGAGCAACATTGGCTTCTTGTTGTGCTATCGACTGGAAGGCATTATCCGCCATCGTTTCAGGATTAGAGGCGAAGTGGTGCGGGCGCACCATAACAACGGTATCAGACGACTGACTCATTAGATAAAAAGGTGTTGTAGAATTTGCGCGCAGTTATAGCAAGTCGCAGGGCGCTTAGCAACGGACAAAAGAAAAGGGCAGTGCGTAAATACTGCCCTTCATTATTAGGTAAAGATGCCCGCTTACCAGGCGTACTTAACGCTCAGCTCGACGTTACGCTCTGCGCCAAAGAAGCCCTGATTGTAAAAGTCGATGCTTGAATAGTACTTCTCATCGAACAAATTGTTTACATTCAAGCTAAGGTCCCAATTTTGGCTTAACTCATAGCTCGCCATAGCATTAAAAACGGAGTAACTGTCTTGATTGAACGTTTCTCCGTTTGGCCCCACACCAGGGTTTGATACTTCGCTTTGCCAGTTGGCATTTACACCTAATTTTAACGCAGCGGTGGCGGTATAAAGCACACTGGCTTTCAACATATCTTCCGGCAAGTACGGCGCATAATCTGAACCGTCACGGTCAGTAGATTCATTATGTGTATAGCTGAAGAAAATGTTCAAAGCGTCTGTTGGTTTACCGTTTAGCTCCAGCTCATAACCTTCGCTTTCTGCACCATCAACGCCAATAGACGGGAAAAGTGTGGTTCCCGGCAGTGGATCTGTATTGTCGGGATCGTTGATCGCCAGATTATCTTCCTTAACCTGATATACCGCGAAACTGGCCGTGAGCGCTTCATTAAAGAAGTCACCTTTAACGCCTATTTCCGCATTAGACCCTTCAATTGGACCTATTAATTCGCCGTTAACATCAAGAGCATTCTGAGGTTGAAAAATTTCTGTGTAACTTGCGTAGGTCGAAATAATGTCAGTCACGTCGTAGACAAGACCAACATAGGGCGTATTAACACTCGAGTTTTCGTAGTCACTTGTAGCCCATGGGGACTCAGCTTGAGTGTCATACGTTGTCAGGCGGTTACCCAAAATAGCTGTAAGCTCATCGGTGAGACTAAACTGAGCAGCAGCGTATATGCCTTGCTGTTTTACCGTTTCTGTTGAGACATCGGGTGCACCACCAAAAGTCGGTCTATCAATGCCATTATCCCAATTAAAAAAGTTACCTAAGACAATTTGCCCGTACTCGTTAAAATTAAAACGGCCGTCATCAATTGCACCGTACTGCTGAGATGACACGTCTTGCTTCGAGTATAAGGTGCCAGCAGTTAATTGATGCTCTCTACCAAATAACTCAAACGGACCTGAAGCTAAAACACGGAAAGATGTTTGTTCACGCTCTGACAAATAGATTGTCGGAGAGCCTATCAAACCAACACCTGTTTCCTTATCCGGGAACCCAGAAACATAAAGTAATTCGCCAACCATCTGACCTTCGCGGCGTTCAACATCCATTTGAATATCCCAGCCGTTATCAAATGCGTGTTCTAGCTGAGCAAAGATATTGGTACTTTCCCTGTCCCATCTATTCCAGGGCGAAGCGGTTGTTGTACTCACCGGTAGATCATCCGCCTGAGTTCCGTCGTCATAAAACAGCGGTAATGCGCCCCACATACTGCCTTTGGGGTTACGTTCGCTATAATCGGCACCAACTGTCAGGCGGGTTTGAGAACTCAAATCTGCCGTTACTACGGCATAAATTTGCGCGTTTTCTTTTTCAGACAAATTCACATAGCTTTCGCCTTCTTCATAAGCCAAAGCCACTCGCCCTTTAATATCGCCATCTTCAGAAAGTGTCTGTGAATGGTCGGCTTCCACGCGGTAGTTGTCCCAGGAACCGACGCCGACACTCGCATAGCCGCCGTCTTCCGTTTTTGGACGCTTACGAATGAGGTTAATTGCTGCAGAAGGCTCGCCGGCACCGGTTAACAAACCGGTCGCACCGCGCACAATCTCCACTCGTTCAAACACCACCGAGTCGGCCAGAGCTTCACTAAAGAAACTGTTGTACGCAATGGGCACGCCGTCGAATTGGAAGTTAGTTACGTCACGACCACGTGAGCGAAAGAAAAAGCGGTCGGTTTCAGCCTGCTGCGCCTGAATACCCGGGGCAAATTGCATAACATCTGCAACAGTATCTAATGCAAACCCATCAATGAAAGTGCGATCAATAATCGAAATTGATTGAGGAGTCTGACGTAAAGTTAGCGGTAACCCGGTTGCTGTTGTCGCGTTATCAAGCGGGCTCCCCGTTACTTTAATGTGTTCAAAAATCTTTTCTTTAGTCTCGGTCTTTTGTTCAGCTTGGTCTGAATCTTCTGACTGCACCGCAAACGCAGTAGAAGTTAACAGCACCGATGTTATTGCTGTCGCTAAAAAGCTTTTGGCGAATGCCTTCATGAACTGTCTCCCGACTACAGACTGTAAATGCGAATCGTTATCGGTAGTATTGTATTTGATAATTGTTCGTATTTACAATATCATTTCGGAAAATTTTTCAGGGGGCTCAGAATGACGCAACGACAATGGTTTAAATTACACGGATGGTGCTCGCTACCTATATGGATATTGTTCTGCTTTATCTGTATTACTGGCACCATTGCGGTCTTCAGCCACGAGCTCACCTGGCTATTTAACGAGAACGCACGTGCAGTCAATCCTGATGGTCTGCCCGCTCAACCTGTTTCAGAACTTGTTGCTGCGGTTAAAAGCCAGTTCCCAACCGCCAACGTCACTACGGTAATGACTTTCGAGCCTTACCTTATTAACGCTGTTATCTTCTCAGCCGAGAATATTCCAAATGGCATTGCTTACGTAAACCAGTACACCGGCGAAATTCAGGAAGTGAACCAGGGAATTACCTTTATTAACTTTATGCGCTCGTTGCATAGCTGGCTGCTATTCCCCTGGCAAGAAGGCTATAGCGTTGGCTACTATTTAGTTTCAGCCATGTCATTTGTCATGATAGGTGCGTTAGTTACCGGGCTGGTTATTTACAAAAAATTCTGGCGTGCCTACACGCAACCTAAAGTTCGCGCTAAGCAGGGCAAGAAAACACTATTAACTGACTTACATAAGCATGGCGGCGCCTGGTCTATATGGTTCCTTATTGTTATGAGCCTGACCGGCCTCTGGTATTTCACCCAACAAGTGCTTTGGCATGCCGATATCGATATTGAAGAGCATGCACCTTTAGTAGAAGTATCTGACATTCCGATGGGTGAAAAAGCACAGCCTCCGGTTTCCTTCGAACAAGCTCTGCAAATTGCCGAGCAGCGTTTCCCGGACATAAGACCCAGCTTTATTATGATGCCGGAGCACAATCGTGACATGTTTAAAATTATGGGCGGCGGCGACTTTATCTTTTACGATCAGTATTCCTATCGCCTGGATATTAACCCATGGAACGGCGAAATAGCCCGTGCCGTTTCACCGGAGAACATGAATACACTGCAAACCATTCAGCATATTGTTGATCCCCTGCATTACGGCACCATTGGCGGTATTTGGACCAAAGCCATCTGGTTTATTTTTGGCCTTATATTGTCAGCCATGTCTATTACCGGCTTTTTAATCTGGGGCTCGCGTACTGTTAAAGCATCGAAAGAGAAACGAGCTGCAGCTCAGGAACAGCTACAAAGCGAGGGGGCTCAGTAATGGCGCGTCGCAAAAATACTTTTTGGAACCGTAATAAATTCAAACTTAGCGGCTTAATTCTCATTCTGCCTATTTATTTTTTGTATGAGCAACTGCAACCACCTGAATTCCCTCCAGCCTGGGAAGAAAAAGCCGTTGGTCCTTTTAGCGTGTCAATGCAGCCTTTAGACAATGAGGCACCCTACGCCCATCACGACGACTGGGTAAAGGATTTTTCTGCTTATGTGAATGAAGGTGAAGTCAGCAATATCCGCCAGGGATACGTCAATATTGGCGAAGATCCAGTTGCCCTGGAAACCTTGCAAAAAGAGGATGTTGGCATTCTGCATGGCAGTGAGCTTTTACAACACGTTCACGCTATAGCGCCTCAAAGTTTCGATTCTCAGCAACGCGTATGGCTAACGCTGCAAACCTGGGACGGCGAAGTTCACAGGGCTAATTGGGAACTTCCGAACGAATGGACGAAATAGATCTTTAAATACGAATCGTTTTCATTTAAGATCCACCTCAATTTAGACAGCAGTTAATTTTTGAGGGGAACAATGAACATTCACAAGACCTTACTGGCGGCTAGCATCTTGGCCGCCTTAACCGCGACCAACGCCCACGCACAAGAAGAAAGCCCGGAAAAGACTCAGGAAGAGATGATGGAAACCATCAAAGTCAGCTCACGCGGACTTATCTCTTACGTTAGCGCTACCGGCGCAAAATCTGACACCCCTATCATTGAAACCCCATTATCGGTTTCAGTTCTGACCGAGACCCGCATTGAAGACTTAGGGGCTGTAACAGTCCAAGACGCTATTGGTTACGTAGCAGGTTTATACAACGGACCTTACGGCGTTGATACCCGCGGCGACTGGGCACAAATTCGTGGCGTATCGCCGGTACAGTACTTAGATGGTCTGAAATCATTATTCGGCTACTACAACAACGTGCGTATTAACCCGTACTCATTAAATCAAATTGAAATATTGAAAGGGCCAAGCTCGGTTCTATACGGACAAGGCTCTACCGGCGGTATCATTAATTTAGTCAGCAAGCGCCCTCAGGCAGAAACCGAAGGTCAGTTCTGGGCACAGTTAGGCAACTATTCACGCAAGCAAGTGGCCGGCGACATTACCGGTGCCTTAAACGATGACGCGTCGTTAACAGGCCGCTTCGTTGGCTTGTACCGAGACAGCGACACCCAAACCGACTTTGTGCCCGACAACAGCCTGGTACTCAACCCTTCCTTAAGCTGGCACGCTTCTGAAGACACAAAAATTACTCTTATTGGTAATATTCAGCGTAACGAATCAGGCTCAAGTACGCAGTTTTTTCCGTGGCAGGGCACCTTGTTCCCGAACGAGTTTGGTCAAATTGACAGTTCCACCTTTGTGTCGGAGCCGGGTTTCGATAAATACGATACTGAGCAGGACGCGTTAACCGCTATTGTTGAGCACGATATAAACCTGGACTGGAGTCTGCGTTTAGCAAGTCGCTACAACGACAGTCACGCCGACTACAACAGCATGTATGGCTGGCCTCCGGTTTTCGCCGACGACAACCGCACGGTTAACCGCGTTTCTTATTTGTCTCGTGCTGATGCCAGAACCTGGACCAGCGACCTGCAGTTACACGGCTCTGTTATCACCGGCGCGGTTGAGCACGACTTAGTCTTCGGTCTGGACTTTCAAGACTCTTACACCGATAACGACTACGCTTACGGTGCCATGAACCCGTTAGATTTGTATGCCCCTGTGTACGGGCAGGCAAAAGGCTTACCAACCGAATCCGATGCTGTTGACTATGCCTCTTTAACCAGCCACCAAACGGGTGTGTATGTGCAGGACAACATGCGTATAGACGATAAATGGCTAGTTTCAGCCGCTTTACGTCGCGATCGCGCTACCAATAATCCTGAAGACGGAAGCGCTACCGATCAGTATGCGACAACGGGTCGTCTGGGCTTCATGTACCTTATGGACGGAGGCTTGTCTCCATACCTTAGTTACAGCGAATCTTTCTCTCCACTTATTGGCCGAGATGCGTACGAAAATCCTTATGTACCATTAGAAGGCAAACAGTGGGAAGCCGGTATTAAGTATCAGCCTCAGGGTACAGAGCACCTGTTAACCATAGCGGCTTATAAAATTACAGAAGAAAACCGGGCAACCCCGGTGAACGATGCTGATGCGCCAAACCCGGACGGTCAGGTGCAAATAGGCGAAGTTAAGATTGAAGGTGTCGAGTTTGAGGCACAACTCGCCTGGGACTCTCTGGACGTTTACGCCAGCTATGCGTACACCGACACAGCTATCAGCAAAAGCAACATCCCATCTGAAGTTGGCAAGCCGTTGTCGGCCACTCCTGATCATCAAGCCTCTGTTTGGGGAACTTACCGTCCGGATAACTGGAATGGCTTTAAAGTTGGTGCCGGCGTTCGCTATGTAGGGAACACCTCTGACGGTAACGTAGTTTATAACGGCAATCCACTGTACTTAGAAACGCCAAGCTACACGCTGTTTGACGCTATGATTGGTTACGACTGGGGTAATTACAGCTTAAGCCTTGATGTAGATAACCTGACAGACAGAACCGTCATTACCTCATGCGGTGCACGCGGCGACTGTTTCTATGGTCAGCAACGCACCGTTATGGCGAACTTCCGTTATAACTTCTAACATTGAGTGAGTTTTAGTTTCACGTGCAGCCCCGGACGCCTTTCTTCCCAGCGTTCGGGGCTTTTTTAAGACGGGTTACTCAGGAGTGTAGTATTCAACACCAATTTGAATACGGTCACGGCCATTTTGCAGGCGCCAGCGGTTGGTGTCCCGCAATGAATACACGCAGCCACAATATTCCTGCTGATAAAAACGCTCACGCTTGGCAATTTCTACCATACGGGCAGAGCCGCCTTTCTTACGCCAGTTAAAGGTCCAGTAATGCAGACCGGGATAACGCGCAACCGCACGCTGACCGCAGTCGTTAATCTGTTCCATATTCTTCCAGCGTGAAATACCTAAGCAGCTGGTAATGGTGTCAAAGCCGTTTTCATGCGCATACAACGCGGTACGCTCAAAACGCATATCAAAACATACTCTGCAGCGCTCACCGCGTTCCGGTTCCCATTCCAGGCCTTTCACCCGCTCAAACCAATTCTTGGTATCGTAGTCGCAGTCAATAAAGTCTACACCGAGCTTTTCAGCAAAACGGATATTCTCTTCTTTACGCAGCAAATACTCTTTTTCAGGGTGAATATTCGGGTTATAGAAGAAAATCGTAAACTTAATGCCCGCTTCAGCCATGCGCTCCATTACTTCACCTGAGCACGGTGCACAGCAAGAGTGCAGCAGCACGTGATCAGAGCCCGTAGGCGTTTCTAAAACAATGGATTCTTTCTTGTTTCTAGCCATAATTCTCTCTTCGCGGCTGAAATTTGTGCGAATTATAACTCAAACAGGCGGGGTTGATCACGTATTCACCCTTTATCGAAAAAAATACAGACACACGCAAATACCTCAAAGCCCATATTAAGCCTAAGCTATAGCGCCTCATATGTTGCAATTTTGTAAGATATTTAAACAATCTTTACATTCCCACCCTTTAAATCGTTTATTTTTTGTTATTAAATGCAACAAATGATGTCAAACGACGTCATTCTCGTGCAGCCAAACGACGTATCCTCTGCTGCCTTCTTTGAAGGACTCATTGCAGTCCAACATAAAAACAAAAAGAGAATATTACGTTATGAAAAAACTAAGTGTTCTTACACTGTCTGCTTTGGCAGTGTCGGTTTCATCTGCTTTTGCAAAACCACCTGAGCATTCTCAAGCTCAGCCATTGCTTGACAACCAGAAGCAAATCGAAAGCGCCGCTCCGCAACGTTACATTATTAAATTTAAGAATAATGGTAACGCCGTACAGAAAATGGGGAATCGCGGGCGTTCTGAACTTGCGATATCTCGCGCAAACAACATGGTCAAAAAGGCCGGCGGTAAAGTAAAGCTCAGCATGCGCCATAACCTGGCAGTTGCGGCTGAACTTAGTGAAAAACAGAAAAAACGCCTTGAGAAAAACCCTAACATTGAATACGTCGAAGTTGACCAGAAGCGCCGCTTCATGGCTCAGGACGTACCTTATGGTATCGGCCAGGTTCAGGCTGACTTAGTTGACGACAGCGTTGCAGCTGCATCAGCTGGCGGTAAAAAAGTCTGTGTCATTGACTCAGGTCTAGACTTGCCACACGAAGACATGGGAACGCAAGGCGGTACCGTTAACGGAACTAACGATAGCGGAACCGGTAACTGGTACGATGCAGGTGGTCCTCACGGCACCCACGTTGCAGGCACTATTGCCGCTTTAGATAACGGCTTAGGTGTTCGCGGCGTTATTGGCAGCAACCCTAATCTGCACATTGTAAAAGTATTTAACTCAAGCGGCTGGGGTTATTCATCGTCGCTGGTTTCAGCTATTGAAACTTGTGCTAATAATGGCGCAGACGTCGTTAACATGAGCTTAGGTGGCGGTGGTTCAAACCAGACCGAAGCCAACGCTATGCAGGACCTTTATAACCAGGGCGTTTTACTTGTAGCTGCTGCTGGTAACGATGGTTCAGCCTCTAGCGAAACAGATGCAATGTCTTACCCTGCATCTTACAACGCTGTTGTGTCAGTTGCGGCAGTAGACAACAATAAAAACCTGGCGTCTTTCTCACAGAAAAACAGCCAAGTTGAAATTGCAGGCCCAGGTGTTGATGTCCTTTCAACCTACCCGGAAGGCACTGGCCAACAAGGTAACTATGGCACCATGAGCGGTACGTCTATGGCGTCACCTCACGTTGCCGGTGTTGCAGCGTTGGTTTGGTCACATCATCCAAGTTGTAGCGCACAAGAAATCCGAGACGTTCTTAACACGACAGCACAGGACTTAGGTCCCGCAGGGCGTGATGTTCAGTTCGGTTATGGCTTAGCACAAACCAAAGACGCTGTAGATTACATCGACGCTAATGGCTGTGACGGCTCAGGTGGCGGCGGTGGAGATCCAGAGCCACCAACAGATAACGAACTGACAAACGGTGAGACAGTTAGCGACTTGTCAGCTACAACTGGTGATTCACTTTACTACACCTTAGATGTTCCAGCCGGTGCAACAGACCTAAGCTTTAACATCAACGGTGGTTCAGGTGATGCTGACCTTTACGTTCGTTTCGGTTCAGAGCCAACTCAGTCTAGCTACGACTGTCGTCCATACCAGAATGGTAATACTGAGACTTGTTCTATCTCTAACGTACAAGCCGGTACTTACTATGTCATGGTCGATGCGTACTCTAGCTTCTCTGGCGTTAACCTGACTGGTTCGTTCACAGAGCCTAGCTCTGGTGGCGGCGGTGAAGGTGATTCTGTCTCAGCTACCGACCTATCTGGTAACAGTGACGAGTGGACACATTACTACGTCGACATTCCTGCCGGCATGTCATCGCTTGACGTAACTATGTCTGGTGGCAGCGGCGACGCTGACCTTTATGTTCGTCAGGGTGCTGAACCAACGGAGTCAAACTACGAGTGCCGTCCTTACCGTTCAGGTAATAACGAAACTTGTAATATAGAGAATCCGTCTGAAGACCGTTGGTACATTAGTATTAAAGGCTATACCAACTACTCAGGTGTCGACCTGTTAGTTGAATGGGAATAAGTTTATTCTCTAATTGAAACTACTCGTTAAACTCAAAGGGCGCCAATACGGCGCCCTTTTTATGTTACCCAAGTAGTAGCACTCAATAGACAGTCATGTCCGCCCACCTTCAGTAGCAAACAGTTGGTTATATTGTTTACGAGCAAAATGGTCTGTCATACCCGAGATATAATCACAGATGACTCGCCTTGGGTTGCTCGCCTGCCGATACTTTTCCAATGTTGATGGCTGCAGTAGTTCCTCTGGTGCATCGCTTAATGCCTCAAATAGAGCCATAATGATGCGCTGGCCTTTGAACTCCATCGCTTTTACTTCAGCACTACGAATAACGTGCTTGAAGACAAAGCGTTTCAATAGCTCAAGTGTCTGTTCCTCTTCTGCAGGGAGTACGGCTTGTAAGTCGAGTTGAAGATGCTCAAATTGTTGACGACGCTCTATCGATATTTGCGGTATCAAATGCCCAATAAGCTTACTAATGGCGTGCTTTCGATCTCGGCTTTCCGGAGAGAACAGTTTGTCATTATAAAAGTCCGCTTCCTTTATGAGCAGACTGTTTTCAGGTGCTTGTTGTAATACATCTTCGCGCCACTGACGTTCCGTCACTAACCCCAGCGCCAGCGCGTCCTCTAAATCATGGACACCGTAAGAGATATCGTCTGCCAGCTCCATAATAGAAGTATCAAACGCTTTAAACTGAGAGCGTCGTTTACCGTCTTCTTCTACAGTTGTTCGGAAAGTGTCGCTATCGTGCGGCGAAAAGTCAGTAAGAATCCAGTCTAAAACGTCTTCTTCGTCATCATGAATCGATTTAGGTGGTTTGAACGCCTTTAACGGCAGGTCAGCGGTTAAATCAGTGCTCTGCACCTCTGTATTTAGTACGGGGTACTTCAATACTCCCAACAAAGTGCGACGAGTTACATCCAGGCCATGCTGATCAGAGTATTCACCGAGCTTACTTAAGATACGCAGCGTCTGTCCATTCCCCTCGAAACCACCATGCCCAAACATATGATAATTCAAAGCCACTTCACCACCATGTCCAAACGGCGGATGCCCCAGGTCGTGCGCCAGGCAGGTCGCCTCAATTTGAAAAAATGACGGTATCTGCTGCGAGAGTACATCATCATTTATGTACTGCTGCTTTAAATGCTCACAAATACCTGAACCAATCTGTGCGACTTCTATAGAATGCGTCAGTCGGGTTCGATAAAAGTCATTGTCACCCACGCCCAGCACCTGAGTTTTTGCCTGCAGCCGACGAAACGCCGACGAGTGAATAATACGCGCTCGGTCGCGCTGCGCGTCGCTGTCTGGCGTAGCGGCATTAAAGGTGGTGGTTTTTCCTGAGCGGCGTTGATGCATAAAATTCATTCTTTTTTTGTTTTTCAATTACTCACAGCAAAACAAATTTTTGTGAGTTTGCCCAGAAAAACCTGCCCATAAATGGCACACCTTTTGCTGTTTCTTATCCAAAAGCACCGTTAACGCACAAATAGTGCGTTAAACAGGCAAGCTTTTGCCACCCGGCAGGCAACTTTTGGTATGGAGGAATCATGAACATTAACTCACTAATCAACAGCGTAAGCCAGTCAACACCTGCAATGGCTAAAAATGAAACGAATCAAGAGCCGCTTGATAACAAGGCTGACCAGCAAAAAGCGCAAGAAGAGAAAGAGTCGCTAATAGACAAAGCTTATCGCAGCATGCTGCTGAACCGCATGGGTGTTGATACCGAAAAGCTCGAAGAAATTGAAAAGAAAATTGAAGAGCTTGAGGGTCAAGACGACCTCAGTAAAGATGACAAAGAAAAACTGGAAAGTCTGATGTCCGCGCGCGACCAGCTGTTTGAAGAAGCTATGCGCCGCCAGGCTGAAAGCGGCAACGACGGTAAACAACCCGTTAGCCCGGGTGATATTCAAAAAATAATAACCGAGGACTTTAACCCACGGGACATATCACCTAACGACATGAGCAAGCTGGCAAATCAGCTGTTTGAAGCCGGTGCAATTAGCGCGCAGCAGCGTAACCGTATGGATTTTCATATGGCTAAAACCGACCAGCAAAACACCTTAATGTCAGAACCTGAGCAAATTGACCCGGATGAACCCATGGATTTTGTAAAACATTGGCAGGATCGCGTGAAAGCCAACGAGCACTTCGACGCGTCACCACAGGAGAAGGCATTAGCCCAGGGTGTATTGGATGTGTTGCGGCAGGTTTAATGGCGTTAATTACTACGCGCTTTTATCTCCGTATTTTGCACTTCAATTTCACTGAGGTATTTTGACTGGTGCTCGTGTGCGAATTGCACAGCTTTATTCGAGGCCTTTAACGCATTCGCGTTATTGTCATTCATTGAATAAACCGTTGCCAGGCTGTCCCATAAAATCTCGGACTGGTCGAATACCTCAACGCCTTTCTCCAGAATAGTCTGTCCCCAGTCAACTTGGCCTTCATAGGCGGCCTTTAAGCCATACACGTTGTATTGCTGAACCGACATAGGAAAGTCGTAGCCCACTGTCTTTTCGTAATCGGCGTAGAACATCTGTAACTGTTCCAGCGACTTAATCTCGATGTTCGGCACCGCATTAAAGCCACGAAAAACCGATTTAAGCCCCTCTACATTGCCAATTAATGGCGTGCTGTCATGGGTTTCGTTGGGGAACTGCTTTGCTTCCCAATTAAAAGCCGATTCCGGCTTCGCTTCCAGCACGCTTAATAAACGCTCATAACCCTCAGCCATTTCATTAGGCTCATTCGCCATACTGACAAACCAACGTACCGACGGCTTTTCTTTCTCTTGTTTTACCGCTTTTATATCACTGATAAGCGCAAAGTCATCCCACCAAAGACTTGGGCTCACCGATATTGCGGCGTTGATAAAACCAGAATGATGAGCCGCCAGATAACTGGTATAGAGCCCCGACAACGAGTGCCCGGTAACCACCGTATACTGCGCGACTCGGTACTTCTTTTGTAACTCAGGCAGGAGTTCATCTCGCACAAAGTGAGTGAACTGCTCAGCACCGCCCGAACGCCCCTCAAAGCCTTCCAGCTCGGTATGAGTAAAACGCTTTAAGCGGTTACTTGTACTGACCCCGACAACGATCATTTCCGGCACAATAGAAAATGTACTTAAAAAATTAACGTTACCCGCTATGTGCTCAAACTGCGTTGAACCGTCCATAACCAGCAGCACCGGATACTGAAAACTGTCTGAATGCTGATAACTTTCCGGCAAAGTGACCCGTGCCGTAATCCCTTCATCAAGGAGCTTAGATTCTAGCTTGAAGATTTCGGACGCATGTACGCTGGCAGCGGTGAAGAGAACCAATAAAAAGGCAAATGACCGGGTTAAGCTTTTAAAGGAAAGAGGCATGAGATCAGTAAGTTACTGGGTCGTGTGGGTATATTAGAACTATTTGGGGGTGGGGGCAATTGGGAACGGAAATGTCGGCGTGTGTCGCTGACGTATTTTCTTTATTTCATTCTAATAACTACGAGCCTGCTTAAAAATAGTATCCCTATGGTATTCGAGATAATCATTGGTTCTTACAGGAAGTTCTCGCAGCTCCATAGCGGCATCAATTCCCAACTTCTGATATTCCCAAGGAGCCAATTGATTAGAAAGAACAATTTTTCTGTTTTGTCGAAATGTAACTATTCCCTTATCAAACAGCCGGTCTAATGCGGGAGTAAGAAGCAAACCATTGTATGCATCTAGTCGCTCACCGTCGGAGCTCTTCGACCATGGCTTAATATGAGATGCTAGTAGCACCTCCGTTTTCTCAATTCCCGTTACCGCACACGACTGCCACTTTTTCATCAACTGTCGTCTAAAGTGTCGCTGACCTACCCGAGCATCGATTATCGTTTCTCGTGTAGTATCTAAAGGTGAGCCATAGAGTTCAATTAAAGACTCTTTTAACTCCTTTTCATCAGATGACTCATATTGATTTATTAAAAATTGAAATTCACTCGGTTTATCTTCCTTTTCTTTGAACTGGATTAGAGTCAGCAGCCCCTTGTAAGTGAAAGCATCACGATGGTGATCACGGTAAAACAAATGGACTTCATCGGCGTTTACATGAGCATTTGCTATTCTCTTGTCATTTGCATGCCCTTTTTCTCCTTCCCAGTAAAGGACATCACCTAATATATGATCATCATAAGGTGTGGAGTCGTCACGCTTATCATGGGTCACAAACAGAATAATAATATTCGCATTAGCTGGAGTGAAAACTCCTCTAGCAATAGCTTGCTGACCGCCAAGCCCCCAAATATCAGCTAACTGAGGCCGCGTGTAGGCTTTATCAATAGCAATGTTTTTGAAAGAAATAGGCAACGCTCTAACCTTCGAATTTGTACGAAATATCTTACCTAGAAATTAGCATGCTTTATTATTTAGTCCTAATGCAAACCTACCCACCAAACTCAACCGCTCTTTAGCCCGGGTAATCCCGGTATACAACAGCTCTTTGCTTAGCACAGGACTGTCGTGGTCGGGGAGCACCATGACAGTGTGTTTGAATTCGGAGCCTTGAGACTTGTGTACGGTCATGGCATACACGGTTTCTATGTGGGTAAGCCGGCTGGGTAGTACCCAGCGCACACCCTTATTTTCAGACTGACTGGTCTGGTCGGGAAAGGCGACGCGCAGGTGCCCGTGTTCGGGGTCTTTAAAGGTTAGGCCGATGTCGCCGTTGTTCAGCTTCAGTCCGTAGTCGTTTTTTGTGACCATAACGGGGCGACCTTCGTACCAGGTGTTGGCGTTTACGCCGAGTATGTCGCCGACTTTTTGGTTGACGGCTTTTACGCCCCAGGGGCCTTCGCGCAGGGCGGTCAGGATTTGGAAGTTGCTTAGGTTCTGTAGGGCTTCCAGGGCGATATCGTTGATGTTGTTGGCATCGGTAGTTGTGTCGGCATTGTTCCTGACGTGTAACGTCAGGCTACCCCTGATAAGAGCCTCGAAGGCTGGATCATCTAAACTGCTGACTTCGTGCAAACTGACAGGGTAGTCTTCATCGGCGGTTTTGGCTTTTTCGAGTTCCAGTTTTGTTGCGGCGTTGTCTTGCTGGTTAATGGCGTTAGCCAGGTCGGCAATAGGACCTTTGAAGCGGTAGCTTTTGCGGAATTTCACGACATGCTGCAGGCGTTGTTCGCCGCTTTCGTCAATTAAGTCGGCCGGGAAGGCTGGCGTGTCGGCTACTTGCTGCAACCACCGAGCGGTTTCTGTGTGGTAGCGGCCTTGGTCCGCGCCTTCACACAGGTTGCCAAGCACGGCGCCGGCTTCTACGGAGGCAAGCTGATCTTTATCGCCAATAAGCACCAAGCGCGCATTTTTGGGTGTGGCTTTTAGCAGCGCGGTCATCATTTCAATGTCTATCATTGAGGCTTCGTCGACTATCACAACGTCGGTGCGCAGTGGGTTGTCGGCGTGGCGTTTAAAGGCGCGCGAATTCGGTTTTACCCCCAGTAAGCGGTGCAGGGTTTTACCTTCGGGTTTTATGGAGTCTAAGGCGTCTTTTAAGGTGGCGAGCTTTGCATCACCCCGCAGTGTATTCAGCTCGCTTTCTATGGATTCGGTTAGCCGCGCGGCGGCCTTACCGGTAGGTGCAGCCAGCGATACGCGCAGCGGCGGTAAGCCCAGGAATAAGGTCTGATGCTGCAACGCCGTTAACAAGCGCACCACGGTGTAGGTTTTACCGGTGCCGGGCCCGCCGGTTATCACGCTAAAGCGATTTCGTACGGTGTTAGCGCAGGCCACTCGTTGCCAATTAATGTCGTTCGTTTTTTCATCGTCAGCCCGGGCGAACAGCTTGGCCAGAGTGCTTTTCAGTAAGTCGTCGTTGGTAACCGGCCGGTCGCTCATCCGCGCCTGCAAGTCGTTCTCTATAAAGGCTTCGTACTGCCAGTAACGACGCAAATACAGTTTGCCAGCACTTAACACCAGCGGCTGGTTGCCTTTACCGTCGGCGTCTACGCAGTGGCTTTGGGTTAAAGCGGTTTCCACATTAGTACCAAACTTACGGAACAACTCGCTGGGAGTATCACAGTTTGGTGAATAGCGGTTTTCGGGTGGTAAGTTCAGTACAGTTTCAGGTTCATTCTGCAGAGCCTTTATGTCAATGCTGGTATGCCCGCGACCGGCTTCATGCGATGCACAAACGGCGGCCAGTAACACCTCACTACGCGCTTCTCCGGCTTGCTGCAAAAACTCTACAAAGGCCAGGTCTATTGAGCGTATCCAGCCGGCATCGCGCCACTCACGCAGAGCATCAAATAAGGTGTTTGAGGTTACCTCTGTCATACCGGCTCCTTATCGGACAAGTCCTTACCCGCAAAAAGTGCGTCCAACTGCTCTATCAGTTCCCTTGGCGGCCTGTCGCAGAAAGCACCACCGGTTTCCGCCCGGTGCCCACGCAAAAACAGGTACACAGCACCGCCTACGTGAGTGTCATAGTCGTAGTCGCTGCCTAACCGCGCTTTTAACAAACGATGTAATGCCAGCGTATAAATGACATATTGCAGGTCGTAACGGCTGTGCAGAATTTTCTCGCGCATGGCCTGTTCGATATAGGCATGGTCGTCTTCGCCCAGCCAGTTGGACTTATAATCCGCTACGTAATATTTGCCGTTATGCTCAAACACCAAATCGATAAAGCCTTTCAGCATACCGTTCAGCACATTGGGCTCCAGCGCCGGGCGATCGTGCCCGGGCAGAATGTGTTCGCGAACCAGAGCATCCAGCCTTTGAGCGTTAACCTCGCTGGCACCGAACCAGAATTCCGGTTCGGCTTTGTATTGCTCCAGTACGCTTAAGCTAATGCGATCACCACTGTCATTAATTGGGAACTGGTTGTGCAAATAGGCTTCCAGCCACTGCTCAAGGCTGTTCTGATGTTCCTGCCAATAAGGGCTGACACAAAAGCCTTGTACCAGCTCAGTACGCTCGGCGGCGTCACCCGCAATCTGCGCAAACCCGATATTGGCGGATTCTTCCAGCAGGTTATGCAAAAACGTACCCGGTCCCGCCCCTTTGGGTAAATGATGAATGCTGTCCGGGCTCGGTTCAGCGGCACTAGCAACTTCCGCGTCGTCGTCATCGCGCTCGTCCAGCAGGTTCATTTCATCGGGCGACTGCGGTGCTTGCACGCTTTTTGTCACGGCGCCTTCGTACTTCAGCGCACTGTAACTGGCCACCCACCAACGCTCCAGTTTACGGTCTTCGGGCATGCTGCGTGGTGTCAGCTTCGGTGTTGTTTGCTCCTGCTCCAGCGCACGGACTAAAGGCTCGTCGTCTTCCAATCGCGTTAACTGCGTATGCTGTGCCTGCTGCCAACGTTCGCTAACTTCGTTGTACAGCTCATCGGTTAACGACTCGCCGCCGTTCAGCAGATAAAAAAGTGGGTTGTTGCGATGCTCTTTCACCGCTTCCAGCGCAATAAAAGTCGCGTATTGCGCGCGGGTAACGGCCACATACATTTTGCGTAAGTCTTCTGCGAGGATCTCATTACTTAAGCGCTGTTTGTTGTCGTCATCTTTTGACCACAATACCTGTAGCTCGCCGTTTTCATCGTGGTACACCGCCGGCGGTTTTATCCGGTAGGCTTCCGCCTGGGTGTAGGCCACAAAGGGCATAAACACCAGCGGATACTGCAGGCCTTTTGACTTGTGAATGGTGATAATTTTTATCAGTTCGTCGTCGCTTTCTAAGCGCAGTTGCTGCTCGTCACTCTGGGTACGGCTGTTGCTGCCAAAGCCGTGGCGTTCGTTCACTTGCTCGGCAAAATGGTTCACCAGCGCCGGAATGCCGTCCAGTACCAGGCTTTGTTGTTGCAGCAGCTCCGCAATGTGCAGCACGTCGGACAGCTGCCGTTCACCGTGAATGCGGTCTTCCAGCAGCTTCGCGGGCACCTGATGGTCGTGCAGCAAGCTGTGCAACATGGCTAGTACGCCCTGTCGCTGCCACTGATCGTGATAACTTAAAAACTGCTCCACCCGCTCTTCCCACTCGCGTTCGTGGCTGTGAATATGTTCCAGCTCACTCAGCGGCAGGCCAAGCAACTGTGTCGCCAGGGCACTGCGTATCAGCGACGGGTCGCGTGGTTCGGCACAGGCACTCACCAGCGCCAGCAGGTCTTTGGCAACGCGCTGGGAAAATACCGATTCTCTGTCCGACAAATAAACGCTTTTCAGTCCGCGGTCGCTCAGCGCCTTTTTAATAGCATTGGCTTGGTTAAAATTATTCACCAGCACCGCAATGTCACTGGTTTTCACGCGCTGTTCGAGTTTGTCGTCGCTGTTGTAATAGCCCGCCTGCGGGTCATTAAGCAGCGAGGCAATCAAGTTAGCGTGATGGTTCGCCGCAGCGCGGAAAAAGTCATTTTTATTGCGTTTTTCTTCGCCGGATACTGACCACAAGAGCGCCGGTGCGGTTTTTAAATTGCTGGATAACAGGCAATGTTTGAAGGTTCGCTTCAACCCGTTTGCACCCACCGGGTTAAAGGGCAGTTGGTTTTCTGCTTCGGTTTTAAACAGGAAAGCACCGCGGGGCAGTTCTTCGGCGCGTTCAAACAGCGCATTAACGCCGTCCACCATAGCCTGCGATGAACGGAAGTTTCGGGCCAGATTATAATGCCGGCCTTCGGTATCGCGCCGGGCTTTTAAATAGGTATAAATATCGGCGTTACGGAAGCTGTAAATGGCCTGTTTGGGGTCACCAATTAAGAAAATACCGGTACCCGGATGCGGCTCTGCCAAGTTATAAATGCGGTTACAAATCTCGTACTGCACCGGATCGGTGTCCTGAAATTCGTCCACCATAGCTACCGGATACTGCTTACGAATAGCGGCGCCTAAGGCTTCGCCACTGGGGCCTTTCAATGCGTCACGCAGGCGGGTGAGCATGTCGTCGTGACCCATTTCGGCGCGCTGGTTTTGCAGTTCGGCAAAGCGGCTGCTCACCCAGAAGGCCGCATGTTGTTTTACTTTGGCCAGCTCTTCCTGCTGCTGCACTTTACTGCGCTTAATGCGTTCCTGCAGCTCACCTAAAACTGCCCAGCTTTGGAGCATACCGCCGAGTTTGGCATCGGCAAACTTCTGTAACTCATCAGTGCTGATATTTTTCCAGTTAGCCGCGGTGGCGTCCGGCTCCACTAAGTCAGGATCGCCGCACCAGTCCGCAAATTTCTGAAACTGCTTAAGTTTGGTTGCGGCGCCCTTAGCTTGCGAGGTTTTATCAACCAGTTCCCGCACAATAGGCGCAACTTCTTGCTTTATAGCAGCCATTCGATGCTGATGCGCACTTTCAGCTTCTTTCAGCAAGCTGTGCAAGTCGCCATTGACCGGTGCCTGTCCGCTTTTACTTAAGCTGTAAGTGAGCCCTAACAAGGCTTCGGGTGATTTAAAGTCTTCCAGCAGTCGGGCGCTGAGTTCAGCATCCGCCGGATAAATAAAGCGGCGGAAATAGTCTTCAGCGGCCTGCAGGCGCAGCTCTTCGTTGTCGGTTTCAACGTCCTGACTGAACAAACTGCCGCTGGCAAAGGCGTGCTCTTTCAGCATGGACTGACACCAGCCGTGAATGGTTTTCACCGCTGCTTCGTCCATGGACTGCGAGGCTAAATCTAACAGCCGCGCCAGATGCATCAGGTTCTGCCCCTGCGCTTCACAGTCGTCGCGCAGGCTGGCTAAGAAAGAGTCACCTTCTACGACTTCCGGGTCACGAAAGTAGGCGGCAGCTTCTGCCAACCGCGCGCGAATACGATCACTCAGCTCTTCGGTAGCAGCTTTGGTAAAGGTCATGACCAAAATGTTTTTCGGCACCAGTTCGCGTTCAAACGCGGTTTCCTCTGCACCATTATGCGAACCATGTCCGATAACCAAACGCACATAGAGCGCGGCAATGGTGTAGGTTTTACCGGTGCCGGCACTGGCTTCAATTAGGCGACTGCTGTTCAGCGGAAAGTCTAGCGGGTTCTCTAACGTGTGCTCTAAAGTATGAGAAGACAGCTGGCTCATGATTTTTCCTCCGGCACCAAGGTTAAGCGCATGGGGTCGTAAAGTTCGTCCATAAAGCGGCGGAAGTGTGGTGACGCTTCAATAAAGCCGTAGTTTTCCGCAATGCGACCACAGTAATCACTTTGGGCTATCAGCGCCGGATCGTTAAAACCGTCTTCTTCGTACTTCTGCCGCGCAGCTTCATGCGCCAGCGTTTCATCATGCTCGTTCTTGTCCATTGCACTTAGCCAGGCCATGCCCACATCCAGATGCATGGCTTGCGGCTGCTGTACCGACAGGGCCACCAGCTCCAGTATTTGTTCCAGTTGTTGCACCGCAAGTTCAGCCGGCACTGGTGCCACCTGCAACTGACACCCGCCTTTGGACACAATTAAAAGCCGTGTCGGCTTTTGTAAATTCAGCAACAACAACCCTAGATAATAGGCGCTGGCGTGTTTCCAGCCGCCACTATTTATACCTTTACCGTTTTTAGCCGCAATGTTGCTGGCAGAAGTGACCACCCACAAACGCTCGCCGTTATCATTGGTGTGCAGCCCGGTCACCGTGTCATCAATAGTCAGGCCGCTGTGCTCAAAAAATACCTCGACCGGAAACTCATTCACACCCGAGTAACCGGCAATGCTCTGCTGATAGGTTTCCAGTATCTCCTGGGCTTGCTCCAGCAACTGGAAACCATTTTGCTCGGCTATTGCGCCAATACCCAAAGCCCCTTCGCGTTTAATACGGTTCAGTTCTTTTAATAGCGAGGCTTCAATACCAGCCCCTCCCAACAATGCGCGCTTGCCCGCATCCACCAACCGCGTAGTTAACGACCAGCTTTGCAGGTTATCCATAACAAAGGCTTCGCTGTCATCCAGATCTTCGCTGCTGCGGCTAAAATAGGTATCCAGCCGCCAGTTAAAATAGAGCCGTGCGGGCTCTTCAATAAAGCGCTTAATGTCGTTAATGCTCAGAGTGCGCTCCAGCTCATCGTCCGTGATAGTTTCCGAAGCCGCATGCTTCTTAGAAGCCACCGCGCCCTGATGCGCCTGCGCCCACTCGCTGGCATAGGTGAAGTATTCCGGGTCTTCCTGGCTAAAGTAATAGGGGTTAAACGGCTGTAATTTGTGCTCAACGGTCAGGCTGTTGATATCCGCGTTCCAGCCTTGCTGCAGGTGGTCACGCAGTTGCGCCACCAGTACCGATGGCGTGCGCTCGCTGTTGTCTTTAGCACTGTAGCCCACCCAGCTTAAGTAAAAACAATCGCGGGCTGAAAGCATGGCTTCCAGAAACAAATAACGGTCATCGTCACGACGCGAGCGGTCACCTGGGCGGTAACGGTCGGTCATTAAATCAAAGTCCACACGTGGCACCGAACGTGGGTAATCACTCTCGTTCATGCCCAGCACACACACGTACTTAAACGGAATGGCCCGCATGGGCATTAATGTGGCAAAGTTGACCGCCCCCGCCAAAAAACGTTGGTTCAGGTTCTGCTGGTCAACACGCTCTAACCAAGCGTCTTTGAATATGGGCAGGCGCAGTTGTGATTCGTTATCCGCTTCGACACAAATATCACGCAGTTGATACAGTTCGTCACCCAGCTTGGCTAACAGTAAGCGATCACTGTCTTCTTCGGCCTCGAAAAACTGTTCTAACAGCCACTCGCCCTGAGTTACCCACTCCGGCAGGGTCTGTTCACCCTGCGCATGCTGCCACCATTGTTCCAGCGTGCGCACCACATCCGCCAGGCAGCCCACCAGCGCAGCGCTTAACCCGGCCACTTCGGTATAGGGCTCTACGTTAGCCCAGGGTGAGTCGTTTTCTAAACCAACTTCGGCCAAATCGCCCATGGCGTAACCGGCTATCATGCGTTTTAAGCCAAACCACCAACTGTTGGTTTCTTCCGATTCCGGCATATAAAACTGCCCGCGCTGCTCAGCGTTAAGCCCCCAGCGTGCGCCCGCTTCTTTTACCCAGCGTTTTAACTGCGGCAGGTCATCGTCACTCATGTCAAAGCGTTGCTGCACCGCCGGTACCGATAGCAAATTGAATAAATCGGTCTGGGTAAAACGCAGTTGATCAACTTGCAGCAGCAGTTCCAGCGCTATCATTAACGGCCGCTGGTGACGCTCACCCTGATCGGCAATGGTATAAGGAATAGCACGCGAGTCACGCTCACCAAAGCGGTTGTGATAGCGGCCAAATACGGCGTCAATATAAGGCGCGTAGGTGTTGACGTCGGGCAACATCACCATAATGTCCCGCGGCTTTAGTTCCGGGTCTTTCGCAAAGGCATCCAGTAGCTGGTCATGCAGCACTTCCAGTTCCCGTTGCGGGCTGTGGCAGACATGAAACTGTAATGACTTATCCGCAGCATTAGGCGCTGGCCAAAGCTCGCGGGTTTCCTGTACCGGCCGCAGGTTTAAAATGTCGTCCTGCAGCTGAGCCAATAAATGGTTGGTGTTATGCGGCTCAAACAGCTCCAGCTTAATGGTGTTAAACGCTTCCTGTTTGGCCAGGGTTTCGTCGTATAAATCCAGCAGGCGAATGTAGTCGCGGCCCTGCTTACCCCAGGACGCCAGCAAGGGATGCGCCAGCTGATGTAGCTCGTCGTCGTTCGGGTCGTCGGGCAGTTCCGGCTTGTGTTTTAAGCGCGAAGAGGCCTTAACCGCCTGCCGCAAGGCTTCTTTGCCATCGACAATATCGGCCCAGTGGTATTGCGACGGGTTATGCACACACAACAGAATTTGGGTATAGCCTTTAATGGCGTCCAGCACCTGCAGCATTTGCTGTGGCAGCGAGGAAATACCAAACACCACCACCCGTGGTGGCAGGCCTGCCGGACGCTCAGTCAGCGCCTGCGCGGTATCAATAAAGCGCTGATGAAGCTCCGCCCGGTTGTTCCAGTAGTCGTCTATACCAATGTCGTTACTGACCGCCCGCCATAACTCAGGCTGCCACAACTGCTCAGCTTCAACCGGTTGCTCTTGCTCCAGCACGTCCTGACCACGCACCCAGTTGTCCAGCCAGTCGGCGCGGTACACGGCGTATTGATCAAACAGGTCAGCCAGTCGCCCGCTCAGCTGATACAGCTTACGGCCGTCGTTGTCGTCTGAGGTGTAATGCTTTAGCGGTGCAAAATGCGGGTTGTGCTCAATAAGCTCGGGCAACAAGCGCATTAACCGCCAGGTTAAGCGGTCTTTATCAAAGGGAGATGTCTTGGGAATGTCGTTGCCGAGAACGGCTCTATAAGCTTTCCACTGAAAACGTGCCGGCAGAGTGACATCTATCATGGCGGCAATGCCACTGGCCTGGGCTAAATTAATTTTAAGCCACTGGGCAATACCGTTACTTTGCACCAGCACAGTTTCCTGCTCCAGCGGCGCCAGCGGGTAGTTTTGGGTGAATGTAACCGCCACATCGGTTAGGTCTTCCAGCCGATGTCCGTGCGCGACAATGAAGCCGGGGGTCAATTCACTCACTCGCTGCTCTCCCTGTAGGGTTACTGTAAGACATCCATCCTAATCAATAGCGAATTATCTTACTAGTTATAGAGCAACTTATCGACGCGCTTATTTAGCCAGTAATTTGTCTTTGGCCTGACGGTTCGCTTTACGCATTTCTGAGAAAGCAGAGTCCTTCTTATAACGACCTTTCTCTACGTGGCGAATGATCGACACATCGTCAATGTTCAATGGTTTCCCGTGCGTACCCAGTAACCACCGGAACGTGCGGTCCTCGTATGTTTTTACCCACCGGTCTTTCGGCTGCTGGTAGCAGTCTATCTGCTCGCAGTAGCCATAGCGGCGCGCTGTGTCACCATGAACTATTTGCACCGGTCCGGACGCTTTTGAAAAGGTGTGGGTACTAAAACTTGCCTGCTGCAGGCACTCCTTAACTGAGGTTTCTTTACCATTACACAGCACGTCATGTTCTTTGCTGAGCAAAGAGGTTCGGGCAACCTGCTCCGGAAACGCCAGAATGCAGGACTCTTTACGTAACGCCTGTTTTAAACTTGGGAAGGTATTCTCGCCAAACAGTAAGTCGCAATCGGTAAACCAAATCCAGTCGGCTTTGGTTTCTTTTGCCGCTTTATTACGGCCTATACCACGGCGCAGCAAGTCGCCTTTGTTGAGCGCAATAAAATTCCACTCAATATTCTCAACGTGTTTTGATTCATATTCTTTAATCAAAGCAACGGTATTTTTGTCTTCGGGGCAATAAAAGCCGGTCAGCGTAACTTTAAAATCCTCTGGGGCATTATCCACCAGCGACTTCAACTGATACACAAACAAATGCGAGTAATTCCAGCAGTGACTGACAATTTCAATATGCTCGGGTGTACTGGTCAGGTCTTCAATTTCGGTTGACTCCGGTACATCGTATAGCCAACTGGCCGGAACGGGACTGGATACCGCGAATCGCAACAGGAACTCTTTACTTTGCTGTAGCCAATTTCTTAGCGCCATTCAGTATTACCTCGTATTCGCTTTTTTTGAACGTACTATGGTATTTTCAACACAGGTTACAGAACAATTGAATACTTTGTAACCACTCTATAACGGACGAAGGGGTTAGTTGTTAAACCAATGAGTTTAATTAAAGATATTCTGGAACAATTACGTTATCGCTGGTTACGAAAGTATAAATCGCTGGCGGGTTCCAGTCTTAAACGAAACGCACAGGCGATAACTGAGCTGCAATGGCAACAGCGCGAAACCTTAATTCAGTCGGAACACGCATTGCCCGGCCAGTTGATAGTGAACCTAACCTCGTTCCCCGATCGCTTTGCGAAGCTGCACCTGACATTAAAGTCGCTATTGTTGCAAACGATAAAAGCAGACAAAGTCATTTTATGGTTGTACCAGGACGATATTGCTAAGCTTCCCCCAAGTGTCACTGTACTGCAAAAATACGGGTTAACTATTGCGCCTGTCAGTACCGACACCCGCTCTTATAAGAAGTTGATTCCGGCACTTAAAAGCTTTTCCGATGCCTTTCATGTGACAGCTGATGATGACATCTATTACCGTCCTAACTGGCTGGCAACATTAGCCAATGCGTATACGGGTAATGATCAGGAAATTCTGTGTTGGCGGGCACATTACCTGCGCCAGACAAAGAGCGGAGAAATAAAACCTTACAGACAATGGTACCCAAAAACAGAAGTCCGGGGCCCCGACCCCCGCCTGTTCTTTACCAGTGGCGCCGGTGTACTTTTCCCGCCGGGTTGCTTTGATAAACGAGTTACTGACCAGGAACTTGCGTCATCGCTGGCACCTTATGCGGATGACTTATGGTGGTACTGGCTAGCCAGCCTGAATAACTGCGTCATTCGCCGGGTGGGCAACAACCCCAAACTCATCAACTGGAAAGGCAGTGGTGGCAGTTCGCTGTGGCAGTTTAATAAGCGCGAAGATGGCGGCAATGACGCACAATTACAGAATTTAATCGCACATTTTGGTCTGCCGCCAACTCTAGAGAAGAAGTAAAAGGATTAGATAATGGAAATTTTTATTGCGGTATTTTTCTTTGCTTTTTCGACCACCATTACGCCGGGCCCCAATAATATTATGATCATGTCCTCGGGCGTGAATTATGGCATTAAGTCGAGCTTGCCGCACTTCCTGGGTATTTGTCTTGGCTTTCCGGCTATGGTGCTGGTAGTAGGGATGGGCTTTGGATCGGTGTTAGAGCAATTTCCACTACTACACCAAATGATTAAAATTGCCGGTACAGTTTATTTGCTTTGGCTGGCTTGGGTAATAGGCTCACAAACCCCTAAGGCCATTGAAAAGGGTGACCGCAAACCATTAACTTTCTGGCAGGCGGTTTTGTTTCAGTGGGTAAACGGCAAAGCCTGGGTTATGGCGACAGGCGCAGTGGCAGCATTTACCACAGTTGCAGGAACACTTTGGTCAGAGGTTATTGAAATAACAGCGGCTTTTCTGGCGGTGGCGTTTCCCTGTGTAGGGGTTTGGCTAATAGCCGGCGCAGGACTGAGGCAATTACTCACCAACCACACGGCACAAAGAATTTTTAATATCTCCATGGCGTTATTGCTGGTCTTTTCTGTCATACCGGTCGTACTGGATATATGGCAGTTTTATTTTAGCTAGGCTTTAGGTTGGCAACATAAAAATAACAATTTACGCTAAACTGACGATATGGTTAACTATTGACCATAAAGGCAATAAGGATGAGTCATGGACGTAAAAACCAAGCAAATATCTTTTGATCAACTCATCTCAGAATTGTCGACTCGCCTGATTAACAGTGAGCCCACGGAAACCTACGAATGTATTGAAGAAGTTATTGCGGCTATTGGCGATTACACAGAGGCAGACCGTTGTTACGTATTTGAGTTTGATGACCATATTAAGCACATGACTAATACCCATGAGTGGGTTCGCGAGGGTCATAAAGCACATATAGATAACTTACAGGCCATTAAAACCGATGATTTACCCTGGTTTTTTAAAGAAATGAAAGAAAACCACGTCTGTATTGTTAATGATGTTCGGACATTGCCGCCTGAAGCAAGTGCAGAAAAAGCAGAGTTTGACCGCGAAGACATAAAATCCGTTATTTGTATTGGTATGGTCGCTAACCAAAACCTGTTGGGTTTTGTCGGTTGCGATATGGTAAAAGCAAAACGCCAATGGCAACCAACGGACATACGTCGCTTAAGCCTGGTTGCTGACATGATAGCCAATACCCTTGAACGCCAGCGCACCTATGCAGAACTTATCCACACTCAGCGGGAACTTGAAAAAGCTAACCGTATGCTGCAAGCACAGGTGGCACAAGACGGCTTGACCGGTATCGCCAATCGTCGCGCCTTTGACGAGCGCATTACCAACGAAATTCAACGCGCATCGCGTCACAAAACACCGTTAGCATTGCTGTTAATCGATATTGATCAGTTTAAGTCGTACAACGATCACTATGGCCACTTGCAGGGCGACCAGGCACTAAAATCCGTCGCTGATACCATGTTCGATCAACTACAACGCAATACCGATTTTATAGCGCGCTATGGCGGAGAAGAGTTTGTCGCGGTAATTTCAGCCACCGATGAGCAGAAAACCAAGGACAGCATTCAGCAATTACTGGAAGCCGTGCGAAATCTCAAAATAGAGCATGAACAGTCGGAGGTTGCGCCCTATCTAAGTATTAGCATTGGCGGCTACCTGCACACACCTACCGCTGAAGAGAATACCGAGGATTTAATTAGCCGGATGATTTCAAAAGCAGACTCGGCGCTTTATCGCGCCAAGTCTGATGGTCGTAACCGGGGTTATTTAGATAACTAGTTCCAGCTCGATATCTGCTTCTGTAGTTCTTTATCATCAACCTCTTTGAGTTCAGCCAGCAATTGCTGAGATTCCTCTTTATTGCCTTTTAAGGTAAGCAGTTGAGCCAACCGGAAGTTCGCCCAGTGCGCGCCCGGAACGTTCTCCGGTAATTCCGATTTAAGATATTGCCTTAAAGCCTGTATGCCATCATCTAGCTGAGTTTCAGCCAACACTGATGTTCTCCCAATTTGATACAACGCCATGACAGAAGAATCACCTTCTGCAGACTCGCCCGCAACGGCCTGTTCAAAAAGAGAGAGCGCTTTTTCGTAGTTCTCGTTTCTTTGTTCCTGAAAGCCTGCATAAACCAGAACATCGGCGTTATTAGGGTAGTTAGCTAAAGCTTCCTTTAATAGTTCGCTAGCCTGTTCGTCTTGCTCATGCTGTTGGAAGTATCCAATTTTTGCCAACATGCCTTGTGCTGGGTCAATTTTCTCAATTGCTTCAATCTGAGCCAGTGCTTTTTCGTCATCGCCACCCGCCATAGAAGGCGCCATCAAATAAAACTGCATTAACGCGGTGCGATACTTCAAAGAAGTGGGGTCAAGCGTCACGGCTTTCTCAAAAGACTCGAGAGATTTTCCGGCATAACTTAACGCACTAAAAAAAGCATCTTGTGCCTGCTGCGCCATAACAATGCCTCGGGTATGCCAGGCGGCTGCATTGTCAGGCTCGTTTTCAACCCAATTTTCAGCAATGTCTTCTGCATCATCTAACTGCTTTTCAGACAAATGCTGTTGAATAATCTGCTTATTTGACTCCCCGGCATAAACGCCGGGGAGAAAAAGGGCGGCAGTTAGCGCCCATGCTATCCATTTCACAATAACCCTCCTTAGTTAGGCTTTCTTCTGCTCTTCAACCCACTGGTCAACCCGACGCTCCAGAATATGCAGCGGCAATGCGCCACCACCCAAAACGGTGTCGTGGAAACCACGGATATCAAATTTATCGCCCAAAGCTTCTTTGGCTTCTTCGCGCAGTTCCAGAATGCGAATCATGCCAATTTTGTAGGCCGTTGCCTGACCCGGCATAACCAGATAGCGACGAACTTCTGAGCGCACCGCACCTTCCGCAATTGGAGTGTGCTCCTGGAAGTACTTAACCGCTTCCTCTTCTGTCCAGCCTTTTGCGTGCATTCCGGTATCCACTACTAAACGCACAGCACGCCAGATTTCAGTGGTTAAGCGACCAAAGTCAGAATAAGGGTCTTCATAGGCACCCATCTCTTTCGCTAACTGCTCTGAATATAAGCCCCAACCTTCGCTGTACACCGTAAAACCTGCCTGAGTACGGAATTCCGGTACTGACTCCAGTTCCTGAGCGATAGAAATTTGCATGTGGTGACCCGGGCTACCTTCGTGATAGGCAATGGCTTCCATCTCATTTTTCGGCATTGAACTCATATCCGATAAATGCGCGTAGTAAATACCCGGACGATCACCGTCAGGCGAGCCAGGGTAGTAATGCTGAGCGGCGCCATCTTGCTCACGGAAAGGCTCGACGCGTTTCACCACCAAATCGGCTTTTGGCAAAATACCGAAGTACTCTGGCAGCTTCTCATTTATATAAGCCAGGTATTCACGCGAATCTTCCAGGTACATTTCCGCACCTTCATCGCTGTTCGGGTAGAAGAAGCGCTCGTCGGTACGGATATAATCAAAGAAGTCCTGCAAATCACCGTCGAATTCGACTTTCTCTTTAATAGCAATCATGTCATTGGTCAGACGCTCGACTTCACTCAGACCTATCTCATGAATTTCATCAGCGGTTAAATCTGTGGTCGTATAATTTGCCAAACGAGCATTGTAGTAAGCTTCGCCGTTTTCCAGACGATGCACGCCGGTTGCGACTTCGTCGGTATTCTCAATGTCACTTTCAAGGAAGCTAATAAGCGCTTCGTAGCTTGGACGGAAACGCTCTAAAAGTGCTTTACGGACTTCTTTTTCGTATTTATCGGCTTGTTCCGCAGTAATGCCCTCGTTGTTCTGAAGTGTTTCTAATTTACTTTTAGCGTCTTCCAGTAAACTAGAATCGCCTTCTTCATCAAAAGGGGCGCCTGAAGTCAGGCCTTTCGCTTCTTTAATGATTTGTTCGTACGCAAAACGTGGAGCACGAACGCCGTTCTCTACTTGCTCTTTCGCGCGCTGCAATAATTGCTCAATGGCCGTTGCACCGCCCTTAATACGGGAAATATAAGCTTCCATATCTTCGGCACTATTAACCCGATGGAAGTTAATTAAAAACTGCGGCAGGAAAGTGTGCGCGCCGCGCATTTGGTCAAACACGTAATCCATGCCACGGAATTCGGCATTACGCTTAGCTTGTTCATACTGGTAAACCCAAACGTCGTAAGACGTCTGAGCTTCGAGGTTCAGCTTGTCGTAGTCAAAGTTCGCTTTCAGCTCTTCAACGGTTCCTTTCAGCCACTCAAGCTGCTTTTTCTCAGCGGCAACGGTCATATCATCAATATCACCGTAACGATCTTTGCGGCCCAGGAAGGTCATTTGAATGGGGCTTTGTTGAAGTTGTTCTTCGTACTTTTCTTCAAACCACTGATTCAGTCGTTCGGTTTCAGATTGCGAGCTTTGCTCAGTCTGTTTAGATTGCTCAGCAGCCGTTTGAGAATTTTGGCCAGAATTGTTCTCTTGCGGTTGCCCACAAGCGGTTAATAAGCCCAAAACAGCCAGGGCGACAATGGAATAACGCATAGCAGTGTCCTTTATTCTTCTTTTGATACAGGAAGAAAAACTATAGCGTGCTTGTTACACTAATGGAAATGCTTAAATTGTAACCGACTGTTTTATGGCAAAACCCAACAAGAAAGGGCCGGTTCGCACCGTGCAGATTTCTTGTCTGCAGTGTAAAACGCCCATATTTAAATATCGCAAAGGTGGCAAAGGCGCTTTGGTAAAATGCTTTATTGAGCGTATTGTTGAAGACCACACGACCAAACCATGTCACTGCCCCGGATGTGGGCAGGAGTTTGCGCGCGAGACCATGATTCGCGGTACCCCTGCCTACAAAATTATTGGCGGTAAAGTCCACTCAAAGTAGGTGAACCATGACAACCTCAATAACGGTAAAGACAAAACAGGCTTACCAACACGCTGCTGAACAGGCGAGCACATCACTTCTGCGTCAGCCCCAGATGAGCATGGCCGATGAGCTCAAATTATTGTCTGAACAACTTCAGGCTAATGAGAAGAGAGACGTGTACGGCAGCGGGGTGCTCATTAATGATTTTGAAGACGAAGTTGCGAAGTTACTGGGTAAACCTGCTGCTTTGTTTTTACCAACCGGAACCCTGGCGCAACCACTGGCCCTGCGTATACATGCCGACCAGCGTCAGCGTAATGGCGTAGCATTACACCCAACGTCACACTTAATGTTGCACGAACAAATGGGCTTTGAAGCCTTGTGGCAGCTTAACGGAACAACCACGGGCTTTACCGACAAACCAATAACCCTTAGAGACTTAGAGTCTGTGCAAACAGACGACCTGGCTGCGGTTTTACTCGAACTGCCCATGCGTGAAATTGGGGGCAAGCTGCCCGACTGGGACGACTTAGTCGCGCAGTCGCAATGGGCACGCCAACACAATATTGCCATGCACTTAGACGGAGCCCGGCTCTGGCAGGTACCGGGCGCTTATAACTGTTCACTGCCTGAAGTCTGTGAGTTATTTGACTCGGTTTATGTGAGTTTTTATAAGGATTTAGGTGCTATCTCGGGGGCTATTCTGGCGGGTTCAGAGGCCTTCATAGAACAAGCAAAGGTCTGGGCCCGCCGAGCCGGGGGCAATATCATTACTCAGTACCCGCAGGTTTTGTCTGCCCGTTACGGCTTAAGAGAAAACTTACCTATAATGCCGGACGCGGTAAACTACGCCAAAGCACTCGGCGATGCCCTAAACGAGTTAGAAGCACTCAGGGTAAACCCGGAAACACCGCAAACCGCAATGTTTCATCTTCATTTTGCTCTGCCTGCCAATGAGCTCAGCGAGAAAATAACAGACTACGCCAGCAATACAGGGATCATGCTATTACCGCTGCCAAGAGCAGAGATCAATGGTGAAGCTATTTGTGAGATTTCAATTGGAAGAAACGCCATGTCGCAACCACAAAGCTTTTGGCTGCGACACTTTAAGGCGTTTTTAGAAACGCTTTAGGCTGTTAATGGTGCTCTTCGTGATCACCTTCATGGTGTTTGCTGTGCTCACCTAACACATGGTTCAGGGTGTCTAAGTAGCTTTTACCAAAACCTTTAACACGCTGCTTATTCAGTTGCTCTGAACCCAGGTGCACTTCTTCCAGAGAGTTCGCCGCTACATTGAGCTCTTTACTTAAACGGGCCAGTGCCACTTCCAACGTATAAGTCAGTTCATGTACTTTGGCCATATCTTGTGAATCTAAATCGCCATTCACAATTTCCTGCAACTTCGCATTGTATTTCGTCAGGTTCATAATAGCCTGTTCTAAGTTTTCAGAAGCCTCTGGTTTAAAATGCTGGTAACGCTTCTCGTCATCATTGTCACTGGCTGTAGCGGCTACATTAAAAAGCAGTGCTGCGCCTGCTAGTATCATTGTTAAAGCTTTCATAAAAACCTCTTTAGTTATTAATGGTTCTCATTATTGTTCAAGCAGCCATTTTTTACAAGCTGAATGAATGCGAACCTGATATTCTTAGCTTGATGTATATCAAGGAGTGACGCAATGTTTTCGTGGTTTGAGCGCCGATTAAACCCTTTCCCTACGGAGGAACCCACTCAGGCTCCTACCGGCTTTTTTGCTTTCTGCTGGCATTATACGAAAGGTGCGACCCCCTTTCTTGCGATTACGGCGCTGCTTATGGCCGCGATTGCGGTAGCTGAAGTCTGGTTATTTGGCTTTTTAGGGCAGATTGTCGACTGGCTGGCGGCTCAGGACAAAGAGACCTTATTGAGCGATCAGTTCTGGCCGCTGTTAAGCATGAGCGCGCTAGTTTTGTTAGGCCTGCCTCTGCTGGTCTGGTTCCACTCCTTACTGACCCACCAGACACTGCTTGGCAACTTCCCTATGCGCATCCGCTGGCTGGGTCATCGCTACCTGATGAAGCAATCTATGAGCTACTACCAGGATGAGTTTGCCGGCCGGGTAGCCACTAAGCTGATGCAAACCTCACTTGCCCTGCGTCAGTGCATCATGACCTTTATTGAAATAGTGAACTACGTCGTCGTTTATTTTCTGGGGATGTTTGTCATTATTGGCAGTGCCGACTGGCGCATGATGCTGCCGCTGGCGTGCTGGCTCATACTCTACGCGCTGTTGCTGCGCTTCTTTGTGCCTAAGCTGGGCAAAATATCTGCTGAGCAAGCCGACGCCCGTTCCAATATGACCGGCCGCATAGTCGACTCCTACACCAATATACAAACCGTAAAACTGTTTTCACATTCTCAGCGTGAGGCGGCTTTCGCCCACGACGGTATGGATACCTTTTTAGGTACGGTGCACAAGCAAATGCGCCTGGTCACTCAGCTTTATGGTTTTCTTTATTTTATTAACTGCGCACTGCTGTTCAGCTCGGCTGCTACCGCCATTGTGTTATGGATGGATAACGCCGTAACCCTTGGTGCTGTTGCCGTGGTTATTGGTCTGGTTCTGCGCTTATTTGGTATGTCACAGATGGTCATGTGGCAGATGTCGACCCTGTTTGAAAGCATCGGTACCGTTCAGGACGGAATAGGCTCAATTGCCGTACCGCAACGCATTGTTGATGAACCTAACGCACCGCCTTTAAAAGTGGAGTGTGGCGACATAGCGTTTGATCACGTGCGCTTTCATTATGGCAAAGGGCATGGCGTAATGGACGACTTTAACCTGCACATTAAGCCTGGAGAGAAAGTCGGCATTGTTGGGCGCTCCGGCGCCGGTAAATCAACTCTGGTGAACTTGTTACTGCGTTTTTATGACGTGGAAGGCGGTGAAATTCGTATTGATGATCAGGCCATTCATAAAGTGCAGCAAGACAGTCTGCGCGCCAACATTGGTATGGTGACTCAGGACACCTCTTTGCTGCACCGCTCAGTGCGCGACAACATTTTGTATGGTCGTCCGGGAGCCAGTGAAGAGGAACTAATGAATGCGGTGCGCCGCGCTCATTGTGAAGAGTTCATTGCGGACTTAAGTGACAGTAAAGGGCGCACGGGCCTGGATGCCCACGTGGGTGAACGCGGTGTGAAACTCTCCGGCGGCCAGCGCCAGCGCATTGCCATAGCCCGCGTCATGCTAAAAGACGCGCCTATTCTGATTCTGGACGAAGCCACTTCAGCACTTGATTCCGAGGTGGAGAATGCCATTCAGGAAAACCTGTACCAACTGATGCAGAGCAAAACCGTTATTGCCATTGCGCACCGTCTATCGACTATCGCCGCTATGGATAAGCTGGTGGTTATGGATCAGGGTGAGATTATTGAGCAGGGCAGCCACGAACAGCTGCTTGCCCAGGACGGTCTCTACGCTAAGTTGTGGCGCCATCAGTCAGGTGGTTTTTTAGCAGAAGAAGCTTAATGCTTCAGCTCGTACGCTTCGTCAGATTCAATTTTGGCGAAACGCACATCCAGTTCCATTAAGCGCTTTTTACCTCTGGCAGTCATGTCAGTAATAAACTGAAACTGCTGTCTGGGGTCTATCGGGTAGGCTTTTAAGCGATATTTCGTACCCCAGGGCTGCTCTGCTGCGGTTACTGCTATAGGCTTGCCCAGCTGTAAATACGGGCTGGTCAGTGCCACTTCTTCTAAGGCATCACGTATTTGATAGGCATCGGCTTCCGGTTGAGTAAAAAACTCGGCAATGCACATTAAACTGGGGCCGCCGTTGTTCGCATTATGAATGAGGTTATCCCAGAGCTTTAAGTGTGGTACCCAGATAACGGTGTCATCATTGGTGACCAGCTCGACCGTCCTCATGCCTATGTGGGTAACTTCGCCATAGCTACCGTCAACTTCTATCCAGTCACCCGGACGGTAAGGCATTTCATGAATAGCCACCACCCCGGCAATTAAACTACTAACATAGTCTTTTAGCGCAAAACCTATAGCCAGGCCCGCTGCACCAAGTGTTGCCACCATGTTCTGCAACGTTGGCTCAATGATCCGGGGCATGATCATAACCAGAGCAACAACCAGCACCAGTATCCGGATCATTGGCACTAAGGCCAGAATGTACAATCGGCGTTTGCCATGCAGGTGTGAGGCAACCCAGGGTAAAACACGCTGAGTCAGCCAGACGACCGCCAGTGCAAAAACGAAAATCACTGCAATCTCAAAAATCGCAAAGCCGTCCAGCGATTTAAAGAGTCCGGTAACGTCGTCTACTGATCCTGTTTCCATTAATGTCTCCCGTTAAAACCGGTCTAACCAAAAGCCCCGGGAGGTCAGCAATTCTCTGACAACCGGGTAACCGCGTGCAGTGATATACCAAAGCTCTTGCTCAAGCTCTATCAAACCTCGCTGGTGCAGAACCTGTAGCTGAATTTCAAGCTGGCTACCGGGCACGACTGGCAATACTTTAATCAACTGCGCTTTATTCAAACCTCGGTGTAACAGCAAGGCGTAGCAGATAAAGGCCATGGCATCGTTAATCTCCGACGGTACTGCGGGTGTTTCAAAAGATTTTTCGCTACTGCGCTGGTAACGATCGGAATAGGCAGCGGCGACCCCTGCGTTACCGCGGCTTAATGCCGCTAATGCCCGCAGACGTCCATCGCCACAAGCCAAACCAAGCTTCTCCAGCGCCGGTTGATCCAACCCCTGCAAAGTCCACAGTTGGCTTACCGGGACCGGCCAGACTTTTTCCAGAAAGGCCCACGCCCAGCTGTCACAAACAATAACGCCTTTCCCTGCTTCGCCTGAAAGCACGGTAGAAAAGAACTCACGCACCCACCGCAACCCATTGGTTTGACGGAGAAAGCCATGTGCTAACTGAGGCATGATCCAGGGCTTATTATCATCGGACTTGGGTACAAATTCAGGCATAGGAGAATCATCCGGGTCGCAAAGTGACTCTCTGTCGGGAAGACTCATTTCCCTTAGACTATGCTTATCAGCCCATTTTTTTACCGCTTCCTCAACACCTGAGTGGGGTGGTGCGATTATCCAGCGTAAGCTGCTATCGTCATCATCTTCCAGCCAGCCAGAAAAGCACTCATCCAAAGCTTCTGCCGCAGTATCGAAACTAAGCTCCAGCGTACTCGACTGCTCATCCTCGCTTTCTTGTTCTTGCTCAGGCGTTACCCACCGAATAAATTTTTGCCACCACTTTTTAACCTTAATAACGGTCGGCACCGCAGGTTTTTCATAATCATCAACCGTAACCCATTGCCACGTTTTCTTTGGCTCTTCGGCCATTCTGATGTCCCTTTTCACGGATAAAATAAGTTAGTGCTTAACACCGATAATAGAGTGCCCTGAACCAGAGTCCAATGAAAAATTTGCAAATAGACTCTTGAAACCAAATTAACCAGTACACATATAGGAGTTAAGGCCGGTGTCTCTGAGAGAGCCGCCTTAAACCGACACATGGTGTGTCATTTATTTAATCATTTTAAAGTTATTGCTTCTAAGGAGAATGACTATGGCAACTATCGACTTAAGCCCTCTATATCGTAGCAGTGTAGGTTTTGATCGTATGGCATCTTTGCTTGATTCGGCACTACGCTCAGATACTGGTGCAACCGGATATCCTCCCTACAACATTGAACTGGTAGCAGAAAACCAGTATGCCATTACCCTGGCTGTTGCAGGTTTCGAAGAGGATGATCTGGAAATTGAAGTAGAGAACGGCGTGCTTCGTGTGACCGGCAAGAAAGCCGAAGAAAACGAAAAACGCGAGTATCTGCACCGCGGCATTGCAAACCGTGCCTTTGAACGTAAGTTCAGCCTGGCTGAACACATTGAAGTCACAGGCGCAGCCTTAAAGAACGGTCTGTTAACGGTCGGCCTGGTGAAGAACATTCCCGAAGCCATGAAGCCGAAACGTATTAACATTGGCAGCTCGACTAAAGACCTGCTGGAAGATCGTTCCAAAAGTAAGGAAAATGCTGCTTAAACTTAAGCACTGGATGAGGGGCGGCAATTAGCCGCCCTATTTTTCCTGACGTTGCCACTCTACTGGGTGCCCACAGACGAACCCCTGGACATAGTCTACACCCAGCTGAGTGAGCTTAATGCGTGCTTCATCGCTCTCGACGCCCACCGCACACACCTCAATACCAAGCACCTTAGCAACACGAACACAACTGGCTACCAGTTCTGCATCAACAGCATCCACCAGCATGTCCTGCACCCAAAAGCGATTGACCTTAATTTGCGTTAACGGCAGTTGCCGCATTAAACGAAATGAATTAAAGCCCGTTCCGAACTGATCCAGAGCCGTGCCAACCCCTAACCCTTGAAGGTCCTTAAACAGACGGTATGTCTCATCAAAATACTTGTCGGCGTCGGGCTCAGCCACTTCAAACATTAATTGCTCTGGCTGCAGCACCGACTGCTTAAGAATTTGCTCAAGAAAACGAATGAAGTCTACGTCTTCCAGGCTCTGCGCCGACAAATTTATGTGGCAACGCCAGGTGCGGTTTGCCTGAAACGGCTGTTCGTTAAAGTACTCAATAACTTCGCGAACCAGCCAACGGTCGGCTTTACCCATAACCCCCGCTCGCAATGCCGACCTCAGGAACTGTTGCGGCGCAATGGCTTCATCAGAGCCCGAGCCGGGTAGCCTCAGCAGTACCTCAAAACAATATTTATCTTCACTTTTAGCGGTACTGATAAGCGGTTGCGAAAACAGTTGCCAGTCCTCTTCCCTTAAGGCCTTTTTCAATCGAGTTTCCCATTCCGCCTCAGCCTCACCAACTAAGCGCTTCTGATCCGCTTCACTGTAGGAATGCACCCGATAGTCACCTTGCTGCATAGCAAGCTGAACGGCCTCACGCGCTTGTCGCATTAAAGTACTGGCTGCAACGTCCTCATCTGCACTGTAGGAAATACCGGCGTGTGCAGTAAGCTGAAATATGCGCTTATCACTACTGAAACGGAATTCCCGGCAGAACTGAAGCAAGCGGTGAGCCTGTGCAAACGCGGCTTGTTCATCTTCGCGGCTTAACAGAGCAATTTCCGTTTCACTAATACGGGCAACCCGTGCACTTTTCGGAGCCTTTTGCTGAAGCGATAAGGTCAACTGCAATATAGCCTGGTCACGCCCATCGGAGCCTGCCTGATCAGCAATAACCTGCAGACCGGTGAGACGAATAATAGTCACACTTGAGGTCTTTTTCTTATCCAGCCTGTCCTGTAATAAACGTCGAAACTCTCGAACATTCAGCAGCCCGGTAACGGCGTCGTGATGCGCCAGGAAATTCAAATGAACTTCCGCTTCCATGCGTTTAGTAACATCTGCTATACGCCCGGTATTATCACTGAATAACTCTATATCGAGCCACACTTTACGGCCATCAAGACGCTCAATAGAAACCAGTTGCCGCTGACCATCAATATTAAACCCGTTAGGCCAGTTTGCCCGAATTTGTTCTTCTGAATGCGCCGCGAGAATTTTCATCATTTGCCGGTTAACCTGCTTAATACCGCCGTCAGGATTCACCCGGAACCAACCCTCTCCGGTTCGTTTCAACAGACGCCATAACCGACGCCGTAAAGCTTTTCTGTTTTGCTTTAGATGGCTAATGCGTTGCATTAGGCGACTCAGCCGATAACGCTCTAATGCCAGTAAAAACATAATAGTCACCAGCGTCAGACCACTATACAAAATAAGCCCTGAGAGCCCTTCCCAAATAGGGTTATAACGAGGAGACACCAGCAACCAGGCGGATAGTACGGTGAGTACCATCAGCGCTGTCTGCCAACGGTGCCCTGAAACAGGCTGTTTTTGCAAACTGCGGCCGACGACAACACCGCCCCAGAGCAATAGCGCGTTAATTTCCCAGGAAATAAGGGCCAACTGCCAAGGCTCCGGAATCCACGGCAGTAAAATAGTCATTGCGATAGCAATTAACATTACCGAGTAACCAATTCGGTTAAACCTCGATAGCTTGAAACGAAAACGCGACCACTCCCAGATAAACCAACTGAGTGCAACAATCAGTAGCTGGCTAATGTAACCTTTCAAAGCCGCCGCAATGTCTGGCGAGTATGGAGTAAAATAGGTGATCCAAACACCGCTATGCAGCAGCAGTGACAACGTAAAGGCTAATGTTAGTGTGCCAAACGCAATTAGCAGGCGGCTGCCGAATAGTCTCGCCGAGGTGGCTGCAGCCAGAGCTAATAAAATTAGAATGCCAGCATTAACACCCAGCGCAGTTTGTTGTTGCTGCAGGCGTAACTGCAAGTCTCCAGGTTGCCATAAGCTTACCGAAGTCATTTGCTCTGGCCATTGCTGAACCGATACGGCCAACCAGACGATTTCGTTAGCGGGGATGGTAACGGGCAGCACTTGCTCGTGCGATAAATACTCTCGCTGTAATATTGGCGTAGAAAAGCGACTGATCTTTTGGCTTGTTATTTGACCTTCTTTATCCAGTAAATAGACACCAACTTTTTCCAGATAAGGGTCGCCGAACTTAAGATGAAAAGTCAGGGGGGCGTTACTGCGGTTAAACAGCGGGATGACGCCCCAGACATTCGGTCGCTCACCGGCGTAATTATGATCCTGCAGTTGTGAAGGACTGAGCCATCGTTGTGGTTCATTCACTGCTATGTTTTCAACATTTAAACTCTTATCCACGACACGATAGTTCAGATGTTCATTCAGCATGAGTCTGGAGGTTTGCGGGGAGACGGTAAGCGGTTCCTGAGCAGACGCAGACTGGCTTAACCCTAAAGCGAATAATAACCCGACCAGCCAGTACCTAAACCTAAACATAGCCATGCTCCGCTAATTTAGCTTCTACCGCAGGTTCCGGTTCTTCCAGAGCCTGCAACCAGGTGGCATCGCAAATTTCAGAGTAAAACAATAACCAGTGGCGCTGGTTTATGCTTAGGCGCCAGCAAAACTGGTCCGCGGCCTGTTCTTTTTCACGAATAGTGGCCCCAATACGTTCACAAAGCTCATCAATCCAGAGCTCAGATTCAGCTTCTGGCGGTTTACTTTTTAACGTAATGACATTCTCTTCCATTGGTATCTATTACCCGTTAAATAATTGTCGCTCGCTGGCTCCGGACAAAAAGGCTTCCACGGCGTGCATAAACTCATCACCATAACGTGCCAGTTTCACTTCCCCAACGCCATTGATTTCTAACATATCTTTGGCTGTTGTGGGGTAATGCACACACATTTCAACTAATGCGGCATCGCTAAAGACAACGAATGGTGGTACCTGATCACGGTCGGCAATGTCTTTACGCAATTTACGTAAACGCCGGAACAATATTTTATTATAGTCGCCACGGTCGGTAATACGGGTTTTAGTGGCGGTTAGCTCGATTCTCGGCTTGGCCAGTTCCAACGGAACTTCACCTTTTAACACCGGACGCGCTGCGTCAGTAAGCTGAAGCGCCGCAAAGCGTCGAATATCCTGCAGAATAAGTCCTCTATGAATCAGCTGTCGTAACACCGAAAACCAATGTTCCTGAGTTTCTGATTTGCCAAGACCATAGGTACTAAGCTGGTCGTGCCCAAGCTCGATTACCCGCTGTGCCTTTGAACCTCGCAAAACCTCTACCACGTGGTTAATACCAAATTGCTGGCCCACCCGGTACACACAACTCAACGCTTTTTGGGCGTCTTCCAGACCGTCATAGCGTTGCGGCGGATCCAGGCACAAATCACAGTTTCCACATTCTTTATCCGAATACTCATTAAAGTAATTCAGCACCACCAGCCGACGGCAGGTCTGGGCTTCTGCCATGGCCTGCATTGCTGAAAACTTTTGCGCCTCAACCAAGCGTCGTTGTTCATTTTCCTGCTCTTCTATCATCCGCCGTATCCACTGCGCGTCGCGCGGGTCATAAAGCATAAGCGCTTCTGCCGGCAGGCCGTCCCGCCCGGCTCGCCCGGTTTCCTGATAGTAAGATTCAACGCTTCGTGGAATATCAAAATGAATGACAAAACGAATGTTGGGCTTATTAATGCCCATACCAAAGGCCACCGTCGCGACAACAACGTCTATGTCGTCACGCAGAAACTGTCGCAGGGTACTTTCTTTTATTTGATGCTCAATACCTGCATGGTAAGGCGCGGCACGCACGCCAGCTTGTTGGAGACTTTCAGACAGCTCTTCGGTTTTTTTGCGGCTGCCGCAATAAATAATACCCGCAGCGCCTTTTTGTTTCTTAACGTAGTCACGAACCTGCTTTAGCGGCTTGTACTTTTCCTGTACCACGTAACGAATGTTGGGGCGGTCAAATGAACTGCGATGCACCAAAGGTTCGCGCAAACACAGTCGTTCAATAATATCGTGTTGGGTGGCAGAGTCGGCCGTGGCCGTTAACGCCATAAAAGGCACATTCGGCAGGTAATTACGCAGCACTCCCAGCTTTCCGTACTCGGGTCGAAAGTCGTGTCCCCACTGGCTGATACAATGCGCTTCGTCCACCGCAATAAAATTAAGCTTTAATGACTGCAAGCGCTCAATAAAAGACGGCTGCAAAACGCGCTCGGGACTCACGTACAAGAGTTTGATATCGCCTCTTTGCAGACCTTGCATTGTTGCCATGGATTCTTGTGATGTTACGCCCGAATGCAACGTAGCCGCTGAAATATCCAGTGTTTTAAGCGCCTCGACCTGATCCTGCATTAGCGACAACAGAGGGGAAATAACCAGAGTCAGTCCATCACCACAAATGGCGGGCAACTGATAACAAAGCGACTTGCCGCCCCCCGTTGGCATCAGTACCAGAGAGTCACGCCCCTGCATAGCGGCCTGCATAATATCCTGTTGACCATCGCGAAACTGATGGTAACCAAAAGTGGATTCAAGCTGCTGCTGAAGCGGATCAAATTGTGTTTTTTCGGCGGTACTGCTCTGCATGGTTATATTGACTTCCCGAGTAACATGCTCTTATTGTAAGCGTCCTGTTCGTTAATCACCATGCCGAAAATGAATACACAAACAATACTGACAAAAGTTTCCGAGTTTATGAACACTCAGGTTCCGTTCCAGGCACTGCTTGGCCTGGAAATTACGGAATTTAATCCTGCCCGTGGTGAAATTCGATTTAAATGGCAAGACCAACTTATGGGCAATGTACCACAGCGTATGTTGCATGGCGGGGTTACAGCTACTGCACTGGATACCGCCGGAGGACTGGTCGCTATTGCCGGCATGGTCGACAGACTAGAGTCTCCTTCTGAAGCTTATTTAATGGAGCGTCTGAGCCGTTGTGGTACCATTGACCTTCGGGTTGATTACCTCCGTCCGGGCCGCGGCACTGAGTTTATTGCCAGCGCGACCATTATCCGCTCAGGCAACAAAGTGGCGGTAGCGCGGATGGAATTGCACAACGAAGAAGGCACGCACATAGCGTTTGGAACCGGTACTTACCTGGTCGGTTAACGCAGATTAAATAAGGATTCCCACTATGTCCGATGACGCAGTTCGGGCTCGGCATGGCGTTTTTTTCGCACTTGCTGCCTATACCTTTTGGGGCATTGCACCGGTTTACTTCAAACTGGTAAAGCAGGTGCCTGCATTCGAGATACTCTCTCACCGCATTATTTGGGCATTTTTGATGGTCTTTGTGCTTATAGTTGCTATGAAGCGGCTGGATCGCATTCGCCCTATTCTGAAAAGCCGTAAACTGGTTCTGCGTCTGACCCTTGCTACCTGCTTACTGGGCGGCAACTGGTTTTTGTTTATTTGGGCGGTAAACACCGACCATATGCTGGATGCCAGTCTGGGCTACTACATTAACCCGCTACTGAACGTCGCCATCGGTATGGCCTTTTTCGCCGAGCGTATGCGTCGCTTACAGTTAATTGCCATTGGTATGGCCGTGGTGGGGGTTGCCATTCAGATTATTACCTTTGGCTCTGTGCCCTGGGTTGCTCTGGCTTTAGCCTCCAGCTTTGCTATTTACGGCGCCATTCGCAAACGCCTGCCGGTGGATTCCATTAGCGGTCTGTGGCTTGAGACGGCTATTCTATTCCCGGTTATGCTGATTTATCTATTTGGTTTTGCTGAATCGGCCAGTAGTGATTTAACTGCTAACCCGTGGACCTTAAACCTGCTTTTGGTTGCGGCCGGGTTGGTTACCACCATTCCACTGTTATGCTTTACCGCAGCAGCGCAACGTCTGCGCTATGCCACACTGGGCTTTTTCCAGTACATTGCACCCACCTTGATGTTCGTTCTGGCGGTGGTAGTTTACGGTGAACCTTTAGAAGAAAGTAAGCTGGTTACCTTCATTATTATCTGGAGTGCGCTGGCACTGTACAGTTTCGATTCGATATTACAGCGCCAGCGAGATCGTAAAGCAAAGAAAAGGTTAGCTTCAGCTGAGGCTGGCATCCATTGAGATGTCAGCGTTTAGCACTTTGCTGACTGGGCAACCGTCTTTTGCTTTTTCAGCCAGTTTCTGGAATTTATCGTCGTCAATATCCGGAATACTGGCTTTCACCGTCAGGTGAATTTTAGCAATACTGAAGCCATCGCCGTCTTCCTCTAATGAGACTTCGGCCTTGGCGTCAATACTGTCCGGCTCATAACCAGATTCTCCCAGCATTAACGAAAACGCCATGGCGTAGCAGCCTGCGTGCGCTGCTCCAAGAAGCTCTTCAGGATTGGTGCCCTTACCGTCTTCAAATCGACTCTTAAACGAGTACTGGGTACTGTCTAAAACACCACTTGGCGTTGAAACAACACCTGAACCTTCTTTTATACTGCCTTTCCAATGTGCATTTGCAGAGCGTTTCATAAAATGCCTCCGACATCGTATGTATGTACTTTAAACATAGTCGAAGAATGCATTTTTTGATCACTACTTTACACTTCAGAAAACGGGGTCCAGGCGCGCATACGAAACAACCAACCACTTACTGCCAACGTTGTCGAAATTGATCTGGATTCTGGATTGCGGTCCGGTGCCTTCGTAGTTCAACACCGTGCCTTCGCCAAATTTCGGGTGGCGGACCCGCTGGCCTAATGAGTAACCCGTTTGCTCAAAGCTTTCATGGCTGGCGGCATTGTTGAAGCGACCGTAACTGCTGGGCTTTTCAACTTTGGTTTGCATCCGCACTTCGTGCAGAGTATCCGCAGGAATCTCGCTAATAAAGCGACTGACTTTATGAAACAGCTCCTGACCATAGATGCGGCGCTGCTCAGCGTAAGTAAGCACCAACTTTTCCATTGCCCGGGTCATACCGACGTAGCAAAGCCGACGCTCTTCTTCCAGCCTTCCGGGTTCATCCATCGACTGTTGAGACGGGAATAGGCCTTCTTCCACACCGGTCATAAACACTAACGGAAACTCCAGACCTTTAGCACTGTGCAGTGTCATGAGTTGTACCGCATCCTGATATTCATCGGCCTGCTCTTCACCAGCTTCAAGCGAGGCGTGTGCCAAAAACGCATTCAGCGGTGTCATGTCCTCTTCGGCGTCATCCAGAGTGAAGTTTTCGCAAGCGGTGACCAGCTCTTTTAAGTTTTCGACCCGGGTTTCCGCTTTTTCGCCTTTTTCGGCCTCGTACATGGCCATCAGACCGCTTTTCTTAATCACTTCGTCGCTCAGGCGACCTAACGAAAACTCTTCGGTTTCGTCGTCTAAGTTCTCAATAAAATCCAGAAACGAACCCACAGCGTTACGCGCCCGCCCGGCTAGCTGCTTTTCGTTGACCATATATTTTGCCGCCTGCCATAAGGACTCTTCGCGCTCACGCGCCACCTGACGGATCATATCCATAGTACGGTTTCCAATACCTCTGGTCGGTGTATTGATTACTCGCTCAATGGCGGCATCGTCATCGCGGTTGCCCAAAATTCGCAGGTAAGCCAGTGCGTCTTTTATTTCCTGGCGATCGAAGAAACGCAAGCCGCCGTAAATACGATACGGAATGCGCGCATGCAATAAAGCTTCCTCTAAAATGCGTGATTGTGCGTTACTTCGGTACAAAATAGCCGAATCTTGCAGCGAGCCACCTTGATCGCGCCACTCTTCAATTCGCGCCACAATATAACGGGCTTCATCCATTTCATTGAAACCGGCATACAGGCTGATTGGCTCGCCGTCGTTACCGTCGGTCCACAAATCTTTACCCAGACGGCCCGAGTTATTGGAAATAACCGAGTTTGCGGCGCGTAGAATGGTGCTGGTCGAACGATAGTTTTGTTCCAGACGAATAGTCTCTGAGCCTTCAAAGTCGGATAAGAACTGATGAATGTTCTCGACTTTGGCACCGCGCCAACCATAAATAGACTGATCATCGTCACCCACAATAGTCACGCTGTTTTGTTCGCCAGCCAGTAAGCGCACCCAGGCATACTGAATGGAGTTGGTGTCCTGGAATTCGTCCACCAGAATATGGCGAAAGCGATTTTGATAATGCTCACGCACAATGCGGTTATTTCGCAGTAACTCATGTGCACGCAGCAGAAGTTCGGCAAAGTCGACCAGACCTGCCCGATCACAGCTTTCCTGATACAAAGTGTAGATTTCTTTTAAGGTT
>JBNJDZ010000008.1:0-139390 GCA_051745385.1 Pseudomonadota bacterium | reverse complement strand
GAGTTCCTCTGCCCAGAACCGATCGTGAGCTTTTGGTGAATTAATGCTGGCGCCATACAAAAATGCTTTTACGGCTTTTGTCGTGGCTTCTTCGACACTCTCTTGAGCTAAACTTGTGATGCTGAATAAAAGAGTAAAAACGATCAGTAAGTATCGCATTAGTATCATTCCTTTAAGTTATGCCGTTGTTTTCGATATGCTGTAAGCATATGGCAAGCTTTCATGCACAGCAAACAGGTTTACAAATGCTTATCAAACAAACGGAACTTCAGTTACGGGCTCGGTCGCGAGGCTTTCATCTTATTACCAGTGAGGTTGAGCAGGCTTTATCGCAGCTTGGGCAAGTTCAGGTGGGTTTATTGCATGTGTTTATCCGGCACACCTCTGCGTCACTGACCATTAATGAAAACGCGGATCCAACAGTTAGGCAAGACTTTGAAAGCCATTTCAATGAAATGGTGCCGGAGAATGCGCCCTATTATCGCCATACGTTCGAGGGGCCTGACGATATGCCGGCGCATTTAAAATCGAGCATTCTTGGCAGTAGTCTGACTGTTCCTGTGACAAATGGCCGTTTAAACCTGGGAACCTGGCAGGGTATTTACGTTTGCGAGCATCGGGATCATGGTGGCGAACGCACCCTGGTTCTCACGCTTCAGGGTGAGTAGAGAGTTGGTGAGTACTAACTTTACCCGAAGCGTCCAAGAACAAAAATAAGTGCCAGAGCGGCAACAACACAAACGATAGCAATGACGCCGTACTTATAAATACGCTGGTCTTTAATTTTAGTGGCCATAATGCCTTCTCTATGCTGATAGCTTGCGCATTGCCCATAAACCAATGATTGGTCCGGGCAGCAAAAGCCAAGTAACCCACTCGTTATGTATAGACCACAAATTACTGGTTAGCCATATGGCCGGTAGTGTTAATGAAAACCCAATGGCATTCATTATGGCCAGTGCAGAACCAACATTTTCTTTGGGGGCAAACTGAGCCGCCAGCGCTGAAAATTGCGGAGAGTCGGCAATAACAGTAAGGCCCCATAACAGCAATAAACCCAAAAGTAGCCAGGCAGGAAGCCCTGTCATTAAAGGATACAGCAAACAAATGGTGCCGGAGCTTAATAATGCCAGTCTGGCAACGGTTAGCCCTGCCAGGCTTTTGGTCAGTAAGCCACCGCCAATACAGCCCAGACCGCCAATAGCAATAATGAAAAAGGCCATCCAGGGTACTGCGCTTAAAGGCAGGTTGAGAGCGGTTAAAGGCTGCAATACCAGCAATGGTGTTAACATCCAGAATGCGTATAGCTCCCAGCAGTGGCCGAAGTAGCCGACAGCAACGGCTCTGAATTTAGGGCGTGTTAATGCGCGAAGGCCAGAGCGCAACGTATGAGCTGAAGCTGTTGCCGGTAAATGGGGTCCGCTGCCGAGCCATCCTACTAACAGGCCGCCAAGTAATGCCAGTAGCGACGATGCCAGTAGTGGAATCTGCCAGGAAAAGTCCAGCGTTATGCCGCGCATGAGGTGAGGCATAGCTGTGCCCAGAGTCAGCATTGCCAATAGCCAGGCAAGTGCACTGCCTGCATAGCGGGGCACCCAGGATATCACCAGTTTCATTCCCATTGGGTAAATTCCGGCTAAGCACAGCCCGGTTAAAAAGCGCAGCAACCAGGCGATGCTGGCGATATCAACGGTAAGGATAAAGAGTGCATTAACGGATGCACCAACCATGCTTGAAAACAGAAAGATTTGGCTGGCTCGGTAACGATCCGCCAGCCCGGTTAATGCCAGTGTCAGAGTGCCGACAATAAAGCCCAGCTGCACGGCCAGAGTTAGAGCGCCTAAGTCTGACTCAGTGAGTTGTTGTTCTGCTGATAAAGGAAGCCAGACACCGTTAACGCTGAACCACAAAGACGTGCCCAGTAATTGCGAGAGAATAATTAAAGGTAAGGCGAGCTTCTGGTGCAGTTTGGTATTGCTTAGCATGGTGCTGTTAATTGCATCTTATAGGAGGTTATTTTTTATTGGCCTTACATTACCTTAGTTAGCGAACTAACGCGACGTTAGGTTTTCTTCTGTGATAATTTACGTTGAAAACCCATTGTTAAGACAAAGAGCGATGTTAAAGAAAGCTGAAATTAACGAGTTAAAAGTGGCTCTGACCTGGCCTGAGAATGCCGCCGAATTCCGGCTGTGGTTTGGTGATAAAGTTCGGTATGGCAGCTCGGCGGACGCAATCTGGCAACAAATTAAAGGCAACGAACGCGGGACTTTTGCGTTTTATCAGAATAAAGAGCTGGTTGGTTTTGCTCAGGCTTATGAAAAGATCGAGAACGGTATTCACATAGCCTGCCTTATTGTTAACCCGAAAGTGAGAGGCAAAGGGCTGGGCCGGTTGTTTGTAAAAGCATTAATGGAAAATGCCTGGGCGCAAGAGCAAGTCAGGTTTATTACATTGAATGTATACCCTGAAAATACGCCGGCACGGTCACTTTATAAAGACCTGGGGTTTCACGAGGTGGGTGAGAATAATGGCATGGTCTCTATGCAATTGGAGAGAGAATAATTAAAAAGGCTTTGCCTTGTATTTAAGATAAACTAGCCGTTATTGGTTACCATTAAATCCTTGCATACGGACTTCCCATGAAAGAAAACGAGTTGCATCGACGTCGGTTAATTTCGGCGAAACAGTCTGAAGAATCTATTGCCAAGATAGAAGGGCAAGGCTCGTATAAGCTGGCATTTGCTGACCCTGATTTTTTACTGCAAGACGACTTGCGCGCGGTACGCTTGCAGCTGGAGTATTTAAAGCCCCAATTGACTCTCGAAAAGCATCAGATAGACGCAACCATTGTTGTGTTTGGTAGTGCTCGATTTTTATCCCCTGAACAGGCGGAGCACGATGTCCGCATGGCCGAGCACGCATTAGCAGAAGACCCGGATAACGACAGCTTAAGAGGCAATTTAAAGCGCGCTCAGCGGGCATTAAAAAATAGTGGTTATTATCAGCAGGCAATGGATTTTTCGCGTATTGCGACTGAGCATAACCTTAAGCATGATGAAGAAAACCTGATGATTGTTAGTGGCGGTGGCCCCGGCATCATGGAAGCTGCGAACCGGGGTGCGATGGAAGCCGGAGGCGAAAGTATTGGGCTGAATATCGTACTGCCTCATGAGCAACGCCCGAACCCATACATAACACCCGAATACTGCTTTCAGTTTCATTATTTTGCTATTCGAAAAATGCACTTTCTGCAACGAGCCCGTGCGTTAGTTGCTTTTCCCGGTGGCTTTGGAACACTCGACGAGTTATTCGAAACCTTAACTTTGGTACAAACCAAAAAGTCCGAGCCTGTGCCTATTGTTTTGGTGGGTTCTGAGTTTTGGCGTCGGGCAATCGATTTCGATTTGCTGGTAGAAGAAGGCACTATTGCAGAATACGACTTAGATTTGTTCCAGGTTGTGGATAGCGCGGAAGAAGCCTGGCAGGCAATTTGTCACTGCTACGATTTAAAGAATGGGAGCAAAGGCTAGTTTGCTCCCACTTCAGAATTAAACCATCGGCTTCGTGCTTTTACCGCTTTCGCCGGTTCTACGCCACAAGCTGGTAATGCGCGCAGATCGAACAATAAGCCAGGTCATGGCAAATAAGCCTATACCTAAACCCAATGCTAACCAGCGGTTATAAATGGTGGCAGAATAAACTCCGCCATTACCAACCGGAACAACTTCAGGTGGCATTAACGGAAGGCCGTGTCGCTCAGCCATGGTTTTGATGCCAATGAAGTGAATGCCGGGAATGTCCTCTTGCAGGAAGTAGCCCATTACGGTATCCACCGCGAAAGCACGAGACGGGGCATCTTCCTGCAAGCCCGACTTAAACATATCATCAATACCCGGAGGTCCAACGATGGTAGCGCCGCCGCCTATGTTGAGAAAGGCTTTGTACTGGCGATCTGCTGAATGTTCACGGAATATGGCTATACGGTCAGCAACCGCTTCCTGATAGTTGGCTGGCTCAATTAGGTTAATGCCAGAATTCTCAATGCTATTACGTATTGAGTTCAAGCCTTCTTCAGGGATGCCAATGCCACGGTCTTCAATGCCGCCTATTGATGCGTAAATAGGTTTTAGTGATAGCACTCCGGCATCGCGCAGCTCACGCTCCATATCCAGCCATAGGAAGTTAGGTACGTTTGCTCCCCATTGCGATGATGAGGCTGATGCAATGATTACCGCCTCGGCGTCCATTGCTTCAATAGCAGAGTAAACGGCAAGATTCAGGGCAGGAAAAGAGCCTGATACCGTCACTGCGACTAAGTCACCTTTTTCTACGCCTGCATCTGCCATCAACTTAACGGCAACGGCGGCCCAGTTGGGGTTAATAGTGGTTTGTTTTGATTCACGTCCGCCTTGGTTGGTGGTAACGGAACTGCTTTCTAAGCCGATCAGGCCGGAACGTTGTGGATCAAACTCAGGATTAATGGGTGCCATTTGAGCGCGCAGCGGTTTCAGTACTTCCATACCTTCGCGCATAATTTTTGCAGCGTTAACCATGGTTGCGTAGTTCTCATCAACAACTGGGTCACGCTGTTTAACGTTTTCCGCGGCAACCATAACAATTACCGACAGTACGATAAGAAAAATTAATCCCCAGGTTGGTACGCCCGAAGAACGCCAATAAATCTTTGTAAAACTACTCATGATTCGTCCTCCTGTTACCAGCCTGGCATCTGAAATGCTTGGCTTGCTTCGTACATTTGTAGTGATTCCGGCATAATAATAATGAGTGCCAGTCGCACAAGTACTGCGGTTACTGCAAGGCCGCATAAGGTTTGTAAAACGCCTTGCCGGTCAAACCAAATGGCAATAAGGCCGGGAATAATGTAGCCGATAATGCTGCTTTCCATGACCGACATCATAAAACTGGATTCCAGTGTGGCTATTTGCGCTTGAGCATCGTCACCACCACCAATCATTTGTAAGTCGACCCAGTTAACAATATTGCCCAAAAATAAGTCCATTATGCCGGCAATTAAATAACCGGTAAGAATCATAATAATGGTTTGGCGACGGCCATAGATGATAGCGAAGCTGGCGATAATTCTGACGATTAAATAAGTAATTAATGCGGCAACCAGAGTAATAGCTAAACTTAATGGGTCGGTTAATTGCAGTGCAACATACCCTGGTACTACTAGCCCGCCTGCGGCCAGGCCCAGAGTTTGTGTGAGTAATAGTGTAAAGAACAAGCCAATTCCAATGGCAACGGCAAGAATATTTAATGCAATCATAGATCTTCCTCCTTGATTGCGCGGTTCTGGAAGAAACGAGCGACTTCTTCACCGCCACCATGAATATTGCACATACCGACAACTAATGCGCTGCTGCCGGACTCTTCTAAAATAGTTTCTGTAATTTCTGTCATATGAGCATTTTCCATGACGAGTAATTTCTCGGGGTCAAGACCGTATTTCACGGCATTTCGGACAAAAATAAAGGTACCGGAGCCCATGAGTAGATATTTGTCAGCCTGACTCCATTTAACGGCGTCTTCGGCCATTTGCTGGGAACGGTGCGGTCGGTCGGCCCGGCAGTTAATTAGAACGATTTTACGCCGGTCTTCACCATATTTTTCCAACATACTTTCCCAAATGCGACCGGTAGACTCTGGGTCATTAGCTGCAAAGGCGTTGACGAAAACAATCTCTCGTTTGAAGTAATTAACATGAAGAACCTGCATAGCGCCCGCTTCCGGCTCTAGGGCAACCATGCCGTCTAAGGCTTTCTCTCTGTCGACGCCCAGGTGCTCACAGACATTGAGTGCCAGCGCAACATTTTCCGCGTGCTCTGCATAACGAAAACGCTTCATAGTGTCTTCGGTGATAGCGTTAACTTCGTCCTCTGTTACGCCGTGTAGCTCACTTTTGCGGTCCTGGCAGGAATGCTTAAACACATCAAGTAAGTCGCGTTCTGCGGTAAACAGGTTACCTTTAACCGGAGTACTGCCGGCCAACGCAAGTGCTACGTCGTTTTCTCCCGGCCCCATCACATCTAGATGATCGGCCCGGGCGTTAGTGATGACGCCTACCGTTGAACGCACCATTCGCAGTTCGCTTAATGACTGGTACTGTGGTTGTAGTGCCATACACTCCATAACCACAACCTCGGGCTTTAATGCAGCCATTCTTTTCAGGGTGCGCATTTGCTCAATAATATTTGCGCCGCTGATGCGGTAAATAGGAAACTCTCGCCCCTCTGGATCAGTAATGGCGGCTGCAGAGCCCGTTGTTTTTGCACAAATACGTTTTCCACCACTACGCAACCCTGCAGCAATTAATCGAGTAACGCTGGTTTTACCGCGAGTGCCGTTAACATGAACCCGAACGGGAATTCTACGCACAAGCGCCCAGTGACGCACAGCCTCGAAAACGCCGGCAATGACGAGAATAACCCATAGTGCAGCTACAATGGCGAGCATGCTGGGTATTTCCACGGGAACCCTCCTGAAGGAAATTGTTTAAAAACGTGACTATAATTACAGATAGTCTACTAATGACGCTATTGTTTTTAGGGATCTTTACAAAAGGTTAGTACAAAATGCTTAAACAACGAAAAACAGAAATAAAGTGGGGCATTATCTTCACCATTGCGGGCTTGTTGTGGATGTTAATGGAAAGATTAGTTGGTTTGCATGACAATTACATTGCTTACCACGCAACCTACACCAACTTCTTTGCACTTATTGCTATTGCTATTTACGTACTGGCACTTAGAGAAAAACGTGAAAAAGACCTAAACGGATCAATGACCTGGAAGCAGGGTTTTGTCAGTGGTTTAATGATTGCTGTTGTGGTGGCTATTTTAACGCCAGTTAGCCAGTGGGTAACCCACGTCATTATCTCGCCTAATTACTTTGATAATGTGAGCAACTTTGCCGTTACTCAAGGCGAAATGAGCGCCGAGCAGGCAGAAGTTTATTTTCAGCTTGGTAGTTACATTGTTCAGTCAATGATTTTTGCTTTAGCCATTGGGGCTATTACGGCGGCAATCGTCGCGGTGTTTATGAAAACACCGCGACCTGATGCTGATTAATGAGTTTCGAGAATTGGCCGGAGCACTTCTGCCCGGCCATCTATTTCGGTGAGAGTCTGTAAGCCCAGTAATTCCGCAAGCATTGGATAAATATGAATGTTTTCAAAACGGTCAATTTTGTGCCCTTTATTGAATGCTGAACCGGTGGCAACGAATAGACCATCCATATCGCGAGTGCCGTAATACCCGTGAGTACCTCCATCAGAGCGCTCCTCTGGTGGCCGGGTAGCAAAGCTGTTTGGCGCGTCGGTTGCAAGAACGATAGCTGGAACACGAGGGCTGTTGACAAAGTTCCGCTGTGCGAGCGCGTCTTCTGTTTCTATATAAAATGGATGTTCCGTTGTTTTTTTCAAACGCTGACGGAGCGACTCAACGTCTTGCTCTGAAGTATTTTCTTTAGCGTAAATCAGCAAACGGGTTTGTGCGTTAACAACGGTGAACAAATCAGAATCAATGCTCAGTTCATCAACCTCGATCATTTTGTCGGCCAATATCGGAGACATACCATGATCAGAGACCAAAACTAAATTTACGGAAGCATCAACTTCGGTCTGTAGTTTTTGCCACAACTCTCCAATAAGTTCGTCTACGTGCTTAACGGCCCCTTTAACTTGTTTGGAGTCCGGACCAAAACGGTGACCCATGCTGTCAACAACAGAGAAATAGCCGGTAACCAGCCGTGGACGAGCTTTTTCCGGTAGCTTTAGCCAGTCGATGATTTGTGCGACTCGCTGGCGGTTAGGAACCGGGTGACTGTAATGATAAAAATAACTGGGTGTCCGGCCATTTATGCGGGCATCGGATTCAGGCCAGAAGAAAGTGGCTGCTTTTACTCCCTGAAACTCAGCAAGGTTCCACAAAGGCAACGCGGTTATCCAACTACTGTCTTCTAAACCGTCGCCCATACTGTATTTTTGTTGGCGCTCAGTATCGTAAAAGTTATTATCGACCAGGCCGTGATTAGTGGGGTAACGGCCGGTGATAATAGACAGGTGATTAGGAAAAGTTTTTGACGGATAAACCGGTATTAAACCCTCGCTACGCACGCCTTCTTGCGCAAGCTTCGCAATATTTTTCGCGTCGTGCTTTTCAATATAGTCATGACGAAAGCCATCAATTGAAATAAGCACTACAGTTTGCTCATTACTTTTTCCGAAAGTAAATGACGAAAAAAGGACAAGGCAGACAACCAATAGGGTTTTCATAGTAAGTTCCGGTATCCGATTTCAGACCTTTTTAACAAATTCAGATTTCAGTTTCATTGCACCAATGCCATCAATTTTACAGTCGATGTCATGGTCACCGTCAATTAAGCGGATATTTTTAACTTTGGTACCAACTTTAACGACGGAAGATGAACCTTTAATTTTTAGATCTTTAATGACAGTGACAGTATCGCCGTCTTCAAGTGGCGCACCGTTGGCATCGCGATAAGTTGGCGCATCGTCAGTTATTTCTGGTTCGTTTTCAGACCATTCATGTCCGCATTCAGGGCAAATGAGTAAAGTACCGTCGTGGTAGGTAAAGCTTGAATTACACTCCGGACAGGCTGGGAAGTCGCTCATATTATATCCTTTTAAGGAGATGAAAGCGGGCGATTATAGCCTGTCACCGGCGCTGGCGCACTAGACAAAAATTAATACCACCAGTGTCGTGACAATGGCGAGCAAAATATTAAGCACCACACCTTCTCTCGCCATGGCTTTAATGGTGACCCGGTTAGAGGCAAAAACAATGGAGTTTGGCGGTGTGGCCACCGGCATGCAAAACGCACAACTGCAGGCAATAACCGCAGGTATCATGAGTAACTCAATGGGTAACTCAAGCGCTGTTGCCGTGGCTGCCAGAATGGGCATAAGTAAGGTGGCGGTTGCGGTATTGGAGGTGACTTCTGTAACGAAGGACACAGTCAGTGCTAACACAAAAATAAGTAACCATAATGGCAGCACGCCTAATGCGGTAAGTGACTGGCCAATAATTTCGCCCAACCCGCTTTCCATAACCCCGCGTGCTAAGCAAATACCACCGGCAAACAGCAATAGAATGCCCCAGGGAATATCTTTTGCTAATGGCCAGTTTAATAGCTTCTCGTGTTTTACTTTCCCGGTTGGAATAACGAACATGGCAACCACACCGGCCAGTGCAACGGTCGCGTCATTGAGGCTGCCAATACCCAGCAGGCCTGTCCAGCCTCCGAAGGGAGCTGTACGTGTTATCCATAAAAAGACAACGGCACCGAATACAATCAACACGCGTTTTTCATAGGTAGTCATTTCACTGGAGGTCGGCAACTCAAGTGGCTTTGACAATTTGACGTTACGCGTTAACCAAAGTGCGATAACTGGCAACCCGAGCAGAACCATGGGTAAGCCAATGCTCAGCCAACGGGTAAAGCTGAATTCAGCGCCGGTAATATTCTGGTAAATAGACGCAAAAATCAGGTTTGGCGGTGTTCCTACTAAAGTAGCGATACCGCCAAGCGAACCAGCGTAAGCCAAGCCTAGCAGCAGAGCTCGTTGGAAATTCTCATCGTCGCTGGCGTCGGCCAATGCCAGGGCTACGGGTAAAAGAGCCAGCACCCCTGCGGTGTTTGATATCCACATGGACAGAAAGGCGGTTGCAGCCATAAAGGAAATGACTACTTTTCGGCCATTGTCTGCACCAATGCGGGCAACCAGGGATAAGGCCATGCGTTTATGGACACCGCTGGCTTCCACGGCCTTTGCCAGCATAAAGGCTCCCATGAACAACAGAATGATATTGTCGCCTAAAGCTCCTGCTGCGGTTTGTGTGTTGATAACTCCAAAGGTTGGAAGCAACACAAAAGGCAGTAGAGAGGTTACAGGCAAAGGGACGCACTCGGTTACCCACCACCAAGCTACCCAGACCACAACGCTTAATGTCAGTGCGGCCGGTAAAGGCATGTTCGCCAGCTGTGTTGTGAGCAACACAATAAGGGCGGTTATGGGTCCCAGTGCTAAATGCTTCATTAAAGGGTTGTCACATCCATTTCATCTTTTACCCTGTAAGATAATAGAGAAGTGAGTGAAACAGCAATGAAAGATTTAAGGGGATAGCATGAATCAGCAATTGGTCCGTTCCACCTCGCTGGCAGGCGCCATTGTTTTAGGGCTTGGCTCCATTTTAGGAACCGGAGCGTTTGTTAGTGTCGGTATTGGTGCAGATATTGCCGGTGGTGCCGTTGTATGGGCCATTCTTATTGCTGCGGTAACGGCCTTATGTAATGGCTTGTCTTCGGCGCAGTTGGCTTCCGCACACTCGGTAAGCGGTGGTACTTATGAATACGGGTACCGTTTCCTGACTCCGGCTTATGGCGTAACGGCCGGCAGTTTATTTGTAGTAGCAAAAAGTGCATCAGCGGCGACCGCCGCGCTGGCGATAGGTTGGTATGTGACGAACGCCTCGGCAATACCGTCATATTTTGCACAATGGATAGCGGCTGCGGTGTTGGTGCTATTTACGTTATTAGTATTGGGTGGCGTTAAGCGCACAAACTGGGTTAATGCGGCTATTGTTACCATCAGCATAGTCGCGTTGCTGGTTTTTATTGTTACAGGTCATCAGCAAACCGCTGTGATAATAGAGCATTCATCTGTTGCATGGTGGCAGGTATTACAGGCTTCAGCCCTACTCTTTGTTGCCTACACAGGCTATGGGCGTATTGCCACTATGGGTGAAGAAGTACAAAACCCGCGCCGGGTTATTCCTCTGGCTGTCGTTTTAACTCTGGCGGTTGTGACGCTTCTGTATCTGGGAGTGGGTAATGCTTTGCTTCGTTTTCCCGGTATAGCGGATTTTCAGGCGGAGCATTTCTCTCTAGCGAGCTTATTGCCGCACGGACCAATACAATGGTTGGTAACTATTGGTGCCGTGGTGGCTATGGGCGGGGTTATCCTGAATTTAATTTTAGGAGTATCGCGGGTAGTTCTGGCTATGGGCCGCCGCGCCGATTTGCCAATGCGTTTTGCTAATTTAAACGGGCAAAAAACCTCGGCGCCACCAGCAACCTGGCTCACTTGTATTGTCATGCTGGTGTTGGTCGCAATTGGTGATATAAAGACCGCATGGTCGTTCAGTGCCTTCACCGTTTTAGTGTATTATGGCATTACGAATTTGGCGGCACTGAAAGTCACAAACAGTGATCGTTTTGTGCCAAAGTGGGTATCCATAATAGGCTTGGCCAGCTGTCTTGGGTTGGCCGTTTTTGTGCCATGGCAGGTGCTGTTGTCAGGCATCATTTTTATTGTCGTAGTTCTGCTGATACATCAGCTGAGACGCTAAGAGGTATACATGCGAGATATTGTTATTCTGCACGAAAATGAAGAGTGGCTGGTGCCGCTAAGAGCAGAGTTTGAAAAGCGCGGCGTAGAAGCCAAAGAATGGTTTTTGGATACAGGTGTTATACCTTTTTCCGAGCTTCCGGAAGATGCAGTTTACTATAATCGTATGAGTGCCTCCTCGCACACAAGGGGCCATCGGTTTGCACCGGAACTGACTCGCATGGCGTTAACCTGGCTGGAGAACAGTAACCGAACCGTAGTTAACGGTACCCGGGTGCTGGCGCTGGAAGTGTGTAAGCTTTCGCAATATGCGGCATTGCAAAAAGCCGGGCTTAATGTGCCTAGAACACAGGCTGTTGTAGGAAAAGAACTGCTGACAGATGCCGCTGAGAAGTTTGCTGAGTGGCCACTGATTTTAAAGCCTAATCGCGGTGGTAAAGGCTTAGGCGTTATTAAGTTTGATGATGTTGCTGGCTTAAAGAACTATATCGACAGTGACGATTATGAAGAGCCTTTAGATGGCATCTGGCTTTTACAAGAATACATTCAGCCAAAGCAGCCGCATATTACTCGCAGCGAATTTGTCGGGCAAAAATTTGTTTACGCGGTTAACGTTAATACTGAGCAAGGCTTTGAGTTATGCCCTGCCGACGTGTGCAGCGTGGATGACGTGTTTTGTCCAACCAGCGAAGCGCCTGCTGATGCCAGTCAACCCAATAAATTCACTATTACGCAGCGCTTTAATGACCATGAAATTATTTTTGCGCTGGAAGCCTTTTTGAAGGCCAATGATATTGATGTGGCTGGCATTGAGTTTATTGAAGACGCAAAAGGCGAACTTTATGTTTACGATGTGAACACTAATACCAATTATAATCAAAGTGCAGAACGCGAAGCGGGTGTTAAAAAGACCGGCATGGGTGCGTTAGCGGATTACTTGATTAGCTTAGCTCAATAAGGCAAACCAAAAAAATGGCCCCATAAGAATGGGGCCATAACAAATCCAGGGAGGGATTTTTTTAGAAAGTGTATTCCACACCTAAAGAGGCTGTTTGAGGTTTGTTCGGACGTGCACCATGTGGTGAGCGAGCAACAATCTTCTGCTGATCGAACAAGTTCTCAACTTTGAAATAGACCGCCATGTTGTTGTCCACTTCATAACGGCTGACAAAGTCGGTCACAAACAGTGATTCGGTTTTGTTAAAACGGCTGTTGTCGCGGTTGCAGCCAACAGAGACGCACATTTCGTCAATGTATTTACCGACCACATAGTTTACCCAGCCTTTATTGTTGTCTAGTGCAACACGAACGCTGAAGGTATTCTGCGGAATGTCATTCAGTTCATCGCCGTCCATTAAACCTGTGACCGCGTTGTCCTGACTGATTTCACCTTTCGTGTAGGTGTAAGCCAAGTCAACTGGCATAAGGAACTGACCAAGTTCAAAGGTATTGCTTGCCTGTAGTTCCAGACCGGCTACTGTTGATTCACCCAGCACATAAGAGCCCGATTCAGCGCCGTTGTCACACGGGTTAGCAATTGAACACTGCTGTGTGGTGTCGCTAAAGTCGCTGTAGAAACCAATGGCTTCCGCAAAGAAAGAACCTTGGTTAAAACGAACACCGGCTTCGTAGTTGTTACTGGTTTCTGGTTCCTGGAAGTCTTTCGCACCACCGCCTAAAGGAGAAAATCCTTTATGTGCGCCAGCCAGTACTTGCCAGTTGTCGTTTACGTCATAAGTGAAGGATACGCCCGGTAACCATTCGTCGCTGTCGTTAGAACGCGTGCTGTCCAGTTGCTCGCGAGCCGTATCAGCAAATTGGTAACGGTAAGACTCAACGTCTTCATAACGCAGTGCAAAGTGTACGTTAAGGTTTTCGGTTGCCTGCCACTGGTCTGTCAGCCAAAAGCTGATTGCGTCAGCACCTTCTAAACGGTTATTGCCGCCGGTAGGCATAACTTCAGCTTGGTAAACTAGGCTGCCGTTAACCTGATCATAAATTTCAACCGGCTGAAAACGATCCATCTCATCGCTGTGATCACGAACACCCAATTCCAGATTATGAGTCCCTAAAGCAAACTGCGCATTTGCTTCAATGCCTTTAGACTCATAAGCTCGGTTGTTGTTTTTGTAGTTCAAACCGGCTTCATCCTGAGTGCCTTGCAAGATAGCTAGTGCATCGGCGTCACCGCTGTTAGCCGCACTAACGTAGGCATTACCTCCGTCGAGTTTAAACCAGTTACGGGCATAGTCGTTGTAGTAGCCTAAAATATTGAAAGTCAGATTATCAGTCGCTTCAAATGCATAGTTTAAGCTGTAGCCTTTGTGCGAGTTATCCATCTGATCAATTTCAGAAAGCCCGTAGCGACGGTTTTCATTCTGAGCGAAATCGGCATCGGTCAAACCGAGATAAGTTTCGTTCGAGATTTCTTCTGAATACTGAACTTTGGCCAACAGGCTCTGGCGTTCGCCTGTCCACTGAAGTTTTGCAACGTAGTCCTCAATATCAAAACCGGCATCGCGACTGCTACGGTCAATTTCTTTGAAGCCGTCGCTGCTGCGTTGAACGGTTTCTAATAAAAAGCCCCACTGGCCTTCAGTTCCGCCAACATGAGCGTGAATATCACGGCTGCTGTTTTCGCCAAATTGAGTCAGAACCTGGCCGCCAAAGTCTTCTGGAATAGGTGTTGTCACCAGGTTTAAAACGCCGCCGGTTGTTTGTGGGCCGTAACGTAGTAAAGGAGCACCTTTTAATACCTCAACTGATGACATACGGAAGGTGGTCGGGAAATAGTAGGCAGCTGGGTTTGAATAAGGTGCCGGAGCCATCATGATGCCGTCTTCCAGCAGAGTGACCTTGCTTACACGACCTGCTGTTGCTGCACGGATGCCAATGTTAGGGCGCAAGCCTTGACCATCTTCTTCACGGACGTAAATGCCCGGAATGGTTTTCATCAGTTGGTTGATGTCGCTTGGAACCTCAATACGCATCTGCTCTTCGTCAATCACGGCGCTTGAGCCGGCAACGTCGCGAGCCTCTGTTTTACTGCCAATGATTTTAATTTGTTCGATATCAGTATCGACAGCGGTATTTGCTAAAGCAGGAGCAGCAAGAGCTGTGAGTATGGTACTAGCTAAGATCGTTTTTTTCATAACGGACTCGATTTACCTTTTTTGAAAAGTAATTTTAGTTTTGATGAATTAGGCGGCAGGAATGATAATTAAAATAAGAATGATTCGCAATAATAGTTTTATTGTTTTTTTGATCCAACTCATCGGTTTTTAGAAAAGTTACGTAAGGAATTTATTAGTAGAATCGAAAGATAAAAGGTGATGCTTTGTCAGCGAAAGATATTGCTAATGCCAGAGTACTGATTGTTGATGATAATCACACCAACATTGAGCTCCTTATTGCATTATTAGAAGAAGCTGGGTATCAGTACCTTGAAGGGATACAAAACCCCAGACTCATTGATGAAAAGATGGCCTCATTTAAACCGGATCTTATTCTGTTAGATTACAGAATGCCGGAGTTTAACGGAGCCGAAGTGCTTGAGCATGTGAAACAAACCTATGGCGATGAAGCCCCGCCGATGGTCATGTTGACAGCTCAGGACGATAAAAAGACCCGGCTGCGGTCACTTGAACTTGGTGCTATCGATTTCCTGACTAAGCCATTTGACTACGAAGAAATTCTTCAGCGGCTGCGTAATATTTTGCAGGTGCATTATCGGTCACAGGCTAGGCGGGATGCTTCCTTATTCTACGAAGCCATTGCAAGTAAGCGCTCGGCCGAACTTGAAGAATTGGTTCTTGAGGACATGCTAACCGGATTACCCAACCGACGGGCAATTCTGCAGGAAGTTAATGCAATGGTGCGTTCTGATAAAGGCTGTAGTGTTGTTTTTCTGGTTATCGATGAACTTGAAGAAGTTGCTCAGTTGCACGGTTACCCTTTGGCTGAAGCTTTTACGCGTGAACTGGCGCTGTTATTACAAAGTAAAGCACCGACCCGTAGCTTTATTGGCAGCTGGGGACAACAGGAATACGTTGTTGTGTTTGAAGCTCAGTTAGATGACGAACTGATGAGTAAGGGACACAGACTGGTTGATGTTGCCAGCGGCGACCATGATTACGAAACCTTACTTTTCACTATCGCGGCTCGGGCCGGAATAAGCTCGACATTAGATAGACGTATAGAGCCGGATGAGCTGATACGTCAGGCTTCCCTGGCTTTACCAAAGAAGGGGACGAACCCTGTCGGACTATTCTCCGACGAGTTGCATCGTAATTTGGCTGAGCGTATTAGTTTACGTAATGACTTAAGAGCAGCGTTAGAAGCCAATGATCTTCAGTTGTTCTACCAGCCTAAGTACGACTTGGTTACCGGTAAGATAACCAGCGCAGAGGCGCTACTTCGATGGCAACACTTAGACAAAGGATTTATCTCGCCAGCATTGTTTATCCCATTGGCGGAGCAAACCGGTGACATCAGAGCGATTGGTGACTGGGTTGCTGAGCATGCGATAAAACAGCTGGCAAAATGGCTTAAGCAAAACATCGTCGATGACAGTTTTGTTTTGGCAGTAAATGTGTCGCCTCAACAGATGGTGACCGGAACTTTTGCTTCGGATCTTCTGGAATGCTGCCGACGTCACAAGGTCGATCCTAATCAGGTACAAGTGGAAATCACTGAGTCTGCGATCATGCAGAACCTGAAGAAAGTTCAGCGTGAACTGGAGATATTAACGCAAGCTGGAATTAGCGTAGCAATGGATGATTTTGGTACAGGTTACTCATCGTTATCCTATTTGCGGAACTTACCAATTAGCGTGATTAAAATTGATCGTAGTTTTGTCATGAATTTAGTGAGTAATTCATCGGACCAACAGCTGGTAGGTACTATTGTGCTAATGGCTCACAATTTTAAATGTTCCATTGTTGCAGAAGGCATTGAGACAGTTGAGCAAGCTAAATTATTAGTGCAAATGGCATGTAACGAAGGCCAGGGGTTTTTATTTTCAAAGCCCATTGCTCAAAATGAGTTTGAGGAGTTAGTGCAATCACCAGCACATACTATAGAATCCTATCTTAACAGTTAAAAATAACAGGATGGCAAGTATGCCCGGTATCACCGTAAAAGGAAGCCTCTCTATTTTCGCGGCAATGCTGCTGCCAAGTTGCGCATTTCTATCACCAACTGAGAAGGCACCCGTTACTTACCAATGTGGTGCGAGTGAGTTGAGTATATTGCAGCAAGAGCAAGGTTTGCTGTTAAGTTACGGGTCTGAACAAGAACTGCTCACACAAGCGGTGAGCGGTTCAGGTGCCCGTTACTCAAATGATAAGGAGCCAGTCACTGAGTTCTGGAGTAAGGGCAACGAGGCGGATATTACCTGGCGGGATCAGGACATGCCATTGTGTGTAGAGCAGGGCACTTTGCCCAAACATTTTACCGCTAAAGGCAATGAACCGTTCTGGCAAGTGGCAGTAAACCCTCAACATATGGCCTTAACGACCCCGGAAAACGAAGCCATTATCGATTTAGAGCCCGCGCAAGTGGTATCAACTCAACCTTATGAGTGGCGTATAGAGTCGACGACAGATAAACACCTGATTGTTATTGACAGATTATGCCGAGACTCAATGAGTGGTCGTTTGTATCCTTATCAGGTGGACTTGCAGGAGTCTGACCGGATGTACTCGGGTTGTGGAGGAGACAGCGAATGGTTGCTTCAGGGAGTCAGTTGGGAGCTATCTGAGTTTGAGGGGCATGCAATCCAGTCGAAACCGGCCACCATCCAGTTTCTGGAAGACAGTCAGCTGGCGGGCTTTAATGGGTGTAATCGTTACTTTGGGCATTACAATATGGGGGGAGAGCTTGCGCAGATCCGCTTGACGGGTAGTACGAAAATGGCCTGTAGTGATGAAGCCAGCGCTTTGTCTCGTGAGTTTAGTGATGTACTGGAGCGTGTTTATCAAGTGAACATCGACGACAAGGAACGCCTGATATTAAGCACTCGTGGTGGTCGTAAAATGGTCTTTAAACAGGAAACCCGATAAAGGTAAGACGCACGCATGCAATTAAAAAAATACACAGACTACGGCTTGCGAGTACTGATGTATCTGGCAGCGAAAGACGACAATGAAAGAGTCACCATTGATGAGTTAAGTGGCATATTTAATGTGCCAAGAAACCATTTAAATAAGGTTGTTCATCAACTTGGGAAAGAGGGACTTATAGAAACGCGCCGTGGTAAGAACGGAGGTTTTTTACTCGCGGTTGACCCCGCCGATGTTCGTCTTGATCAAGTGATTAGGCGGCTGGAGGGTGATGAATACTGGATAGACTGCCATAAGCCCGAATGCGCTATATTTCCTGTCTGTGAGTTAAAAAGTTTAATTAACCAGGGCAAGGAAACCTTCTACAATTTCCTGTCAAATTACACCTTAGCGTCGTTATTGAAACATGAGTCTGAAATCAGAGAGCTTTGGGGCACTCCCATTCAGGTAACTGTCGATAAAGATTAGCCTTTGGTCGCAATAGCGAGCGCTGCCGTTGCAATTAGTGACGCTTCGGAGTATCACAGAGAATAAAGGCTAAAATAAAACCAGGGGGAAGTATGTTGAAGAAAATAGCGATAGGGTTAACCGTAGCGTTAGCTGGACACTCAGCTCAGGCGGGTGAATGGTTGCATTGCGGAAATGTTTTTGACAGTGAAAGTGGTCGTCTGGCGGGTGAGCGCTATATTGAAGTCACTGACAATAAAATTACTGCAGTGAAAGTGAATGCTCCCGGCGGCAATGCTTCGGTTAGGGATTTAAGCACGCATACCTGCCTGCCTGGTTTGATTGATTTACACGTACACCTTGATGGCCAGTCCGGGCCTGACTCTTATATAAAGCAGTTTACTGAAAACGCGGCCGATCTGGCTTTTAAAGCTCAACACTATGGTATGAAAACCTTAGAAGCTGGCTTTACGACAGTAAGAAACCCGGGCGACTCCGACAATGTCACTATTGCTTTACGTAATGCGGTGAATGCCGGTGTGGTTGATGGTCCAAGAATCTATTCAGCCGGTAAGTCATTGGCAACGACAGGTGGTCACGCGGATCCGACAAATGGCTGGAAAGAAGAACTGATGGGGCGCCCGACACCTAAAGACGGTGTTATTAATAGTGCCGCAGATGCTCGTGAAGCAGTACGTCAGCACTACAAAGACGGTGCCGACTTTATCAAAATTACCGCGACCGGTGGTGTTTTGAGTATGGCGAGCAGCGGCGACAACCCCCAGTTTACTGACGACGAGCTAAAAGGTCTGGTTGATATTGCCAATGACTATAACTTTCATGTTGCGGCTCATGCTCATGGTAAGGCAGGCATGTTGCGGGCAGTGAAGGCAGGAATCACTTCTGTAGAGCATGGCACTTACATGGACGACGAAGTAATCGCCGCTATGAAAGAGCACGGAACCTATTTGGTACCAACGATACTGGCGGGTAAGTTTGTTGCCGAAAAAGCGGAAATTGATGGTTACTTCCCGGAAGTTGTCAGGCCGAAAGCGCGCCAAATAGGCCCTCAAATTCAGGATACCTTTGCCAAAGCCTATAAAGCCGGTGTTAACTTTGCTTTTGGCACAGACAGCGGAGTTTCAGCGCATGGTGATAACGCGTTGGAATTCCAATATATGGTAGAAGCAGGTGTACCGGAATCTGAAGCGATTCAGTCAGCAACTTCCATTGCCGCCAAACTCCTTAAAAATGATGATATTGGTCACATTGAAGAAGGTAAGCTAGCTGATATCGTGGCTGTAAAAGGAAACCCTCTGGACGACGTTACCTTATTGCAAAGTGTCAGTTTTGTGATGAAAGACGGTAAGGTTTATAAACACCAATAAATATTTGTAAGGGTCAGTCGAAACGGACTGACCCTTCTAATTTTAATGAGACATGATCGCCGCTTCTTACTTCGTATTTAGTTTCACCCTTTTCTTCTGATGCCCATAATTGCACCCGAGCCGGTAAAATAACGGGTCGTTTGAAAGTAACGTCAATATAAGTAACGGCCTTCTGCTGGCGCTTCTCAAGTTCAGCCTGAGCTCTTGCCATCATATACATGCCATGGATAATCGGCTTATCAAACCCAAACCAGCGCGATACCAGAGGATGCAGGTGAATAGGGTTAAAATCACCGGAAATTCTCGCGTAACGTCTGCCCATACCGCTACCTAACTGCCAATGGCTAATGTTTTCCCAACCCGCCTCAGGCTCAAATGGTTTTATTGGTGTTGCTGCTTTTTTTGAGGGAGGCTGGGTCTGGCCATTCATGACCTGATAGACACTGGAACAGGTTGCTACTTTTTCGTTGTTCTGCCAAAACTCCACAACAAACTGAGGGCGTAAACGACGTGGAGAAACATCAGGGCCACGCTTAGGGACTTTGACTTTTGAAACCAGTTGAAAAGGCGCTTGTGCAGAAATGATTTGATGTCGTTCTATTTTATTGCTGACGTGCACTAAACCCGGTGCAGGCCAGGGAAAGCTGTCATCCAGCATTTGAGAAAGATGAGCTCGTTGAGCAATGCAATAAAGCATGGCTAGAGGAACATCGCTGACGAAGCCATTAAACGCTTGATGATAACGACTCAGGTGCTTTGCTGTAGGCGCAGGAATAGAGTAATTTTTGCATAAAGTCTCTGATTCAGCCTCAGACTCGTCACTGCGTTGCAAGGTCAGCAGTGAACGCAGCAGCATACTTGGCATAGGAGCCAGCTTCTGAGTGGGTGTATCAACACGTTCCATAGTGATCATTAAACTCCATACTGATAATACGGCTATTCTCGCACATGTCTCGTACTATCAACAGTCCGACCACTAAAAGGCCGCTCCAAAGAGCGACCTTTTACGCGCCTTTTACTTCTTTGTCTCAAGGTCGTCATTCAAGTCCTCGTCATGCTTCTCGAGATCCCAAGGTAAAACCCCTGGGCTATGATGACGAAAATGAAGGTAGTTCTCAAATTGGTTGATGACGTCGTTGATGATATCCGTTGTTTCATAACCAAAGAGATCGTACGACTGACCACCTTGTCTCAGGAAAACCTCAGCCCGATAGTAGATCTCTCTATTTTTGTCGTTAGTTAAGGCAAACTCTGGTAACAGGTAATCTCTTAAACGAATCTCATAAGCAAAATCGAGATCATCTTTGCGTTCAACACTGAGGATAATTCGGTTGTGTTCTTCATCAGCTCTGAATTCAGCAGGCCAGTCCTGACCTTTTAGTTCATCACGAACATTTTTTAGACTCTCTGTTGCAGGTCCGCTAATAAAATCCAGCACTGGCTCTTTCTTCGGAAAATCGACCAATCCAGCCAGACGTTTCTTCCAATAGTCGGGGCCTTCGTTAACGCCACGACGGTGAGAATGACGGTGACTCTGAAGACTATTGGACTGATACCCTTCAATGACCAAAGCACGCCACATCCCCACTGCTGAGATTAAAATGATAATGGCAAAGGGTAAGGCGCTGGTAATAGCTGCCGTTTGCAGAGCCCCCAGGCCACCTGCTACAAGCAGGACTGCTGCAACAATACCTTCGGTGCTGGCCCAGAAAACGCGCTGCCATACAGGCGTTTCCATCATGCCTCCGGAGGATAAGGAATCAATGACGAGGGAACCGGAGTCTGACGACGTAACGAAGAAGGTAATAATTAAAAGTACGGTCAGAAAGCTCAATATGCTGGTCATTGGCAGGTTTTCGTAAAGCTTAAACAATGCGACTGCCTGGTTATCCTGAACTTCCGAGATTAACGTTGTATAACCCTCGTTCATTATCATGTTGAGTGCGGTGTCGCCAAACACTGCGAACCAGAAGAAAGTAAATATTGTCGGTACCAGCATGACCCCGAAAACAAACTGGCGAATGGTACGGCCGCGGCTTATTTTAGCAATAAACAGCCCGACAAAAGGTGCCCATGCAATGGTCCAGCCAAATATAAATAAGGTCCAGTTACCAATCCAGTCGCTGCGCTCATAAGCTTGCAAGTTAAAGGTGCGCTCCACAATGCCACTTAAATAAGCCCCGGTGTTTTGCAGGAAAGTCTCAAGAATATGTATGGTTGGTCCGACGGCGAAAACAAACAGAAGCAAGAAGACAACCAAGGTCATATTAAGTAATGATAACCGTTTTATTCCTTTGTCCATACCCGCCACCACTGAGGCAATAGCGGCTAGGGTAATGAGTCCAATGGAAATAACCTGAACCATGGTTCCGACGGGAATATCTTCCCATAGATAATTGAGACCAGCGTTAATTTGAATAACGGACAGCCCCAGAGTAGTTGCAATACCAAACATGGTGCTGAGAATTGCGAAAGTATCTATGGTATGCCCAATTGGTCCATTTATTCTGTCGCCAATAAGCGGATAAAGGGTTGAGCGCATGGTAAGCGGTAACCCGTGGCGAAAGGAAAAGTAAGCTAACACCAGACCCACCAGGCCATAAATTGCCCAAATATGGAAACCCCAATGGAAGTAGGCAATTTGCATGGCCTGCTTGGCAGAGCCGACGGTTTCAGCCGCGCCTGCAGGAGGTTCCGCGTAATGTAATATGGGCTCAGAAACACCGAAGAAGAGCAAAGCAATACCGTAGCCAGCAGAGAACAGCATGGCAAACCAGGACGTAAAGCTGTATTCAGGCTCGCAATGGTCAGGACCCAGTTTAATCTTACCCCAATTTGAAACAGCCACACCAATAATGAATATAAGAAACAGTGCGACCGCCAGCATATAAAACCAACCGAAATTGTCGGTAATGCCTGCTAGTGTCCAGTCGAATAGCTCTCCGGCTTTATCAGGCGCACTTAAAGTACCTATAACCAGCAGGGCAATAACGATTACCGCAGGAAGAAATACCGGGAGTAAGATAGCGGAATGCCATTTGCTCTTTTCGGCTGACATAAAAGCTCCTGTTTTTTCTAAGATTTATTTATATATAGACTACTCAGAAAGATTTGTAATGGGTCACTTTGTATTAATTTGCTGTTTAGTTTCTGCTCACTGCGGTATTATGGACACTGTTGTTGCAGTAGATAAAAAGTGACTTAGCCGTTATGAATACTGATAAAAGCCCCGTCAATTTAGAGCTCTTGGCCAATGCTGTTCCAGGCGCTCTTTACCAACTTGAGCGCTCGCCAGACGGAGAATTAAAATTTAACTATGTGAGCCAGGGCGTAGAAGCTATTTTCGGGTGTTCAGCAGAGGCATTGAGTAACGACATTAATTTGCTCAGCAATATTATCCACCCCGATGATTTGCAGTCGGTACTGAAAAGTATGCACGATTCCGCCCGCTATCAATACCGCTGGATAAAAGAATACCGTGTGAATAGAAAAGATAAAGAAGCCTGGATATACGGACACGCGGTAACCATTCAACAAGACGACGGCAGTACCTTGTGGAATGGGCAAATGCTAGACATTACCGAGCGAAAAACGCTCGAACTGAAGGCCGAAGAAAACCAACGAAATTTAATGTTAGCTGAACGAGTCGGTGGTCTGGGTCATTGGCAGCTGGATTTAAAAACCGGGTTGTCCAAATGGTCGGATACTATGTACGACTTACATGGCCTGAATAAAGGAAAAACAAAACCGTCTTTAGCGTTGGTTATGGGGAAAACCCACCCAGAAGACAGACAAGCGCTAACCGAGGCTATTGAAGCGGTTAAGCAGTCCGGTGCACGGGACGTGGAACATCGGATCATGTTAGCAGACGGCGAAATTCGATGGTTACGAGAATCGGGTATTTACCGGACGAATGACGATGGTCAGGAAATTATTTTTGGCACCACTCAGGATATTACCGACTACAAAGAACTTGAGCTGAAATTAAGACAAACAGGTGGCAGCGATGAGCATACGGGGTTTTATAATCGGCGCCTGATGCTGCAGTCATTACAACGCCGCTTTAGCTTATTTCAGGCGCATTCGGAGTATCAGTATTACGTTCTTGTTGTAAAAGTGGCTGATGATGTTGTGACTTTAAAAGCGACAAGCCAAATATTGCGTAATAGCATCCGTGATTACGACATTCCGGGTAGCTTAGGGAATGGTCTTATTGTTGTGCTTATGTCGACTCTTTCAGCTACTCGCAACAATGAGTGTCTGAACGCTGTTCGGGAGCAGTTAACACAACAGGATGTAAAGCATAAAATCGCTTTGGAGTGTGCTCAGGTAACGGATCTTCGCTTTGACGATGTGCTAGTCAGAGCACTGCATTAATTTAATTGCTTAAGGTTTATCGATAGCCCAGTCACAGGCTTTGCCCATGGTATTCAGCGGTAATTGCTTACCAAAACTGATGTGTTCAGGAACTTCTGCCGCAAGCAAGCGTTCACCTAACCAGTTTTTTATACTCTGCGCGGTTAGGGGTTGGCCACAATGACTGTGTAAAACAATAAACGCTTTTAAGCCCGTTCCTTCGTCGGCTTTGAAAGGCCTGACAGTGGCATCAGCAATATCAGGGTGCTGCCGTAAACAATCCGCAACGTACTCGGGAAATACATTGGTTCCCCGTATTGAAATTGCTTTATCAACACGCCCTTTAACCTGAAATTCACGGTCGTTTTTCCAGTCTGCGCTATCTGGTAAATCAAAGGTTAATAGCGTCTGCTTGTCAACGATACACTGAGGGTTGCTTTCGTGACTGCGCCAGCGAGGAAGCAAACGATAATTGTCCTCTGGCTCACTGCGATAACCGACCCCTGCGGTTTCTGAACTGCCGTAAATCTCGACCGTCCTTGCAGCACCGATAGCGTAGAGCTGATGCAATGTGCCTGGTGGGCAGTGACCCGTTGAACTAATAAAAAGCACTCCCGGTGGTAGTGGCGGGATCTCTGTAGAAAGCTGAGTCAATAGCTCTGGGAAGCCAACAACGATGTCGCCGGCACGCAAGCCGCCATTACGAACATGGCTATAGGCTTTGAACCCTCTTATAACTGGAATATCTACGACATTAGGTAATAACACAGTAAACAGGAAGCCATAAATATGGTGGCTGGGCACTAAGGCAACCACTCTGTTAGGCGATATGTCGTATTCATTATTAAAAATACGGATAAACGAATTCGCTTCCTCGACCAAAGTGCTCCACGAGTGCTCACAAGCCTTAGGTTGTCCGGTACTGCCAGAAGTCGTTACTGTTAGATTTTGAGAGTGAACTTGTCGTGACTTAAGCACTACTTCAGCCCACTCGGACAGACTGTGACGACGTAAGAGATAATCCTCGACTCCGCTGTCTCCCATGTGGAAAAACTGGACAACCCGCCCTGCTAGAGCGAGCCTCTCGAGAGAGTCAACCGCAACTGCTTCGTCGCCATCGTCTTTTGTGACCTGGTTTTTTGATATCAAATAATCGTCTTCGTGCCACTGACGGCGTTTCCAGTGCTCGCTTTCAGCGGGACGCATTCTGGAAAGCTCATCGGCGATAAGATCGCCGATGACAGTAACAATGAAGTGGTGATTAAGCGAGGTTGTCACGTTATAGCCGCTTAACAAACACCCAGTAGGTATCCCCGGTCAGGGCTTTTTTCATGTGAACTTTGACCTTAGTCGGCTTCATTTCGTAGTCAAAAACGTACTCAAACATGGTGTTCAAGTTGCCATTTTTAACGCCTTCATCGAAGCGGCCTTTAAACTCAGGGCTGTTCGTACATGGCGCAACTTCGCTGAAAAAGTTTTTACCAACAACAGCACCTGGATCGCGACCCGTAATATCACCTTCAGCGGCATTGTACTGAATAATTTTACCATTGCCATCGAGCTGAATAGCGCCGAACGCAATGTCGTTTAATTTGTCATCTGACATCTTTGCCAGAGTATTTTCAATATCATCAGAACCGAACTGAACAATTTCCATAGTGTTACCCTTATTTAAAATGTTTCTGTTAATAGTCGTTACTGAAACCTTTGGATCATAATTCTTAACACTTCTTAAAGTGAAATTAGGAGCGGGCAGGCCTATACTTGCTTTCAGGTCAATAATTAAGGATAAAGAAAATGCCCAGAACGCCTAAATTTCACCGGGAAACAGCGCTTAATAATGCGCTCAAGCTTTTCTGGCGCAAGGGATATCATGCGACCTCAATGAAAGACATTGAAGAAGAAATGGATATGAGGCCGGGAAGTATTTACGCCGCATTTGGTAACAAGGAAGCGTTGTTTAAAGAGACACTGGAAAAATACGCTGCGCTTGCGGCGGAAGAGTTTGAACAAACATTGGCTCAAAGGTCGTCTATTTTGCAGGGGATAAGTTTGTATCTTCGTAATATAGCAGTAATGACATCTAATGAGTCGCCGACGAAAGCCTGCATGTTAGTGAAAACTCTGCTTGAGTTTACTCCGGAAGACAGGGCGTTTAGTGAACCTGCCAAAGCTTATCTGGACAAGTTTGAGCGCTGCTTTACTGACGTTTTCCAGCAGGCTCAACAGCGTGGAGAAATTGGTCGGGCCCAGTCTGCCGAGCGCCTTGCCCGTTTGTTGCAAACCAATATTATTGGGTTGCGAACCATGGCGAGACGAGGTGTATCTCAGCAACAGCTAGAGAGTTTGGCGGATGATATTATTGCGAGAATTATTCCCGCAAGTTAAATAACCCTTTGTAACTTTTGGGGTTAAAGCGCCAGGTCATAAGCAGAATTAATAAGCCGACAATAATGTGTAATTGCCAGCCTAGACTGTAATTACCTGAAACATCTCTGAACCATCCGGTTAAAAGTGGCATAAGGCTGGCAAACATAAAGCCAACACCCTGCATAAAGGAAACCAGACGTCCGGCCTGCACTGGGTTGTCGATATGATCCAGTGCCATGACAATGCATAGTGGGAAAGCACCACCTAAACCAAAACCGCACAGAGCGGACCATAACCAGGGAGCCGCTGTCGGAAACCAGCTTAGTCCGGCAAACCCCACCATTTGGGTGATAACCGCTACCATTAACCAAAAGCGTCTGTCTTGTGTTCGAGATAAAGCCGGCAACAGTAAAGCGCCAATAACCTGAACGAAAGAAAACAGTGCCAATAAATTCCCCGCTTTCTGTGCTGGCCAGTCAAACTCTGCATAAAAAGGCGCTATCCAGGCAATGAACCCGGCATAACCTGCATTGACCAAGGCAAAGTAAATACCGAGCAGCCAGGCCCGTGGATAACGATGAGCACGCAATAGCAGGTGTCTAGGAGGGATACTGGCTACGGGAACCCGGTTAAAAGGGAGGTACCAAATGACGAGTACCAGTAAGGCCAAAAGGGACCAGCTTCCCAGAGCCTGGAATCGTTCAGGTAGTAAGTTTGCAGCCCAGGGTGTGGCAACAGCACCTAGCGCAGCACCGCCCATGAGTGCAGCAGACCAAAGGCCGGTGACCATGCCTAAGCGGTTCCGATATTTTTGCTTGGTCAGCTCAGGAATCACAATATGAAGCAGTGCAATACCAACACCACCAACCAGAGCACTACTAATCAAGCTCACGTTGGTCGGCTCAAATAAGCGTGCTACCAGGCCTACGCAAAGCACAAGCAGACCAAGACCTATGCCCTGCTTATAACCTAACGCTGTAGTTACCCGACCAGCGAATAAAGCCATTAAACCAATCATTAAAATGGGCAGTGTGGTTAGTAGCGAAACTTCACTAAAAGACAGCTTGGTAATGGTTTGTAGTTCGTCGGTAAGAGGCCCTACCGAGGTTAGCAGCGGTCGTAGGTTCAGCCCCAGCAATATCAGAACCAACAGGCCGAAAAGTAAGGGAAGTTTTGATGGTTTCGCCACAGGCGCTGATGAAGTCTGCAAATTAGTACCGCTGCTGCGTAAAAGCCATACTTTACTCAATTTTCATCGCGGTGTGAAACCATGTTATTATTTCGCGCCAACAGTGATCGTCCGTTTCTTAAAAAGAGAACCCGTTATGACCGCGTCTCCGGTGTTAGGGAATTTGTTTATCATTGCGGCCCCCAGTGGCGCAGGCAAGTCGAGCCTGATACGGGCTTTGTTGGAAAAACACCCAGATCAATCCATGCAGGTATCTGTATCATCAACTACGCGTGCTCCGCGCCCGGGTGAAGTGCAGGGTGTCCACTACCACTTTCTCAATACTGACGAGTTTGAACAGCGTATTGATGCGGGTGAGTTCTATGAATGGGCGCGTGTGTTTGGCAATTATTATGGTACCTCTCGTAAAGTCGTCGAGTCTTTATTGGCTGAGGGCAAAGATGTTTTCCTCGATATTGACTGGCAGGGCGCTCAGCAAGTTCGTGAGCACCACCCTGAAGTGCGTTCGGTTTTTATTGTCCCCCCCAGCCTGGAAACTCTAGAGCAAAGGTTGCGTTTTCGAGGTCAGGATTCCGACGAGGTTATTGCCGAGCGTATGGCAAAAGCTCAGGCAGAAATGTCGCATTATCATGAGTTTGACTACTTACTGGTAAACGATGACTTTGATAATACTCTGGCATCGCTGGAGCATATTGTTTTTGCCCAACGGCATAAAATGCCGCACCAACAAGTAAGATATTCAAAGGTATTGAAGGAATTGCTTGGATCATAGGTCTTAATTCCGTATAATTCTTAGCCTTTCGAAAAATACGACTCACGCTTTATTTGGAGTAAAACCATGGCTCGCGTAACTGTAGAAGATGCTGTAGACCGTGTTGGTAACCGTTTTGATTTAATTTTGTTAGCTTCACGCCGCGCGCGTCAGTTGGCTAATGGTAAAGAGCCATTAGTTGAAACAAAGAACGAAAAGCCAACTGTTATTGCTTTGCGTGAAATAGAGCAAGGTCTTATCGACAATGAACGTCTGGACATTGAAGATCAGGCCGCTCAAAAGCAGCAAGACGCTGAAGAACTGCGTGCCGTAGATGCGCTGCGTGGTATCGAATAAAAATTTCTATTCGCCAACGGCATCAATGCCGTTGGCAATTCTATCAAATCCCCTTATTCTGAAAGTATATTCATAAGTCCGGTGTGACCCGGGGAGTTATCTGGTGTACTTATTTGAAGGCTTAAAGGCTCAAGTTAGTGAGTATCTTCCATCTGAGCAGGTGGAGCGTATTCGTGATGCCTTTGTTGTAGCAAATGAAGCCCATAGTTCGCAAAAACGTAGCAGTGGTGAACCTTATATTACTCACCCGGTTGCCGTAGCCAGTTTGCTTGCGGATATGAAGCTGGATTGTGAAACACTCATGGCTGCCTTACTGCATGACGTGATTGAAGATACTGAAACCAGCCGGGAAGACCTGGCCGAGCGCTTTGGCGCAACGGTTGCCAGTCTGGTCGAGGGGGTTTCTAAACTGGATAAACTTCAGTTTAATTCTAAAGAAGAAGCTCAGGCCGAAAACTATCGCAAGATGATTATGGCGATGGTGCAGGATATTCGGGTTATTCTGATTAAACTGGCTGACCGCACCCATAATATGCGGACTATCCAGCATCTCCGCCCCGATAAACGTCGTCGCATTGCCCGCGAAACCTTAGAAATTTATGCGCCGTTAGCGCACCGTCTGGGTATGCACGATATTAAAAACGAGCTGGAGCAACTGGGCTTTTGGGCGTTGTACCCCTGGCGTGGGAAGTTGCTGGAATCGGAAGTTAAACGGGCACGTGGTAATCGCCGCGAGTTTACTGAGCGTGTACAGAGCGAAATCAACTCCCGGCTTGAAGGCAATAATATTAAAGCGCGGGTGTCCGGCCGTGAAAAGCATCTGCACAGTATTTACCGAAAAATGCAGGCCAAAGAAGTTAAGTTTGAACAGGTTATGGATATCTACGCTTTCCGCGTTATTGTGGACAGTGTGGATACCTGCTACCGGGTTCTTGGCGCGCTGCACAATTTATATAAACCCATTGAGACGCGGTTTAAAGATTACATTGCAATTCCTAAGTCAAATGGCTATCAGTCGTTACACACCTCTTTAAAAGGCCCACATGGGGTACCGGTAGAAATTCAGATCCGCACCGAAGAGATGGATCTTATGGCCGACCGGGGTGTCGCGGCACATTGGATGTATAAAAAATCTGATGACTCCAGTACTACCGCTCAGGTGCGCGCCCGTAAGTGGATGCAGAGCCTGTTAGAACTGCAGCAAAGTGCCGGTAACTCTTTTGAGTTTATTGAAAGTGTCAAATCTGATCTGTTCCCTGATGAAATTTATGTATTCAGCCCGGACGGGCGTATTACCGAATTACCTCAGGGTGCTACGGCGGTAGACTTTGCTTATGCGGTGCACACCGATATTGGTAATACGTGCATTGGTGCCAGGGTTAATCATCGCACCTATTCATTAAGTAAGCCGTTAGAGACCGGGCAAACGGTTGAGATAAAAACAGCGCCGAATTCGCGTCCTAATATTGCCTGGCTGAACTTTGTTGTAACTGGCAAAGCACGAGCGAAAATTCGTCAATACCTGAAAAGCCAGGAAGCTGATGAAGCACAACAGTTAGGTGAGCGTTTACTTCGCTCCGCACTGGGTCAGGTCAGTTACGACGAAATTCCTGAGTCGGAATTTAATCGTGTATTACAGGAGACGAAAATTGATACCCGCGAGAACCTGTTAAAGCAAATTGGGCTGGGTAACATGATGTCCATTGCTATTGCGAAGCGTTTACTGGGCGACTTACAGCCAATAAAAGACGACAACGCATCGCAAAAAAGCCTTTCCATTAAAGGGGCAGAAGGTCTGCTGGTGAGTTTTGCGAAGTGCTGTCGGCCTATTCCGGGTGACGATATTATTGCTCATGTCAGTCCGGGTAAGGGTTTGGTCATTCACCGTCGTGAGTGCAAAAACGTGCGCGGACACGAAGATGACCCGGGTCGTTACTTCCCGGTTGAGTGGGATAACAAACCCGAAGCCGAATTTATCTCAGAGATTCGCATTGAAATTGTAAACAACCAAGGGGTGCTGGCGAAGTTAACCTCGTCAATTGCCACCACGGGTTGTAATATTGATGGTCTGCAGACCGAAGAAATTGATGCCAACATTTATTTCATTGATGTGGCTTTAACCATAAAAAACCGTAAGCATTTAGCGGACGTGATACGTCACATTCGTAAAATGCCGGATGTTCAGCGCGTGACGCGCTTAAGGAAGTAATATGTCTAAAGTAATTATTTCAACGGATAAAGCGCCTGCTGCCATCGGCACTTATTCACAAGCAGTAAAAATTGGCACTACCGTTTACCTTTCCGGGCAGATCCCTCTGGTACCTGAAACCATGGAGCTTGTCAGTGAAGACTTCACGGCTCAGGCTGAACAGGTGTTTAAAAATCTGACTGCGGTCTGTGAAGCATCCGGTGGTGAATTACAGGATATGGTCAAAGTTCAGATTTATCTGACGGATCTGGGTCAGTTCGCTATTGTGAACGAAGTGATGGCGAAACATTTCAGACAGCCATACCCTGCTCGCGCGGCTATCGGTGTAAGGCAATTACCGAAAGGCGCGCAGATTGAAATTGACGGTATTATGGAGCTGCCCAGCACGAACTAATTAGGCTGACTCTGGTGTCGGCTCTCTGTCCTCCAGAGGTCGGCGCCAGATGATAATGGCAATAGCCACCGCTGCCAGAATAAAGCAATAACCCGTATGCAAACTGACTGACAACGGGGATATTTTAAAGCTGGCTCCCATTAGCAGTGCTTGCGCTCCATACGGCAACGCGCCTTGCACAACACAAGCAAAAATATCTAATAAGCTGGCGCTTTGGCGCGGTGCTAAGTTACCCACTTTTGCCAAACGTTTGCTGACTTCACCAGCTAATAGAATACTGACTGTGTTGTTGGCAACACAGAAATTGGTCAGAGCGGTCAGTGCAGCAACGCCAATAGCTGATGCACGTTGTTTGTGTTTACTGACTTTGTTGGCTGCGCTTTCGACAAAAGCGGCTAAGAAAGCCAGTCCACCCTGCTGACGGATTAGCGCTGATAAGCCACCAATGAGTAGTGACAGCAGGAAAATTTCCTGCATGCTGCCAAAACCTTCGTAAATATCCTGACTAAAAGCAACCCATTCATAGCCAACCGTAAACATGCCGAAAGCAGCGGCTAAGACAATACCAAGGCCTAGTACGGCAAAAACGTTAAGTCCCATTACCGCTAATACAATAATGGCGAAGTAAGGAAGCGACAGCCACAGGTTAGCTTCCGGGATCTCTAAAGGCACCTGGCTGGTGTCATAAGTCACCAGCCAAATAACGGTGAAAATAGCAGCGGGTATCGCGATTTTTAAGTTGGCGCGAAATTTATCCCGCATAGTACAGCCCTGTGTACGAGTGGCAGCAATGGTGGTGTCAGAGATGATCGATAAGTTGTCACCAAACATCGCGCCGCTAACAAGCACTCCGGCCAGTAATGGCAGACTAATATCGGTTGCTTCACCAATACCCAGAACGACCGGAGCGAGCGCGGCCAACGTGCCCATTGAGGTGCCCATAGCTGTGGAGATAACGCCCGCTATGATGAATAGCCCGGGTAACAGAAATGATGGAGGGATAATGTTTAAACCTAAAGCCACCATGGCGTCTACACCGCCTGTTGCTTCTGCCACCGTGGAAAAGGCACCGGCTAATAAATAGATTAAACACATGGTAATGATGTTGTTGTCGCCGACACCACCCACGAAAGTTTCAATGCGCTCTTCAAAAGCCTGTTTACTGAGCAGTATGCCCAGCACTATTGCCGGTAAAATAGCCACCGGGCTGGGCAACTGATAAAACGCGTACTCCACGCCTTCGCTTTGAAAGTACAGCCCTGTTCCTAAGAACAAAATTAAGAACAACGCTAGGGGTAACAGCGCCTTAGCGCTAGCCGGTTGTGGCGAAGCATCTGTCATGTGTCAGCCTTTTATTTTTATTTGGACGTCCAGAAGTTTATACAGCTAATTATCCTGATGCAACCTTATTCCAATTACGTGTAGACTGTTGGTTAAGTTGTTTTAGATCAGGAATAGATAATGAGCCCCGATGAACTGCATTTGCAAATACGAAATTTGCGCCTGGAAGATTACGAACAGTTAAAAGCTTTAATGGATGCGGTCTATAAGGACATAGGCGGTTCCTGGAGTCAATTTACGATAGAAAAGCTGATAAAAGATTTCTCCGAAGGTCAGTTTTGTCTGGAGGACAACGGGCGCATTGTCGGGGTAGCGTTAACAGTTAAGGTTGAGTACACCAAGTTTTCTAACCCCCACACCTACGACGATTTAATTGGTCACAGAGAAGCCATTCTTAATAATAAAAAAGGTGACGCGCTCTATGGTCTGGACGTTTTAATTCACCCTGAATACCGGGGTTACAGACTGGGTCGTCGTTTGTACGATGCGCGCAAAGAGCTTTGTCGTCAGGCGAATTTGAGGGCTATTCTGGCAGGTGGTCGCATCGTCAATTACTATAAGTACTCTAACGAGCTGACCCCAAGCCAGTATTTGGATAAGGTGCAGCGTCGTGAAATTTATGACCCCATTCTGACTTTTCAGCTGGCCAACGACTTTAGCGTAAAACGCCTGCTTGGAAAGTATTTGCCTGAAGACGAAAAGTCTCGCGGTTTTGCAACGTTGCTGGAGTGGAATAATTTTCTCTACGAGCCATCGGATAATATTCTGACGACTCGTATTCAAAACGTACGCGTGGGCGCTGTGCAGTGGCAAATGCGTTCTGTTGAATCGGTGGAAGAGCTGCTGAAGCAGGTGGAATACTTTGTCGATGCTCTGTCGGGTTATCAAAGTGACTTTGCAGTCTTTCCGGAGTTTTTCAATGCACCTTTAATGGGACTGACTGATCAGAGCCAGCAGATGGACGCGATTCGTTTTCTGGCGGGATATACTGAGCTGTTCAAGCGTGAAATGTCGCAAATGGCGGTTAGCTACAATGTCAACATTATTACGGGCTCCATGCCGCTTCAAGATGGTGACACGATTTATAACGTGTCGTATTTGTGTCGCCGCGATGGCTCTGTCGAAGAGCAGTATAAGTTGCATATTACGCCACACGAAAAGCGCGACTGGGTTATTGAAGGTGGCAACGAAGTCAAAGTTTTCGATACCGACGCCGGACGCATTGGAATTCTGATTTGTTATGACGTGGAGTTCCCGGAGTTAGGCCGCATAATGGCAGACGAGGGACTGGAAATTCTGTTTGTTCCGTTCTGGACGGATACCCGCAATGCCTATTTACGCGTGCGCCATTGTGCTCAGGCTCGTGCGGTAGAGAACGAATGCTATGTGGTTATCTGCGGTAGTGTCGGCAACTTACCTGAAGTGGAAAGTCTGGATGTGCAGTATGCGCAGTCGGCCGTATTCTCACCTTCGGACTTTGCCTTCCCACACGACGCTATCATGTCGGAAACCACACCGAACACCGAAATGCTGATGTTTTCTGATTTAAACCTGGATGAGCTGCGTTATTTGCATCACGAGGGGTCTGTAACCAATAAAAAAGACCGCCGGACGGATATCTATGAGGTATCGCGTAAGCTTATCGGTTAAGGCTCAAAATAGCGCTAAACGGCACCATTGGCTGGCATCGATATAAAGCTGACCAATATCGGTGCCGTTTAACTTCTGTTTTAAAGGGTGCTTATCCAGCGCACCCCACTCTCCGCGTTCATAAATTTCGGTCATTTGCAGCAAATAGCCCCAGACACCTTCGCGGTTTTTCAAAGCTTTTGTTATTTCTGAAGAAAGTGGAAGTTGCTTAAGAACATCGTCCATCGATACTCCCAGTATAATATCCAGTAATGAAAGCATACCGGCTAGAAAAGCGCTGGAGCGGTGCTTTTCATTGAGAATTTCGACCGTGACTAACTCCATAAAACGCGCCCGGGTAACTGACTTAATGGTCAGCTCTTCAGGTTGCCCTGCTGAGACATTGGCTAACACCACGAGGGTAACGAAACGGCGAATTTCGGCATCGCCTAAATAGACTAGTGCGTGCTGAATGTTTTCTATTTTCTTACGGCCGCCGTAAAGCGCGCTGTTAACCAGTTTCAGTAAGCTGTATGTCAGCGACAAGTCCTGCTCAATGATCTGCCGTATGGTATTTAAGTCGAGCTCTTTTTTATGAACCTCAGATAACAAGGTGAGCATACTAATGCGGTTAGGTGCCAATGACTTTTGCTGCACGACTTGTGGTTTCTCAAAAAAGAAGCCCTGAAAATAGTCGAAGCCTAACTCCAGGCAACGATCAAACTCGTCGTGAGTCTCAACTCGCTCGGCTAGAAGAGGAATACCTTTTTCTTTGAAGAACCTAATTTTACTTTCGAGATTCAGCCCCTGCTCCTGAATATCAACTTTCACCATATTGATCATAGGAATAACCGGATCCCATTGGCCGTCAAAGTCGTGATCGTCCAGTGCAATACGGTAACCTTTAGCGGTCGTCGTGTTGCAGGCTTCAAGTAAAGGGGCATCAACTCCGACGGTTTCCAGCAATTCGACCCAAACCGTTCGGGCATTCAAAAAAGACGGAAAGTCGTTTAACAAAGTGCGGGAGTGAAAATTGATAAAGGCCTGCTTACCCATGCACAGTGTCTGAATGTCACCCAATAAGTGCTGCTCCAGAAGCAATTTGGAGGTTGCTTCATTTGGATCAATATTAGGAAAGCTGTTGGAGCTGCTGTCGCGGAACAGCAGTTCATAACCATAAACCTTCTGATCTCTGGTTAGTATCGGTTGCCGAGCAATATAGGAGTACGACATTGTTATTCTTGTCTTCCTTGATTAAGCATAGGGTTAGTTCTGACCGATTCTCTCGGGTATACTGCTTATATCTAGTCCTATTTTTATAAAAAAGCAATGAGTCCTGAACGATATCAACGAATTAACCAAATGCTGGATAAACGCCAGCCAGACCTGACCGTTGTCATGGAGAACGTGCACAAAAACCATAATTTGTCTGCGGTGGTTCGCTCAGCAGATGCGATAGGTGTCCATGAAATGCACGCAATATGGCTGACGAAAAAGGCGCGTTTGTCGGGCGGAACAGCCTTAGGAAGCCAGAACTGGGTAAAAATTCACAATCATAAAACCATTGGTGAAGCGCTGGAGGCAACTCAGGGACAAGGTATGCAGGTGGTGGTGACTCACTTGTCAGAGCACTCTGTAGACTTCCGCGAGGTCGACTATACCAAGCCGACCGCTATTTTACTGGGTCAGGAAAAATATGGCGTAACCGATGAGGCGCTGGATGTTGCTGATCATCATGTGATGATTCCTATGGTGGGCATGGTACAGTCACTGAATGTCTCTGTGGCTGGCGCAGTGATGTTGTATGAAGCACAACGCCAGCGCGAACTGGCCGGGCTATACGATAAAACGCAGGTGAGTGCCGAAGAACGGCACCGAGTGCTGTTTGAAGGAGGTCATCCGATTTATGCCAAGGCTTGCAAGCGCAAGAATATGCCTTATCCGGAGTTGGATGAAAATGGACAAATTGTCGCTGATGAAGCCTGGTGGCTGGCGATGCGCGCAAGGTAAGGAGCAAAGGTGGCGGTAAAAGGACTGCAGCACATTCCACTGACGGTACTTAAAGGTGTTGGCGAAAAGGTTGCGGTTAAGCTGCGCAAGCTGGGCTTAGCCTCTGTCAGTGATGCACTATTGCATCTGCCGCTGCGATACGAAGACCGTACCCAAGTGACCGAAGTTGCAAACTTGCGTGCAGGTGTGGCAACCAACGTTTTGGTCACTGTACGGCATGCCGATATTAAGTACGGACGTAAGCGCATGCTGATTTGTCAGGCGAGCGACGAAACCGGCAGTATCAGTCTGCGCTTTTTTCAGTTCAGCGCAGCTCAGTTGAAACAATTTGCTCAAGGCACCCATCTATTAGCTTTTGGTGAGGTGCGCCGTGGTATGACTGGTTGGGAGATGATCCATCCGGAATACCGTGTGGTTAAAGCCGGTGAACCATTGAATATGCAGGAGACCCTGACACCGGTCTACCCAATGACAGAAGGTGTGACTCAAGGGTTATTGCGTAAGATCATCGAGCAGGCACTGACGTATCTTCAGCCCGGTTCTTTGCCTGAGCTTTTGCCGGAGAACTTAAGGCCACATCAACTTTCTCTAGAGCAGGCTATTTTAACCCTGCACAGGCCGCCAGTAGATGTTCCTCTGGAGCAGTTGGAGCAAGGCGAGCATCCGGCGCAGCAGCGGCTGGCATCGGAAGAACTTATCGCGCATCAATTAAGCTTGTTGCAGTTACGCCAATCTCGACAGGCTCAGGCGGGCTTTACGATAAAAGGCAATGGCGCGTTACAAGAGGCATTTTTAAAGCAGTTACCGTTTTCACCTACGGGCGCGCAAGCGAGAGTGGTGAAAGAAATTACCAGCGATATGGCCCGGGGCCAACCAATGATGCGGCTAGTGCAGGGCGATGTTGGTTCAGGCAAGACTCTGGTTGCTGCGCTCAGTGCCCTGGCTGCAATTGAAGCCGGATACCAGGTAGCTCTAATGGCACCAACCGAACTGTTATCTGAGCAGCACGCCATTACCTTTAGTCAGTGGCTGATGCCTTTAGGCATTAATGTCGCGTGGTTGAGCGGCAAATCGAAAGGTAAATCCCGGCAGGAATTACTGGCTCAGCTAAAGCAAGGGGATATCCAGTTACTGGTTGGTACTCATGCGTTGTTTCAGGTGGATGTTGAATATCAGCGTCTGGCATTGGTTATTATTGACGAACAGCACCGTTTTGGCGTGCATCAACGGTTACAATTACGTGAAAAAGGGGTTCAGGCCGGTGTGCACCCTCATCAGTTAATTATGACTGCAACGCCCATTCCGCGAACCTTGGCTATGACAGCCTATGCCGATCTGGCCACTTCGGTAATTGATGAACTACCACCGGGTCGGACACCGGTCACGACGGTCGCCATTCCGGATACCCGACGGGAACAGATAGTAGAACGTGTACGCGAGGTCTGCGCCACTGAGAGGCGACAGGCTTATTGGGTGTGTACGCTTATTGAAGAGTCCGATGTACTTGAATGTCAGGCGGCAGAAGACACCGCGAACGATCTGCAGGAACAACTGCCGGGCTTAAGTATTGGACTGGTGCATGGACGGCTCAAGCACGAGCAGAAAGAGCAGGTGATGCAGGCGTTTAAGTCCGGCGATATTGACCTATTGGTGGCAACAACTGTCATAGAGGTTGGGGTGGATGTTCCTAATGCGTCACTCATGATCATTGAGAACCCGGAGCGGTTGGGTTTGGCGCAGTTGCACCAATTACGCGGACGAGTTGGCCGAGGTTCGGTTGCCAGTCATTGCGTGCTGTTGTATCACAGCCCGCTGTCGCAAACTGCGCAGCAGCGGCTGGGTGTTTTACGTGAAAGTAACGACGGCTTTGTGATTGCACAGCGTGACCTCGAAATTAGGGGGCCCGGTGAATTGCTGGGTCACCGACAGACCGGCTTAGCTGAATTGAAAGTGGCTGACTTAGAGCGCGATGAAGCGTTAATACCAGAAGCCCAAAATATTGCTCAGCACGTATTAGAGCACTACCCACAAAGCGCTGAGGCGCTAATTGAGCGCTGGTTACCACGTCGTGACCACTATGCTCAGGTGTGATCATCAAGTACACTAGTACAAAATCAGTTCGGGATAGTTAAATGAACGATAAAAACGAAGAATCCATTGACTTTGGGTATCAAAAAGTTGCCCGCAGTCAGAAGAAAAGCCTGGTTGCTGATGTCTTTCAGTCGGTAGCGGCAAAGTACGATGTTATGAACGATTTAATGTCCTTTGGCATTCACCGTTTATGGAAGCGTTACACCATTGACTGCAGTGGTGTCCGCCGCGGTATGAAAGTATTGGATATTGCCGGCGGAACCGGCGATTTAACGGCGCAGTTCTCACGTCGTGTCGGTGCTGAAGGCGAAGTTGTACTGGCCGATATTAACGACGCCATGCTGAAAGTGGGTCGAGATAAACTTCGCGACAGCGGCGTTATCGGCAATGTTCGTTATGTGCAGGCGGATGCTGAAGAACTGCCGTTTGATGACAATACCTTTGATGTTATTACCATTGCTTTTGGCTTACGTAATGTAACAGACAAAGATAAGGCACTACGTTCTATGTTGCGGGTACTGAAACCCGGTGGACGCGTATTAATTCTTGAGTTCTCTAAACCGGTATCGGCTACGTTGAACCAGGTATACGACTTCTATTCGTTTAATATTTTGCCCAAAATGGGACAGGTTGTTGCTAACGACTCTGACAGCTACCAATATTTGGCGGAATCTATCCGCATGCATCCGGACCAGGAAACATTGAAGTCAATGATGAGCGCTGCCGGGTACGAAAAAGTCGATTACCAGAATATGACAGGCGGCGTGGTTGCGCTGCACCGAGGGTATAAGTTCTGATGACGCTATTACCGCTTATTCCAACTTTGTTGGTCGAAAAGGTAGCGAATAATCTGCTGCACCGTGATCCGGAGTCGGTGGAGCGGTTGCAGCGTCTGGACGGTAAGCGCCTGCGTTTTCATCTTAAAGAGTTGCCTTTTGAAGTCACCGTGAGTGTGGACACCCACGGTGTGCAACTCAGTACTTCGGATGAGAGCGAAGTAGACTGCCGAATTGCAACAGAAATGGGTGTACTGCCTGAGTTGCAGGATACAGCCAACCTGACGCGACTGATTAAAGCGGATTTACTGGATATTGATGGTGACCCCATGCTGGCGCAACAGGTGGTCAGCTTGTTTAAGTCGTTGGACGTTGACTGGGAAGCTGAATTGGCGAAGACCATAGGCGACGTGCCCGCACACTGGCTGGGTAAGCTTTGGCGACGCAGCCGCGAGCAGGTAAGAACACAATGGCAACAGCAGCAGCGCTGGGTGCATGGTGTGTTGACCGAAGAGAAAAAACTATTACCGGTAAGAGCTGAATTTGACCAGTTTAAAACCGATTTACAACAGCTGCGGGCTCAAATTGAGCGCCTTGAACGTCAGTGCCGTGAGAAGAAGGGTTAAGGATGCGGACGCGTCGCTTTTACAAAATTACCAAAACACTACTGAGCTATGGGTTAGATGATCTCATCCCCGCACGTTGGTTGCCCTGGACCATTCGTTTTGGGCGTCATGCGTTGTTCTGGTTGCCTAATAAGCATAAAGACAAGCCTGCTGGTGTGCGTTTAAGACTGGCGCTTGAAGAGCTCGGCCCGGTATGGGTTAAGTTTGGTCAAATGCTATCAACCCGCCGCGACTTATTACCGCCTGATATTGCGATTGAGCTGGCACGCCTGCAGGACAAAGTGCCTCCTTTCGATGGCCATGCCGCGCAGCGTATTATCGAAAAATCCTTAGGTTTACAGAGCATTAATGACTGCTTTACTGATTTTGACACAACGCCTTTAGCATCAGCGTCAATTGCTCAGGTACACACCGCTAAACTTAAAAAAAGAGACGGTGAGTTAACGGATATTGTCATAAAGGTTATTCGCCCGGATATCCGTGAGACCATTAATGCCGACCTGGAACTGATGGAAACTCTGGCTTCGGTAGCTGCACACCATTTACCGGACGGGCGGCGTTTAAAACCTAAAGAGGTGGTAAAAGAGTATCGGAAAACCTTGCTGGATGAGCTGGACTTAATGCGTGAAGCAGGTAATGCGATACAGTTAAAGCGCAATTTCGAAAACTCCGACATGCTCTATATTCCAGTGGTTTACAGTGACTACAGTCGCCATAACGTGATGGTGATGGAGCGTATTGACGGTATTCCGGTAAGCGATATTGCTACTTTAAAAGCCCGAGGCGTGGATATGAAAAAGCTGGCTGAACGGGGCGTTGAAGTCTTTTTCACTCAAGTATTCCGCGACAGCTTTTTCCACGCAGACATGCACCCGGGTAATATTTTTGTCGCGAAAGATGACCCGCGAAACCCGCGGTATATCGGTATTGATTTTGGTATTGTCGGAACCCTTAACCGTGACGATAAGCGTTATTTAGCCGAAAACTTTCTGGCATTTTTTAACCGTGATTACCGCAAAGTTGCGGAGCTGCATGTAGATTCAGGCTGGGTACCGAAGCACACCAATATCGAAGAGTTTGAATCGGCCATAAGAACCGTCTGTGAGCCTATTTTTGAAAAGCCGTTGGCGGAAATCTCTTTTGGACATGTGCTGATTAACTTATTTAATACGGCCCGACGCTTCGAGATGGAAGTTCAGCCGCAGTTGGTTTTACTGCAAAAAACGTTATTGTACATTGAAGGGTTAGGCCGTCAGCTTTACCCAGAACTGGACTTGTGGAAGACCGCTAAACCATTCCTCGAGCGTTGGATGAATGAGCAACTGGGCTGGCGTGCTATTGTCCGATCGGTGAAAGAGAATGCGCCGTACTGGGCTGAGAAATTGCCTGAAATGCCAATGATGCTGTATGAAAACTTACGCCAACAACACAATATTGATGAACGAGAGCGGCAACTGCGCAGGCAACAGCTTTTAACTCAGAAGCAGGCTTCAACCTCTCTGTTCTGGACAGTATTAACCGGCAGCGGTTTAATTTGCACGACATTACTTTGGAATCAGTCGGAGTTATCCGAGGTTACTATTGGTTCCGGAGTTGTCACTGTTATTCTGGGAATAATGGCCTGGCGCACCCGGCCTAAAACGACAAATAGTGAACTTATTTAACGTAAACGATAGGAAATAAAATGGGTATATCACCTTGGCAGCTCCTCATACTGTTAGTCATTGTTGTATTGCTGTTCGGCACTAAGCGTCTTCGCAATCTGGGTTCAGACCTGGGGAATGCGGTAAAGGGTTTTAAAAAGTCCATGGGCGATGAAGCCGATACGAAAGAAAAAGACGACGACTCGCTGCAACACAAAGAAGAGCATGACGATAAATCAGATTCGGATAAAACCGGGAAGTCGTAGATGTTCGATATTGGTTTCTGGGAGTTATTGCTTATAGCGATAGTTGGCTTGCTGGTGCTCGGGCCCGAGCGCTTGCCGTCAGCTATTCGTGGCTTTCAGCGAACCCTGTCTAGTGTCAGGCAATATTCACAAAAAGTGCAAAGTGAGCTTGATAACGAACTGCGCATAAAAGAATTGCACGAGCATTTAAAAAAAGCTGAAAGTCAGGACTTGGAAAACTTAAGCCCGGAGCTGCAGCGCTCTCTGGTTGAATTAAGGAACGCTGCGGCCGATGTTCAGCGACCTTATTCCAAATCAAAGCCTGAAACTGAAGACAAGCCAAAAACGGACACGGATAAAGGTACAGAATGAGTGACTCGCCTTTATTAGACCATTTACTTGAACTGAGAAATCGGTTGCTGCGCTCTATACTGGTCATTCTGTTGGTGTTTGCTTCACTGGCTTACTTTGCCAATGACATTTACCAATTTGTTGCACAACCTCTATTGAGTAACATGCCGTTAGGCACACAAATGATAGCGACAGACGTCGCCGCCCCTTTTTTCACCCCCTTTAAATTAACTCTGGTCGTAGCCTTAGCGTTGGCCGTTCCTTATTTATTATGGCAAGTGTGGGGGTTTATTGCGCCCGGTCTGTATGGACGTGAGAAGCGCTTAGTTATTCCGCTTTTGGCCACCAGTACTTTGCTTTTTTATGCCGGCATTGCTTTTGCCTACTTTGTGGTTTTACCTATTGCCATGGCTTTTTTTACTGGCGCAGCGCCGGAAGGTGTCACCGTAGCCACAGACATATCCCGTTATCTCGACTTTGTTTTAGCTATTTTCGTCGCGTTTGGTATTGCGTTTGAAACGCCAGTTGCCATTATGCTGCTTATTTGGACCGGAACCTGTAGTCGAGAGTCGCTGGCGAAAAAGCGGCCTTATATTATCGTTGGTGCCTTTGCTATCGGGATGCTGTTAACACCTCCGGACGTTATTTCTCAAACTTTGCTGGCAATACCCATGTGGATGTTGTTCGAGCTAGGCCTGCAAGTCAGCCGTTGGTATACACCAGGCAAAAAGGAAGAGGACGATGTGGTTTGATGCCGGAGTCAACTTAACCAATAAGCGCATTCTGGAAGACCTGGATGGCGTTATGCAACGTGCACAGCAGGCCAATGTGACGAAGCAGTTGATAATTTCAACTTCTATTGATGAAGCTGAACAGGCAACTAAATTGTGTCAGAAGTTTCCTAAGCAATTGGTAATGACTGTGGGTATTCATCCGCACGATGCAGGTGAAGCTCCGGCAGATTATAAGCAGAAGTTAAAAGAGTTAGCTCAGTACCCTGGCGTCGTTGCTATAGGAGAGTGCGGTCTCGATTTTAACCGCAACTATTCCCCCCGCTCTGAGCAGGAAGCTGTGTTTGTTGCGCAAATTGAACTGGCGAATGAGCTCAACCTACCGCTTTATTTGCACGAACGTGACGCCATTGATCGACAAATTGAACTATTGAACCAATACTGTGCTGATAAAACCTTATGTTTAACGCATTGCTTTACAGGTGGTGCAGATGAACTGAAACGTTATGCCGAGCGTGGCCACTGGTTTGGTATTACCGGTTGGCTATGTGATGACCGACGTAATCAGGAATTGGTAGCGGCGCTGCCAAATTTGCCACTCGACAGATTGGTTTTGGAAACTGATGCGCCGTTTTTATTGCCCAGAGGCATTAAACCGCGTCCTAAGATGAACGAGCCTGCGTTGTTACCTGTTATAGGCGAAACGCTGGCGAAACATCTGCAGGTCTCAACGCAAAAATTGGCAGAGCTAACCTACGTAAACACTGAGCGCTTTTTCGGACTGGGAGAAAAAAGTGACTAAAGCCGTCTCGCTGAATGTGTTGAAGTGGTTAGTGACAACTTTAGTTCTGCTAGTCGTACTCGTGCCTGCAGTTCAGGCGCAACTGTTACCGACAAGTCAGTCGGAACTTGCCATTGAATATACTCACAGCGAGCAAAAACTCGATCTGGAAACAGCCCGAAATCTTTCAGCCAACCAATGGTCAAAGCTGGAGACTGACCGGGCTTCTTTTGGTTATACCAGTGACGAATATTGGTTTCGTTTTCAACTTGAAAACAAACCCTACGATCGTATTCTGCACATTGCCTACCCGTTACTCGACGAGCTGACCATTTATATCATTCAACCTGATGGGGTAAGAACCTACCAGATGGGCGACACGGTACCGTTCGGCGAGAGGCCGATACCGACTTCAGAGTTTGCCGTCCCATTACCTGAAAATACCAACGGTGAGATTTATATAAAAGCCAATACTCAAAGCTCCATGCGTCTGCCTATAGCGGTGCGAACAGAAATTGGTTTTTTTGAAACGCAAATGAACCGAAGGATAGCCGAAGGGATCTACTTTGGTGTTTTGCTTTGTATGGCGGTTTATAACTTGTTTGGTTTTATCGCTTCACGGGAACCGGAATTTGGCGTTTATTCACTTTATACCTTATTTTTTGCCGGACTCATGCTGTCACTGGAAGGGCTGGGCTTTCATTATCTGTGGCCTAACTCCCTGTATTTACAAGATAAGGGGATTCCCATATTCGGGAGTTTAACCTTCTTGACCGCTGCCTTATTTGCTTATCAGCTACTTGAGCTTAAGCGTTATCGGTATACATGGGGCAGGGGACTGATGGTCATGGCGTTTCTGTCCGCTATCAGTCTGTTAATTGCGATTTTTGCCAGCTATCGAATCAGTATTCACGTGCTACTGAGTCTGGCAGTACCTGGCTGTTTATTCCTGTTACTTGTCGGCGCCTACATGTGGCGTAAAGGCTTTGTCTACGCCCGTATTTTCACGCTGGCCTGGTGCAGTCTATTGGTGTCTGTCGTTGCCAACTCTCTGGGTTACCTTGGCGTTATCGACAGCATGTTCATTCAGCGCCACGCCATTATGATAGGCTCAGGAATTGAAATTTTGCTGTTGTCCTGGGTTCTGGCGGTGCGTTATAGCGAACAACGAAAAGAGCGGCTGCAGGCTGAGCAACGCTATAATCGCGAGCTTGCAGAAAGCGTCGATGAACGTACATTTGAGCTGCAGGTTGCTTTAAGAGAACTACAGGATGTAAATACCGAGCTGGAGCAGAAGAACACCGAAGATCCGTTAACCGGGCTTTATAATCGCCGTTACTTTCAGCAGCATCTTGATCGAGAATTAAGGCGAACGCTTCGTCGCGAACTGCCACTTGCGTTATTAATGATTGATGTTGATCACTTTAAGCCCGTTAACGACACTCACGGGCATTTGGCTGGCGACCAAATCTTGCAGCAGCTGGCAAGTTTAATGCAGAAACAAGCAAAGCGCGCCGCGGATATTGTGTGCCGTTATGGCGGAGAAGAGTTTGCCATCATCCTTCCTGAAACCGACTTACAGGAAGCTGAAATTTTTGCAAAGCAATTGCTTGAGCAAGTCCGTGAGACTGAGTTTGAAACCAATGCCGGGTTGCTTAAAATTACCTTGAGTATTGGCGTTATCTCCACCAGTGCACGTATTTTTGATAATGTTGATGAACTCTTTAAAGCCGCCGATGACGCATTGTACGCCGCGAAAAATGACGGCCGAGACCGGCTTGCGGTGCAGTAACTAATCAGGAGTCAAAGATGATAAACCAGGGTACTTTTCCGGGCAGACGACTGCGACGCTTACGCCGTCATGATTTTAGCCGGCGGCTTGTGGCAGAAAACCAATTAAGCGTTGATGATCTCATTTATCCTATGTTTGTGCTGGAAGGTGAAAATCAGCGCGAACAAGTCAGTTCTATGCCAGGTGTTGAGCGTGTCAGTATCGACCTATTGCTTCAGGAATGTGCAGAACTGGTAAGCCTGGGTATCCCTATGATCGCGTTATTTCCTGTCACGCCAGCATCGGCAAAATCGGAAATGGCAGAGGCTGCTTATGACGATAATGGATTAGCACAGCGTGCGGTTAAAGCAATAAAAGAGCAGTTCCCTGAACTGGGGGTTATGACCGACGTTGCTTTGGATCCTTTCACGACTCATGGTCAGGATGGCATTATCGACGACAGTGGTTATGTACAGAACGATATTACCACTAATATTTTAGTCAAGCAGGCCCTGTCTCATGCGCAAGCCGGTGCTGATGTTGTTGCGCCGTCAGATATGATGGATGGCCGTATTGGTGCTATTCGAAGCGCTCTGGAGGCTGAAGGCTTTATTAATACGCAAATTATGGCGTACTCGGCTAAATATGCCAGCGCGTTCTACGGTCCGTTCCGCGATGCTGTCGGTTCTGCAGGCAACCTGAAGGGTGGCAATAAAAAGACGTATCAGATGGACCCTGCAAACTCAGATGAAGCCCTACAGGAAATCGCCTTGGATATTCAGGAAGGTGCTGACATGGTTATGGTAAAACCAGGTATGCCTTATTTGGATATTGTGCGCCGGGTTAAAGACAACTTTGGTGTACCGACTTTCGCTTACCAGGTGAGTGGTGAATACGCCATGTTGCAGGCTGCCATTGCTAACGGGTGGTTAGGCCAGGATGTCATTGAAGAAAGTCTGTTAAGCTTTAAGCGTGCTGGCGCCGACGGTATTCTCACCTATTTTGCAAAAGCGGTTGCCGAACGTTTGGCTGAGAAAAAACGTTAAGCTGTGATTTCATCGGCAAGCTGTGCGAGTAGCCCCTCGCGCAGCGCGCCCGTAGTAACCTCAAATTTATCGATATTGAGTGTTTTTAACACGGCAAACAGTATGGTGATTCCACCGACTAAAACAGCACGACGGTCATCCCTTAAACCGGCAAAATTAAGACGTTCCACTTGGCCCTGTTCAACACAGCGCTGAATGAGTTGACCTAACCAGTCTCGGCTTAGTACCTGCTGGCCTTCTGCTGTCGCAATTTCACTTATTGCACGAAAGGTACCAGATGCCCCTAATACTCTTAACCAGCCATGTTTTTGGTAATCATCAGCATGTGGATTAAGTAATTGCTCGGCCGTTTGTGACGCTTGCTCAATGCTTTTGCTGTCAATGCGACCCTGTTTAAAGAAGCGGTTTTGAAAAACCACACACCCCATATCAAGACTGTTGAGTATGTTAGCCTGGGGGCCGTTACCTGCAATAACTTCAGTGCTGGCGCCACCAATATCGATAACCAGGACTTTGTCCTTGCATTGTGACGCACTGCAAACACCGGCGTAGATCAATTCGGCTTCGCGTTCACCGGTAATGATTTCTATAGGAGAGCCCAGCACAGCTTCAAATTTTTCAAGAAGCTGCGATTGATTACTGGCTTTACGCAAAGCAGCGGTTGCCACCGCCTTAATTGCATGAGGCTGAAAGCGTTCTAGCTCTTTTGCAAATAAGTTCAGGCAATGCACACCGCGTGAAATAGCAAGGTCGTCTATGCTGTCATTCTCATCGAGCCCGTCAGCTAAACGAACTTTTTGCTTATGGCGGGCCAGAATACGGGGTTTAGGGAAAAAGCCCTTCATAGAAACTTCTGCCATCAACAAATGAAAACTGTTGGATCCCATGTCGATGGCAGCGAGTTTACGCTTTTTTGCAGGCATATTACGACGCGTTGCGCGGTGGTCCTGAGCGACGACCACGAGGTTTACCCTTACCTCCGCCGGAGTTGTGGCGACGGCGACGCTGTACAGGCCGAGGTCGTCTTAAGTCAGACAATAAAGCGTCAGGGTCGTATTTGGTTACCGGAATTGTATGACCAATATAGTCTTCAATAGCCGGCAAGTTGTAGACATACTCTTCGCACGCCAGGCTTATTGCAGCGCCACTGGCTCCGGCACGCCCGGTACGGCCGATACGATGCACATAGTCTTCGCAATCATCGGGCAGGTCGAAGTTATACACATGAGTCACTTCGGGAATATGCAGACCACGTGCCGCAACATCGGTTGCGACTAAAAAGTCGAGTTTACCTTCGGCAAAGTCTTCCAGAATGCGTAAGCGTTTTTTCTGCGGGACATCACCGGTGAGCAGACCGGCGCGGTGTTCATTTGCAACTAGCCAGCCGTGTACTTTTTCACACCCATGCTTGGTATTTGCGAAAACAATGGCTTTATCTGGCCAATCTTCTTCAATCAGAGTGAGCAATAACGGAAACTTTTCTGGCTTTGAGGGGTAGAATAACTCTTCGGTAACCCGAGTCGCGGTTTTCTGTGAAGGTTCAACCTCAAGCTTAGTTGGTGCGTTCATGTGCTCGTAAGCAAGCTCCTGTACGCGATAAGAGAGTGTCGCCGAAAACAGCAGATTTAAGCGCTTGGTCGGTTCCGGCATTTTCTGCAACAAATAACGAATGTCATCGATAAAGCCAAGATCAAACATACGATCGGCTTCATCCAGAACCACAACGTCAATGTCGTTGAGACTGAACAGACCTTGCTTATAAAAATCGATAAGTCGGCCTGTGGTACCAACCAGTATGTCGGGTTGTGAGGCTAGCTGCTCTTTTTGACCGTCGTAACCTTCGCCACCATAGATAACGCCCATTTTCAAACCACAATGTTCGATAAGGGCTTCGGCGTCATGCGCTATCTGAATAGCCAGCTCGCGAGTAGGAGCCATAATGAGTGCGCGTGGGCCCGATTCGGTTTTTTCGGACGATTCGTTCTTCATTAAGCGGTTGAAAGTAGCCAGCAGAAATGCCAAGGTCTTTCCTGTACCTGTCTGGGCTTGGCCAGCAACATCGCGCTCAGAGAGAGCGACAGGCAGACTTAACGCCTGAATTGGAGTACAATACTCGAATCCGGCACTGGATATTGCTTGCTGGATTTTGGGGTGAAGCGCCAAATCAGCAAAGCGAGTTTCTGTAAGATGTGTTTTAGTCATAAGTTATAAGCATATCAGTTTGCGCTTGTATTCAAAAACAGAAATAATACTATTCTAATATTTCCACGCGAAGAAAGTAGCGGAGAGTACCATGAGTGACGCAATAGTTCAGCTAAGTGATGACAGTTTTGATGCTGATGTCATTAATTCCGATAAACCCGTATTAGTCGACTTTTGGGCTGAATGGTGTGGACCATGTAAAATGGTAGCGCCTATTCTTGATGACATTGCCAGCGAATATGCTGACAAATTGGTTATCGGCAAGCTGAATGTCGATCATAATGAACAAACACCACCTAAGTACAACATTCGTGGCATTCCAACGTTATTGTTGTTTAAGGGCGGTGAAGTTGTTGGAACCAAAGTGGGCGCATTATCACGTGCTCAATTAACCGAATTCCTTGAGCAACATATTTAATGATTGTCAAAAAGCGGCGCGTTATGCGCCGTTTTTGTTGAGAAAACTGGACGGATTGCTTTTTTGGTGATAACTTCTGCTCATTAACTGTTCATACGGGTTCACCAACTCCACCGGTTAGCCTGTTTTAAAATGAAACTTCTGTTTCTGGTTTCGCACTTCGCGAATTCCGAAAGTTCCAATTGTTTTACTTTCTAGAGTCAAATTAAAAAAGGCTTTGTGTTCAATCGATAACTCGAAAACCCTCCTATGAATCTAACAGAACTTAAAGACAAACCCGTAAACGAGCTAGTTCAGCTCGCGGACTCAATGGGCCTTGAGAATATGGCCCGCTTGCGCAAGCAAGACATCATTTTCGCTATTTTAAAAGCGCATGCTAAAAGTGGTGAAGACATTCACGGTGGCGGCGTGCTGGAAATTCTGCAGGATGGCTTCGGCTTCTTGCGTTCAGCCGACTCGTCTTACCTGGCTGGTCCGGACGATATTTACGTCTCCCCAAGCCAGATTCGTCGCTTTAACCTGCGTACGGGTGACACTATCGGCGGGAAAATTCGCCCACCGAAAGACAGTGAACGTTATTTTGCCCTGCTGAAAATTCGCGAAGTTAACTTCGACAAGCCTGAAAACTCCCGCAATAAAATCTTATTTGAAAACTTAACGCCGCTACACGCGGAAGAGCGTTTTCACTTAGAGCGTGGTAACGGCAGTAAAGAAGATATCACTGCACGGGTACTGGATTTATCAGCGCCTATCGGTAAAGGACAGCGTGGTCTTATTGTTGCGCCACCTAAAGCCGGTAAAACATTATTGCTGCAAAATATTGCAACTTCTATCGCGGCAAACCATCCAGATGCAGAACTGATTGTGCTGTTGATTGATGAGCGTCCGGAAGAAGTTACAGAAATGCACCGTTTGGTGCATGGTGAAGTGGTTGCTTCTACCTTTGATGAACCAGCCAGCCGTCACGTTCAGGTAGCGGAAATGGTTATCGAAAAAGCGAAACGCCTGGTTGAGCACAAAAAAGACGTAGTGATTCTGCTGGATTCAATTACTCGTTTAGCCCGTGCGTATAACACCGTTATTCCAAGCTCCGGTAAAGTGTTAACCGGTGGTGTTGATGCTAACGCATTGCACAAACCTAAGCGCTTCTTTGGTGCGGCCCGTAATGTGGAAGAAGGTGGTAGTTTAACCATTATTGCGACTGCTCTTATCGATACCGGTTCGAAGATGGACGAAGTCATCTACGAAGAATTTAAAGGTACCGGTAACATGGAGCTGCACCTGAATCGTAAACTGGCTGAACGTCGTGTGTTCCCGGCCATTGATTTCAACCGGTCAGGCACGCGTCGTGAAGAGTTGTTAACGACTCCGGACGAGCTGCAAAAAATGTGGATCCTGCGCAAAATCATGCACCCAATGGGCGAAGTTGAAGCCATGGAGTTCTTGATTGACCGTCTGCAGATGACCAAAACCAATGACGAATTCTTCGAATCGATGAAACGTCAACGCAACAGCTAATTCATCTATGAAATATCAAGACTTGCGTGATTTCATCGCGCTCCTGGAGGAGCGCGGTGAACTTAAACGCATCCAGCAAGAAATCGATCCCTACCTCGAAATTACCGAAATATCAGACCGTACATTAAAAGCCGAAGGGCCTGCCTTATTGTTTGAAAACGTGAAAGGCCACGATATGCCGGTATTAGCTAACCTGTTTGGTACGCCAGAGCGGGTGGCTTTAGGTATGGGCCAGGAGTCGGTGACCGCTTTACGGGATGTTGGCAAGTTACTGGCATTTTTAAAAGAGCCTGAACCGCCTAAAGGCTTTCGTGACGCACTGAATTTACTGCCTAAGTACAAAAAAGTGCTGAGTATGTCGCCGAAAAGCATTAAAAAGGCGCCTTGTCAGCAAGTGGTTATGAGCGGCGACGAGGTCGACCTAACAAAACTGCCGATTCAGCATTGCTGGCCGGGTGACGTTGCGCCTTTGGTTACCTGGGGTCTTACGGTTACTCGAGGTCCGCATAAAGAACGCCAGAACTTAGGCATTTATCGCCAGCAACTTTTGGGGCCAAATAAGCTCATTATGCGCTGGTTGTCGCATCGCGGCGGCGCGCTGGACTTTCAAGAGTGGTGCCAGCAGAATCCGGGCGAGAAATTCCCAGTGTCAGTGGCTTTGGGGGCTGACCCTGCGACTATCCTGGGCGCGGTAACGCCCGTACCGGATAGCTTATCGGAGTACGCCTTTGCCGGTTTGCTGCGCGACAGCAAAACCGAAGTAACACAATGCATCAGTAATGAACTACAAGTACCGGCGCATGCAGAAATTATTTTAGAAGGTTATATAGAGCCGGGCGAAATGGCGCCGGAAGGGCCTTATGGCGACCATACCGGGTACTATAACGAAGTGGATGAGTTTCCGGTTTTTACCGTGACTCATGTGACTCATCGTAAAGACCCAATTTACCACAGTACCTATACCGGACGTCCACCGGATGAGCCCGCTGTGCTGGGCGTTGCTTTAAATGAAGTCTTCATTCCTCTGTTGCAAAAACAATTCCCGGAAATTGTGGATTTTTATTTGCCCCCGGAAGGCTGTTCGTACCGTTTGGCCGTAGTCACTATGAAGAAACAGTACTCGGGACACGCTAAGCGAGTGATGATGGGTGTCTGGTCTTTCTTACGTCAGTTTATGTACACCAAATTTGTGATTGTGTGCGACGACGATGTGAATGCGCGAGACTGGAAAGACGTGATTTGGGCAATGACGACCCGAATGGATCCGGCACGCGATACCACTCTGGTTGAGAACACGCCAATTGATTACCTCGACTTTGCCTCTCCGGTGTCTGGTCTTGGATCAAAAATGGGCATGGATGCAACCAATAAGTGGCCAGGCGAAACCGACCGCGAATGGGGCGAGCCTATTGTCATGAGTGAAGATGTTAAGCAGCGTGTCGATGAGCTGTGGGACGAACTGAACATTATGGAGTCGTGAATGAGTCAACAAATGACCTGTAAAGCCGAGATTTCGCGGCAATTAGCGGACGCTGTTTGGGAAGTGCGTTTGCAACTGCCGCAACCGGTTGAATTTAAAGCAGGCCAATATCTGATGGTAGTCATGGGCGAGAGAGATAAGCGGCCTTTTAGCATTGCTTCATGTCCTTCAGATAAAAGTGAGTGGTTACTTCATGTTGGCGCTACGCCGGATAACAGCTACGCTATGGAAGTGTTGGATAAAGTGCGCGCCGACGGGGAATTAGAGATCGATGCGCCGGATGGTAGTGCTTTTTACCGTCAGGAAAATACTAAGCCTGCAGTTTTAATTGCCGGTGGTACAGGCTTTTCTTATGCTTATTCTATTTTGCAGCAGCATTTACGTCTGTCACCGGAGCGGCCATTAAGCCTCTATTGGGGGGCTAAAAGCTTAAGTGACCTGTATTTGCATGAAAAGCTGGAGAGTCTGGCAGAGCAGTACGAGAATTTCGACTACCATCCGGTGGTCGAAGACGCTTCGGGCGCCTGGCCTTATTCAATTGGCTTAGTACATCATGCGGTTATGGCAAGACAGCAAAACTTGTCGGACTGTGAAGTCTATATGGCCGGACGTTTTGAGATGGTGCGAGTTATTCGCGACGACTTTGTGGCTAAAGGCGTGCCGTTAGAGAATCTTTACGGCGATGCCTTGTCCTTTATTTAATTGTACGGAAAGTAAATTTGTTTAACGAATAAGCTGCGTTATACTGACGCCGCTTTACCAAGGGGTGCCGGCAACGGCTGAGATGCATTAGCGAACCCTTAAAACCTGATCCGGTTAATACTGGCGTAGGGATGGTAGAAAACCCGTCTAATACAGCCTTACCGGATCGTTTCTGACTCTGTTGTTTTGAGGAAATGATCCATGAAAATAATCCATTCATACCTGGCAGTTAGCATAGCTACCGCGCTATTCACGTCGCCTGCATTCGCTGATGTTGCAGATGACACTGATGACACGCAAGACATAGAAATTATCGAAGTGAGTGGTGATTTTCACCGCCGTACCTTAAATGAAACCACCAGCAGTGTTTCTATTATCGATAAAGACGCGATGCAGCAGCGTCATTCTCAGCATTTGCAGGATACCCTGAATAGCTTCGCCAATGTGAATTTCTCAGGTGGTACATCTACAGCTCGCTTCATTCAAATTCGCGGTATTGGCGAGCGCTCTCAATTTGTTGATCCGGTAACCCCTTCTGTCGGCTTATTGATTGATGGTATTGATTACAGTGGACTAGGCAGTGCCGCGTCGCTTTTCGATATTAATCAGGTAGAGGTTTTCCGTGGTCCGCAAAGTGGTCGCTTTGGAGTGAATGCGATGGCCGGCTTATTGTTGCTTGATAGTACTGCACCAAGCAGCGACTTTAACGGTGAGTTTCAGTTATCGGCGGGAAATTATTCCGAAGCGATGGGTGGTTTAGCTATGGGCGGTAGCCTGGGGTTATTAGGTAACGCGCGTTTCTCAGTCAGTCAGTTTCAGCAAGACGGCTATATGGAAAATACTTATCTGGATAGGGATGACACTGAACAGCGCGATGAGTTAAGTGCCCGCTTCCTGTTGGATACTGAGCTTAGCAAAGACTGGTTGCTGCAGACGGTTCTGCACTATAACGATGTCGATAATGGTTACGATGCTTTCAGTCTGGATAACTCGCGCGAGACCTTGTCTGATGAGCCGGGTTTTGACCGTTTAGAAAGTCGGGCTCTGCGTTTGCAGTTGAGCTACCTTGGCTTTGATAACAGCCGCCTGGAAATGTCTGTTAACCAGCTAGATGCAGACACCGGTTATGCCTACGATGAAGATTGGACTTACGAAGGAATAGCGCCGGGCTGGGAGTATTCTGCTTTTGATGCTTACTTCCGCGATCGTGATGACAAAACAGCCGAAGTTCGTTGGTTGTCAGATGAGCCTGAAACACTATTTGGCATCGACAGCGAATGGGTTCTTGGTCTGTATTACTACGACAAGTCGGTACAGTTAACTCGCGATTATTTTAACTGGGATTTAGGTGTGCCGGCCATTTTTGAAAGCGATTATGACAGCAAGCACAGTGCGCTTTACGGGGAGTTGACCCAGCACTGGAGTGACCGTGTCAGCACCATAACAGGCTTACGGGTAGAGCGTTATAATAATGACTATCTGGACAGTCGTGGAGTCACCGCTGAACCAGAAGATACCATGGTTGGCGGTAACTTCAGTCTGCGTTACCAAGCTTCCGATGAGAGTTACCTGTATGCAACGGTTGCCCGCGGTTATAAAGCCGGTGGTGTTAACGGTGAAGCCTTGGGTAAAGCTGAAGATCAGGGCCTGGAAGAATTAGAAAACTACTTACTGGAGCGAGCAACTTTCGCCCCCGAAATTCTCTGGAGTACTGAGTTAGGTGTTAAAGGCAGTAGCCCCGATGGCCGCTTAACTTCGCGGGTTAGCGCGTTTTACCACTGGCGCGACGATGTTCAGTTAAAGGGTTGGGTGAATCGCGATCAGTCATTTGTCGGTTATATAGAAAATGCAGCTGAAGGCACGGGCTATGGCCTGGAAGCAGAAATTCGGAATCAGTTTACTGACTGGCTGGCTGTTTTTGCGTCGGCCAGTTGGTTAACAACTGAGATTGACGGCTTTGTGACCGAGGACGGCACTGATATGAGTGGTCGTGAACAAGCTCAGGCACCTAACTACCAGTTTAATATTGGCTTTGAAGGCTGGTTAGGTGAAAACCTCCAGTGGGTGATTCAGGCCGACGCTAAAGATGAATTCTACTTCTCCGATTCGCATAACCAAAAAGCCGATAGCATGGCGGTATTGCACCTTGCGTTGAACTATCATTATCAGGACTGGCGTATCAGTTTGTGGGGTCGTAATTTAGCAGATGAAGATTATGAAATTCGTGGCTTCTATTTTGGTAATGACCCACGTAAAGAATACATCCCCGAAACTTACGTGCAGTATGGTGAGCCCCGTCGCTTTGGAGTCACTGTCAGTAAGTCGTTTTAAAGGAGGGTAACATGCAAGTCTCAGTGGAAATGTCGTTGTATCCTTTAGCTGATAACTATCTGGATACCATAAAAGACTTTATTGAGCGCTTAAACCAGCATTCAGAGTTAACGGTTCTGACCAACACCATGAGCACACAAGTCTTTGGTGAGATGCAGGACGTTATGCGTATTTTAGGTGAAGAAATGGAACTTCTTTTTCAAAATGTGCCTTCGAATGTTCTGGTTTGTAAGTTTATTAACAAGGATTTAAGGCCGGAGAATGCTTGAGTCTTGGCTTGAACAGCTAATGGTCAGTTCCCCCTGGGAGCTGACCGCTTTAGTTCTGGCGCTTGGCTATCTGGTACTGGCCGCGCATCAACGGCAATGGTGCTGGGCGGCGGCTGCGGTCAGCTGTACTATTTACGCCGTATTGTTTTGGCAGGGCAGGTTGTATATGGAGTCTTTGCTGCAGACCATATACATTGCTTTGGCCGGATATGGCTGGTGGCAATGGCAGCGTCAGCAAAGCGCTGCAAAAGAGAGTCCTGACGGCGCAAAATATCCGCTTCGATGGCACCTTATACAATGGGCCTGGTTAGTTCCTCTGGCTGCTCTAATTGCTTATTTGCTCTCCGTCTATACAGACGCGGACGCTGTTTGGCTAGATACTTATACAACCGTCTTCAGTTTGTTGGCTACCTGGCTGGTAACCAAGAAAGCGTATGAAACCTGGTGGTACTGGCTGGTCATAGACAGTGTTTACGTTTATTTGTACGCCAGCAAAGGCTTTGTTGCTACTGCCTTGCTCTTTGTTGTTTACCTTCTTCTGGTAGTTTACGCCATGTGGCGCTGGCGCCATGACACTCAGTTAAAGTCTGTGGGCGAAACGGGGTGATAGAAAAGCCAAGGGAAATACAGCTATTAGCGTCTGGGCAATCCAATCAGGCTTTACGCTTAATAACGGACAGTGATGATTACGTATTGAAACGTTGGCGGAATGAAGAGGTATTTGCAGTTGACAGGGAACAGGAAGTGTCGCTGCAACAACAACTAGCCGAACGTTCTTTAGCTCCGGAAGTATTGGACTACCACACGGGGCAGGGCTGGCTATTACAACCTTATTACACAGCCCCTTCGCTAGAGCAAGTCACTCTTTCTCCGTTAATTAAAGCCACCGTGCTGGCTGAGACGCTGGCCAAAATCCACTCCGCGCGTGTTGATATCTCCCCCTGGTCAATGGCGGATCGGGTTGAGCATTACTTGCAGCAACTGCAAGCTGTGGATGCACCTTCAGTATCAGTTATGCGGCGGGAACTAAAACCTGTTGCCTCAGTTCTTGATGACTGGCTCAGCTTTCCGGTGTTGTGTCATAACGACTTATCAATGAACCATATTTTGATGACCGACCCTATGAGAGTCATTGACTGGGAATACGCTGGCATAGGGAATCCGCTGTTTGATATTGCCAGTACCATAAAAATTAATCAGTTAAATAGCGAAATGGTCGAACGCTTACTTTCTGATTATGAAAAACGAACTCATTATCAGGTTGATCGACAACGTTTGACACAATGGTGTGAGTTTGTGGATTGGCTGAATAAAGTATGGCAGCATTTGTTCCGACACACCTCTTAATGTGAACCTATTGCCATGACTGATAAGAAACTGACCGAGCGCGTTTACGGCTATTTAGCGGAAGACGAAGATGCCCGTGTATGTAAAGACATTCCTGAATCAGCCTGCAATGAGCAGCCTCGCTCGTTTGTTTTAATGTTGCTATCGTTAACGCTGACAAAGCTGGGCGATAGCCTTGTCAGCGCACGCCTGGTGCTGCCGTGGATGCTGAGTTCGCTCGGAGCCCCTGCTATATTCATTAGTGCGTTAGTACCACTACGTGAATCATTAGCTCTATTACCTCAGCTTTTTGTTGCTCAAAAGCTCCGTGAACAGCCCGTACGCAAATGGTTTTGGGTGGCCGGTAGTATCGGGCAGGCACTGTCACTGTTTGCCATGTTGTTTGCTGTAACGACCTTAGATGGCGACATGCTGGGCTGGTCCGTCGTTACCCTGCTGGCGCTGTTCAGTTTGTCGCGTGGTATCTGTTCTGTAGCAAATAAAGATGTGACCGGGAAAACGGTGTCTAAAACCCGCAGAGGACGATTGTCCGGCGTCGCGGCTTCGGCTGCAGGGCTACTGACCTTACTCACTGCACTCGTTATCATTTTTGCTCCGGAGATGGATGGCCAACGACCTCTATTTGTTGCTCTTTTAGGAGCAGGAGTGGTGCTATGGGTGGTTGCCGCACTGCTTTATGCGGGGATTCCTGAAGTTGCAGGAGCAACAGAGGGTGGCGGCAATGCGTTAACCGAAGCAATAAAATCAATGTCGCTGCTTTGGCATAATCGTCAGTTTGGTCACTTTGTTATATCGCGTGCGTTACTAGTCGCAGCGGCATTTGCAATTCCTTACATTGTGGTCTTAATACAGCGAGCAGGCGAGGCTGAATTAACAAGCTTAGGTAGCTTAATGCTGGCCAGTGGACTTGCAGGTTTACTGGCAGGGCGTTTTTGGGGGCGTTGGTCTGATTCAGCCAGTCATCACGTTATGGCGGCGGCTTCCGTTATGTCGACTCTGGTTATCGGCATAGCTTTGGCACTTTATTATTGGGCTCCCGATGCGCTAGGTATGCAATGGGTAGCGGCTGCCTTACTGTTTAGTTCGGCGGTAGCTCACCATGGTGCCAGGGTTGGGCGAAAAACGTATTTGGTGGATATGGCAACTCAGGACAACAGAGCGCAATTGACCGCAGTATCGAACACGGTAATGGGCGTTGTGCTTTTAGCTGGTTTACTGTTGGGCTGGGTTGATGCCGCTTACGGTGTGGCGGCGGTCTTGTGGGTGCTGGCCGCAATAGGTGTTATTGCAACCTTTACAGCATTGCGATTGCCAGACATATCAGGTTGATACGTCCGGCTAACCGAATCCGTTATTTTCCGCGAATTACCGCGTAGAGACCAACAATGACAGCGGCAACACCACCGATTAAATACCAAATGGTGTTGTCAGTTGGTTCATTTGTTGCCATTTCTGACACTCCAGATGCCAGTGACTGTGAAGCTTCATAAGAAAAATATAGCAAAATAGCACCAACAACTAATAGAACAATACCTACGATACGAGTCATAAAGTCTTCCTTTTGTTGTGTTAACAACTTATCAATATAAAGCAGTACGCAAGATCTTCAAGTTTCCTTACGAACTTTTGATCTATGTCATCTGATATATTCCCAAACGGGAAAAATGTCGGTAATTGTTAAATAGCTGATCGCGTTTAAAAAGAAAATAACAAAAGTAAGGCGGAACTATGAGCAGAGCATCTTTTAAGCTGGGTTATTTAGCCCTTTCACTATCTACCGCGTTGGCAATTCCAAATACCGGTTTTGCACAACAGGCAGACGTTAATGCAGAATCAGACGAATCGATGGAGCGCATTGTTACCCTGGGTTCGCGAGTGAACGGTCGTACAGCAACTGAGTCAGCATCGCCTATCGACATTATTTCTGCTGAGCAACTGGTTAATACCGGTGCGACAGAATTAGGTAAAGCTCTGCAAATGAGTGCGCCGTCTTTTAACTTCTCCAGTACGACTATCTCTGATGGCTCGGATATTATTCGCCCGGCTACTTTGCGGGGACTAAACCCTGATCAGGTACTGGTATTGGTTAACGGTAAACGTCGCCACCAGCAAGCTCTTGTGAATGTACAGGAAACTATCGGTAAAGGCTCTGCTGGTTACGATATTAATGCGATTCCTATTACAGCGGTCGAGCGTGTTGAAATTCTTCGTGACGGTGCAGCCGCTCAGTACGGTTCTGATGCGATAGCTGGTGTTATTAACATTACGCTGAAAAGTTCAGATGGCGGAAGTATCTCAGCGGAAATTGGACAGACTTATGAAGGTGATGGCGAAGTTAATACCGTTGGAATTAACTTTGGTAAGGAATTTGATAAAGGCTTCTTCAACGGTACCTTAGAGTATCGTGACCGGGGTATGACAAATCGTGCTTCTCCAGCTGAAGCCTCCTTGATTGGTGATTGGTCGTCGCCCAGCGGCGACCCTGTGGTTCGCCTGCATATTGGTGACGCAGACTCTGAAAACTTATACGCATGGTTTAACTCTGGTTTTAACTTGAACTCCAGCACAGAACTCTATGCATTTGGTGGTGTTTCAACTCGCGATGGTGCTTCTTCGGGCTTTTTCCGCGGCAGAGGACACCCCCGGACAATCGAAACCATTTACCCGGACGGTTTTTTACCAAAACTAGAAACCGAGGCGGATGACCAGTCTCTGGCGGTTGGTATTCGAGGTGATCTGCCGAACGCCTGGTTATGGGACGCGAGCGTTGTCTACGGCAAAAATGAATTCGGCTTTAATTCATCGAACTCAGCGAACGTCAGTTGGTACTATGAACCGCATCCAGATGGCGGCATTTACGGTGAAACTCCTACGTCAGCCTTCGACGGTGAGTTAGTGTTTGAGCAAACTACGTTCAATTTAGACTTTAACGGAACAGTTGATATAGCCAATGAGCTGCTTTATTTAGCTGTTGGTCTGGAAATGCGTCAGGACGGTTATGAGATCAACCCGGGTGACCCTGTGTCCTGGGCTTATGGCCGGACAAATGACCCCAGTGTGGAAATCTTAACCCCATCGGGAGCCGGTGCTGAAGCTGGTATCCAAGGCTTCCCAGGCTTTAGCCCAAGTCAGGCCGTAGATGCAACTCGTGACAGTTACGGCGCGTACGTCGATGCAGAGTATTATGTTACTCCTGACTTTTTGTTAGCCGGTGCCTTGCGCTATGAAGACTACGATATTGCTGGTGACAACATTTCCGGTAAGCTTTCTGCGCGTTATGATATCGACAACGATTTTTCTGTTCGAGGAACGGTAGCAACGGGCTTCCGTGCACCAGGTGTGCAGCAAATTTATTACAGTCAGGTTTTAACGAACATTGTTGACGGAACGTTGGTTGAAACCGGAACCATTGCTAACGATGACGAGGTTGCGCGCCAGTTTGGTATTAACGCACTTGAAGAAGAAACATCAGAAAGTATCAGTTTAGGTCTTATTAAGCGTTTTAATAACGGCTTTGACCTGACCATGGACTTTTACCAAATTAATATTGATGACCGTATTGTGTTGTCCGAGTCATTAACAGCCTCTGTTGGCGCTGAATTTGGTGATATTCTGGAAGAGAACAACCTGGGTGCGGCTCAGTTCTTTACCAACTCTGTTGATACTAAAACAACTGGCTTAGATGTTATTGCGTCTTACCCTACCGAATGGTTTGACGGTAACCTAAACTTAACGGCGGCCATGAGTTTTATGAACACCGATGTTGAGCAGGTGAATTCGGTATCTTCATTAATTCCGGGCGATCAAATCTTTAACGACACTCAAGTGTTGCGCCTTGAAGAAGGACAGCCGAGTGAAAAAGCGACGTTAAGTGGTGACTGGACCCGAGATGCCTGGAACGTCAACTTAGCCTTAAATTACTTCGGTGCTGTTGAAGGCCAGGCTTTCACCGGTGTTCGTCATGAGTGGGGCGGCAAGTGGTTAACCGACCTTTCTGTTGGTTATGACTTTACCAGTAACTTAAACGTTCGTGTCGGTGCTAATAACTTGTTCGATACTTACCCGGATGAGTGGGGCAGTGCCGGTTCACCATTCTCTGATGCCGGCTTTAAATACGGTTGGGAAACCTTCCCGTTTGGTATCAATGGTGGTTACTATTATGCTCGCCTGAACTATACGTTCTAAGTGTTGCATTGCTTATCAGTATAAACAAAAACGCCCCTTTGAAAGGGGCGTTTTTTAGTTGGCTAAGCTGACAGTTTAGTTACCTAAATAAGAGGTCAGCATCCACGCCGTTTTTTCCTGCTCTTTAATGTAGTCGCTCATCAGTGCATTGGTACCTTCATCTCCCGCTTCGTCAGAAATTTCAAGAATTTCACGCTGCAGGCGGATAGTCGTCTGATAGCTGTCCAAAATATTAGCTACACAGGCACGACCTTCATGTACGTCTTTAACTTCTTCAATTTCGCTGTTCTTGATGTACGTCGAGTATGCATGCTGAGGACGTTGACCCAGAGTCAGAACACGTTCTGCAATTTCATCAATTTTCAGCAGTAAGTCATCGTAGGTTTCTTCAAACTTAGCGTGCAATTCAAAAAAACGTTCGCCTTTAATGTTCCAATGAAAACCACGAACATTCATGTAAAAAACTTGGTAGTTTGAGAGCAGCTCATTTAGCTTGTCGCCAAGTTTTTCTGCTTTTTTCTGGTCTAGACCAATAACGCTTAACTGTTTCATAAAACCCTCCTTTGTCATCGTTATGCTTTAACCATAGTTGAATCATAGAGTTAAAGAAAGCGATGAAAACCGATAAAGCTGACAGTTAAATTCGATAACTGTCAGCTATAGCTTACATAAGGGTTACGGAATTGCAGTGAGTTAGATCAACTGAGGCTTTCGACTTTACCGTCGCGAATGTGTTTCTCGCCGCGGACTTTCGCCAGTTGAATTTGGCGTTCGCGCTCAGCAAAGCGTTCTTTTTGTTCGGCTGTGGTTTTATCGTAGCAGTGCGGGCAACTGACACCCTTTTGATAGTGCTCTGATTGCATCTCTTCTTTGGTTATTGGCATACGGCAGGCGTAACATTGGTCGTATTCACCTGGCTCCAGCCCATGCTTGACGGTGACCCGTTGGTCGAAGACAAAACATTCGCCATTCCAGCTGCTTTTCTCTTCGGGCATCATTTCCAGGTATTTAAGAATGCCACCTTTAAGATGATAAACTTCGTCAAATCCCTGTTCTTTTAAATAGGCTGTCGATTTTTCGCAACGAATACCACCGGTGCAGAACATAGCGACTTTTTTGTGCTTTTCCGGGTTAAGGTGCTGTTTTACGTATTCGGGGAACTCACGAAAGGTGTCTGTTTTGGGGTTAACCGCGCCTTCAAATGTGCCTACGGCATACTCATACTCGTTGCGGGTATCAATAACCAGAACTTCTGGGTCGGCAATTAAGTCATTCCACTTGTCGGGATCAACGTAAGTGCCAACAGAGCTTTTGGGGTCAACCCAGTCAACGCCCAAAGTCACAATCTCTTTTTTAAGCTTAACCTTGGTGCGGTAAAAAGCTTGTCCGTCGCTGGGAGACTCTTTGTGCTCTATGTCAGCAAAGCGCTCATCGGAACGTAAATAGCCCAGTACGTTATCAATAGCTTCGCGAGTACCGCAGATAGTGCCATTAATACCCTCGCGGGCTAACAAAAGAGTGCCTTTTACATCGTTTGCAATAAGCGTTTGATACAGTGGTTCGCGGAGTTCTTTATAGTCGTTGAGCTCGACAAACTTGTACAATGCCGCACAAATATACATATCATGTTACCTTTTTCAGCGGTCCGGAACGTAAATCCGGAGCCATTAATTAAATTGCGGATCAGTAAATCGCGCGGATTATACCGTTTTGATCCTGATCAGCGCAAATCAGGGTTCAGGGAGCAGTAAAGCCATGGTAAGCGACGCTTTGTTTTTTGGTTTAGTTCTTTTGTCGGCCGCAACTTCACTACTGACAGCTGTGGCTGGCGCGGGTGGCGGTGCGGTACTTATCGGTATGATGGCATTAGTTTTGCCCGGTAGCGCGGTGATACCGGTACACGGATTGGTGCAAATGGGATCTAATGTGGGCAGGACCGGGTTGTCATGGAAGCATATTCACTGGCCTACCGTTGTCTGGTTTGTCCCTTTTGGTTTGCTGGGAACCTTTATTGGTAGTTTATTACTGGTTCAGCTTCCCACACACTTTTTGCAAATCACCATCGCGTTGTTTTTAATCTGGCTGACCTGGGGGCCTAAGTTGCCGCAAAGCTTTCGTGGCCGTGCCGGCTTGGTTGGCGGAGGTCTGGTAACCGGTTTTATATCGCTATTTGTCGGGGCTTCAGGGCCGCTCGTTGCGGCCTTTGTAAAAGCACGTTTTAGCGAGAGACTGCAAACCGTCGCGACATTTTCTGCAGTGATGACCATGCAGCATGCCCCTAAAGCGCTGGTTTTTGGCATGGCAGGCTTTGTGTTCCAGGACTGGCTGCCGTTGGTGTTGGCAATGATTGCCGCCGGCTTTGTTGGCACCTGGGTTGGTCTGCATTGGTTGAAGAAAATTACCAACCAACGCTTTGACCAGTTGTTTCGGCTAATCATTACTCTGTTGGCGTTGCGCCTGCTTTGGGTCGCGCTTGAGCCGTTTGTCCCAGCGTTGACGAGCATAACGGCGTAAGCTGGCAATGTTATCGGTTTCATCCATTATGGGGGTGCCCAGGATGGTTTCGATAATATCTTCCAGAGTAATTAGCCCGAGCCAACTGCCGTGTTCATCGTAAACCAAAGCCAGATGTTGACGTTCTTTAATGAGATGACTCATTAACGCTTCAACGCTCACGGTTTCAGTCACTATCTCGACGGGGCGTACAATGTCACTTAATACGTCTGACTCGTCGGCATCTAAAACATCACTGCGGAAAATAATGCCCTGCGGCTCCTCTTCACTGTCAATAACCGGGTAGCGTGAAAAAGGCAGTTTTCGGATCTTCTCGCTGACTTCCAGCATACTCAAGCCCGGGTTAATAGATTCGCATACTGTACGAGGCGTCATAACTTCGCGTACGCGAATTTCATGTAAATCAAGAATGTTTAAAATTACCCGGCGCTCGTCATCGTCTAAAGCCTCTTCTTCGTGACCAATGGTTGCCATGGCTTTAATTTCCGAGCGCACATCAATGTCCGCTTCACCGCTACCAATGCGTTTTGTAATTTGATCAGAAAGCCAGATAAAAGGCTTAAGTGATAAAATCATAAAGTTAAGTATTGGGGGAAGCGAAGGTGCAATTGGTCGCCAGAATTTAGCCCCGATAGTTTTAGGTATAATTTCAGAAAGCACCAAAATAAGCAGCGTCATTACGGCTGAAGCGATACCCAGATAGCCGTCACCGAAAACCACTCCGACTTGAGCGCCAACACCCGCTGCGCCGGCTGTATGGGCTATCGTATTGAGTGTTAGTATAGCCGCAAGAGGCTTATCAATAGAATCTTTTAGCTTGCGTAATTGCTGGTGGGTTTTAGGTCTGGTGTCTTTTAATTGTGCAACATAGCTGGGCGTGACCGATAAAAGAGCCGCTTCTAAAACCGAGCAAATGAATGAAACGCCAATGGCAATAACGGCAAAAAGAATGAGTAGAAACATTGGTACCTTAAATGCTTACAGAAATTGTGTTAGTAATAACATAGTTCCTGCCAGAACCAGAATTGACCAAGCGACAGGACCTGCGTACTTACCCCATAAGCGTTCAGTATAAGGCCCTAACCACAAAACGATAAGTGCTAATACATAATATCGTAAAGCGCGCGCTGCACCCGCCGCTAGCAAAAACAACACCAGTGGGTAGTCCCCCGCGCCTGCAGCCAGCATGGCGACTTGAAAGGGCACCGGAGTAACACCAACTAAGAAAATTGCAGCAAAGCCGTCTTCTTTCAACGTTTCCTGAAACTCCTGGTAATAATCTTGAAGGGACAAATAGTTAATAAACCATTCACCGGCAGTGTCGAACAGCGCAAAGCCAATGTAATAACCGCCTATGGCTCCGGCTATAAAACCTGCCAGGGCTACGGTTGAAACCAGCCAGATACGTTTGCGTTCAAGCACCATGTAAGGCACTAGCACTAATTCTAGGGCAATAGGGAGTAATGTTGCTTCCATAGCAGACAGAAAAAAGAGAAGTACCAGAGCATGAGGGGAACTGGCGAGTTTCTGATACCATTGCTGCGTCTTTGTATTTTCTGTCATTGGCGCGTCAATTTATTAATTTCGATAGTATTTATCGGTTTAGTGTAGCGTTATTTCTTTGCAAATAGGGATCGAAGCCGTTAAAACTTACGTAAACTTTGCATTAGGCGTATTGTTAAAAGGTAACTGAAAATGAAATATCGAGGAAGCCCTGTATTCTCTCACGGACAGGCAGATAAAATAGGGGTGCTGGTGACTAACTTAGGGACTCCTGAGGCTCCGACTAAGAGAGCGCTCAAGCCTTATTTAAAAGAGTTCCTGTCTGACCCAAGGGTGGTTGAGGTTCCTCGCCTGCTTTGGTACTTCATATTAAACGGCGTTATTCTCCGCTTTCGTCCGAAACGTTCAGCCGAGGCTTATGAGACTGTCTGGACAGAGCGCGGCTCACCGTTGCTCTTTCATACCCAGGATCAAGCCTCTGCTATTGAGAAAAAACTGAAAGAAACTTGGGGCGACAATATTGTTGTCGACTTTGCCATGCGTTATGGGAACCCTGCATTAGGTGATGTGGTCGAGAATATGATGCAAAAAGGAGTACGGAAGTTACTGGTTCTGCCTTTATACCCGCAATATTCAGCATCTACTACAGCCTCAACCTTTGATGCTCTGGCAAAAGATTTCACTCAACGCCGCTGGTTACCTGAACTGCGCTTTATTACTCATTACCATGACTTCCCTCCCTTTATTGACGCGGCAGCAAAGCGCATTGAGAGACACTGGGAGCAGCATGGGCGCGCTGATAAGCTGCTGTTTTCTTACCATGGTATTCCGTTACGGTACTTGAAAAACGGAGACCCTTACCATTGTGAGTGCTATAAAACTTCACGCTTGCTTGCTGAGCGCCTGGGGCTTAAAAAAGATGAGTACCTGACCACATTCCAGTCGCGTTTTGGTCGCGAGGAGTGGCTGCAGCCGTATACTGATATGACGATGAAAGCGCTTCCCGGAAAAGGCGTTAAGTCTGTTCAGGTATTTTGTCCTGGCTTTTCTTCAGACTGTTTAGAGACGGTTGAAGAAATTGGCGAGGAGAACCGAGAATACTTTATGGAAAGCGGCGGCGAACGGTACGAGTATATCTCAGCCCTAAATGCCGAAAGTGATCATATTATTGCGCTGACACAGCTTATTGAGAATAATTTGCAGGGTTGGTCAGTGGAAGAGGTTTCTGGGCTGCGACAGCAAAGAGCTGATGAAGTTAAGAAGCAAGGCTTGCCCTACGATAACTGAGGAGAAAAGCATGGAAAAAGAATTTTCTGTTTCAATGGAGCTGGTTGATAATTATAAGTTTCTTGTCGACTTTGGTAGTTATGGTGAGCTTGTTTCAGATGAGCCAGAGCCGCTAGGAGAAGGTCAGGGTCCAAATCCCTCACGTATTTTGGCCGCGTCAGTGGCTAACTGTCTAGCCGCTAGCTTAATGTTTGCTTTGCGTAAGTTTAAAGACGAACCGGGCAAAGTAAGTGCCGAAGTTAAAGGGCATCTTGACAGAGTTGATGGTCGTTGGCGTATTGTCAGTATGGACGTCGATATAAAATTGGGAAATGCCTCGGCAACACTGAGTCACCTTGAAAGAGCTTTGGAGCAGTTTGAGGACTTTTGTGTGGTCACTCAGAGTGTTCGTAACGGTATTGATGTCAATGTCAAAGTTGAAGACAGTGACGGAAAATTAGTAAAAGGATAAAAGTGGCTCGAACTCATTCATTCGGTAAGCCCTTCATGTTTATTGCATGGGGGCTTGCTATTGCTATGCTGGTTTGGTTTTTCGAAGACAAACTGCAGCAACAGTTTAACCCTAACTCTCAGGTTCAAAGTCATGTAGACAACGGGCAAGTCACGGTTATGCTGGAACAAAACCGTATGGGCCATTACGTAGCCCAGGGGAAGGTCAACGGGCAGTCGGTGACATTTCTGTTAGATACCGGAGCTACCCTGGTCGCTGTCCCGGAAGGCTTAGCGCAAAAACTCGGACTTCGTAAGGGGCGTCAGGGAATGTCCCAAACCGCCAATGGACGTGTTATAACATACCGTACAGAAATTGATCGTTTGCAGCTGGGTGACATTCAGTTAAACAATGTTGCCGCCTCTATTACGCCCGGAATGGACGGCGATGTCATACTTTTGGGTATGAGTGCATTGAAAGAATTTGAGTTAACGCAGAAAGGCGATACTCTTACTTTACGTTATTAAAAATTAGAGCAGGACTGATGTATGTATAAAACACTACTAGGCGCAACGTTATTTATGGTTGCCGGTGCAGCCGGAGCGCAACAGGAAACAATGAAGCAATGCGCGGAAATTGAAGATTCGCTCGAGCGGTTGGTGTGCTATGACAATTTGGCCAAGCGTCAACAAGGTGAGCCTCAGGAAGAAAAATCGAAAGAAATGAAAGCCCGAGGACAAAGCAAGGCTGAAGAGATGAAAGCTAAGGCTAAGCAACGAGGCGAGCAGAGCGACAATGCTTCAGAGCAGAATTTTGGTATGGAGCATAAAGGCAGTAAAAATAATACGGTTGAAAGATTAGAAGTGGAAGTTGCCAGTAGAAAGCAAGATCCTTACAAGAAATGGCAAATTGAGCTAACCAATGGCCAGGTTTGGAAGCAAACTGATAGCCGGGGTTACTTTTCCTGGGACGATGATGATACCTATTACATTGAACGTGGCGCGTTGAACTCCTTTTTCTTCGGCCGAGAAGGTTCAAATCGTCGACTTAGAGTGCAGCGAATTAAATAAGTCAGGAACAATTATGCAGCGGACTCATGCAGGATAGTTTACTCGGTTACAGTCAAATAGCGACAGGAGTTGTTTTGCTCCTGATTACTGCGACAGTTTTTGTCAGCGTGGTCCGTAAAAGAGCGCACAAGAAGTATCAGGGGTTAAATCAGTTAATACAGGCTCATTATAATACATTTAATGCCCTGGCCCAGCAGCGGGATGTTGAAAGTCGGTTGCTGGGCATTTGTCACCTAATTGAATCCCAAATTGATGGCGCCATGTGTTCTATTATGGTGGCAAATAAAGACAATAAAACCTTATCAACGGCCGCTTCCGCTTCATTACCCCGTTCTTTATCTAATGAGCTAAATGGATTAGAAATTGCTAATGGTTCAGGCGGTTGTGGCACCGCAGCCGCTAGTGGCGAACCTGTTCTGGCTGCCGATATGGGGAACGATGAGCGCTTTGATGCGTTCATGCCGTTAATTAGTCAATACGGTTTAACGGCTTGTTGGTCTCACCCTATTTTTGGAACGGCAGATGGTGAAGTTATAGGAACTTTCGCTATTTATTTTGCTGAGGTGAGAGTACCGACTGGGCGAGATCTGGAACTGATTGTACGTAATCGCGACTTAGTTGCCTTAATTCTTGAGCAAGAAGAGCAACGAAAAGCGCAGGTTCGTTTAGAGCAACATCAACGCTCCTTATTTACTTATAACCCCGATGCAGTTTTTACATTGGATTTAAAAGGGCACTTCACCAGCGTTAATCGTGCCGTCTGTGAACTTTTGCTCTTTAGAGAGGAGGAATTGTTGGCTCAGCATTATGAGCTGGCGGTTCCGGAAACCGAGCGGGAACGAACGGCAACTTACTTTGAAGCCGCAAAAACGGGTACTCCTCAGTCGTACGAAATTAAAGTCACGGACAGAATGGGGCAACTGCATGACTTATCAATAACGAATATCCCTATTATTATTGACGGCGAAATTACCGGTGTGCACGGTATAGCTAAAGACATCACTGTGCACCGGGCTAATGAAGCTAAGCTTAAAGTGTTTGAAAGTGGTGTGCATGCCAGTGTTAACGGGGTTGTTATTAGTGAGGCCGATAAAAAAGGTCACCCAGTGCTTTATGTGAACCCCGCTTTCGAGAAAATGAGCGGTTATTCTCTTACTGAAATGAAAGGCCGCAGTTGCAATATATTGCAAGGCCCTGACACAGATGCAAAGGTTGTTCTTGATATTCGAAAGGCGTTGCAGGAAAAACGGGAAATAAAAACCGTTATTCGAAACTACCGCAAAGACGGCAGTATGTTCTGGAATGAACTTTTAATAGCACCGGTTAAGGGCGCAGACAATAAAGTAACGCATTTTATCGGGTTACAAAGCGATATTACTGACCGAGTCCAACGAGAGGACGCTTTAGCTTTTTATGCCTCGCACGACAGTTTAACGCGTTTAGCCAACCGAAGTGCCATGGAAGAGCGGCTGCAACAGTTAGTATCTGATGACAACGAGCAAGCCGTTTTTGTGCTGTTTATTGACCTTGATGGATTTAAACCGATAAATGACAGTTTAGGGCATTACCTTGGTGACGAGGTGTTAATTGAAACTGCTCAGCGTCTGCAGCAGGTTATCCTTGAGCCTAACCTACTTTGCCGCTTTGGCGGTGACGAATTCGTGGCTGTTATCCAAAACCTGGGCGCAGCCGAGCAGGTTAATGGTCTATGTGCTGAAGTACTAGCTATTTTTGAAGAGCCATTTCGTATTGGCGAGGTTGAAGTTTCCTTATCGGCAGCTATTGGCGTTGCCGCAAACGATATTCAATACAAGCACCCTATGGAGCTGACGCAACGCGCCGACATTGCAATGTACGAAGCGAAGAAGCAGGGTGGGAATTCAGTTTGTTGGTACTCTGAGAAACTCGATGAGGGACTGGGCTATAAGGTTGCCTTGCGGACGAAAATTCAGGAAGCTCTGACGAAAAAGCAATTCGAGCTGTTTTATCAACCCATAATGACCAGTACAGGGCAAGTTTCAGGGGCTGAAGCGTTAATTCGTTGGCACCATCCAACTAAAGGTTATGTTTCGCCTGCAGACTTTATCCCGGTTGCTGAGCGGACGGGGCAAATTATACAAATTAGCGAGTGGGTTCTTAGACAGGCCTGCCAAGATCTAAGTGAATTAAAACGTTACGGCATTAACACCGTTTCTGTAAATTTCTCCCCCATTCAGTTTTATCGTGACGACTTTATTAGTAAGACTAAGTCCGTGCTCGAAGAATTTAATATAGAGCCGGGTGAGATCACCGTCGAAATAACAGAGAATGTGCTGGTTAACGATACTCCGCGTATTGCCGACCTTTTACAGCAACTGCGCGATTTAGGGCTTGATGTTGCCATTGACGACTTTGGTAGCGGATTTGCCAGTCTACGTTACTTGAATGTCCTGCCCGTAAATAAACTGAAGATTGATCGCAGTTTTATTGAGAACATTGACCAGAATCGGCATAACGCCGCAATAACGTGCGGTATTTTAAATATGGTCAAGCATCTTGGTATACAAACCGTTGCTGAGGGCGTCGAAACTGAAAACGAATGCCGTTATTTGGTCGAACACGGATGCCCATTAATGCAGGGCTTTTTATTCTGTAAACCAAAGCCGCTGGGCGAACTGCTTGTGTGGGCAGAACGCCAGCAGTCGTTCAAGAATGAAAGTTAAAACTATTTAATATCGGTCAGGCGCAAGTAAGGACGCAGCGCTTTCCAACCTTGCGGGAATTTCTGTTTTGCGTCTTCATCGCTTACTGTCGGGCGAATGATAACGGAGTCACCAGGTACCCAGTCTGCCGGACAGGCAACTTCTTCACGGTCGGTCGTTTGCAGAGCATCGATAACACGTAAAATCTCATTAAAGTTACGGCCTACCGTCATGGGGTAAGTCATGATCAGCCGAATTTTCTGGTTGGGGTCGATAATAAAGACTGAACGTACGGTAGCGGTTGCGCTCTCGTTTGGGTGGATCATGTCATAAAGCTCTGCAACTTTAAGATCTTTATCGGCAACAATAGGAAACTCTAAGACTGTATTTTGGGTGTCGTTGACATCCTCAATCCAGCCTTTGTGCGCATCAACAGTGTCAGTTGATAGTCCCAGTGGTTTGACGTTGCGTTTTTCAAACTCGGGGGCCAGCTGCGCGGTTCTTCCCATTTCGGTTGTGCAAACTGGTGTGTAGTCAGCCGGGTGACTGAAGAAGAACACCCAGGAGCCCTGTGCCCAGTCGTGAAATTTTATCGAACCCTGAGTGGTATCAATGGTAAAGTCTGGTGCAGTATCGCCAATACGTAATGTCATAAAGTTACTCCTGGAGTCATTGTTGATAACCTTTATTGGTAACAACTAAATAGTAGCTTAGTAGAAGCATTACAAGGCAACAGGCTTAGAACCATTTACTCTAATATAGACTCATGGATTATTAGCAATGACTTTATTTATTGATGCCGATGCCTGCCCGCTGGCTATAAGAGAGATTCTGTTTCGTGCGGCACAGCGTAAGCAGTTGCACCTTTATTTAATCGCGAACCAGCGTATTCAGACACCAAAATCGAAGTTTATCCATATGATTCAGGTAGGAAGTGGTTTTGATGTGGCTGATCATGAAATTGTTCGTCGGTGTGAAGCCGGCGACCTGGTGATAACCGGTGATATTCCTCTGGCTGCTGAGGTCATCGAAAAAGGTGCAAAAGCTTTGAGCTCCCGAGGCGAGTTATTCACGCCGGACAATATTCGTCAGCGCCTGAATATACGAGACTTTATGGACACGATGCGAAGCAGTGGCATTCAGTCAGGGGGGCCTCCGCCTTTAACCAATGTTGATCGCAAAAATTTTGCCGACCATTTAGATCGATTACTTGCGGGGAGTTGAAGTTGGGATTTATTGCAGCATTACCGGCAATTCTCTGGGCTTTGGTTGTCTGGCTTTATCCTGAGTGGTTGATGCAAATTCAGTTGCCGGTGCCTGGAGCTGTTTCTGCTGGCCTAGGCATTGTATTTTTACTGGCAGCTTTTTTCCGACAATGGCACTGGTTTTATTGGTGCGCCTGGGTTGGAGGAAGTTATGCAACCATTCAGCTAGGGTTGCAGCAACCACTGGCGCAAAAAGAAGTGTCACAACTGTATCAGGCGTTTCCTGTTTGGTTATCGGTAAGCGCACTATTATTAGCCTTTATAAAAAAGCCAACCCTACTAACGCTAAAAGGTGCTCTCCTATTTATTGTAGTGGGAATTTTACCCTTAGCTTTGCTGTTGGAGCCAGTCGCTAACGCAGTTGTAACGCTGAGTCCTGTAGATCTGCTTACCCTGCCTGACTGGGAAGACAGTGGACTTGCTGTCGGTTTGCTTCTTTGGATTGTAGCTATGGGAGGAATTTGGGCAACTTTCCTGTTGTATAAAGGCTCATCGTCTTTTGCCTGGAGTCAGTGGGCTTCATGGCTTGCACTTATGGTTTTTCTGCTGGTTGTTGAGCATCGGGATGCGTCAGCCTGGGCCGCGGTTGCGGCGGTAACTGGCCTATTACTGGCGCTGGCAGATCAGATGTTGAAGCTGGCTTACATTGATGAGTTAACTGGGTTACCGCAACGAAGAGCGCTAATCAGTCAGTTGCAGCATTTGCGCAGACGCAGCGCGGTGTGCATGCTCGATGTCGATTATTTTAAGAAGTTTAATGACCGTTACGGGCATGAGGTTGGTGATCAAGTATTAAGATTGCTTGGCAGTATTTTGAAAGAGCATCGGGGTTTTAAAGCGTATCGCTACGGCGGCGAAGAGTTCACCCTGGTTTTTTCTCACAGTGACCCGGATAAATTGAAAAGTACATTAGAAAGTGTGCGCAGCAAAGTGGCGAACTATCCGCTTAAGTTAAGGGAGCCCTCGCGACCTGACAGTAAACGCAAAGGTAAGGACGCTCGTGGGAAAAAAGACGCAGCAAAAACCGTAAAAATAACGATCAGTTTAGGGGCCACTTTAAAAGAACCCGGAGATACACCGGATAGTATTTTAAAGCGCGCCGATGAGAACCTGTACTCTGCTAAAAAGTCGGGGCGTAACCGAGTTGTTCTAAAATAGTGGCGATCTAAACTCACTGGTATACGTTATTAGTAGGTACAAGTCGTAAACCATGCGCTGCAGACAATAACAGGTAGGTCAATGAGCTACATAAAAGAAACCATTGAAAAATTAAAACAAACGAGTCCCGCTCAAGTTGAGTTCTACCAGGCTGTAGAAGATGTGCTGGAGTCGATAGAACCGCTTTTGGAAGAACGTCCCAAATATCGTGAGCATTCTATTATTGAACGCTTGGTTGAGCCTGAGCGGCAGATCATGTTTCGGGTTCCCTGGATGGATGACGCCGGCAATATTCAGGTGAATAAAGGTTACCGAATTGAGTTTAACTCAGCGCTAGGCCCTTATAAAGGTGGTTTACGTTTTCATCCAAGCGTAAATGCCGGCATTATTAAGTTCCTTGGGTTTGAGCAAATTTTTAAGAACGCATTAACCGGGTTACCCATTGGTGGTGGTAAAGGCGGTGCCAATTTTAACCCAAAAGGAAAGTCTGACGCGGAAATCATGCGGTTTTGTCAGTCTTTCATGAGCGAGCTTTATCGTCATATTGGGCCTAATACGGATGTGCCCGCCGGGGATATTGGCGTGGGCTCACGCGAAATTGGTTATTTATTCGGTCAGTATAAGCGTTTGGCAAACCGCTTTGACGGTGTGCTTACGGGTAAAAGCCTGCTGTGGGGCGGGTCTCATGCCCGTAAAGAAGCCACCGGGTACGGTGCTGTTTATTTTGCACAGTGCATGATGGATGACAAAGGTGACTCGCTGGAAGGCAAGCGCTGTTTAATATCCGGCTCTGGTAACGTTGCTATATACGCTATGGAAAAGCTGTATGAATTAGGAGCCAAGCCCATAAGCTGCAGTGACTCCAGCGGCACCATTTACCATGAACAAGGTATTGATCTTGACCTGGTTAAGCGCATTAAAGAAGAGCAAAAGGGGCGGCTGGAAGAGTACCTTGAGACTCATAATAACGCAGAATATACGCCCCTAGATGATTACCCCAAAGACGGCCATACGGTTTGGCGTTATAACGCCGACTTAGCTTTCCCCTGTGCAACTCAGAACGAGCTGACCGAAAAAGATGCGCAGTCACTTTTGGAAAATGGCTGTAAATGCATTGTGGAAGGTGCAAATATGCCTTCAACGCAGGCCGCGGTCGATCTCTTTATTGAGAGTGGCGCCGCATATGGCCCGGGAAAAGCGGCTAATGCCGGGGGTGTTGCGACCAGTCAGTTAGAAATGGTGCAAAATGCCAGTATGTTGCGCTGGGACTTTGAAGAAGTGGATGAAAAGCTTAAAGACATTATGCGGAATATTTATCAGGATGCGAAACGCACTGCCGAAGATTTTGGGCATCCGTCTAACTTAGTTCTTGGTGCAAACATTGCGGGTTTCCGCAAAGTTGCCGACGCCATGATAGAGCAAGGTGTGGTCTGAATTTATTGGCTTCCTGCATTCTGGGTCAGTCGTTTAATGGCTTCATCATTTACCGGTATTGATTGTGCGTTTAGCATAACGACAGCCCTTGAGCCATCAAGATAAAAGCCAACAAAACTACTGAATCCGGCTGTTTGCCCGTTGTGCCAGGCGTAGGCTTTACCATTTTCGTCTTCGCTAATAAGCCAGGCTAAAGCTTGCTGGCAGCAGCCTTCAATGGTTTTTTGCGGGGTAAGTAATTGCTCGACGGTGGTATCGACTTCTGCATTTTTGCGCATGAGTGCTCTGGTGTACTTGGCCATATCACTCAGTGTAGAAACAACAGCTCCGGCGCCGGCCAGAGACTGAAAATGCCAGTGAGGTACTGCTTCGCCTAAGACATTATGTCCTTTTGACAGGGAGCCGGGAGTGTTTTCTTTGCTGGTTGCCACATAAGTATCCGACATGCTGAAAGTTTCAAACACAACGTCATTTAACAGCTCTGGAAAAGGCTTTTCCGCACGCTTAGCGAGTGACTCCGCAAGTAAGCCATACCCGAAGTTGGAATATTCGTAATTGTTGGCGCCTGGCTCAACCTCAGACAAAGCACTTTCCAATTCTGACCGGCCATAATGAGCGTATGGGTCTGTCTGGTCGGCCTTACTGAATAAGTTTTCAGGAAGTCGGGGTAGCCCACTGTGTTGTGTAGCAAGTTGTCCCAGAGTCACTGTATCAGGTGCCTGTGGCCAAAATTCGTTGACTGGGGTATCAAGGGTTGTAGACTCATTAACTACCGCATGGGCCAGTAAATAGGCCACCATGGTTTTTGTGACCGAGCCAATTTCGTATTGTGTATTATGATCATGCTCGCCATAAAACTGGGTTTTAACTTCATCCTGTTCAATAATGGCAACCGCCGCACCGTGCTCACCCAATTTGGGTGACGGAGCACTGGTCTGCTTATCATCTGAGTCGGTTTTTCTTAAAGTGAGAGGAAATTCCTGCCCTTGGTTGAAAGTTCCTTCGTAGCCTTTTGTTGCCTTTTTGCCGTTAAAGCTCGCCTGAATCATCGGTGATTTAAAGCTGAGTGTGCTGTTATCAATATGAACGTCGTTCAGAGGTATACCAAAGCTTTGCTGAGCCGGGCTGTCTAACGTTGCAATATACCCGTCGTGCACAACGGCAATATTCACTTGCAATGGTAAACTGGAACCTTCACTGACGGGCAAGTCGCCTTTGTAGGTTGCTTCGTAGGTAAGGCGGGTTTTGTCATCCTGAGTCAGCTTATGCATGGTAATACTGCGTTTTTTACCTTGTGTGAATGTGCCCTCTAACTGGCCATCATTGAGTTCACCCCGGTAACTGGCATTTAAGCTTCTATCGGTGAACTCTATCTTATTATCCTTAACTGAGAACTTCGTGGGTTGGTGGTCAAACATGCCCTGATTCGGGCTGTCGAGAGTTAGCTGGCCGTTGTCGACATTAATACCAAGAGCAATACTAACGTCCTCTTGCAGGACAAGTTCCCCGCGCCATACGCCTTCCAGTTCCTCCTGGTACTCTTTAGCTTGTAAAGAATGGTGGCAGAAAGCTGCCACCATAATAGTTGAGTAAATAAACCACGTAATAAAGGTCTTCATGTTATTGCCTCATTGGTTAATTACTGCTTTTTCATCTCCTGCTGGAATTCCGCCAGGTCAGAAATTACCGTTTGATTCGGCAAGTCTGCGTACGGCTCATCAACAAACTTAGTGCCGCGTAGTTGTACCGAAATGCGTGCAGCATCCGGGTTTAGCAGGGTTTCTTGATAGAAGGCCTTTGCGTTTTCTAATGTGACACCTTCAACGGCCTCAATCAGTTGCTCTTTACTATCAAACTCAAAGCGCTGCAGTCTCAAGTCGGCCAGAAGCGGAGAGACCTCCTCGTTAAGGTTCTTCGGTGTTTCATTTAAGGTAACGAGTGTGCTTTGCTTAAGTTGATTGAATTCTTCCTCCGTCATGCTCTGCAGCTCTTCCCAGTATTCTTTCTTGAAGCTGTCAAACCGTTCCTGCATATCGGCAACATTTTTCACCGGAGTTTGAATGTATAAGCCAAAGCCAGCGTACTGATCTAAGCTTGGCGCAAAGGCACCAACTGCGTAGGCTAATTGCTCTTCTGTACGCAGTGTATCGAAAGCCGCGGTACGGAAGTGACTTTGTAATACCGTACCGGCTGCTAACGACTCAAAACCAGGTTGTGGATGAATGTGAGCGTCAACCACTGCGACATCAGCAACTTCTAAGTCGCGGCGCAACACAATGGACTGTCCGGATTCAGGCTTCCAGAACTGAGCCTGCTCAAAATCTGTTACTTCGCGATTCTGCGGTAAGCTGTCTTTTATGCGTTTAACCGACTCATTAAGCCCGGTTTTGTCGTAGTTACCGAAAGCGAAAATGCGAATGGCATTATTGCTCAGCACGGTATTCATGTAGTTCGATAAGTCTTCTGCACTTACAGAACTTGCTGTTTCAATTAACTCGTCCTGATTAAATCCACCTTCGCGGATCAACTGCCCGTATGCATCGAAACTTTGGTAAATAGGGAATTGCTGCCCTTTGTTGTTAAGCTCTCTGATGTAACGGTCAACCGCTTGCTCAAAGGCTTGCTGCTCAACCGTAAAGCTTAAGTTGTCAATTGCTCGCTCAAGTAGCTGAGGTTGTTTATCGGTGAAACCCGATACCGTCAGCGTGAGTCCGGTGCTGTCGCTAAGGTTGAGGTTCATACCGGCAATATTCGCTTCGGTATCAAGAGCGCTAATATTCATGTCGTATAAGTCGCGCCATAAAGCGGTTAAAACATTCGCTTCTGCACTTTCAAGCGGTGCAGAATTATTGATTTGAATGTTGAACACGCCGCGTGGCTGGTCGTTGTATAACTGACTTGGGTATTGCCACACCTTAATGCCGTCTTCTTCAATAACCACTTGGGGTTTGTCAAAAGCGTCATTTTGTTTAACTGCAAAACTTTCAGGTAAAAGTGTATTCACCTTGGGTAGATTAATCGCCATTTTAGGCTCTTGGTCCCAGCTTGCGATTTCCTCTTGCGGTATATCGACAACCTTGTACTTACCCTCGTAAAAGTCGAGCTGACTGTCGTGCGGCTCATCCTGGCTGATGTACCAAACACGCAGATGCTCCGGAGTTAACTGAGACAGAACAGAGCGTATGGCTTCAGGGTCAAACTCCTGATACTCATAAGGGGCGCTAATGGCGTACTCAGCCGGGAAGTTTTGCATTGCTTCAGCTAAGTTAGAAACGTAACTGAATTCGTCACCTTTTTCTAAGAAACGGAAACGATTGCTCAGGCTGGTTTTAATTTCGTTAAAGTATTTTTCATCAACGCCTTCAGCCCGAACTTTATCAATGTACTGCATAATGAGAGCAACAATCTCTTCGCGCTGTTGCATACCGGCATTTGTTAGCTCAACATCAAGTGTCAGAACGCCGTAGTTGCCGTAGAAAGTTGGCTGCGCCGATGCGTTTAAATTGGCGATAAGACCTGCATCTTTCAGCTGTTGTGCTGGTGTGCCCGGCATTTCAGAGCCAAGCAAATAGCTGACATAACGGTTTGGTTTAACCGCAAACTGGTCCTGGTTGTCGTTAATAATGAACTCAAGTTTCAGCTGTTTAACATCTTCATTAGGCACATAGTGAATGCGCTTTTTGCCGACATCGTCGAAGTTGATTTGGGCAGTAACCTCCGGCTCTTCAATACCGTCATCTTCAATACTGGCAAAATGCTTACGGGCCAGCTCTTCCATTTCCTCTAACGAACGGTTGCTTATCATGGCAACTTTCATGATATTGGAAGAATAAAAGCGGTTATAAAAGTCCACAGTTTCCTGATGAAGTTCGCTGTCTTCTTTGTCGCTTAAGCTATCCAGATTACCGATAAGGAAGCGGTTAGATGGGTGTTCGCCCAAAAGCAGTCTGCCCAGTTTGAACTGCCCAAAAAAGTCCATTTCGCGGCGCATAGACCACTCGGCATTGACCGCATTACGTTCTTTGTCGACATACTCGGGGTATAATTTAGGTGCTTTAAAGAAGTCAGAAAAACGGTCCAGACCCTCATCGTAGACATCGTTATTGACTTTAAACATGTAGTTGGTGATATCCAGCCAGGTATAAGCGTTCTGACTACCACCGTTATTACTCATAAATTCGCTGTAGCCATTAGTGTCCGGGTATTTCTCGGTACCCAGGAACAGCATATGTTCCAGATAGTGCGCCATGCCTTGTTGTGTTTCAGGGTCTTGCAGTAAGCCGACACCGACACTTAATGATGCTGCCGACTTATCCGTATTAGGATCAGATACCAACATGATTTCAATATTGTTATCCAGAGTTAATACGCGATACTCACGCTGATCGTTAGGGCTTTTAATGACTTCGCCGGCAATAGCACTTTTCTGTGTGCTAGTTTCGGTCGCTGGTTGGCTGCAGCCTGCGGCTAATAAGGCGGAGCTAATAGCGCTCGCGAGTAGTAACTTTTTCATACAATATTTTCCTTTAACAAGTTATAGCAACATCATACCTAGGGGTAACGGTGTTGTTGAAGTGTTTCTGTTAACTATTTGTTGACTAATTTGTAACAGATTGTGAGAGTAGGAATATACACCGACTTGCGGTTTGATAAGGAAGTTTGAATGCTTTACCTGAAAGGGCTTACCTCTCTAGCTTTACTTATGGTTATATCTGCCTGTGCCGTGCAAAATTTTAATAGTTATGCTTCTCCGAAAGATGTCGAAATTGATAGATTATTAGTTAACTCTTTATCTTCTTCATTTAATGAAGCTGCTATTCAGGAAACTGAATTTTGCGAGACAATGCAAGCTATTAAGTTTACCTGTATTACTGCTAAAGACTATAAAAAGCCAGGGATTACCTTTTCCGAAGATGACTTGATGGAAGTAGTCAAAAGCCAAGAAGTTGATCATGTACTACTCGTAAGCCTTATTTCAGCAAAGGCTAAGAATGAAACGGTTGTTATTCCGTCAGGTAACCAATCGCAAATAATAAACGGGGTGACTGAACAGAAGCTATTTCAGATCCAGCTTGTTTCTGCATTGAGCGGAGAAATTGTCTATTCAGCTGAAGTAGAAACTCAGTACGGGCAAACAACCGCCGACTTTCAAAAGAGGAATTTTTATGGACAGATTTTTGAAGAAGTAATAGAGGATTGGAAAAAGAAGAATATTTATTGATGGCGCACTTAAATTCACCCCATAGCTGGTGGTTGAGGTATCGAATAGTAGTGAGGTGGTATATTCTATTAGTGACTACGGCGTTACTTGCCGGCTGTAGCACTCCTACCGTTTTTTTAACAACAGAAAAGATATCAAAGCGAGGCCATTTAGAATTGCTTACTGCATTATCTGATTATGGTTTCAAGGTTAAAGTGACTTCAAATGTTAGGATACCGGAGGAATTTCCGGATGTAGTTGTCGCTACCAACCCCGCGAATGAAACCCAGGAATTTTTCGATAAGCTGGAGCAAGTTCTTCGTCAGAAAGATTACTCTCCAGTAAGTTATCAAAAGCTTTATCAGCAAAAGCATTATTACAAAGGGCGTAATGTTGGGCTTTATATAAGAGGAGACGCAGAAGAGTTAGTGCTTCCTCCGGTACTGCGTGGTAGCGAAGAAACTTGCAATGGTCAACGCATGATCCTTGAGTTTAAAGCTGAGGCAGCGGTAAACCTGGATATTGAACAGCATGACATTACGTCCTATACGGGAAGTTACCAGTCGGTTTTGCCGGATACTGTATATGCCAACTTTGAAGATATGAAAGAGCTTGTGACATTTAAGTTTTCGCAGGTTGAGGTAAAAACTTATGCCGGTATGAAAACAGCAGATAAACTAGTGGTGAGTAAAAGCAAAAACACCGTACTACCGGTAGGTTGTGAGTTTATGATCATTAACTACTAACAACCGATGTTATCCATTTCAAAATTTCTGTCGAAATTCAAATCACGTATTCGATTAGTTGAAGCCACCTACTCATTTATTTAATGGAGGAAAACTATGTCGAATACGATTCGTTTACATCGGGTTATTAAAGCGCCACCGGAGCGCGTATATAAAGCGTTTCTAAATTCAGATGCTTTGGCCAAGTGGCTGCCCCCGCACGGGTTTACTGCAAATGTAGAGAGACTAGACGCTCGTGTTGGTGGCACTTACAAAATGTCATTTACGAACTTTTGTACGGGTAGTAGCGATGCGTTTGGTGGTGAGTATCTCGAGTTAGTGCCGAATAAAAAGCTGCGCTATACCGATAAATTTGATGCCCCGAACCTGTCGGGCACTATGATAACTACGGTTGAACTTAACAGTGTGTCATGCGGAACTGACTTAAACGTTGTTCAGGAGGGCATTCCTAGCGTAATTCCCAGCGAAGCTTGCTATCTTGGCTGGCAGGAGACATTAAGCCAATTAGCACAGCTTGTGGAGCCTGATACTCCGGATGATATGTAGAAGTTGAGCGGCTTAGCCGCTCTTTCCTTATAGCCTTCAGAGATCTTGTGCTGTAGTAGATAACCCATAAAGGGGGCTCGTTTAAGGTTGTTTTTCTTTTGTGCATCCGCTGTAAACGTCAGCATAAGGTTGGCTGAAACAACTGATAAATTTATCCACAATATTTAAGTTAAGTGGCCAGTCTATTTCGATAGGGTTCCCGTCAGCGTCTTTTGGATTAAAATTTTCTGGCTTCGGAACCGCAGAGAGTTCTTCTCGGTGCCTTTTTAGTTTTTCCATGTCTGACTGCAAAAACGCAATGGTCGCGGCGACATAATGGTTCCAGCCTGAAATATCTTTTTGTGCTGGTTTCTCAGCTTGCTCCATTAGGTGAATCGCTTGGCGATATTGCCCCATTTCCGCTCGAAGTTGCCCTTCGTGCCATACAAAGGTTCTTTTAGCGCCTGTAGAAACCTCATTGGTTGTATAGTAAGTACGGATGAGATCGGCTGCGACTTCCAGGCAGTCACTATTTTTAGCTATTACTCGCCAACCGCTTTCAAAGTTTTGATCAAACTCGCTAGGAGACAGTTCCATCATTGCTTTTTCGTTATAGGTACATGACTGCTGTAGTCTATTCTTGTCCTCTGCAAAGCTGAAAGGTGAGGCAATAGTTACTAACAGAAAGCTCAAGAATAGTGAGCCCCGTAGAGTTAGCTCACTTATAATAGACTGCATAATGTCATTCTCCTGCTAAATGAAGGTTCCGAATATGTCTCTTTTGCTAATAGCTAAAACACTCGGGCTCTTTTTTATTACCGCACTAGCTGAAATTATAGGCTGCTACTTACCTTACCTGTGGTTAAAAAAAGATGGAAGCATTTGGCTATTGATACCCGCGGCAATTAGTCTGGCATTATTCGCCTGGCTACTCACCTTGCACCCGGCGGAAAGCGGCCGAGTTTATGCAGCTTATGGAGGTGTTTACGTGGTAACAGCGTTACTTTGGCTGAAAGCGGTTGAGGGCGCATCCTTGTCTACTTACGATGCTATAGGTGCTGCTTTTACTTTAACCGGAATGGCCATAATAGCAGCGGGATGGAATCATTAATTTTTCTCAATATATTGGCTTAAAGAAGCTAATTGTTGAGCTAACTAATTAGGTGGCCACAGGTTATACGCTAGCGTATGCTATTGATCGCTGCATTTATTAAGTACTGGGAGACAAAGGTGACTTCAGAAACCGAGTATAACTACATCAATATTATAGCTTATTTTATTGCATCAGGACTTCCAATTGCCATTTCTGGTTTTGTTTTATATTGCCTATACAAAATCATGAAGTCACTTAAGAGCTTAGCAGATACACAAAAAGAACTATTAGAAATTACTAGGGATAAGAAATAATACGAGCTACAACTCGGTTAGGTTTTTTTAGCCTTCACGTAAAAATAACACTGACTGGAAAACCCTACTTCGGCTGAGCCGAAATAATTGTTTTTGGCGGTGAAGTTGAGCAATGAGTCAACTCTCGATAAAGTCATGACTCAATTGTGCTCACGCTTTTTTACCTACCAACCTTAGATTAGACCCCGAATTTAGATCCTTAAATCTGCTAGGTAATTTTTTGAGCATTTGAAGGCAACGTTCAACCGGAAAGTTTTGCGTTGTCAGTTACCTTCAAATGCTCTTAAAAGCGTGTTTTGATGATTGTTTGATACTAGCTATTTAAATAAAACGAACTCTTCCGCACTGGTCGGATGCAGAGCCACGGTTGAGTCTAAATCAGCTTTTGTCGCACCCATTTTCAGAGCAACGGCAAAGCCTTGTAAAATTTCATCCATGCCTTCGCCAATGCCGTGAATACCAACCACTTTTTCCTCTTTGCCCTGACAGACCAGCTTAAAGTAGCTGAGGGCGCGGTGTGGGGTTACTGCATTGTACATTGCCGCGAACGATGACTTATACACAGTAATGTTGTCTTCACCGAATTTCAGTTTTGCGTCTTCTTCGCTTAAACCAACAGTGCCAATGGTCGGATGGCTGAACACTACAGTTGGAATGTTTTCAAAGTCCATGTGCGCGTTAGGCATGTTGTTAAACAAGCGTTCTGCCAGTAAGCGTCCAGCTTTTATTGCAACAGGTGTGAGCGCGGCTGCGCCGGTATTGTCACCAACAGCATAAATGCCTTGTACGTTTGTATTCTGGAACTTATCGACATTAATAAAGCCATCGTTATCCAGTTCAACACCGGTGCATTCCAGGTTGATGTTGTCCGTTGATGGCACACGGCCTATGGCCCATACCAGACAGTCCACACCGTCCATGGTTTTGCCGCCTTCAAAGTGCAGCGTTAAGGTACCATCGTCTTGCTTAACCACTTCACGAACGGTGGTTTCTGTATGAAGTTCAGGGCCGTCCTGCTTCATGCGTTCCAGCAAACCGTCGGTAATGTCTTTGTCGAAGGTGCGCAGCGGTCGGTCACGACGTACCAGCAAATGCGTGTCTGTGCCCAGGGCATGGAAAACACCGGCAATTTCAACGGCAATATAGCCAGCGCCAACAACAGCCGCTTTTTTAGGTTGTTCGGTTAATGCGAAAAAGCCGTCAGAATCGATACCATGCTCTGCGCCCGGAATTTCAGGGATCATCGGGCGCCCGCCGGTGGCAATCGTAATATGGTCAGCCGTAATCTTCTCGCCATTTACTTCCACGGTTTTGTGGTCAACAAACTTGGCGAAGCCTTCAATAAATTCAACACCGTTGCTTTGGAAACCGCGGTGGTAACCGCCATGAATGCGCTCTATGTAGGCTTCACGATTATGCACCATGGTTGCCCAGTCAAAACCTTTTTGCTCAAGGTCAAAGCCATAGGATGGTGAATACTTGATGGCCTCCGCAATATGAGCGCCATACCACATGACTTTCTTAGGTACACAACCCACGTTTACGCAGGTACCGCCAACGAACTTAGCTTCAATAACCGCGGCTTTTGCACCACGAATGGCGGCACGGTTGGCTGAGGCAATACCGCCACTGCCTGCACCTATCGCAAGATAGTCATAATGTCTGCTCATACTGCTTAACTCCTGTGCTTAATTCAAAAACTGCGCATATCTTGAATAAAAACCCCGTATCTTGCAAATAAAGACACGGGGTTGTCATGCTTTTTATACCGATAGCGGTAATCGAAAGATCAGTTTATAACGCTGCTATTAACGACCGCCGGCCGGTAAGTTTTCTTTGACGAACTCGGTCATCATGGTGCGCAGGTGCAAAGTGGTGCCTTCACCTTCGTAAATACCATGCGAGCGGTTCGGGTAAGCAAAAAATTCAAACTGTTTACCGTGTTTAATTAACTCATTAACCAGGCGCTCGCTGCCCTGGAAGTGAACGTTGTCGTCGCCTGTGCCATGTACTAACAATAAGTCGCCTTCCAGGTTCTCGGCGTGAGTAATCGCTGAGGTTTCTTCGTAGCGTTCTGCAGACTCAGGCAATAACCCAGAGTACCGTTCCTGATAAATGGTGTCGTACAAGGTTAAATCTGGTACCGGTGCCAGTGCCATACCCATGTGGTAGGCATCCGGGTAACGGAAGAGTGCATTCAGAGTCTGTGAACCTCCACCACTGTGTCCCCAAATACCAACACGGTTTTCATCAATAAAGTCCCAGCGTTCCTGCATCTGTTGTAGCGCATCGTACTGGTCGCGTACTGTGACAACGCCCAGGTTTTTGTAAATAGAACGGCGCCAGTCAAAACCGCGTGGAGATTTAGTGCCCCGGTTATCAATAGAGGCAACAATATAGCCCTGCTGCGTCAGCATGGTGTGCCACAAATACAACGAGCCACCCCATTTATTAGCCACAGTCTGCCCCCAGGGTTCGCCGTAAACGTAAAACAAAATCGGGTATTCTTGGTTGGGGTCAAAGTCGGTCGGCTTCATGATGTAGCCGTCCAACTCAAGTCCGTCACGTGCTTCCACACGGAAGAACTCCACTGGCTGCTTCGCAACGTTTTCGACCGCCTGCTGTACGTCATTGTTATCTACTACCGTACGAATAACCTTATGGTCCGGTAAAGAAATCATCTTAGTAACAGGCACCTGGTTCACAGAGTGAAAGGTATGTTCTGCGTATTTAGCGTCTTGCGAAATACTGTAGCTGTGGGTACCGTCCATGTCTGGCGTCAGACGTTCTAAGCGCCCACTGCCATCTAAGCTGGCGCGGAACAAATAACGCTCTAACGGCGTGTCAGGTGAAGCAATAAAGTACACCCAGCCGTTATCTTCGTTCACACGCAGCACTTCAACAACGTCCCAGTTTCCGCGGGTAACGGCGGTGGTTCTGCCTGAGTCGCGTTGTACACGGTAAATATGACGGTAACCACTGCGCTCGCTTAGCCAGGTAAATTCGCGGCCATCATTTAAAAAGTGAATGTCGTCGACATACTCAGCCCACGAATCGGTATTTTCCCGTAACAGTTCCTGACTCCGACCAGTTTCAATGTCACTGATAAAGGCGCGGTTAATGTGTTGTTTTCGGGTCAGTTGCTGAATTAACAGTTGCTCGTTGTTTCCTGCCCAGTTCATGCGCACTAAGTAATGCTGGCGCGGGTCGCCGGGAATATTCATCCACCGAGTTTTACCACCGCTGGCTGGCATAACGCCAATGCGCATGGCCGCGTTGGTTTCACCGACTTTCGGGTAAGGAAATTCTTTTAGCGTAGGGTACAGCTCGTCGGTGTTATTGATCATAGTGAATACCGGAGTGCCTTCAGTGTCCAACTGCCAGTAGGCAATGTGCTGACCATCCGGGCTCCAGCGAAAGCCGTCGCGCAGGAAAAACTCTTCTTCGTTAACCCAGTCAAAGGTGCCGTTCACAATGGTGTCGCTACCGTCGCTGGTCAGTGCATTAATCGTAAAGCTACGAAGATCCTGCACGTAAATGTTGTTCTGCATAACGAACGCCACTTTTGTGCCCTGCGGATTAAACTTGGCAAACTGCAGGGTCGACTCTGGTGCATTACCACCGAGTTTTCGCAGTTCATTGCTGTTGCGATCTAGTACCCAGTAATCACCCAGCGTATGAGTGCGCCACGAGCGTTTGGTATTGGTAAAAATTAATACCTTGTCGCCATCGTCAGACCAGACGTAGTCGGCAATATGCAGCGCCTTATCTTTCCCCTCTGGTGTAAGTTGTTCGGCACTGACTAACACAGTGCGTTCGTTAGTCTCTGGATGATAACGCACTATATCGCGACCATCGGCTGAATCAGATTGTTCCAGGGTGGTATAACCTGAGCCGTCTTCCAGCCAACGCGTAGGGGCTGGACGATCAATGTTAAAGGTATCGCTGGCAAAGATCTTTTCAGGTGTTAATTGGCTACTGCCGGTAACTTCAGCCGGTTTCGATTCATCGGCTGGTTGTGTACCACCGAGGTTACTACAGGCGCTTAAGGTGACAATGGCCGTAATTCCTGCCATTAAGCGCAAAGAGCGAAAAGAGGTGTCAGACATGACATTTACCTTTATTCTGATTTATTAACGATTTGATAATACCGTAAAAAACGCAGGAAACCACATAAGCGTGGTTGAAGACTAGCCTAAAGCCCCAATATCCACTGTAAGCATTTAGAAAAAATTGAGGTAAAAATGAGCCGTAATCCGCTATTAGAACAGAGCCAGCTTCCTGACTTTGATCAAATTAAACCTGAGCACATTCAGCCTGCCGTTGAAGAGAGCATAAAGCATGCCCGGCAGACTATTGATGAGGTGTTGGCGCGAGGGGATTTCAGCTGGAACGGCTTGATTGAACCGTTAACCGACGCTGATGAAAAGTTAGAGCACGTATGGGCGCCGGTGTCGCATTTAAACTCGGTTGTCAGCACGCCTGAGCTGCGTGAAGCACATGACAGCTGTCTGCCACTGTTGTCTGACTACGCAACTTATGTTGGTCAGCACAAAGGCCTGTTTGATGCCTACGAAACGCTGCGTAACAGTGACGAGTTTGGCGAACTGACTGAAGCTCAGCAGAAGTTAATTAACGATACTTTGCGTGACTTTCGTTTGTCGGGTGTGGATTTACCCGCGGACAAAAAGAAACGCTACGCTGAAATTTCGTCGCGGCTGTCTGATTTATCCTCAACCTTCAGCAACAACTTGTTAGACGCGACTCATGCCTGGACTTGCTTAATTACGGACGAAAGTCGCTTAGCCGGGTTACCTGACAGCATTAAAGAAGCGGCGAAAGAAACAGCGGCCGATCAGGAAAAAGAAGGCTGGCTATTTACTCTGGACATTCCGAGTTACCTACCTGTGATGCTGTATGCCGAAGACAGAGAACTTCGCAAAGACATGTATCAGGCCTTTGTGACGCGGGCTTCAGAAACTGGTCCTAACGGTGGTAAATTCGATAACTCGGCGGTTATGGATGAGACCCTGGCTTTGCGTCATGAAATGGCAAAGCTGCTTGGTTTTAATGACTTCGCCGAAATGTCGTTAGCAACAAAAATGGCGGAGTCACCAGAGCAGGTGCTGGGCTTTGTGAAGGACTTAGCTGAAAAATCTATGCCGCAGGCAAAAGAAGAATACGCTGAGGTTGAAGTTTTTGCCAAAGAGCAGGGCGTCGAGAAAATGGAAGCCTGGGACGTGCCGTATTTCAGTGAGCAACTGAAACAGAAGCGTTACTCTATTTCTGATGAGTTACTGCGCCCGTATTTCCCTGAGCAGCAAGTACTGAATGGGCTTTTTGAAGTAGTTAAACGCTTATTCGGCATGACGGTGAGTGAACAAAAAGACGTAAAAACCTGGCACGACAATGTGCGCTTTTTCCGTATTCATGACGCCGATGGTCACTTGCGCGGCAGCTTTTACTTAGACTTGTATGCTCGCCAAGGTAAACGAGGCGGAGCGTGGATGGCGGATTTTGTTGGTCGTCGAGTTCATGCCGACGGCGAGTTACAAAACCCCGTGGCGTTTCTAACCTGTAACTTCAGTAAACCCGTGGGTGGTAAACCGGCGCTCTTTACTCACGACGAAGTGCTGACGTTATTCCATGAGTTTGGTCATGGTCTGCATCACATGCTGACACAAGTTGATACCGCAGGGCTCTCCGGTATTAATGGCGTTGAGTGGGACGCAGTCGAACTGCCAAGCCAGTTTTTAGAAAACTGGTGCTGGGAGCCGGAGGCACTGGCGCTTATTTCTGGCCATTACGAAACCGGCGAACCATTACCCCAGGAATTACTGGATAAAATGCTGGCGGCGCGTAACTACCAATCGGCGATGCAAATGATGCGTCAGTTAGAGTTTTCGCTGTTTGATATGCGCATTCATCACGAGTTTGATGAAAAGAAAGGCGCACGCATTAGCGAAATTTTGAGTGAAGTTCGTAAACAGACCTCGGTGCGTATTCCGCCAGAGTACAATCGGTTCCAGCACAGCTTTGGTCATATCTTTGCCGGTGGTTATGCCGCAGGCTACTACAGCTACAAATGGGCAGAAGTGCTTTCATCAGATGCGTTCGCACGCTTTGAGGAAGAGGGTATATTCAGTGCGGCCACGGGGCGTGACTTCCTGCAAATTATTCTGGAGCGCGGTGGTAGCCGTAAAGCTGCTGACCTATTCCAGGAGTTCCGGGGTCGTGAACCGAGCGTGGAACCGTTGCTACGTCATAGTGGCATCAAGGCTGAATAACACTAGGGCGCTGAGGCTATGAGGGCTCTTCATGAGGACGCCGTAGCCTGACGTTATTTACGTCAGGTGCGGTATGGCCACTTGCGCCAATGCCCAATTATTGAGACTTTCTTTAAAGCTCATAGATCTCACCTGATGCAATAGCATCAGGCTACCACACCCTAGTACTATGCAGCGGATGCCATGACTAGATTTACGACGCCGACTAGACCTAAAACAAACAGAATGGTCAGAATTACGCCAATAATGATGTAGGCTTTGGGACTTCCGTGCTGGAAGTCTCGTTGGCGGTTTTTTTCGGTTTGCACACCTAAAAACGCAGCGAGAACACTCACCACCATACTAAAAATGCCGAGTTTAGGTGCTTTGCTATCGGAGGATTCTGACATTAATCGGTGTATTCGTTTTGGTAACGTTTTTTGCTGCTGTCGCTTGAGCTTGAGATTAACTCAACCAAGTCGAAAAAGTGGAATTGTACTGAACGACTGTCGCCTGTTAGCCAACTAAACCAGGTAACTTGCTCTGCTGCTAATTGACACTGAGCTGAATTACTATTTTGTTCGGATTCAGTCATGAGTTTTTGGCATTTTTGGGTAGCATTTTGTTGGGCCATAAGAGACGACGGGCTCACCAAAGCAAATGCGGTAAACGCAGCTAATGCCAGTGAAGTAATAATTGTGAGTAGTCGCATGAAGCCTCTCCAAAATCTAGATTGACCAATTTATCAGCGATTTTGTAAAAATTCTAGTCATCGATGCGAATTTTTTTGTACAGGGTTAACTGCTACAATAACCCTCTTTTTAATCAAGGTCGGGAAAACGAACGATGAAACCACTAATTGCGCCATCTATACTGTCCGCAGACTTCGCCCGTTTAGGGGAAGAGGTAGATGCAGTATTAAGTGCAGGCGCCGACGTTGTACACTTTGATGTTATGGACAATCACTACGTCCCCAACCTGACTATCGGGCCTATGGTTTGTAAAGCGCTGAGAGATTACGGTATAAAAGCGCCCATCGACGTACATTTGATGGTAAAGCCCGTTGATCGAATTATTCCTGACTTTGCAGAAGCCGGCGCATCTATTATTACTTTCCACCCAGAAGCCTCCGATCACGTTGATCGTACTTTGCAGATGATTCACGAACATGGTTGTCAGGCCGGTCTGGTGTTAAACCCTGCGACGCCGCTGCACTATCTTGATTACGTGATGGATAAAGTGGATGTGATTCTGCTTATGTCAGTAAACCCAGGCTTCGGTGGTCAGTCGTTTATTCCATCTACGCTGGATAAGCTAAGGGCCGTGCGAAAGCTGATAAATGAGAGCGGGCGCGATATTCGGCTGGAAGTGGATGGTGGAGTTAAGGTTTCAAATATAGGTGAAATTGCGGAAGCTGGCGCGGATATGTTCGTTGCGGGTTCAGCTATTTTTAATACGGATGATTACGCCAGTGTCATCCAGACAATGCGCGATGAAATCGCTGCGGTAACAGGTTCGTAGAGGAAGAAGAATGTCTAAACCAATTGTATTAAGTGGTTGTCAGCCGTCAGGGCAGTTGTCTATTGGTAATTACATTGGCGCATTACGTCAGTGGGTGAACATGCAGGATACTCACGACTGCAAGTTTATGCTGGTTGATCAGCACGCAATTACTGTGCGCCAGGAACCTGAAAAACTGCAGCAGGCAACACTGGATGGTCTGGCTTTGTATTTGGCTTGTGGCCTGGACCCTGAGAAAAGTACCGTTTTCATTCAGTCGCATGTTCCTGAACATACTCAACTGGCCTGGGTTCTCAACTGCTACACCCAAATGGGTGAGCTAAACCGCATGACGCAGTTTAAAGATAAGTCGCAGCGTCACGCTAATAATATTAACGCGGGTTTGTTTACCTACCCGGCGTTAATGGCTGCAGACATCCTGCTGTATCAGGCGAATGAAGTGCCGGTGGGTGATGATCAAAAGCAGCACCTGGAGATGACACGTAATGTTGCCGAGCGCTTTAACAATCTGTATGGCGATATTTTTACGATTCCAGAACCGATGATTCCAAAAGTTGGTGCGCGGGTAATGTCGTTGCAAGAACCGACTAAGAAAATGTCAAAGTCGGACGATAACCCTAATAATTTTGTGGGCTTACTGGAAGAGCCGAAGAAAATTCTCAAGAAGATAAAGAAAGCCGTTACCGACTCGGACGAGCAGGCACGCATTTATTTCAACCCGGAAGAAAAGCCCGGTGTATCAAACTTACTTAGCATTATGTCCGCAGCTACCGGTAAGTCGATAGATGATCTTGTACCTGAATATGAAGACAAAATGTACGGACATTTAAAAGTCGATGTGGCGGAGTCTGTGGTGGCTATGCTTGAGCCTATTCAGCAGCGATATCACGAAATGCGTAATGATCAGGCATTCTTGCAGCAGGTTATGAAGCAAGGGGCTGATAAAGCGCGTGAAGCGTCGGCAAAAACATTATCGGATGTTTATAAAGCGGTAGGTTTTGTACCTTACCCAGGATAATAATCATTATGGTGAATGAGTCTCCGGAGCAGCGCGAAAAAGAGTTGTTAACCAGCGTCGAAACCATGGCTAATATTGGTAGCTTTTGGTACGAGCCGGCGTCGGGACACCTATATTGGAGCCGTCAGTTAAGAGAGATCCACGGTGTAACCGATAATGAGCCCATTAGTTATGAAAAAGCGATGGAGTTTCATTTACCTGAATACCGGGAAAACATAAAGCAGCTTGTTGCGCAAAGCCTGGAATTTAATAGAAGCTGGTCGGCAGAGAGTTGCCTGGAAGACACCGCTGGTCATATCCATTGGGTGAGCATTACCGGAGTGACTAAGCAGCTGGACAGTGGCGAGACCGTTCTTTTTGGTGCGATTCAGGATGTAACCGAAAAAAAGCATCGGCTACAGCAATTACAGGAGCAGACAAGCGCACTTCGCGGCACCTTAGATAATTTAATTGACGCTGTTATTACCATTGATAGCAAAGGTATTATTACTAACTTTAGTGCTCCGGCGGAGCGGATGTTTGGATACAGTGAGCCTGAAGCGAAAGGTAATAATGTTAGCATGTTGATGCCCGAACCCTACGCCAGGGAGCATGATCGTTATCTTGAAGCTTACCAGGAAACTGGTCGGGCGCGTATTATCGGCATTGGTCGAGAGGTTCAGGGTAAGCGTAAAAGCGGCGAAGTGTTTCCCATCGATTTAGCGGTAACCGAGGTGAGCCGCGCCGGAGAGGCTCAATATATTGGCGTTATAAGGGATATCACCGAGCAAAAAGAAAACGCCCGTAAGCTGGAATATCTAGCCAACTTTGATGAGCAAACGGGCCTGCCGAACCGTCACCGCTTTCTCGACTTGGTAGAAAAACGCCTGGAGAGTAACCGGCCGATAGTCGTTGCTGCGGTTAATATGGATTACTTTAATCGGGTAAACACCATACATGGGCACGAAGAGGGTGACCGTGTTATTCAGTTAATTGCGCAAAGACTGAGAGAAACTATTGGAGACTCGGGTTGGATAGCGAGAGACCTTGGAGACAGGTTTTGGGTGGGTGTCATTCAGGACTCTACGCAGGCAGGCCTGGAGGTTATCAGGAAGCTGCACGATGCTTTGCGCGAGCCCTTTAGAACGAAATTTCAGACGCACTATTTAACCGCGAGTATTGGCGTGGGGTTAAGTGGCGGTGACGAAAATGCATCCGGGCTGCTATCACTGGCGGATACCGCTACTTCTAATGCGCGTCATAACGGTCGTGACCAAATTGCGGTTTACGAAGCGGAAATATCTGAGTCAGTTGTTGCCGATGCGAAAACCGAGGTTGCCTTGCGAGCGGCGTTAGGTAAAGGGCAATTTGAATGTTGGCTACAGTCGAAAGTCGATACTCAGGGAACTATTCGTGGTGCAGAGGCTTTGATGCGTTGGCGTAATGAAAGCGGTGAACTCGTTTCCCCGGCTCAGTTTATTCCGGTAGCAGAACGCTTACAGCTTATTATTCCAATGGCCAGAGAACTACTGCAGCAGGTAGCCTTTACACTGAACAAGTTAAAGTCGCAGGGACTGAATGACAATATCGCTGTTAATGTGAGCCCGGTTGAGTTCCTACAAAGTGATTATGTGGAAACCGTACAGCAGATTTTTGCGGAGTATGATGCGCCGTTGAGTCAACTGACGATGGAAATTACTGAAAACCTACTACTGGCTGATGCCGAAAAAGTGAAACAAACCATGTCTCGCCTCGCTGAGTTGGGCGTTGTGTTCTCAATTGACGACTTTGGTACCGGTTATTCTAATTTATTGAGGATTCAGCAGTTACCAATTACTGAATTAAAAATAGACAGAGAATTTGTTCAGCTCGCGGAAGTAAATGAAAAACATATGGGCTTGCTATTGGCGATGTTAAACATGGCTCGTTCTTTGTCGGTCTCCTCGGTTGCAGAGGGGGTGGAAACCGCCGAGCAAGTGAAGCTACTTGGAGAAAACGGTGCTGATTTATTGCAGGGTTTTTACTTTGCAAGACCAGTACATTATAAAACCTGGCTGAATGAGCGGTTGCCTCAGTAGCATGATCGTCCTAATTGATAATTTTGATTCATTTACCCACAACCTGGCTCGCTATTTTCGTGAACTGGGGGAAGACGTTTCTGTTTTTCGTAACAATGAAATAACAGTTCCGGGCATTGAAGAGCTCTCTCCTAAAGCTCTTGTGATATCCCCCGGGCCTTGCACACCCAACGAGTCAGGAGTGTCTCTGGCCGCAATTCAACACTTTGGTAAGAAACTTCCAATACTGGGCGTTTGTCTTGGGCACCAGGCATTAGCTCAGGTATTTGGTGCCAAAGTTGTGCGCGCCGAAAAAGTGATGCATGGAAAAACATCGGTTATTCGACACACCGGGAAAGGACTGTTCCAGCAGTTAGATAACCCTCTGGAAGTTACGCGTTACCACTCGCTGGTAGTTTGTCCGGCCAGTTTGCCAACAGATTTCTTAATTGATGCCGATACAGAGAGCGAGCGGGGAGCGCTGGAGATTATGGCAATAAGGCATAGGGACTTACCTTTATTTGGCGTACAGTTTCACCCGGAGTCGGTAATGACAGCTCAAGGCCATCATTTGTTAGCGAATTTTTTACGTTATATACGATAATCAGTAAGTAGCATTTATAGGGTTTATTCAACATAATGCTGCCGCAGTTCAGCTAGTACAGAGGTAATATGTTCCACTTTTTTGCAGGTACGACGGAAGGCGGTAGTAATGATCCGGCTCTGCGTTTAGAAAAACGTTTTATCAACTATTTGATAAGTTTTCCGTTTGCGCGCAAAGCTCGCTCAAAGGCGGACGGTACTGACGAGGAAGACAAAGAACAGTTACGTCAATTACTGGAAGTGGAACGTCTGAACTATGAAGAGAGAGACCGTAAGGCCCAGGCGCGGCAACGTTATGCTGACCGCATTTCTGACGAACTGCATGAAGAAATTTACCACCGGGCATTGAAAACGATAGATGATGGCGACTATATTCGTGAACGCCTGATACCGCTTCCTGAAAAACTGCCTGAGCTACTGGACACCCTGAGTTTGAAAGCCGCTTCTATGCGCCGCATTGAATCTGTGGTTCAGGGAATGGACTGGTTCCACACGGGGTTACTTCGCACAGTCAACCAACCGCCTTTTATAGACCGCAACAAGCAGGTAAAGATTGATAATTTACGTGTTGCCATGAGTTTTGTGGGAACCGAGAACCTGCGATTGCTAGCCCCCGCATACATCATGCAAAACTGGCTACCTCCGGCGACACAGCCTTTTATGTTGTTCCGTCGTAAAATTTGGGAACATTCTTTAGGAACGGCTATTGCCGCACATAATATAGCGGTAGAGCGTAAGCTGCGTGACCCGGTACTTGCTTATACTATTGGCATGTTCCATGAGCTTGGGAAAATAGCGTTAACCAAACTGTATCTGCGCTTATTCGACGACGTGCAACGTGAATTTGCGATGCAAAGCGTGAACGATAAGTCACCTGAGCGGCATAATACTATTGTAAAGCTGACCCCGGATGAGCGCTTTTTACGCGACTTGATGCTGGAGAAAGACAAAGATGTCAGTTACCTCGTTGCTGAGGGCTGGGGACTCAAACGTGTTCCAGTGAGTAAGCATTTACTGGCTTTTACCCAAAGTAAAGCCGCAGAGAATGAATCTGAGTACGCGCAAGCTTTGGCCCAGGCAAACGCCTATTGTGAATTCAGAATGCTAAGAGAAGTGGATTTAGCGAGCTTGGAAGAAGGTAAACACCTGTTGAATAAGTACTCGATAACGGCAGAAACTATTGCGCGCTTAAATAATATTAGTTTAAAGCGACCGCCTATTGTTGTGCCGGAGTAAAGCGTTAACACTCAAATTCTGTGTCTATCAACAGATGGTCGAACACATTATTAATATGGGCTTCATCATCGGTGAAGCGGACTCCAACACTGATCACGCCCCGTTCTTTGCGTTGGTTCATAATTTGACCTGAAAGGCTGAGTGACTCTTTCTGCGCGCCAGAACCAATACTAACCTTAATATTCATATGAGTGACATTACCGGCTTCATTTGGCGTTGCTTTAAAGATGATTCTGCATCCGGCAGAAGAGATGTCCACAATAATACCGCTGGCGAGTTTTTTCTTAGTGCTTGACTGACTATTGTCAGCGGTAACATCAACCGGAATGTGTGTGCGGACTCGCTTTTGCGCTCGTAACGCCCGGTTTTCAACCTGCTCAGGATATTCTAAATATAGCAATCTGAACGGGAAGTTGGTTACCGCACGAATTTTTGTTTTAAAGGCTATGCACTCGCCGGCCTCTCCCTCTAAAACCAACCGGACAATGACCGGGTTACCCTCAAATAAAACATCTGAATAGTTTCCCTCGGTGCGGGGGTTTGGCTGTTTTAGTAAAAGGTATTTGCCAGTATCAAAACCCACTAGCTGAAGTTTTGTCCGTACTTTTGCTGCGGATGCAAATTCCACGTCAATCATATCGCCTGGACGTAAGTAAGCCAGCTTTAGTTGTGGTTGAGATGGGGATTCCAGAGTTGGGGTCTGATTGTCCATAGTATTCTCTGTCGCCGAGCATTCATTCAATAAACTTCAGGCTAAGGTAAGTATAAATAAAAAGCAACGCAATTTTACGTAGGCAAATGTTAAAAGCCGCTTAACAAGTTGCATCGATAAAAAATTATGACTAAAGATTCATTCTTTTTGCATGCATTAGCATAACTATTCGTATCTGATGCAAGAAAAGCGTAAAGCCCCGTTTTAAGCGATTTATAACGGAATTAGCACAGACAAAGTGAACAAATTTTGGCATAATAACGGGCTACTTTAAGAGATGAATTTGTTGACACCTTTGTTAACTCGCTAAGGCGATAAGGACGAGAGTAATGGCAGACAATATGACAGTAAACCGTGAAATGTTTAATGACGTAATGGTTCCGAACTATAACCCTGCATCGATGATCCCGGTAAAGGGAGAAGGCGCCCGGGTATGGGATCAAGAAGGTCGTGAATACGTTGACTTTGCAGGCGGTATTGCTGTGAACTGTCTTGGTCATTGTCATCCTGCGATGGTGTCGGCCCTGCAGGAACAAAGCCAAAAACTTTGGCACTTGAGTAATGTGTTTACTAACGAGCCGGCAATTCGTCTGGCGAAGAAGCTGACCGAAGCGACTTTTGCTGATCGTGTTTACTACGCTAATTCAGGCGCTGAAGCCAACGAAGCGGCATTAAAACTGGCGCGTCGCTGGGCGATTGAAAAGCACGGTGAGCATAAACAAAAAATCATTGCTTTCACTAAAGGCTTTCACGGCCGTACCTTCTTTACGGTAACTGTGGGTGGCCAGCCAGCCTACTCTGACGGTTTTGGGCCAAAACCAGGCGCTATAGACCATGTTGACTATAACAATGTTGACGCTTTAAAAGCGCTGATTTCTGATGACACTTGTGCGGTTATGATGGAACCGTTGCAGGGTGAAGGTGGCGTGGTAAGCCCTGACGTTGAGTTCGTGAAAGCGGTACGTGAGCTTTGTGATCAGAACAACGCGTTACTCATTTTTGATGAAGTGCAAACGGGTTTTGGCCGTACAGGTAGTCTGTATGCTTATGAACAGCTGGGTGTTACGCCAGACATTCTGACTTCAGCGAAAGCATTGGGTGGCGGTTTCCCTATTGGTGCTATGTTAACGACAACTGAAATTGCAGAGCATCTGAAACCAGCTACACACGGCAGTACTTACGGTGGAAACCCGCTGGCATGTGCTGTGTCAGAAGCGGTATTTGATATCGTAAATACTAAAGAGACTCTGGATGGCGTAAAGCAACGCGAACAGTGGTTCAAAGAACAGCTGGCAGCAATTAACGAAAAGTATAACGTGTTTAGCGAAATTCGCGGCCAGGGTTTATTGCTTGGTGCGGCAATGAATGAAGAATACGAAGGGCGTGCGCGCGACTTCCTGTTAGCTGGTCAGGAACATGGCGTAATGGTATTGATAGCTGGTGCTAATGTCGTGCGCTTTACCCCGTCACTGGTCATTTCTGAAGAAGACGTAAAAGAAGGCCTGCAGCGCTTTGAAAAAGCGGTTGCTCAGGTTGTCGGTCAATAACTGAGGCTGTTTTATGTTGCTAATCAGACCCATTAAGCCGTCAGATTACGAAGCGTTATATCAGTGCGCGATTGAGTCCGGTCATGGTTTTACTTCTTTACCGGTAGATCAGTCGCTACTGGAGCGTCGCATTAATGCGGCGCAAAAAGCTTTCGCTAAAGACACCGTTGAAACACCTGGTGATGAAAGCTACCTGTTTGTTATGGAAGATACTGAGACAGGAACTATCGCAGGTGTAAGCGGTATTGAAGCAGCGGTGGGTTTGAATGAAGCCTTCTGGCATTACCGGTTAGGTAAAGTTGTGCATCATTCAGAGAAGCTTAATATCTATAATGCTTTGGAAACTCTGACTCTGTGTAATGACTACACAGGTGTTTCCGAGCTATGCACGCTGTTTTTGCGAGAACCTTACCGACACAACATGAACGGACGTACATTGTCACGTTTCCGCATGTTGTTTTTAGCGCAATTTAAGCAACGCTTTAGTGACTGGGTAATAGCCGAAATGCGCGGTGTTTCAGATGAAAATGGTGATTCACCATTTTGGAACTGGCTGGAAGAGAACTTTTTCTCAATGGACTTTCCAAAAGCCGACTATTTGAGTGGTATTGGCGATAAGGTCTTTATTTCTGAACTGATGCCGCGTTTTCCTATTTACACCAATCTACTGAGTAAAGAGGCACAAGCGGTTATCGGTAAAGTACACGACAACACTCGTCCGGCACTTAAACTACTAGAGTCGGAAGGTTTTCGTTTCCGTGGTTTTGTCGATATTTTTGATGCCGGACCGACGGTTGAAGCGGAAGTTTGTAATCTTAACAGTGTGCGTAACAGTCGTTTAGTGCCGGTAGTAGTGCGCGATTCGGTAGCAGAAGATGAGGGTGTTCCTCATATTGTGTGTAATACGCAGTTGAAGAACTTCCGCGCGACAAAGCTTTCTTTGCCAGAAGGCGCAGAAGAACTCATATTGACGACAGAACAAGCACAGGCAATGCATTTAGACAGCGGCGATGAAGCCCGCATTGTTGCACTCTAAGCAGGAGTATTTGTATGACGAACAGTATTCAATTTATCGATGGTTGTTGGGAAGCAGGCGAAGGTCAGGCATTTAAATCAATTGATCCGGCCCGTGATGAAGCTATCTGGAGTGGTGAGTCCGCCAGTGAAGCTCAGGTAGAAAAAGCGGTAATGGCTGCTCGCAAAGCATTTCCTGACTGGGCTGGCCGCAGCGTCGAAGAGCGCTTAGCTATTTGTAAGAAGTTTTCAGAGTTACTGGAAGAAAATAAAGAGCACCTGGCCCGGGTTATGGCAAAAGAAACCGGCAAACCTGTATGGGAAACCCGTACCGAAGTTGGCGCTATGATGGGCAAAGTGGCCATTTCTGAGCGTGCTTACCATGAGCGTACCGGCACCGTTGAAAACGAGATGCCAGGGGCTAAAGCCTTTATTCGTCATAAGCCACACGGTGTGGTTGCCGTTTATGGCCCTTATAACTTTCCGGGGCACTTACCGAACGGGCACATTGTGCCAGCACTGATTGCTGGTAACACGGTAGTGTTTAAGCCAAGCGAACTAACCCCAATGGTTGCTCAGGAAACCATTAAGTTATGGGATAAAGCGGGCATTCCAGCCGGCGTTCTAAACCTGGTTCAGGGCGAAGTTGAAACCGGCAAAGCACTATCGGCACATCCTCAAATTGATGGCTTGTATTTCACTGGCTCATCAAACACCGGGCACTTGTTGCACAAACAGTTTGGCGGTCGCCCGGACAAAATTCTTGCGTTGGAAATGGGCGGTAATAATCCGTTGCTGGTTACTAATGTTGCTGACATTGATGCGGCGGTTCATAACATTGTACAGTCAGCTTTTATTACTTCAGGCCAACGTTGCACATGCGCGCGCCGTTTATTCATTGAAGACTCTGAACAAGGTCGGGCGGTGCTTGAGCGTTTAATTGAAGTGACTGAAAACATTCTGGTCGATGACTACGAAGCTGACCCTCAGCCGTTTATGGGGGCAATGATTTCTGCTAAAGCTGCGGGCGAAATGGTCGATGCACAAAATGAACTGCTGCATAAAGGCGCTAAGTCATTAGTGCGTATGAAGCAGGCTGATTCGAAGAAAGGCTTTGTAACTCCGGGTATAGTCGATGTTACCGGTGTTGAAGACCTGCCGGATGAAGAACATTTTGGACCGTTACTAAAAGTGTATCGCTTTAAAGATATTGATGAAGCTATCAAAGAAGCGAACAACACGCGTTACGGCCTATCTGCCGGTGTGCTTTGTGACGATGAACAAACGTATCGTTACTTTTTCAAACATATTCGCGCAGGTATTGTGAACTGGAATAAGCCGATTACGGGTGCCAGCAGTGCAGCACCGTTTGGCGGTATTGGAGCAAGTGGTAACCATCGTGCCAGCGCCTATTATGCAGCCGACTATTGTGCGTACCCGGTTGCATCAGTGGAAGCTGATAGCATGAGTTTACCTGAGAATTTAGCGCCAGGGCTTAAATTTTAATCACAATCTGTGCTAGTTTATCGGCTGGGCAACGTGAATGGTTGCCTGGCCGTGTGACAAAGAGAAGCAGATGATAGTTGAAACAGAGGGATATATTGAGTTAATCCAGTACTTGACAGGTCAGTTACCGGTCTTTACTGAGCAGGGTAATAGCGCAAAAGTAGCCGATTACACCTTACGCGACTTAATGGAAGAGCGCTTATCAGAAAGCATGATGGCAGTTTTTGAGCAAAACGAGCTTGACCAGGAAATGCGTCTGGATATTGTCCGTGAAACCGATGCTATTGTTTATGATTTAGAAGAGGTGTTATCTAAGGTTCTGGATACACACCCGACTCCTCAGCAGGAAGCCTTCATTAAAGAGTTTGTCGGCTTAGTAAAACACCTCTTTGATGAACGCCTGCAAAGTTATCGGTTATAGTTTTTACTTATTCCAGTAAGGATCCCCCTAAATGTCAGCAAATAGTATGAGCGCAAAGGTTGCCTGGGTTGATGATATGACCTTTGTGGCTACGTCAGGTAGTGGTCATCAGGTGGTCATGGACGGTGACAGCCCGGGAAATGCACCAAGCCCGATGGAAATGGTGCTGATGTCAGCAGGAAGTTGTGCATCGGTTGATGTTGTCAGTATTCTTAAAAAAGCCAAACAAAACCTACACCGCTGTTATTGCGAGTTATCAGGTAAGCGGGCGGAGTCGGTTCCTAAAGTCTTTACAGAAATTCATTTAGAATTTGTTGTGGTGGGTGACGACATCAACGAAAAGCATGTTGAGCGTGCGGTAAAGCTTTCGGCCGACAAGTACTGCTCTGTTGCTAAGATGCTGGAAGCTTCTGTGAAAATGACACACAGCTATCGAATTGAATCTCCTAAACAAGACGACTGATCTTTGAATTATAGACACATCTTTCACGCGGGTAACTTTGCGGATGTTTTTAAACACTTGCTGCAGGCTCGCGCACTTGAGTACTTTCAGCATAAGAACAAACCGTATTTTGTCCTGGATACCCATGGCGGTATCGGCTATTACGATTTACAAGGTGACGAAGCCGTTAGAACGGCAGAAGCCGAACAAGGCATCGTGCGCTTTGCTGCGCAAGCGGCGGATGAGCCTTTAGCAAAGCAGTATTTACAAGTCGTCAGTGAGCTTAACCCGGGTAGTGAGAGTTTGCGTTATTACCCAGGGTCGCCGGTGCTCACGTCAGAGTTTCTGCGCAAAGGGGACCGGCTGGTCGTCTGTGAATTGCACAAAGAGGACGCAGAAACGCTTAAACAGACCCCTTTAGGAAGACATAAACAGGTGCAGGTATTGGCGCCGGTGAATGGGTATGAAGCGGTTCGTTCGCAGTTACCCCCAGCTGAAAAGCGGGGCCTGGTGCTGATTGACCCGCCGTTTGAGAATACGAGCGAATTCGACGACGTGGTTAATGCTCTTAAACAGGGCTTGAAGCGCTGGAAAAGCGGCAGTTTCGCGGTTTGGTATCCGATAAAAGACGAGTTGAAAACAGCGGCCTTTCATCGTGACGTTGCCGCTTTGCCGGACATTCCTAAAACCATGATAATGGAACTCAATATACGTACAAACAATGAACGTAAAGGCCTACATGGCTGTGGCTTTCTTTGGGTGAATCCGCCCTATGGTGTTGTCCAGGACAGTGAGCAGTTACTGCCTTTTCTATGCAAAACATTAGCGCAGGACAAAGGTGCGAATTTTCACAGCCGCTGGCTGGTGGGTGAGTAGTTACTTACTTGATATCCAGTCAACCTGACGTCGTACCTGGTTTTTCCTTTCCATAATTTGTTCAATAAGCGGCGTTAAAATCAACTCCATAGCTAACGCCATTTTACCGCCGGGCACAACCAGGGTGTTGGTTCGCGACATAAATGAGCCATCTATCATTTGCAGATAATACGGGAAGTCGACATTTTTAATGCCGCGGAAGCGTATGACAACAAAGCTCTCATCCAGTGACGGTATGTCTTTTGCGCTAAACGGGTTTGAAGTATCGACAGTGGGAACCCGCTGAAAGTTAATATGAGTTCGTGAAAATTGCGGCACAATATGGTGAATGTAATCTTCCATACCACGTACAATACTGGTCGTTACCGCTTCACGTGAGTGACCGCGCTCAGATGTGTCACGAATCAGTTTCTGGATCCACTCCAGGTTAACGATGGGGACCATACCTATGAGTAGGTCGACATACTGAGCGACATCGTAACCACTACCACAAACACCGCCATGTAAGCCTTCGTAGAATAAGGCATCGGTATTCTCAGAAAGCTCTTCCCATGGAGTGAAAGTGCCGGGCATTTGGTTATAAGGCACGGCATCGTCAAAGCTGTGCAGATAACGGCGAACTTTACCGTTACCGGTTTGCGAGTATGAACGAAATAAAGATTCCAGACGGTCAAAGTCGTTGGCTTCGGCACCAAAGTAACTGATATGACGCCCTTGCTCTTGCGCTTTTCGAATGGCTAAATCCATTTCGGGGCGAGAATATCGGTGAAAACTGTCACCTTCCACAAAGGCTGCGCTGACATCTAACGAGCGAAAGATGTGGCGTACCGCCTGACCTGTTGTGGTAGTTCCCGCTCCTGATGAACCGGTAACGGCAATTATCGGGTGCTTCGATGACATAACATTCTCGCAAACTAAATAAGAACAGTTGTTATACTGACCTGATTTACCAAGGTCAAGGTAAACTCGACGACTTTAATAGTGAGGCGGCGGTGGTTCAGCGGCCGGATCGGAGTCAGTTGACTGATTATCTTGCATTTGTTTCAGGCGTTTTCCCAGCCAACGAATCTGCTTTTGCATTTCAGTCATTTGCTGAGTTTGCTCGGTAACCAGTTTATTTAATGAGTTGATGGTGTCTTCCTGAAAGGTGAGTTGCATTTCCAGGTTATTCAATTGCGCTTCAATTTTTTCTATTGTCATTCTTTACTACCTGTTAAATCGATATTCCACCACTCGGCGAGACCGGCAGAACTTTCACTAATAACCATTTGCTCTTCTTCATCGAAAACGACAGATAACACAGAAGCGTTGCTTGGGCGGCCACCATCGCGTAAATCTACTCGCCAATGTGAGAGTTGTTTTCCTGTTGCCGTGTCCCAAATTGAAATTTGACGTGATGGGGAGCCGGTAAGGAGATAATCACCGGATGCGCTAAAGCGCGCGGCGCTAAAAATTTTATGACGCTCCATGAATTTAAGGTTGGAAACGGTTTTTCCGTCGGGTAAAGATCGGATAAAGGCGTTATCGGTGGCATCTGCAATGAATGCGAAGTGCCCATCGGGGTGCAGAGCAACCTGTGTGCTGCGTCCGTCTAGCGGCCAGCGGTGAACAATTTGTCCGCTACGAGTATCCCATAGTATGGCTGAGTGGTCATTGGAACCACTGAGTACATAAAAACCGTTGGGAGAAATATCCAGTGCATTAATGGTTTCGGTGTGGCCGTAAAATTCAATACGTCGGCCTGAGGCGGGGTTAAAGGCAACCTGTGTGCCATCGCGTTTACCCAACACAACTGTCCCGCCCTTTTTACTGACGACCAGCTTTTGTATTCCCCCGGAACCTATTTTCCAGAACCCTAAATTTTCGCCGCTCTCAATGTCCCACATGGAGAATTCTTTACGAGAAGCAGCAACCGCTACTGCGCCATCTGCGCTGATATCAACATCGATAATTTGCGAAACTTCACTTTCATTATGTTGCCACTGGTACTTGGCATTGGTGGCGTAACGTGGCCAAAGCAGCAATCCGGTTTCATCTGTAGAAACCAGACTGAAACTACCGTCATCTGCTATATCAGCGGCGTAGGTTCCATTTTCCGCATGTATCGTTTTGTTTACTTTCTCGGGTGAAGGTTGGCAACCTGCCATGGCGATGAGCAGCATGAGCGCACTGCACAGCTTGAGAAAAGGCATAGGCAAGTTCCTTATGGTTGTGTAGTATGGGTCTGTTACATAACACTATTATGGCATAGTCCGAAAGGATGCAAGACGATAATTGGAGAAAACGATGAAACAACTGATGAAGCCGTTAGCTATCTCAGCCATCGCGCTGGCGCTGACCGCTTGTTCACAAGAAAAATTTCCGGCTAATGAAACTGAATTAACGGATGAAAAAGATAAGCAGGCGTACGCTTTAGGCTCTTCTGTTGGCGGCTTTATTGCGCGTAACCTGGAGCGCCAGGAAGAAGCTGACTATGTGCTCGAGCGGGACGTTGTTATTGCCGGTTTTGTTGATGCGATAAAAGGTGACCCACAACTGAGTGACGAAGAAGCAGAAGAGATTCTAAATGCAATGCGTCAGGAAGTAATGGAACAGCGCCAGAACGTTTTAGGTAAAAAGTCTGAAGAAGAAGGCAAGGCTTACTTAGCTGAAAATGCGAAGAAAGAGGGCGTGCAAACAACCGACTCAGGTCTTCAATACGAAGTACTGGAGGAAGGCGATGGAGTCAGCCCATCTGAAACCGATATGGTTGAAGTTCACTATGAAGGGACGCTGATTAATGGTGAAGTATTTGATAGCTCCTATGAGCGTGATGAGCCAACTTCATTCCCATTAAACCGTGTTATTCCTGGCTGGACTGAAGGTTTGCAGCTGATGAAAGAAGGCGGTAAATACCGTTTTGTGATTCCGGCGGAGCTGGCTTACGGTGAACGCGAAGTTGGTGGTGGTCAGATACCGCCAAATTCAACACTGATTTTTACGGTTGAACTGCTTAACGTACAAAAAGACGAGCTGGATACAGAACAAGAGTAAGAACGGCTTGCTTGATAAAAGCGCTGGCAGAATTTGCCGGCGCTTTTTTGTTTGTCATTGTGGTTAGGCTGGTATTAAGTTGTGCTCGTCTAAATGGTTGAGGAGTTTATCTTCAAACTCCATTCTTAACTCGAGCGCTTCACCCAGTGCTGATAAGTCTCTATCGAAGGTTGCACAGTGGTCCGTGGAACTGATTTCCCCGTATTTATCGTTAAAGTCTAACGCAATCTCGGTCGTGTCAGAAATCAAAGGAAACAATTCATCTGCTAAGTCATCAACAGAATGTCCTTGTGAACTGGCTTCGCGCACAATTTGATCATAAATTTCAAAGTGACCGCTTGACACATAATCAACCAATTGACCGCAGAAATTACGGATATCGACAACATCAGGTAAGCCTTGACGGATGCTTTCATAAGGAGGGAGCGCGGCAAGTTTAAAGTAATTGACTAATAAGTCCTGGCGTTCAGACAGCCAGAGATCGATAGTTTTATGAGCGCCACCCCAGCGCTTTTTTGCCTGCTCATTACGGCTTAACATGATACTCTCCGTTTATAGTTTCAGTACCTAATGTAAATTCAGAAGCATTAGAACTCAACTGATTTTACAGAAAACTCAACGGATCCGATACGCGGAATTATTATGGCGACTTTGTATTCAAAACCTGCAGATGATGAGCCTGCCTGGTGGTTCATTGTCAGTTCCGATCACCTTTTTCTAGATATTACCGGAGAAGTGCCATTCGGTTGTTTACAAGATTTAGGTTTTCCGGATTTGAATGAATACCGGGTTGTCGAGATAGGAGAACTGCGCGAGCGTAGCTGCTACCTGATAATGGCAGATTACATGGATGAGCAGTTTACAGGGGGCGAGTTTGCGCCGTTAAGACAACTGCTTGCCGTTGAGGACATGGAGAAGTTTGCAATGGCTGGCAGGGCACGCCAGTTCAGTGACTTTCTGAATACCCACCGCTTCTGCGGTCGTTGCGGTGCGCGTATGCAGGCCATTGAATGGGAACTGGCAATGCACTGTAACCAATGCCAGCATCGCTGTTACCCCAGAGTGTCGCCGTGCATTATTGTCGCTATTCGTAAAGACGATAAAATTTTGTTGGCTCAGGGGAAGCGGCATAAAGCTGGACTGCATTCCATTCTCGCGGGCTTTGTTGAGGCGGGTGAGAGCCTGGAGCAGGCGCTAGAGCGAGAAGTTTATGAAGAAGCCGGAATTCGCGTTAAGAACATTCAATACCATTTGAGTCAGCCCTGGTCTTTCCCTCATTCAATTATGATGGGATTTACCGCCGAATGGGCAGAAGGTGAGCTGCATATTGACCCCCATGAACTGGTGACCGGCGACTGGTTTGCCTTTGATAATCTGCCCATGATCCCTCCCGAAGGAACCATAGCAAGAACCTTGATTGATCTCTCTCAAAAGAGGTAAGCACAAGTTTTCATGGAGCCAATGCCTGGGGACTGATAAAATACCGGGCATTGATGTTGATAAATAATTGGATTCGCTATGACCGCTCCGGCGCTTAAAAATGATCGTTACCTTCGTGCATTGGCAAAACAACCTGTTGATCGCACTCCCGTCTGGATGATGCGTCAGGCTGGACGCTATTTACCTGAGTATAAAGAAGTGCGCGCGCAGGCTGGCGACTTTATGTCATTATGCCGCAATACTGAGCTTGCCTGTGAAGTGACCATGCAGCCGTTGCGCCGGTTCGACCTGGATGCTGCCATACTTTTTAGTGATATTCTGACCATTCCCGATGCTATGGGTCTGGGCTTATATTTTGAAACAGGTGAGGGTCCGAAGTTTAAAGACCCGGTACGCAGCATGGCCGCTATTAAAAACCTGGCCGTACCGGATATGGAAGACGAGTTAGGCTATGTAATGAATGCCGTACGTGCCATTCGTCGCGAGCTGAATGGCAGTGTACCGCTTATTGGTTTTTCTGGCAGCCCATGGACACTGGCGACCTATATGGTTGAAGGCGGAAGTACCAAGAACTTCTCCAAAGTGAAACAGCTAATGTTTGCTGACCCAGAAGCTATGCATACGTTGCTGAATGTATTGGCTGAGTCTGTGACTCAGTACCTCAATGCGCAAATTGCCGCAGGTGCACAGTCGGTTATGATATTCGATACCTGGGGTGGTGTTTTATCACCACGGGACTATAAAGCGTTTTCTCTGGCTTACATGGAAAAAATTGTGTCGGGTCTTACGCGAGAAGCCGATGGACGCAAAGTGCCCGTTACCCTGTTTACTAAAAATGGTGGGCAATGGCTGGAAGCTATGGCTGCCAGTGGCGCAGATGCGCTGGGTGTAGACTGGACAACGGATTTAGGTGATGCCAGAGGACGCGTTGGCGGGCAAGTTGCCCTGCAGGGCAATATGGACCCCAGTGTGCTTTATGCAAAACCAGAGCGAATTGAAGAAGAAGTAAAAACCATATTACAAAGCTATGGTTCAGGTACTGGCCATGTATTCAACTTGGGGCACGGAATCCACCCTGAGGTCGATCCGGAACACGCCGCTGCTTTTATTAACGCCATTCATAAATACAGCCCTGCGTTTCATTCAAACGACTGAATTTGCGATTAAACCGCTATAATCCTCGTTAAGTGCACCGCCTTTTGGGCGGTGTTTTGCGTACAATGGTCTATGTTAAAAGCGTTGTATTATGAACTCAGAGGTAAACATGGCGAAACGTTCCTGGATAAACCCTATCACTATTATTGTCGTTATTTTGATTGCGGCAGCCGTGTATCTGTTTGGGTTCCCTCCTGAAGAAAAGGTTGAAGAAGGCAAGGAACAGACTGTCCCGGTAAAAATTCAAACCGCCGAAATTAGTGAATTCCGCGATACTATCGAAGCACTTGGCACCGCCATGGCCAATGAAACCGTTCGTATTACCGCGCAAACTCAGGACGTTGTTGAAAAAATCTATTTTGAAAGCGGCGATTTAGTTGAGCAGGGACAACTGCTTGCCGAGTTAAATGCTCGCAAAGAAGTTGCGCGAGTGCAGCAGCTTAAGTTCAGTTTAGATGAAGCAAAACGTCAACTTGAGCGAGTGAGTGAACTGCGCCGTGGTAATGCTGCATCGCAACAACAGTTTGACGAGCAACAAGTACGCGTTAATGGTCTGCAGGCTGATTTAGAAGTGGCTGAAGCGACATTACGCGAGATGAAAATTTATGCGCCGTTTTCTGGCCGTGTCGGTATTCGTGAAATTAGTGCAGGCTCATTAGTCAGCCCCGGCGATGTGTTTACAACACTGGATGACATTAAACCTATTAAAGTCGATTTTAGTGTTCCCGAACGTTACTTCGCCAGTATTGCCGTTGATCAGGAAGTGATTGCTCGCAGCCGCGCTTACCCAGGCGAGCAGTTTATCGGGCGTATTGCCAGCATTGACTCGCGCGTTGACCCCGTGACTCGTTCCGTTAAAGTACGCGCCAAAATAGACAATGATGATGAGCGTTTGCGTCCCGGAATGTTACTTCAGATCACGCTATTGCGAAGCATTGACGAAGCCTTATTGCTTCCTGAAAAGGCCCTTATTCCGATTCAAAACAGACAATATGTCTATGTGTTAACTCCGGATAACCGGGCGCGTCAAAAAGAAGTGACCATTGGCCGTCGTAAGCCGGGAATCGTAGAAATTACTGACGGCCTTAAGCCGGGAGAAAAAGTCATTATAGAAGGCATTGTTCGCCTTCGTGACGGTGTACCTGTTTCTGTGCAGGGAGGTTAAGTTATGTTGTTGTCTGACCTTTCTGTAAAACGTCCGGTTTTTGCAACCGTACTGAATATTCTGCTAGTGGTTTTCGGTATCGTGGCATTTACTATGCTGCCGTTGCGCGAGTACCCGGATATTGATCGCCCCATAGTCTCTATTGATACAGACTACCCCGGGGCCTCTGCCGAAGTCGTAGAAACTCAGGTAACGCAATTAGTCGAAGACCGCATTAGCGGTATAGAAGGCATTAAAAACATTAGTTCCAGCAGCCGCAACGGGCGCTCCAGTATCAGCATTGAATTTAATCTGACTCGCGACATTGATGCCGCTTCTAACGACGTTCGTGAGCGTGTCTCTCGAGTACTTGATAATCTCCCCGAAGAAGCTGACCCACCCGAGGTTTCAAAAGCCTCAAGCGATGAAAGCACCATTGTTTGGTATAACCTTCGCAGCGAGAGCATGTCGATACTGGAGCTAACCGACTATGCGGAGCGATACATCGTAGACCGTCTGTCGGTCGCTGACGGTGTCGCACGAGTGGTCATTGGTGGTGACCGCCGTTATGCCATGCGTGTCTGGCTGGACCGTGATGCTATGGCGGCACGACAGGTGACGGTAACCGACATCGTAAGCCGTTTGCGTGAAGAAAACGTTGAGCTTCCGGCGGGTGAAGTAGAGTCAACCGACAGAGAGTTTTCTGTTCGAATGGCACGCGCTTATCTATCGCCGGAAGACTTCAAAAACCTGGTTATACGGCAGGGCGAAGATGGTTATCTAGTGCGTCTGGGTGAGGTTGCCCGGGTAGAGCTAGGGGCTGAAGATGACAAAACCGATTTCCGTGGAAACGGGGTTAATATGGTCGGTGTGGGTGTCATTAAGCAGTCGAAAGGTAACACCCTGGACGTTGTGAAGAACGTTCACCGGGAGATGAAGAAAATTCAGGAAACTCTGCCGGAAACCATGTATCTGGCACCCAGTTATGACTCATCGATATTTATTCAAGGCTCGGTTGATGAAGTTTATAACACGCTGGCTGTGGCGATGGCGCTGGTTATCGTCGTTATTTACCTGTTCCTGGGGAATATAAGAGCTACCATAGTACCGGCGTTAACGGTACCTGTTGCTATTATTGCTTCCTACATGGTTTTGTTCGCGTTGGGCTTCTCGATCAACTTACTGACCCTGCTGGCGCTGGTATTAGCAATTGGTCTGGTCGTTGATGACTCTATTGTCGTGCTGGAGAATATTTATCGCCGCATAGAAGAAGGTGAACCCCCTATCCTGGCAGCTTACCGAGGGGCCCGCGAGGTTGGTTTTGCTGTCATAGCAACCACACTGGTATTGATCTCTGTGTTTGTGCCACTGGCTTTCTTAGAGGGAAATATCGGTAAACTCTTTACCGAGTTTGCTATAGCCATAGCGGCCGCTGTGGCTTTTTCCAGTATTGCAGCGTTGACTCTGACGCCTATGCTGAGCTCTAAGGTATTAAGTAAGAAGGAGCGAACCAGTAAATTCGGCAGAGCCTTTGATGCAACCTTTAACTGGCTTGAAAGAGGCTATCGCAATGTGCTCGAAAAGAGCGTAAAGCGTCCGCTTATGGCCGTGGTATTGGTTGTTATGTCCGGCGTTGTCGCCTTTGGACTGTTCAGCTTTATTCCGCAGGAATTTGCGCCGCCGGAAGACCGCGGTACGTTCTATATTCAGGTGCGAAGTGCCGAGGGTGCCAGTTTTGAGTCAAGCTCCCGACATATGGATGAAATTGAGCAAATTCTGCTGCCTTATATTGATGAAGGAAAAATTGATCGTCTAATTGTTCGGGCTCCGGGTTGGGGCGGTAGTGCCGGTATCGCTATTGTCGGCGCTGTTCCCTTCGACGAACGAGAATGGTCGAGCTTTGATTTAATGGAAGAAATGCGCTCGCAGTTGGATTCAGTTGTGGGGGTGCAGGCGTTCGCCTTTATGCGTAGCGGTATTAGCGGAGGCGGTGGTCGACCGGTGCAGTTTGTACTGCAAGGTAACACCTATGAGCGACTGGCTGAGTTTCGCGACATTGTGATTGAAGAGGCATCGACCAATCCGGGGTTACAAAACCTCGACAGTGATTACAAGGAAACGCTGCCGCAGCTACTGATTCAGGTCGATGAAGCCAGTGCGGCGGATCTGGGTGTTTCCGTACAGGATATCGGTATTACGCTACAGTCGGTATTGGGTCAAAGGCGTGTAACCACTTACCTTGACCGCGGCGAAGAGTATGACGTAATGCTGGAAGGTGAAAAAGCGGATTATCGCAGCCCAAGTGCAATAGATAACATTTACGTTCGTTCACGCAAAAGTGATGAACTGATTCCGTTGTCAAACCTGGTGACTATTTCGGAGCAAGCTACGTCAGCCCGGCTGAATCGTTATAACCGTATGCGCAGTGTCACCATTGAAGCGAACCTTGCAGAGGGTTACTCGCTGGGCGAAGCCTTGAGTTATTTGGAAGGGGTTGTGCAAGAGAAGCTTCCGGAAGATGTCTCTATTGACTATAAAGGTGAGTCGCAACTTTATAAGGAAAGCGGCAATTCCATCATCTTTGTTTTCGGTCTTGCATTGGTGATCACCTTCCTGGTTCTGGCGGCACAGTTCGAAAGCTTTATTCATCCGCTTGTTATTATGCTCGCGGTGCCTATGGCTATAGTGGGTGCCTTATTGGCACTGTACATAACGGGCATGAGTATCAATATCTATAGTCAGATTGGTATTGTGATGCTAATAGGTCTGGCCGCGAAAAATGGCATTCTTATTGTTGAGTTTGCGAACCAGTTGCGCGACTCCGGTATGGAGTTCAAAGAGGCTGTACTTAAAGCCGCTCAGCAACGCCTACGACCCATTGTAATGACGGCGTTCACAACCTTAATGAGTGCAATGCCGCTGATTCTGGGATCAGGGCCTGGAGCGGAAAGTCGAATGGTCATTGGTACGGTTATTTTTGCCGGTGTTGCAGTGGCAGCTTTCCTGACGTTATTTGTCATTCCGGCTCTGTATATAGCGCTAGCGGGCAAGACCAGTTCACCAATGGCTATCACTCGTAAGTTGGAATCGTTGCAGGAAGAGTACCCGGACCATCATAGCTGATGGTCCGCTAAGCTAATAATGAAGAATAGGTTCGTTGCCGGCAGTGGTTAGGCCGGCAACGACATTTTGTGCGTAGTTGGGATGGTTGGTGAAAATACCATCCACACCCATTGCATGCAGCTCTTCAATATCGTGTTGACCGTCTACCGTGTAGACATAAACTTGTAAGCCTCTACGATGACCATCTTCAACAAGTTCAGGTGTCACAAAGTCTACCGCAAAGTGAGCCGAGAAAGCGTGTAGCTCCTCTGCGAACTGGCAATAGCTCAATGGACAACCGGCACTCAAAGCGCCAATTTTAATTTCAGGGCGACGCTTTTTAAGCCGTTGTAACCAGTGGTGATTAAACGACGACACCAACAGTTGTTCAGGTTTGAAATTGGAGTGCTTTAGAGCGTAATCAATATCAAGCAGAAGTTCTTTGGTGGGCATATCACCTTTAAGCTCAATATTGACGTGACAATGTCCGTTAATATGAGCCAGTGCTTCGCGCAAGGTGGGTATAGACTGTTGACCAAACACTTTCAGATGTTTTATCTGTTCAGCGCTTAAGTCTTTTAACCGGCCGGGGGTGGCCGTCAGGCGCTCCAGGTATCGGTCGTGAAATACAAAACGTTCACCGTCTATGGCGTAAACGTCCAACTCAATGCCGTGCACGCCGCTGTCCATGGCCCGCGAGAAAGCGGCAAGCGTATTCTCCGGGGCCTCATAACTGGCCCCTCGGTGTGCCCATAAAATCAATCGTCGCTCTCTTTTATTTCTGCCATAACTTCTCCCATACGCGTGGTAGAAAGTGGCTTAAGCTCGTCATCAAATTCAACTGAGTTTTCAGTAAAGGTTAACACCACGGTTGAACCGAGTTTGAAATGACCCATTTCTTCACCTTTTTTGAGGTGTATAGCTGAGTGGCCTGACGTTGGATAAGACCAGCTTTGAATACGACCTCCGGTAGGCGGTGTGACAGTACCTGACCAGACCGTACCGATACTAGCGACAATAGTCGCGCCGACCAATATCATGGACATGGGGCCAACTTCGGTATCAAAAATGGCAATAACGCGCTCGTTACGGGCGAACAGATTCGGTACATTAGCCGCAGTTAACGGGTTTACTGAATATAAATCACCTGGCACGTAAATCATCTTTTTCAGAACACCGTCGCAAGGCATATGAATGCGATGGTAATCCTTTGGTGCCAGGTAAATAGTTGCGAACTTGCCGTTTAGAAAAGGCTTGGCGTCCTCTTCGTTGCCGCCGAGTAATTCTTGTAATGAATAGTCATGCCCTTTAGCCTGAAAAATGCGGCCGCCATCAATGTCGCCCAACTGGCTGACTGCGCCGTCGACCGGGTGTGCTAATTCGGTGTCGTCTGCTTCCAGTGGCCGAAGCTCTGGCTTTAGCCGGCGGGTGAAGAATTCATTAAAGGTTTTATAAGCCTTTGGAGACTCGTGAATGGCCTCACTCATGTCAATCTTATACTGCCGAATAAACCAGCGGATAAAAATCTGTGTGAACCATCCGGCACGTGCAGCGGCAAACTTTCCCATCAAGCGGGAAACTAAATGCTTTGGCATGACATGCTGGAAGAAAATTTTGACTTTATCGGTCTTTGACACAGTTACTTACCTCTAATTGCCCGACTGGGCTTTTGTGTTTTCATCGTCTCTATAATGCGATGATAATTAGAAAGGCGCCATTCATGCAATTGGTTGTTACCTACAGCCTCTTGCAGTGCGCAGCCTGGATCATCACCGTGCTTGCAGTCGCGGAATTTGCAGCCACCTAAATAGTCACGGAAGTCGACATAGCACCGGGCGACTCTCTCAGGTTCCAGGTGCCATAACGAAAATTCCCGGATGCCGGGTGAGTCTATAAGGGCACCGCCTTCCTTTAAGTCATACCAGGTTGCAACTGTCGTTGTGTGCTGTCCTAATCCAGAGTTATCTGACACCAAATTTGTGTCGGCGTTCACGTCGGGTAACAGCTGGTTTACCAGCGATGACTTACCTACTCCGGACTGCCCGACAACAATCGAAATATGGTCTTTCAGCATCTCCTGCAAAGCATCCAGCCCGCTTTGAGTTGCACTGCTGACGTGAAGCACTTTGTAGCCGATGCTTTCATAGTCTTTCAGCCTTTGCTCAATATATTGACGTTCGGTCTCTTCAATTTCTGGTAGCAAATCAGCCTTATTCAGCACAATAACGGGTTCTATTCCAATGTCTTCGCAGGCGACTAAGTAGCGATCGATAATTTGCGATGAGAAGCTGGGGAGTACGCTGGAAATAACGAAGATTTGATCAATGTTCGCGGCAACAGGTTTTAACCCGTCGTAGTAATCAGGACGGGACAGCAGGCTGTGTCTTTCCTGAACAGCAACGACCACGCCCTGCATACCTTGTTGTTCTGCACTTGCTCTGGACCAGAGAACGCTGTCGCCGCATACCAGGCTATCGACAACTCGGCGTATATGGCAGCGGTAGGTATTGCCTTCGGCATCCCGAATGTCTGCGTGCTGACCGAACCGGCTGATAACGCGCCCGGCTTCCGGCACATTGAGTTGGTTATCCGTCCACTCAATATCGGAGTTTTTCAGCCGTTTCTTTTGGTTGGCTGATACCCGCCGTTGCTGGCCTTTGTTCAGACGTCTGCGTTTTACCAAGCCTGTAACCTGTTGTCGTGCTGGAAATGACGCTATCATACAACAAATTGCATTAAGAGAGCAGGGTAATGAAAGAAGACGATAAGAAACAACGCCTAATTTGGATTGACCTTGAAATGACCGGGCTGGTGCCGGAAGAGCATCATATTATTGAGGTAGCGACCATTGTTACTGATGCGCAGTTGAACACCTTAGCGGAAGGCCCTGTTATTGCTATTCATCAGCCCCCAAAGTACCTGGACAGAATGGATGACTGGAATGTAAAAACGCATACAGGATCAGGCCTGGTTGAGCGAATAAAGGAAAGCCAGTACAACGAAAAAAAAGCCGCCGCAGAAACCATTGAGTTTTTGAAGCAGTACGTTGATGCCGGGGTTTCTCCTATGTGCGGGAACAGTATTTGTCAGGACCGCCGTTTTTTAGCGAAACACATGCCTGAACTCGAAGCATTTTTTCATTACCGCAATCTGGATGTCAGTACGTTAAAAGAGTTGGCAAAACGCTGGCAACCGGAGGTTGTTAATAGTTTCAAAAAGTCGGGTGCGCATGAAGCTTTGGCTGATATTCGCGAGTCTATTGCTGAATTGCAGCATTACCGAGAGCATTTTTTCAGCAAATAAGCCAATTGCGGCGCAAAAACTATTGACCTTATCGGTGGTATCAGTAGAATACACGCCGCACTGACGAAGCGGGAATAGCTCAGCTGGTAGAGCACAACCTTGCCAAGGTTGGGGTCGCGAGTTCGAATCTCGTTTCCCGCTCCAACGTCAGACTTTCCAGAAATACTGTAAAAAGTACCAATACGCGGGAATAGCTCAGCTGGTAGAGCACAACCTTGCCAAGGTTGGGGTCGCGAGTTCGAATCTCGTTTCCCGCTCCAAGTTTTAATCGCTAGTACGCTTAAATTGAGTTTAATACGCACCAGCGACTAAATGCCTGCAATATTCGTTCGCTAACTCTTCTTTGAACTATCCACAAACATCGCAATAGCACCATCACCCGTAATATTACAGGCGGTACCGAAGCTGTCTTGTGCCATGTACAAGGCTATCATTAAGGCGACAGCGGTTTCACCGAAACCCAGCATGGAACCTAACAGGCCAACCGCCGACATAACGGCGCCACCAGGCACACCTGGTGCGGCTAACATGACAATACCCAGCATTAAAATAAATGGCAGCATGGTAAAGAAGCCGGGAATGGCCAGTGAACTGTGCAGCACCATAACCGCGACCGCACAACTGACAATGGTAATGGTGGAGCCGGCTAAGTGAACGGTGGCACAAAGTGGCACGGTAAAGTTGGCAACGTCGTTATCGACTTTGTTCTTGCGCACGCTTTGCAGGGTAACAGGAATAGTTGCAGCACTGGACATTGTACCTAGTGCAGTAAAATACGCCGGCAGCATATTCTTGATTAAAAACAGCGGTGAACGTCCGGTTTTTATGCCAGCCATAATGTACATAGAGGTGATGTAAATCCAGTGCAGGGCAACGGCGAGTATCAGAATGACGCCAAAGGTTTTAAGGGTGTCAAATACTGTACCGGCAACGGCCATTTCCGCAAAAATACCGGCAATATACAGCGGCAATAATGGAATAATGACTTTAACCAGTAACAGTTCGATAATGTCACGGCCTTGATCCGACAATTTTTTCAAACTTTCTGCTTTGGTACTGGCAATGCCCAGTCCGAAGATAAAGGCTAAAACCAGGGCTGACATGACTTCCATCAGCGGTGGAACTGACAGCTCAATAAAGGGTTCGATAGTGGCTTTGGCTTCGGTAGACACACTCTGAGCATCGGTGGTAAGCCAGGGCACGACAATGCTGGCAGCGAAAAACGCAACAATACCGGCGATGACAGTAGAGGCATAAGCAATACCTAAGGTTTTCCCCAGCATTTTTCCGGAGTTGCTTGGTAAGCTGGCAATACCGCTGGTAATGAAGAACAAAATAAGCAATGGGATGGTAAAGAATAACAGTTGACCGAACAGCGCTTTGAAGGTCAACAGCAGTTGACTGACCCACTCTGGCATATATAACCCAATGAGAATACCGGCGACTATACCCGCCACAAGCTTAAGAACTAATCCCATAATATTCGACTCTTTTTATGAATGTTTTTACGAATGGAGGCGTGTTGTTGCAGGTCTTATTTATAGGCGTTAACCAACTAGAGTAAGCCTTTTAAATGCGCAACAACACTGCGGCCTAAAGCGCTGAGATTATACCCGCCTTCGAGCGTAGATACGATACGACCGTCACAATGTTTGTCGGCAATTTCTTTCAGCTTAACGCTTATCCAGTGGTAGTCATCTTCTTTCAGTAGAAACTGTGACATATCGTCTTCTGCATGACCATCGAAGCCTGCGGAAATAAGCACCAGTTGAGGTTGGAATTCGTCGAGTGCACTGAACCATTTTTCTGAAACCGCTTGTTGCCATTGTTCACCCTTGCAACCTGCAGGCAGAGGCACGTTGTGAACATTGCTGGCGCTAGTGTCTTCCCCGGTAAATGGGTAGAACGCTTGCTGGAACGACGAACAAAACAGAATACGGTCATCGTCCTGAACGATATCCTCGGTTCCGTTGCCGTGATGCACGTCAAAATCGACAATAGCGACGCGCTCAAGCCCGTGCTTTTCAATGGCGTGATACGCCGCAACTGCAATATTGTTGAATAAACAAAAACCCATGGCTTTTGTGCGTGTGGCGTGGTGACCCGGGGGCCGAACGGCACAAAAAGCCTGTTTGTTGAGTGTTGTCATGACATCGTCAACGGCATTGATGGCGCTGCCGGCTGCTTTCAATGCGGCGGTTAAACTGCCCGGTGTCACTAAGGTGTCCGGGTCTATCCACTCATGGTCGTACTCGGGAATTTCCGCACGAATAAAGTCAATATGTGCCTGCGAGTGCGCCGCCTGAATAGCTTTCCAGGGAGCTTCGGTTGCTTCTTTTCGTATGAGCACAAAGTCGAGGCCTGAACGAATCAGTTGGTCATTAATGGCTTCTATACGAGCCGGGCATTCAGGGTGTTGCTCGTTAGGTATGTGTTTGAGGCAGTCATCGTGACTGAATACGACTATCGACATAATTTATTCACTGCCTTTTCTAAGTTCGAGTTTGAGCAACACTTCACCAGGCTCTTCACTGGGCAGACGTTTAAAGCCGCCCCGTTCAAACACACTCAGCATCGGTTTATTGGCGGCGAGAACATAGGATTGCATACTGTCCAGACCACGCTCCCGGGCTATGCGGATCATTTCATCTAAAAGCATGCCGGCCATGCCGCGACCCTGGTATTTTTCGCGAGTCACAAAAGCGACTTCACAGCTGTTTTGCGACTCAATGAAGTAATACCTTCCAACAGCCTGAATCTGAACCGCAGAGCCTTTTTGATGCACAATACACAAGGCAAGATCTTTAGACTGGTCAACACTGACCAAAGTACAGGATTTCTCCCGGGTCATGGTTGTGGGGACGGCGTTGTAACGTAGCTGTAGCGTTTCTTTCGTATGAGAATAAAAGAACTCCTGCAGCCGGCGTTCGTCTGATGGATAAAGTGGTCTTAAATCAAAGGATTCGTTATTAATTTTGAGCTTTTTAAAGCCAATATCACCGAGTTCCGGCACGTCAACAGGCGTTTGTTGCTGATAGTGGGGAACCCAATAATATTTGCGAACTTCCTGCAACAGGTGACTACGAAATTTAGGGTGTGCAACACGAATTAATTCCATAGCTCGTTCGCGAATACTTTTCCCTCGCAATGAAGCGACTCCGAACTCAGTAACGACATAATGCACATGCCCACGGGTTGTTACTACACCCGCGCCTTCTCGAATGAATGGAACAATGCGTGACACTTTACCGTCTTGTGTTGTCGATGGCAGAGCAATAACCGGTTTTCCGCCTTTACTTAAGGATGCTCCGCGGCTGAAGTCCACTTGGCCACCAATGCCGCTGTAAAACTGGTGTCCAATAGAGTCCGACACTACTTGTCCGGTTAAATCTACTTCAATGGCACTGTTAATTGCTACCAACTTGTCGTTCCGAGCTACGTTTGCCGGTGAGTTCACATATTCACTTGGATAAAAGCCAACGTGTGGATTGTGGTCCACAAAGTCATACAAGGCTTTTGAACCCATGCAGAAACTGGTCACAATTTTATTCGGATGAAAGGTTTTTTTTCGGTTATTAATGACCCCTTTGAGCATCAAATGCATAACGTCGTCAGTAATGAGTTCGCTGTGAATACCGAGGTCTTTATGATTGCTTAAATAACGCAGTGCGGCAGCGCAAATGGTACCGACACCAATTTGAAGCGTGGAGCCGTTATCAACGAGCAGAGCAATGTACTGGCCGATCCGCTCAATGATTTTACTGTCTTCCAGACTGGGGGGCGGAAGCTCTGGCAGAGGTGCCGCATGTTCCCAAAAGTAATTAATCTGATTCGTGTGCAGAAAAGACTGTCCGTAAGTGACCGGCATATTAGGGTTCACTTGGGCGATAACCGTCTTGGCCGATTTAGCAGCAGCAGCGACCACATCGACTGAAACCCCCATTGAGTGGTAGCCGTATTTGTCCGCGGGACTGACCATAATTAAAGCGGCATCTAATGGTAGAATGCCGTTATTAAATAGATTGGGAATATCGGAAATAAAGCTGGGAGTATAATCGGCACGGCCTTCATTTACCGCGGTTCTTACGGTATCTCCGCCAATGAAAAAGGTATTGACCTTAAACAGCTGCTGGTATTGCGGGCCGGCCCACTTATTGTCGGACAGCGTCATTAACTGCACAATTTCAATATCATGCAGGTTTTTTGCGTTTTCTATCAGGTCATCAATAAGCGCGGTTGGGACCGCCGCGTGGGAGCCAATAAAGATTCTTTGCCCCGATTTAAGTATTTTTGACCAGTCTAACTTTGTCGTTGCCATAATGCTGTTTTACCTCAGTGTTTAGCTTTGTGCAATCATTCAAATTGAGATAAACTTGGTCGTTAATTAATCATTTAACGGACTCACTCCCATGAATAATAAAAACAAGAAATGGGTTAACTACTGCTTAGCGGTTCCAGCGTTTTTTCTGTTGGTAAGCTTTGGGTCCGTATCAGCCCAGTCATCAACGGAAAATATTAACGGTATTCCGGTTGAAATGGCCATGGAGGAGCAGTTGGATGATTATCTTAACTCCTTGGGTGAAGACGAAGACTCAGAAGCTATTCTATTTAATGTGCTGGAGAATGTTTCAGCGAAAACGCCCGTAGCGACCCGGGCCAGAGCTAAAAGTTACGAAGTTTCCTGGTATTACTATGAAGGTGAAGTAGACTTAGCCTTTGAAAAGCTGGACGAACTGTTAGCCCTTGCCAGAGATAGTGAAATTGCTGATGTAAAAGCCGAAGCTCAGGCGACTCGAGTTGAAATACTTCAAATGGAAGGTAAACACGGCGAAGCGTTTTTGCTACTCAATGATGTTGAAATCCCTCTTTCCAACTCACGTATGCCACGGGTTCGCTATTACGGTCATAACCTCATTTCGAGAGTCTATGCTGACTGGAACCGTTACGATGATGCCTTACGCCACCTGTTACTGGCTCAGGATGCAGTCAACGAAACGAACAACGAACGAACGCCCATTCGTCAGCAATATTTGGACTACTCAATCGCGATTATTCAGTCTGAGTTGAAAAATTGGGATGGGTCGTTAAAAACAATTAATAAGGCGATTCAAAGCGCTAAGCAAAACGAGCTAGAATATGATTTGCCTGATTTCTATCTCCATAAATCCTACGTCGAAGCAGGAATGGGTAATCGAGATGCGTCATTAAACTCTTTAAGAAAAGCTTACGATGTTGCAGTTAATGATGAGCGCGAATACTTACTGCCGGTTATTTTAAATAACTTCGGCGACCACTACATGTATGAAGAAGAGTGGGAGGAAGCTCGCAGCCACTTACGAGAGGCGCTAGAGCTTGCGGAAGCTGTCGAGGACAAATTGATGGTACAGACCATTCATTTTAATCTGGGCTCAGTTGATGTCCGCCAGGGTAATACAGAAGCAGGTCTTGAAGAAATGCGAGAAGCGGTTGAGTTTTACCGTGAAGAAGGCATAAAAACAGAGGTTGAAGGGTTACTGGGAGAGCTTGCTGAAGCCTATGAGTTTGCCGGACAATATCAAAATCAGGCCGACACTTTAAAGCAACAAATGGAGCTGATGGAAGAGCTTTACCAAAGTGATCAGCAGCAGAACCTGGCTAATTTGCAGCAGCTTTATGAAAGCAAAGATAAAGAACAACAAATAGAGTTACTGGAACGCCAGAATGAGCTTAAACAGCAGTTACTGGAAATTAACGAACAGCGAAATCTGATTTGGTTACTACTGGGAATTGTTGCTGTATTAGCCGCTTTATTTGTTTTTCTGATGTACCGCAAAGCCCGGCGCGCTAACTTAAGGTTAAAAGAAGCCAATAATTTGTTGGCCGACCAGTCGCGTAGAGACCCTCTTACTGGTCTGTGGAACCGCCGTGCCCTTCAGGAAGAAATGGAAGCGCGTAAACAGCATGGTGAAAGACGTGAAGCTGCGGCTCATTCAGATGGACTCATTCTGCTTGATATCGACTTTTTTAAACGCATTAATGACAGATATGGGCATGCGGCAGGCGACAAAGTATTGATCGAAATTAGCCAACGCCTGCAAAATGAGTGTCGTGCGAGTGATAAGCTGATACGTTGGGGTGGCGAGGAATTTCTTTTTCTTGTGCGCAACGTAAGCAGTGCTGACCTGGAAGAAATGAGCGAAAGGGTTTTGAAATCGATAGCGAAAGAGCCGGTTGTTTACGAAGGGCAGGAAATTTTTGTAACAACCACTATAGGTTTTATTCGGCTGCCTTTTGCAGAGATACCGGAACATGAAATGGATTGGGAAAGGGTTCTTCAAGTTGCGGACATGGCACTTTACACAGGCAAAGCTCACGGGCGTAATAGAGCATGTGGCGTTACCGATTTATATGTTGAGTACGGTACAGCTCGCTCTGTGCTTGAATCGGATTTATCCGAAGCACTTAAGAAAAACTGGATTTCAATGGTGACTATTGAAGGCCCTCAACCTGTTAGAAAATCTGTTTAGGCTATGTTGAAACTGTCTCAATTCGGACCTGGTGCGTTAGTCGCCGCGGCTTTTATTGGCCCTGGTACCGTCGTTACAGCGTCGTTGGCTGGAGCAAACTTTGGCTACGCACTGCTTTGGGCTTTACTGTTCTCTATTGTTGCCTGCGTTATTCTTCAGGAAATGTCTGCTCGCATTGGTTTGGTGACACAAGCCGGGCTCGGTGAGAACATCCGTAATAACCTCACCTCTGGCTGGCTCCGGTGGTTGGCGTTAATTCTTATTTTTAGTGCTATTGCTATTGGTAATAGTGTCTATCAGGGCGGAAACCTTTCTGGAGCCAGCTTAGGTGCAGGTGAGCTCCTTGGCCCGGTACCAATACTTGACGATTGGTTGAGTAATGCCTGGGCGCTTATCATTGGCGTTATTGCGTTACTCATACTTTGGTCAGGTAATGCCAGGGTGATAGAAAAGACCTTGATTGGTATGGTTCTGCTAATGAGTGTGGCCTTTGTTGGGACCTTCTTATTAACGGATCCGGACTGGAGCGCTGTATTCAAGGGAGCCTTTGGGTTTTCATTGCCTACCGGCGCGACACTCACTGTGGTTGCGTTAATTGGTACGACGGTAGTTCCGTATAATATTTTCCTACACGCTTCTAGTGTGTCTAAAAAGTGGCAATCTCCGGATGACATTTCAGCTGTCCGTCGTGACCTTTTTCTTTCGATACCCTTTGGTGGTCTCATCTCCATGGCTATTGTTGCCACTGCAGCATCGGCGTTTTTCGGTCAGCAAGTGACAATTGAAAGTGCCGGGGATTTAGCCGGGTCGTTGCGCCCGCTTTTTGGCGATGGGGCTACTTACTTAATGGCAATAGGGTTGTTTGCTGCGGGTATTTCATCTGCGACAACGGCGCCTTTAGCCAGCGCGTACGCATTATGCGGCATCATGGGTTGGTCGGTAAATTTACGGAGCAAAGCTTTCAGAACGGTTTGGCTATCGATTTTGCTAATAGGTATTGTGATTTCAAGCGTTGGCATAAAGCCGGTAACGGTTATTTGGTTTGCGCAGGTTGCTAATGGAATTCTATTGCCAGTTATTGTTGGATTTCTGTGGTGGCTTTGTCAGAGTTCGATGCTCGGCAAATACCGAAACTCCGGTTTGCAAAATATGCTTGCTGCAATCATCTTTTTAATTTCGGTACTACTCAGTGGTAGAAGCCTGGGGTCAGCATTTGGTTTTTGGTAAGAGGAAGGCTACGTCCCTGTAGCCAAAACTATAGAATGTCGCTATTCGTTAGCTGCACCAATAAACTCTAATTCTTGTGGCTCGCTCGACTCTTCAATAGTGACGTTCTCGGTTAAGAAAAAGTTTACGTCATCATCGGCTTCAGGATCGTCCTCACCATTACAGGTAAGCGCTGCGGTATAGTCTCCTGCTGCAACGAAGCCTATTGAGAAGTCATAGGTGTCTACCCCATCAAAATAAACAGCTGTGCTGGCATAAGGTTCGTTTTCTTCCGAACCGCCGTTATCAGCCAGTGTTGTTTCGTCAAGGTCACTGCCTTCGTAAAGATAAACATAAGCTACAGGCTCTTCTGTATTTTCTGGTGCGACAGTACAGGCATCGTTAAAAAGCAATGCGCCTTCAGCTACTGTTCCTTTCAGGTGTCCAACGGCAGAGTTATCAACCAGACGAACGCCGCGAGGCTTAAGAATGTAATGATCCTGGCCGACTGGGTTAGTCATTGAGTGGCGCAAATCAAACTCAACGGTAAAGTTAAGGTTTCCGCCGGCATCGGCAACAAAGCCGTCTAACTTCAGCTCGTTTGAAGGGACTTGTACGGCAACTTTCTCAGCTTCACCATCATCGTTGGTGTCTGTCATGATGTAAGAGCCTTCGGCCATTACCAGTCTTAGCTGTCCGTACTGACCGGCATCAATTTCTGCATCTTCAAGAAAGACCATTGAGTCGTTACCCGTGAACTCTAGCAAGTCGATGCCAATGGTATTTGCAATTGGCTGGCCATCTTCGTCGGTACAAAGGTCATTTTCTTCAGGAGCTTCGATGTCCTCACCGACGGTGAAGGTGCGAGGTTCATCGCCATTCCCGGTAAGTTCAACCGCGTTAAAGCAGGCAACAACGGATTCAGCGTTGTCGACCGGGGCATCACTAATGCCCAGAGAGAATTGCGCAGTATCGTTATTGTCATCACTGTCAGAGCCCCCGCATGCAACTAGCCCTAACGTGGCGGTGGCTAGTGTCGTTAACATTAATTTATTCATAGTGCTCTTCCTTCATATTTACGAAACAACTTGAAATAAAATGACATAATTTATTACACACGGCTAATTTATAGGTGCTCTAGTGAATTGTTAAAAGGCATTTTACAAAAATTTTCGTTGACAAAATTCCGATATCGCTCTATATCCTCTTTGTCGTATACAGCGACAGACTTTTTGTTCGGTTTTAGTCTGTAGGAAGGGCTTACACATGACCAAGATGACCCGTGAATTATTGTTAAAGAAACCGTTTAACGATTTCCGCAACTACCCTTATGGCTTCTCTCGCTCAGGCGATTTCTCGATTCGCGAAAGCGATGCCTTGACCCATTACGGCTGCCTCATTACGGCAATGCTGTCGGGAGAGTTTGAACCTGTTCTACAAGAAGATATTGAGTTACTAGCTGCATGTAGAGGGGAACAAGCCCCTGCAACGCACGTAGAAAAGGTCTGGGCAAAATATCAGGCACGTATCCATCGACCAAAAGTAGCTAGTATGTACGGGCGTGGTAAATTTGCTGATGACTCATTTAGCTCAGCGTCTGATACTGAAGATGATCTGATTGTTGAAGATTAACAGTGTGTTCAGAGCTTAATAAATAGCGGCATTAAACATACGGTTTATTGCCGCTACAGATTAGGCATTAAATTAGCTTTCGCGTTTTATCGCGCGGTGTGCGATATCGGTGCGATAATAAGCATTATTCCAGTCAATTCTGTCAACCAACTGATAGGCAAGGTGTTGAGCCTCGGTAACGGTTTTACCTAAGGCGGTACAACATAGAACCCGGCCGCCACTTGTGACCACATTGCCGTCATCCATTTTAGTGCCAGCGTGGAACACCTTCTGGTTTTCAGAAGCTTGCTCAGGAAGGCCTTGAATGACATCCCCTTTATTGTAACTTTCAGGGTACCCTCCGGCAGCCATAACCACACCAACCGCAGCACGCTCATCAAAGTCGATAGGCGCCTGGTTAAGCTTACCTTCAATTGCCTGCTGGCAAAGTTCAACCAGATCAGACTTTAAACGCATCATAATGGGCTGAGTTTCAGGATCGCCAAAGCGGCAGTTGTACTCCAGAACTTTAGCCGTACCGTCGTCTGCAATCATTAAACCTGCGTAGAGAAACCCTTTGTAAGGCGCTCCTTCTGCAGCCATTCCATCAACAGTTGGTTTAATGACGTGCTGCATAACCCATTTATGTATGTTTGGCGACACTACCGGAGCCGGCGAATAAGCGCCCATCCCACCAGTGTTAGGTCCTTTATCGCCATTATCACGTGCTTTATGGTCCTGGCTTGACGCAAAAGGTACTGCATGTTCGCCGTCCACCATAACAATAAAAGAGGCTTCTTCACCGCGTAAAAATTCTTCAATAACAACGCGATGCCCGGCATCGCCGAAACGGTTACCGGCCAGCATGTCGTCGATAGCGGCATCTGCCTGCTCCTGGCTTTCGGCTATAATAACGCCTTTGCCAGCTGCAAGGCCATCTGCCTTTATGACAATAGGAACGCCTTTTTCAGCGACATAAGCTTTGGCAGCCTCAACCTCTGTAAAGTTTTGGTAGTCGGCGGTGGGTATATTGTGGCGCTGCAGAAAGTCTTTACTGAAAGCTTTAGAGCCTTCTAACTGTGCAGCCTTAGCCGTGGGGCCAAATGCGGCAAGCCCGGCTTCACTGAAGCGATCAACAATACCCGCAACTAAAGGTGCTTCCGGACCAACAATGGTTAGTTCAACACCCTCGCCTTTGGCAAAGTTAAGCAAACCTTCAATGTCTTCGGCGCTGATGGCCACATTTGTCAGATTTGGCTCACGCTCTGTACCTGCGTTACCCGGTGCAACATATACGCACTCGACTTGCTGTGATTGTGCTGCTTTCCACGCCAGAGCGTGCTCACGGCCTCCGCCGCCAACGACCAATACTTTCATAAGGTTAGTTCTGTCCTTTAGTCTGTAACGGGTTTGCGAAACTTCAAGGTGAAACGATCACTTTCACCAATGGCTTCATATTTTTCTCTGTTTTCCTCACCCAGCGTCAGGGTTGGAGGTAAAGTCCAGACCCCTTTAGGGTGATCAGCTGTATCTTCAGGGTTTGCGTTGATTTCGGCACTAGCCACAAATTCGAAACCAGCTTGTTCTGCTAAATCAATGACCCAGCTTTCTTTTACATAGCCAGAGTCTTTAAAAGCTTCAGCATCTTTTGACTCTGGCAGGCGATGGTCAACGATACCCAGCATGCCATTAGGTTTCAGCGTTTGATAAAACTGACGGAACGCCTGAACAACGCCTTCCTCACCTTCCTGCATATACCAGTTGTGAAGGTTACGGAATGTCAGTACGCGATCGGCACTACGGGCCGGTGCTAGGTCAGTGTCTTTACCCGGCGCAAACTCGGTTAAAATGACATTGCCATAGAGCGGGTTAGTGGTTAATTTTTCTTTGAAATTCTCAAGTGAGCTTTGGTAGTAATCGCTACCTGAATCTTCCGGGAAGTGCGCAGCATAGAGCTGCCCTTCATCTGCCAGATAGGGTGCTAGTATCTCAGTATACCAACCACCACCTGGCCAGATTTCCACTACCGTCATAGTTGGCTCTAGCTCAAAAAACTCCAGAGTTTCTTTTGGGTTACGAAATTCATCACGAGCAGCGTATTTGTCGGTACGGGATTCATGGTCGACGGCTGCTTGCAAAGAGTCCGCTTCGGGGGCTGGAGAGCAAGCGCTAAGAGCACTTGCTAATGCTATGACAGAAACGGATGTTATTATTTTTTTCATGCTATCACCTGTAGAGTTAGGAACTTGTCTATAAGACTAGCCCCCAAACGTTACGGACGCAATGCTATGCTCACTGGTTAAGTTGCTTAGTGGCGGAAATGTCTCATGCCGGTAAATACCATCGCGATACCGTGTTCATTCGCAGCGGCAATGATCTCTTCATCACGGATAGATCCTCCCGGCTGAATGATAGCGCTGATGCCTGCTTCGGCAGCAGCATCAATACCATCTCTGAACGGGAAGAAAGCGTCAGAGGCCATAACTGAACCTGGCACACTAAGGTTCTCGTCGGCCGCTTTTATACCAGCAATTTTAGCACTGTAAACGCGGCTCATTTGGCCTGCGCCGACACCCACTGTCATGCCATCTTTGGCATAAACAATGGCATTCGACTTAACAAACTTAGCGACTTTCCAGCAGAATAATAAGTCGGTCATCTGTGTTTCTGTTGGCTGCTTTTCAGTGACGACTTTTAATTCTTCCAGGTTAAAGTCCTGGCTGTCGGTATCCTGTACCAATAAGCCGCCATTAACACGCTTGTAGTCTAGCTGGGTGCTGGTTTCTTCCCACTGGCCGCACTCTAGTAAACGCACGTTCTTTTTCCCGGCAACCGCAGTTTTGGCTCTTTCGCTGACACTCGGCGCGATAATAACTTCAACAAACTGGCGCTCAACGATGGCCGTTGCTGTTGCTTCATCCAGCTCACGATTGAAAGCAATAATGCCACCAAACGCGGAAGTTGGGTCGGTCTTAAAAGCGCGATCATAAGCATCGGTAATTGACTCACCAATTGCGACACCGCAAGGGTTTGCATGCTTAACGATAACGCAGGCCGGCTCAGCAAAGCTTTTTACGCATTCAAGCGCAGCGTCTGTGTCTGCAATATTGTTAAAGGACAACGCTTTGCCCTGAATTTGCGTAGCGCTGGAAACGGTACCGGCTGGGGCATTACGTTCCGTATAAAATGCAGCCGATTGATGTGAGTTTTCGCCGTAACGTAAGTCCTGCTTTTTCGATACCTGCAGGTTTAATGTACGTGCAAAGTCATTTTCACTCAGTTGCTTACCCAGGTAATTTGCAATCATGCCGTCGTACTGGGCGGTGTGCTCGAATGCTGCGACCGCCAAGTCAAAACGGGTGCTGTGGCTGACTCCACCCTGTTCCTCAAGCTCAGCAAGCACGCGTTGGTAGTCATTGGCATTTACAACAATGGTCACATCTTTGTGATTTTTGGCTGCCGCGCGAACCATAGTTGGGCCACCAATATCGATATTTTCTATTGCGTCCTCTAACGTGCAACCTTCTTTGGCTACAGTTTCAGCAAAGGGGTACAGGTTAACCACAACCATATCGATAGGCGCAATATTTTGCTCCTGCATGACCGCCTGATCGATATCGCGACGGCCTAAAATGCCCCCGTGAACTTTCGGATGCAGCGTTTTTACGCGCCCGCCCATAATCTCTTCCTGGCCGGTATGCTCAGAAACGTCAATAACGGTTATGCCTGAATCGCGAAGTAGCTTGGCAGTGCCACCTGTAGAGAGAATTTCAATACCTTTGTTTGCCAGAGATTGAGCGAATTCAACAATACCGGTTTTATCAGAAACACTGATTAAAGCGCGTTGGATTGGACGGGTTTCCATTGTTTTGCCTTTCTATAATTCAGTTAAATTACGGGGAGGTCAATAAAAAAAGGGCGCCAAAAGGCGCCCAAAAAGTTCTAATTCATGCCGTATTTTTTCAGCTTCTTGCGTAAAGTGCCGCGGTTAATACCTAACATGGTTGCGGCGCGGGTTTGATTACCCCGGGTATAAGTCATGACTTCTTCTAGTAGCGGCGCCTCCACCTCGGATAACACCAGTTCGTACAATTCTTCAGGGTCCTGACCGTCTAGCTGGCGCAGAAAGCTATTCAGCGCTTGCTTCACGGAGTCACGCAATGGCTTTGGCTGTGCGTTATTGCCGATAGTGGTCAGGGGAGATACGTTTTCACGACTAGGGTTTTGATCAAACATAATACGCTTATCTCTTCTCTACAGTGACAAAATAATCTTCAAGTGCCTTAAGTTGCGCTTCGGCATCCTCAAGACGATTAAATGTTTGCCTGAATTCATCATTGCTGGCTTTTTCTTTTAAATACCAACCAACGTGTTTCCTGGCGATTCTGACACCCTGGTAACTGCCGTAAAATTCGTGCAATTTACCAACGTGATGAATGACGGTCTCAGCCACTTCGGTTAGCGACGGCGGTTGAAGTTCCTCGCCTGTTTGAAGAAAGTAAGCAATTTCTCTAAACAGCCAGGGATTACCCTGCGCGCCACGACCAATCATAATGGCATCTGCCCCAGTATACTCAAGAACCTGTTTTGCCTGTAACGGTGTACGAATATCGCCGTTAGCGACAACTGGAATCGAAACGGCGTTCTTAATTGCTTTTATCGTGTCGTACTCTGCATTACCTTTATACATGCAGGCGCGAGTACGACCGTGAATAGCAAGTGATTGAATACCACAGTGTTCTGCTAACTGCGCTATATCAATACCGTTTTTATGTTCAGGATCCCAACCGGTTCTTGTCTTTAGCGTTACCGGAACGTCGACAGCTTTAACGACCGCTGTCAGTATCTCTTCGACTAACTCAGGGTGCTGCATGAGCGCCGAGCCAGCCATTTTCTTATTCACCTTCTTCGCCGGGCAGCCCATATTAATATCAATAATCTGCGCGCCCATACTGACATTAATCCGTGCTGCTTCGGCCATTAGCTCTGGTTCAGAGCCTGCTATTTGCACGGCACGAATGCCAAGCTCTCCCGAATGATCCATGCGTTGCCTGGATTTATCGGTCTGCCATACTTTTGGGTTACTGGACAGCATCTCTGATACTGTAAGCCCTGCCCCCGTGCTATAACACAGTTGGCGGAACGGCTGATCAGTAACTCCAGCCATGGGAGCCAATATGACCTGATTGTCGAGTTGATATGGACCAATCCGCATCGGTTAAAAACTACGCAGCGAAAGGGTGAGGAATTTTAGGGAATTTGCGCAATAAAGAAAAGGCTATTTATTACACAATTTGGGTCTTTTTTTCATTTTTTACTATTGACAAAGCGAACGCGTGTTAACCGACCCGAGTACCGCTGAGCATTGCCCAGTCGCCGTCTATGACGGGAGTGTCAAAAGCGATGTCTGGTTGGTAAGCCGTCATAACATCATTAACCTGACGCTCTAAAATACCCGATAGTACGAGCTGTCCACCCGGTTTAACAAACGCCAATATGGTTTCTGACAATTCTCTCAGAGGCCCGGCAAGTACGTTTGCGAGGACCAAGTCGACTTGTGTTTGGGGTTGCTCACTTGGAAGGAACACATCAAATTTGTCGCTGACACCATTGCGTTCGGCGTTATCTTTGGTCGCAATTAGCGCCTGTTGGTCAATATCGATACCAATAGCGTGCTTAGCCTTAAACAACAGTGCCGCAATGCCGAGAATGCCAGAGCCACAGCCAAAGTCCAGAGTGCTTTTACCCTTTGGCGGGTTCGTGTCTAGCCAACGGAGACACATAGCGGTTGTTGGGTGAGTGCCCGTACCAAACGCCATGCCCGGGTCGAGTAGAATATTGACCGCTGAAGGGTCAGGAATGTCTCGCCAGCTTGGGCAAATCCAGAGCCGTTCGCCAAAACGAATAGGGTGGAAGTTATCCATCCACTCGCGTTCCCAGTCTTTGTCTTCCAGTGGGTCGACTTTGTATTGCAAGTCGCTGTCGAAAACGTTGGACTTCTTAAGGTTGGCAATAATGGCTTTTATATCAGCTTCGGCGTCAAATAAGCCTGTGGCTAAAGTGTGTTCCCACAATATAACGTCGCCGGGGCGTGGTTCAAAAATGGGTGTATCGGCGCCGTCACGGTATGTTACCGCCTGAGCGCCGTTAGCCATGAGCATGTCACCCACTTGGGGAGCATGCTCTTCACTGCAAGAAAGAGTCAGTTGTATCCAGGGCATTAATTAATGCCCGCCCAAACCAAGCTTTTTCTCAAGGTAGTGAATATTGGTACCACCGTGCTGGAAGTTTTCGTCTGCCATAATAGATTTTTGCAGAGGAATGTTCGTTTTAATGTTCTCGATAATCAATTCACTCAAAGCATTACGCATACGCGCTATAGCAATATCGCGGTTCTCGCCGTAAGTAATCAGCTTACCTATCATTGAGTCATAGTTAGGCGGTACTTTGTAATCCGCGTAAACGTGTGAGTCCCAACGAACACCAAAGCCGCCCGGAGAATGGAAACGAGTGATGGTACCGGGTGACGGTGTAAAAGTATCCGGATCTTCCGCGTTAATACGGCACTCAACCGCATGACCGCGAATAACGACATCTTCCTGACTAATTGATAGCTGGCGGCCTGCTGCTATGCGTAATTGCTCTTTAATTAAGTCGATACCAGTGACCATTTCAGTAACCGGGTGCTCAACCTGAATACGCGTGTTCATTTCAATGAAGTAAAACTCGCCGTTTTCATACAGAAACTCAAACGTACCAGCACCGCGGTAACCCAGCTCTACACAAGCTTTAGCACAACGCTCACCAATGAATTTGCGCATCTCCGGAGTAATTCCTGGAGCCGGCGCTTCTTCAACAACTTTCTGATGACGACGTTGCATAGAGCAGTCACGTTCACCTAAATGAATGGCGTTACCTTGACCGTCGGCCAGAACCTGAATTTCAACATGGCGAGGGTTTTCAAGGAATTTTTCCATGTAAACAACAGGGTTGCCGAACGCTGCACGAGCCTCGTTCTGAGTCATACTAATAGAGCTAAGCAATTCGCTTTCGTTTCGTACAACTCGCATACCGCGACCACCACCGCCGCCTGCTGCTTTAATAATAATAGGGTAGCCGATGCGCTTGGCAAGCTTCATGTTACGCTCGTCATCATCGTCCAGCGGGCCGTCGGAGCCCGGTACGCAGGGAACTCCGGTTTTCTTCATGGCTTTAATGGCTGAAACTTTATCACCCATAAGGCGAATGAGATCAGGTGTTGGACCAACAAAGATGAAACCGGACTGTTCAACCTGCTCGGCAAAGTCGGCGTTTTCAGCAAGAAAGCCATAACCCGGATGAATGGCCGCAGCATCGGTAATTTCAGCTGCGCTAATAATACGTGGGATATTCAGGTAGCTTTCGTTCGCTGGCGCTTTACCGATACAAATGGCTTCGTCAGCAAGTAAAACGTGCTTTAAATTTCTATCAACCGTTGAATGAACTGCCACTGTTTTAATGCCGAGCTCTTTACAGGCTCGCAGTATGCGCAGTGCAATTTCGCCACGGTTGGCAATGACCACTTTATCTAACATGACAAATTCCTGCGGTTACTTTATTCAATGACAAACAGAGGCTGATCAAATTCAACTGGCTCTTCGTTGTCTACTAAAATTTGCTTAACGACACCGGACTTGTCAGCTTCAATTTGGTTCATCATTTTCATGGCTTCAATAATGCACAGTGTTTCGCCAGCGTTAACACGAGAACCGACAGTGACAAATGGCTTGGCATCAGGCGATGGCGCTTCATAGAAAGTTCCAACCATAGGGGAACGAACAACATGGCCGCTAATTTCTTCGCTGGCGGGCTCGGCTGAAGCTGCTGTTTGGCTTGCTGGTGCCGCAGGTGCTTGCTGAGGTGCCTGTTGAGGCTGTGGCGCATACTGCATTGGCGCAGGTTGCGCACTGTAACGGTTAATCCGAACGGATTCTTCACCTTCGGTTATTTCCAGTTCAGCAACGCCAGATTCTTCAACGAGCTCAATCAGTTTCTTAATTTTTCGGATATCCATGCTAACGTCTACCTTTAGTTATCTGTGTTATTCAATATGTTTAAAGCTGCTTGTAATGCGTATTCGTAGCCACGGGCACCAAGCCCGCAGATAATGCCGTCAGCCACGTCCGCTAAATACGAATGGTGGCGGAAGCTCTCCCGGCGATAAATATTAGAAAGGTGTACTTCGATAAAAGGGATTTGCACAGCTAGCAGAGCATCACGCAGCGCAATGCTGGTGTGAGCGTAGGCTGCTGGATTGATCACGATATAGTCGACAGAGTCTTTGGCGGCTTGTTGGATCCAGTCAATTAACTGATGTTCAGCATTTGACTGCCTGAAATCCAGTGATGCGGATTGTTTTTGGGCAATAGACTCTAATGACTGAGCGATATCATCCAGGCTTTGATTGCCATAAACCTCTGGCTCACGTTGTCCAAGTAAGTTTAGGTTAGGGCCATTTAGCACCAATATTTTAAAACGTTCTGCCATTGTGCCGCCATCTGCTGTGAAGTTACGGTAACTATTAGAACTGACCATAACTTTCAGTTTGGGTTCCTATAACAACAGTATTATAGGGAAAAAAAGCAAGATTGCAGCACTTTACTGGTCTTATCAGCGCATTTAGGCACAAGTTTACTCGGAAACTATCTTTTCCAGGTGCTTTTTAAAATCTTCAGCGTTCATATAACCGGTAACCCGATACTCCGCTCGTTCTTTGCCTTCAGGGTCAAAGAACAGAATTGTGGGTAACCCGAGTACCTGGTAGCGGCTTAGAATTTCGACATCTTGCGCATTATTGCGAGTAACGTCGGCTTGAATCAGTCTAAATTGCTCGAATTGGGCCTGAACGCCGGTATCCGAGAAGGTGTATTGTTCAAATTCTTTGCAGGCAACGCACCAGTCTGCGTATAGATCCAGCATAACCCAGCCGTCGCTTTCCGCTACTTGCTGCTGTATGTCACTGACACTGGTGACTTTAGTAAAAAGTCCGTGACTTTGTTGTTCTAACTGCGCTTTATTGACTTGCCAATAGCTTCCTGCGGTAGCCATAGCCGCTAATAAAATGATTACAGTGACTTTGGTTGCAGTCCGGATTGACTGGCTGATTGCTACTGCCAGTGATACTGCCGCAAGAATGAAATAGAAAATCCACAACCACATACTGATACTGGTCGGGAGTAGTCGTTCTACTAAAAATAAACTGACAGCTAAGAGTAACCAGCCGAAAAACTGTTTTACTACCACCATCCATGCGCCGGCTTTGGGCAGAAGCTTTCCTCCGCTTAATCCGAACAGTATTAATGGAACCCCCATACCCAGGCTCAGTGCATAAAGAATTGCTGCACCGTTAACAATGTCACCCGATTGCGCAATAAAAAGCAAAGCGCCTGAGAGAGGAGCTGTAGTGCAAGGCGATGCAACCAGGCCTGAAATAGCTCCAATAACAAAGACACCAACAACATTTCCGCCACTCTGCTGACCACTTAGGCTTTGTAGTTTGGACTGCCAGCTAATGGGCAATTGCAGGGTATAGGCACCAAGCATACTGAGCGCAAAGAGTGCAAACAGAAGCGCAAGAACAATGAGTACGGCAGGGTGCTGAAAATAAGCTTGATACTGCATACCTGCTGAGGCGACTACCAAACCTAATAAGGAATAGGTAATGGCCATACCCTGTACATAGATAAAAGAAAGCCAAAGCGTATTCTTCCAGGTGCGTTCACGGTTGCCCAAAACCACCCCGGATAAGATGGGGTACATGGGAAAGACGCAGGGAGTAAAAGCCAAACCAATACCTAGGGCAAAAAATAATAGTAAAGTGATAGTTAAGTGTTGGTCTTCTATCCCAAAAAGGCTGTTACTGACGCTCTCTGTTGGCGTTGAAATGTCATTGTTGTCACCGCTTGTGGATAGTTTTACTTGCTTTTCTGTTGGTGGGTAACAAAGTCCTGCATCGGCACAACCCTGGTAGAGTATGGTAATACTGTCACCGGAAAAAGATGGGTCCAGAGTAAAAGACCATTCAACGTAGTCACGGTAAATAACTGACTCGCCAAAAAACTCGTCCGTATGAGACTCCCCTTTTGGAAGCTCGGGTGCTTCCGCTGTAGCATTTGAAGGCACGACTTTGAACCTGTGTTGATACAGGTAGTATTCCGGGGCAATGGCCCAGCTGACAGTGACCTTGTCGCCGTCAATTTCGCTCTCAAAATCAAAAGCCTGGTCTACGGGTAAAAACTCATCCTGTTGCTGAAAAGGATTAGATTGAACACCATAGGCAACTGGCGCTATTAGGGTCAGCGCTAAGGTAAAAAGTGTCAGGCATGAGATGAGCCGTTTTATCATTTGACTGAATCCTGTATCCACGTCAGGTAATCGGGTAATCCGTCTTCTATGTTAATGCTGATTAACTCTGGAGAGTCGTATGGGTGATTCGCACCGACAAAATCTTTTATGTCATCGAAACACTCATCGGTTGATTTTATCAGCGTAAGCCACTCCTCATCTTCATGTATTTGCCCTTGCCAGGAGTAAACCGATGTCATATTAGGCACTATATTGACGCAGGCGACGAGCTTTTTCTCAACTAAACTGCGAGCCAGTTGCTTTGCAGAAGCGTGACTGTCTGTGGTGCATAAAATCAATTTGGGTCGCTGAGTCATAGAACCTCCCTATAGCGCCAGTGAGTTTGGCAAATTACCATAAATTTTTTTGCGCTTCCCCCTTGATAACAAAAATTCCTCCCCCATTTAATGAGCACGATGATTTTTACACGCCCCTTAGGGGTATTAACCACTAACAACAATAGGTTGAGGAGTTATCAACAATGAAACTTCGTCCTTTACACGATCGAGTCATTATCAAACGCATTGAAGTCGAAGCGAAATCGGCTGGCGGCATTGTTCTGACTGGTTCTGCGGCAGAAAAGTCAACGCGCGGTGAAATCGTAGCAGTAGGCAAAGGCCGCATTCTGGATAACGGTGAGGTACGTGCACTAGACGTAAAAGCTGGTGACAAAGTGCTGTTCAATGAAGGCTATGGTGTTAAAACCGAGAAAATTGACGGTGAAGAGTACTTAATCATGAGCGAAAGCGACATTCTGGCTGTTGAAGAATAAGACATCAGAAACGCTTACTAGCACAACCGACTAAACGAATTTAAGAGGAAAGCAAAAATGGCAGCTAAAGAAGTCAAGTTTGGTAACACAGCGCGTCAAAAAATGCTGAAAGGCGTTAATATTCTTGCTGATTCAGTAAAAGTGACCCTAGGTCCAAAAGGTCGCAACGTTGTATTAGACAAATCATTCGGTTCGCCAGTTATCACTAAAGACGGTGTTTCTGTTGCGAAAGAAATCGAGCTGGAAGACAAGTTCGAAAACATGGGCGCGCAGATGGTTAAAGAAGTCGCGTCTAAAGCAAACGACGAAGCAGGTGACGGTACAACAACCGCAACCGTTCTGGCTCAAGCCATTGTTAACGAAGGTTTGAAGTCAGTAGCCGCAGGCATGAACCCGATGGATCTTAAGCGTGGTATCGACAAAGCGGTTATCGCTGCAGTTGAAGAGCTGAAGAAAATTTCTCAGCCTTGTGCCGACAGCAAAGCCATTGCTCAGGTAGCGACTATTTCTGCAAACGCTGATCACACTATTGGCGAAATCATTGCTCAGGCAATGGACAAAGTAGGCCAGGAAGGTGTTATCACCGTTGAAGAAGGTCAGGCACTGACTGACGAGCTGGACGTTGTTGAAGGTATGCAATTCGACCGTGGTTACTTGTCTCCTTACTTCATCAACAATCAGGAAAGCGGTTCGGTTGAGCTAGACAACCCGTTCATTCTTCTTATTGATAAGAAAATCTCTAATATCCGCGAGTTACTGCCGGTATTAGAAGGTGTTTCTAAAGCCGGTAAACCTCTGCTGATTATTGCTGAAGACGTTGAAGGCGAAGCGCTGGCAACTCTGGTTGTGAACAACATGCGTGGCATCGTTAAAGTTGCTGCGGTTAAAGCACCAGGCTTTGGCGACCGTCGTAAAGCGATGCTGCAGGACATTGCTGTTCTGACTGGTGGTACTGTAGTTTCTGAAGAAATCGGCATGGAGTTGGAAAAAACTCAGCTGGAAGACTTAGGTACTGCGAAGCGCGTTGTCATTACTAAAGACAACACGACTGTTGTTGATGGTAACGGTGATGACACTGCTATCGAAGGCCGCGTTAACCAAATCAAGCAGCAAATGGAAGACACAACGTCTGACTACGACCGTGAAAAACTGCAAGAGCGTCTGGCTAAATTAGCTGGCGGTGTTGCGGTCATTAAAGTCGGCGCTGCTACTGAAATGGAAATGAAAGAGAAAAAAGCGCGCGTTGAAGATGCATTACACGCGACCCGTGCAGCAGTTGAAGAAGGTGTTGTGCCTGGTGGTGGTGTTGCTCTGGTTCGTGCGGCAAGCAAACTGGCCGAGTTACGTGGTGACAACGAAGATCAGAACGTCGGTATTCGTCTGGCATTACGTGCAATGGAAGCACCTTTGCGTCAAATCGCTATGAATGCCGGTGCTGAAGGCTCTGTCGTTGCTAACAGTGTTCGCGGTGGTGAAGGTAACTACGGTTACAACGCTGGTAACGATACTTATGGCGATATGCTGGAAATGGGTATTTTGGATCCGACCAAAGTCACTCGTTCAGCATTGCAGTTCGCCGCTTCGGTTGGTGCATTAATGATCACTACTGAAGCGATGATTGCTGACATTCCACAGGATGACAACGCAGGCGGTATGCCTGGCGGCGACATGGGTGGAATGGGCGGTATGGGCGGCATGATGTGATGCGACAAGAGTCGCGTAGGCCACTAGCCTAGCGGGTCACGTCCTCAGTGAGTACTAACTAACATTGGTGCTCACTGGCCCTCCCGCAAAATTAGTAGTCGAGATCCGGTATCGGTCTTGTGCACCGATTACCGGTATCCCGAATAAAGGGATAATCGGCCTAATCGGTGTGTTTTCACTGGTTAGTCTTATCGATAGTAATCCTTTCGTGGTTGCTGTCTAGGTATCCTCCCCGGATACTACAATAAGAAGCTTAGCTAAAGACGCTCCTCCTGCCTTTTCACCGACGGGAGCTGTCGCACTCACCAGATGGAAAATCCGATACGACAATTTGGATCAAAACTTCTAATCAGGGGCTTAGTGCCTGCCTGACAGAAGTTGTGCTGTGTATTGTTTCACCGCAAGTAAATAATCTTGAGGATGAAACCTAGTGTTCAGCCATTAGTAGCCTAGGGGTAATGCATTTCTGGTAACGGATTTGTTTGAAGCTCCCTGACAATGCACTCCCAATTTATTGGCATCTATTACCCGCGAGGGTATAGGTGGATAATCTGAGTAACACGGATTTGAGAGGCTAGGCTGGTTGGTATGGTTAAGATTTCTGAACCGATGTTTAAACACCGTCAACCGCAAGAAGCTTACTGTTACTAATAAGCTTTAACCAAAATGGTGCGCGATTGGTTATTCTCTTCACATCTGGGAATACGCTGACATTTCAATCGCCGGTGAATAGTCGGAACCTAACCCAATCCTTGTACACACCACGAAACTTGGTAAGCCCTATTATCCGCCTTTCCGTTTGGGGAAGGCAGGTGAGCCGTAAGGTGATCTGTTGGGTAAGAGGGTAGAGGAGGTTAGAAAAAGCGAATGCCGGACTGTAATGGTTCGGATAGGGATTCAGACTTTGTCCTGACCGAAAGGTTGCTGACTTCTAACAGGTCTTAATTGTTAAAAGTGGCTGAAAAGCCTGAATTGTACTTACCCATAAGGGGAAATTGCCCCCTTATGGGGGCATTTTCTCTTTGGGTGCACAACAAGGAGAAATGCAAGATGAGTACATCGTTTGATGTACCTGCTTTCCCCGATCAGGCGAATGGCTGGCACTCTATCAACTGGAGAGTCATTCATCGCTCGGTCAGAGGGCTTCAGGTACGGATAGCAAAAGCGGCAAGGCAAGAGCAATGGCGAAGAGTAATGTCTCTTCAGCGATTGTTAGTTCGTTCTTTTGGTGCGCGCGCACTCGCGGTGAAACGAGTGACCGAAAACCGAGGTAAACGAACGGCTGGAGTCGATGGTGAGTTGTGGGAAACCCCTAACTTTAAGTGGGAAGCAATAGAGGTTCTCAGAAACAGGAGGTACAGGCCCCGTCCTTTACGACGGGTCTATATCCCCAAAGCTTCTGGGAAATTAAGACCTCTAGGGATCCCAACAATGAAGGACAGAGCTATGCAAGCTCTTCATCTTTTAGCGTTGGAACCGGTATCAGAGGTTACTGCTGACCACCATAGTTATGGATTTCGCCCTGAGCGCTCAACGGCTGATGCGATTGAACAGTGTTTTGTCACACTTAGTAGAAAGTCATCGGCGGAATGGGTCCTTGAAGGCGATATCGAAGGGTGTTTTGACAACATAAGTCATGACTGGCTAATACGTAATATTCCTATGAATAAAAACGTATTGGAACGCTGGTTAAAGGCAGGATATATGGAATCAAGCGTATTACATGAAACAAGAGCAGGAACACCGCAAGGGGGAATCATTTCTCCTACCTTAGCAAACCTTGCCCTTGATGGTTTGGAAAAGCGCCTGGCTTCTCATTTCGGTGAGAAGAACACAAAGCGCTCGTACAAACATAAAGTGAACTACGTTCGCTATGCGGATGATTTTATCATTACCGGTATATCGAGAGAGTTACTGGAAAATGAAGTAAGGCCAATCGTTGACGATTTCTTTCGTGAGCGAGGACTTACTCTGTCACCCCATAAAACTGTGGTCACTCATGTAACAGACGGTTTTGATTTTCTTGGACAGAACGTTCGAAAGTATCGCGGTAAGCTTTTAATAAAGCCTGCTAAAGATAATTTGAGAAACTTCTTAGGAGAAATTAAATCCGTCATTAGCTCGCATAAAATGGTACGTGCGGACGATCTGGTTAGAATGCTAAATCCTAAAATCAGGGGTTGGGCAAACTATCATCGTCATGTGGTATCTAAAGCGACCTTTAATTACGTTGATTACCGTATCTGGAAAATGCTCTGGCGTTGGTGTCGTAGACGCCACGCTAACCGTCATAAACGCTGGGTGAAAGAGAAATACTTTCCTCAGTTTGGACAACGGAAATGGGTCTTTTCCGGACCATCGCCTATGGGTGAGCGCCTGCGACTAGGCTACGCTTCGGATGTGGCCATAAAGCGGCATACCAAGATCAAGGCTGAAGCCAATCCTTATGAGAAACAGTGGGAGTTTTATTTAGAGCAACGCCGAGCGAGAAACTGGCAAAGCTCGAAAACAAAGCTTAAACGAGTCTTTCATCTATGGAAAAGGCAAGAGGGTTTGTGTCCAATGTGTCATCAGGAAATTACCTTTGATACAAAGTGGCATGTTCATCATGTCATCGAACGTTTTAAAGGTGGGCCTGACACAATGGATAATTTGGTATTACTTCATCCAAATTGCCATCGACAAATACATGCTAACTATTGACTGGTCTGACCAGTTGGTGTAGTATAATATCTAAATTCACTAGTGTGTACAGGAGGAAATTTCTTGCAAACATTTTTGAATGACCGCGAATCATATATGTGCTGGCACATATAGTCTTAACCGAAAGCGGCAGTAGTACAGTAGAAAGTAGGGATAGAGCGAAAGAGGCAGTGCCTTTCTTGTCGAGCGGTGCTCGATAAGTAGCTCTGATTACCATTGCCAGATGGTGATTTTGACTTACTGATTTAAAGGTTGGTTAAGTGAAAATTGAGTCCTTTAGGTCATCTACACTTAGTTAGTATGGGTGCTTTGTTGTATAAGGCTTGAGCCGTATGCTGGGAAACTCGCACGTACGGTTCTGAGGGGGCGGCTGTGTAGTAATACACGGCTGCTACCCGACATGCGCTCAAAGCTCGTTTAAAGAAGGGAGCCACTGCGGCTCCCTTTTTTTATGGAATTTTTTTGTAAAAGAGTACTCTAACCGAGTGGTAGTGTCCTT
>JBNJDZ010000007.1:0-156153 GCA_051745385.1 Pseudomonadota bacterium | reverse complement strand
GCGTATTCTACACTTCCCAGCCGTTTCGTCAACCACTTTTTAGCGGCTTTTTGCAGCCCGGTTGAAACAAAACGCCGTTGTCTGAATTTTTCGCAGATACCCCTGCGGCAACTCATGACAACGGCGGCGAATTATAGTGATCTCTCTGAGCCTTTCAAGATCTTTTTTTGATCTCAAACATCAACTGATTAAAAAACAAACTGACGACTTTTAAACTCCTTATTATTGAACGATTTTAAATCTATTTTGTTGTTTTTTTGTGCTTTATTTGAACTGTTGTTATATTAAAACCTCAAATAATAAATAGACTCAATTTAGGGGCTTCGATTATATGCGCTGGAAATTAATTACTTTTACCTGTTTGCTTGTGGCAACTCTAAATCCGAGCGCAATACGAACGAGCAGCGCTATCACTGTTGATAGCGACACGACGAGTTCAGAATCCGATTTAAAAAGTACCTACCGAAATATCATTGATAATCACCTACACAAAAATTTCTCGATTATGCGCACCGTCCGCATTTTAATTAACCATTATCCTGAGCACGCCAGTTATATTGTTGATGCAGCATTTGATGCAAGGGAAAATCGAGTTAAAGCTATTGTAATTGCAGCAATGCAAGCAGAGCCCGCTGTTACCTATAGCGTGGTCGACATAGCTATTAAACGCTACCCTGACTTATGTGAATCTATCGTCGAATCCGCTATTCAAACCGAACCGGCTTATATCGACGACATCATTAGCATCGCTCTAAAACGAGAGCCTGAACAAGCAGACATAATCATACGAAAAGCAGTAGCATCACACCCTGACTTCACCGAATCGGTTTTGCGCACTGCAGCGAAAGAAGCACCTGATTCTATACTCTCTTCAATAACCCAATCTATTAAAGCACTGCCAAACACAGCAACGTCGCTAATTTCGGTCTTAAAGGACTTCTTTGTAGGCACAGATAAAGAAAACCAAGCCTACAGTCTGAATAAGGAAGAGTGGAGACTACTCACTTTAGAAGCAAAGCAATCCGGAGTAAGCCGTAAAGAGCTTGAATGGCTAGTTAATGAAGGATATTTAGAAGAGGAAACGTTAGCCAAAATCTTTGACGACGAGCTAAACTAAGAAAAGGATTGAAGCTCTAAAAACAAAAAAGCCGACTGCGTACAGTCGGCTTTTCAACTTTCTGAATCAGTTTACTCAGTAACTTCTTCAGCTACTTCTTCAACTTCTTCTACTTCTGGGCGACCAACTAATTCAATGTAAGCCATTGGTGCGTTATCACCTGTACGGAAGCCACACTTCATAATACGAGTGTAACCACCTGGGCGTTCTTCATAACGCGGACCTAACTCATTAAACAGCTTGCCAACAACTTCTTTGTCTCGTGTGCGTGCGAACGCCAGACGACGATTTGCTACGCTGTCTTGTTTTGCCATTGTGATCAACGGCTCAACAACGCGACGTAACTCTTTTGCTTTTGGCAAAGTCGTCTTGATGATCTCATGACGCACCAAAGAGCTTGCCATGTTGCGGAACATTGCCTGACGATGGCTGCTGTTTCGATTTAGTTGACGACCACTCTTACGATGGCGCATACCTATACCCTTCTCAGTAAATCTATTACTAAGGTGACCTTAGTCGTTATCAATTAAGCTAGCTGGTGGCCAGTTCTCAAGGCGCATACCAAGAGACAAACCACGTGAAGCCAACACGTCTTTGATTTCAGTCAACGACTTCTTACCTAAGTTCGGAGTTTTTAACAACTCGACCTCAGTCCGTTGTACTAAGTCACCAATGTACTGAATCGCTTCTGCTTTTAAGCAGTTCGCAGATCGAACAGTCAATTCCAAGTCGTCTACCGGACGAAGAAGAATCGGATCGAATTCCGGCTTCTCTTCTTTTTCTTCCGGCTCGCTGATATCACGAAGTTCAACGAAGGCATCCAACTGCTCAGCTAAAATTGTTGCTGCACGGCGGATTGCTTCTTCTGGATCCAATGTACCATTGGTTTCCATTTCGATAACCAGCTTATCTAAGTCAGTGCGCTGCTCAACACGTGCCGCATCTACAGAATATGCAATGCGCTCAACCGGGCTGAACGACGCGTCGACAAGTAGACGACCGATTGGACGTTCATCATCATCAGCGGACTGACGTGATGCCGCAGGCACGTAACCGCGACCACGTTCAACTTTAACTCGCATAACAAGTTCATAGTCGCCTGTCAGATGACAGATAACGTGCTCAGGATTAACGATTTCAACATCACCATCGTGAGTGAAATCGCCTGCTGTTACAGGACCTGCTCCGGATTTATTCAAAGTCAAAGTCGCTTCATCTTTACCTTCGATGCTGACAGCCAGCCCTTTTAGGTTTAACAAAACTTCAATGACATCTTCCTGCACGCCCTCTTTGCTGCTGTATTCGTGCAGCACGCCATCGATTTCAACCTCAGTCACTGCACAGCCTGGCATTGACGACAGTAAAATGCGACGTAACGCATTACCCAGTGTATAACCAAAGCCGCGTTCTAGAGGCTCCAGTGTCACCTTGGCATGAGTCGGGCTGATTTGCTCGATGTCGACTAACCTCGGCTTTAGGAATTCGGTAACAGAACCCTGCATTGTGTCCTCTCTCTATGCTTAAGCTTTACTTAGAGTAAAGCTCTACGATCAACTGTTCGTTAATTTCAGCAGACAAGTCGCTACGTTCTGGAAGACGTTTAAATTCACCTTCCAATTTGCTGTTGTCTACTTCTATCCAGACTGGCTTCTCGCGTTGTTCCGCAAGCTCCAGTGCTGCTCCGATACGTGCCTGCTTTTTCGCTTTTTCGCGAACAGAAACGACATCTTCAGGACGAACCTTGAACGATGGAATGTTCACTACCTGACCATTCACAACAACTGCTTTGTGACTGACCAGCTGACGAGCTTCTGCGCGTGTTGACGCAAAACCCATGCGATACACTACGTTATCCAAGCGCTGTTCCAGCAACTGCAACAGGTTCTCACCGGTATTGCCTTTCAGTCGTGCAGCTTCTTTGTAGTAGTTACGAAATTGCTTTTCCAGAACGCCGTACATACGACGAACTTTCTGTTTCTCACGCAACTGAACACCGTAATCTGACAAACGGCCGCGACGCGCGCCGTGTTGTCCTGGTGCAGTCTCGATCTTACATTTAGAATCGATTGCGCGAACGCCGCTTTTAAGGAACAAATCTGTTCCTTCGCGACGGCTCAGCTTGAGCTTAGGACCCAAATATCTTGCCATGATCTTTCTCCAACTATCGATTCACGCCTTAAACGCGACGTTTCTTAGGCGGACGACAACCGTTGTGAGGAATCGGTGTCACATCGGTAATATTTGTGATTTTGTAACCAACAGCGTTCAGGGCACGAATCGATGATTCACGACCTGGGCCTGGACCATTCACAAATACTTCCAGGTTTTTCAGTCCGTATTCCTTCGCCATTTCACCTGCTCGTTCTGCGGCAACCTGTGCTGCGAACGGCGTTGATTTCCGTGAACCACGGAAGCCCGATCCACCTGCGGTAGCCCACGCTAATGCGTTACCCTGGCGATCAGTAATGGTAATAATGGTGTTGTTGAAAGATGCATGTACGTGAGCCATGCCATCGGCGACCTGCTTTTTAACGCGCTTTCGAGAGCGAGTTGGTGTTTTAGCCATTACTCAATCCCCCTATTTCTTAATTGGTTTGCGCGGACCTTTACGAGTGCGCGCATTTGTTTTAGTGCGCTGCCCACGTAGAGGTAAGCTACGACGATGACGAAGTCCACGGAAACACCCGAGGTCCATCAAACGTTTAATGTTCATAGATACTTCACGACGCAGATCGCCTTCTACTGCGAACTTTGATACTGCGTCACGAAGCGCGTCCAGTTTGTCTTCTGACAATGAACCAATCTTAGTGTCTTCAGCAATACCCGTTGCAGCAAGAATCTGCTGTGAACGAGTACGGCCAACACCGTAGATTGCAGTCAAGGCAATGACTGCATGCTTATTGTCAGGAACGTTAATGCCAGCGATACGGGCCACTAACACGTCTCCTTTAATTTGTAGGCTTCAGTTGAAAAGCCCGTTAGGATACTCAACCGATTGCCGAATTGCAAATACTTCAAAGGCCGCGGCTGTTAAGCCGCTAGCCTTTCCTTCGAATCAACCTTGTCGTTGCTTATGCTTTGCATCAGTGCAAATAACGCGAACTACACCGTTACGCTTGATGATTTTGCAGTTACGACAGATTTTCTTCACGGAAGCACGAACTTTCATTGCTACTCTCCGTTCTACCCAATCTTACCGGCCGTAGCCTTTGAGATTGGCTTTTTTCAGGACAGAGTCATATTGATGCGACATCATATGAGTCTGAACCTGTGCCATAAAGTCCATGATAACAACAACGATAATCAATAATGATGTACCGCCGAAGTAGAACTGCACATTCCATGCAATCATCATGAACTCCGGAACCAAACAGACAAAGGTAATGTACAGTGCGCCTGCTAATGTTAAACGCGTCATTACTTTATCGATGTATCTCGAGGTCTGTTCACCTGGGCGTATACCCGGAATAAACGCACCTGACTTCTTCAAGTTATCCGCTGTTTCGCGAGGGTTAAATACCAACGCTGTATAGAAGAAACAGAAGAAGATTATCGCAGCCGCGTACAATAACACATATAACGGCTGACCGGGAGACAATGTCATTGATACTTGTTGCAGAAAGTCTGCAACCGCACCTTCACCAGAGCCAAACCAAGTGGCAATGGTACCCGGAAATAAAATAATGCTCGATGCGAAAATTGGTGGAATAACACCTGCCATATTCACTTTCAATGGCAAGTGAGTGCTTTGTGCAGCAAACACCTTACGACCCTGTTGACGCTTCGCATAGTTCACGACGATACGACGCTGACCACGCTCAACAAAAACAACGAAGTAAGTTACTGCAATAACCACAACACCAATTAACAACAACAATAACAAGTGCAAGTCACCTTGACGCGCTTGTTCAGCCGTTTGGCCGATAGCGGAAGGTAATCCTGCAACAATACCCACAAAGATCAGGATAGAGATACCGTTGCCTATACCACGCTCAGTAATTTGCTCACCTAACCACATGAGGAACATGGTTCCTGTGACTAAGCTCACAATAGCAGTGAAATAGAAGCCGAAACCAGGGTCTATTACGAGTCCTGGCATTAAGTTTGGTAAGCCAGTAGCTATACCAATCGACTGGAACGTAGCCAGTATTAAAGTACCCCACCGCGTATACTGGTTTATCTTACGACGACCAGATTCACCTTCTTTCTTAAGCTCGGCCAAGCGTGGATGAACCACACTCGCCAACTGCATAATAATCGAAGCCGAAATATACGGCATAATACCTAATGCAAATACTGAAGCGCGCTCCAAGGCACCACCGCTGAACATGTTAAACATGGCAACGATGGTATCTTTCTGCTGCTCGAATAGCTGAGCTAATACAGCGGCATCAATACCAGGAATAGGCACAAAGGAGCCCGCTCGGAAAACGATAATCGCTCCTAACACAAACAACAGGCGACGCTTAAGTTCCGACAAGCCACCTTGCGCTCGATTTGATTCCAATCCTGGTTTAGCCATTTGCTCTATCCTTCGATTTTGCCGCCAGCAGCTTCAATAGCTTCGCGAGCGCCTTTGGTGACTTTCAGACCTTTTACAGTCACAGCACGACTTAATTCACCAGATTTGATGACTTTAGCGTGTAGTACGTTCTTACGAACGAGACCTGCTGCTTTCAAAGTCGCCAGTTCAACGGTATCACCGTCAACCTTCGCGATTTCTGCCAAGTTTACTTCTGCAGTGACCATAGCCTTGCGAGAAGTAAAACCAAATTTTGGCAGACGACGTTGAATTGGCATTTGTCCGCCTTCGAAACCTGGCTTAACTGAGCCACCAGAGCGAGATTTCTGCCCTTTGTGACCACGGCCGCCAGTCTTTCCAAGACCTGAACCAATACCACGCCCAACGCGCTTTTTGCTGCTTTTTGCACCAGGTGCGGGAGCAAGTGTATTAAGTTCCATCGCTTATCCCTCCACCTTAATCATGTAATTAACTCGGTTCACCATACCGCGGACTGCAGCAGTGTCTTCCAACTCTACTGTGTGACCAATGCGGCGGAGACCCAAGCCACGTAGTGTAGCTTTATGCTTCGGCAAACGACCGATAGAGCTACGCGTCTGTGTTACTTTGATTGTCTTTTTCGCCATTGTTCACTACCCCAGTATTTCGTCAACGCGCAATCCACGCTTCGCCGCAACTTGCTCCGGCGATTTCATGCCGTTCAACGCTTTGATAGTCGCGCGAACAACGTTGATTGGGTTGGTTGAACCATATGCCTTTGACAGCACGTTATGAACACCTGAAACTTCCAGAACCGCACGCATTGCACCACCAGCGATGATACCCGTACCTTCTGAAGCAGGTTGCATGTATACCTGTGAACCTGAATGACGTCCTTTAACAGGATGCTGTAAAGTGTCGCCTTTCAGTTGAACGGTAACCATATTGCGACGTGCTTTTTCCATTGCTTTTTGAATAGCAGCAGGTACTTCACGCGCTTTACCATAACCAAAACCGACTTTACCTTTACCGTCGCCAACCACAGTCAGTGCAGTGAAGCTAAAGATACGACCACCTTTAACTACTTTTGCTACACGATTAACTGTGATCAACTTCTCTATCAGTTCACCGGTTTGAGCTTCTACATTTGCCATGTTCGTCTCCTAGAACTGAAGTCCGGCTTCACGAGCTGCGTCCGCTAATGCGGCTACGCGACCGTGGTATTTAAAACCACTACGATCGAAAGACACGCTTTTAACGCCTTTTTCAATCGCTCGTTCAGCGATAGTTTTGCCCACGACTTTGGCTGCATCTACATTACCTGTAGATTTAAGCCCTTCGCGGACACTTTTCTCTGCAGTCGATGCGGCTGCCAGCACTTCAGAACCGTTAGGTGCGATCAACTGCGCGTAAATATGCCGTGGTGTACGGTGAACGACCAGGCGATTTGCACCCAACTCTTTAATTTGTTTACGTGCGCGAGTAGCACGACGTAAGCGAGCTGCTTTATTGTCCATCGTATTACCCTACTTTTTCTTGGCTTCTTTACGGCGCACTTGCTCGTCAGCATAACGAACACCTTTGCCTTTATAAGGCTCAGGTTTACGATATGCACGAATGTTAGCGGCAACTTGACCAACTAACTGCTTATCTGCACCTTTAACGACGACTTCAGTCTGAGTCGGAGTATCGATTGTGATCCCTTCAGGAATCTCGAACTCCACAGGATGCGAAAAGCCTAGCGTCAGGTTCAGTTTTTTACCTTGTGCTTGCGCACGGTAACCAACACCCATCAACTGTAACTTACGTTCGAATCCTTTAGTGACTCCGACCACCATGTTTTGCAACAATGCGCGAGCCGTACCAGCTTGAGCAGTTGAGTTAGCAACACCTTCACGGGCGTTAGTACGTAACTCACTGTCTTCTTTCACCAGTTCAACTGCATCGTTTACAACACGACTCAGTGAGCCCTGGGCACCTTTAATCGTGACTTCCTGGCCATTTAGCGTAACTTCAACGCCAGCAGGAATTTCAATGGGTGCTTTAGCAACACGTGACATTTCCTACCTCCTAATTACGCTACGTAACCGATAATTTCGCCACCAAGACCAGCTTGGCGAGCGGCACGATCAGTCATCAGGCCTTTAGACGTCGAAACTACTGCGATGCCAAGGCCACCCATTACGTTAGGCAGCTCGTTGCGTTTCTTGTAGATACGCAAACCGGGGCGACTAACGCGCTCGATTGTTTCAATTACTGGCTTGCCTTCGAAATATTTCAATTCGACTTCAAGCTCAGGTTTAACAGTACTCTCGGCACTGTAACCAGTAATAAAACCTTCTTCTTTCAGAACTTGAGCAATCGCCACTTTCTGCTTAGAAGACGGCATTTTAACCGTTACTTTGTTAGCACCTTGAGCGTTGCGAATGCGTGTGAACATATCCGCAATTGGATCTTGCATGCTCATATTTGCTTTCTCCCGTGATTCGTGGCTTACCAGCTAGCTTTTTTCAAGCCAGGAATTTCACCGCGCATCGCCATCTCACGGACCTTGATTCGGCTCATGCCGAATTTACGAAGGAAACCATGAGGACGACCAGTTATACGACAACGGTTACGTTGACGCGTCGGACTGGCATCACGTGGGAGCTGTTGCAACTTAAGTACGGCTTCCCAACGCTCTTCGTCTGATGCTTTAGGGTCATTAATGACCGTTTTCAGTGCGTTGCGTTTTTCTGCGTATTTTGAAGCGATTTTAGCTCGCTTCACGTCACGCGCTTTCATTGACTGTTTTGCCATAACTCTACACCTTACTTTCTGAACGGGAAGTTAAAGGCAGCTAGCAAAGCACGAGCTTCGTCATCTGTGCCAGCATTAGTGGTAATGGTGATATCCAGACCACGTACCTTGTCGACTTTGTCATAGTCGACTTCCGGAAAGATGATCTGCTCACGAACACCCATGCTGTAATTACCACGACCATCGAACGATTTAGGGTTCAGGCCACGGAAGTCACGGATACGTGGGATTGCAATCGAAATTAAGCGTTGCAAAAAGTCCCACATGCGCTCGCCGCGCAGAGTTACTTTACAGCCAATCGGGAAGCCTTCACGGACTTTGAAACCGGCGACAGACTTGCGTGCCACAGTACGAATTGGCTTTTGACCAGAGATAGCCTCTAGGTCAGCCACTGCGTTATCAAGTACTTTTTTGTCAGCCAGAGCTTCACCAACACCCATGTTAAGGGTGATTTTATCAATCCGAGGGACTTGCATGACGCTGTTGTAGCTGAACTCTTTCATAAGCTCAGGAACTACCGATTCTCTGTAAAAATCATGCAGTTTCGCCATCGTAAAACTCCAAGTTTAAATTAAATGATTGCGTTGTTCGATTTGAAGAAGCGAACTTTCTTGCCATCTTCAATACGAAATCCAACACGATCTGCTTTACCTGTCTCTGGGTTAAGGATCGCTACGTTCGAAATGTGGATGGCTGCTTCTTGTTCAACGATGCCGCCAGATTCACCTAAAGCCGGGTTTGGCTTCTGGTGTTTCTTGACTACGTTGACGCCTTCCACGATCACGCGATCTTTATCAGTAAGAACTTTCAGGACTTTGCCTTGCTTGCCCTTGTCCTTACCTGCCAGGACGACTACTTCGTCATCACGTTTAATTTTTGCCGCCATAATTGACTCCTTATAGTACTTCTGGTGCCAGCGAGATAATCTTCATAAACTGCTCTGAACGCAGTTCACGAGTTACCGGCCCGAAAATACGAGTGCCAATGGGCTGTTGGTTGTTATTCAACAACACAGCCGCGTTGCGGTCAAAACGGATGACCGACCCGTCTTGTCGACGGACGCCTTTTCTGGTGCGAACGACCACCGCATTCACTACATCGCCTTTCTTCACCTTACCGCGAGGAATTGCTTCCTTAACAGTAACTTTGATGATATCGCCGATGTTTGCGTAGCGACGGTGCGAACCACCTAGAACCTTAATACATTGTACGCTGCGCGCGCCGGAGTTATCGGCAACGTCCAGGGTAGTTTGCATTTGGATCATTTCAGTGCCCCGCTTAGTTAAAAAAACAGACCCTCTCGGGTCGTGCTGCCTTTGGTTTTTCCCTTATAAAAAGGGTCGCGAAGTGTAACAGATAAATTTTAGGAGTGGTAGGGTAATCTCAGAATTTTTCGTAGGTGTACGGTGAACTAACGACTATAACGGTTTAGTTTAGTTGGATTGCGACAAAACCAATGGTAAATTCAATACTTTAAGTTGCTCTGCTACATCCACCTTATATAAAGAGCACAAGCTGACTTGGGACTTCGATGGTATGAATCTGTTATTCATTATTTTTGCCCCATTTTTTGGTGCGCTCTTACCACTATTGGTTAAACGTGCGTCACGACCGGTAAAGACCGGAGTTACATTACTGGTTCCTGTTCTGTGCTTAATTGTTTTATTTCAATACGCACCTGCAACTTTAGCTGGTGATGTTCCTAAACAAATGGTTGAGTGGCTTCCGGGCATAGGTCTTGACTTTGCTGTTCGGCTGGATGGCCTCTCTCTGCTTTTTGTCGGACTTATCTTAGGTATTGGCGTACTCATTATTACATACGCCCACTATTATTTAAGCAGCGAAGACGATGAAGCTCGTTTTTATGCGTGCTTATTATTATTCATGTCATCGATGCTTGGCATCGTTATGGCCGATAATATCTTATTAATGTGGGTGTTTTGGGAGCTGACCAGTATTTCTTCCTTTTTACTGATTGGCTATTGGTTCCATAGTAGTGATGCCCGACGCGGAGCGCGGATGGCACTGGCAACCACCGGAGCCGGCGGACTCGCATTATTGGCTGGCCTTCTTATTATTGGCAATATTGCTGGCAGTTATCAGCTGGATGATATTTTTGCAGCGGCGGAGCAAATAAAAGCTCATGCCTATTATGTCCCGGCTTTAATACTGGTTTTACTTGGCGCTTTTACTAAGTCAGCACAATTCCCTTTTCAGTTTTGGTTGCCGCACGCTATGGCAGCCCCGACCCCGGTCAGTGCGTACTTACACTCAGCGACCATGGTAAAGGCTGGTATATTTTTACTGGCAAGATTTCACCCGGTATTAGCTGAGACCGAGCTCTGGTTTACATTAGTAACTTTAACCGGCTTAATCACCATGTTAGTCGGTGCTTATTTTGCCCTGCTAAAACATGACTTAAAAGGGCTACTGGCATTCTCTACTGTGAGTCACCTTGGCCTTATCTGTATGTTACTCGGCATTGGCACGCAGGGCGCTGTCATAGCCGCCTTATTCCACATTATTAATCACGCCTGTTTTAAAGCCGGTCTATTCATGACCGCCGGTATTATTGACCATGAATCAGGCACACGTGACATGCGGAAACTGCAAGGCTTGATGAGCCTAATGCCAATTACTGCAACACTGGCCATGATTGTTGCTGCCTCTATGGCCGGCATTCCGCCTTTCAATGGCTTTATGTCGAAGGAACTCTTCCTTGATCAGGCGCTTCAACAGCATCTATTTGGAGGATTGTCCTGGTTTATACCAATTCTGGCGACAGTTGGAGCGATGCTGTCTGTTGCCTACTCTATTCGCTTTATACATGACGTTTTCTTTAACGGTGAGTACAAAGAGTTGCCGAAAAAGCCTCATGACCCACCACGGATGATGTCAGCTCCGGTAGTTGTGCTAGCTTTACTGTGTATCGCCATTGGACTGGCTCCTATGACAATGGTCTCGGGCATACTCGACCAGGCTGCAACTGCAGTTACCGCTGCCCCTGTTGAGGTTAAGCTGTCTTTATGGCACGGATTCAATATACCTTTACTAATGAGTGCTGTAGCCGTTGTAGGCGGAATCCTGATTTATCTTGCGCGAGACCAACTATTCACTTTCAACCGACAGTTTGATGGGCAGGACGCGAAACACAACTTTGAACACATTGTTCAAAAAGTGTCGGACGCCGCCGCAAATTTCTATGAGCGATTAGATACAGGTTCACTGCAGCGTTACATTGCGTTTGTGCTTATCAGTGTCATTGTTGTCTTACTTCCATCATTAAGTGATTTAAGTGTCGTCACCGGCGGCAAACCACAACTGCCCGTTGATATGGTTAGTATGGTGGGTGCTCTGGTTCTTATTGGAGCGGCATTTGCAACGGCAATATTACACCGAAACCGCTTCGTCATGCTAAGCATGCTATCGGTCGTTGGCTTGGTTGTATCGCTGGCGTTTGCGCATTTTTCAGCGCCCGACTTAGCAATGACTCAGTTAGTCGTAGAAGTGGTTAGCATTATTTTAATGATACTGGCGTTATTCTTTATGCCACAAAAAACCAGTCGAGCCTCATCCGGCCACCGGGTTTTCAGAGACATTATTATTGCCAGCTTTATTGGTGGCATTGTCGCAACGCTTAACTTCGCTATTCTTACGTCACCGTTTGAAAGCATTTCGGAGTTTTTCCTTGCTAATGCCAAATCTGGTGGCGGTGGAACAAACGTCGTTAACGTGATCCTGGTAGACTTTCGTGGCTTCGATACATTAGGTGAAATTACTGTGCTCGCTATAGCAGCAGCAGGTATTCATAAACTATTAAACAAACTGAAACCCTTTATGCCATCGAGCGATATCGATGGCCGCCCTTGGCACCGTATTAAACACCCACTGATGTTAACTACGGTAGCAAACATTATTCTGCCTATCGCGATGGTTGTTGCAACCTACATCTTCCTTCGAGGCCACAACTTGCCTGGCGGCGGCTTCATCGCGGGGCTAATTGTCGCATCAGCCATAATTCTGCAATACATTGCGAACGGTGTCGATTGGGTAAAAGAACGGTTTAATGTTAATTACCAGTCATTAATGTCGTTTGGTGTAATGATCGCTGCATTAACCGGTATTGGTAGCTGGGTGTTTAATAAACCCTTCCTGACATCATGGTTCACCTACTTAGATTGGCCGTTAGTCGGTAAGTTTGAATTTGCAACAGCCTTACTATTTGATCTGGGCGTTTTCCTGACTGTTGTCGGCGCTACCATGATGATTTTAAGTAACTTTGGCAAGATGACGACGCGTCATCGCCCAACGCATGAGGGACATTAATGGAAACTTTATACTCTGTTACCGTTGGCATTTTGACCGCATGCAGTGTTTTCCTTATTTTACGCGGCCGCTCTTTCCCTGTGGTCGTGGGCATCACTATGCTGTCTTACGCTGTTAATTTATTTCTATTTTCCACCGGCAGACTAACAATAGATGGGGCACCAATTTATGGTACCCAGGAAACTTATGCAGACCCGTTGCCTCAGGCGCTGGTTCTAACAGCTATTGTTATCGGCTTTGCAATGACGGCTTATTCCATAATCTTAGCCGTACGGGCTCGTGGAGAAATAGGAACCGATGAGGTTAATCAGCAGGACAACAGTACGGAGGGCAACCGCTAATGTGGCAACAACATTTGGCGATACTCCCGATTTTAGTGCCGCTTTTTGCAGCGCTTTTACAACTTCTGCCTTGGGGAGATAGACCTCAACCCAAGAGAAGAGCCATAGGCCTTCTGGCAAGTATATTGACACTCGTGCTGAGCATTGCGTTACTCATTCAAGTTAACCAAGACCAAATGATTGTTTATGCTCTGGGGAACTGGTCGGCGCCATTTGGCATTGTCCTGATGGTAGACAAACTCAGTGCATTAATGATGCTGATAACAGCAATATTAGCCCTGCCAGTTCTGATTTATGGCTGCTATGCTGAAGATAATCTCGGCTCCCATTTCCAGGCCCTGTTCCAATTTCAGATTATGGGCATAATGGGTGCCTTTGCCACAGGCGATATTTTCAACTTATTCGTATTTTTTGAGGTGCTTTTAATTTCTTCGTATGCATTACTTATGCATGGAGGAGGAAAATTCCGTTTACGGACTACATTACATTATGTCCTGCTTAACCTTTTAGGTTCTGCACTTTTCTTAATAGGCATAGGCACACTATATGGTGTGACCGGCACTCTGAATATGGCTGACCTTGCCACACAAATTCAGCAGTTAACTGGTGATCAAGCCGCTTTAGCGAAAGCCGGCGGCATGATGTTATTAATTGTCTTCGGAATAAAAGCAGCTATCTTGCCTCTGCACTTCTGGTTACCTCAGGCATACTCTACAACCACCGGAGTGGTTGCCGCACTGTTTGCGATAATGACTAAGGTTGGTGTCTACGCTATCGTTCGGGTCTATACTCTTATTTTTGGTCCTGAAGCAAACGAGCTGGCCTTTATTGCTCATGACTGGCTATGGGTTATGGGTCTTATCACCATGCTGGCCGGGGCTATTGGTATTCTTGGCGCTCGCGACCTGCGCTTATTAGTCGCCTATTTAGTCGTCATTTCTATAGGCACTCTAATAGCCACATACAGTTTAAATGACATTGCCACCACCGGCGCAATGCTATTTTATTTAATACACTCCACCTTTATTACAGGCGCCCTGTTTTTATTGGCGGATCTCATTGCATTTGAACGTGGTAAAACGGCCTCACGCATTGTCTCTGGGAAGAAAATGGCAAATCACTCGACCTATTCTGTCATGTTCCTGGTCGCAGCAATCGCAATTATCGGGTTACCACCGCTGTCCGGCTTTGTCGGAAAGCTCTTTATTCTAGAGTCAGCCAATCCTAATGGAACAAGTTTTTGGCTGTGGGGTGCTGTCTTAGGTGCAACGCTTGTTATGCTTGTCTCTGTAACCAGAGCAGGAAGTAAAATGCTTTGGCACACCCTCTCAGGAAAACCTAACGAGCAATCAGCTCCGTTAGGCAAACGCGCAGCAGTCATCGTGCTTCTTGCGCTGTCTCTGGCGATGACAGTTTTTGCCAACCCTATTCGTAGTTACACTACCGATGTTGCGGAGCAGCTTTATGATGTACAACAGTATCCATCACGCGTACTGACTGAAGGGGAGAAATAATAATCATGAAAAAACTTTTCCCGACACCTTGGTTGTCAGTATTTCTACTGATTGTCTGGGTGCTACTGTTTAACTCATTAGCTCCTGGCGTTGTAGTACTGGGCGCATTGTTTGCCTGGTTTATTCCATTTCTTTTTCGCTCTGCATGGCCTAAGTTTGCAACCATTAAGCGCCCAGATTTGGCGTTGGTTTATTTCTTTATTCTTTTACACGACATTGTCGTTGCCAATTTTAAAATTGCAGGAATGATAATAGGAAAGCCTCGCTCCATAAAACCAGCGCTTTTCGTCTTTCCGTTAGATATGAAAGAAGAACTGCCCGTTACTATTCTTGCCAGCACGATAACATTAACGCCGGGTACTGTTTCTTGCGAAATAACTCGCGGACGTAAGGGCATTCTTATCCATGCATTCTCTGAGGAAAACCCCGAAGAGGTTATAAACACCATTAGAAATCGTTACGAGCGGCGCCTGAAGGAGATTTTTAAATGTTAACAACAGTACTGCAAATTGCCTTCTTGCTATTCAGTTTGTCGGTGTTACTAAACTTTTGGAGGCTGGTTAAAGGTCCTGATTTACCGGACCGGATACTGGCGTTAGATACTATTTATATCAACTCTTTGGCTTTATTGCTTTTATTAGGGATGTATCAAAACACCCAGACTTATTTTGAAGCAGCTCTTCTTATTGCCATGTTTGGTTTTGTGGGCACTATTGCCGCGGGTAAGTTTCTGCTGCGCGGCGACTTAATAGAGTAGAAGGTAGACAGTTATGGACGCATTAAATCAATTACCGGAATGGTCGCAATGGTTAGCTGCATTTTTTATTCTTTTAGGTGCTTGCTTTGCTTTTATAGGCTCACTTGGCCTGGCCATATTACCTGACTTTTTTACCAGGCTTCATGCACCAACAAAGAACACGACAATTGGTATTGGCGGCATTGTTATTGCTACTATCATCATTACAGCGGCTCAAGGAACCCCCAACTTTAATGAGCTTTTAATCGCTATTTTCTTATTTTTGACGGCTCCTATCAGCGCACATATTATGGCAAAGGCAGCTCTGCATACGGAGCTCAAAATGTTTAATCGTACGAAGGACTTCCGCCAGGAAGGCGACTCATACGAACATATACTGCCCAAAGAAAAAGACATGGAACCCTAACCGGGAACCATGTCTTAGATTTTTCCATACAGGTTTAAAGCTCTTTAGAAGTAATAACCGAAGTTAATATTGAAGCGATCATTAACTTCGCCACCGTCTGTCGCAGTGTTGCCACCGATAAAGGGTTGATTTTTCGCTTTTACATAATCAACGTACGTGTAAAAGCCACCACCAGCAGCTACCGCAACACCCAATACATTCATCCAGGTATCGTCCTGATAGCCCATCTTGTCCGTCATTAAACTGTGGTCATTGTAAAAGGTAAAGCTGGTAATAGGGCCAATATCAACAGGTAGTGTGTAAGCCACGTTAGCAGTATAAAGTTTTGCTTCCGTTGGGATAGCGTCATAATAAGCGTAGGCAGCCATGTAGACGCCGCGGTTGTCCAATTTCAGGTCATAGTCGTAGTCGGAATACTGCAGTTGAACATTCCATGGCCCGTTATTATAAACACCGTGAGCAGCCCAGGCTAAACGGTTACCGACATTCTGGTTCTCGTAGTCTTGAGCTTCCGTAAAGCCTTCAGCTGCGGTTCCTGAATACAAATTGCCGCCCTGAACCGACACTCCGATCTCTAAGTTTTCATCATCACTGAAGTTAAACTTACGAGCCGTACGGAAAGCATAGCTATTGCTCTCTCCTACTGGCAACCCAGGCTCATCATAAGCACCCTGCCCCGGTAACCTAATACCGACGGTGTCGTAATTATAACGAGCGGTTCTGTCGGACGTGGAGCCATCAATACCACCTTGCTCATCAGACTTAAGATAAGCTAAATCGAAGTCCCATTCATCACCCCGGTATTTAAACCGAATACCATTATCATGTTCATCTTCCAGGCCAACATAAAAGGTACTATTAAAAAAGTAACTGTGGGAATTATAAGGCATGTTACCGAAAGGTATTTTTACGACACCAACCTGCCCCTGAAGCTTGTCAGTAAAATCATAACCAAACCAGGCATGTTTGACGACATCTTGATAATTGAACCAACGATATTCAGCAGATAAAATCACTCCGCCCATTTCGCCATCAAAATTCAGCCGGAAAATATCAAAATCTAAATCACCCATTCGGTCTTCATTGTCAGAATCGTAATTATTGTATTCATACTGAAAACGAACTGCACCATGAATCTTTATTGGCCAGTTTTCGTTTTCTTCCGTTTTCGTTTCCAATTCGTCTAGGCGAGCATGAACACCTGAGTCATACACAACCCGACGTTTACTGTCACTGCTATCTGCTGTTGTCTCTTCCTCAATGTCCTGTTCTTTAACAACGACAATTTCTTCTTCTTTCTCATTCTCTTCTTTTTCTGCTAAACGCTTTTCCAACTCGGCCAAACGCTCTTTAAGCGCTTGTATCTCTTGTTCGACAGAGTTACTTTCCTGTGGAGCGGCAACTACCGGACTTGCTGCAAGTACCGTAGCTGCAAAGAATAGGCTCTTTGACATAGGTTGACTCCCTCTGAGTATTACGCACCGGCGTACGCTTTTATTATTAATTATTCAAAAAAATAAATTATTTAATTTCAGATATTTGTACTCAACCTATTAAGGTTTAGATCAAAAAAAAGGCCTCCGCAAGGGAGGCCTTTTAATTTCTTTATCGTTATCTGCGTTTAGACAACAGTAGCACGCTCTACGATTTCTTCCAGAGTCCAAGATTTATTCTTAGACAGCGGACGACTTTCGCGAACAATCACGATGTCGCCAGCCTTACACTGGTTTTCTTCGTCATGCGCATGTACTTTAGTTGTACGTGTGATGTACTTCCCGTATACCGGGTGCTTTACACGACGTTCAACAGCTACAGTGATGGTTTTATCCATCTTATCGCTGACAACTTTGCCTTGCAGAGTACGAACACGTTTTTCATCAGTCATTACGCACCTGCCTTCTCATTTAAGATGGTTTTAACACGTGCGATATCACGACGCACTTGTTTCATCATGTGAGTCTGATTCAGCTGACCAGTTGCCGCTTGCATGCGCAGATTGAACTGCTCACGACGCAAGCCTAACAATTCTTCCTGCAGCTGCTCAACGGTTTTATCTTTCAGTTCACTTGCTTTCATCACATTACCGTCCGAGTCACAAAAGTGGTTTTGAAAGGCAGTTTACGTGCCGCCAGGCGGAACGCTTCACGTGCCAACTCTTCAGGAACACCGTCCATTTCATACAGAACGCGACCTGGTTGAATCTGAGCAACCCAGTATTCGACGTTACCTTTACCTTTACCCATACGAACTTCTAAAGGCTTTTTGGTAATAGGCTTATCAGGAAATACACGGATCCAGATTTTACCTTGACGCTTAACGTGACGAGTCATTGCACGACGGCCTGCTTCGATTTGACGCGCGGTCATACGACCACGATCAGTAGCTTTTAAACCAAAAGTACCGAAGCTGACTTTGTTACCAGACTGCGCCAGACCACGGTTGCGGCCTGTGTGAACCTTACGGAATTTTGTACGCTTAGGTTGTAACATATCGTCTCTCCTTACTTACGGTTCTTGCCGCGCTTAGGAGCTGGCTTTTCTTCAGTTGGAAGTCCACCAAGAACTTCACCACGGAAAATCCAGACCTTAACACCGATGATACCGTAAGTGGTGTTCGCTTCCGAGGTCGAGTAGTCGATGTCTGCACGTAATGTGTGCAGCGGTACACGGCCTTCACGATACCACTCAGTACGTGCAATTTCTGCGCCGCCTAAACGACCACTCACTTCAACTTTGATACCTTTGGCACCCAAGCGAATGGCGTTTTGTACAGCACGTTTCATTGCACGACGGAACATGACACGACGTTCCAACTGACCAGCAATATTGTCAGCTACTAGCTGCGAATCCAACTCAGGCTTACGAACTTCTGAGATGTTGATTTGCGCAGGAGCACCTGTCAACTTAGAAACTTGCTTACGCAGTTTTTCTACGTCTTCGCCTTTTTTACCGATGACCACGCCAGGACGTGCAGTGTGAATAGTCACACGAACGCTCTTAGCTGGACGATCGATAACGATACGAGAGACTGACGCATTGCGCAGTTCTTTGTTCAGGAACTTACGTACCTGAAAATCACTGTGCAGGTTATCAGCGAACTCATTTGTATTCGCATACCAGGTTGCATTCCATGGTCTGGAGATACCTAGGCGAATACCATTAGGATGTACTTTCTGACCCATAATTTATCTCCTAGCTATCTGACACGACCACAGTAATGTGGCTGGTGCGCTTAAAGATACGATCGGCACGGCCTTTCGCACGTGGCTTGATGCGCTTCATAGTAGGACCTTCGTCTAAAAAGACTCGGGCTACTTTCAACTCATCGATATCCGCACCTTCGTTATGTTCCGCGTTCGCGATTGCTGACTCAAGAACTTTCTTGATTAAGCCAGCAGCTGCTTTAGGGCTGTATGCCAGGATATCCAGTGCTTTTTCTACCGGAAGTCCACGGATTTGGTCTGCGACCAAACGGCCCTTCTGCGCTGAAACGCGGGCAAATTGGTGTTTAGCAATTGCTTCCATCACTCTCTACCTCTTACCGTTTCTTCGCTTTCTTATCAGCAGCATGGCCGCGATAAGTACGGGTTGGCGCGAATTCGCCTAATTTATGACCGATCATTTCATCTGTCACGTAGACAGGAACGTGCTGACGACCGTTGTGAACAGCGATTGTCAGGCCGATCATATCTGGGATGATCATTGAACGACGGGACCAAGTTTTAATTGGCTTTTTATCCCCGGCTTCCAACGCTTTCTCCACCTTATTTAGCAGGTGAAGGTCAATAAATGGACCTTTTTTAAGAGAACGTGGCATGTTTTATCCTCAACTCTTATTTGTTGCGACGGCGTACGATGAACTTATCAGTACGCTTGTTTTTACGGGTTTTGTAGCCCTTGGTCGGCGTGCCCCATGGAGTCACTGGGTGACGTCCACCAGAGGTACGGCCTTCACCACCACCGTGAGGGTGATCAACTGGGTTCATCGCCACACCACGAACGGTAGGACGAATACCACGCCAGCGGTTTGCACCGGCTTTACCCAATTGACGCAGCATATGTTCTGCGTTACCTACTTCACCGATAGTTGCACGACCTTCAGACTGAACGCGACGCATCTCACCTGAACGTAAACGAACGGTAACATAAGCACCGTCACGAGCAAGAATCTGGCAATAAGCACCCGCTGAACGAGCCATCTGTGCGCCTTTACCTGGCTGTAACTCTACTGCGTGAACAACACTACCCACAGGGATGTTGCGCATTGGCAAGCTGTTACCAGGTTTGATTGGTGCATCAACACCAGACTGGATACGATCGCCTACTGATAGGTTTTTCGGAGCCAGAATGTAACGGCGTTCACCGTCAGCATACAAAACTAAAGCGATATTCGCTGAACGGTTAGGATCGTATTCAATACGCTCAACCTTTGCAGGGATACCATCTTTATTACGTTTAAAGTCGATTACACGGTAGTGGTGTTTATGACCACCGCCAATGTGACGAACCGTGATACGACCGTTATTGTTACGACCACCAGACTTGCTGTTTTTTTCCAGCAATGGTGCGTAAGGCTTGCCTTTGTACAGGTCCTGACCGACGACTTTAACGACGTGGCGTTGACCCGGAGACGTAGGCTTACTTTTAACTACAGCCATGTTTATTCCTCCTGTTACTCAGCGCCGCCAGAGAAGTCAATGTCAGCACCTTCATTCAAGGCAACATACGCTTTCTTCCAGTTACTGCGTTTTCCGAAACGGAATCCAGTACGCTTGGTTTTACCCTTTACGTTTACTGTACGTACGTTTTTGACTTCAACTTCAAACAGTTTTTCGACAGCCGCTTTAATTTCGGATTTCGTCGCATCAACTGCTACTTTGAAAACAACAGTGTTGTTGCCTTCAGCAGTCATAGTCGATTTTTCCGAAACGTGAGGTGCTAAAATCACTTTAAGCAAACGTTCTTCGCGCATCATGATAACACCTCCTCAAGCTGCTTGACGGCGTCAGCAGTCATCAGCACTTTCTCGAAAGCAATCAGACTGACAGGGTCAACACCCTGAACATCACGCACGTCGACTTTATGCAAGTTGCGAGAAGCTAAGAACAAGTTCTCATCAACTTCTTTTGTCACGATCAAAACGTCGTTCAGATCCATTTCTTTCAGTTTCGCTGCCAGTTGCTTTGTTTTTGGCTCTTCAACACCAAACTTCTCAACAACAATCAAACGTTCCTGACGAATCAGTTCCGACAAAATGCTTTTAATCGCACCGCGATACATTTTTTTATTAACTTTCTGGCTGTGATTTTGCGGTTTAGCTGCAAAAGTCGCACCACCAGAACGCCAGATAGGACTACGGATTGTACCTGCACGGGCACGACCAGTACCTTTTTGACGCCAAGGCTTCTTACCACCACCGGCTACTTCAGAACGAGTTTTCTGAGCTTTTGTGCCCTGACGAGCACCTGCAGCGTAAGCTACAACTACTTGATGGACAAGGGCTTCATTAAACTCACGTCCAAAGGTAGCTTCGGAAACCTCAAGAGCGCCTTTTGCGTCTTTCAATGTTAATTCCATCACTATTCTCCTCAGACGTTACGCCTTGACCGCTGGTTTAACGATCACATCACTACCGGTTGCACCCGGGACCGCACCTTTGATCAACAACAAACTGCGTTCTGCATCAACTCGAACTAATTCAAGTGACTGCGTAGTGACTCGCTCATTACCCATCTGACCAGCCATTTTCTTGCCTTTGAATACTTTACCAGGCGACTGGTTTTGACCGATTGAACCCGGTGCACGGTGGGACAATGAGTTACCATGAGTAGCGTCCTGCATGCTGAAGTTCCAGCGCTTCACAGTACCGGCAAAGCCTTTACCTTTAGAAGTACCAGTAACGTCTACTTTCTTAACTTCTGCGAAAATATCAACAGTCAGTTCAGAACCAACTGCGTAATCTTCGCCTTCGCCGTTTTTCAGGCGGAATTCCCAAAGACCACGACCTGCCTCTGTACCAGCTTTAGCAAAATGACCTGCTAAAGGCTTGGTTACACGGCTCGCTTTTTTCTCGCCTGTGGTCACTTGAAGAGCACGGTAACCGTCAGTGTCATCAGATTTAACCTGAGTCACACGGTTCGCCAGCACTTCGATCACAGTAACAGGAACAGAAGCGCCGTCTTCCTGGAAGACACGCGTCATTCCTACTTTACGACCGACTAGACCTATAGCCATTGTTAAAACCTCTCGTGTGTAATCCTATTACTGCCCACTTAACCCAAGCTGATCTGTACATCAACGCCAGCTGCCAAATCTAAACGCATCAGAGCGTCAACCGTTTTGTCAGTAGGGTCCATGATATCAATCAGACGCTTGTGGGTGCGGATTTCGTACTGGTCACGCGCGTCTTTATTCACGTGTGGAGAAATCAGCACGGTGAAGCGTTCTTTCCGTGTTGGCAGTGGGATAGGACCACGTACCTGAGCACCAGTGCGTTTTGCAGTTTCAACAATCTCTGCAGTCGACTGGTCGATCAGACGGTGATCGAACGCTTTCAAACGAATCCGAATTCTTTGATTAGCCATAAATAAATCAAAGCCTCAATAAAAGAGCATTTAAAAAAGAGCACAGAAAATCGCGACCTCCCTGGCACATACCGGGGGTGCGATGTTCTACGTCAACCATTCAGTCCCCAATCGGGACTGTTGTCGAACGCCTTTCACACGGCCAAAGCCGATAAACTCAAAAGACGTGGCCGCGAATTATACCGATTCACGGCCTGGTGTCAAGGCCTTAATGTGTTTTGGCGTAGTCTTCCACTTGCTCCCAAACACGCATTAAATTACCGCCCAGAATCATTTCAATTTCTTTATCTGAGTACCCTCTGTCCATCAACCCCTGAACAAGGTTTGGATAGGTAGATACATCTTTTAAGCCGACCGGTAATGAGTCACCAACACCGTCGTAGTCAGAGCCAACACCTATGTGTTCCACCCCAATCAAGTCACGTACATGATCGATATGGTCTAAAACGGTATCTAAAGTCGCAAAGGGGTACGGATTATTGGCTTCAATGTCCTTAATACGGCGTTTCGCTTCGTCACTGTCTTCGCCATATTGCTCTTTTACTGCGGTAATCCGCTTTTTCATCATGTCACGGTAACGGTTGGCTTGCTCCGCCAAAAACGATGAACCAAAGTTAATCTGGATAACACCTTCATTTTCCGCTAAGGCTTTTAGCATGTCATCGCTCATATTACGCTCGAAACCCGGAGTGTATGAGCGCAGCGACGAATGCGAAGCGATTACGGGCACTTCACTAATTTCGACGGCCTGGTAAAACGCGTCATCGGAGATGTGAGAAACATCAACCATAACACCGACTTTGTTCATTTCTTTGACCAGTTCCTTACCAAAGGGGCTTAAACCATCCCACTGGCGGCGAATGTCATAAGAGGAATCAGAAATGTGATTAGATAATGAATGAGCCAGAGTAATATAACGAATACCGCGCTCATAGAACATATGCAGGTTGTCGAGATCCCCTTCGATAGGAGTGCCGTTTTCCATACCCAAAGCAATTGACATTAAACCTTGTTCTTTATTCTCGCGAATATCATCCGTGCTATAAGCCATTGCAAACTTATCGGGAGCTCGTGCAACCAAAGCTTCCATGCCATCAATAAGCTCGTGAGCCAGTTGAACACTGCCACCGCTTTCCTCATAAGAAGCCGGAATATAAATTGACATGAAAGGCGCATCCAGGCCCCCCTCAACAGCACGAGGGTAGTCAAAATCGCCTTCGGCAGTCGCTTCTGTTACGTCTTCCCATTTATCGTGAATTCGGTAAGGTACATCAATATGCGTATCAACCAGAAGATACTCTTTTGCCAGCCTTTCAGCTTTATCGCTAGCTGTATACTTTTCTTGTTCAGCGTTATCTTCTGTGGGCTGTGCAGCTGTTGCGCAGCCAGTTATTACGGCTAGCACTGACGCGGCTATCAGAGACTTAAACATACGTATTCCTCTTTTATTGTTATAACGAGATATACGCAGAGTACCAAAAGTCTAGCTGTGCCGCATTAGTGATGCGCTGAAACTTATGACAGCGCCGACGACTAACGTTCCTAATACCGGCGCGGTCAACCAAATGAGCCACCATTGATCTAATAAAATCATGGGAGCTCCTTACTGAGTCTTTTGACTTTTTTCTTCGGACGCTTTGCTTTGAGTTTCAGCCAACTGCAAGCTGGAGAACAACTCAACGCCCCACTCCTCGATAGAATCAGAAACTGACTGCTTGACGCTTTCTACACCTTGCTCTGATATTTCAGCAATCTGAGCTTGTATCTCAGCAGCGATAGAATCTCTATTATCATCGGCAGCTGAAGCCGATGCGCTGAACAACATAACACCACTGACAACACTTACGATTAACGCTTTCATAATTTTTCTCCTTTGAATAAATGACAGTGCGTTAGTTAAGTCGCACTAACTAATTCAAAGGTTGTGCCAGCTTTTTAATTTCACTTAAACTGTTGTTTTATATTGAATTACTGAGTTATCAGTAAAAATCTCATTTTCAGCGGGTTAGTGTTTTTCACTAACTTTTAGTGTGTTTATGAAGTTAATGACGAAACATGTTGGCTATGGTCATCCCGAAACGCCAGTGCACCGTAAAGCAATTGCTCTGCACAAGTCGCTCGCGGACCTTTAACGCTAAGGTACTGCCGCCAACGCTTACCTCCGGCCATTCCCTGAAAGAGTCCCAGCATATGCCTGGCGACGTGCCATGCTCGGCCACCCTGACGAATATGGTTATCGATATAAGGTATCATTGCAGTAACAATAGCTTCCCGGGACAACTCTGAGGGCTCAACACCCGTCAACGAATCAAGTTCAGTCAACAACCAGGGGTTTTGATAAGCCGCACGCCCTATCATCACACCATGAACTTGAGCTAAATGTTCTTTAACGTCCTCAATAGTTGCAACTCCGCCATTAATCGACACAGGAATACCGGGGTATCGTTGTTGTGCCCGGTAAACGCGTTCATATTGCAGTTCCGGAATGTCTCTGTTTTCTTTAGGGCTCAGGCCTTGTAACCAAGCTTTGCGCGCGTGCAATGTCAATTGATCCGCACCTACTGCGACTACGGCATCAGTAAGCTCATAGAGGAAGTCATCAGAGTCTTGATGGTCTATTCCAAGTCGGGTCTTTACCGTTATTGGAATATCAGTAACCGCTTTCATCGCTTTCACACAATCAGCTACTTTTTTAGGTTCCGCCATTAAGCATGCGCCAAAACTTCCATTTTGAACCCGGTCAGAAGGACAACCAACATTAATGTTAACTTCATCGTAGCCTCGCGCTTGAGCCAAAGCGGCACAATGAGCCATTGCATCAGGCTCGGAACCTCCCAATTGCAGCGCGACAGGATGCTCCTCAGAATTAAAGGCTAGAAAATCCTGTTGGCCATGAATAATAGCGCCAGTCGTCACCATTTCTGTATAGAGAAGGGTGGTTGGTGTTAGTAAGCGATGAAAGTACCGACAGTGACGATCGGTCCAGTCCAGCATAGGCGCTACTGAGAGCTTGTAAGAATATGGTACAGCCAAAACATCCACCCGGTTAAAAGGTTAATCAATACATCTCGCATAATTGCCTGACATTTTAACTCAGAACAGACGACTAAGCAGCCTCTTCCGTAAAACCCTTTTCCTTGCCTGTAAAACTCTCTACAATGACCAGAACGATCTTAAATAGTAGTAGCCAATGACAGCTCAAGAAGCACAACGATTGATACATAAAGCAGAGAAACTCTGCCAACAACGCGGTGCCCGACTCACAAATGCCCGGCGCGAAGTTTTTGCAATACTTGCTGAGCACTCAGGAGCTGTCGGAGCTTACGATTTACTCGATCAACTGCGTGAGGTCATGCCAAACGCAAAACCTCCTACTATTTATCGCGCTTTAGACTTTCTCCAAGAGCAAGGCTTCGTTCATAAAATCACATCATCAAACAGCTTTGTTCTTTGCTCACATTTCGATCATCAACACCCCGTGCAAATGCTCATTTGTGAATCCTGCGGAGACGTTCAGGAAATTCAATCTGAAGGCGTTTATGACGAGCTAAAGAACCAGGCGGAAGATCAAGGCTTTAAAGTTCAAAACCAAACCATAGAGGCACATGGCTTGTGCGCTAAGTGCCATTAAATAGTCGTACCCATAAATAATAAATAACAATAGGTAGCACAATGAAACTCAGTCATCTTATAGCGGCTGCCGCGGTTTGCTTAACCGTAAACCAAGCGGCAACAGCACAGGCTTTCGAGGATAAGTTCCGTCAACTGAACGACGACAAATTTCGCAGCCCGAATATCTACCGGACAGCATCCGGCGCACCCGGCCACGCATACTGGCAACAAGAAGCCGACTATAATATCCAAGTCGCATTAGATGACGAGAATCAACGTATTACCGCTAAAAGCACCATTACTTATACTAATAATTCACCAGACACTCTGCGTTATTTGTGGGTTCAGCTTGATCAAAACCGATTCAAGAAAGACTCTATCGGGCCACAAAGCCGAACCTCAGGAAGTTTAGACCGCGTTAGCTTTTCCCGTATGGAAAGTATGTTAACTCAGGAAAGCTTTCCTGCAGGCTATGAGCTTACTGAAATTAGTAAAGAAAATGGTGAACCGCTTGCGCATTATGTTAACGACACCATGTTACGACTTGATCTTAGTGAGCCGTTAAAAAGTGGTGAGAGCGTCACATTTAATATCAACTGGCAATTCAACATTATTGAAGCTGAAGTATTAGGCGGCCGCGGCGGCTACGAATACTTTGAAGACGACGGCAACTACTTATACGAAATGGCACAGTGGTTCCCTCGTATGGCAGCGTACTATGATGCTGAAGGTTGGCAGAATAAACAATTCGTCGGCAATGGTGAGTTCGCTTTGGAGTTCGGTGACTACCGTGTAGAGATAACTGTTCCGGCTGATCACATTGTTGCCTCTACCGGCGTTTTACAGAATCCGGAAGATGTTCTGACGTCCACCCAACGCCAGCGCCTGGAAGTTGCACGTAAAGCGGACGAACCAGTAAAGATTGTGACCGAAGAAGAAGCACTGGAGAACCAAAAAGAAGGAACCAGCGAAACCAAAACCTGGATTTTTGAAGCCGAGAAAGTTCGTGACTTTGCCTGGGCTTCCTCACGTAAGTTTATCTGGGACGCTCAGGGCTACAAGAAAAACGACACCGATGTATTGGCTATGTCGTTCTACCCGGAAGAAGGCAACCCTTTATGGGAGCGTTACTCAACCGCTTCTATTATCCACACCATTGAGCATTACAATGACTACAGCTTTGACTACCCTTACCCTGTAGCAATTTCAGTCAACGGGCCTGTCGGTGGTATGGAATACCCGATGATCACCTTTAATGGCCCTCGCCCATACGTTGACGAAGACTCGGGTGAGAAGTACTACTCCAAACGTACAAAATACGGTCTTATTTCAGTCATTATTCACGAAATTGGCCATATTTACTTCCCCATGATAGTCAATACCGATGAGCGCCAGTGGACCTGGATGGACGAAGGAATAAACACGTATTTGCAATTTCTGGCTGAACAGAAATGGGAAAAAGACTACCCTTCATGGCGTGGCGAGCCGCGTAACATTACCCGTTACATGGCCAGTAGTAACCAGATGCCCATTATGACCAACTCAGAATCTATCCTGCAGTTTGGTAATAACGCCTATGGGAAGCCGGCTACCGCTCTAAATATATTGCGTGAAACTATTGTCGGTCGCGACCTGTTCGATTTCGCATTCCGCGAATACGCGCAGCGTTGGAAGTTTAAACGTCCGACACCAGAAGATTTATTCAGAACCTTAGAAGATGCTTCAGGGGTCGATTTAGACTGGTTCTGGCGTGGCTGGTTCTACTCAACTGACCATGTCGATATTTCGCTGGAGCAAGTTAACCTATTAACTATTAATACGCAGGATCCAGAAGTTGAAAAAGCCTGGGCTGAAAAACAGCATGATGCAGAGCCAGAATCTTTAACCACCAAGCGCAACGCCGATGTTAATTACAAAATTCATCAGCAACCGCATCTCGCCGACTTCTATAATGAGAACGATGAGTTTACGGTAACTAATGCAGACCGTAACGAATACAGAAAACTCATTGAAGGACTCAATGACGAGCAGAAGAAAATGCTGGAGAATGGCAGTAACTTTTACGTGCTCGACTTTGCTAACAAAGGCGGCTTAATTATGCCTATTTTGCTCGACCTTCACTATGAAGACGGCAGTAAAGAGCATGTTCGTATTCCTGCTGAAGTTTGGCGCCGTTCGCCAGAGAGCGTCAGCAAATTGTTAATCCGTGATAAAACGCTTACCCAGGTTATTGTTGACCCTAACTGGGAAACGGCAGACGTAAACACCGATAATAATTATTGGCCGGCTCGTGCTGTACCATCACGAATTGAGCTTTTCAAACGGGATGACCGTAATAAGAGCATGATGGAAGACTATAACCAAGAGTTGGAGTCTGGTAACGATGATTAAATTCGTTGCTGCTATTGCTCTGATTCTTGCGCTGATACCCTCGGTATCAGCGCATCGGTACTTTTTTGGCTTGACCGAAATTAGCGCCAACAAGAACACAGATGCTATTGAAATTGTCCATCAGTATACTTTGCACGACGTACAACAGGCGATGAAAAAGCGGCTAGGTAAAACGTTCAGACTTGAGCACGAAGATGCGGAAGAGCAAATTCGTAACTGGGTAAATGAAGAGTTTCAACTCACTGACGCTCGGGGAGAAGCTGTTAAACCAAACTGGGTAGGTTTTGAAGCGGACTATCAGAAAATTTGGATTTATCAGGAAGTCCCTAAGCGTGATAACCTGTGCAAGTGGACATTATCCAATACGCTTTTGATGAACAATTTTTCAGCACAAGTAAATACTATCAATGTTGTTGATGACTATGGTAACCGTAGTCTAATTTTAACCATTGAAAACACATCTGACACAATTAAGTGTCAGCAAGATATAAAGGAATAAAAAATGAATGCCGAGTTCGTAAATCCATTTCTTCAAGCACTGCAAAATGTCTTGTCGATGATGGCTCAAATGGAATTGAAACCCGGTAAGGCGCAGCTTAAAAAAGATGAGTACGCTCGAGGGGATGTATCGGGCATCATCGGTATGGTCGGACCGCAAATTAAAGGCTCATTTTCCATATCTTTTGAAGAAAACTTAGCCTGCGAGATAATGAATAAGATGTTAGGTGAACTGCCGGACTCAATTAATGAAGACGTGTGTGACATGGTCGGTGAAATCACCAATATGGTCACCGGCGGAGCAAAAAAGACGTTGGGTGAAAAAGGCTACGATTTCGATATGGCGACACCGATAGTCGTATCCGGAAAAGACCATACCATTTCGCATAAGTCGGAAGGCTCAAAACTGATTATGCCCTTCAATCATGTCGCCGGAAAAGCTTATATTGAGATCTGCTTCGACAGAATTAACTAGCGACGATTAGTAACGATCGTCGCTAATATTACGGGCGTAGTTATCAAACCTAGATAGTTGTCCATGGAACTTCAGCTCTACCTTACCAATAGGCCCGTTACGCTGCTTACCGATAATAATTTCCGCCAGACCTTGTTCCGCAGAGTCGGGATGGTAAACCTCATCCCGATAAATAAACATAATAACATCCGCATCCTGCTCAATAGAGCCTGATTCACGTAAGTCTGAGTTAACCGGACGCTTGTCCGAGCGTTGCTCCAATGAACGGTTAAGCTGCGACAGCGCGACAACCGGAACTTCCAGCTCTTTCGCCAGCGACTTTAAAGAACGCGAGATCTCGGCAATTTCTAGTGTCCGGTTCTCTGACATACCCGGTACAGTCATTAACTGAAGGTAATCGACCATAATCATAGAAATCCCTTTGTGCTCCCTATGAATACGGCGGGCACGAGAACGAACTTCAGTAGGCGTTAAACCTGAAGAGTCGTCTATGTATATATTGTTCTTGTCATTTAGCATATTCATGACCGAGGCAATGCGCGCCCAGTCATCATCTTCAAGTTTACCCGTACGCACCTTATTCTGGTCAACCCGGCTTAGCGATGCCAGCATACGCATCATTAACTGCTCAGCCGGCATCTCTAGGCTAAAAACCAACACCGGGCGGTCATCGTTGAGCGCAATATTTTCAGCCAGGTTCATAGCAAAGGTTGTCTTACCCATAGAAGGACGTGCTGCAACTATCACCAAATCGGAAGGTTGTAGCCCAGCAGTCATCTGGTCTAAATCAGTAAAGCCGGTAGAAACCCCGGTTACGCCATTATTGTTTTTAAGTTTACTTAACTGCTCAATACGGCTAACCGTGCGCTGTAAAATAAGATTAATGCCTTGTGGGCCTTCACTTGAGCTGACACGTTTTTCCGCTATCTGAAACACTTTGGATTCGGCTAAATCTAAAAGCTCTGCGCTGCTGCGCCCCTGCGTATCATAGCCGGACTCAGCAATTTCATTTGCTGCACCTATCATCTCGCGCAATACCGCTCGTTCGCGAACAATATTTGCGTAGGCCAGTATATTAGCGGCACTTGGTGTATTCTTTGCTATCTCACCCAGATATGCGAACCCGCCAACCTGTTCTAATTCACCAGAGCTTTCCAGGGTCTCAGAGACAGTAACCAAGTCCATTGGCTGGCTGCGTTGCGCAAGCTCGTGCATCGCTTTAAAAATGAGGCGATGCGAGCGGTGATAGAAGTCCTCTGCGATGACGCTACCGGCAACATTATCCCAGGCATCATTATCCAGCATGAGTCCACCAAGAACGGACTGCTCGGCTTCAATTGAATGCGGTGCTGATCTAAGAGCTTCTATGGATGCGTCGCGTTTTTTTGACTTCTCTGCCATGAGGAAAGTTGTCTCGCCAAGGGAAATAATAAGAGGGGATTACTATACAAAATCCCCTCTTATTTAGAAAGCGCAGCAAGGCTTAACTGAGGTATTTAATTTTTATCGAGTGTAATTTCTCCGCTAACAGTTGTCGCTGAAACATCCGCACTTCCATCGCCAACAGAAAACTCAAGTCTGGACGATGGTCCCCACTCTGCTTCATTGGCTTTATCATCAGTTAGTCGGTTGCTAATTTCACCACCAGCATTAGACTTAATATTAAAGTTGGAATGAATGTCCCCCATCCACTTGAAAGTTAAGTCACCACTTACCGAACTGGACTCTATGCGAGCAGTACTGTGCAGGCCTGCGTTCAATATGGCGTCGCCGCTAACTGTTGTTATTTTACCTTTGCGCAATACTCCTGCTTTAACATCAATATCGCCTGAGACTGACTGCACTGTAAGTTCTGCAATAGAATCTGACTGACTGGTAATATCACCGCTTACTGACTGATAGGTTGCTGACTCTGAACCATTGTTAATGTCCATAATATCGCCACTAACGGTTTCGAAACGAACCTCTCCTTCAAGTTTTTCAGCATCTATATCGCCGCTGACGGTCTTTAATAGCACTCGGTTTTTAATGCTCTTAACCTCTATATCACCGCTAACCAAACGAACTTCCATTCCACCATCAAATTCGTTTGCGGTAACGTCCATGGAAACGCCATTTACGCGAATATCCATAGATGAGGGCAGGTATATTTTAAGATCCGAGCCTTCAGAGTCGTCTGAAGACAAGCTGAAACCTCTTTGTTCAGGAACTTTTACGTTGATGTGAACCCCTGTACCCCGCTGTTCAAAAACGAAATCTTCGGCTTTTTCATCGAGTTTTCCCACAACCCGAATTTCATCCTTGTCGTTTACTATAAGCTCAACCTTCCCTCTCATATTATCGATGGAAACCCTGGCCGCCGGTGAAACAGCTAGCGTTTCATCCACCTTTTCCTGGGCCGCTATGGCAGAACCGAACATAAGTAGCGATAAACCAACTATGGCTAATACCTTTCTCATTTTTAACTCCTCGTTAGATTTCTTGTACGGTCTTGGTCAACGTATAAGATTGACTAAGTAACTTTAATTCCTGTTCATTAACCCAACGCAGTAACTCCAATAGATTGGGATCTCCGGGTGTTCTACGCAGGGACTCAGTAATTTCTTCTCTAGCAAAAGCCAACTGAGTTAAATTCTCCTCAGTATTACCATTTATCTGACGGTAACCTGCCGTCTCATAGCCAACGCGCATACTATGTATTTGTGACTGTTGCTCTGCATTCATTTTTTCTGCCAATAAATAATATCCTGTCACGGGATTATCTGGTGATCGGGACACGCTAAGCTGCCATCCTGTCATGAAGGTCGCAATAATAATACTGGCAGCGACAGCCCCAAACCAAAAACTTCTTCCTGTTTTTTGTAGAGGTTCTGAACGACTCAGTCGGTTCTCAATCATCGGCCAAAAGTCGTTGGGGGGCTCAATACCCTCGTTTTTAATCTGCTCGAGTTGGTTTTCAAGGTTTTGAGCCTGTTTGTTATCACTCATCTTGTAACCACTCCTCTAAACGTTTACGAGCCCGATGAAACTGCGCTTTGCTTGTTCCCGTCGCAATCCCAAGCCAGTCAGCGATCTGTTGATGAGATTCGCCTTGCAAAGCATGTAAAACAAAGACCTGCCGTGTCTGTTCCGGTAATTTTAAAATCAGGCTATCCAGTTGGCTCACATCAAGGTTACCTTCATTTATTGGTTCTGAACCCTTTTTGTTGTCAGAGGTAAACCTTGAAAACCATCGTTTTTGTTTACGCATTTCAGTTAAGCAGGTATTGGTTGTTACCCGATACAGCCAACTGCTAAATTTTGATTCGCCACGAAAAGACCCTAATTTTTGCCAAAGCTGCACAAAAACTTCCTGAACTAAGTCGTCTGCTAGCGCCTTATCAGCACAAAGTCTAAGTACTAATCCATACACTTGTTTTATATGGCGATAATACAGTCGCTGAAAAGCGTCCACGTCACCTTGCGCCGCTAATAGCACGTCATCACTGGCTGGTTCACTTTGCAAGGCTATCTCCCTGATACCACTTTATAATTGCTTTGTTAGTTTAGACGACACTTTCACAAGAAAGGTTTACACGAAGGAAAGTTTTCCAAAAAAAAAAGCTGCCATAAGGCAGCTTTTTTCGAAAAACCATAGTGACTTATTCAGCCGCTACAATTTTCAGTTTGATGTTTGCAAATACATCAGCGTGTAAATGTAATTCAATATCGAACTCACCAACTTCACGCAATGTACCGTGCGGCATTAATACTTCACTCTTCTTCACTTCAACGCCTGCAGCTGTTACTGCATCAGCGATGTCACGAGTACCAATAGAGCCAAATAATTTACCTTCATCACCTGCTTTAGAGGCAATAGTAACTGTATCTAAAGCATTAACTTTTTCAGCACGAGCTTCAGCAGCAGCTAAGTGATCAGCTAATTTAGCTTCATACTCAGCACGACGTTGTTCAAACAGTTCAACGTTGCTTTTAGTTGCCGGTACAGCTTTTCCTTGTGGGAAAAGAAAGTTACGTGCGTAACCTGATTTTACACTGACTTGATCGCCAAGGCTTCCCAAGTTAGCAATTTTATCTAACAAAATGACATTCATTTCTCGCTACCTCTACTTTTGGTAATCGAACCGGTGCTAGCTTACTGATGTGAATCAGTATAAGGCAGCAGTGACAAATAACGAGCACGCTTGATAGCGCGCGCTAACTGACGCTGATACTTAGCGGATGTTCCAGTAATACGGCTAGGAACGATTTTACCAGTTTCAGTAATGTAGTTCTTAAGCGTAGCGATATCTTTATAATCAATTTCTTTTACGCCATCTGCTTTAAAGCGGCAGAATTTGCGGCGACGAAAAAAACGAGCCATGATGGTCTCCTTAAATCAATTCGAGATGCTGAGCATGAAGTACCAAACGAGGTGAGCCATTGCTATCCTCGTGACGGTGCAGAAAACCTTCTGCTAAAACTTCACAACCCACCGTCAATTTTTCTAACCAGTGTTGTAAACCTTCACCACTTAAAACGACCTGAATACGCACATAAGACTGGCGATTCATACCGGCTTCCGGTTGCATAGACCGATGTTCAATCACTAATTGTAAATGCTCAATACCTGAAGGGCTGGTTTCCAGCTTAGGTACTTTGCCAAGTGTTCCGGTTAAATGCAGTCGATTCATAAGGGTTATAGAAAGTCAGCAAGCTTACGCTGCTTCACTGTCACCTTTACGATCTTCCTTCGGCTTAGTCAGCGGCGAAGGCTCTGTAATAGCTTCTTTCTTACGCATGATCATGTTGCGTAAGACTGCATCGTTGAAACGGAATGCAGTTTCCAGCTCTTCCACAACTTCTGCAGTCGCTTCAATGTTCAACAACACATAGTGCGCTTTATGCAGCTTGTTGATTGGGTAAGCCAATTGACGACGGCCCCAGTCTTCTAAACGATGGATTTCACCACCACCTTGCTTGATCGTTTCGCTGTAGCGCTCGATCATGCCAGGTACTTGCTCGCTTTGGTCCGGGTGGACCATAAATACGATTTCGTAATGACGCATTACAGTTTCCTTTTGGTTCGTATAGCCTCAGTTTAGCTCAGCCGCACTAACATAGAAGCAAGGAACACATTCAGTAAAATGAAAATATGGCTGATTTAAGCCGCGCGATACTAACTAAAATGAACGCGAATTGCAAATTAATCGGCGTTTTTATGGGCTTTTTCAATGCGGGAACTGAGCAGAGCAACAACCCGGTCGGCTAACTCATTAGCCACGGCACTTTCTCCGCGTACAACAATATGATCAACAATCTTTTCCTGACGTCTTACTGTGGCATCAATTTGTATCGCGTCCTGCTGTTCCTGAAACGCCAGAGACACCTGCCACTCAGCGTCATTATCCTCGACCATGTGCCATTCGTGTCTGACTTCCAAGCGGTTACTGATGTCAAAAGCCAGATTTTCCACGGACTTTTCGGCGTTATCTTGCAGCTCGAAATGAAAAGCAACGTAAGGCTTTTCTGAGCGCAGCCAGGTTGGAGATTCCCAGTTAGGTGTCCAGCTCACAAACAATACAGCAACCATGCCTAAAGCAATAGCAATCGGCAAAAGGCGACGTTTAAGATCCATTGCGCTGCCTGACCACCTCAAATAAACAAACACCACTGGCCACTGAAACATTCAGGCTACTGACACTACCAGATAAAGGAATAGAGACTAAATCGTCGCAGGTTTCGCGGGTCAAACGACGCATTCCTTTTCCTTCAGCTCCCATCACCAAAGCAACCGGTCCGCGGTAATCGACATCATAGACTGACTGAGTCGCTTCCCCTGCCGTACCATACACCCAGACACCAAGCTCCTGAATGTCGCGTAGAGCCCGCGCCAAATTTGTAACAACAACCAGAGGTACGTTTTCTGCCGCACCAGAAGCTACTTTACGTACCGTGGGGGTAATCTGTGCCGATTTATCCTTAGGGACGATAACAGCGGTCACGCCAGCGGCATCAGCCGTACGTAAACAGGCCCCTAAATTATGCGGGTCAGTTACACCATCGAGCACCAAAAACAAAGCCGCGGTTTGGCTTTTTTCCAATAACCCGGGAAGATCTTGCTCCGTTAAGGTGGGTGGAGACTGAACCGTTGCAACAACCCCTTGGTGATTCCCGCCTTCGGCCCGTTTTTCTAAAGCTTGTTTAGGCACCCATTGAGGACGAACACCCGTCGCATGACATTGGTTTACAATGTCACGCACCGAATCGTCCTGGCGCTCTTTGGAAACATAGAGCTCAACCAAACGATCCGGGTGGTTTTTTAATATAGCCCGCACCGCGTGCAGGCCAAACACGGTCACTTTTTGGCTCATGACTGACTACGTCCTTTACCGCCACCGCGGTTAGTGTTCTTGCGTTGGCCACCCTTGCCTCTGGGCTGACCTTTTCGTTTACCCTTTCCTGAACCTTTTGCCGGCATACTGCGCTTCTTGCCACCCGGGCTCGTCGCTTCCAGTAAGGTTAAATCAATTTTTCGATCATCAAGGTTTACGTCTTTAACTTTGACTTTAACGTTATCACCCAGACGGAATACGCTATGGCTGTTTTCGCCAACTAACATCCCTTTTTGCTGATCAAAATGGTAATAATCATTATCGAGGTTACTAATATGAATAAGACCGTCAATTTGGTAATCACTAAGACGAACAAATAAACCAAAGTTAGTGACGGATGAAATAACCCCTTCAAACTCCATACCAATGTGGTCAAGCATGAATTCGCATTTTAACCACTCATCTACCTGACGAGTGGCATCATCTGCCCGACGTTCAGTCATTGACGTATGCACGCCCAGTTCATCCAGCTGTTTTTCCGAATAAGCCCAGGCTCCGACAAGTCCTTTACCTTCGTCTTCATTCTTACGCAAAATAGCTTTTATCGCACGATGCAAAATCAGATCGGGATAACGACGAATAGGTGAAGTAAAGTGCGCATAAGATTTTAATGCCAGACCGAAATGGCCTTTATTTTCAGGCTGATAAACGGCCTGTTGCATTGAACGCAGCAACATAGTCTCAATTAATTCATGATCCTGACGATCTTTAACTTGTTCAAGAAGTGTCGCGTAGTCCTTCGGCGAAGGATCATCACCACCTTCGAGATTCAGGCCAAGTTCACCAAGGAAACTGCGGAAATTATTAAGGCGTTCATCCGCTGGCGTCTCATGCACACGGAATAACGCGCCAATTTCTTTGTCGGACTCAATAAGCTGAGCGGATGCAACGTTAGCCATGATCATGCACTCTTCAATGATTTTATGAGCAACATGACGTTTAACTGGCTCAATACTTTCAATTTTACGCTCAGCATTAAAAATGAAGCGGGTTTCCTGCGTATCGAACTCAATAGCCGAACGGCGTTTGCGTGCAGCACTTAATGCATTGTAAAGACGTTCAAGTTCCTGAACGTTATCCATCACATGCTGATACTGTTGTTGCAGCTCTTCGTCGCCATCAAGCAACTTCTTAACTTTGTTGTAAGTCAGGCGAGCATGACTTTTCATTACCGCCGGATAGAATTGAGTCGACTTCAGCTTCCCACGAGGTCCCAGTTCCATCTCTGCAACCATACAAAGACGATCTACGTCAGGGTTCAAGGAACATAAGCCATTCGATAACTTCTCCGGCAACATCGGAATAACGTTACTGGGAAAATAAACCGAATTACCTCTATCCGTCGCTGCTTTATCAAGCACCGTACTGGGCCGTACATAATAGGAGACATCAGCTATAGCTACCCATAAACGCCAACCTTTGTCTTCGGGCACACAGCAAACAGCGTCATCAAAGTCGCGAGAGTCCTCACCATCAATAGTAATAAGCGGAAGTTCACGTAGGTCTTTGCGCCCTTCATAAGCTTCTGCGGGAACCTCTTCACTGTATTTTTTTAATTCCTCATCAACTTCTGATGGCCATTCAGTGGGAATATCATGCTCGCGAATAGCCACCTGAATTTCCATGCCAGGCGCCATATGTTCACCCAGCACTTCTGTCACCCGGCCTATGGGGCTAGTGCGCCGGCTTGGCCGACGAGTTATCTCTACAACGACTAACTGACCATGGCGAGCGCCACTTTTATCCGCGTCTGGAATGAGAATATCCTGACTAATACGACCATCGTCCGGCACCACGATACCTAAACCGTGTTCAATGAAGTAGCGACCAACAATGTTACTGTCTCTTGGCTCCGTAACACGTACTATGCGTCCTTCAGTACGACCTCGACTGTCTTTACCACTAGGCTTAACGAGTACTCGGTCGCCGTGTAATACAGAATACATTTGGTGATGCGGAATAAAGAGGTCTTTTCCTCCGTCTTCGGTCTGGCAGAAACCAAAGCCGTCTTTATGACCAATGATACGACCTTTAATCAAATCCATACGCTCAGGCAAACCATAAGCATTTGCTTTACTATAAATAAGCTGCCCGTCGCGCTCCATTGCCCGCAACCGACGCTTTAAGCCAACAGCCTGGCGTTCGTCGTCCAGGTCGAAATGGCGAATAAACTCATCAAACTGAACGGGCTTATTATTGGAAGTAACAAGTTCCAACAACTGTTCGCGGCTTGGAATTTCGACTTCGTAGTCTGGCGTATTGTTGTTCTGCTGATTATCTGACATAGAATCCTATATATGTATGGTTGCACGGTTAAGGAAGACCGATGCGGACAGTATACGTGCTGAAAAGGATAATGTCAGTGCTTCTGGTATTTTCGTTTGAGATTTCAAAGAAGAAACTTGGTGCCGAGGGGGGGACTTGAACCCCCACGCTGTTACCAGCGGTGGATTTTGAATCCACTGCGTCTACCAATTCCGCCACCTCGGCTAAGGGGTGTGCTGTACTATTTTCAATTTGGTAACGGGACGGGATTATACCCTTGAACTTGTGCTAATCAAGCAATAATTCGCGAAAAGTCACGGGAAGCTGATTAACTGCTGATTCCTTGTACAGATTGAGGCTGCTGTCAGCTTGCTTTGCTCATGGTATGATCATACCCACGACTAATTCGAATGAGTTCCGCATGAGTTCTGAAGCACAAAAATTACACGCCAGCTTTCCAAGTGCTGGCTTTACCAGACGACTGGCAGCCTGGGTTTATGATCTTTTAGTTGCTGCAGCAATTATTATGCTGGCATCTGCGTTAGCTTTACTTTTTGCCGCGCTACTAACCTCTTTCAACTGGCTGGTATTATCGGACGATATGGATCACGCCGCATGGCTGGCTCAGGGACCATGGTACAGTTTGTATCTCATCACTGTTGTTGCGATATTTTTTGGCTGGTTCTGGAAACGTTCAGGGCAAACACTAGGCATGCGTGCCTGGCGTTTAAAACTTCAAAACCGTGACGGCTCACGCTTAACCAATCGTCAGGTATTCATAAGATTACTGACCTGCTGCGGTGGCCTCGGAAATCTTTGGGTTCTTTTCGATTTTAAAAACAGACGAGCCTGGCAGGATTACGCCGCAGGAACAGAGGTTGTCACCCTTTCGAAAGAAGCTAACCAACTCTTTTACTGGAACGAACTTTAAATATGGCACGGCCTGTTATCAGGCCGTGCGCCCCCTCATGAAATACACCGCAATACTAGCAAACAATATACTCGGTAATAATGCCCCTAAAATAGCCGGAATTTGATAGACCTGCGCTAAGGGTCCAAAAATCTCATTGCTTACATGGAAGCCAAACCCCGTAATAACGCCTAACAAAACCCTGGCACCCATTGTTGTCGAGCGTAGAGGACCAAAGATAAACGACAAAGCGACCAACAACATTACAGCCACGGTTATTGGAGCAAAAAGCTTACGCCACAACGCGAGTTCATAACGTTCCGCAGACTGTTGATTGCTTTCCAGGTACGTTAGGTAATCCAGTAGCCCGCTAATAGAAAGCGACTCAGGCTTAATGGTCACAACCCCGAGCTTATCGGGCGTTAAGCTTGACTGCCAGGCCATACTCGCTTTTTCATCGCGTAGCATACGGTTTTCCGTCATTTGTGTAACCGTCACTTCCTGCATACGCCATTTATCACCGCTAAAATTAGCGGTTCGGGCGTAAGTTACCTGTTGCAATTCTCTACTATCATTAAAGTCATAGATCAGAACATCGTTCAAACGTCCGGTGTCTTCAACTTCACCAATATTGATAAAGTCAGAACCGTCTTTTGCCCAGACACCCTGTTGTGCCGAAATTAAGCTGCCACCTGAAATAGCCTGTGAGCGAATAGCTCGCCCCTGAGACTCCATTGGTGGTGCTATCCATTCGCCTATAGCCATTACTGCCACCATCATAATAATGGCCGACTTCATTACCGCACCAATAATATTCAAGCGGGAACGCCCTGCTGCCATCATAACCACAAGCTCAGAACTGCTCGCCAACATACCGACACCAATGAGGCCACCGAGTAAAGCGGCCATTGGGAAGAAGGTTTCAACATCCCTGGGTAGGCTGTAAAAGACGAAAAGCGCAGCATCCATGACATTGTAGTCACCACGACCAACCGATTTCAGTTGCTCAACAAAGCGAATTAACGACGACAGGCCGGTTAATACAGCAAGACTCAATAGAGAGGTTCGTAGTACGGCAAGACCAATGTACTTATCTAAGATACTAAACATCACTGCCCCCGAGCTGCGCCGAAACGTAGATTAGCCAATAATCTCAAACCAACCGGCCTGCCTTTACCTATCAGCACCAGCCCAAACACCAGTAATATAAAGTGTATCCACCATAAACCGATGATTGGAGGAATAACGCCATCACGTATGGCCGACTTAGCCGCCATAAGTAATAGGAAATAGCCTAAATAAATGAGTAAAGCCGGAGCCATTCGCCCAAACTTACCCTGACGAGGGTTTACCCGACTTAATGGCACGGCAATAAGTGTCAATAACGGCATAGCCAGGGGGATAGCAATACGCCACTGCAGTTCAGCAACCGCTGCAGGTTCATTTTGCGACATTAATTCCACCGTAGGATAAGCTTCTAGTTTGCGTAATTGCTCACTGGCCTGCTGCTCTTTAATTTGAAGCTGGTAACTGTCAAACGACATCATTTGATAACTCTCGTTGTCACCGGCGTAGCGTTTTCCTTCACCCAACTCAAGCCACTGTGACCCCGTTGTTTCACTGATTACTTTACCGGTTTTCGCCATCACCACGCTGCCCGACTGTAACTCGCCCTGGCTGTGGGTATGCTGCGCCACAAAGACTTCCTCAAGGTCACCGTTATCACCGACACTTTGTACGAATATGACTGCTTTACGGTTACTTGCTTGCTGAAAACGCCCCGGCATCAGCGCGGTTAAGCCACTTTCTGAACGTGCTTTGTCTTCCAGTCTTTGTTCCTGATCGAGCGACCAGGGCACTAACCACAATGTGAAGGACGCCGTTACCAGAGCCAGAACCAGTGACAACACCAAAGTTACCCGGGTTACATACCACTCACTTACCCCACAGGCGTGTAAAACCGTCATTTCGTTGTCAGCATAGATACGTCCATGAGCCAGCAAAATACCCAAAAACAGACTAAGAGGTAGAATCAGAGACAATAATGCAGGGAGGTTCAGCGACAGCAGCTGAAAAATAATGGCGCCGGGAATATCCCCTTCTGATGCATCCGACAGGACACGGACAAACTTCTGACTGACAAAAATCGTCATCAGGATAAAAAGTACAGCAAGCTGCGACTTCAATGTTTCACTGATCAAATAGCGGAATATGCGCACTGGCGTTCACTCATAACTTAGGTTTTTACTGGAATAGCTGTGATTTTTAAGTAAACTTGTTATTTTAACAACAAAGTGTCTTTATAGTGAAACTATAGCAGGCATTGAAGCCACCTGAAACAGGAGCACTGTCATGGAGTTCAGCGTCAAAAGTGGTAATCCGGAAAAACAACGTTCTGCTTGTATCGTTGTTGGCGTGTTTGAACCTCGTCGTCTGTCTGGCGTTGCCGAACAATTAGACAAAGTCAGTGATGGTTATTTAAGCAACTTATTGCGCCGCGGAGACCTGGAAGGCAAATCAGGCCAGGTTCTGCTGTTACATCATGTCCCCAATATTCTTGCCGAACGGGTTTTACTGGTCGGCTGCGGTAAAGAGCGCGAACTTGATGAGCGCCAGTATCGCCAAATTATCGCCCGTACTATGAACACTTTGAACGAAACCGGTTCAATGGAAGCGGTCTGCTTCCTTAGCGAGCTGCACGTTAAAGGTCGCGATACTTACTGGAAAGTTCGTCAGGCAGTAGAAGCTGCCCGGGCAACATTGTATAACTTTAATGAGCTTAAGAGTAAAAAAGAAGAGCCTCGCCGCCCGTTGCGTAAACTCGTCTTTAACGTACCAAGCCGTAAAGAGCTGGCTTTGGGCGAACAAGCGGTGCAACACGCGCTAGCCGTAGCTACGGGTATGGATATTTGCCGCAACGTAGCAAATATGCCACCTAACATCTGCACGCCTCGCTACTTAGCGGAACAAGCCAAGTTAATGGCCGACAATTATGACAATTTAACGGTTAGCACGGTTGAAGAAGCCGAAATGGAAAAACTGGGTATGAATGCATACTTAGCCGTTGGCCGTGGTTCAGAGCATGAGTCAGTACTAACTTTAATGCATTACAAAGGCGCACCCGATGACCAGGCCCCCATAGTTCTGGTAGGTAAAGGCCTGACATTTGACTCGGGTGGCATTTCCATTAAACCATCCGCCAATATGGATGAAATGAAATACGATATGGGCGGTGCTGCCGGCGTTTTAGGCGCTATGCAAGCTTTAGCTGAACTGCAACTACCCATAAACGTTATTGGCGCTGTGGCAGGCTGTGAAAACATGCCAGATGGAAAAGCATACCGCCCCGGAGATATCCTGACCACTATGAGCGGTCAAACAGTTGAAGTGCTGAATACCGATGCAGAAGGTCGACTGGTACTGTGCGATACCCTGACTTATATCGAGCGCTTCGAACCCGAGTCCGTGATTGATTTAGCCACGCTGACAGGTGCTTGTGTTATTGCGTTAGGCAGCCATGCTTCAGCCGTACTCAGTCAACATAATCCGTTAGCGCACGAGATTCTGAATGCAGCCCAACAAAGTGGCGACAAAGCCTGGCGTATGCCGCTCTGGGATGAATACCAGTCAATGCTGGACAGCCCTTTTGCAGATATGGCTAACATTGGTGGTCGCGAAGCCGGTACCATTACCGCCGCTTGTTTCTTGTCGCGCTACACAAAGAAATACAATTGGGCGCACATGGATATCGCAGGTACGGCCTGGCAAGGTGGTAAAGACAAAGGCTCCACAGGCCGCCCGGTTCAGTTATTAACGCAGTTCTTAATTAACCGGTGCAGCGCCGAGGCAACGGAATAACCATGTCGTCAGCTACTTTTTTCTTAATGCCTGACGAAGCTGAAAGCGAGCAAAATCGGTTAATTTGCGATAAAATAGCGGAGTTATATAGAAAGCATAAAAGGTTACGGGTCTGGGCTCGTAACCAGCAACAGGCGGAAGCGTTGGACGAACTGTTATGGCAGCAGCCAAGTGATGCCTTTATTCCGCATAACTTGCTTGGAGAAGGCCCGGCTACCGGCGCTCCGGTAGAGCTTTGCTGGCCTGAGTCTGGCGAAATTAAAAGCCGCCCCGGTTACGCCCTGTTTAACCTGGCTGAAGACATTCCGGTACAAGCTCAACAAAGCCAGAAACTCTATGACATAGTTCCAGCCGATGACGACGGCAAAAAAGTAGCTCGCGAGCGATACAAACATTACAGGGCCAGAGGTTGCCAAATGCATACCGAACCCCTGACATCCGAACAGAAGTAAGGTTACTATGGATAAAACATACTCCCCTGCAGCGATAGAACAAGACCTCTACCAACAATGGGAAGACAAAGGCTACTTCAAGCCTTCAGGTAAGGGTGACTCCTACTCTATTATGATTCCGCCGCCCAACGTTACCGGCAGTCTGCACATGGGTCACGCCTTTCAACACACCATTATGGATACGCTCACCCGCTACCAGCGCATGGACGGCCGTAATACTTTATGGCAAGTAGGTTCCGACCACGCAGGTATTGCCACGCAGATGGTCGTTGAGCGCCAGTTAGCCGCTCAGGGCCAAACTCGCCAGGAACTTGGTCGCGACGCTTTCATCGATAAAATCTGGGAGTGGAAAGAACAATCCGGTGGCACAATTACCCAACAAATGCGCCGTCTGGGCGACTCAGTTGACTGGGATCGCGAGCGCTTCACTATGGACGAAGGTCTTTCAGATGCAGTGCGTGAGGTCTTCGTAAAACTGCACGAAGACAACCTGATTTACCGTGGTAAGCGCCTGGTCAACTGGGACCCGGCTCTGCAGACCGCTATTTCTGACTTAGAAGTCGAGAACAAAGAACAACAAGGTTCTATCTGGTATTTACGCTACCCGCTCGCCGATGGTGAGAAAACCGAAGACGGTAAAGACCATTTAGTAGTCGCGACCACCCGCCCGGAAACCATGTTAGGCGATGTTTGTGTTGCCGTGCATCCCGACGACGAGCGTTTCGCACATTTAGTCGGTAAACACCTTGAGTTACCTATTGTTAACCGCCGCATTCCGATAGTTGCCGACCATCACGTTGACAGCGAATTCGGTACAGGTTGCGTAAAGGTAACCCCGGCGCATGATTTTAACGACTACGAAATTGGAAAGCGTCATCAAACTGGCATGATTTCCATTTTTGATGACACGGCTCATGTTATGGCAAAAGCAGGCCTATACACCAGTACGGGTGAAGCGCTTGAAGAGCTGAACGGATTTAACGGTGTGCTCCCTGAGCAGTACGCCGGTAAAGAACGCTTTGAAGCTCGTAAGCAACTTATTGCTGAATTTGATGAGCTTGGCTTACTGGAAAAAGTTGAGAAACACACCAACAAAGTACCATACGGCGACCGCGGTGGCGTTCCTATTGAACCGCATTTAACCGACCAGTGGTATGTTCGCGTTGAACCTATGGCCAAACAAGCAACCGAAGCGGTTGAAGACGGACGCATTGAATTTGTGCCTAAGCAGTATGAGAACATGTATTTCAGCTGGATGCGTGACATCCAGGACTGGTGTATTTCGCGCCAATTATGGTGGGGACACCGTATTCCGGCATGGTACGACGAACAAGGGAATGTCTATGTTGGCCGCACTGAAGAAGAAGTGCGGGAAAAACACAACTTAGCCGATACGCCACTACAGCAGGACGAAGACGTACTGGACACCTGGTTCTCATCCGCGCTGTGGACCTTTTCTACCCTGGGTTGGCCTAAAAATACCGAGGACTTAAAAACCTTCCATCCGACCGATGTGCTGGTTACCGGTTTTGACATTATTTTCTTCTGGGTTGCCCGCATGATCATGATGACCATGCACTTTATGAAAGACGAAGAAGGCCAGCCGCAAGTTCCGTTTAAAAAGGTTTATGTGACCGGTCTTATTCGCGACGAAGAAGGCCAGAAAATGTCTAAGTCTAAAGGTAACGTGTTAGATCCGCTGGACATGATTGACGGCATTAGCGCTGACGAGCTGGTGGCTAAACGCACAGCCAATATGATGCAACCGAAAATGCGTGAAAAAATCGAAAAACGCACCCGCAAGGAGTTTCCTGAAGGTATTACCGCCCACGGAACCGATGCGCTACGCTTTACATTAACAGCACTTGCATCGACTGGGCGCGATATCAACTGGGACATGAAGCGCCTGGAGGGTTACCGCAACTTCTGCAACAAGCTATGGAACGCCAGCCGTTATGTGTTAATGAGCACCGAAGAACATGACTGTGGTCTTGAGAACAATGACATGACCTTGTCACTGGCTGATGAGTGGATTATTGCCCGCTTTAACAGCACAGTAAAAGACTTCCGTCAGGCTCTGGATACCTACCGTTTTGATCAGGCAGCCGCTATTGCGTACGAGTTTACCTGGAACCAGTTCTGTGACTGGTATCTGGAACTCACTAAACCGGTGCTCCAAAACGGAACGGAAGTACAACAACGCGGTACTCGCCACACGCTGGTGAATGTTCTGGAGCAGCTATTGCGTCTGTTACACCCTGTTATGCCGTACATAACTGAAACTATCTGGCAACGCGTGAAACCGCTGGTTGGTAATACGGATGATACCATTATGCTGCAGCCGTTCCCGCAGGTTGAGGACAACGTCAGCCATCAGGCAATGCAGGACATGGAGTGGCTGAAGCGCGTTATTTTAGCTATTCGTAATATTCGTGGCGAAATGGATTTATCACCGAATAAGCCTTTACCTCTGCTGCTCTCAAACGCTGATGCAATGGCCAGAGGCCGTATTGAGAATAACCAAAGCTTCCTCAGTAGCCTGGCAAAACTGGAGTCTATCGAGTTTATTGAAAGCGATGATGATGCGCCGGCCAGTATGACCGCGCTGGTCGATACGTTGAAGCTGCATATTCCAATGGCAGGCTTAATTGATAAAGAAGCTGAGCTACAACGTTTGCAAAAATCTATTGAGAAAGCGAATAAAGAGTGGCAGCGTCTGAACGGTAAGTTGAGCAACGATAACTTTGTCAGTAAAGCACCGGAAGCTGTCATTGCGAAAGAACGTGAGAAGCTAGCTGAAGCAGAAACAACGCTCAAGCAACTGCAAGAGCAGCAAGAAAAAATAAAAGCACTTTAATCTTAATTAAAAGTGTACCGCTAAAGGCCCGGGTCTCTGACTCGGGCTTTTTTTTGAAAAATAATCTATTTTAAGAAGGCTCTCGTAATGATTAGTAACGAGACAAAGGGAGAGAGTCATGACTATTTTCGAAGAACTAAGAGTTGATCACGATAAGCAACGTAAACTACTTGAACTGTTATTGGAAACGACCGGAGAAGAACCTGAGCGTAAGCAATACTATCAGCAACTAAAGCTTCAGCTGGAACAGCACGCTGCCGCAGAGGAACGTTACTTTTATAACCCCCTCATTGAAGACGATGACACAATAGAAATGTCTCGACACGGTATTGCTGAGCACCATGAAATTGACGAACTTATTGAAACATTAGAGCAGACGGAAATGTCGTCGCCGGGCTGGCTTCAGCACTTTAAAAATTTAAAGCACAAAGTCTTACATCACCTGGAAGATGAAGAGCAGGGATTTTTCCAGCGCGCAGGAAAGGTATTAAGTGAGTCCGAAAAGTCCAACTTAGGAAGTGATTATCGCAATATGATGCAAGAGAAAGGTTTGTAAAATCAGGAGAGGTTATACCTCTCCATCGTCGAACTCCTCACCTTCAAGTTCATCATCTTCAATCAACGTACCCCAGCCATCGTATTCAACCTCACACTCATCGGCTATAGCGGCTATTTCCCTTACCTGGCGGTTTAGAATGTCATTATCGAGCTCAGCATCTGTCACCGCCATAAATGCAAACCAGCGCTTCCCGCGTTCGTCTTCAAACTCATCGGCATCGTCCACATGATACCCTTGCTTAACGAGTTCAACAGCGGCTTTTTCTAGCTTAGTGAAGTCCTGGCTGGCTAAATGGTGTTCAATTTCATACAAAAGCTCAGTTTCAGCGCCGTCAGCTATCAAAGCCTGTACGGTTTCTTCACTCTGTTTAAGTAGATCATTAAGATCTCGGCTCATGACTTATCCTTTTCGGCCTGTTCTCGTTCGATACTTGCGTTTAACTGTTTAATTTTATCATCCATTAGCTGATGGCAGTGCCCGCTTAACTCACGTAAGTTTTCACGCTGGTAGTTTGCAATTCGCACAGGCTCAAGAAAGGCAACTTTCAGCACACCATTGTTCCAGCGGTTCATCTTTACCTTGCCATGCAGCTCAGACACACATACCGGAACCACGTCGACCTGCGCCCGGAACGCAGTATGAAAAGCACCATTCTTGAATGGTAACAGACCTCTTCCATAACTTCGGGTTCCTTCAGGAAACATCCATACCGAAATGTCACGTTGCTTTATGGCATCTGCCGTCTGTCCTATGGTGCCATGAGCTTTTCCGGCGTTTTTTCTGTCAATCAGAATATTCCCTGATAACCAATAAAGCCACCCAAAGAACGGTATCCAACGCAGGCTTTTCTTACCCACAGTAACGGTATTTTTGGGCAGCATTGCTGCAATGGTGAATATTTCCCAACTGTTCTGATGGTTACAAATAAAGACGTAAGGGCCGCCCTTTTCAATGTCCGGGTGGCGACTCACTTCAATTCGCATACCTAAAACTCGTATTGCCCATCCAAAAATATGAGCAAACCTATAGGTATTATTGCGGTGAAACGGACGGATTATACAAAATAAGCAACCGACCACACCAAACAACACAACAAAGCCACCAAGAAATACCCATCGCAACAAGGCTAACATTCAAACTCCTCAATTAATCCTTGTTTTGCTCAACCACTATTTCATCAACACGTTGCAATCCGCGCGGTAGTTTATTACCACGCCGTCCGCGTTCTCCATAGTAATGCTCTAAATCTGCCGGTTTCAGAGTCAGCTTACGCTTTCCCGCAATTAAAGTAATTGCCCTGTCCGGTGCAGCGGTTGCCAATGCAACCACATACTCTTCACGAGACTGTGCCCGCAAAGCAGGAATACTGATTAATTTGTTGCCTTTTCCTTTACTCAGTTGAGGTAAGTCTGCAACCGGGAATACCAACATCCGGCCTTCATTGGAAATAACAATGACTTTGTCTTCGCGCAAATCATTCACGTTATTGGGCGGCAGTATCTTAGCGCCGGTCGGCAATGTGATAATGGCTTTACCATTTTTATTACGGCTGACTAAGTCGCTGAACTGGCAAACAAACCCATAACCAGCGTCGGATGCCAATAATAAATGGCTTTCATCTTTGGCCATTAGAACGTGTTCAACGTTTTCGCCCGCAACTAAACTAAAACGCCCGGTCAGAGGTTCACCCTGGCTCCTTGCTGATGGCAACAGATGAGCTTCACAGGAGAAGCTTTTCCCTGATGTATCCAAGAACACCACAGGCTGATTACTCTTACCCTCAGCCGATGCAAGATAACTGTCACCAGACTTATAGCTGAGCTTCTCACCCTCAATATCATGACCTTTAGCTGAGCGTACCCAGCCTTTCTTCGATAGCACAACAGTTACCGCTTCAGCTGGCGTTAAGTCACGTTCACTTAAAGCTTTAGCTTCGGAGCGTTCAACAATTGGCGAGCGGCGCTCGTCACCGTATGTTTCCGCATCAGCTAACAGCTCTTTCTTAATCAGTGTTTTCAAACGACGATCAGAGCCCAATAAAGTCTGCATCTTTTCGCGCTCTTTATTAAGTTCATCCTGCTCGCCGGTCAGCTTCATTTCTTCTAATTTTGCTAAATGACGTAACTTCAGCTCCAGAATAGCTTCAGCTTGTTTATCCGATAAGCCGAAGCGACTCATTAATTCGTCTTTCGGTTTGTCTTCAGTACGGATAATCTCAATAACTTCATCAATATTGAGATAAGCAATGAGTAAGCCTTCCAGAATATGCAGTCGAGCCAGCACTTTATCTAAGCGATGCTGCAAACGTCGAGTTACTGTTGTTTGACGAAACTCCAGCCACTCTTTAAGAATGCCAACTAACGGCTTCACTTTCGGCCGGCCATCTAAGCCCAGAATATTCAGGTTAACCCGGTATTGCTTTTCTAAATCGGTGGTAGCAAACAGGTGGTTCATTAACTGTTCGGTGTCGACCCGATTTGAACGCGGAACCACAACCAACCGGGTCGGGTTTTCATGGTCTGACTCATCACGCAAATCCGAAACTAAAGGCAGTTTTTTGGCCTGCATTTGATGCGCTATTTGCTCTAATACTCTCGCACCTGATGCTTGGTGCGGTAGGGCCGTAATAACAATTTCACCATCTTCAATACTGTAGCAGGCACGCATTTTAATACTGCCGCGTCCTGTTTCGTAAAGCTTAGTGATGTCATCCGCTGGCGTAATGATTTCAGCGTCGGTAGGGTAATCCGGTCCCTTCAGCACTTCCATAATATCTTCAAGCTGACTACCTGGCTTTTCCAGCAACATTGCGCAGGCATTAGCTACTTCACGAGCATTATGAGGAGGAATGTCCGTTGCCATACCAACCGCGATGCCAGTTACACCATTTAACAAAATATGTGGTAACCGAGCCGGCAACACCTGAGGCTCTTTCATCGTGCCGTCAAAGTTCGGTATCCAGTCGACTGTCCCCTGACCCAGTTCGCTGAGCAAGACTTCACTAAATTTAGACAGTCGAGCCTCGGTATAACGCATAGCTGCGAAGGATTTAGGATCATCCGGCGAACCCCAGTTCCCCTGGCCATCTACCAATGGGTGACGGTAAGTAAAAGGCTGAGCCATGAGCACCATAGCTTCATAACACGCGCTGTCACCATGAGGGTGAAATTTACCAAGAACATCACCCACGGTACGGGCTGACTTCTTATATTTAGCGAGTGCCGAAAGGCCAAGCTCTGACATGGCGTATACAATGCGTCGCTGTACCGGTTTTAAACCATCACCGATATTCGGTAGCGCCCTGTCCATGATCACGTACATGGAATAATTCAGGTAGGCTTCTTCCGTAAAGCGACTCAGTGGGCGGGTTTCTGTAACTTCCGTCGACATTCTGACTTCTCCTTGCTCACAAGTGCTTACAGTTCAGCCAAATCGGCCATGTTACCTTTGCTTTCCAACCAGGTACGGCGGTCCGCGGCTCGTTTTTTCGCTAAAAGCATATCCATCAGCTCTTCCATCACTTCGCCATCATCAATGGTCAACTGAACCAGTCGGCGGGTATTTGGGTCCATAGTGGTTTCACGCAGGGTTAACGGATTCATCTCACCCAGACCTTTAAAACGCTGAACATTCACTTTGCCTTTGCGCTTTTCAGCTTCGATGCGATCTAGAATACCCTGCTTTTCACCTTCATCCAGTGCGTAATATACGTCTTTGCCGACATCGACGCGATAAAGTGGTGGCATCGCAACAAAAATATGACCGTTTTCAACTAATGGCCTGAAGTGCTTCACAAACAGAGCGCAAAGCAAGGTTGCGATATGCAAACCATCTGAGTCGGCATCCGCTAAAATGCAAATTTTTCCATAGCGCAATTTGTCTAAGTCGACAGTGTTGGGGTCAACTCCTACGGCAACCGAAATATCATGAATTTCCTGCGAGGCTAGAATTTGTTCGGGGTCAACCTCCCAGGTATTCAGAATTTTTCCCCGAAGTGGCATAACCGCCTGAAATTCACGATCGCGGGCTTGCTTCGCAGAGCCCCCTGCGGAGTCCCCTTCCACTAAAAACAATTCACTTCGGCCAGGTTCCTGACTTGAGCAGTCAGTGAGTTTGCCGGGTAGTGCCGGGCCCTGCGTCACTTTTTTTCGAACAACTTTTTTACTGGCTTTCAATCGTCTCTGCGCGTTGCTAATACAAACATCGGCTAAAAGTTCAGCTTGATCAGTATGCTCATTCAGCCAAAGGCTAAAAGAGTCTTTTACCACGCCGGAAACAAAACTCGCAGACTGTCGCGATGACAAGCGTTCTTTTGTTTGCCCTGCAAACTGAGGGTCCTGCATTTTGGTTGATAAAATATAGCTACAACGTTCCCATACATCTTCCGGGGTTAACTTGACCCCTCTGGGTAGCAGGTTACGGAACTCACAAAACTCACGCATAGCCTCCAGTAACCCCTGGCGTAGCCCATTTACGTGAGTTCCGCCCAGCGTGGTCGGAATTAAGTTAACGTAACTTTCTGATACGCCCTCACCCCCTTCCGGCAGCCAGGTAACAGCCCAGTCAACGCCTTCGGTTTGCGAGCTAAAACTACCATCAAAGGGTTCTTCCGGTAAGGTGGGTACATCCTTTACCGCCTCAACCAAATAATCCGTTAAGCCATCCTGATAAAACCAGGTATCTTCAGTATCATCAATTTTATTGCGGAAGGTTATTTTCAGGCCGGGACATAGAACCGCTTTAGCACGCAATATGTGTTTTAGCTTGGTAACAGAGAACTTTGCAGAATCGAAATATTGAGGGTCAGGCCAAAAATGAACTCGCGTACCGGTGTTTCTTTTTCCTACCGTTCCGGTTACTTCTAGCTCACTAACCTTATCGCCGTTCTCGTAGGCCATTTCATAAACTTGACCATCACGTTTAATGGTCAGTTCAACACGCTTGGATAAAGCGTTAACCACCGAGATACCAACACCATGCAAACCACCGGAGAATTGATAGTTTTTATTTGAAAACTTACCGCCAGCATGCAGTTTACTCATAATCAATTCAACACCCGGAACGCCCTCTTCCGGGTGAATATCCACAGGCATTCCCCGACCATCGTCTGTGGTTTCCAGCGACTGATCCTGATGCAGAACAACAAGTAACGTTTTGGCATGCCCCGCCAGAGCTTCATCGACACTATTATCTATAACCTCCTGACCCAAATGATTAGGTCGAGAGGTGTCAGTGTACATACCGGGGCGGCGCTGAACCGGTTCCAGTCCGTTCAGCACCTCAATGGAGTCGGATTTATAGTCTGTCATGAGTCCCTGTTTTTATTATTGGCTCGATCCACGAAAAGTGTGCTTCAATTTACCGCTAACTGGCATCTATTTGAAGTAGTACGGCATAAATTTCTGAGCAGCTTCGCTCAGCTTAGGCTGAATATGGCCCTGCTTACGACACAAGGTTAACCAGTCGGCCAAAAATTGATTCACCTGATGCTTTTCATCCTGGTGCCGCATTTCACGGTTAGGCTGTTGATAACGTGCGGCTAAACGAGTAACCCCCTGACTGGATATAATCTCTGCCATACGCACATCATGATATAGCCGCACTGTCATTTTAGCATGCAGGTAGTCTGCCCAGTCCGGTTTCAACTGTTCAATTTCAATGTCTGAGGTATAGCGCGCTTCACTCACGTTGCGCAAACTGAACGCTAAATGCTCACCAGCATAAATCGTAACCTGAGCCTGAGACTCAAGTTGGGACAGCAGAGGCAATAACCCTGCGTAGTTAAGTTCGTTCAGTCGGTGCAGTTCGGCCACGTCGACAACATAGCGCTGTAGCATAATAAAACCTCAGTTTACTCCTAATCAGAGAACACCTTATCATGGTGTAACTGCAACCATTGTAACCCAATTACGCTGGCTGCGTTGTTGATTTCTTCACGTTCAAGCATAGTGATAACTCTATCCCGCGGTATCACATGCACGCGTATATCTTCGTCTTCTTCAGGGAGCCCACCAAAGTCGGCTGCCGATTTACTATCAACTTCCGCAATATAAATCGTCAACTTTTCATCCGTCCCCCCTGGGCTGGAGTAATAACTAGTGGCGTAAATTAAACGTTTGGCTTTTAAACCGGCTTCTTCTTCCAGTTCGCGAGTTGCCACTTCTTCAGCGCTCTCGTCCGCATCAAACATCCCTGCGACAAACTCAAACAACCAAGGGCCGTTTTCATCATCAAGCGCGCCTACCCGGAACTGCTCAACAACCACTAACTCATCTGTTACCGGGTCATAAGGTATAACCACAACCGCATGCCCCCGTTCCATTAATTCCCGGTCAATTGCCGGACTCCAGTCACCAGAAAACAGTCTGTGTTGTAAAGAATAGCGATAAACTGACAAAAAACCTTGATAAAGCGGTGTCTTTTCCTTTACTTTCACATCATCTCGGTGAAAACGAATTGCCATACTAACGAGTCCTATATTGAGAGTAACTGAAAACAAACATTCTGTTACACTTGAGCGAATTCTGAAACCATGTTTTTCTTAAAGTATCTGCGCAAATCATTTACACTGGTAATCATTCAGCGCTGTATGTAAACTATGCGCAATTATTGAACATTGCATGTCAAGTAACAGGAAACTGACTACCATGAAAAAGCATCTTTTGTCGGCAGCTGTCGGTCTGGCATTGACCACAGTCACTTTTACGTCAAATGCTGAAGATTTGGCTCAAATTTATCGCTTAGCGGTTGATAATGACCCGACCTTATTACGTGCCGCAGCAGAGCGCGATGCTGCACAAGAAGGTATCGATATTGCTAAGTCAGGTTTCCTACCTCAAGTTTCAGGAGAAGCTGGTTACAGTGACTCAACCAGTGACTCTCCGGAATTTGTCAACTCTGGTATTCAAGTTTTCGACAGTGAAAGTCGAGGCTGGCAAGCTGGCATTACTTTGAACCAAAGTATCTTCGACTGGAATGTCTGGAGAAACGCAGACATCGCAGAAAAACAAGCTTACCAAGCAGAAGTAGCATACAGCAATGCCCAACAGGACTTAATGCTGCGTGTTGTTAATGCCTACTTCCAGGCTCTTCAGGCTCGTGATGATTTATCTTTCGCCGAAGCTGAGAAAAAGGCTATCGAGCGCCAGCTTGAACAAACCAAGCAACGCTTTTCAGTAGGCTTAACCGCTATTACCGATGTTCACGAAGCACAAGCTCAATACGACAGCGCTGTCGCACGTGAAATTCAGGCTCGCAACGCAGTTGAAATTGCATTAGAAGACATTCGCGAAATTACCGGTCAATATCCACAAACACTTGCAGCTTTAGACACCGGAACCTTTTCACCAAGCAATCCAGCGCCAGAAGATGTTCGTCAGTGGGTAAAAAAAGCTGAAAACGGTAACCTGAGCTTACTGGAAAGTAAAGTTCAGGTAGATATTGCTGAACAGCAAATCAAACTGCGCCAGGGCGGACATTACCCTACTGTTTCACTACAGGCGAGCTACTCCACTCAGGACACCGAACGCACAATCTCTGATCAGAACGGCCAGCAAACAACTGACTTACCTCGTCTGGACAGCCGCTCTATCGGTGTAAATGTCAGCGTTCCTATTTTCTCTGGTTTCCGTATTTCTTCAGAAGTTGCCCAGGCACGCGACAACTATGTGGCCAGCAGCCAACAAATGGTTCAAACTCGTCGTAATATTGAACGCGAAGTGCGTAATGCCTACTACGAGGTTTCAGCTTCTATTGCCAGCATTAATGCATTCCAACAGTCAGTTGTTTCTGCCGAGAGTGCATTGAAAGCAACTGAAGCCGGTTTTGAAGTCGGTACTCGTACTATTGTTGATGTACTGGATAGTACCCGTAATCTGTACAATGCAAAACGCAACTTATCTGAAGCTCGTTATGGCTATATCCGCCAAATTCTGCGCCTGGAACAAGCCGCGGGACAGCTACAAGAACAAGACCTGTTAGCAATCAACAGTAGCCTTTCTGAAAATGTAGAAGGTACTGCTGCAGACTAACAGAAGAGCAGACCAGGGCACTGCCGCTTATAGGTGGTGCCTTATTTTAAATGTTTTATGTTACTATCCGCGATAATTGAAGAATAATTAGCGGCATCTGTTGTGATCGAACCTCCCAAATTTAAGTTCTACTTTCTGCACCCTAAGTTTTGGCTAACCTGGCTTGGTGTCTTTGTCCTTTACACGGTCTCCTGGCTACCATACCGCCTGCAGCTTGCCATGGGTCGAGGCTTAGGCCTGCTGTTTAAAAAGCTTATGCCGCGCCGGGTCAACATTGCCCGAACCAACTTGAAGCTTTGTTTCCCTGATTACAGCGACGAAAAAATTGAAGCGTTGCTGACCGAAAATATGAAAAACACCGGTATCGCTTATTTTGAAATTGGCATGGCCTGGTGGTGGCCAAACTGGCGAATTAAGCAAAAGCTGCACATTCACGGTGAACAACACCTTCGCAAAGCCCAGGAAGACGGCAGCGGTGTTTTATTGTTGCTTTTTCATTTCCTTAGCCTGGAGGTTCATGCGCGGCTGCACGGCTTTGTCGAGCCATCCGTTGGCTTATATCGCCCCCACAATAATGCGGTGATGGAATTTTTGCAGACACGCGGACGCGGACGCTCAAACAAGTACATGATTCAACGTCGCGATGTTAAAGCCATGATGAATGCGCTGACCCAGGGCGACATCGCTGGCTACCTGCCTGATCAAGATTATGGCCGTCGCCGCGTTGAGTTCGTCAAGTTTTTCGAGGTACCAGACACCTCCACAACCTTGGGCACCATGCTTTTTGCACGTAACCCTAACTGCAAGGTAGTGGTCAGTCGCTGCGTCAGACGTGACGATGGTCGTGGTTACGACCTTTATTACGAACCACCGCTTGAAAACTTCCCCACGGGCGACGATAAAGCCGATGCTGAGCGAGTTAATCAGTTAGCCGAACAGGCAATACTGAAAGCACCGGAGCAATACCTCTGGGTTCATCGACGCTTTAAAACACGCCCCGACCCTGATATGCCAAGCTATTATCAGTGATCTTCCAGTAATTGGTTCCAACAATCGAGTACAGCCTGACGCTCAGCATCCAGGTTGTGCTCTTCCAGCAACTGCTCACCTTGTAGCGCCAAAGCATGACTCTCGCAACGAAAAATCTGGAAAGCGTTAATTAAGTTTTGTGCATTCACCTCAGATAACAAATGCAGCTGTTGCGCCTCAGTCAGAAGCCTGACGTTATCGCTGTATTGACATAACTCGGGATGCTTATGGGCATGCCGTAATACGATATACTGCGTTATAAACTCAATGTCCGCAATGCCGCCAGCATCCTGTTTTAGATCAAACATACTGCTGTTACGTTGTGCTAAATGCTCGCGCATTTTCTCACGCATCTCTACAATACTTTTGCGCAATTCCTGCTCGTCTCTGGGCTGAGACAAAATACTGCGGCGTATATCCATAACGGTTTCACGCAATGCCGGAACACCAAACACAGGTCTTGCCCGAACCAATGCCTGTAATTCCCAGGTCCAGGCATCATCCCTTAGGTAGCGGGCGAATGAACTGACCTGAGTTACCAGCAATCCCGCCTGACCAGATGGACGTAAGCGCAAATCAACGTCGTACAAAATGCCGGCCACGGTCCGGGTAGTAAATAGGTGCAGAATCCGTTGTGCAAGACGCGAGTAAAACTGTTGAACTTCTATCGGTCGTTGACCATCAGTCTGGCCCTGATAATTGGCATCTGTAACAAAAACAAGATCGAGATCAGAGCCATACCCTAATTCCTGACCACCGAGCTTTCCGTACCCGAGCACAGCAAAGCCTGTATTATCGACACTGGTGCCCTCGGGTTTGCCATGCTTTTGTGTCAGATGATGCCAGGCAAGACCAACTACCTCAGCGATAATGGCTTCAGCCAGCGCGCTTAAGTGGTCACTGACATTCATCAGTTCAAGAACGCCACTAATATCCGCCGCCGCGATTTTTAACTGCAACGCTTGCTTGGCTTGCCGTAAAGCATCCATCTGCGTTTCTAAATCTTGCTCGGGAATTCTCACCAAATACTCTCGCAGCACCGACGCATAATCTTTCGATTCCGGCAGACTGTAGAGCTGTTGTGGGTCGATAAGCTCATCTAAAAGTATGGGGTGTAACGCGAGCTGCTCAGAAATCCATGGGCTTGCCATGCAAAGTTTGCATAGCTGCTCGCGTGCACCGGGGTTTTCCGCAAGCAGCTCAATATAGGCCGTACGGCTCATCACTGCTTTAATAATGGATAACAGCCTTTCCAGCAGACGTTCCGGATGCTGATGTTGAATTGCGTGACGCAGCATCATCGGCATTAAGCGAGCTAAAGCGGCTCGTCCCCGGGGACCAGAGCTACGGCGTCGGCTTTCCTGACGGAAATTCTTAATTTGCGTCCATAAAGCTTGAGGCTCGTTAACCCCTTCGCTTTCCAAAATCTCTATCGCCGCATCGTCATCCAGCATGTCCTGCCATAGAACCTGCAAACTCTGCTCATCTTCGTCATCTTCCGACTCGGCACCAACCACCTGCTGAAATTCCTTATGAATGCGAGCCATACATTCATCAATTTTATCCTGCAACTCTTGCCAGTTTGGCTCATCTAACATGATGCATAAGCGCTCGCGACCCAGCTCATCCGACGGCAGTTGCTGAGTTTGTTGATCATCTATTTGCTGCAGACGATGCTCAATAACACGTAAATATTCGTAATCTTCCAGCAACTGACTGGCTTGCTTCGGATCGATTAAATCCAACTCAGTCAGCTCATTCATCGCTTTATAAACTGAGCGTGTCTGTAAGGACTTTTCCTGTCCCCCGCGAATAAGCTGATGCGCCTGAACAATAAACTCGACTTCTCTGATGCCACCGGCACCCAGCTTTATGTTATTTCTCACACCTTGGCGGCGAGTTTCCTGTGTAATGAGAAGCTTCATTTTACGCAGGGCTTCAATGGCACCAAAGTCAATGTAACGACGATAGACAAAAGGTCGTATTAATTGCTGAAAAGCCTGCTGATATTGTTCATCAGCACCTATCATCCGGGCTTTTACCATAGCGTAACGCTCCCAGTCACGCCCTTGCTCCTGATAATAATGCTCTAACGCGTTAACACTGCTCACTAGAGAGCCGGACTGACCAAAAGGGCGAAGTCTCATATCAACCCGAAAAACCTGGCCGTCGGCGGTCGTTTCATCAAGTAAACCTATAAGCGACTGCGCCAATCGTTTATAAAAAACACCGTGCTCTAAGTTACGGCCTGGTCCCTGAGTTTCGCCTTGCTCGGGGAACGCAAAAATAAGATCGATATCCGACGAAAAATTGAGTTCTCTTCCGCCCAGTTTTCCCATACCAATAACCAACAACGGCATGAGGTTGCCCTCGGCATCAAGAGGCTTTCCATGACGGCTAATATAACGCTCGAATAGCCAACTCAGGCTTTCGCTGATTACGGCATCAGCAATAGCACTGTAGTGAGCCAGAGATTCTTTTAGAGAAAGTTGCTGTAAAATATCAGCGGCGGCCAGCCTTGCCATCCAGCAATGACGTAATTGCCGAAGACACTTCTTGGCATCGTCTTCACTATTTAAAGGCTCTAACGCCTTTGAAATATAAGCTTCATAGCCATCCATCTCAGGCAACTTAATGGCTATCTCACTACCCACAAAAAACTCGGTTGCCAAATGACTGGGGTAGCTTTCCGCTACCCGGGCTACGAATGGACTTACAGCAAATAAAGACCGAAGCAGTTCTTGCTGCTCACTGTTTAACACGGTATCGGGAGCAACATCCTGGTAGCGTTGCCAGGCCGCCTCACTCTCATTAAGTAATTCTTTGCCGGGAGTCAGCATAACTGCCTTAATTCATCCAATAGGGTTCACGTTTAAGAGCCGCTTTTCGCGAATACTCTAACGCTTTCAATAAGGATTCGCGCTGTACCTTTTGCCACTCCATTAACTTTTCATCAATTTCGTCATCACGCTCTTTGATACGCTCATGCAAAATATGCAGCGCCGTAATTTCACGGATGCCTCTTGCTAAATCTTGCCACGGCAGACGAAATTTCTCCCTTAAGTCAGGGTCAAACAAATGACCGAAACAAGTCCCCATAAGCAAGCTGTTTTGCAGGGGTGTTAGTAGTTTCAGATAGCCTTCTTCATTTAATCTCTCGTGCTCTGAGAAAGCCGTCTGTACGAGTTGCCAGTCACTTTTCAATAGTTGGCTACTCCAAGGCAAAACCGGCTGCTCTAACTCTTCTGTCATTTCTTCTTTGAAAAGAAACTCAGACAGTTCCAATAACGTTTTTTGATAGCTGACTGAATGAACTAGCTCCGACACTTCAGTTAGCCTTATCACGTCTTCCTGGCTATTAACCAGGGACTCATAAAGCTTGTTGTAGCGCTTAAGCGCGCGATGATAAGCACCATCTTCAGCGGTTAATTCATCCAGCCCTTCAAAACGTTTTAACCACTGGAGCTTCGACATTATTTGCGAGATATTGGTCAGTAGCCGACGCTCGCCGACACCATTTTCAATCAGCTGTTCCAGTACAACCCGCACCATTTGAATGCCATCCGCCATGCCCTGCACGGCTCTTACACTAGGCTGAAATTCCAGGCAGGCTTCATTATGCTGCCAATGGCGTAGCCCAGACTCCAACGACCGATACAACGCCTGGCCGACATTATATTCAGACTTTAATGGCACATAATGCATCTGCGTAAACGGCTCGAGCAGGCTTTTCCCTGCTAATAAATAACCTCTTGCAGCTTTACTGAGCGAGCCCACTCTAGCGCCCGTTTTTTTAACCAGCTCATTTGCCAGTCGATAGGCCTCAGTTAAAGAACCCTTTTGCACTTCCAGTTCAATTTCAGCTATAGGTTCACGTTGCTCCCCGGATTCAATATGACCGTCATCAAAAACCATTTCGATAACACCTTCACCACTGGGGAGCCGCCATTGAGTACGCGTAAAATCAGTAACAAATAATGTGTCCAGGTCACGCTGAATATCGTATACCGGAAAGTCATCCGGCCATATTTCATTGTCAAATAAGGTTAAGTCGGGCTTGTCAGTGTCAACATTAATATTGTACTCAGGCCTTTGGTGCATGCCGCCCATAACCCGGCCTGCCAATTTGATCGTTTGCTCTTTATGATCTTTATAGCTACGTATCCGTAATCCAATATCGAACTGACGTAAACGCAAATCGGATGTGTCAAAGTAAGCGTTTGTAAGTTCAAACTGCTCTTTATTGGGCTTAGCCTGATTAGCATCCGCCAACGACTGGCAGACTTCGAGTGCTTTTTCTCGTTGTTCCGGAGCAATCAGTAATTTGAGCTCAACTTCTTGTGACATAAATCGATTCCGATGCGTTTAATAAGTTAGATTAAAGGTACTGGCTTGGCGGCTAACGGTCAACAAACACGGGCATTTAGTTCACTTGACACTAAGGGTGAAAAGTTGCAACGTGAGATCCGACCATAAAGAGTCTTTACCAGCGCAAGAATAAGCTTATACTTGCGCTGATTCCCGACATTGGGGAAGCACGCCGAGCTTCGGCCTGGCTATACAGGAGATGCTATGTTCAAAGCGAGTGAGGTGCTATCCAAACAGCATCAGGCTGAGGACTTAAAGTCCTTACAGCAGGCAATTACTGACAATTATATTGTCGATGAAGACCAATATATGCGTGAGCTCCTGCCGCTGGTTCCTGCCGATGATGATACGGTTAGCGCAGTTACCGAGCGCGCAGCTAAATTAGTTGAGCAAGTGAGGGAACGGGCAGATAACGGCGTTGTTGACGCCTTTTTGCAAGAGTACAGCCTGGATACTAAAGAAGGTATCATTTTAATGTGCCTTGCCGAGGCACTATTGCGTATACCCGATGGTTATACCGCAGACGCATTAATTCAAGACAAACTATCCGGCGGAGACTGGCAAAAACACATGGGTCAGAGCGCCTCATGGTTAGTCAATTCCGGCACATGGGGCCTGGCACTGACAAACAGTGTGACCAACCCTACCGGTAAGCCCATGGAAACACCACGTGGTGCTTTTCGGCGTCTTGTCCGAAAATTGGGTAAACCGATAATTCGCAAAGCGACTTACACCGCCATGCAAATTATGGGTAAGCAATTTGTGCTGGGACGTACCATTGAGGAAGCCCTGAAAGAAAGTCGTGACAACCGCGACAAAGGCTATACTCACGCCTACGACATGCTTGGCGAAGCCGCATTAACCATGAAAGATGCGAACTACTATAAGCAGCAGTACGTCAACTCAATCAAGACCATTACCAAAGAAGAATTTAACAACCCGGATGCGCCAAGACCGACTATTTCAATTAAGTTATCGGCATTACATCCTCGCTATGAATCAGCGAATCACGAGCGCGTACTGACTGAGCTTGCGACCACTTTAACCGACTTGGTTAAGCTGGCAAAAGAAGCCGATGTTGGCGTGACTATTGATGCCGAAGAGGCCGACCGTCACGAGTTATCGCTGGAGCTATTTGAAAAAGTCTATCGCAGCGGTGTTTGCAAAGGCTGGCCACGATTTGGTCTGGTGGTTCAGGCATATTCAAAACGAGCTCTGCCGACTTTATGCTGGATAACAGCTCTGGCAAAAGAATGTGGCGACGAAATTCCGGTACGACTCGTTAAAGGCGCCTATTGGGATAACGAAATTAAGTGGACTCAGGAAAATGGTCTGCTTGGCTACCCGGTGTTTACCCGCAAGTCTCACAGTGATATTTCATACCTGGCTTGCGCACGCTATTTGTTGAGTGATGATACTGACGGAGCCATTTATCCGCAGTTCGCTACTCACAACGCGCAAACCTTTGTGGCCATTGAACAAATGAACGAAACCCATAAGCGGCGCATTGAATATCAACGCTTACATGGAATGGGTGACAGCTTATACGACACCATAATGGATCAAAACCCGGGCATGGTCGTGCGCATCTATGCGCCAGTTGGCCCCCACAAAGATCTGCTGCCGTACTTGGTTCGCCGTCTGTTAGAAAACGGGGCTAATTCGTCATTTGTTCACAAGCTGTTAGATGCAGATACGCCGGTCAATGAGTTGGTCGAGCATCCTATGAAAACAGCTTCAGGTTACGAAAAGTACGCAAACAGCAAAATTCCACTTCCCCCGCAAATGTATGGGGATCGCACAAATTCGTTAGGATTGAATATGAATATTCACTCACAAGCAGATGATTTTATTGCAGCGGTTCAACAATACCGTGAAAAACAATGGCAAGGCGGTCCCATCGTTGATGGAAAAACCGTAGAAACCGACCATCATGTCAGTATTACCAGCCCTCAGGAAACATCAAAAAAGGTTGGGCGCATTTACTGGGGTGATAAGAAACTTTCTGAACAGGCATTACAAAGTGCCAATGCCGCCTACAAATCGTGGCGCGATGTGCCAACCGAAGAGCGCGCAAAATGCTTAGAAAAGTTTGCGGACTTAATGGAAGCTAACCGCAATGAACTTATTGCTCTATGTTCGGTAGAAGCTGGCAAAGGCTTACAGGACGGTATTGACGAAGTTCGCGAAGCTGTCGATTTTTGCCGTTATTACGCCAATCAGGCACGTGACCTAATGGGCCAACCAATTCAATTGCCAGGCCCGACAGGAGAAGACAACGAATTGTTTGTTGAAGGTCGTGGTACCTTTATTTGTATCAGCCCATGGAACTTCCCTTTGGCGATTTTCGTGGGTCAGGTTGCAGCGGCTCTGGTTACCGGTAACTCGGTTATTGCCAAACCCGCAGAACAAACCGGACTGATTGCCTACCGCGCGGTGCAGTTGGCTTTAGAAGCTGGCATTCCAGGTAATGTATTACACTTTATGCCTGGCAGTGGTGCTGAGGTCGGTAGCTACTTAACCAGTCAAGAAGATATTGGCGGTGTTTGCTTTACCGGTTCAACATACACGGCTCAGGCAATTAACCGTGCATTGGCAGCACGAACGGGGCCTATCGTTCCGTTGGTAGCTGAAACCGGCGGACAGAACGCCATGATGGTTGACTCCACCGCTCTGCCTGAACAAGTTGTCACCGACGTGGTTGCCAGTGCATTCCAAAGCGCCGGACAACGCTGTTCAGCCCTGCGTGTTCTGTTTGTGCAGGATGACGTCGCTGATCGCATTATCGACTTGCTACGCGGTGCTATGGAAGAATTGCAGGTTGGCGATCCATTGTTGCATGAAACCGACGTCGGTCCCGTTATTGATGGTATAGCCAAAACCAACCTGGAGCAGCACATTTCTGACATCCAGCAGGCGGGTCGCTTAATTGCCCGTGCCCCAATGCCGGATTACGCCATGGGCGGCACCTTTGTCGCGCCAACAGCGATAGAAATTGACAGTATTAGCCAACTGGTAAAAGAAAACTTTGGACCAATACTGCACGTAATACGCTACAAAACCAGCGAAATTGATGACGTCATTGACAGCATCAATAACACAGGCTTTGGTTTAACCTTCGGCATTCACAGCCGTAACGAAACCTTTGCGTACGATGTTGCGAGCCGTATCGATGTGGGTAACGTCTATATTAACCGTAACCAGATAGGCGCAATTGTCGGTGTGCAACCATTTGGTGGTCGCGGCATGTCTGGTACCGGACCGAAAGCCGGTGGTCCACATTACCTTACGCGTTTCATTACCGAGAAAACACGCAGTGATAACATTACTGCTGTTGGTGGTAACGCAACGCTATTGTCTTTAGACGATTAAAAGCAAAGTAAGAGACAAAAAAGCCAGCGAGAAGTCGCTGGCTTTTTATTTTATTCTTCGTAATTTTTCAATTCTATCTGGTAATCATCCAGTTGCTGACTGAGATTATCATTGAAGACAACGATAATTTCCTGCCTGTGCCCTTTTTCATCAATAAAACTCAACCCGGCCAAGTCTTTCTCGTATCGGTGTAATACCGGTGGTTTCTCTAACTGATAAGTTTTTGGTGGCAAAATCAAGCGCTTCTCCGTCAACTCAAGGTCACGATAAAACGCAGCCGGTTGCAGCGGTCTAAACTTCACTACAATTGCCATAACAACAGCCATGGTCAGCAGTGCACCAGTGATAATAATCCACAAGGGAACTGCATCACCAATATAAATTGCCATCCATATCGCCAAAAAGAAGCCGCCCCAGGCTTGGGGGCGGCGACTGTCACGATAAAACGTCAGTGCTGTCTCTTGTGATTTTTCGTTTTTAGAAGTCATCATCACTATGTAAATAAAGGCTTTCGCTGCCGTCTTTTATTGCTAATGCCAGGCTATGAATTCGTGGCAGAATACGCGCAAAATAGAAACGGGTCGTTTTTGCCTTGGTTGCCAAATAGGGTTTCTCATTTACCAGTGGTTCAGCCGCTATTGCCATTTTCAACCACAAGTAAGCGTAAGAAACATAACCCACCAGGTGCAGATACTCAACCGCTACGCTGTTAACCAGGTTCTCGTCACCAGCAGCCTTTTGCAGTACTTCCTCACTGACACCATTCAATATGTTCAGCGCCTGCTGCAATTGCTCACGCTGCTTGATCCATTCACTGCCGGTAGCACTTTCATTCAGAAAGCTCTGAATTTCTTCATTAAACGGCTGTAATAGTTTGCCCTGCGAACCAAACACCTTTCGACCTAGTAAATCCAGTGCCTGAATACCGTTTGTACCTTCATAAATTTGCGCTATACGGGTGTCACGAACCAACTGCTCCTGGCCCCACTCTCTGACATAACCATGGCCGCCAAAAACCTGCTGCCCGTGAACCGTGCACTCTAGCCCGGTGTCGGTTAAAAAGGCCTTAGCTACAGGTGTCAATAACGCGACCATAGCGTCTGCTTTTTGTCTAACCTGCTCATCTTCAGCGTATTTTGAACGGTCGAGCTGCTGACCCACCCAGGTAGAAAACGCGCGGCCACCTTCAGTAAGCGACTTCATGGTCAGCAGCATACGGCGCACGTCGCCGTGTACTAAAATGGAGTCCGCTTCGGCTTGGTCGTTACGAGTTGCCTTAGCACCACGTCCCTGAATGCGATCTTTAGCGTATTCCAAAGCATTCTGGTACGAACGCTCTGCAGCGCCCAGCCCCTGAATGCCAACCCCCAGACGCTCGTAGTTCATCATGGTGAACATAGCCGGCAGGCCACGATGAGGCTCACCGACCAACCAGCCTTTTGCACCGTCAAAGTTCATGACACAGGTCGCTGACCCATGAATGCCCATCTTATGTTCAATTGAGCCACAGCTAACGGCATTACGCTCAGTCAGGTTACCTTGCTCATCGGATAAGAACTTAGGCACTACAAACAACGAAATACCTTTTGTACCGGCCGGAGCATCTGGCAATTTTGCCAACACCAAATGAACGATATTCTCAGCTAAATCGTGCTCGCCGCCAGTGATAAAGATCTTAGTACCACTGATAGAAAAACTACCGTCTTCAGCCGGTATCGCTTTACTACGAATAATGCCTAAATCTGTTCCGGCATGAGACTCTGTCAGGCACATGGTTCCTGTCCACTCACCTGATACCATGCGCGGTAGGTAGTGGTTCTTAAGCTCTTCACTACCATGCGAGTTAATTGCCATGATAGCGCCGGAAGTTAAGCCCGGGTAAAGAGAAAAGGCGATGTCAGCACTGCAAAGCATTTCTTCGTACAGGGCAGACAAAGACTTCGGTAAACCCATACCGCCAAAATCCGGATTTGCTGTTACGCCAACCCAGCCGCCTTCGGCCAATTGACGGAAGTTCTCTTTGTAGCCTTTAGGTGTTGTCACTACCCCATCGTCAAATTTCACGCCTTCTTCATCGGCTTCACGGGCCAGTGGTGCCACTAAGTTTTCAGCGACCTTTGCACCTTCATCCAAAATAGCCCCAGCCGTTTCAATATCCATCATGTCGGCAAGTTCAGGGGTCTGCTGCCAGTCGTCGGCAACACGGAAAACATCATGCAGGACAAAATCCATATCGTCGCGGGGAGCTCTGTAGTCAGCCATATCATTACCTCTTGTATGAATCACACAGGCATTCAAACTAATAATTTAAACGCCTGTTTAAACTTTATCGCACAAGAGTATGAATCCCTTTGCGGGATGTCAATAATTTCTATGGTTGCCAGTCTTCTAAAGCGGCTTGTGAGAATGCTTGTGAATCCATCACCAGCACCACTTTTTGCGGCTCTATTCTCAAGATAGTCAGTTGATCTAGCGCATCGCCCTCGTATAACCGCTGACCATTGAGTTCAATCCATCGCTGAGACGCACTGGAACGGTACATATGGCTGTCATAGCTAAACGCTGGAACCTGTCGCTGAAATGAACGCGAAAGCTCGCCTAATGGCGGAATAACGCTGCTATCGGTTGGATTGCTATTGTTACTGCCGGTATCATTTACTGCTGCTTCAAAGCGCTGTAACAAGTCGGGTGACACGGCAGACAAGTCGAGAGCTTCACGCTGTGGTTCTGTCTGTTCGGACTGAGCCGCATCCGCAGAAGATGGATCTGGCGATTCTGAGCTCTTAGCAACCTGTGTTGTTTCTTCTTGCGGCTCAGCGTCCCAGCTTATCGCTTCAACAGTCTCGGTTTCACCCCAACTGAAGCGCTCCGCCGCAATCGCCTCAGGTTCCGGTTCTTTCTCGAGCCACTGCGCTGCTCCTGCTCCCAATACCCCCCCTACAACAATTACGGTGGGCCATATTAGCCATCCCCAACGTCGGGTACTGTTATCCGTGGCCATTAAAGAGGCGTCTAATATTGACCTTTGTTTTAATAGCGGCGACTGCTGTTGCTTCAATGCTTTTAATAAGGAGGACATGACTAACTCTCTTTACTCGCTCTTTTATTCAATCTAGGCCCAAAATCTGAAGCTCTTGAGGCCAGCCATGCCATAGTCGCTTCATCCAACCTACCGGTCACACGCAGGCCCTGGCTCTTTTGCAACGCTTTAAACTGTTCCTCTGATGACTTTTCTTGCCATTCTGAACCTACATGCCTTTGCACTTGCTCGCGCACCCACTGTTCTTTTTCTTCTGGACCGTCTGCCAACGGTTTCTGGTACAAAATTAAGAAGGCACCATTCCACCCGTTGGTGTCTATTGCCGTACCATCGGTGACCAGATTCGCCATTTTGTCGCGCTTATAAAGTAACGCCGGATAGTTGATACTGCGCAACTGCTGTAAGCTTTGGCTCAACTCCAGACAAGCAAGGTCATATTGCTCTACCCACTCACAAAAATCGGTGTCTAACGGAGGCTCCGGCAATCCCCACACACTGGCCAGCTCTTTTGCCGCCTTATACTGCATGACCGTCGTCGCATCCGGCGTTGGTTCAGCATCTTCGAGCAGACTATAGCTTCCTATAGCACTGGCAACTAATAAGACAAAAGCACCAGCCCAGCGCCAGAGCGGCGACCGATGCTTAACGCGGCTTCTTTTGTCGGCCGGACCATTCAGCTCGGCATGCGCTTGTTGTAGATGTCTTGGTAAAACTTCTGCACTTGATTCCGTATAGGCCGCCAGCAGCGCCCGGTCGCAATACAAGTTCAATAAACGGGGAATACCCTGGGTCAGTTGATGTGCTTTACGCCCCGCAGCTGCGCTGAAAAGTGGCCTATTCGCCCCTGCCACCTGAAGTCGATACGCAATATAACGTTGCGTATCTTGTTCTGTCAGCGGTAAAAGATGGTAACGAGCGGTAATGCGCTGTGCCAACTGACGCAACTCCTGCCTACGCAATAAATCCTGAAGCTCTGGCTGACCAATTAAAATCACTCGCAGTAATTTACGATCATGAGTTTCTAAATTGGTTAATAATCTCAACTGCTCCAGCACCTGCGGGCGCAGATGCTGAGCTTCATCAATAAGCACCACACACTGGCGGCCATCATCGTTGGCTTTCAGGAAAAACTGGCTGAGTTTGTCAGTTAGCGTTTTACGAGTGGCGGATCGTTTCTGATAACGGATACCGAACTCATCACATAAACTGGCAAGCAGTTCGTCCTCATTCAGCATCGGATTTAAGATAAAGGCTGTTTCAGTCGACTCGGGTAATTGTTCCAGTAAAGCCCGCGATACCGTGGTTTTCCCCGTGCCCACTTCACCGGTTAATAAAATAAAGCCCCCACTGCCCTGCAACCCTTGTGTGAGGTGCGCTAAAGCTTCCTGATGCCGTTCGCTCAGGTAAAGGTAGTTTGGGTCCGGGGCAATAGAAAAAGGCTCTGCCTGAAGACCAAAATAGTTTTGATACATATCGGTCCGCTACTGTGCTGATGTTATTATTTATCCAACAGTGTAACGACTTGCTTGCACATCGACCAGTGATTCGACATGATCATGCCAAACAAAGTTGAGGTGAACAGTGGAAGTCTATTTAGTCGGTGGCGCAGTACGCGACAAACTCCTTAAATTACCCGTGCATGAACGCGACTGGGTAGTCGTTGGTGCCCGTTCAGAAGAGCTGCTGAGCCAAGGCTTCCAGCAGGTAGGTAAAGACTTCCCGGTGTTTCTGCATCCGGATACGCACGAAGAATATGCGTTAGCTCGTACCGAGCGAAAGTCCGGTAAGGGTCACACAGACTTTACAGTTTACGCCTCACCAGAGGTTACTCTTGAACAAGATCTTGCTCGCCGCGATTTAACCATTAACGCCATAGCAGAAAGCGAAGACGGAACAATTATTGATCCTTACCAGGGAGTGCAGGATCTTGAAGCTCGTAAACTGCGTCATGTATCAGAAGCCTTTACTGAAGATCCTCTACGAGTTTTGAGAGTCGCGCGGTTCGCGGCTCGCTTTGCACATTTGGGTTTTACTCTGGCTACAGAAACACAGCAGCTACTACAACAGATGTCAGATAGCGAAGAGCTCAGTCACTTAGTTCCAGAGCGAGTTTGGCGAGAATGGGAAAAAGCGCTGTTAAGCGAAACACCGACTGTCTTTTTAGACTTACTCAAAAACATCGGCGCACTGCCACAGGTTTTACCGGGTATCACGGCAGCTGATAGCCAGCTGCAAAGACTGCATAGAACCTCTGTTTATTCAGATTCAGCAATACTGCGTTTTGCCTGCTTGTTTGTGGAGCAAGAAACGCCCAATGATATCAAGCAATTTTGTCGCCGATTGGCTATTCCAAATCATTACCGCGACGCCGCGACCCTTGCCACGAATAATGAGCACTTTATAACCCAGGATAAGCTCCCTGAGGCAGAGTTGCTTTCTGCTACATTAAAACAAATTGATTACTGGCGACGCCCGGAGAAACTCGAGCAGTTACTTCAATTAAGGGAAGCCGAGTTTAGTCAGTCAGAACAAAAGACAACCATTGATGAGCAACATCAAAAACTGCAATTAGCTGCCAAGAAAGCGTCAGCGCTTAATGCTCAAGCTATACAACAGCAGGGACTTACCGGTAAAGCACTTGGCAATGCACTGCGTGAACAGCGCGAGCAAATACTTGCAGAAGCGCTGGTTTAACCCTCCAGCCAGCGAGTATCTTCAATGGGCTCCAACTGCTGCGGCGCCTGCTGGTTAGACTCCTGATACTGTTTCCACAGTTGCTGATAGCTGACTTTCATAACGGGATGCAGAAGATCGCCGGCGATTTCAGCCAGCGGCCAGAGAACAAACGCATTTTCAAGGATCTCAGCACGTGGTAATTGCGGCTGTTGCTCTCGTATTACATTGTCATAAAGCAGCACATCAATATCCAGCGTCCGAGGACTGTATTTGGCACTCTCAGGCACTCGTCCGTTTTGCTGCTCAATGCGCTTACACTCAGCTAAAACCTCGGTAACAGTGCGGCTTGTTTCCACCTCTACCACCAGATTGTAAAAATCGCTGCCGGAAAACCCAACCGATTCACTGCGGAAAATTCGCGAACGCTGACGCCAGCCAAAGCTTTTGGCAATTGCTTCTAAGCCGGCACGAATGTGTTTTTCACGATCCGTATTAGAGCCTATTCCGAGAAAAACTTGCGCCACAACTTATCCTCTTAACCGAACGGACTGTCAAACACGCTTCGACGAACCGTAACTGCAACGTTTTTTGCATTAGGCACTGCTCCGGGCTTCGCTACGCGCACCTCAACATTCTGAACACCAAACTCATTCAAAATTAAGGTAGCAACGCCTTCAGCAACCGTTTCAATTAACTGACGCGGCTTTTCCGCTACCCAGGCCGAAACCCGTTCGCTCACCAGAGCGTAGTCTAAAGCGTCGTTAATATCATCGGTGGTCGCTGCACGTTGGTTGTCCCAGCTCATTTGAATATCCAGCACTAACTGCTGTTTTTTTTCTTTTTCCCAGTCGTAAACGCCAATAATAGTGTCTACTGTTAAGCCCTCAATACTGACGACATCAATATCCGCTTGTTCCATTTGTGTTAACCCGTGGTAATTGCCCAAAAAACCGCTTATTCTAGGGGCATTGACTTTTAATCGCAGTCTACCTTAACCAACGAGGGATTCGTACCCCATGACAGCGCTTACTTTACTGATGATACTTTCAGCCTACCTTCTGGGCTCTATCAGTAGCGCTGTGGTTATCTGCCGGCTTTGGGGGTTACCTGACCCGCGCAACGAAGGCTCCGGCAACCCGGGAACAACCAATGTTTACCGGGTGGGTGGAAAAATTCCCGCATTATTAACTCTTTGGTTCGATGTTTTAAAGGGTATGGTTCCGGTGTGGGGATCTTACTTTCTGGGCATTGAACCATTTTTTCTGGGATTAATTGCGGTTGCGGCCTGCCTTGGCCATATTTTCCCGCTTTACTTCCATTTTCGTGGTGGCAAAGCTGTAGCTACCGCCTTAGGTGCGATGTTTCCGGTTGCCTGGGAAATGGCCTTACTGCTTATTGCGACTTGGCTATTCGTCTTCCGTATAAGCCGAGTATCTTCTTTAGCGGCTTTAGTAACCGTTTGTCTGGCACCGTTTTATGCCTACTGGATAAAACCTCAATACACGGTGCCGGTTATTATGATTTCACTATTGATACTCTGGCGTCACCAGGCCAACATTTTGCGCTTGTCTTCCGGCGAGGAAAAGGCCTTTAAACGGCGTCGCTAATATTCGCCATAGGTTTCAAATCTGTCATCGGCCATCTTGGGTGTGTTTTTACCGCAAGTGACTCACGCTCTCCCGCTTGTAAACGCAAAGCGCCCGCTAAGGCAATCATTGCGCCGTTGTCAGTGCAGAATTCTGTACGGGGATAAAACACCTGACCGTTCTGTTTTTGTAATAAAGCTTCTAGCTTGGCGCGTAAGTGCTTATTGGCACTGACACCACCGGCAACAACTAAGCGCTTGTAACCGGTTTCTTTTAATGCCCGGCGACATTTGATCACTAGCGTATCAACGACCGCATCTTCAAATGCCCGTGCAATATCAGCCAGAGTCTGCTCATCATTATCATTAGCTGCGAGAGTATTGGCCGCAGAGGTTTTCAGGCCACTGAATGAAAAGTTAAGTCCTGGCCTGTCTGTCATTGGTCTGGGGAAAGTAAACCGGTCACTGTTACCTTGCTCTGCCAGGGCTGCCAGCCGTGGTCCGCCGGGATAATCCAGCCCCATCAGCTTAGCGGTTTTATCGAAAGCCTCACCTGCCGCGTCATCAACTGATTCACCCAGTAAATGGTAATCACCTATGCCTTTTACCTGTACTAGCTGAGTGTGCCCACCTGACACTAATAAAGCGACAAAAGGAAATTCAGGTTGGTTTTCCTCAAGCATAGGCGCTAGCAAATGACCTTCCATATGATGCACACCAACAGCCGGTAAGTTCCAGCCAAAAGCCAAACTGCGTCCAATGCAGGAGCCAACTAACAGTGCCCCGACTAACCCCGGCCCCATAGTATAGGCCACACCATCCAATTCTTGATGTGTGATACCGGCTTCTTTAAGCGCCGCCTTAATTAACGGTAATGTTTTACGTACATGGTCACGAGAGGCAAGCTCGGGCACCACTCCACCGTAGTCAGCATGCAATTTAACCTGAGAATACAACTGGTGTGCCAGTAACCCCTTTTCGGTGTCGTACACCGCAACCCCTGTTTCATCACAAGAGGTTTCAATACCCAATACTCGCATAGCGCTAACCAATTCAGTTCTTTATCGACAATTGCTGCCATTTTACCTGATTTTTATTCGCATGACTCGCCTTAAGACCTAAGTTATGCCACTTTATGAAAACACAAAAACAATAAGGGTTTAAGCATGAGACAACTGGTTTCACTTCTGTTCATTCTGGCTTTAACAGCCTGTCAGACATCACCTGCTGATCGCAATGAATTCACCTGGCAGGATGCTTCTGTCGCTGAGCTTCAGCAAGCCATGAGCAACGGGCAACTAAATGCCGAGCAGCTCACACAGTATTACCTGCAGCGCATCCACAAAAACAATCAGCAGGGTCCCGAACTGCGAGCGGTAAATAGCCTGAATGAAAACGCCTTAGCTGATGCCAAACGGCTGGATAAAGAGCGCCAGCAGGGGAAAATCCGCGGTCCACTGCACGGTATACCTGTTCTGCTAAAAGACAACATTGATACGGCAGACGGCATGCCAAACACCGGAGGTTCGCTTCTGTTTGCAGAAAACTACCCGGAAGATGATGCCTTTTTAGTGCAGCAACTGAGAAATGCCGGGGCAATTATTCTTGGCAAAGCAAACTTGAGTGAGTGGGCTAACTTTCGTTCAACGCGTTCAAGTTCAGGCTGGAGCGCCATAGGCGGTCAGGCCGTAAACCCTTACGACACAACCCGTTCAACTTGTGGTTCAAGTGCAGGATCCGCAACCTCAGTCGCTGCAGATTTCATTGCGCTATCGGTAGGCACGGAAACCGATGGTTCGTTAGTGTGTCCGGCGGCGGTTAACGGCATTGTCACCATAAAACCAACACTGGGACTTATCAGTCGTGACGGCATTATTCCTATCGCACACAGTCAGGACACGGCAGGCCCAATGGCGCGTACGGTGACCGGAGCCACACTAATGCTTGATGCAATGAAAGCACATGACTCGAGCGACCCTGCCGGCTACAGCAGTGAAACAACCTTTGCTTCTTATTTGAAAACAGACGGACTACAAGGCAAACGCATTGGCGTGGTTCGTAATTTAATGGGTTACAACGAGCTACTGGACAAACAATTTGAACAACAGCTTGAGATTCTGAAGGCTCAGGGTGCGCAACTTGTTGATGTCGAAATGCCAACTTACGGCGAGTACGGCGGTGACGAGTTCACAGTGCTCTTATATGAATTTAAGAATGACATGGCTTCGTACCTTGCCGACACCCAGCTTCCTTACCGTAACCTCGGCGATATGATAGAAGCCAATAATGAACTGGCTGAGCAAGAGCTTTTATTATTTGGCCAAGAGCTTTTTGAAATGGCGAATGCTCAGGAAGATGAAGCAGCTTACCAACTGGCCTTAGCTAACAGCAAAAAGCTGGCGGGTAAAGAGGGTATTGATACCATGCTTAGCGAAAACAATGTTGATGTACTCATTGCTCCAACAACCAGCCCAGCCTGGAAAATTGACCATGTTCTCGGAGACAATTATTCAGGTTCGGCCAGCTCGCCAGCGGCAGTTGCCGGGTACCCGCACATAACCGTGCCTATGGGTTACATTCAAATAGGTGACGAACCGGCCTTACCCGTTGGAATGAGCTTTTTTGGCGCAGCCCGCTCTGAAGCAACACTGATAGAAGCGGCTTTTGCTTACGAACAAGCCACACAACACCGTATAGCCCCTAGTCTGGTTGCAACTGACTAAGACTGAGTTTACGACTATCGAGCGGCCGGCCATCGACATCTCTGAGTGTTAACACCAGCTCCGGCTGCTCTTTCCATATCACTTCAATTTGGCCATAACGGCTTTCGGTAAAAGCCTTTCCGTCGCGATAACTTGACTGGTAAGGCGTATCACCATCAAAGTTAATGGTACCCGGAGTTACCTGCCATAGTGGGTAGGAAAGGAATTCATCAGACTTTGCAAATTCACCAAAAAATCTATCGCCGCTGGCCAACAGTAAACCTGAAGGCTTCAGCTCAGCTAACAGTTCTTTTAAGCGTTTTTGTTCACGTTTATAAAGCGCCCAGCTGTCATAACCGTTTACCGGAGCCAGCACAGGTGTCGCACTCATAATGATACGAACCTCAGCTGGCTTCTGTAACTGTTCCGAAAGCCACTGCCATTGCTCATCACCCAGTAAGGCACCGGTATTATTCGCCTGATAAGGGCCTAAGTCAGAATTAAAACGACGCGTTTGGCGCTCCATCCAACCCACCGTAGTTAATGGATCTCTATTCCAGCGACCATCGAGTACAATGACCTGAACACGTTGCGGTTCACTACCAAATATCACACTTTTAGCGATACCGTGCGTCTGAAAAAGTCGCTCTGAGGTTGCAGGCTCGCGCCAGAAAGTCAAAAAGTGGTTCCTGACGGCATAGCGATTCGGGTTATTCTTGCCACTGTTGCCATCCAGGCTGTAATCGTTACGATTCCACACAGACATTACTGCAGAGTTTCTGCGTAAAACCCTTGGCCCTCGGTAACGGTTAAAAACCTCGTAAGCATCGAGTAGGTCATCCATATCATCTGCATCGACATCAACCGTGTCGCCCAGGAAAACAAAAACTTCAGGTTGTGCATGGTTAACAGCGTCCCAGACTTCCTGCCGGCTGGTATGGTCAATGCAACAGCCAAAGGCAACTCGTGTTGATTGTTGTGCCGACACACTGGACGCAACGGCCAGCAGTAAAAACAGCCAAACACTCCGTATTTGCATCAGAAATCCTCTTTATTCACCGCGCAGCGGCGCGCCTCATCTGCTTCTATATCGCCACGTGCAACCAATTTCTTGAGCGCCTGATCCAATGTTTGCATGCCACGCTCTGCTCCAGTTTGTATGGACGAGTACATTTGCGCCACTTTATCTTCGCGGATAAGGTTCTTGATAGCAGGTGACGACAGCATAATTTCATGCGCCGCAACACGGCCACCGCCAACACGCTTTAGCAGACTCTGTGAAATAACTGCGCGCAAAGACTCGGACAGCATGGAGCGGATCATGGGCTTATCATCCCCCGGAAAGACATCAATAATACGGTCAATGGTTTTTGGCGCCGACGTTGTATGCAAAGTACCTAAAACCAAGTGTCCTGTTTCAGCTGCTGTCATGGCTAAACGAATGGTTTCCAAATCACGCATTTCCCCTACCAGGATCACGTCCGGGTCTTCACGCAATGCTGAACGAAGCGCTGCACTGAAACTGCGTGTATCCCGGTGCACTTCGCGCTGACTGACCAAACTTTTCTGGTTGTCATGAACGAATTCTATCGGGTCTTCGATAGTCAAAATATGTAATGATCGGGTCTGGTTTAAGTAATTGACCATAGCAGCTAAGGTCGTTGATTTACCGGAACCCGTTGGCCCGGTCACCAAAACTAAACCACGGTTGGCACTGACAATGTCTTTAAATATTTCAGGGGCATCCAGTTGCTCCAGAGTGGTGACTTCGCTGGGGATCATACGAAACGCAGCCGCTATGCCTTTTCGTTGTGTGAATACATTTGCCCGGAAACGCGCAATGCCTTCAATTTCAAACGAAAAATCACACTCAAATTTCTCTTCAAATTCCTGCCATTGGCCTTTAGTCATCACCTCAAACAGCATGTCTTTTAGCTCGTCGGGCTGGTGTTCGGGTTGATTTAATGGCCGAATGTCCCCATCCACTCTAATCATAGGAACACTGCCAGAAGACAGATGTAAGTCCGAGGCATTTTGTTTCACACTAAAGGCCAGTAATTCGTTAACATTCATATTTCTTATCCCTGAATCAGTGAGATGACGGTGGCAATGACAACTAAGGTATCAGAAAAGATAACAAATAATCTTGCGGAAATACGTCAGCAATTGCAGATTTTAGCCGACGAGTCGCAACAAGGGCAGTCAGTGAAACTGCTCGCAGTGAGTAAAAAACACTCTTTGGAAGCAATAAAAGCTGCCGTAGCCGCCGGACAAATGCATTTCGGTGAAAATTACGTTCAGGAAGCCGTTGATAAAATAACGCAGCTAAAAGAACAAATACCCGATCCAGTCCAGTGGCACTTTATTGGACCCGTTCAGTCTAATAAGACAAAAGATATTGCTCAGCATTTTGACTGGGTACAAAGCGTAGAGCGGGAGAAAGTTGCACGGCGCTTGAATGAGCAGCGCCCCGACGATCTCGAGCAACTCAACGTTTTGCTACAAGTGAATATTGACGACGATGACAACAAGTCGGGTCTGGCACCAGAGCAAGTTGAGGAATTAGCTGAGTATGTGATGAGCTGCTCAAAACTTAAATTACGCGGCTTAATGACCATACTCAAAGCAGGAACAACTGAAGAGCAACGCAAGCAAAGCTTTCAGCACATGTTTCGCCTTTATGAACAACTGCAACAAACCTATGGTGCGCAAATTGATACCTTATCCATGGGGATGTCGGCTGATATGCGACAAGCGGTGCTTGAGGGTGCTAACATGGTACGTATTGGAACAGCAATTTTTGGAGAACGGGAGTCCTAATGAACGACATTCGCAATATTGCCTTTATCGGCGCAGGTAACATGACACAAAGCATTGTCGGTGGTATGTGTAAAAGCGGTTACCCTGCTGACAAAGTCTGGGTAAGTAACCCCAGCGATGCCAAATTAGAGAAAATGAAGTCGGAGCTTGGCGTTAATACCAGCAATGACAACCTGGAAGTTGTGAATAACGCTGATGCTATCGTGTTGTCAGTTAAACCTCAGTTAATGGCAGAAGTCTGCGCTCATTTACGCGAAAACGTCCACAACCTGACCGACAAATTGATTATTACCATTGCCGCGGGTATTCGTATTCCTAAATATCGCGAGTATTTAGGCGAAAATATCCGTATTATCCGCGTTATGCCAAATACGCCATCATTGGTTGGTCAGGGCATGTCTGGTTTAGTCACAGACGACTCTGTTGACGAAGCGGATAAAAACTTTGTGACCGAAGCCTTTAACGGCGTAGGTGAAACCCTCTGGGTTAGTGACGAAGATCAGCTCGATATTCTCGGTGCTGTTGCCGGAAGCGGACCAGCTTACTTTTTCGAGTTTATGGATAGCCTGGCAAAAGCCGCGACCGAGCTTGGTTTTGATGCAGAAAAAGCCCGCGCAATGGTTCAGCAAACTTGTTTAGGCGCCGCACAAATGGCTAAAGAAAGTGAGTTATCATTGGAAGACTTGCGCAAACAAGTCACCAGTAAAGGCGGCTCAACAGCTAAGGGTGTTGAAGCCTACCAGGACTCTGACTTACACGGCATTTCGGAAAAAGCCGTAAAAGCAGCGGTAAACCGTAATCAGGAAATGGCGAAACTCTTCTAGGAGTCACTATGAATAACGCCCTTACATTTTTAGTCGCTACCTTAATTGATCTGTATCTGATCATTGTGCTGTTGCGACTCTGGATGCAATTAACACAAGCGGACTTTTACAACCCAGTCAGCCAATTTGTGTATAAAGCAACACAGCCCGTTGTCGGACCGCTTCGTAGCTTCATGCCAATGATAGGTAAGCTGGATACTGCCAGCTTAATATTTGCGTTGGCGCTAGGCATGTTAAAAGTGGCAGCTTTGGTCTGGCTGAATGGCCTGGCAGTGGGTCCCCTGGTTATTGTCATTCAGGGAGTACTAACAACCATTAGCAGCCTGCTGTCGATGCTGTTCTGGGTGCTGATCATCCGTGCGATACTCAGCTGGTTCTCACAGGGGTATAATCCGGTAGAAGCCATGCTGCATCAAATTACAGACCCTTTACTAGCACCTGTCCGTAAAGTTATTCCGCCCATTGGTGGTTTAGATTTATCGGTTCTGGTTGTCATTATCGCCCTGCAATTTTTACGAATATTAATTGGCGTTTAAACCTACTGGTGGAGGATAAAGTGATGAGTAGAACATTCGTTGTTAAGGCAATAATAGCTATGTCCATGTTGCTCTCTGCCAGCCTTATGGCTGAGCAAAAGCAGACTCTTGGTCAGTGGGATGTTCACTACAGCGCTTTTACCTCCACCTTGTTGGCTCCGGCAGTAGCAACTCAATATGACTTAACCCGAAGCGCCTCAAAAGGTGTACTTAATATTGCTGTGCTCGATAAACAAACTCAAGAAGCACAAACCCCTGGCGTTACCGGGCAAGTAGTTAACCCGCTGGGTCAGATACAAGAACTTGAGTTTCAGCAGGTAACAGAAGGCGATGCCAGTTACTATCTGGCACAGTTTAATTACACCAATGCCGAAACCCTGCGTTTTACTATTGAGATTGGTGACCAGCAAACGCTTAAATTTAATCAAGAGTTTTGGTTAAACGACTAGCCTTTTACAGGCTTTACACCAATTAACTGGATATCACCTCTGTCACTGACTTTTCGTACCGTCAGAATAACATCACCTAAACGTATCATGTCGCCAATAACCACACGTCGATGGAACTTCAGTAAGAAATAGTCGGATATCGTCGTGCTCAATAAACCTTCGTTTAGTTCCCCCACAGGGTAGAAACTACCAACATCGGCCAGCGTCAGATCGCCACGTAAAGTGAAATCACCAAAGAAGTCTTTTTCTGATACTTTTAAGCCTTTACCGCCTGATGCAAGAATTCGACTGACCTCATCAATATCCTTAACCGTTGCAGCTACCAGTAAACCGTCGCCCTCTTCAACCATAGGCTGGGTTTCAGGCTGTAGCCATTCCCCATCGCGAATCAACCCGACGAAGGTTGCCGGGGCGGTTAACTTTAGCTCTTTCCATGTATGGTCACAGGCAGGTGAGTTTTTATCAATGCGATAAAGCCAGACCTCCAGCGCCTCTTTACTGGGCACCGATGATAGTGGCATACGTTGCTGTGGCTTTGCTTTTAACGGCACTTCCAGCCCCAGCCAACGCGCTACCGGCGCAATACTCCAGCCCTGAATAATCAGCGAAATCATTACCACAACAAAGGCAATGTCAAAATAAAGCTCCTGATTTGGTACACCACTAAGCCATGGGAATAAAGCCAGGATAATAGGGACAGCCCCTCTTAAACCAACCCAACTAATAAACACTTGCTCTCGCCAGGGGAAGTTAAAAGGCAATAAACTCACTACCACCGCCAACGGACGAGCAATAAATATTAGAGTAAAGGCAATACCTATTGCGACCGGTGCGTTAGCGACTAAGTGAGAAGGAACAACAAGCAACCCGAGAATGAGGAACATCGCTATTTGGCTTAACCACGCAAGCCCATCCTGCACCTGCAGTATATGAACCAACTGAGGTAACCGCGCATTACCGATAACAAACCCCATTAAATAAACAGCCAAAAAGCCGCTGGCGTGAAGTTTCGCCGTTAACGCGTAAATGGAGATAGCACAGGCAACGGCCAATAAGGGAAAGAAGCTAAAGCTTAGCGGCAGTTTTCGAGCGGCAATAATAAATAGCCGTCCACCTAACCAACCTATTGTCAGACCGCCAATTAACTGCCAGACAATATCAAGACCTATCCAATACCAATCTGGAAAACTGCCACTGGCTACGGCACCGGTCATCGTTAAGGTCAGAATGACCGCCATGGGATCGTTACTGCCCGACTCTATTTCAAGTGTGGAGGCAACCCGCTCTTTAATTTGTAGCCCTCTGGATTGAAATATACCAAACACCGCTGCAGCGTCAGTTGAGCTGAGTATCGCCCCCATAAGCAAAGCCGCAGGCCAGGGCAAACCAAACCAATAAACAGCCAGGGAGGCAACCAGGGTACAGGTTAAGGCAACACCTATTGTTGCCAGGCTAATAGCGGGCCATAAGGCGACCCGAAAGCGTTCGGGGTGAGTTCGCATGCCCCCGTCAAAAAGGATAATGACCAGGGCAGCAGAGCCTATAAAAAAGGCGATATCCGGATTATTAAACTCGACACCCAATACTCCTTGTTCACCGGCAAGCATGCCAATTAACAAAAAAGTCAGTAGTACAGGGGCTCCTAGTCGATTGGAGGCGACAGCTGCTAAAATGCTGACAACCAACAATAAGCCACACAATAAAATCAAAGTGTTAGCCGAATCCAAATAGAATCTCCTTATCTCTGTCTCTGCCTATTTATCATAACAGGTTTAACTTAGACGCTAATGTAAGATTTCAAATCCCATTAAAACCCTTTATCCTGTGCCCCTTAATAATGAGTGTACAGGTCCGTTTTATGAAGCCGCAAAAAACTTTGGTACTGGCTACCGGCAATGCAGGTAAAGTTGCCGAGTTACGTCATATGTTAAGTCAAACAAAGGCTACTGCCGACTGGCAGGTTCGCCCACAGTCCGACTGGGACTTCGCTGAAGCCGACGAAACAGGCACCACCTTTGTCGAAAACGCCATTATTAAAGCGCGCCACGCGTGTCAACAAACCGGTTTGCCCGCCATTGCGGACGACTCAGGCCTTGCCGTTTCCGCTTTAAACGGTGCCCCGGGTGTTTATTCCGCTCGTTATGCCGGTCCCAATGCGACAGACTCCGATAATATCAATAAATTATTACAGGCTTTAGGGGACACTGAAGAACACCAGCGGCAGGCCAGTTTTCATTGCGTATTGGTCTATATGCAAAGTGCAGAAGATCCAACGCCAATTATCTGTCAGGGCCGCTGGGACGGACGCATATTAACAAAGCCGGTCGGTGAACAGGGGTTCGGCTACGACCCCGTTTTTTGGGTTGAAGAAAAATGTGCTTCAGCCGCACAACTTGATAAAACAGAAAAACAAGCGCTCAGCCATCGTGGACAAGCCCTAAAGCAATTGCTGGAGCAGCTCACTAAATGACTTACCCGCTGACTCTTCCGCCATTATCTCTGTATATACACATTCCCTGGTGTATTCAGAAATGTCCTTATTGTGACTTCAACTCACATAAGCTGACCGGCGATGTGCCCGAAGCAAGCTATGTTGGTCGTCTGCTGGAGGATTTGCGAGCTGACCTTGAGTGGGTACAGGATCGAGAAATTCAGTCCATCTTTATTGGTGGAGGCACACCCAGCGTACTCTCAGCAGCAGCAATACAGCAATTAATGGACGGTGTCCGTGCCACGGTAACCCTGAGCTCTAATTGCGAAGTAACCATGGAAGCCAACCCCGGTACTTTTGAGACCGAAAAATTCTCCGCGTTCGTTGCTGCCGGCATTAATCGATTGTCTATTGGCGTTCAAAGTTTACAGGAACATCAACTGCAGCGTCTGGGGCGTATTCATAACCCGCAGCAGGCAAAAGAAGCAGCCAAACACGCAAGTGAGTTACCGCTCGCCAGCTTTAACCTTGACCTTATGCATGGACTGCCGGATCAAACCGTAGAAATGGCATTAGACGACTTACGCCAGGTCATCGCCCTGGGGCCACCGCATATATCCTGGTATCAGTTGACTATTGAGCCTAATACGCTGTTCGCAAGTCAACCACCGGAACTGCCCGATGACGATACGCTATGGGAAATTTACCAACAGGGTCATAAGCTTTTGGAAGCGGCAGGTTATCACCAGTACGAGGTGAGTGCTTATGCAAAACCCGGCCATCAAAGCCGCCACAATAAAAACTATTGGCAATATGGCGATTACTTAGGAATTGGCTGTGGAGCACACAGCAAAGTCACACTTCCACAGCAAAATAAGGTTTTACGCTGTGAAAAAATAAAACACCCTAAAGGTTATTTAGACCTGACTAAAGCTCTGCGTTATCAGTTAAAAGAAGTCGAAATTGACGACCGTATGTTTGAGTTCTTTATGAATCAGTTCCGCTTACTGGAGCCAGTTAGCAAAGACAACTTTGAACAGGCCACCGGAATTTCCGCCAACTTAGCGTCAGAACACTTGCGCAAGGCAAAATCTCTGGAGCTGGTAACTGAAAACGCACATAACTGGTATTTAACACGCCAAGGTCACCGCTTCCTGAACTCCGTTTTAGACACGCTTCTGGATTAATCCAGAAGCGAATACCATTACTTAACCTTAAACTGTAAATCCCAGACTCCGTGCCCTTTACCTTCACCGCGACGTTCAAACTTGGTTTTGGGTCGACTGTCAGGTCTGGGTACGTAATCTCCTGAAGCTGATAAATTGCTTAATTCAGAGGCACCATTTAAGACCTCTAGCATATGCTCAGCGTAATTCTCCCAGTCTGTTGCCAGATGAATAATTCCACCAGAGTCTACTTTCTGAGTTAATAAGCTTACAAACTCAGGTTGCACTATACGACGCTTATGATGGCGCTTTTTATGCCAGGGGTCAGGAAAGAAAATTTGAACGCAGTTCAGGCTTTTGTCCGGGATGCATTGTTTCAACACCTCAACGGCATCTTCGTGAAAGACCCGGAGGTTGTCTACCCCAGCTTCTTCCACAGCCATAAGACAGGCACCAACGCCAGGTTCATGAACTTCAATACCAATGAAGTCGCGCTCGGGGTCATTAGCTGCCATTTCAACCAACGAATGTCCCATACCAAAACCGATTTCCAAAGTCACAGGGGCTTCTCGGTGAAAAACCTGAGCAAGGTTCAAGCGACCATTCTCAAGCGTTAACCCAAGAGTCGGCCAAAGGCGTTCAATTGCCGTTGCCTGCCCTTTCGTTAACCGTCCTTCCCTTTTGACGAAACTCCGAACTGTTCTGACATATTTACCCGCCGCTGCGGCTTCTTCAGCACTCTTAAACTGGCTCATGACTTTCCTGAAAATTAGTGACTTAGCTAATACAAAAAAAACAGGCCTGAAAAATCAGGCCTATTTACAGTAGAGCTATTATCGCTATTTCAAGCAATCAATACAATTGGTATTAACGTGTTTTAGGTACACGGTTAACAACTTTCAATGTTGCTTCAATACGACGGTTTGTTTGACGATCAGCCGCACTGTCTTCACGAACTTTAGGCTGAGATTCACCGTGTCCTTTAAAGTCGACTCGGCTTCTGGCGATACCGTGTTTTTCAACAAGTGAATTAGCAACAGTCTCTGCGCGACGCTCAGACAACCATTGGTTGTACTCAGCTTCACCGGTGCTGTCGGTATGTCCATGAATGGTAATATCCAGTTGTGGATGTTCCTTCATAAACTCAGCCATTTCACGAATATCTGACTGTTCGCCACTACGAATCTCAGATGAGTTCAGGTCAAACTCAACGAGTAATTCTTCAGTGATAGTCTCGTTCTCGTATAAAATACAGCCGTTCTCATCCACTGAGTAATTCTTAGGCGTATTTGCGCAGTTGTCTTTAGAGTCCACAACGCCGTCGCCGTCTGAATCTACAGGCTCTGATTTAGGCTCAGGTGCCGCTTGTTTAGGTTCTGGCTGCGGTTCAGGACGCGTTCTTGGCTCAGGGCTTGTATCACGGCCGCCGAAAAACCACTGCAAACCAATGTTGGCGAACATTTCGGTGTAGTCTTCTTCCCAACCACGCTGGGCTCCACCTTCAATCCGCCACGCCAGGTTATCGTTAATAAAGCTACGGTGACCGAGAGTCAGGCGAGCTGCGACATCAGTTACATCGCCAATTTCAGTGTTATTCACACCTAAACCGGCGTAAAAGCTGTTATTAAAGTGATACAGTGCATCGACACCATAGCTATCGCCATAGCCATCACCGCCGCCAACTAAGTCTGCTTCCATGTAATCGTAATAAATACGGGCTTCCCATGCCTCAGTAAACATCATGCCAGCTTCAATACCTGAGGTGATGGTTTTGAACCCGTCATCAACAAAAAATAACTGCTCATTTTTGACCGCAACGCGATCATCATCAGCAGAGAATACGCCCAAACGCGCACCCAGATAAAAGTCGTTTTGCTCAACATCAGTCTGCTGTGCAAAAACTGGGGCAGTTAATCCAGCGGTAAGCAAAGATAAAGTAATTAGGTTTAAGGTTTTCATTGCAAAGCTCCTTTTAATTGCAATAACAATCATGCTCGGAATATGAGACACTGTTTATGTCATAAAGAATAGTACATTCTTGAAATTAGTCATTTTTATTTGCAGAGATTTACAGTTGACTCAAACATTCAGCTCTCAGGTCCTTCGCTGGTTTCAACAGTATGGCCGCAAGCATCTTCCCTGGCAGAAAAATGTCACCCCATACCGTGTCTGGGTTTCAGAAATTATGCTGCAGCAAACCCAAGTCACCACCGTTATTCCGTACTTCGAACGTTTTATGGAGACATTTCCCACAGTTCAGGCATTGGCCGAGGCTCCGCAAGACCGTGTACTGAACCTATGGACAGGTTTAGGCTACTATGCCCGTGCCCGCAACCTTCATAAAACGGCAAAAATCATTTGCACTCGTTCTAACGGTGAATTCCCTAAAAAAGTTCATGAACTTGAAGAATTACCTGGTATTGGTCGTTCGACAGCCGGCGCTATTCGTTCGCTTGGGTATGGTGAGTACGCCCCAATTTTGGATGGTAATGTGAAGCGCGTCCTGGCCCGTCACTTTGCTGTTGCCGGTTGGCCAGGTAAAACCAGTGTATTAAAAGAGCTCTGGCAACTCAGCGAAAAGCTTACTCCTGAGAGCGACTCTGGCGCCTATAATCAAGCCATGATGGATATCGGTGCAATGATATGTACCCGCAGTAAGCCGCTCTGCGAACAGTGTCCCGTCAGCAGCACCTGTTTAGCCAAAGCAGAGAGCACAATTGCGCAGTACCCGGGAAAAAAGCCGAAAAAGGTCAAACCGGTCAAAACAACGCATATGCTGCTTTTTCGCCACCAGCGGCATTTGTTACTGGAGAAAAGACCGCAAACCGGTATTTGGGGAGGACTGTGGTGCTTCCCTCAAAGCGAAGAGGAAGCAGAAGTGTCTTCAGTGATAAGTCAGTACGGTTTAACTGAGCATAGCCGCCAACCGTTGCACGGCTTCAGGCACACATTCAGCCATTTTCACCTGGATTGTTACCCTCTGCTAATAGACGTCGTTCCCGCTGAAACTCAACTTAATGAAAACCAGTACCTCTGGGTAAAACCTGACACCGATAAGGACTTGGGCTTTGCTGCGCCAACCGTTAAACTGATGAAACAATTAATGACCAATAAGTGAGTGCAACATGAGTCGTACCGTATTTTGCCAGCATTATCAGAAAGAAGCCGAAGGACTGGACTTTCAGCTTTACCCCGGTGAACTGGGCGAACGCATTTTTAATAACATCTCAAAAGAAGCCTGGGCTGAATGGCAAAAAAAACAAACCATGCTAATTAATGAAAAGCGATTAAATATGATGGATCCGACTGATCGCGAATTTCTTGAAGCCCAAATGACAGCCTTTTTATTTGAAGGTAAAGCTCCTGAAATTGAAGGCTACACTCCTCCCGAAAAGTAATTAGCTCAGTAATCTTTTTTAAAGAATGCTCTTTTTCCTTGTCAATCTAAATTATTGTCTAATATATTGACAATAGGTATGGCTTATGGGCCTCACTGGAGCTTAGACAGCCAATCTGTTAGACTACTAACGAATTCAACAAAAGGGAGTCTCTATGAAAGCGCCATCCTGGCGAAGAGCCGTACTGAAAGTGGGTAGTGCGCTCATCGCGCCAGATGAAACTGGGGTTAGTACCAAATACCTTTTATCCATCGCTCGTTTTATTAACGAATGTCGAGAACGCGGACAAGAAGTTGTCATAGTCTCATCAGGCAGCGTTGCTGCTGGCCGTAAGCACATTCATTTTGAACATAAAAAAGTACCAGTTGCTGTACGCAAAGCAATGTCAGCTGTTGGTCAGAATGAAATGATGGGCTACTGGTCGCGCTTTTTTGATTCCCCTTGCGCCCAGTTGTTAATGACACACAGCGACTTACGCGACCGAGCTCGCTACGTCAGCATTAAAAACACCTTAAATAGATTGTTAGAGCACAACATTTTACCTGTGGTAAACGAAAACGATGCTCTGGCTACCGACGAAATGAAAGTAGGCGACAACGACAACTTGTCAGCCATGGTAGCCACGTTAGTTGACGCTGACGCTCTGTTTATTTGTTCAGACATCGACGGTCTGTACGATTCCGATCCAAACCTGAACCCGGACGCCAAGAAAATACCGGTGGTTGAACAAATTGACGAAAGTATTTACTCACTTGCCGGTGGTTCTGTGAGTTCTGTAGGTACTGGTGGCATGCGGACCAAAGTTGAAGCCGCAGAGAAAGCCACTTCCCATGGTATTGATACCTACATAGTCAACGGTCGCAAAGGCGAAACCTTTGAGTCGTTGTTACAAGGTGACATCCCCGGCACATTATTCCGTCGCCAATCTGATCCAATTAGCAACAAAAAACATTGGTTAAGACATACCTTGGTTGCCCAAGGTGAAATATTGGTTGATGAAGGTGCTGAAAAAGCATTAATTGAGAACGGTGCCTCGTTATTAAGCTCAGGCATTGTTGATGTACAAGGCGATTTTGATCGCGGTGATGCCGTGCTGGTTCGTAGCGCCAACGATACTGACGCTATCGCAAAAGGTATTTGTCAGTACAGCGCGCATGAACTCATGCACATTAAGGGGCAGCAAACAGAAGACATAGCTGAAAAATTTGGCTATAGCCCAATTACAGAAGTCATTCACCGTGACGATCTAATGATTTTGGAGGACGCATGAGCCAGCAATTAGCAAAAGAAATTTCACAACGCGCTGCAAAAGCAGCACGCGCTGTAGCAACCTTGTCTGAAGCAGACAAAAACAGTGTACTGCAGAAAATGGCAGACGCTATCCGCGCACGCCAGGACAAGATTATTGAAGTCAATAAAAAAGACTTGGCTACCGGTAAAGAGAAAGGTCTGAGTGACGCGATGATGGATCGCCTGGAATTGACACCGGAACGTGTCGAGGGCATGGCTTCGGCCATTGAAGAAATCATTGCATTGAAAGATCCGGTCGGCGACAGCTACGTTCTGGATGAACGCCCTAACGGAATGAAAATTGAAAAAATGCGCATTCCGCTGGGTGTTATCTGCATGATTTATGAAGCACGTCCGAACGTGACCGCCGATGCCGGAGCCCTGTGCTTCAAGTCTGGCAACGCCGTTATCTTACGTTGCGGCCGTGAAGCCATTGAGAGCAGTAAAGCCATTGCTGAAGCACTGCACGAAGCCTTAGAAGCCAGCAACTTACCGAAAGACGTCATTACGGTAGTACCAACACCTGATCGCGAACTGATGACCGAGTTACTGCAGCAGAAAGATTATATCGACCTCGTTATTCCTCGTGGCGGCGAAGGTTTGATTCACTTTGTTAGTGACACCAGTAAGATTCCGGTTATTCAGCACTACAAAGGTGTTTGTCACCTGTATGTTGATAAAGACGCCGACCTTGATAAAGCTCTGGCTATTTTACTCAATGGTAAAACCCAGCGTACCGGCGTTTGTAATGCGCTTGAAGGCTTACTCGTTCATCAGGATGTTGCTGATAAATTCTTACCTATGGCTGCTAAAGCCCTGGCTGAGAAGAACGTAACAATCCACGCCGATAAGCGTTCAGTAAGCTACTTTGATGGCGCTGATGAGATTGCAGACGATGCTTTTGGTGAAGAATACCTTGCTCTGGAGATTGCGGTTCGCACTGTTGATAACTACGAAGGTGCTATTGAGCATATTCAGGAGTTTGGTAGTGGTCATACAGAAGTTATTATCACTGAAAACGATGAAACCGCTAAGCGTTTCATTCGTGAAGTAGATTCAGCCGTGACCATGGCGAATGTTTCTTCTCGCTTCTCTGATGGCGGCCAGTTAGGCTTAGGTGCTGAAATTGGTATTTCTACCAGTAAGCTGCACGCTTATGGACCAATGGGTCTTGAAGCACTAACAACTGAAAAATTCGTGGTAACCGGTAACGGTCAAGTTCGCGACTAATTCAGTGCTTAGCGCATAAAAAAGCCCCGGCTCATTGGTCGGGGCTTTTTTTATGCCTTAAAGCTTAACGGCGATAACCCGTTAATAACTCTGGCCAGTCACGAGACTCCTTCCAATAAAAAGTCTCATTCTTTTCTTTCTCTTTTCGCAAGGAGCGCAACAACCGCTGAATATTCGCTTCCTTCCAGTCCCCACTTTCACGGAAATCGCACTTATCAAAGTCCACAATCCAGGCTTTGTCTTTGTCATCCAGCATAAGGTTGTGACAATTCAAATCAGAATGATAAACACCAGTATCATGCAGCTGTTTAATAACACTACCGATCTTTTGCCAAAGTTCTGCTGAGAGCGGTTTTTCACGCAATAGCCGATAGACATCAACTGCGCCAGGAATCACTTCAACCAAAATGTCAGCTTTATAACTGAAGACGCCGGTCTTTTCCATTCTGGCCGCTACAGGACGAGGAACCGGCAAGCCAATATCGCGAAGCTTATGCAGTAAATCAAATTCGTGAATTGCCCGGCTTTTCTCCGCAGGCTCGCGTAAAAAGCGATCTTTATTAATCTTTCCAACCAGACCACCACGGTAGTAGTGGCGTAACAAAAGGCCCAAATCGCCTTGTTGGATGAACCAGACAGTCGCACGCCCCGTCGAATTCCCGGCAATCGCCTTTTGTTGCTGCCAATATTGGGCTGAAAAATGCTTATCTTCTATCGTTTCAATAATATCGCTGTCATAGCGAATAAGCCCTCGGGGAGTCTGCTCTGTTTTTATCATACCGCTTCCTGTCAGAGTATATTCCAGTGCACGCTTCAAGACTCTTAACGTAGCACCCTGATGCGTTCTTAAAACGCTTTTAGCAGCTTCATGTTGCACTTTCATGACTGCTGCCTGCTGCATCAAACTCACAGCCTGTTTAATTTCTTCGGCATTCTTCACCCACCGCACGGCGCCGACTTTTGACAGCTCAGTGTAAACCTGTGGGAAATTAAATACATGCCGCCCCGACATAACATTGGAGCCAGCAGCGATAACTTCAAGGGGGTTGTGCCCGCCACGCTCAATGATACTTCCGCCGACAAAGCTCACAGAAGCTAACTGCCCCCAAAGCATCATTTCCCCCATACTGTCAGCGAGAAAAACATCACAGTCCTCTGGTATCGCATTGAGTTCGCTGCGTCGTGCCAGCTTTAGTCCCGACTGCTGAGTCAGCTCTGCAACTTTTTCAAATTGCTCAGGATGCCTTGGCGCAATAATCAGACAGGCATCAGGATCTTCTGCCTGAGCCAGCTTATGTGCTGCAAGGAGAATTTCATGCTCCCCAGGATGACTGCTGCTCGCCAACCAGACGCTCCTTCCAGAACAACTCTGCTTCCACGGGTAAGCTTTATCGATATCCTTACCGGAAAGTTCGATATCGTATTTAAGGTTTCCGTCTACAAAAAGTCGACTCTGTGATACCCCAAAAACCTTCATTCGACGCGAAGTTTCTTGATTTTGAACCGACACCAGGGTCAGTTGTTTCCATACAGACTTCATAAGCCAATGGAAACGCCGGTAACCCTTGGCGGATCGCGCCGAAAGCCGGGCATTTAATAAGCTTACAGGCACATTAGCTTTGGAAAGATGGTTCAGCATTTGCGGCCAAAGCTCGGTCTCCATTATCCATACCGCTTTAGGCTTCAGCTTACTCACAAAGCGTTTCGCTGAACCCGGTGTATCAATTGGCCAATAACGACAGCTGACAGACTCACCAAAATGCTGCTGGATGAGCGCCCTCGCGGTGGGTGTCATACAAGTAATCAGTACTTTTTGTTCGGGCTTTTGATACAACAACTGCTCTATTAATCGCTTAGCCGCTAAAGTTTCCCCAACAGAAACACTGTGGATAACAAGACATCCCTGCAGCTTTTTATCAACAGAGCCTAATGCAAGCCTTTCTGACCAGTCACGACGGTAGCGGGTATCCTTCTTGCCCCGCAGCCACAACCAGACAAAAACGGCTGGAGTAACCAGCCGCAATAGTATTCCATAGAGCCATAGTCTCATATTCTTTAACGCCAGTACTCGGCAATCCACTTAGTCGGCAGAACTTTCCGGTACCACTTACCGCTTCGGCCTTCTAATGCATCATCCGGGTGTGGCTTGCCATGGAAGATAATAACTTTTGCTTCTTCAGGTATACGAGGTTCCTGGAAAAAGCTTAACGGAAACGGTCGCAAACAATGACGTTTGAAGCTACGACACCACTTTTCCGGCCAGTATTTCAGCTTGTTCTGACGGTCGACAAAGTGCGTAATGTACTCTTGTTCATTCCGTACTTCGGCGGTAGCTGCATCCGGGTCTTTCTTCAGATGCTCTAAGGCGTCTTCGTGTGCACCGATATTGAACCGGAATACCGAGGTGTTACCTGTAGCGTCTGATTTATCCCATTCTTTTATCACCATGAAATCACCTTCAGGCTCAAAGAACTCGTCGAGACTGCCGACAATAATAATGTCCAGATCCAGAAACAGTGTAGGCCCCTCAAGGTCATACAAAGGGTTTGCAAAACAAGTCAGTTTTAACCAGCCATGTCCTTTAGTCCAGGGAAGCTGTTCATCAAAATCTTTAAAGCCAATTTTAGGAATGGCTTTTACTTCAATGTCGTCATTAATGCCTTCAAAATCATCGGTAAAACAAACAAAACGGAACGGTCTACTGAGATGGCGGCTGACCATAGAGTGCAAAGTATTGACGTAATCTGAGCCGTACTTTTTACCCCATTTAATACAGATAACATTAACTGTGTTTTGCTCTGAAGAGCTTCCGCTCTCTGTAACCTGATTCATAATCACTCCTGGATCTTAAACTACCGCGCATCATGCCATATTTTAGCTCATTTAGGTATGCCGATCTGAATCCTCAGAGCCTGCGTATTGATTGAGTGGCTCTTTAAATTGAAGTGACTATGACAACTCATACTGTTCGGCTAATACTCGGCGATCAACTCAATGCCAGGCACTCCTGGTTCCGGCAAAAGGAGCAAGGCGTACTTTATGTCATGATGGAGCTAAAACAAGAGACTGACTATGTCATTCACCATCGACAAAAAGTTTTGGCTTTTTTTAGCGCAATGCGGGCCTTTGCTAATGCATTAGATTCGGCTGGACACCGCGTGCGCTATATTAAACTCGATGACAGCGACAATCAGCAAAGCCTGACACAGAATCTTGAGTATATTATCGGGCAAAACAATAGAGCAACCCTGGAGTGTCAGCAACCCGACGAGTACCGACTCGATCATCAACTTAAAAGCTGGGCCGGAGCCAGGAACATCACGTTAAACTGGTATGATACTGAACATTTCCTCACTGCCCGGGATTCATTAAAAGAATACTTTCCCGACAACAAAAACTACCTAATGGAGACCTTTTATCGAAAGGTGCGCCAGCAATACGATATTTTGATGGAGAATGGTCGTCCGGTCGGAGGTCGCTGGAATTACGATAAAGAAAACCAGAAAAAGATTCCTGCCGATCAAGATGTAGAGCCTCCGCTGGTATTTTTTAATGACGTCTCAGATATCGATGCTTTGCTGCAAAAATGTCATATCCAGACAATGGGAGAAGCCTCCCCGAACCAATTAATCTGGCCGGTAAACCGTCAACAATCAAAACAATTACTTGAACATTTTTGTCAGTTTGGGCTGCCTAATTTTGGCCGTTATCAGGACACCATGGCAACAGTAGACACGCTTAAGGAAGCCCACTGGAGTTTATATCACTCCAGACTCTCCTTCTCATTAAACACGAAAATGTTACATCCACTAGAGGTTGTAAAAGCAGCTATTGATACCTGGTCTGAGAATCAAAAGAGTATATCAATCGCTCAGATTGAAGGCTTTTGCCGCCAAATTATCGGCTGGCGTGAATTCGTCCGGGGAATTTACTGGGCGCATATGCCTGACTACAAAAACCTTAACACCTTGAATCATAGTAGCCCTTTGCCCCATTTTTACTGGACGGGCGACACAAAAATGAATTGCCTGCATCATTCTATTAAGCAATCCTTAGAGTATGCTTATGCACACCATATACAACGTTTAATGGTAACCGGAAACTTTGCCTTATTGGCGGGTGTATCACCAGATGCTCTGGACGACTGGTATCTTGGTATTTACATTGATGCTATTGAATGGGTAGAGATGCCTAATACCAGAGGTATGAGTCAGTATGCTGACAACGGTGTGATTGCCACAAAGCCCTATATTGCCAGTGCTAACTATATGCAGAAAATGGGGCACTATTGCAAGGGGTGCTATTATGATCCTAAGAAAAAAACTGGAGACAAAGCCTGCCCTTTTAACAGCCTATACTGGCATTTTATTGAGCGTCATAAAGAACAGTTTAAAGATAATCACAGAATGCGCATGATGTATCAGCTTTGGAGTAAAAAAACCGACGAAGAACAGCAGGCGTTAATAAAACAGGCCGAGATTTATTTAGATAATATCAACGAGCTATAAAAGGAAGAACAATGACTAAATGGATAATCCCACTACTTTTAACCGTTCTGCTGAGTGCCTGTAACACGCAGCCAACACCGGTAGCCGATGTTGTAGAAGACTTTGACGCAAAGCGGTACTTAGGCAAATGGTACGAAATTGCCCGTATGCCACACAGCTTTGAAGAAGGCCTGCAAGGTGTTACAGCAGAATACCGTCTAAACGGTGATGGTACGTTAGAGGTTACAAATCGCGGTTATCATGTTGAAGACGAAGAGTGGCAGACAGCCATTGGACTGGCTAAGCCGGTTGAAAACATGGAAGCAGCTTACAAAGTGACTTTTTTCTGGCCATTCTACGGTGGGTACTATGTCAGTTGGCTGGATGACAACTATCAGTTAGCAATAGTGACCAGTGACTCACACGAATATTTTTGGTTATTGTCGCGGACTCCTGATGTTCCTCAGGATGATATTGACTATGCCTTAGCTAAGGCTCATGAATGGGGATATGATATCGACCAGATGATCATGGTTGATCATCCGGCCGAACTTCGAGACGCTAATTAATTAAAACGGCGCGCAGCACCCTTACCGGAGTTGCGCTTGGGTCCGCCGCGAGCATCACGGTCACGCGGTGGGCGTGGCGCACGTTTTACTTGCTCATCGCTTAACTCAAGACCCATTGGCTGCTGACGCACACGGGCTTTTTTCAGTACATGCATAATATCTTTCGGCATACCCTTTGGTAGCTGCACTAAAGAATGATTATCAAACAACTGAATTTGACCAATGTACTTGCTGTCCATTGAAGCTTCGTTAGCAATAGCACCAACGATGTCACCAGGACGAGCACCATGTTCGCGGCCAACCTGAATTTTGTAGGTTTCAAAATCCACATCTGCTGCACGACTTGTCGTACGCTCTGCACGAGGTTTGCGCTTATCACCACGATCACTGCGCTCATTGCGACCTGAACGTTCACTGCGCATTTCGCGCACAGGACGGTCTTCTTTCAGGAACAGTGGACGCTGCTCGTTCTGTTGAGTCAGAAGAGCTAATGCAATTTCTTCAGCACTCAATTCAGACTGTTCCAGCCACTGCCCTAACAGCTTCTCAAGCTTAGGCTTATCAGCACTTGCCGTCTCCGGAGCTAAGGACGCCTGTAGCTTTTCCAATAACTGTTGCTGACGATACTTGCTCAGTTCGTTAGCGTTTGGTACTTCAAAGAATTCAACTGGTGCATTGGTTAAGCGCTCATAGTGACGCAACAAATGACGCTCTTTTGCACGGAAGAACAAAATCGCTTCACCTGTACGGCCCGCACGACCAGTACGTCCAATACGGTGAACATAAGATTCAGTATCGCTTGGTAAGTCATAGTTAATAACGTGCGTAATTTCAGGAACATCTAAGCCACGAGCAACAACGTCGGTTCCTACCAGAATTTCGATGTGTCCACTACGTAACTGGCTAACCGTTTGCTCACGCTGAGCCTGGTTCAAATCACCACTTAATGGCGCTGCTTTAAAGCCATTGCGCTGCAATAACTCCGCCACGTCCATTGTATCCTGACGAGTACGTACGAAAATTAACGCTCGTTGGTAAGGAGTTACTTCCAGTAAACGCGTCAGAGCGGTCATTTTAGTCATGCCCTGAACTTTCCAGGCTTTCTGCTTAATGGTCGCCTTTTCGCGAGCAATGGCTTCAATCTGAATGTTCAGCGGATCTTTTAAGAAAGTTTTTGCCAGTTTGCGAATGGCATTTGGCATGGTTGCTGAGAATAGTGCGCGTTGCGCCGTATTCGGTACAGCTTTTAAAATCGTTTCGATGTCTTCAATGAAACCCATGTTAAGCATTTCATCAGCTTCATCCAGAACACCCACTTTCAAACCGTCCAGTTGCAGAACGTTTTTATTTAATAAGTCGATAAGACGACCCGGGGTACCAACAACAATGGCGGTTCCCTGCTTCAGGGCTTTAACCTGAGGACCAAATGGTGCGCCACCATAAACGGTTGCTACGCCAACGCCACGCATTTTTGCAGCAAAACCTTCCAGTGCTTCAGCTACCTGAATAGCCAGCTCACGAGTTGGCGTTACTACTAATACCTGAGTTTGCTTAACCGACGCATCAATTTTTGCCAGTGCTGGTAAACCAAAAGCGGCAGTTTTACCGGTACCTGTCTGAGCTTCACCCAATACATCCTGACCTTCAAGCAAAGCAGGAATAGCCTGCAGCTGGATAGGAGTAGGAGTTAAAAACTGCATTGCGTTTAATTGTTCAAGCACAGCACTAGGTAAGGCCATGTCGTTAAACGACAGACCCGTTTGGGTATTTGACATATTTGTCTCACTTTATTCCCGTTTGCCCGTTGGCAAACATAACAAAAAAGGGGTTATGGCCCGGCAACAGGAATCAGTATTCAGTCTCTAAACTGTCTGGACTGGAATCAGGCGCTGCAACCCCACGAATCAAGGGTGACCGCTGCCTCATCAGTTATGCGGTGTTCCTTGAGGAACGGCGGATTATACGTCTTTTTACCAGGAACGCAATGTATTTGCGCTTATTTTCACCAAACACATCAATTTCTGCCAAAATCATCGAAAAAGTTGAACCATTTCTCTTTATATTGCCTACATTATTAGAGAGTTTTTCAAATTTGGAGGCACTATGTCAGCACATTCTATGTCATCGTTGACTAAGAAAGATTGCTTTATCGAAGGTCACTGGGTTCCTACAGACAAGCGTTTCTCAGTTACCAATCCGGCAACCGGCGATGTGTTAGCCGAAGTGGCTGACGCCGACGAGGATCTAACGCAACGCGCTATCAATGTTGCTGAAACCGCTTTAAAAAGCTGGCGTAAGAAGACTGCCCGCGAGCGCGCGTTACTGCTGCGTAAATGGTACGAAGCCATGATGGATAACAAGCAGGCTCTGGGGGAATTAATGAGTGCAGAGCAAGGCAAGCCCGTCGCTGAAGCCGTTGGCGAGGTAGAGTACGGTGCTAGCTTTGTCGATTGGTTTGCCGGTGAGGCTGAACGCATCGATGGTGATATATTGCCTAACGCTGACAGCAGCAAGCGCGTAATGGTAACTAAAGAACCCGTGGGTGTCTGTGCAGCCATTACTCCGTGGAACTTCCCTAATGCCATGATCACCCGCAAAATAGCACCGGCATTGGCAGCAGGCTGCACTATCGTGGTTAAGCCGCCTCAGCTAACACCTCTATCCAGCCTTGCCCTGGCGCAGTTAGCCAGTGAAGTGGGTATTCCCGACGGTGTCATTAATATTATTCCGACCAGCGACGCAAAAACAGTCGGCAAACGTTTGGCTACCTCTCCTAAGGTTCGCAAATTGTCATTTACCGGCTCAACCGGGGTTGGCAAAATTTTAATGCAACAGTGTTCAGAGCACGTAACCAAACTGTCATTAGAGCTTGGAGGTAATGCCCCTTTCATTGTCTTTGATGACGCCGATATTGAACACGCAGCCGAACAACTTATTGCGTGCAAATTCCGTAACGGTGGCCAAACCTGCGTATCAGCCAACAGAATACTGGTACAACAGTCTGTCGCCGAGAAGTTTACAGATGCGGTTGTCAGTAAGGTAAAAGGCCTGAAAGTGGGACCCGGCACTGAAGAAGGCGTCGACTTAGGTCCACTGATCGATCAAGATGCAGTTGATAAAGTTCAGCGGCTGGTACTGTCAGCGAAATCCGATGGTGCAACCATAGAAACTGGCGGTTCTGTGATGACCGAACTCGGCGATTTGTTCTATGCTCCAACGGTATTAACTGGCGTCACTGACGATATGGACATCAGCGAAGAAGAAATTTTTGGTCCGGTAGTGGCTATCAACACCTTTGAAAGCGAAGAAGAAGGCATCGAGAAAGCGAATAACACGCCTTTTGGTTTGGCCTCTTACTTTGCAGCAAAAGACACAGCTCGTATTTTCCGCGTCAGCGAAGCGCTTGAATATGGCATGGTTGGTGTTAACACCGGTGGAATTTCACACGCCTACAACCCGTTTGGCGGAATTAAAGAGTCCGGCGTTGGTCGTGAAGGTTCTAAATATGGTATCGACGAATACCTTGAGTTAAAAACAGTGACTCTTGGCGGACTTGGATGAACCCATTCGAAAGTACATTTAAACAGCTAAAAAGCCATTTCGACAGCGGACTCACACGTCCGCTGTCGTGGCGTTTAAATCAGCTTAAACAACTTCAACGCTTCCTGGATGAAAATGAAAAACTTGTGCTGGAAGCACTAAAAAAAGATCTGAACAAACACCCGAGTGAAGCGCGCTTAACTGAATTACAGTTTCTGCAAAACGATATTAAACACACTATAAAAGCCTTACCGAAATGGAGCAAAGCTCGTAAAGTCGGAAATCCGTTACTCGCCTGGCCCGCTAAAAGCCAGTTAGTCCCTGAACCTTTAGGTACAGTATTAATTTTAGGTGCCTGGAACTACCCTTTGCAGCTACTTTTAGCGCCTTTAGTGGCAGCTATCGCAGCGGGTAATTGTGCTTTAATTAAGCCATCAGAGCATGCATCTGCAACGGCAGATTTATTATCCCGCCAACTTCCCGACTATCTGGATAACTCCGCCATAAAAATGGTGACCGGCGCAGCGACCGAGTCACAGCAGCTGACAACACTGCCTTTTGACCACATTTTCTATACCGGTGGTGAACATGCCGCTAAATCAATTATGGCAGCGGCAGCTGAAAATTTAACACCCGTAACGCTTGAACTTGGCGGCAAAAGTCCCGCGGTAGTTTTAGCCGATGCACCTATTCAGGTAGCAGCCCGACGTATTGTCTGGGGTAAATTCCTGAATGCCGGTCAAACCTGTATTGCACCTGACTACGTACTGGTCGAAGACAGTGTAAAAGAACAACTGATTAGCGCTATGCAACAGGAGCTGGTCAACTTTTACGGTGATGACCCACAGAACAGTGACTGTTATGGCAGAATAATTCACCAGGGACATTGGCAGCGCCTCACACAAATGCTGGACCAAGAAAACATTGCTATTGGAGGCGGCTTTGATAAAGCGGAGCGTTATATAGCACCAACCATAGTCGATGGTGTTAAAGAAGACAGCGCCCTGATGCAGGAAGAGATTTTTGGCCCAATACTTCCTGTTATTACCATTAAGTCAGCGGCAGATGCGATTGAGAAAATCCATCGCCATCCTAAACCGCTTGCGCTTTATGTCTTTAGTAACACTCAACGGCTACTCACCTTATTCACTGAAAAAGTTTCTGCTGGAAACGTGTGCTATAACGACACACTCATGTTTATGCTTAACGACAAACTGCCATTTGGCGGCGTTGGCCGCAGTGGTATGGGTCGCTACCATGGCAAGTGGGGGTTCGATACGTTCAGCCATTTAAAGCCAGTTATGAAGCGCAGCTTTCGGTTTGATGTTACCTTGCGCTACCCACCTTATAGCAAGTTTAAGGACAAAATCTTATCCTGGTTTAGTTCCTAGGCATTGAAATTCAGCTGGTGCGTCTGCATATCACTAGTAACAGTTTAGTGAAATAAAATATCTACAGGAGCGCACGCAGCTAATGTCCGAATCCAATATCGTTAACGTTGACTTGCAAAACTTCCAGCAGGTTTTACTGGAAGGTTCAAAAGAAAAACTCATTATTATCGATTTTTGGGCGGACTGGTGTGAACCCTGCAAACAGCTCATGCCAGTACTGGAAAAACTGGCCTCGCAATACAGTGACCAAGTTATCCTCGCCAAGATAAACTGTGATGAGCAGCAAGAGCTGGCAATGCAGTTTGGTATTCAAAGCTTGCCTACGGTCGCCTTTTTTAAAGATGGTCAGCCGGTAGACAGTTTTGGCGGTGTAAAAACGGAAGGCGAAATACGCGAGATACTGGATAAACATCTGCCCAGTCCGTCTGACGACCTGGTTCAACAAGCTCAAACCGCAATGGGCGAAGGCGATGCGAACAAAGCTTATACCCTGGCAAAGCAAGCTTACGATATCGACAGTAACAATATGCAGGCATTGAAGCTGCTCGCCGAAGCAGCTGTTGATGCTGGCCGCCTGGATCAGGCAAAAGAACTGGTCACTAAAATTCCTATGGTTGAACAAGACGGCGACTATCAGCGCATAAAAGGCAAACTTGAACTTGCCGAAGACGCCGCTGACTCACCGGAACTAAGGGCTCTGCAGGAGCAGGTCGAGAGTCAACCAGACGATTTATCTCTAAAACTGCAGCTTGCTCTTAAACTTCATGAAGCGCACCGCGATGAAGAAGCCTTAGAACTGGTTTTCACCGTGTTAGCCAAAGACGTGAACTTTGCTGATGCAAAAAAATACGCCCTCGACATTATCAACTCATTACCGGATGGTGATCCTCTGGCAGCGACCTATCGTAGAAAACTGTACAGCACTATGTATTAATGGCTGTTCACTAGCAACTTTGGCCGGCTTCCTCAGCCGGCTTCTTTTTACCCTGGCTTTTCGCGATAATAAGTCCATGCAAAAAATCTATCAGCAGCGTATTCAGTCTGGGTCACTTCAGCCCGATAGTCACCAACAGAGTGCTGTGAACGCACTGCAACAGCGGCTGGACTCGCTTGCCAAAGGCAATCAACCACAAAGCCTTTACCTGTTCGGTCCTGTGGGGCGTGGTAAAACGCTTTTAATGGACTTGTTTTACCAACACCTTCCGAAGAACGAAGCCATACGTCTGCACTATCACCACTTTATGGCTAAGATCCACACAGCCCTTAACCAGCAACAGGGTGAACCCGACCCTATGAAAGCAATTGCAAGTTCCTGGTCCCGGCAATATTCGGTTATTTGTCTTGACGAATTTTTTGTCGAAGACATTGGTGATGCAATGATTCTGGCTCGATTATGGGAAGCTCTATTCAATAACGGTGTTACCTTAATAACCACTTCAAACGCACCGCCCAATGAGCTTTACAAAGGTGGTTTAGCGCGTCACCGTTTTGAACCTACAATCCACTTACTGAACACAGAATGTGAATGTCTGGACTTAGGCCTGGGCATCGACTACCGGCGACTTGAGAGTACGAACCTGCCTTTCTACCTCAAACAGGGAACTCAAAAGCAGTTGCGTTCAGTCGCAGAAAAGCAGTTTGGAAAGACTCTCCTGTCCTCATCTATTTCTGTGATGAACCGAGACATTCACTCTCTATGGCGAAACGATAACGTCATTGGCTTTGAGTTTATGGCACTTTGTTCAGGCCCCAGAAGCCAACGCGACTACATGGAGTTAGCAGCTCAATATAGTGCAATTGCCGTGCATGGCGTGCCCACATTTTCCTATCTGCCCGATAAAGACCTGGTACATGGTGTTGAGGAAACTTATCAACGTGAACATCAAGCCAATAGCGTCAGTAAACTGGATAATGAAGCACGTCGTTTTATCGCTTTGGTTGACGAATGCTATGACAAAAAGTGTCTGCTAATACTGACCGCAGAAACCGATATCGATAAGTTGTATCAGGCAAAGCAGTTAGAATTTCCTTTCAGACGGTGCGTTTCTCGTCTATTTGAAATGCAGCAATGGGAAAACTCAATGAAAGGAAACACGCTGGTAAAAAGACGCCAATCTGTTCCAGAGAGCTAAATTCCCTGTATTTACCAGCGTGTTAAAACTGAGTTATAAAAAGGTTATCTTATTTTTAACAAATTCCAATATTGCAATTGTAATGGATGTTAAAATAAATTTTGTTTTTAAACTTAATTTCCCGCATTCTGCCGCACAATCACTGATTAGCTGCTTGCCGTTAAATTGCCACCTTGCTAGGATTGCTGCAATTTGCTGAACGGCAGCGCTTAAAAGGCGTTAAAACAATAACGAGAAAAGAAGGTTCAGAATGAGCGAACAACGCGATCAATTTAGCTCTAAGATTGGATTTATATTAGCGGCAGCAGGTTCTGCTGTCGGCATTGGCAACCTGGTTGGCTTCCCGGTTGCTGCCACCAAAAACGGTGGCGGTGCATTTTTAATTATCTATGCTTTGTTCGTTGCTTTTATCTGTATACCGGTCATGCTTGCCGAAATGGGCCTCGGCCGTCGCGCACAAAAAAGTCCTCTCGGTTCCTATAAAGCTTTATCCCCAAATAATAAAGGGTGGCACCTTGCAGGCTTACTGGCGGTGATTACGCCGTTCATGATCGCCGTTTTCTACATGGTCATTACTGTCTGGATATTTGGTTACCTGTGGCATTCCATCATGGGTAACCTCGATATGCTTGCCAATCCGGAGTATTTTTCTCAGTTCGTTAACGACTACGGTTTTGTAGGCTTTCTTGTCGCTGTCACTATCATTATTAACGTTATTTTGATTGGCGGGGTTCGCCAGGGTATAGAAAAAGCGGCTAAATTCCTTATGCCAGCGCTGTTCATTATGCTCATTCTGCTGGTTATCTTTGTTCTTTCGCTGGATAACGCCGTACTCGGACTGGAATTTTATTTAGTTCCTGACTTTTCAAAAATTGACGGCTCAGTAATTAACGGCGCTTTAGCACAAGCGTTCTTCTCGCTTTCTCTGGGCATGGGTATTTTAATTACTTATGGCTCTTACTTTAGCCGTCGCGATGACATTGTTACTTCAGGTAAACTGGTCGCATTAACAGATACCGCGGTAGCCTTTACTGCCGGTTTAATGACGCTGCCGGCAATATTTGCCATCAACCCAAATACTGACCCGGACGCATTAAGTGATTCATCGGTTAGCATGATTTTCTCGTTCTTCCCGCAAATCTTCATCGCGCTTGAGAGCGTTGTCGGTTATGTAGGAGCAAGTATTGCTGCGACTGTCTTCTTTCTTCTGACCTTTATTGCAGCCATTACTTCATTGGTTTCAATTCTTGAAGTTCCGACCGCAGCGGTTATTGAGCAAGCCAAGATCAGCCGTAAAAAAGCCCTGTTGTTTATGGGTATCGCCGTTACCATTTTAACGCTTATTGCCGCCACCTCTTTTGGTTTTGTTCCGGCATTTACCGAGTTTACTTTCTACGCAGACAGCTCTAAGTCGGTTTTTGATGTTATCTATGACGTTTTCTACGATACCATTCTGCCACTGAACGGCCTGCTGATTTGCTTGTTTGTCAGCTTTCACTGGCGCCGCAAGAATCTGGATGCTGAACTGGCCGAGGGTAACCCCGGGTATCCGGATACGCTATTGGCTAAATACGTGCGTTTATCCATTTGCACCTTTATCCCATTGATATTGGCCACGGTCTTCATAAACACCGTGCTCACTAAGTTCTTCGCAATCTCTATTTTCTAGCATGTCCAAACGCAGCGGTTACAGAAAACTTGAACTGCTGCGAAATGCGAGCCTATGGCAACAACATTGCCAGGCTCGCTCCAGCCTTTCTATCTATTTATCAGACAAGGATAAACAAGCAGATGCTGCGCTCTCACGTTATCGTGACTACCTGGGCCATGAATTTGAATGTGTATTTATAGATTGCAGTGACGGTTTGCATGCTGACGCCATTGCAGCTCTTTGCGGAACCGTAACCGCCGGCGGACTCTTATCTATATTGCTACCTGAAAAATCCAATGCCATGAGTCAGCGCATGGAGTATTTTGCTTTAAAGTACTGGAACAATGCTGCCGCTGACCTTTCCCCTGAAATGTCTACTGAACCACTACCGACAGGTAATAAGCTTAAACTGACATCCGGGCAAAGTGACATTCTGGAGGCAATTGATGACGCCAGTTCAGGTGCTAAAAGTAAGCCGGTAACTCACATCATAACGGCCGAACGCGGGCGCGGTAAAAGCACGTTACTGGGTCAGGCTCTTGCCCATACAAAGAATAAAAGCTCTGTTATTGTCACCGCACCACGAAAAGCCAACGCCAAAGTCTTACTGCAACAAGCCCCTCAGGCTAAGTTTGTCGCCTGGGATAAGCTCCTTGAACAACCAGATGCGCCCGACAAACAGTTAATTATTGATGAAGCCGCGGGCTTGCCGCTTTGGGCAACCGAAAGGCTTTGCAAAAAGTTCACTCCATGGCTGCTTGCCACCACAGTAGCCGGGTATGAAGGCTGTGGCCGTGGCTTTGCTGTGCACTTTACTGACTGGGCTAAGAAAAGCTTGCCCGGGGTTGCTATCCACCAGCTGACTCAGCCCCTGCGCTGGCCTGTCGATGACCCGCTAGAACAATGGCTAACAGAAACGTTTTTGTTAAACGAGCAGCCCTTGGTTGGCCAAGCTGAAGCTGTCACAGGCACCTATATAAAACACGCGTCTGAACTTGAAGAAAGCCTCTTACAACAGTGCTTTCAACTGTTGCTCAATGCTCACTATCAGAGCAGTCCTAACGATTTGAACCTATTACTAACTGAGCCGTTACATAAAATTGCCTATAGCATAGAGCAAGGTAAGGTTACTGCGGTTGCCTGGTTAATGGCTGAAGGCCCTATAGCCGCACCACTAAAGCACGATATTAAACAGGGGCGGCGGCGCCCGAAAGGTAATTTACTTCCCCAGGCTATTGGGTATTTCCTGCAGCAAGAATGGGCTTTCGATTTATCCTGGTTGCGTATAGCACGAATAGCGGTGCCAACCGACAACCGTCGCCGCAAATACGCTTCAACATTACTCGCTGAAGTTTCTGAGTGGGCCAGGGAGAATCACTTTCAAATATTAGGAACCAGTTTTTCCTGGTCAACAGAGCTCGATAACTTTTGGCGGAAGAACAGTTACGCTCCATGGCGTATAAGCAGTCGTATTGATTCTGTTTCTGCCCGCCCTGCCGCTATTTATGTTTGCTCGCTTAGCACGAACAACTCGCAGCAGTTGCAACGCCTCAGTGCGTGGGGACAACAGCAGTTGCAATGGCTGTCTGAAGGTATAGGTGCGTTAGCTTCCACCAAAAATTTTAGCGAAATAAGAGCCCAGATGCTCGACGCTTATACTCGCCATACAATTCCCTTCGATGCCGCACACTTTGCCTTAGCACAATGGCTTTACTGGCAATATCCCGACCACAGGTTAACATCGTTAATCTGCAAGCCAGACATAACACTAAAACAACTCGGCCAATGCTGGGGCGGGCTTTCGCAGCGGCAAGCCAATGAAAAACTATGTAAAGACATACGAGCACTGCACTAATGTGACTTGTTGTTTTCGTTACAACTTTCTATCATCAACACAGAACTTCACCAGGAATCTCTACCATGACTCGTTATTCGGTTTTTATTGCTTGTTCTACTGCGCTGATATTGAGTGCCTGTAGTTCTTTTGAGCAGGAGAAAGAACAACCTGAAGGCCCTTACCCGGAAACAAAAACCGTCGATCAACAAGATAACTATCACGGAACTCTGGTCGAAGACCCTTATCGTTGGTTAGAACAAAACAACGAAGAGGTTGAGAGCTGGGTTAACGCACAAAACCAGCTCTCAACTCCTGCGCTCCAGAAGTACTCTCAATTCCAGAACATTAAAGACAGAATGACGGAGCTTTGGAACTACGAAAAAGTCAGTACGCCCTTTCGCTATGCTGATCGGTACTTTTATTTCTCTAACGACGGACTGCAGAATCAAGACATTCTCTACACCATGACAGACCTAAGCAGTGCGCCTGATGTGCTGATTGACCCTAATACTTTTAGCGATGATGGTACCGTTTCACTGACCCGCATTAATGTTTCACCTCAAGCAAAATACGTTGCATACGCCCTATCTGACGGGGGAAGTGACTGGACTCAGATAAAAGTCCGCAATATCCAGTCAGGAAAAGACACGAGCGACCTGATTAAAGGTGTGAAATTTAGTGAGGTGGCATGGCTCCCTAACGAACGTGGTTTTTATTACAGCCGTTATCCGCAAAAAAAGAACGGCAGCTTTGATGACTCAAAGCCGGTCAGTGTCTATTTCCACGAACTGGGAACCAAACAAAGTGAAGATGAGCTCATTTTTGCTTTTGACAAAAAACCAAACTGGAACCCTTACCCCAGAATTTCGGATGACGGCCAGTACTTACTCGTTGATGTATTCAAAGGCTATAATGCCAACTCGGTATACATACGACCTTTAGCGCAGGAAGATGCGCCATTTAAGGGCCTGTTCACAGCGTGGGACGGTCAATACCAATATGTTACCAGTCACAACGGGAAGCTGTACTTTAAAACCACTAATGGCGCACCAACCGGCCAGGTTATTGCCGTTGACCCTGAACAGCCAGCCCCCGAAAACTGGACGGAAGTTATCGCGCCTAAAACTCATACTTTAAAAGAAGTTAGCGCTATAGATGGGCAGCTCTTTGCCCACTACTTGCAGTCGGCCCGCTCGCGGGTGGCTATCTTTGATATTGAAGGGACTATGCTGCAGGAACTGGCTCTGCCGGGTATTGGCTCAATTGACGGTTTTAAAGGCAGTCACAAAGCGCCGGATACATTCTTTACTTTTAAAGGCTTTACCGAGCCGGGAAAAGTTTATCGCTACCAACCAGAACAACAGCGCACAGCTCTTTGGTATGAAACCGAAGTGCCAGCAGATTTAGACCAATATACAACTGAACAAGTGGTGTATAACAGCACTGATGGCACCGAAGTTCCTATGTTCCTCGTTCATCATAAAGACCTTGAACTGAATGGTAACAATCCGACGCTTTTATATGGCTACGGCGGTTTCAATATTTCTATCACCCCCGACTACGATACAACTCGAGCTGTCTGGCTGGAAATGGGTGGCGTACTGGCCATTCCCAACCTACGGGGTGGTGGTGAGTTCGGCGAAAAGTGGCACCAGCAAGGCACTAAAGAAAACAAGCAAAATGTATTTGATGACTTTATTGCCGCGGCCGAATGGTTAATAAACAACAGCTACACCAATAAAGACAAACTGGCTATTCAGGGGCGCAGTAACGGCGGCTTACTGGTAGGAGCAACAATAACTCAGCGACCTGAACTCTTCGCTGCAGCTCTTCCTGCTGTCGGCGTGCTGGATATGCTGAGATATCAGATTCCCAATGCGAATGCCAGAGGCTGGAGTAGTGAATTTGGTCTAAGTGAAAATGAAGAAGACTTCAAAGCATTGTACGAGTACTCCCCTGTTCACAATACAGAAAGTGGCACCTGTTATCCGCCAACCCTTATTACCACGGGTGATCACGACAATCGAGTTGTCCCGTGGCACAGTTATAAATTTGCAGCGGCACTGCAACGAGACCAAAGTTGCGACAACCCCATACTATTAAACGTAGAGACCCGTGCCGGACACGGTGCCGGCACACCAACCTGGATGCGTATTGAAGAACATGCCGAAAACTGGGCCTTTTTACATAAGCATTTAGGTATAGATTCAGAGGCAGCACAAAGCAACGCTTCTGAATGATGATTTTGTAAAAATATGCTATCTTTCGCAGCAACTTTATTAGTTAAAAGATTTCTGTGAAGGATAGCATTCATGTCTAAAGTTCTAATTATTGGTGCCGGCGGTGTTGCTGGCGTAGTCGTACAAAAATGTGCGGGCCTGCCGGAAGTATTCTCTGAAATTCACCTGGCCAGTCGTACCCTGTCAAAATGTCAGGCGTTGCAGGAAAAAGCGGGCAAAGACCGCGTTGTCGGCGTGTATCAGGTCGATGCCGATGATTCAGCAGAAGTGGCTGAGCTCATCCGTGGTATTAACCCATCGCTGGTTATTAACGTCGCACTTCCGTACCAAGACTTACCTATCATGGATGCTTGCCTGGAAACCGGCGTGCACTACCTTGATACAGCAAACTACGAGCCAAAAGACGAAGCAAAATTCGAATACTCCTGGCAGTGGGCTTATCAGGAACGCTTTAAAGAAAAAGGCTTAATGGCATTACTGGGTGCCGGTTTCGATCCGGGCGTAACCAACGTCTTTACCGCTTATGCCGCTAAACATTACTTTGACGAAGTGCATTACCTGGACATTGTTGACTGTAACGGTGGTGACCACGGTCAGGCATTTGCGACTAACTTCAACCCGGAAATTAATATTCGCGAAATTACCCAAAAAGGTAAGTACTGGGAAAACGGCGAGTGGCACGAAACGGATCCTATCAGCGTGCGTAAAGATCTGGACTACCCCAATGTTGGCGTGCGCCCTTCTTACCTGCTATTCCACGAAGAGCTGGAGTCGCTAGTTAAGCACTTCCCAACCATTAAACGTGCGCGTTTCTGGATGACTTTCGGCGATGAGTACCTGACTCACTTACGTGTACTTGAAAACGTCGGCATGACCTCTATTCAGCCAGTTGAGTTCGACGGTAAAAAGATTGTACCTCTGGAATTCTTGAAAGCCGTGCTACCTAACCCGGGCTCTCTGGCAGAAGGTTACACCGGCAAAACCTGTATTGGTACTTATGTGACCGGAATGAAAGACGGTCAGGAGAAAACCATTTTCATCTACAACAACTGTGACCACGCTGAAACCAACAAAGAAGTTGGTGCTCAGGCGGTATCCTACACTACTGGCGTACCGGCAATGATTGGCGCTTCTCTCATGCTGCAGGGTAAGTGGATGAAACCCGGTGTCTGGAATATGGAGCAGTTTGACCCGGATGAATTCATGGAGCGCCTTAATAAATATGGCCTGCCATGGCAGGTTCAGGAATGCGATAAGCCATTCGAGAAGTAACAGAGAAGATAACGCATGAGCCAATATACATCGCCGGAGATTCCGTCTCCCTGCTATGTGCTGAATGAAAAACTGCTGCGCAAGAACCTCGAATTGATGCAAAAGGTGCAAGAGCAAAGTGGTGCAGACATTATTCTGGCACTGAAAGGCTATGCCATGTGGTCGGCCTTTCCACTTATTCGTCAGTATCTTAAAGGCTGTACCGCCAGCTCTGTCTGGGAGGCAAAGCTGGCAGCGGAGGAATTTTCGCGCGAAGTTCATGCTTACGCTCCGGCTTATAAACAAGAAGACATCGACGAGCTGCTGCCGCTGGTGAATCACTTGTCATTCAACAGTGTTTCTCAGTGGCATAAATACCGTGAACAGACGGCAGCTGCCGGCGTTTCCATTGGTCTGCGTATTAACCCGGAACATCAGGAAGCCGAAACCGAGCTTTATGATCCCAGTGCTCCCGGTTCTCGTCTGGGTATTCGCGCCAGCGAGCTTAAGCAACAGGACTTAACCGGCGTTGAAGGCTTGCACGTTCATAACCTGTGCGAGTGCGACTCTTTTGCCCTTGAGCGTACCCTGGAAGCCGTTGAAAACCGTTTTGGCGAACAGCTAAAACAAATGAAATGGCTGAATCTGGGTGGCGGGCATCTCATGACCCGTCAGGGCTACGATGTCGACCATCTGATAAAGCAGTTGAAGCGTTTGCGTGAAACCTACGACCTGCAAGTGATACTGGAACCCGGTTCGGCCGTTGCCTGGCAAACGGGTCCGCTGATATGTGAAGTGGTGGATATTGTTGAGAACCAGGGGCAAATTGCTTTACTGGATATTTCAGCGACCGCGCATATGCCGGACGTGCTGGAAATGCCTTATCGCCCGGTCATTACCGGAGCAGGCTTACCAGCCGAAAAAGCCTTCAGTTACCGCTTAGGTGGCAACAGTTGCTTAGCCGGGGATGTTATTGGTGAGTACAGTTTTGATCAGCCGCTAGCTGTTGGTGACCGCTTAGTTTTTGAAGACATGATGCACTACACCATGGTGAAAACATCATTCTTTAACGGCGTTCAGCATCCGGCTATTGGTATTTTACGGGAAAACGGTCAGTTTGACTGTGTACGCCAATTTAGCTACGAAGACTTCCGCAACCGCTTGTCTTAAGCCCAGATAAACGTGCGCAACTCAAACAAGGGCCACTAATCCAGTGGCCTTTTTGCTTTTTCAACTACCGAAGGTGGCATTCTCTCAGCCAGCTTTGCGAGTTTTTGTTCAATATCCTGATAGGTGCCCTGGTTAGCTGTTACCGCATTATGTAACCAATGGTAGGCCTTTTCGTAATCATACGGGCTGCCTTTATCCGCTAACAAAATCTCGGCAAAGCGTCTTTGCGCCGGCAAATGTCCCAACGAGGCAGCTTCACGAAGATACAAAATGGCGCGGTCAATATCCTTTTGAACCAAAACACCTTCATGATAATAGCGTCCCAACTGCTCCAGAGCTTCCAGTAAGCCATGCTGAGCCGCTTTTTCCATATAAAGCAGGCCGAGTTCAGGGTCACGGTCATAACAGACGCCCCAGGCCATCATGTCGCCATATAAAAACTGATACGTTGGACGACGCTCAAGTTCTGCCTGAGCCTCTATATCCTGCGCTAGCTGGCAGCGATCAGTATCGCGTACTTGTTTAAGGTGTGCGTTGGTTGCAAACATCTCAACAAGCTCGGCGTCTGAGTACAGTTGCACCGCTTCAACATCCTGCGCCTGCGCTTTGTGCACTGCGGTCAGTCCGGCTACAGCAATCAGCATTGGAATGACTATTTTCATAAAGTTGCCTGTGCTCTCTCTGAATGTGCCTAAAGGTTTAACTATTTAGGTTATCGGCACAGAGTCGCAAACCCTTAAACAACAAATCGTCATAACGACGAAATTTACCAGACAACGTTCGCATCAAATGTTCGCTGTCACCTCCGGTAACAACCACCTCAAAAGATTCTTGTGAGAAATAACTCTCAGACAAATGAATGGCCTGCGCAATAGCGCCAATCAACGCAGCTTCCGTTCCCTGAGCAATACCGTCAAAGGTATTTTGTCCGGCCGCAAGCCCGTCACGCTCAATGTCGTATACCGTAATACCTTTTAAATTTGCTGTTCCCTGGCCAAGGGCATTTAACATGAGCTGCCGCCCGGGGACTATCCATCCTCCCATATGTCGGCCGTCAGCTCTCAGCCAGTCAATGGTTAACGCAGTACCGGCATCCACTATCAACGCATTCTTTTTAATTTGCTCGTGACAGCCAAGTAATGCCATCCAGCGATCAGAGCCCAAGCGTTCAGCCTGTTCGCCATAGCCGTTAATTACCCCCGCCTGCTCAGCTTTCGTTTTTTGCCAGACAACACTTATGCCAAGCTCCGCCAGTGAGCTATTCAGGGTATCCATCACCTGAACCGCCGCAACGCTGCAACCTATGGCTTTTTTCTCGTGTCGAATTTGTTGGCTGCTGATCACTTCCAGCAATAGCTCTTTTAGCGAATGACTCAAGTCATTAAGCCAACGTTGGTGAGGTATCGCCCCCAGTATTTCAATCTCGTCGGTGTCAGTATCCCACCAAGCAAATTTACTGCGGGTATTACCGGCATCAATTAATAGCATCTTGCGCCCTCAATGAAACTTCACCACCAAAATAGCGACGTACGCCCTGCTCATCTTCTACGAGTAAAGCACCGTTCTCATCAATCCCACGACAGGTTCCCAAACAAACCCTTTGTCCCATAATCAGCTTTACCGGTTTATCTATAAATCGGTCGTACTGCTGCCAGCGTCGCTGGAACGCGGAAAGCCCGCTCTGTCCGTATTGCTGCAAAGCGGACAAAACCGATGCGCGCACCACGGCCGCAACCTTATTACGTGAAACAGGCTGTGGTAACTCAGAGTTTAGATCCGTCCATGCCTGATCAATGTTTTCTCCGACATGATCCGGCATTCTTAAGTTAATACCAATGCCAATAATACTGTGCGCAGCACCTTCTGGAGAGGTTTCCAGATCGACCAGAATTCCGGTCACTTTTTTACCCGCAATATAAACATCGTTAGGCCACTTTACACTGACCTCAGCAATACCCAAATTGGTAAAGCATTCTGCCAAAGCAACACCAACGGCTAAACTTAACCCCATAGCACCATGAATGCCGTCATCCAGAGGCCAGTAGATACTCAGATAGAGGTTACTGCCAAAAGGCGAATACCACTGCTTGCCACGTCGCCCCCTACCGGCCGTCTGAGCTTCTGCAAATAAGGAAAAGCCTGCGTCCAAAGTCCCTGACTTAGCAAGCTCTTTTACCTGGTCGTTGCTAGAATCAACCACTGAACGTACTTCAAACGCTGGTTTATTCCTCCATTGCGCCGGCGTTTCTCTTTCAATAGCACCTGAGCGCAGCAACTCGATAGACCTTGCCAGTTTATAGCCACGCCCTGTGACAGAAAACAACTCAAGGCCAAGCTCTTCCAGCTTATGAATATGCTGATTAACCGCTGCCCGGGATATTCCCAGAGACTCACCAATGGCCTGCCCGGAATGAAACTCACCATTAGCTAACAAGGTAATCAACTGATCAAGGCGCTCTGATTGTTTCATTTTTCTGCCGCCAACTGCACAAGCCCGTGCTGACCCACCAGCCGAACCTCCGGCTCCAGTTCAATTCCGCTGGCTTCTTTTACTTGTTTCATAATTCTCTGTGCCAACCGGGTTACGTCTGTTCCAGTCGCTCTGGCTCGATTAATTAACACCAGCGCCTGATTCGGATTAACCGCTGCATCACCCTCGTTTAAGCTCTTCAAACCCAGGCGTTCAATTAGCCAGCCGGCGGCTACTTTTGCACAGCTTTCGTCAACGGGGAAATAGACCATATTTGGCCATTTCTGCAATAAGCTTTCCAGTAGTACATTAGAAATAACAGGGTTCTTAAAAAAACTTCCTGCGTTTGGAATGACTTTAGGATCAGGTAATTTTTTCTGGCGTACTTCTATAACCTTGTCGAAAACGCTTTGTGCACTCGCATTATCACTCAACTGGTTAAGCGGAGAGTAATGGGTCACAGGCCGCCAGTCTTTAGGCAGACGAAAAGTTACGGATGTTATCAGCCAGCGCCCTGGGTGCTGTTTAAACAAACTGTCCCGATAAGCAAACTGGCAGTCCTCTCTGCTCATACTAACCCAGCATTTTTGGCTAATATCCCAGGCGGTTACCTGTTCAATAAATGTCGCCACTTCCACACCATAGGCACCAACGTTTTGAACAGGAGCAGCTCCCACGGAGCCGGGTATCAGTGCCAAATTTTCTAGACCATCAATGTTTCGGGCACGTAAGTCGGTCACAAAATTATGCCAGTTTTCACCTGCCGCCGCGGTCACTAAAAAACTTGTATCCTGCTCTTCAATGCACACACCAAGCAAACGATTACAGACAACGGTTCCCTGAAAGTCTTCCAGAAACAAGGTATTACTGCCCTCACCCAGCAAGTAATAGGGCTCTTCAAAAGCTACCTGCTCAACCTCGTCGCTGCTGTTCAGTTCAATTAAAGTCCGGCATTTTGCCGGTAACTTAAAAGTATGTCGCTCAGCAAGCTCAATCAACTTCTGGCTCCTCCTGCCTTTCGGGTGCTGATGTACTTCAAAAATGCTTTTAATGCGGCGGGTTTAGCCGGTTTTGGTAAAAACTGCAGGCCACTTTTCCTGGCAGCCTGTTTCACGGCGTCATCGCGCATTGCAGTGACTAACGCCGCCGGTATCTTTTGCTGCCAAATATCGCGGAGCTCTTCTGCTAAAGTTAAACCATCGCCATCACCTAGTTGATAGTCCAACAGTAGCCCTTGAGGGGCTTTATCACGAGAGTGTGCCTTGGCATAAGCCAGAGCTTTACTGTAACTGTTAAAAGTCAGAGCTTCGCACTCCCATTTACTCAGCAGAGCACTTAAAGCATTCAGGTTCTCATTGTCATCATCCACCACCATAAGTTGCAGGCGATCAGACAGCGCATCTTCCTGTTGTTTTTTAGGTCGGCTGACCACTTGAGCGGCGTTGCCTAAAGGTACCCGTACTGAAAAACATGAACCCTTACCTTCAACTGACTCAACCTGAATATCGCAATTTAATTGCTCTCCCATACGTTGAGCAACACTCAACCCTAATCCGACTCCGTCTACCGTCTGGTTCTGCACGCGGTAAAATGCATCAAATACTTTGTTCTGTTGCTGCGCAGCAATACCCGGACCTGTGTCCCACACCGCAATTTGAAGTTCATCTCCGCGCTTGCGAACCCCTAATAATACACTGCCCTTTTGCGTGTATTTAATGGCATTGGATAAGAAGTTCTGCACTATACGCCGCAAATACGTCGGGTCGGTATACACGGGTCTGTCTTTATAGAAGGCGCGGAAATCCAGCTTTCTCTGTTCAGCAAGTACAGCGTATTCCTCAACCAGAGGAGCCAGAACGGAACTGAGCTGAACATGCCGGAACTGCGGTTTTAACGCCCCCTGATCCATCTTCGCTATCGATAATAAAGTCGACAAAAGATGCTCGGTTGAGCCGAGCGCCGTATCCAGCTTACCCACTAACGACAAGTTACGCTCTGAGAGTTCTTTTTCCTGAATTGCTGAGAGGTATAACCGTGCCGCATTTAGCGGCTGTAAAATATCATGACTGGCCAGGGCCAGAAAGCGTGTTTTCGAAGCATTTGCTGCTTCGGCTTCTGCTTTGGCCTTCTTTAATTCTTCTTCTACCTGACGCCGCCTATCGATCTCAGCCGTCAGTTCCTGATTAATTTCCCGAATTTCCTGCGTACGAACATCAACCCGCTGCTCAAGATCAATATTCGCATCTTCCAGCGCCTGCTGAGTTTCGACGTGTGACGTAATATCGGTAAAACTGGTAACAAAGCCTCCGGTTGGCAGCGGGTTCCCTACCATTTCAATAACCCGTCCATCTGCCCTGCGGCGGATAAAGCGATGCGCAGATCCCATTTGCATATAACGCAAACGCTTATCGACCAGTTCATCGACCTCACCCGGACCACATTCACCACGCTCTGCATTATAACGAATGAGCGTAGCAATCGGCTGACCCGGCTTAACCATACCCTCAGGGTATTCGAACAAATCCAGGTACCGTTTATTCCAGGCCACCAGGCGTAACTCAGCATCGACGACACTAATACCCTGAGCCAGGTTCTCAAGCGAACTGAACAGTATTGACTGCTGTGTTTGCAGTGCCTGAGTTGTGTCGTCAAAGAAGTGAACAACCTCTTCCAGATTAAGCTGCTTGTCCCTCAGGGCGGCATCAATTAGTGATCGGGCTGTTGCAGAACCCAGCACACCGGCAATGGCCCTTTCGACAAAACTGATAAACGGCTTTTCTGCAACGTCTTCCAGCTTAAGTTCCGCATTTTCCGGACGTTGATAGTACTGCATCAGTTGCTGGGCGCGCTCTGCTCCCAGGAAAGTTTTGAGCAACAGCAGCATGTCTGCGTTGGTCGCATTGTCGTTCTTGTTTAGGTGTAAGTCGGGTAGGGCCGCTCTTGGTTTTACAAAAGCCGTTGACTGAATTCTGTCGACTAACCGCGGCTTTGCCAGCAGAGAAAAAACAATAAAACTGAAGGTATTGAGCCCTAATGAAACAACGGTTCCCCGAGTAATAATTTCGACGTCGGTCAGTTGGTTGTTCGTATACAAAGGAATTAATACCGCGATAACCCAACCCACGGAACCGGCCAACAGTCCGGCATAGACACCACGGGCGTGGCCTTTTCGCCAATAAAGTGCAGCCAGTAAAGCCGGCAGCAACTGTAAAACCAGAGAAAACGCCAGCAAACCAATACTGACCAAGTTGGTACGTGCGGCCCAGAAGTAGTAGCACAGAAAAGACAAAACCATCGTTACGGCAATGGCCACACGGCGGATTAATAATAACGCCCGGTCGTATTCTCTGCGTCTGTGCTTTAACGGCAAGCGCGATTCACGCTGCAGCAAAATAGGCATGATGACATCGTTAGTGATCATGGTGCTCAACGTGACAGAGGCAATAATCACCATAGCCGTTGCGGCCGAAATTCCGCCAATAAAGATAACCAGAGATAACCACAGTTGATCTTTCAAAAGCGGCAGCTGCAAAGCATAAGTTGAACCGTCAGAGCTCGCCGAAAGATAAAATGTACCAGCAATCGCAATGGGGACTATAGCGGCAGCCGTTAACGCTAAATACAGCGGGAAGCCCCAGCGTGCAGTCCGTAAGTGTCGAACGTCGACATTGTCCACTACCGCAACGTGAAACTGTCTGGGCAGGCAAAGAATTGCGCCAGCGGCCATAAAGGTCTGGACAATAAACTCAAACTCGCCAAATGAGGCGAAAGACCACTGCGGCTTACTAATGTCAGTAAACGAACTGATTAAATCATACTGCGCATCGCCCTGAATAAGAGACCAGGCAAATATACCGGCAGCCAGCAGCGCCACCAGTTTAATCATGGACTCTACGGCAATAGCCAGAATCATACCGCTGCGATATTCAGTAACCTCAACATGCCGCGTACCAAACAGCATGGCGAAAATAGCCATTAAGGCAGCAGCTCCAAGCTCTTTAATCGAAAACTCTGCCATCATGCCCGTACTTTCTGTTAATACGGCGAAGCTGATACCTACGGCTTTTAGCTGGAGTGCTATGTAAGGAATGATAGCAACGGCGGCGATGCCGGTAACAGCTACGGCAAGCCGACGCCTTTTTCCAAAACGGGATGAAATGAAATCGGCAATGGAAGTGATGTTTTGTTGTTTACTAACCGAAACCAATTTTTCCAGAATTCGGATACCAAACAAAAACAGTAGAATAGGCCCCAGCAAAATGGGGAAGAATGCCCAGCCGTCGACGGCGGCATTTCCTACGGCACCATAATACGTCCACGACGTACAATAAATTGCCAACGACATGGAGTAAACAAAAGGTTTATGACTAATCTTATTCGCCCAGGAGCCGAGCCTGTCACCCCAGGTGGCAACTGCGAAAAGAAAGATCACATAAGCCAGTGAGGCAAATATTAGTAGCCAGGTCATAATTGCAGACGTTCAGCCACCAAAACAGCCTGGGTACGACTGTAAACCCCCAGTTTGCGGAATATTGCAGTAATGTGCGCTTTCACCGTTGCTTCGGTTATTCCCAGTTGATAGGCAATCTGTTTATTCAGCAGACCCTCGTGAAGGAAATGTAACACCCGGTACTGCTGCGGGGTAAGTTCTGCAACCTTGCGCGCCAGTTCCTGATCTTCATCAGAAATAACATCCAGCCGCTCCCGGGTTTCTTTTGGAACCCAGGTCTCACCCTGTAAAATGGTATCTATCGCCTCTGCTATTTCAGCAGAGGGCAATGATTTTGGAATAAATCCCAAGGCACCAAAACCAATGCACTTAGCAACAATTGACGAGTCTTCACTACCTGAAATAATAGCTACAGGTAAAAGTGGGTAATCTTCTCTTACACGAATAAGACCGTACAAATCACCACTGCCCGGCATATGCAAATCCAGCAGGAGCAAATCGACGTCGTCGTCTTTATTTAACGCCGCCAGAGTTGAGTCTAAGTCTTCTGCTTCGCGTAGGGTGAGTTCAGAAAAGTGATTCGCGAGAGCGCCTTGCAGCGCCTCGCGAAACAATGGGTGGTCATCTGCGATTAAAAATTTCGCCATGAGATTCCAAATTAAGTGACATTATTTATTCATGCGATGTTCTATCAATGAATCTACCACACTTGGATCGGCAAGCGTAGAGGTGTCACCCAGGTTTTCATACTCATTCGCAGCAATCTTACGCAGAATACGGCGCATGATCTTACCCGAACGAGTTTTAGGCAGACCTGTGGTCCAGTGAATCAAATCAGGCGTTGCAATTGGGCTTAACTCAGAGCGAACCCAGTTACGAACTTCTTTGGTCAATTCATCGCTTACCTCAACACCTTCAACTGGTGTCACGTACACATAGATACCCTGACCTTTTAAGTCATGCGGATAGCCAACAACTGCCGCTTCCGCCACAGACTTATGTGCTACCAGCGCACTTTCAATTTCAGCGGTACCTAAGCGGTGTCCTGACACGTTCAGAACGTCATCCATACGACCAGTAATCCAGTAGTAACCATCGGCGTCGCGGCGTGCCCCATCACCACTAAAGTACATATTCTTAAAGGTGGAGAAGTAAGTTTGCTCGAAACGTTCGTGGTCACCCCAAAGCGTTCGCATTTGTCCCGGCCAGGAGTCTTTGATCACCAGACCACCTTCCGCTTCACCTTCCTGAATATTACCTTCGCTATCAACCAGAGCCGGTTGAATACCGAAGAAAGGACGTGTTGCAGAGCCTGGTTTCAAATCTGTAGCGCCCGGTAACGGAGTAATCAAAATACCGCCATTCTCAGTTTGCCACCAGGTATCCATAATTGGGCATTTACCATTACCAATAGCGCGATGATACCACTCCCATGCTTCCGGATTAATCGGCTCACCAACACTACCCAGAATACGTAAGCTTTCGCGAGTTGAGGTTTTAGCAGCCTCATCTCCTTTCGCCATCAGCGCGCGAATAGCGGTTGGTGCCGTATAAAGAATATTCACTTTGTGCTTATCGACAATCTCACCAATACGGCCAACACCCGGGTAAGTGGGAACACCTTCAAACATCAGAGTCGTTGCACCATTCGCCAATGGTCCATAAACAATATAAGAGTGACCTGTAATCCAGCCAACATCCGCCGCACACCAGTAGACTTCGTCTTCCTGATAGTCAAAAACGTACTCGTGGGTCATTGATGCGTACACCATATAACCGCCTGTGGTATGCACCACACCCTTAGGTTTACCGGTTGAGCCCGAGGTATAAAGAATGAATAACGGGTCTTCGGCGTTCATCACTTCTGCCTGACACTCGTCGCTGACGTTGCCAACCAGCTCATGCCACCAAACATCACGGCCCTCTGTCCATTCAACCTCACCTTCGGTCACACGACAAACAATGCTGTGCTCTAGTGACGGACAAGCCCCATCAGACAGTGCTTTATCAACATTGGCTTTAAGACCAATAGTGCTACCACCACGGCGACCTTCGTCAGCGGTAATAATGGCTTTTGCCTGGCAGTCGTTAATACGATCCGCAATCGCGTTTGGTGAGAAACCACCGAAGATAACCGAGTGAACAGCACCAATGCGTGCACAAGCCAACATGGCATAAGCCGCTTCCGGCACCATTGGCATGTAAATAGCGACACGATCACCTTTACCAATACCTAATTTTTTCAGGCCATTAGCAAAACGGGATACCTCTTTATGTAGCTCGCGGTAGGTGATGTGTTTGTCTACACTAGGGTCGTCACCTTCCCATATAATCGCGGTTTTATCGGCTTTATCAGCAAGGTGACGGTCGACACAGTTGTAACAGGCGTTTAAAGTGCCGTCTTCGTACCATTTAACACTGACTTTACCCGGTTCGAAACTGGTATTTTTAACTTTGGTGTAAGGCGTGAACCAAGTAATTCGCTGTCCGTGTTCACTCCAGAAACCTTCAGGATCGTCTACTGACTGTTGGTACAGTTTCTTATAACCGTCATTATCGATTTTAGCTTTTGCTTTGATATGTTCAGGAACTGAATACAGTTGCGACATTACCTCTTCCTCCTTATTCGCAAGATGGTATCTGTTGTACGTTTTAAAGGGCTTAAACACTATTAGACCATAGTCTAGATTGATAAAAATTGACCAGTTAACGAGAATTAACAGCGTTTATCTTTGGCATAACAATAAAATGCACGATCAAAACGAACACTTGGCTGACAGGGGAGAACACCATGGCTAAAGCAAGTATCGCAAAGAAATTCACCGTATCGGCAGCAAGCGCTGCAGTACTCGGTGTTATGAGCTTAGGCGCTCAGGCAAACGAAACTGACATCGATTTTGGTGGTTTTGTTAAACTCGACATGATGGTATCGGACTATACCGATGGTCAGGCACCTTCAAGTGGTAGTATCGCCCGGCAACAGTATATTCCAAGCCTCACCCCTGTGGGCGGTGAAGGCGACGACATGGTCACCGATTTTCATGCGCGCCAGTCGCGATTTTTCCTGACCACCGATACGGACCTGGATAATGGTGAAACGCTGACCGGCCATATCGAAATGGACTTTATGTTGACCCCTGACGGCGACCAACGTATTTCAAACTCTTATAATCCGCGTCTACGTCACGCATTTTTGAAATATGGAAAATGGACTTTTGGTCAAACCTGGTCAAACTTCCAGGATCTCAATATTCTGGCTGAATCCGTCGATTTTATCGGCATCACCGATGGCATTATCTTCAACCGCCAGGCCCAAATTCGTTACACCTCTGGTGGCTTTAGCGCTTCAATTGAAAACCCTGAAACAACCGTAACACCTGCTGGTGGCGGGCGTATTATTTCCAGTGACGGCTTTGCTCCGGACGTGACCTTTAAATATACCGGTAAAACAGACAATCTTACCTGGCAGGCTTCGGCACTTTTACGCCAATTAACTTACGATGTCACTCAAACTGGCGATGACGAAACCACCTTTGGTTACGGTGCCAGCTTTGGCGCTAAATACACTTTCGGCATGGACGATATTCGGGCATCAGTCACCACGGGTTCAGGTTTGGGTCGTTATTTAGGTCTTAACACCTGGAATGGTGCTTATATTGACGGTAACGGCGAGTTAGAAGCCATTGATTCAACCGGAGTTTCTTTCGCTTACCGTCATTTCTGGACTGAAAAACTGCGTTCAAACGTAGTATATTCTCGCGCCTGGGCCGACAACGATGGTGAGATGTTAGCACTTGCTGGCGATACGACGGAACACACTCAGCGTATTGCGTTTAACCTGATGTATTCACCAGCATCTAACCTGACTTTTGGGGCGGAAATCTCAAAGGCAGACCGTGAAACTGAAGCCAATGTGGATGGTGACTTAAACCGCCTGCAGCTAATGGCGATGTACTCGTTCTAAAGGCCGCGTAGCCTGACATTTATGTCAGGTGAGATATTGGTCCAGACGTAAACGTCAGGCTACAGGATGCACGTAGCCTGACATTTATGTCAGATGAGAGGTTGTTCCTGACGTGAACGTCAGGCTACACATCTAAATGTCAGCAATAACAGGCTTGTTTTCTGACAGCGCCAGCCAGCCGCGAACTACACGATAAATAACCCATATCGTAACCGCCAGTAGTACTAAATAGCCGATAACAACAAACAACAGTATGATACCAATGATTGTTCCAATAACGCCCACCCAGAAGGTTTTGATTAGCCAGTTAAAATGACTTTCCACCCAGGTGCCACGGGCTTCACTACGCTTTAAGTAGGCTAAAATAACAGCGGCAATCGACGCAAAAGGAATAATGAGACTCAGGGCATATAAAATATACCCAACAAGTGCCATTTTCTTTAGTTGTTCCTGATGTTCTGAGTTCACTTCCATTGTCATATGACTCTCCTCTTCTTATCCGTAACGTTTAAACGTGCAATTTATTGATTAAAAGCCAAGCAACCATGCTCTCCGTTAAAAAAGGAGCTCATAACCCAATCGTTGAATTGTCTTTGCTTCGCAATCAAGTTGTATAGCAAGCACAGAGTCTTGTTTCGCTCTTTTACTCAATATTAATTGCAGCGCATTTCCTTTTACACAGGCCTTATCGAGTGCCGACTTGCTTTGTCTGTCGTTGTTTAATATAACGCCCAACCTTAAGATTATCATCATTTTAATTAATTGGTTGTGGCTGAAAAGAGTCAAATCAGGAAATTCTGCTGTTTGTATTTTTTTCCGAAAAAACCTGACAACAGTGGAAAGAAAGCGTTGCTCTTCAGCATTAAAACCGGGCATATAGGCGTGAGCCAAAATATACCCAGAGTGTTTTTGTACACCGCTGGCACTGATACTCAACCCAACCTCATGTAACTTAACGGCGCCCTCTAACAAGACCACCAGATCGTGCTCTGTTATCCCCCAGCTTTCTGCTACTCCAGCCCATATGATCTGAACGGTTGACCAGACCCTTTCTGCCTGTGCAGAATCGACCGAGTAACGCTGAGCTAAGCTATAAATAGTGCGCTCCCGGACATCCTGATGAAGTAAGACTTCTCCCGCCAATTCGTACAAAACGCCTTCTCTCAAAGCCGCGTCATGAGGCGTAAGGCTCTCAATGTCGAGTTCTTCAAAGATCCCTAATAGAACAGCCACGCCTCCGGCAATCGATTCCCGACGTTCCGGTGATACCCTTTCTTTATTGATTTTTTTTACCGACTCAGCCTCAATAAGTTCGCTCCTGCAAGCGTGCAGTTGAGAATAGGTTATTCCCATGGGCTGCTCACCCTCGCGCTTCACAATCCACTGGTAAATCGCCTTTATTGTTCCCGATGTACCAAAAACGCTGTCTATCGGATTGTTCGCTAAATAATTAGCTATCGGTTCAACGTGCTGACGGGCTGATACAACCGCTTTATCAAATCGTTTTGGTGTGATTTTCCCCGACGAGAAAAATTCTTTTGAAAAAGCCAGACTGCCGATGCTTCTAGAGCTTAAAAAAGTCGGCTGGCGTTTGTTTCCAACCGCAAACTCCGTACTACCGCCACCAATATCAATAACTAACTGAGCGCCTGATTCTGAACTCGTTTCCGCCACACCGCGGAAAATCAGGCGTGCTTCTTCCCGCCCCGAAATAACCTCGATAGGAAAAGGAAGTACCTTAGCAGCTTCTGCCAAAAACCGTTTACGATTCTTCGCTTTACGTAAAGTGTGTGTCGCCACAACTTTTACAGTATCCCTGTCAAACCCCTTCAGCCGCACAGCACATTGCCGAAGAGCTTCAACGCCGCGGTAAACCGCAGCATCACTCAGATGCCGATTGGACAAGCCTTCGCCAAGCTGGACCGGCTGTTTGAACTTAAATATCGGTTGAAGCTGACCTTCAACTAAGCGAGCAATAATTAAATGAAAGCTGTTGGAGCCAATATCCAACGCAGCAAACTGCTTTGAATCGTTATTAGACGTCTTTTTGCTGGCTTTCATATTCCCTCTTGCGTCGCTTAAGATAACGGTGAATAGCAACCTGTGAAGGAACCTGAGAGCGACTATTGCCGACCTGCCGCTCCTTTTCAAAGCAGTATCGATTTTGTTGTTCAGCGTCAATGCGCCGCGACTTCGCTTTATCCTTCCACTGTAGCGTCATAATCTTCAAAATTTCAGTTTTCACCTCGTTATCGTAGATAGGCGTCGCCACTTCCACGCGATGATCTAAGTTACGGGTCATTAAATCCGCTGAAGCAATAAAGACTTCTTTTTTACCACCATGCTCAAAAACATACACCCGGGCGTGTTCTAAGTAACGATCGACGATGCTGCGAATTTCGATGTTCTCACTGAGGTTTTCTACTCCAGCCCTTAGCGAACACATGCCGCGAACAATTCCTCGAATTTTAACACCCGCGCGGGAAGCTCTGTAAAGTTGAACAATTAAGCTTTCATCTTCTAAATTATTAATTTTAAAAAACAGTTCAGCAGCATTACCGGCTTTGGCCTGGTCTATCTCGAACTCAATGAGATCATTTATTCTCTGGCGCATATTCACAGGTGCGACCATCAAATGGCGAAATAGATGCGCACGGTAAGGTTGCTCCAGATAATGAAAGACCGATTCGACATCGTTACAAATATCAGGCTGACAGGTAAACAGACTAAAGTCAGTATAAATTTGTGCCGTGACCTCGTGAAAGTTACCGGTTCCAATCACAGCGTAACGCCTATCAAGATTGCCTTCAGTACGATGAACCAGCACCAACTTTGAGTGGACTTTCAGGCCGTGAATACCAAAACTCACTCGCACTCCGGAATCCGTCAATTCCTTCGCCCACTCAATATTAGCTTCTTCATCGAACCGAGCCTGAAGTTCCACCATAACCGTTACATGCTTACCGTTCTGCACAGCATCCATCAATGAGCGAACCACTCGTGAGTTAGGCGCTACGCGATAAATACACATAGAGATTCGGGTAACTTTAGGATCGTAAGCCGCCTGCCGCACAAATTCGGTAAAATGAGAAAATCGGTGGTACGGGTAATACAGAGCAATGTCACTGTTTTGAATGGCATCAAACACGTTCTCGGAGTGCAAGAACTTTGGATGCAGTAACGTGGGTAGTGATTTATGTGTCAGAGAGGTTTTACCTAAGTGAGGAAACTTAGCGAAGTCCCTGGTATTGCGATACCGCCCACCTGCGACAAATGAATCAAACTGAGTCAGTTGCAGCTTTTTGCTCAAAAAAGCGAGCATGTCTTCAGGCATTGCCCGATCATAAACCAAACGCACTGGGTCAGCTTTTACCCTTTGTTTTAAACCTTCTTCCATGCGCTCAAGCAAGCTTTGCTCAATGTCATCGGAGGGGCGATATTCCGCATCTCTGGTGGTTTTAAACGAAAAGGCCCGCAATTGTTCAAATGGAATAAATCCCCGAAATAAAACTTCTAAGTTCAGTTGTAAAATGTCGTCTAAAAATAGCAGCTTATGCTTTTTACTGCGCCCTTTAACTGGCAGCTTAACAAAACGGTCCATCTGGTCAGAAGGAACTTCCAGCAATGCGTACTGCTTGTCATCACCATTTAAAATTTCAACACACAGGTAAGTTTCGTCCTCGCGAACAACATTGGCCAGATTACCTTTACCATTGACCCATATGGGCACGATAAAACGCTGTACTTTTTCCGTAAAAAATCGTCTCAGTCGGTGTTTTTCTTCTTCACTCAGTTGCTCAATACTGAGTAGGGAAATGCCATTTTTTCGCAACGTTTCTAATACTTCTTCCAGTACCTCATCAAAGCGTTCCTGCAGTAATCCCACTTTTTTCTGCAACTGCGCCATAAGGCGTTCATGTTCTTCCCGTTCCTGCGTCGCCTGACTAAAGAAAATACGGCGCTTTACATCAGCTACCCGAACTTGAAAAAACTCATCCATATTACTGGAGAAAATGCCTAAGAAGCGGATTCGCTCAATTGGCGGAACACTAATGTCCGCAGCTTCTTGCAAGACTCGCTCGTTGAAAGAGAGCCAACTTAATTCTTTATTAAAAAATTTCATAGATTAGAAACGGCAGCAGGTACATCATGGCACTAGCCTAGCGCATTCAAGTTCTATTTATATGACAGAGATGTGACAGTCGCGCAATAAGCGCGACTGTGGACAAGCTTTTAAAGCGAGGTTTATTTGACGACTTTAATTAACTGTTTACCAATATCGGTGTTATCCATATAACCACCGAAGTTTTCACTGTAAGGACCCGTTGCGAATATGGGAACATCAACACCCGTATGTCCGCTGGTCGTCCAGCCGGTACCGGTAATATCGCCCGTTATATAAACCAACGCCTGGTGTAAGCTGTCTTCCCGCGCTTCGCCTTCTTCTTCAGCGGCAATAGCAAGTTCATCGATATAGTCCTGAGTGAGTTCAAAGTTAACTTTGTCCGCAACGTACTCCGGCCACTTATCAGAGTCCATGCTAAGCATCTCTTTACTCATATGCGCAATTGAGCTTTCAATTTTCATAACGCGGTCAGAATGCCAGGCATACTCACCATCACGTCCAATAGTCAGTCCGCCAGTCGAGTGGTCTGCCGTCATAACAATCAAAGTATTCGGATTATTCTCGCGGTACTCACGAACCACTTGCAGTGCCCGGTTCAGGCCGTCCATTTCGTGCACAGCACAAGCAATATCATTGGCGTGACCACACCAGTCAATTTCACTGCCTTCAATCATTAACGCAAAAGGTTGCTGCTTTTTATCCAACAAGCGTAAAGCCGTGCGTGTCATATTTGCCAGAGCATCAACATCACCATCAATGGCATAAGGCAGGCCTTTCTCAGCAAAAAGCCCCATCACTGGTGCCGTATCGACGGATTCCAACTGCTCCATGTCGGTCACAATTTGCATTCCATGTTCCGGCAAAACATCCAGCCAATTCTTATCGTCGCGATCGAAATAGCTTTGTCCGCCTCCTAACATGACATCAAAAGAGGCTTCACCTTCAACAACCTGAGTCGCGATTTTATCCGCTATTTGGTTGTACTCATAGCGCGATGGGTGGTGAGTAAAGAATGAGGCCGGTGTCGCGTGGTTCACTTGGGAAGTCGATACTGAACCCGTTGACCAGCCGTTCTCACGTGCCAGTTCCATAATTGTCTGCAAAGGATATTTGTCAGCGTCGACACCAATAGCACCGTTGTAACTTTTAACTCCTGTCGCAAGAGCCGTTGCGCTGGCAGCTGAATCGGTAACCCAGGTATCATCTTCTGGATAAGTTGTTGCCGCACCTTTCAGCATGGCATCAAACTCGGTTTTAGCGATAGTTTTGCTGTCTAAGTCAGACATGGCATAACGGTAGGCCGTAATAAATTCAAACCCCATACCGTCACCGATAATATAGATAATATTTGGCTTCTGTTCTTCTGCATGCACCATAGAGGATGCGAAAGCCAGTCCAATACCAGCCACTAATGCTTTGAGTTTCATACCACGACTCCTTTTTGAATAACTTACGAAGTATAACAAAGCCAAGATGTCAGGAATATGACAATAAACTCAGGATCATTGCCGTTTAGCGGTAATACTCCCGTCTGCCAGCCTGACCTCTATGGTACTGCCAACGTCCACCTGCTTTTCGCTGCGAACAACTTCACCGCTTTCGGTGCGGACAATTGCGTAGCCGCGTTCCAATGTATTTAGCGGGCTAACAAGATTTAATGACTGCATTAACTGCTGCTGCCGAGCTCTGTTCTCTTTTAAAAGACGTTGCATGACTAATGGCAGGCGTTGTTGCTGATTACTCAACTTTTCGTGTAAACGCTGTAGCTCCTTTTGCGGGTGAACCGCCTGTAGACGGCCCTGCAAGTAGGAAACCCGCTGTTGCTGACGTGCTAACCGATTCTGCAACGCACGGTAGGCGCGAGCTTGCAGTTCATCAGCCAGTTGTGACTGCTGCTGTAACTGACGTTGCGGGTGTTGCTGCTGAAGACGGGTCTGTAAAAACTGCCAGCGCTGCTTTAAACGCTGTAATAATCTCTGCTGCGCCAGGGCTAAGCGTTGCTGAAGAGCCTGAGCTTTTTGCCGCTGTTGCTGCTGGTCCCGGGTTACCAACTCTGCAGCCGCCGACGGCGTCGGGGCTCTGACGTCCGCAACAAAATCAGAGATGGTGAAGTCAATCTCATGACCTACCGCACTAATGGTCGGCATGGGTGCGGTTGTTAAAAGACGCGCAAAAGTCTCATCATTAAAGCACCATAAATCTTCCAGTGAACCGCCACCACGGCTGACTAAAAGCACATCCACTTCATTACGTTCACAAGCCATTTTCAGCATGGACTGCAACTGCGGTACCGCAGCTTCACCCTGGACTGCACTAGGGTAAATAATCACTTCCACGCTAGGGTCGCGGCGCTTCATGACAGCTAATATGTCTTTTATTGCAGCGCCAGTGGGCGAAGTCAGCACACCAACTTTATGAATGTGCTCAGGCAGTGGCCGCTTGCGTTCAGTCGCAAACAGCCCTTCAGCCGAGAGTTTTTCCTTTAATTGCTCATAGCGTTGCTGTAATAGCCCCTGCCCGGCATCTTCCACCTGTTCAATAATCAGCTGATAGTCGCCGCGCGGTTCATAAACCGTGACCTTAGCCCGCACCAGTACCTGCATGCCATTCTGCGGCCGAACTTTCGCACGCTGATTAGCATTGCGGAACATAGCGCAACGAACCTGAGCCCGCTCATCTTTCAAAGTGAAGTACCAATGTCCGGAGCCCGGCGCCGCAAAATTTGAAATTTCTCCAACCAGACTAATTTGCCCAAACCCCTGCTCTAGCAGTTGCCGGATCTCAATGTTTAACTGGCTGACCGAATACACCATGGACATCACTCTTTTCTTTAAAGTTAATAGCGAAATCATACCACACTCAACTGATATCAAAATAAGCACACTCACATTTAGACGTCTAAATGTCTTGACGGCTTTATATCCATTTATTACAGTCAGTGGATGGTTCACCAACGTGAGGTTAGCTATGGTTCAGCCAGTTGCCCGCAGTTTTTATACAGATACCGCCTTCGGACGCATCAAAGGCTACCGTTATGGTAATGCCGACGCGCCTGCCATTGTGGTTCAAGGCGGTATCAGCGCCAGCGGTAGACTATGGAAGCCTGATAAAAGCGGTTGGTGGCAGTCACTTCACCCGGTATTTTCTGATCTCGATAATGTACAAGTCGTTAGCTTTGATTACTTTGGCGGGCTGGGAGGTTCTGACTGCCCTGCTATTCCTTTAACGGTTCAACAGCACAGCGAGGCCATACGTCAGGCACTGCAACATGAAACCAATGAGCTCCAGGCCTGGGTTGGCGGATCCTTTGGTGGTGTTTTGGGGCTTCAGTTTGCAGCTGACCACCCAACCGAACTCACTCATCTGACGGCTATTGGTGCTGCGCACAAGCCTTCTGTTCACTCGGCTCTGTTGCGCTATTTTCAACAAGCTCTAATTCAGCGCTGCGGTGATGACCAGTCCGGAATTATTCTCGCCCGGGCTCTGGCCATGCTGAGTTACCGCACCGCTGAAGAGTTCGAGCAACGGTTTAATCACGCCGACGATGCGTTTGAGTATCTCCTGTACCACGGAGAAAAGCTGTTAAAACAAAACGGTAACGGCTGTCGTAGCCTGTTCACACATCTGACGCCAATATTGAATGACTACAGCATTGATCCAACCAAGATTCAGGCCAAGGTGCAACTCATCGACTTTCATAATGACGCTATTGCGCCTCCGAGTTTGGTCACTGAGCTGGAGCAATTACTCCCTAATCACATGGGTCGAGTCACCATTGAAACACCTTTTGGTCACGATGGCTTTATTAAAAATGTCGAACAATACCAATCGGCTTTAACGCATTTTTTAACTGAATCTCAACTGGAGTCCGCATGAAAGACGAAACACTGGCCATACATCACGGCTATGAAACCGACCCGACAACCAAGTCGGTTGCTACACCCATTTACCAAACCGTGTCATATGAGTTTGATAACGCTCAGCACGGCGCCGACCTGTTTGATCTAGCCGTTGAGGGAAATATCTACTCGCGCATTATGAACCCGACCAACGATGTTCTGGAAAAGCGCGTGGCAGAACTGGAACACGGTGTTGCAGCACTTTCCGTGGGGTCAGGCATGGCCGCTATTGAATACGCACTGATTACCCTGGCCAGCCAGAGCGATAATATTGTCACTACACCACAGCTTTATGGCGGAACTTATACGCTGTTCCGTCATATGTTGCCGTCATTTGGTATCGAAGTGCGTTTCGCCGACTCCGACAAACCCGAAGACCTCGCGAAGCTTATTGATAATAAAACCAAAGCGGTTTACTGCGAGAGTATCGGCAACCCTGCCGGTAACATCGCCGATTTAGAAGGGTATGCTCAGGTTGCACATAAACACGGGGTACCTTTGGTCGTTGATAATACCGTCGCGACCCCCATACTCTGCAAGCCTATTGATTTCGGTGCCGATATTGTTGTGCACTCGCTCACTAAATACATTGGTGGCCACGGGAATTCGGTTGGCGGCTTAATTGTCGATAGTGGTCGTTTTGACTGGGCTCAGGAAAAACAGCGTTTCCCTCAGTTTAGTTCGCCCGAGCCTGCCTATCATGGCGTGGTTTATACCGAGGCTTTTGGCCCCGCCGCGTTTATTGCCCGAGTTCGTACGGTTGCTCTGCGTAATACCGGAGCCTGCTTGTCACCGTTTAACGCCTTCCTACTATTGCAGGGTTTAGAAACTCTGGCTTTACGCATTGAGCGCCATTGTGAAAACGCGCTAAAAGTCGCTGAATACTTGAAAGCACACCCTCAGGTAGAGTGGGTTAACTTCGCCGCTTTACCGGAACATGCACATCATGAACTTGCAAAGAAATACATTAAGAATGCGGTGCCGGCTTCGCTGTTAACCTTTGGGGTAAAAGGCGGCTACGACGCCGGCGTGACCTTTTATGACAAGCTGAAACTGTTTAAGCGTCTGGTGAATATCGGTGACGCCAAGTCACTGGCCTGCCACCCTGCTTCAACAACGCACCGCCAGCTATCAACAGAAGAACAAGCCTCGGTTGGTGTGAAACCTGAAGCCATACGCTTATGCGTGGGTATTGAAAATGTAGAAGATATTATTGCTGATATCTCACAAGCCTTGAGTTAGTTTTCCACACAAAAAAGGCCACTCTCAAAGTGGCCTTTTCAAACTAAAGCAAGTTAGTCGTCTTTTTTCAGGTGAACGTCCATTTGCGGAAAGGGAATACCAATACCTTCTTCATCCAGACGATCTTTAATGCGTTCTAACAGATCCCAGCGGGTCGGCCAGTAATCTTCATTTTTTGTCCATGGACGCACGTTAAAGTCGACTGACGAATCACCAAGGTTGGTAACCGTAACCACAGGCTCTGGATCTTTCAGTACACGCTCATCGCTAGTAATCACATCCATCAATGCTTTCTTAGTTTGCTGTAAGTTCGCACTGTAGCTAACTCCAATCACTAAATCGATACGGCGCAACTCTTCGCGGTTATAGTTGACGATTGGGCCGCCAATAATTTCAGAGTTAGGCACAAAAACCACCTTGCGATCCGGTGTTTTCATTATCGTCTGAAAAATATTAATTTGTTCAACCGTTCCTGAAACACCACCCGCGTCTACGTATTCACCGGCACGAATAGGGCGGAACATAATAAGTAGAACGCCCGACGCGATATTAGACAACGACCCCTGCAGTGCCAGACCAATTGCCAAACCGGCAGCACCTAATATGGCAATAAACGACGTAGTTTCGACACCAACGTGCGACAACGACATCATAATAGCGGCAATAAAAATAACCGTTTTTAGAATAGCACCAACAAAGCTGATGACCGCGCCGTCCACATCGCGTTTACGCATGTTTTTGGTCATCACGCCGGTAACGCCATTCGCAACCATTTTACCAATGATGAGTATCGCAATAGCGATGATAAATTTAATCGAGAAACCGATCAGCATATCCTGGTTATCATTAATCCACTGAACGATGTTATCCATACAAATTCCTTATTACGCAGAGGCTTAAACGAGTAATTAATTACAGTAATTATAAACGGACTGACCTGCAAGTCAGATCACAACCGGAATGAGTAACGTCCTTGAGAGTCAGGTTTTCCCATATACTCCATCATTTTAGCTAAACCTTCCGGTGTTCTTGATGTCGGTTTAACCGTTCCCTGAGCATTAAAATTTTGACTATTAATACTGCCTTTAACATTCAGCCCCAGACTATTATCTCCATCCATAGCAAGTGTAACGGCGTTATTATCACTACAGCCTAACTCAACAGGAAAGTCACCCAGAGACTGCCATTGGTTATTGACCAACACTCGTATTTGTTCTCCTCGTGCCTGCCCCTGCAGCTCGTCACACCAACGCACAGGTCCGGGAGCTGTGACTACAAAGCTGTCCAACGACAAGCGCCAGTTACCACCCGTTTTTAGCGGTAAGCGAGTACCAACTAGCTGTAATAGCGCGTTCACATCACCACTGGCGGTTACATTTTTCGCTCCCACCTTTGTTGAACCCGCCAGCAGTTGGCCATTTAGCGAAAAGGGGTTGTTGTTCTGAGACAGGTCGACATCAACCACAAACTCACCCAGCAACACAGACGAGACCTGCCAGTCCCACGCCAGATTACTCAGCACTATGTCATCAACAGACACCTGCCCGGCAGTTCCCTGCCATAAACTACCACTCACTTGAGATATCCGGACGTTATCCGGCAGCGGGAACCAGTAAACCACTCGCGCCGGTAACATAACCAGCATGGCCACCAGATACACGACAACTAACCAGGGTATCCAGCGCTTTAAATTCATGAAGCCTCTCTTACTAACAACTTACGGAGCCGAACTTGTCCGGGCGCATTCAATTTCGCAATATCAATCGAGGTCAATACTAACTGCTGGCGCTGCTCTAATTCAGCCAGAAAGCTTACCAGGTCAGAGAAAGACACTTCATCCACGGTCAACAAATACTCCTGCCCCTGCGGCTGTAGGCGCGCTATTTGGATATCTTGTGCCGCAGCAGCTTGGTTAATGCGTTGACTCACCGAACCTGATGCACTCTCCTGCTGCCCGCTTTTTCCCTCTAATTCTTTATAACGAGCTATGGCTTGCTGTACCCATTGGTACTGCTGCTGTTGAGCCCCTAACTTGCGCTCGGCATTAGCAACTGCCTGAGCACTGGGTTGCCAAACTGCGAAATACAGTAAAGCAATAAAAAGCACGCCGCCCAATACAGACAGCAACATCTTCTCGCGCTGATTAAACTGGCGCCAGCGTTGAGCTCCCAAATCCAGATAAGGCTTTAAATAGCGTTTGACTCCGTTCATGACTGAGCCCCTCCACTTTCAACTTGCACGGTCAATGCGCCCGATACTGTTTCTCCGCGGTTACTCATTGAACCGGTTTCAATATTCAAACCTTCTGCCTCTGCGGCCTGTTGAAAAGACTCGAACTGAGAAAAGCTTTTAGCCGTTGCCTGCAAACGTAATTCATTATTCTGGAACCGCAACAACTCAAGTTGCAAGTCTGGCTGAGACTTAAATGCAGGCTCTAACTGCTGCAGAACAGCAAGCACTGAAACCTGGTCTGAATTACCAAGTCCCAGCCCGTCTAACTGCCGTTGCAGTTGAACTTTTAAATTTACAATTCGGGTATTACCCGGGAAAGCGTCCCGATAAAGCTGTTCAGCCTGAGCTTTCAATGTTTCGCTTTGTGAATTTAACTGCCAGTAACGCACACCGTTTAATACGACAGCCAACACAAAAAGCACACTCGCGGCTGTGGCAAAAGCCCGCCATGGAAGCTCTACCGAGCGTTTCGTCCTCTGTGAGCGATAATTACCCTGCCTTAAGTTAAGGTTGTTACCCGTTTTAATGCTTTGTACTGCAATAGTAAAAGGTACTTCGATATCAGCAGCGGTTAAAGGCGCCGGAGACTGAGGCCAGTTTAACTCTCCATAGTGAACAATTTCTGTCGGGTTTTCCTGTTCTGAAGCAAGAGCAGGCGCTAACTCTGCAAACTGACTCTTTTCAACGGTGAAGCCTGCCCAGGCTCCCGTTCTTACAATAACGCTGTCACCAAGCTCTATTGCCTGCCACACACCTTCCTGATACGGAAGCAAAAAGCAATCGGGTACCCAGTAGGGAGCATCAATACCGGCCTCTGAAAGCTGTTCTAACCATTCATTCATTCGCTCTTTTGCGACCACAGCGACAGGTAATTCCGTTCCTTTTACGTCCGGCCAGGCAAAATGTAACTGCTCTATATCACTTGCCAGCTCTTCTTCAAGTGCATAAGGAATAATGCGCTGAAGGTGCCTCTTAGTACCTGCAGGTAATGTTACCTTTGTCATAAAGACGTCTTGCCCCGGCAAGGCAACAATAACCTCGCAGCGGCCTGCCTTGTCTTTGAGCTGAGAAAGCTCATCGACTGAGTTCAGGTTACCGCTGGCAATTAACTCCTGCTGACTTTTATGCCAAACCAACCAGGGTATGGGTTCATTCGTACCGTAAGCTGGCAAACGCAGAATCAATGTTTCTTGCATAAGCTATTCTCCCATCGCCCGGTACAATGTCTGTACTCGACCTTGATTTAAATGTAATACCGAGCGTGCTCTCATCTCTACCTCGCCCCACTGGATAATCGCAACCAGTTGAAAATACTCGCTTTTTACCGTCAACTCTGAGAGGTCACTCTCAAGCTCAGAACGGATACCTTCAAGTTCAGCTAATTCGGTTAACTCTTCATCCGACTCATAGCCCTGCTCCGGCCTATTGGCTAAAAGCGACATTGCATCAGCAATGGACAGTTTACCTTCTGTCACTCCGGTCAGTACCGCTGCCTGCTCTTGTTCCAACGTATTAATATTTATTTTTAATTCAGATTCATTCGGAATAACACAAACAACAGGCTTCAGTTTATTCACAATTTTCGCGCTGTAACCCCGTACCATTCTTAGTTCACTTAAATCCAGCAGCGGGCTATTTGCTGCAAGATAAGGCTTAGGTAAGCTTTCGTAGTCAGGATCTTCTGCGCCATTACTTCCGGATAACTCGCTATCCTCATCTATCCAGTCTACCAGACTGTCAGTCAAAATTTCGGCCTGATAATTATCAATATCTAATGCCTGTAACAAAGCTTTATATTGCCGTTTTCGTTTTTCCAGGGTACCCGGGTCTTCCTCATCAGCAGTCAAACTGTTCAGGTTAAAGCAGCTGTATAAGTCATTTACTCGTGCAGCAATTTGCCCGCCCTCGACAGGGAAAGGCCCACTTCGACCCGCCCAGTTTTGTTCACTATGGGCGACACCATCATTCTCATCCAGTTCGGTTTTAAGCACTTCTTTTAAAACATCTTCGGCGCTTAGCCACATCCAGTAGCCCTGCTCAGCTTGTTGCAGATTTCCCATACGGGTTATTTGCAACTGTAATTTGCCACCTAAATTAACGGCAATAACCGACACTAAAGCGATAACCAGCAGTACGGTTATCAGTGCCGCTCCCTTTTGCGATGACCCGGCTAAGTTAGTTGGCACCTCGCGCCCCCTCAGAGTCATCAGTTGCTAACTGACCAACACCAGCAATCAGAAACACCCGCCTAATCGTACCAAAGGTTTCACTGCGAATAGTAACTTCAACCGCCTGAGGTAAGTCACCTTCACTCTCCCAACTATCGCTCCAGCCCTCTTCTGTGTCCTGACTCGAGCGACTACCCGTCTCACTGCGATAAAAGCGAAAAGAGAGTTCATTCACATCTTCTAATAGCGTCTGAATTGACGGTTCTGACGAGCGATCATTAACAAATGTCTCTGTGACACGCTGTAAATTACCATCCCATAAGCGGTAGACTACGGGCTGCAATTCGCTGCGCGGCAGAATATAACCGGGGTTATCAAAACCGCTTCTGACAAAAGCCAGCACACCACCATCGGAATCAAAGTATCTCGGGTCGTTACTCAAATACTGAGTTGTGATTTCCATAGCCGATGGTCGCGTTGGTTTAGCGACCATTTGGCGAATATCCTGCTGCATCAGCAGCTGACTAAACTGCAAACGCTCTAGCTGATCACGTTGTTTCTGCGATTGTTCTTCTGTGCTGACCATTTGGTTCAGCACTTGAAAACTCGCAATACCGATAATGGCAAATATCACCATGGTGACCAACACCTCAACTAAGGTGAAGCCTCTATTTGCAGATTTAACGCCCATTACGCGATTCCCCCGCTGAGTCAGGTTTACGCACGTAACGGGTTAGTCGAAAGTGTTCACGACCGTTTTCACTCTTCATAACTTTGATCGTTACCGCAACCACATTTGGTGTTACCGTTTCGGTTACTTGTTGTTGCCAGTACCAGGTAATGTCAGCTTGTTCTTGTTGGCCTTTCCGCCCGTTTTCCAGCGGCCAGCTGTTTTCAATAGAAAGCTCTGCCAGACGGTTAGAAGCCACATACTGTGCAAAGGTTTTATCCTGCAGGGCACTTAACCCAGTCAAATGTCCACTGGCCGCTTGTAAAGCCGCCAAAGCAGCCAGACTAAAGACCGATAAAGCAACCATCACTTCAATTAATGTAAACCCTCGCATTAGCCGCATAATTACTCCGGAGCCTCTTCGGAGATACTAATTAACCAACTGTTTTGGGCAATTAGCCAGCGTTCCGCTTCAGGATCGTTTAAATGCTCAATATGAACACTAAACAATGTCATCTCACCGCTTGGAAGAATCAGAATATCGGGTACCAGACTGTCATCGTCACTTTCGTCGGCGAATAGGCCACTATCTAAGGACTCACTTTGCTCAAGTATTGCTATACCCCGACTGGTAAATTCCCAGCGCATTGGCCATTCGGTTTCCTGGGCCCGCAAACCACGAGGACTCTTCTCCAGCCATTGTTCGTCCTGCCAAAATAAAAAACGATATCCGTCCTCATGAAACTTTAGGCCAACAGGTTGTTGCCTGACCATGGCATATTCGCGTGCGTAGTTGAGCTGCTGACGTAACGCAACAGCTGCGTTATGGGGAGAATCTCCGCCACGCTCACCGCCTGGCAGGGTAAACACAACAGCGCTGGCAATAAGGCCCAGAATGGCCATCACCAGCATAACTTCAATTAAGGTAAAACCAAATTGACGACGCTTATTGATCACGGTCGTCGTTGCCAATCATCCAGCTGCCGAAGTCATCATCAGTGCCCGGCTGCCCATCAGGACCCGGCGAGAAAATATCAACGTCGTCATGTTGGCCCGGATTCAATAACAAATAGTCATTACCATACGGGTCTTGCGGCAAACGGCGGATATAGCCACCACGACGATAACTGCGCGGCTGAGGATCTAAGTTCGGTTCATTGACTAAAGCTTCAAGACCTTGCTCAGTTGTTGGGAACATACCATTGTCGAGATGATACTGTGCCAAAGCATTCTCTAAAGCAACAATGTCAGCGATAACTTTTTGCTCATTCGCTTTTTCCTGATTGCCCAGAACATTGGGTAGCACCATAGTCGCCAGAATACCGATAATGGCAATAACAACCATTACTTCGACTAATGAAAAACCTGATTGATTACGTCTCATAGCTAAAGCCCTACACTATTATTTAATTGTAAAATGGGTTGAATGATAGACAGCACAATAAAGAAGACGATGCCTGCCATAGTCACAATCAGCACTGGCTCGAATACCTTTAAACTGACCGATACCAAATTCTCAAACTCTTTATCCTGGTTATCTGCCGATCGTTTCAACATCTGCTCCAGTTCACCGGACTTCTCGCCAGCCGCTATCATATGCAGCATCATAGGTGGAAATAATCCGGTTTCCTGCAGCGCACCTCGCATCGAAGACCCCTCGCGGACACGGTCAGCAGCTTCATCGACAGCCTGCCGTATGGCTAAATTACCTATCACTGACGATGTTATGCGTAAGCCGTCAAGCAGCGGGACAGCAGAGGAAGTCAAAATACTTAATGTTCTGGCAAAACGCGCCGTACTCACCCCTCTTATGACCTTCCCCAGCATAGGAAGTTTTAACAATCGTCGGTGATATTTCAGGCGATTTTTTTCGTTTCGCAGCCACTGATTAAAAGCCACCAAAGCTAAGGCGATAGCAATTAGCAACCACAGCCCCCAGTTTTGCAAAAACTCACTGATAGCAATCATCGCAAGAGTTGTAGGGGGCAATTCCTGTCCCATAGTTGAGAAGTTATCTACTATCTGCGGCACAATAGAAACCAACAGGAAAACAACAATGCCAACAGCAACCAGAGTCAGCATAAGCGGATAGATAAGCGCCTGAGTTAGCTGGCTTTTCATGTGCTGCCGCTGCTCGGTATAGTTTGCCAACTCGTCCAGTACGGTATCTAAATGGCCGGACTTTTCCCCGGCAGCCACCATTGCAGTATATAAGGAGTCAAATACCCCGGGAAACTCAGACATGGCTTCAGCCAGCCCGTAACCTTCAACGACTTTACTTCGCACTGACATTAACAACTTTTTCAAACGTGGCTTCTCGGTTTGATCCGCAACAGCCAACAGTGCCTGTTCAATGGGAAGGGCAGAGCCCACCAGAGTAGATAACTGACGGGTTATAAGTGCTAAATCCTGAGCTTTAACTTTACGTTGAGGCAATCCGAACCGCGGCGTTAAGGTTTTTTTTCTGTCCTGATCAGCGGCTGGATTTATGCTTAATGGCATTAAGCCCTGCTCACGCAGCAACTGGCGCACCTGACGCTCAGTATCGGCTTCTAAAACCCCTTTTTTCTTTCTGCCGTTAGCTTCAACAGCCTGATATTCAAATGCTGCCACCCTTTACTCCTCGCGGGTAACCCGCAGCACTTCTTCCAGCGTTGTTTTGCCTTTCAGTACTTTTGCCAGACCATCCTGACGAATACCCGGCGTCGACTGTCGGATGTACTTTTCAATGGACTGTTCACCGTGCCCGTTATGCACTAACTCACGTACATGATCATCGACAACCAGCAATTCATGAATACCTGTCCGCCCCCGGTAACCCGTATGATTACAACGTTCACAACTACCAGCGCGATATATGATGCTGGTATCTGAAGCACTGATCCCCAGCATATTTTTTTCTTCGTCGTCTGGCTGATGAGGCTGTTTGCACTCAGTACAAAGTGTCCGCACCAAACGCTGGGAAAGCACAGCCAGCAAACTGGAGGACAGTAGAAATGGCTCAACCCCCATATCTTCCAGACGCGTAATAGCGCCGGCAGCGGTGTTGGTATGTAAAGTTGAAAGTACCAGGTGACCAGTTAAGGACGCCTGCACAGCAATTTGTGCCGTTTCAACGTCTCGTATTTCCCCCACCATTACAACATCAGGATCCTGTCGTAAAATAGCGCGCAAGCCACGAGCAAAAGTCATATCAACACGGGGGTTAACCTGAGTCTGACCAATACCATCAATAGCGTATTCTATCGGGTCTTCTACGGTCAGAATGTTACGGTCTTTTGAGTTTATTTCGCTAAGACCTGCATACAAGGTCGTACTCTTACCCGACCCCGTCGGACCAGTCACCAAAATAATACCGTGTGGTTTATATATCAGTTCCTGGAAAATTTTCCGGTTCGCGTCGGTCATTCCCAGTTCGGTTAAATTGAGCCGCGCGTTGTTTTTATCCAATAAACGCAATACCACCCGTTCACCATGGTTCGACGGCATGGTCGAAACACGAACATCTACCGCCCGCCCGGCAATTAAAAGTGAGATGCGACCGTCCTGGGGCACCCGCTTTTCAGCGATATCCAGTTGCGCCATAACCTTTATTCGTGACACCAGCAGCGACGACAACTTGCGGTTTGGTCGCAGCACTTCACGCAATACACCATCAATACGGAAGCGAATTAACAAGGCTTTTTCAAAGGTTTCGATATGAATATCAGAAGCCCCTTCCTTTATCGCCTCACTCAGCATAGCGTTAATGAGCTTGATAATAGGCGCGTCGTCTTCGCTTTCCAGCAAGTCTTCAGTTTGCGGTAGTTCATCAGCCAGTGAAAACAAGTCAGACTCATTACCAATATCTTCCATCAACTGTTTAGCTTCGGATGAATCACGTTGATAGGCGCGGGTTAGAAGACTTTCAAAATCACTGGCAGCGTGCTCCTTTATTGTCACCGGCTGCCCCATGGCGCGCCTGACTTCTTTCAGTGCTGCTGCGGAAATACCGGCGCGACAATGCAAAACCATAGGGTCACCATGCTCAACGACCACGCCAAAACGCTTTGCGAAGCCAAAAGGTAAACGGGTTGTTGCAATAGCACTCGCTTCAGTCATTTGTTGACTCTTTGTCTTTGTCGTCGTTTTCACCTTGGTTCTTCAGGTATTCATCGAACCCCGGAGGCAAAGTTAATTCACTGTCCCAGTCATTTAACAATGGAGAGTCTTCGGTGGGCATCAAAGAAATACCACGCGCACGCTCATCTAACTGTAGAGCTCGCATATAGTTATACTTAGCCGAGCTCAATTCACGCATACGATTACCGTCACGCACGATGGTCGGACGGATAAAGACCATCAAGTTTCTTTTCTGCTTAGAAGTAGATGTTGAACTGAATAGCTTACCTAAAATCGGAATATCACCCAGTAAAGGAATTTTAGATACCGACTCCTGCACGTCTTCATCAATCAAGCCGCCCAATACAATGGTTTCGCCATCATCAGCCATCACTGTCGTTTTTAATTCACGCTTATTAATAATAACGTCAACCGCTGTGGCCCCACTCAAGCTGGAAACTTCCTGCTCTATCGTCATTTGCACAGCATCACCCTCGTTAATCTGAGGGGTTACATTTAATTTGATACCTATCTCGGTGCGATCAACTGTCTGGAATGGATTGTCGTTGTTGTCGCCAGTGGTCGAACCGCTAATAGTGGGTACTTCCTGACCCACTAGAAAACTCGCCTCTTCGTTATCAACAGTGACAATACTGGGTGTTGCCAGAATATTTGAACGAGAATCCTGAGTGACCGCCTGTACAACCGCCGCCCAGTCATTTTTGATGGTGCCGAACATCATGCCGTTTACCGAACCGAGTAACTCAGCCAGCAACGAAATATCACCCGGTTCGTCAGGTTCCGTGGTAGTAACTTCAACGCCGCCATCGGTGACACGAGTTGTCGTTGTACCCTCTCTTTCTCGAGCCTGATAAGCCCCCGCAGCTAAGCTACCAATAGGCACCTGGTTTCCGTCATTGTACTGCACCATGCCACCATCTTCGCTAATCCATTGAACACCAAAGTTCACATCATCGCCTTCCATGATTTCAACAATGATAGCCTCGACCTGGACCTGAGCCCGGCGAATATCCAAATCGTGAATCACTTTTTCCAGTGATCCCAGCATGTCTTTTTGTGCCGTAATAACCACCGAATTTGTTGGCTCGTGAGGGCTGATACTAACGGTTTCATCTCCACCACGACTGCGACGTTGATTGTTATTTCCGCTACTTGATTGCTGCTCAACTTCTGCCTGAATAGAACTGCTGACGTTCTTCAATACTTCAACCACTTCCGGTGCTTTCGCATATTTCAGATAGAAAACCCGCGTATTACCCTCAGTTTTTAAATCTTGATCGAGCTGCTTTATAAGCTTAACGACACGAGACCTGGCACGAGGTTCGCCACTCACAATAACGCTGTTACTGCGATCATCAGCGACAATTTTGGGAATAAGCAAGGCTGGCACACCTTCGTTATTTTTTTCATAAAGCGACTGGGCAATACGTACAATTTCACTTGCGGATGCGTACTCCAGGCTGATCATATCAACATCCTGATCACCTGCCTGATCAACTCGCTCAATAATCTCGACTAAGCGCTGCACAGTTTCCGAGCGGCCAGTCATCATAATCACATTGGAGGGGTCATAGCTGACGACCATGCCGCCGCCACTTTGATCGTTCAACTGGCGAAGCAAAGGGGCCAACTCACGTACTGATACGTTCTCTACCGGCACAACACGGGTTACCATGGTGTCGCCTGAGCCACGGGTATCTCTGTCCAACACAGGCAGAGATGAGGTTTTTGCGTCCTTGTCACGAATGACTTTCAACACCCCAGATTCCATTTCGACAATAGCAAAGCCATAAACTTCAAGCACATTCAGGAAAAACTGATAGTACTGCTCTTCATTCATTACATCGTAGCTACGGACATCAATTTTGCCCCTGACGTTTGGATCGATAATGATGGTTTTCTCAAGATTACGTCCAACCACCTGAATGAATTCATTGATGTCGGTGTTTTTGAAACTAGCGGCATACTCTTCGCTGCTTAATGGCGAGCTCATAAGAGTTAAAGTTACTCCCAAGGCTCCCAGCCATGCTTTTAAGCCACTCTTCGCCACATTCATATTAATTATCCTGTTTTTCCGGTAGCTCAAACGACAGCTCCATACGTTCACCGTCGCGCTCAATTTCGATACTGACTTGCTTTTGCTCTGAGAGTTCCTGACTGGCCAGCATTGCTTGCTCCATATCAGTCAGGTCATAGCCATTAATGGCTACTGCTAAGTCACCGTTTTGAAAACCTGCTTCTCGAAACAATTCAGGGTTTTTGCCCGAATTTAATTTATACCCTTTGAGTTGACCATTACTCTGAACCGGCGAAATACTCACGTAATCTAATAAAGAAGAAGGGTTATTGGCGACCTGAGCCAACTGCTCCTCAACACTTGCGTCATCTGGAAGGTTACTTTCATCAGCATCAGAACCTTCGTCATCTTCCGGGACAAAAGCCCCGCCGCCATTTCCTGAACCATCAATAACCAGCGATAGTGCAGGTCTGTCTTCACCAATATCTTCCATTTCCAGAGTTTCTAAACGCCCGTTATTATCAAGAATGACACGATCAGCATGAATTTCTTCAACGGTAACTGATGAGCTTCCGAGGTTCTCACCTATAACATAGGTTTGCTGCTTGCTTCCTTGCTGGATAATAGCGGCTGAACGCTCTGGATTAGAGCTGGCAGAAACCCCAATTAAACGTACGTTCAATGATGTTTTTGGCGCGTTGCGAGTATTAGCTGAACGGTTATTTTGTTCAGCCGCACCAAATAAATTTAATGATTTTAAGCTACTTAAATCAGCGTTCCGATTATCCGCAACATCAACTGCCACTTTTGGTAAGACCGCAGTTCCCTCCGGCTCAGCCGGATTAATTAAGGACCAGGTAAAACGCGCCAGTAGTACCGCGACCAAAAACCACGCGAAAGCCGTGAACGCCTGCATTAGCCTGCGCCACATTTGAGGATCTGTAAATATTTGTTTGAGTCGGACAGTCACTTTATTCTTATTCTTGTTACACTGACAAAAGACGATTCATGCATTCTAGCGCAGGCAACATGAGTCAACAATCGATTAACACAAAGTTTATAACGAATTCGTTGCGTTTTTATGACAAAAAATCGAAAAGAGAACTCTATTCGCCTTGATAAATGGCTATGGGCCGCCAGGTTTTATAAGACCAGAGCGCTTGCCCGGCAAATGGTTCAGTCAGGCAAAGTACATTATGACGGGCAGCGTAGCAAGCCTTCAAAAATTGTACAGGTGGGCGCTGTTATTACTTTACGGCAGGGCTTTGACACCAAAGAAGTCGAAGTGCTGGCTTTAAGTGAGCAACGTCGCGGCGCAAGTGAAGCTCAGTTACTCTATCAGGAAACCGCAGAAAGCGTTGAAAGACGTGAGCAAAATGCTGAAGCAAGAAAGCTTAATGCGTTGTATAATCCGCACCCGGAAGGACGGCCGGATAAAAAACAGCGCCGTCAACTTATCAGAATGAAAGATAGCGGTGAGTAAGCCCCTGTCGTCGATAAATAGGAGTGTCCATGGAATACCCAACTGATCAATTGTCACGTTACACCTTTGAAGAGCACGATGTGCGCGGTGAGCTCGTTCAGTTGACCAGCAGTTACCAAACCTTAATTCGTGGTCACGATTATCCAGCGCCGGTTCAGGAGCTACTGGGGCAAATGATGGCAGCAGTATCTTTACTTACGGCAACATTAAAGTTTAACGGCCACATAGCCGTGCAACTTCAGGGAGATGGCCCGCTCAATTTTATCGCTGTTAATGGTAACCATAATCAGGAACTCAGAGGCATTGCACGGTTAAGAAGCGAACCTGGAGCTACCGATCTGCGCTCAATGATAGGAAAAGGGCAGCTTGTTATCACGTTGACACCCGATACCGGTGAACGCTATCAGGGTGTTGTAAGTGCTGACGCCGACTCAATTGCTACTATGCTGGAAAACTACTTTGAACAGTCAGAACAGCTGCACACCCGAGTCTGGTTACACGCCGACGGCGAACATGCTGCCGGAATGTTATTGCAGCGCTTACCCGCTACAGGAAAAGACTTAAGCGGCTTTGAGCACCTGGCAACACTGACCGACACTATTACGGCAAAAGAAATTTATACTTTACCTGCTGAAGAGTTGCTACATCGCCTTTACCACGAAGAAAAAGTCCATTTGTACCCATCACAAGGTGTTAGCTTTGTTTGTGGTTGTTCGCGTGAACGAACCTTAGAGGCTTTGGCGTCAGTAAGCTCTGAAGAAATTCATGAAATTTTGGCGCAAGAAGGTGAAATTGTAATGACTTGCGATTATTGCCTGACGGAATATCGCTTTGCGCCTTCAGACTTCAATTAATCAATAAAAAAGCCTGCAATGTTTGCAGGCTTTTTTCTATCAACACTATTTTTTCTTTTTCAGGAACTTCATCAAACGCCGGCGTTTTCGCTGCTGCGACAGAGTCAGTTGATTTTTCTTACCTTCATACGGGTTAACTGGCTCGCGGAATTCCACTTTTATCGGCGTTCCCATTACACCCAGCGCTTTACGGAAATAATTGATGAGATAACGCTGGTAAGCGCCAGGTAAGTCTTTAACCTGATTACCATGAATGATTATACGAGGCGGGTTATAGCCCCCGGCATGCGCATATTTTAACTTCACCCGACGGCCGCTAACCAATGGTGGCTGATGTTCTTCCTGCGCCATTTCCATTATTTTAGTGAGCTTAGAAGTACTGATACGCTGAGTTGCACTTTTGTAGGCTTCTTCCACTGACTCAAACAAATGCCCTACGCCGGTACCGTGCAAAGCCGAGATGAAATGTAACCGTGCAAAATCGACAAAGCCTAAGCGACGATCAAGCTCTCGCTTAATCTCTTCTTTGTGGTCGTTTTGCAAACCATCCCACTTGTTCACTGCAAGAACAATTGAACGACCGGCATTTAATGCAAAGCCAATTAAATTAAGATCCTGATCACTGATGGTTTCACGTGCATCAACCACAATAAGGACAACGTTCGCGTCCTCAATTGCCTGCAATGTCTTCACCACAGAGAACTTCTCAATAGCCTCACCAATACGCCCACGGCGACGGACACCTGCGGTATCAATCAGAACATATTCGCGTTCGTTGCGTTGCATGGGGATATAAACCGAATCACGCGTGGTACCCGGCATGTCGTAAACAACAACCCGTTCCTCACCCAGTATTCGGTTAATTAAAGTTGATTTACCAACATTAGGACGGCCAACAATAGCCAGCTTTAACGGCAGCTTTTCGTAATCGATTTCGTCGTGCTCAAGCTCTTCAGACTCAACGTCCTTGGGCACGATAACATCGGGATACTCTTCCGCTATTGGCCTAAAGCAAGTTTCTAATAACTGCTCAACCCCTCGCCCATGAGCTGCAGCGACACCGTAGAGTTCGCCCAAAGACAGCGAATAAAAATCGGCCATCGCAGAATCCGCATCGATACCATCAATTTTGTTACAGACCAGATAAACTTTCTTATTCTGCTTACGTAAATGGTCGGCAATAGCTTGATCGCCAACGGTCACACCATCGCGGGCATCGACCATAAAGAGAACAACATCGGCCTCATCAACAGCAAGCAGAGACTGCTTTGCCATTTCTTCATCAATGCCCTCTTCATCGCCATGAATACCACCGGTATCAATAACAATAAACTGAAAACCGTCGTAATTTGCCTGACCGTATTTCCTATCCCGGGTTAACCCGGGAAAGTCCGCTACCAGTGCGTCGCGTGACCGCGTTAAACGATTAAAAAGCGTGGATTTCCCCACATTTGGGCGCCCAACCAGCGCGACAACAGGTAACATCTCTTATTAATTTCCTGATTGAATATCGAGCGCGATGATATCACCGTCCCGAGTCTGTACATACATAATGTTGTCATCAACAACCGGGGCTACATAAACGCCGTCGCCACCGACTTCATAACGGCCTACGATATTGCCACTGTCGCTATCTAACCAATGCAAATAGCCTTCAAAGTCACCGACAACAACGTAGTCGCGATGCCATGCAGGCGCACTTAATTCGCGTCCGAACAGCTGTGAGTTACCCCAACGTTCAATACCACCACTTTGATCCAGCGCATAAACATGGCTTTTCACATCGGTTAAAAATATCCGGCCATTAGTTACCAGCATATTTTCAAAGGCTTTATAGTCGCGTTTCCAGCGTACTTCGCCATCTCTTAACTCCAACGCAACCAGCTCACCGTTAAAGGCTATCATGTACAATGTCGAGCCCTGAACAGCCGGCTTAGCATCAACGTCCGCCAGGCGCTCGAGCTCATTGCTTCCGCTTGGCTTACCAATGGTTTGAGTCCATGCCTGCTGACCGTTATCAGCAATAAGTACCATGCCTGAACCATTGCTGTCGCCAACAACGATACCGCCGCTAATAATGGCAGGTGCAGATGCGCCACGAATTGTCAGCATCGGAGCTTGATATTCATATTCCCATTGCTGCTCGCCAGTTTCTGCATCCAGGCTAATGACTTTCCCGCCACCCGTATGCACAACAACGCGACCTTCACCGACAGCGGGATCTGACATGACTTCGTTATTGACTTCTGCGTGCCAGACAATGTCTCCGTTTTCAGCATTCAGTGCAACGACATCACCGTTCTCTGTTCCCAGAAAAATTCGGTCATAACGAGCCACTAATCCACCTGAAATACGCGCAGGGAATGGGCTTGAGAAAATGCCGCTAAACCAACCTTCATCGGTTGCCTGGTCAAATTGAATATTCTGACGTAGATCAACTCGCCATAAGCGTTCACCTGTGGACTTGTCAAAAGCACTGACTAATCCATTGCGATCGGCGGCAAACACCTTGCCGTACTCAACCACAGGGTTCAGCCGCGAGAAGTGTTCTTCAATGCCGCTGCCAACAGAGGCATCCCATAAAACTTCGGGCTGTACTTCCGCCGAAATGGGCTGTAACTCAGCAAATTTCGGTTCTTCGTCATCGTCACCAAAAAGAGAACAACCGGTAACAAGAAGGGTGGCAGAAAATAATAAGCTGCCTTTAATAAAGCGTTTAATCAATTGCATTATGACTTAGCCAGGCTGTTGAGTTTCATTTGCAGAGCCGGAGTCAATGACTCACCTGCCTGCAATGCGCGTTCATAAGCTGCTCGGGCTTCTTCGGTATTGCCCTGCTCAGCAAGTATGTCACCTTCCAACTCCGCCGCAAAACCGGCGTAAGCTTCAGGTAAAGGCTTTTGAACTAAGCTTAAAGCCGTGTCCAGCTGTTCCTGAGCAATTAACACCCGAGCTAAACGAATACTGGCCAAAGCCGACATGTTTTCATCATCTGCGTTATCCACAACTGATTGTAAAACCGTCACTGCCGTTGCCAGATCAGAACGTTCAGCCGCATGCTGTGCCAGTTGGAATGCGACAAGCTGTGCGTATACGTTTTCTGGGTTTTCACTGACAAAGTTTTGAGCTTCGAGTAAGGCGTTCTCGCTACCTTCAGATAGCCCCGAGGTTAATTGCTCATAGTTTGCTGACGCACGCTCCTGGGTTTCCAGCGTATGCTGGTCGTAGTAGCGCCAGCCGTAAAAAAGACCAAAGCCAATGACTACACCAGCAACAATACCTTTACCGTGTTCTTTCCAGAACTCTTTTAAACGTTCTACTTGTTGTTCTTCATCCACCTGACTACCCTCTCGTCATTGGTTGCAGATACTCAATAAGTGCCTGCCAGCCCAGAGTTTGTTGTTCTTCAGCAGTACGCAACGGCTTTACCGTTACTTGCTGCTGAGCGATTTCATCAGCACCGATAATCAGAGCAACTTCTGCACCCGACTTATCCGCTTTTTTCATTTGCTTTTTCATAGAACCGCCGCCACAGTGGCTTACCAGCCGCAGTTCCGGTAATTCATTTCTCAGCTGTTCGGCAATTCGCGGGGCATTTAGTTCCGCTTCTTCGCCTAACGGCATTAAGTAAGCATCCACGACTCGTCTTGGGGTCAGCTTATCCTGCTCCTGCAGTAGTAGTACAAGACGTTCCATACCCATTGCGAAGCCAACCGCAGGCGTTGCTTTACCGCCTAACTGTTCGACCAGGCCGTCATAACGACCACCCGCACAAACAGTACCCTGAGCGCCCAAGGCTGTGGTTACCCATTCAAACACGGTACGGTTGTAATAATCCAGACCACGCACCAAACGTTCGTTCAAGGTATAGGAAATACCGGCCGCCTCCAGACGAGCAGTTAATTGCTCAAAGTGCTCTTTCGATTCTGCGTCCCAGTATTCGGACAGACTTGGCGCACCTTCAAGAATCTTCTGGGTATTTTCATCTTTACTATCCAGAATGCGCAGCGGGTTGCTTTTCAGGCGGCGTTTACTGTCCTCGTCCAACTCACTAGTATAGTCAGATAAGTAGTTTCTCAACGCATCACGATAACTCGCCCGCGCTTCATTAGAGCCTAAAGAATTCAGTTGCAGTTCAACCTGATCCGCAATACCAAACTCGCGCCATAGTCGTGCAGAAAGCAGAATGACCTCAGCGTCGGCATCAGCGCTTTCTAAACCAAAGGTTTCAATACCAAATTGATGAAATTGACGATACCGACCTTTTTGCGGGCGTTCATAACGGAACATAGGTCCCATGTACCACAAACGTTGAATTTGGTTATACAGCAAACCGTGCTGATTGCCCGCACGAACGCAGCTGGCCGTTCCCTCAGGGCGCAAAGTGACACTTTCACCGTTACGGTCGTCGAAAGTGTACATTTCCTTCTCGACAATATCCGTTACTTCGCCAATTGAACGTTTAAAAAGTTGCGTACTTTCCAGTACCGGCATACGGATTTCGCTATAGCCGTAGCTTGCAGCAACACGTCGTATTACCGCTTCAACCTGCTGCCAGGCCGGACTTTGCTCTGGCAACAAATCATTCATGCCACGAATTGCTTGTATTGTATTCGCCACGGAACCTTCTCGTCTGGTTATCGATACAGAAAATAAGCGGGTATTATAAGGACTTTGTCGATGCGGGTAAAATCAACCGTTAATTTCTTTTACGTCAATTTTATTAGCTTCAATAAACTTCACTTGCTCGCGAATTTGCGCTTCCAGCTCATCCACTAAATTATGGTTATCTAAACGTTGTTTCTGGCGTGCCCCACCAATATACAAGCCACTTTTATTCTTTGCGCCGGCAAGACCAACGTGAGATATCAAGGCTTCACCCGGACCATTAACAACACAGCCTATTACCGAAACATCCATAGGCGTAGTTATATCCTCCAGACGCTGTTCCAGCTCATTAACCGTGCTAATAACATCAAACTCCTGACGCGAGCAGCTTGGGCAGGCAATAAAGTTGATACCACGTGCGCGAATGCGCAGTGACTTCAAAATATCAAACCCCACTTTAATTTCTTCGACCGGATCGGCGGCAAGCGAAACCCGAAGTGTGTCACCAATACCTTCAGCTAGCAGCATACCTAAGCCTACTGAAGATTTTACGGCACCGCTGCGTTTACCACCCGCTTCGGTAATACCTAAATGCAGTGGCTGGTCTATTTTTTTTGCAAGCAGGCGATACGAATCAACCGCTAAAAAAACATCGGATGCCTTAACGCTGACTTTAAAGTCGTGAAAGTCGAGTTTATCGAGAATATCGACATGCCGCATGGCAGACTCAACTAAGGCTTCAGCTGTTGGCTCACCATACTTTTCCTGTAAATCTTTTTCCAACGACCCACCGTTAACGCCAATACGAATCGGGATATTACGGTCGCGCGCGGCATCTACCACAGCTTTGACTCTGTCTTCACGGCCAATGTTGCCCGGATTAATACGCAAGCAATCAGCACCATATTCGGCAACTTTAAGCGCAATGCGGTAATCGAAATGAATGTCAGTAACCAGCGGTACAGAGCTGCGCTGTTTTATATGTTTGAAAGCTTCAGCCGCTTCCATAGTCGGTACAGAAACCCGGACGATATCGGCTCCGGCCTGGGCTAATGCTTCTATCTGAGCAACGGTCGCATCAACATCGGTGGTTTCAGTATTTGTCATAGACTGCACAGCAATCGGTGCGCCATCGCCAATAGGTACATTACCTACATACAAACGGCGTGAAGGACGGCGTTTAATCGGATTTTCGTGCATCATAACCTTAAATTGACCTCTACTACTCTTCTGTCGGCACGGTGAAGCGCGCAACACGACCCGTACGGAACTGACTCATATCCACTGCATTACCGTTAAAGCTTACGTCAACGGCTTCTGGTTTACACAACGTCACTGAAAACGGCGCCTCGCCCGGTACCGGCATGCGATAGCCCGCTGCTTTAACACCAACGGCCTGAGTTTCACCAGTTGCGTCATCAATTTTCACCCAACATTCTTCATTAAAGTCTAAAACCAAACTGGCTGAATTCGCTTCACTCTGCTCAGATTGTTCTGTCGGCACAGGAGCTGCTTCCGTCGGTTCAGGCTCAGCATCAGTTTCCGTTGGCTCAGCTTGAGGTGTAGCTTCTTCAACACTCTCAGTAGACGATTGATCACTGTCTGTCACTTCGGTAATCGGCTCAGCATCCGCCACGGTGTTGTCCGTCGACTCGCTACTAGGCTCTCCGTCTTCTGTAGCCGGTTCCTGTACAGACTCGACAGCGACATTGGTATCTTCGGTTTCAACATCTGACTCTAACACGGCGTCTTCTTCGTCAGGCCCAATTTGGGGTTCTGTCGGCTGATTCGAAATTTCGATACCGCCAACACTATCGGCCTCATCCTCCGCTTCAGCCGGAGCAACTTCTGAACTCTCCTGAGTTCCATTGATCTCTTCATTAAAACCAAGATCAGGTTCTTGCCACCACCAGATAACTAAGGCAATGACAACAATAATGACCACATAAGTAATCAACATTAGGCGGTTATCGTTTTCCTGATGCTTTTTACGTCGTGAAAAGCTCTGCATCTGGCTACTTTGAACTTCCTGGAAGCCTTTTGCTTTGTAGGCCTGAAATAATTCAGTGTCATCCAGGTCCAGCAGCTTGGCATAAGCTCTTAAATAGCCCTTGATAAAAGTAGGCGTCGAAAAAGTGGAGTAGTCATCGGCTTCCAGCAACTCAATGATCTGCTTTCTCAAACGCAATTGGTCCGCAACCTCGCGTTGGCTTAGGCCTTTTGCTTCACGAGCTTCTTTTAGTATTTGTCCAGGACCTTTGCTCGGCATTTGTTCTGTTTCTTTTACCGCTTCAGGTTCTGTTTTTTCGTTATCTTGTGTTGGTTCGTTTTCAGCAGTCATGATTGTAAGGGGTTTCCCTGTTATGGTTGAGCTGCGTCGTGACTTCCTCGTTCCAGGCATTCGGCTCTATTTTTCCTGGCCCGGTCGTGATGTGGATACTTACTATCCAACGTCACTTTATCAAAATACGTCAGTGCTGTTTTCCAGTCACCAGCCACACACAGTGCAACCGCATAGTTATTGTACAATGCACCGCTCATAGGTTGCCATGATAATGCCTGTTGGTAAAGTGACAAAGCTGAATCAACATCATTTGTCGATAAATACCATTGCCCTAAGGCTAAATTGGCATCCAGAGACTGAGGGTTATTCTTTAATGCAGTTTGCAAATGCGGATACGCAAGTTTTAACTTCCCTTGCGCTAGGTAAGCAAGTCCCAGCTGCAACCGTACATCTTTACCCTCAGAAACCGACTGTTCAGGGTTAGCGGTACAACCATATAGCACTATGGCTATCAATAATAAAGCGGCTCGCATTATCACACTCCTTGTGCCTGCGATTCTGTTAATTTACGCGGTCTTTACAGCTATTGCTTCTCCACCACGCTGTTTCTGCTGACGCTTCAGTATGCGTTTTGTGCGATCAATGACATCGCCGACCAATTGCCCGCATGCTGCGTCAATGTCGTCACCTCGGGTTTTCCTTACCATTACAGTAAAGCCGTACTCCATCAGTACTTTAGCAAAACGGTCAATACGCGAGTTGCTGGAACGGCCGTAGTCCGAACCCGGAAACGGGTTAAACGGAATAAGGTTAATTTTACTTGGGGTATCTTTTAGTGTTTTTGCCAGCGCATGCGCTTGATCGGTTGAATCATTCACATGGTCCAGCATGACATACTCTACCGTTACTTTACGCTGAGCTTTTGACTGCTCAACGTAACGACGGCTCGATGCCAGAAATTCTTCAATATTGTACTTCTTATTAACCGGTACAATCTCGTTGCGCAGTTCATCGTCTGGTGCGTGCAACGAAATCGCTAACATCACATCAATGCGTTCACGCAATTTTTCCAACGCAGGAACAACACCTGAAGTACTTAAAGTGACGCGACGCTTTGATAAACCAAAGCCTAGGTCATCTAACATTAACTCCATTGCCGGAACAACATTGTTTAAATTAAGCAATGGCTCACCCATGCCCATCATGACAACGTTCGTTACGGGTTTAATTCCGGTTTTGCCATAAGCCCCTAAAAGCTGGTTCACCCGCCATACCTGACCAATGATTTCTGCCACACTGAGGTTACGGTTAAAACCCTGAGCTCCTGTTGAGCAGAAAGTGCACTCTAATGCACAACCAACCTGAGAAGATACGCACAAAGTAGCGCGATCACCTTCGGGTATCCATACCGTTTCCACGTCCTGACCGTCGAACAAAGTCATCGCGAACTTAATGGTGCCATCCGACGACTGCTGTTGTTCACGAATTTCAGGTGCGCGAATCTCGGCCACTTGCTTGAGCTTTTCACGCAAAACTTTATTAAGATTTGTCATCTCATCAAAGTCATCGACACAAAAGTGATACAGCCATTTCATAACCTGTTCGGCACGAAACGGTTTCTCACCCATTTCACGAAAGAACTCTTTGATTCCCTCACGATTCAGGTCGAGTAAGTTCACTTTTTTATCTATTGCGTTGGTCATAAAGCTCCAGTGTTCTAATGTAGCCTGACGTTTCCGTCAGGCTATCACCTGATGCAAGAGCATCAGGCTACATTCAAATACAGTCTTAGCGAGTGCGCTGGCAAACTTCTTCGTCGCTGAAGAAATACGCGATTTCGCGTGCAGCAGATTCAGTTGCATCTGAACCGTGTACCGCATTTTCGTCTATAGTTTCAGCATAGTCGGCACGGATAGTTCCTGCCAGTGCTTCTGCAGGATTCGTAGCACCCATGATGTCACGATTTTTACGTACGGCGTCTTCACCTTCAAGCACCTGAACAACGATAGGACCTGAAGTCATGAATTCAACCAAAGCGCCAAAGAAAGGACGTTCTTTGTGTTCAGCGTAGAAACCTTCTGCCTGTTCTTTGCTTAAGTGCATCATTTTAGCACCAACAATGCGAAGACCTGCAGATTCAAAACGGTTGTAGATAGCGCCGATTAAGTTTTTTGCAACTGCATCAGGCTTGATAATTGATAGAGTGCGCTCTAAAGCCATGGTTATAAACTCCAATAAAATAAAGGGATAAGTTAGTCGCGCGGATTATACGTGAGATCAGCACAGAAATCGAATACCCAGTGATTGTTTTTTCACTGATTCTCAGCTAGGATGCTAAAACAAATTAGCCATATAGACGTCTATTTGACGATAAGGAGTTCTTACATGGCGAACAATGAATACGAACAAGCTACCCTCGGTGGCGGCTGTTTCTGGTGTGTTGAATCTGCCTTCCTTCAGGTAAAAGGCATTCAGTCGGTTAAATCAGGCTATACAGGTGGTCATACAGCAGACCCTACTTACGAACAAGTTTGCACGGGAAATACGGGGCACGCGGAAGTCGCTCAACTCCAATACGATCCGGAGCAGATCTCTTACCGTCAAATCTTAGAAATCTTTTTCACCCTGCACGATCCAACTCAGGTGAATCGCCAGGGCAATGATGTTGGCACGCAATATCGCACATCAATTTTCTATCATAACGACGAGCAAAAAAGAGAAGCCGAAAAAATTATTGCAGAGCTAGAGACTGACGACGCATTTGCAGCGCCTATCGTAACTGAGGTCACCGAGCTAGGAACTTTTTATCCGGCGGAGGATTACCACGAAAACTACTACGCCAGAAACCCGGAAAACCCGTATTGTCAGGCGGTCATTTCACCGAAGCTGGCTAAATTCCGAAAAACCTTTGCCGGCTTGCTGAAAGACTAAGCGGCTCCTCGCAACGTACCGATAGTGCGGTGGATAAGCTCTACTGCACTGTCGATATCGTCTTCGGACGTGTAACGGCCAATACTAAAACGCAATGAGCTCATTGCCAGCTCATGTTCAACCCCTAATGCACTCAAAACATACGAGGGTTCAACACTGGCCGACGTACAGGCCGAGCCCGACGAAAGGGCGAGATCTTTTAACGCCATTAGCAGCAGTTCACCATCGACTCCGGCAAAGCTGATATTGGTAATATGCGGAACCCGTTGCTGGTCAGAGCCATTCAAGGTTACACCTTCTAACTGGCTAACCCCCTTCCACAGCCGCTGACGCAAGTTTTCAACTCGTGCAGGCTCCAGCGCTAATTCATTACGAGCAATTTCAGCAGCAACACCCATGCCGACAATCTGGTGTGTTGGTAAGGTACCTGAACGCATACCCCGCTCATGACCGCCACCGTGCATTTGCGCAAGTAGCCTAACTCTGGGCGTACGACGCACATAGAGCGCACCAATACCTTTCGGGCCATACATTTTGTGAGCAGAAAGAGACATTAAGTCGACGGGCAACTCAGCCATATCCATCGAAACCTTACCGGAGGCCTGAGCGGCATCAACGTGGAATAAGGTGCCATTTTCGCGACAAAGTTGCCCAATAGCAGCAATGTCCTGAATAACGCCAATTTCATTATTAACCAGCATAACGCTTACCAGGACAGTATCTTCGCGCAGGGCTGAGCGGAACATATCCATATCCAGCAGCCCGTCGCTATCAACATCCAGGTAAGTGACTTCAAAGCCTTCTTTTTCTAACTGAGCGCAAGTATCTAATACTGCTTTGTGCTCAGTTTTCAGCGTAATAACATGCTTGCCTTTAGCAGAGTAATACTGAGCCGCACCTTTTATTGCCAGGTTGTCCGACTCGGTCGCGCCAGAAGTAAAGACAATTTCGCGCGCGTCGGCGTTGAGCAAATCGGCAACCTGATGCCGGGCAACATCAACAGCCTCTTCGGCCTGCCAGCCATATTTATGTGAACGTGACGCCGGGTTTCCGAAGAGACCATCCTGAGTTAAACAGCCCATCATCTTCTCTGCTACAACAGGATCTACAGGGGTGGTTGCAGCATAATCAAAATAAAGGGGTAGCTTGGGCACTTCGTTGCTCCTGACAAACTAAAGACAATATTAAAGATGTGAGTTTAACTTAATCTCTTCTTCACTTTTATTATGAAGTGAATTTTGCCGATTCAGAACGTCACCAACATCGCGCTTTTTCATCAGTTCGGCCAAGGTAATGCCGTCCAGGAAGTCCGCTATACGGTCGCTTAAGCCTTCCCACAACGAATGAGTCAGACAACGCTCACCGCCCTGGCAGTTGGCTTTGCCCTGGCAACGAGTCGCATCGATAGATTCGTCAACCGCGTGAATCACCGCACCAACAGAAATATCAGTTGCCGGGCAACCCAGACGATAACCACCGCCCGGACCGCGTACACTGTCCACCAGTCCGTGCTTACGCAAACGCGCAAACAGTTGTTCCAAATACGACAGTGATATTCCCTGTCGCTCAGAAATGTCCGCTAACGGCACAGGACCATTTGCCGTAAAAAGCGCAACGTCCAGCATAGCTGTAACTGCGTATCGACCTTTTGACGTCAGGCGCATGGTGGTTTCCTCTGGTATTTAAATCAGCATAATATGTTATGAAATTCTACATTCCTGACTGTTTTAGTCAAGTATTGCCTGTCGATTTATCCACCGAGGCTAAAATGCCCCGCAAAATATTAATTTCGTTCTCTTCCGGCCGTGCGCGGGTAAATAAGCGGCGTAATTTGGTCATAACCTGCCCCGGGTGCTGACGCACAATAAACCCAGTTTCACCTAAGGTTTTCTCAAGGTGCTCGTAAAACCGTTCTAAATCTTCGGCTCTTGGGTATTCCGGTAATTCTTCAGAACGACGTTGTTGCGATTCCAGCCACTGCATACGCAACTCATAACACACCGTTTGTACCGCCATAGCCAGGTTCAGAGAACTGTAATCCGGGTTTGTTGGTATATGTAGGTGGAACTGACTTTGTTGCAACTCTTCGTTGGTCAGCCCGCTGTTTTCACGACCAAACACTAAAGCCACCTGGTGCTGTCCAGATTCCTCCAGTACCTTGCCGGCACACTCGCGGGGGCCTAACAAAGGCCAGTCCAGCGTACGATTACGGGCACTAGTTGCAATAACCAAGCCGCAATCGGCAATAGCTTCTTGCAAGGTGTCCACAATAGTCGCCGATGCCAAAATATCAGTTGCGCCAGCCGCCAAAGCCGATGCATGACTGTCTGGCTCCTGCACTGGGTCCACTAAGGTTAAGTTAGACAGGCCCATGGTTTTCATGGCACGGGCAACAGAGCCTATGTTCCCGGTGTGAGACGTGTTCACCAGAACAATACGAATGTTATCAAGCATGGCGTTTCCCTTGGTTTTTTCTCGACTTATGGAAAAGTTTGGCATGATACCGTAACACTGGTATGATCCGCGACCGAAAATTGTTCTTTTACAGCACAGGTAATTGGTATGCATCCGATGTTAAATATTGCGGTGCGCGCAGCGCGTGCGGCCGGCAAAATTTTAGTTAAAAATTTCGATCAGGGCAGTCCTGTTGAAGCCGAATCCAAAGGCTTGAATGACTGGGTTACTGAAATGGATAAAGCCGCAGAGCAGGCTATTATCAACACTATCAAAAAGTCCTACCCGGACCATGGCATCATTGCAGAAGAAAGCGGTACCCAGGCTGGAAAAGAAAACGACTTCCAGTGGGTTATCGATCCGCTAGACGGCACCACCAATTACATGCGCGGTATCCCCCATTTTTGTATTTCTATTGCTTTACTTCACAAAGGCTCTGTTCAACAGGCCGTTGTGTATGACCCTATGCGCGAAGAACTCTTCACTGCATCACGCGGTGCAGGCGCCCAGCTAAATGGCCGTCGTTTACGTATTTCTCCTAAGGTGGAATTAAAAGGCGCTATTATTGCTACCGGGTTCCCATTCAAAATGAAAAACCGCTTACCAGAATACCTGGACATGTTCAGCAAACTGTTTGAACACTGTGCCGATGTGCGCCGTGCAGGCGCAGCAGCTTTAGATTTAGCTTACGTAGCTGCTGCACGTCATGATGCATTTTGGGAAATGGGTTTAAAACCTTGGGACATGCTGGCCGGCGAATTATTGATTCGCGAAGCCGGAGGCATAGTCAGTGACTTTCAGGGTGGTCACAACTACATTCAGTCAGGCAACATAGCTGCCGGTGCGCCAAAAGCATTAAAACAAATGCTGGCACAAATTCGCTAAGCTCTTTTTAAGAGACAAGAGCGACACGCTAAAAAGCAAAACGCCGTCTGAGCTAACCCAGACGGCGTTCTTTTTTATAATTCGATTTCTTCTAAATCGAGCTCTAGCGAGTAATCCATTTCAGAGAGTTCTTCCCGCAACCGGTACTTCTCTTTTAGTTGTTCTATTTCACGCCATTTACGTTTTGCGGCGCGACCCTTTCCAGACTTGTCATTTACCTTTTGCAGTTCTTCGGAATTATCCATGGTATGACCCTCTGCTTTTTTGATACAACTTTTTTAATTATGGTATTAGCGCTGCAGTTAATCTGTTCGTTAACAAAAAAACCACAACTCATAAGTACCACACACCGGGACACATTAAAAGACTTTTGTTACGGTTTTGTTAACGGGTTATGGCAAAGGTGTGAAGAATTAGGTCGGTATCTCTAACTCGTCGTTTGCTTAAGTTCTATTAATTGCTGGACGACTTTCTCAATATTCGACGGTGTCCGTTTGGGCTGATAGTTCAAAATATACTCAACCAGCCCTTTACGTTCAAAAACGGGCACGCTGGGTGGTGAAGACAGTTTAACTCGTGCGCTGCGGTGCGAGAAAAACACAACGCCGTCTATCCAGGTAGATGCGCGGTTCTTCTTAAGATGCTCCGCTAAAACATGAACCTGTTTTTTTAACTGCTTAATGGGGTTACGAACTTTGGCTGTATAACGGCCACCTTTACGACCTACTTTATGAGCTATCCAATTAGCCGCCTGCTCATCTCCCGTTACTTTAGAATTGTTGTTCTTCACCTCCACCACAAACACGCCGTTAGGGCCCACCACAATTAAGTCCAGCTCAGTAAAGCCGCGTTTTGCTCGCGAGTTGGGTACATCGACCTGGTTAAACAGAACATAGCTATCGGGGAGTTTATCTAACAGCTTAAGTGTTTTTAATTCGCCCTTAGCGCCTGAACGCTTAGTGGATGCAGCTCCAACAATACTGAAAAGATAAATTATCCCAACAATCCACCAGAGATTTGGTAATTTGTACATTAAAAAACCCGCAATAGGCGCGCCAATAATAGCGACCCATACGCGGGCTTTATTCACTTCTTGAGAAAGACGATTTTTGGTGATGTACTGCGTGTCGGCCATGACAATTTGACAACTTTTCCTTGCTACTAATTGCCATATTAAACCATCAAAGCAGTCAGTCGTCAGCTTTAATCCATTACTGCTTTTGCCTTATCGCCTCAATCAGTTCATCTTTTGTCATTTCACTGCGGTTATCAATATCAAGCTGCTTCGCCCGGTTATAGAGCTCACCTTTAGTGCGCTCTTCAAGCCGGCTATTGGGGTTACCAGTACCTTGAGTGGTGGTATTATCAGTAACCCCTTCCTCGCGCCGCTGCTTGTTCACGGTACGACTGGCAATTTCTTCTGCCTCGTCTTCACTCTTACCGTCATCCATCTGCGACTGCTTGATGTGCTGATACATTCGCTCG
>JBNJDZ010000006.1:0-159708 GCA_051745385.1 Pseudomonadota bacterium | reverse complement strand
CCCCATGCGAGAGTAGGTCACCGCCAGACTATTAATAGGAAGACCCCGGTGCTAACGCGCCGGGGTTTTTTTATGTCTGCCCGGCAGCCTGACAGTCATGTGGGGTGAGTGCCTTACCATCCCTCCGGATGCAATCGCATCAGGCTACTGCTAAAAGGGGGGGGAGATTGTCTGGTTATAATGAAAGGAGCCATGAAGACTGACATGGGGGAACGTTTATTTAATTTGCTTCTGAGCGCAGGGCTTAACTTTAGTTTTCTATGGTGTATATCAAGTCACCACCCTGACCTTCTGTACTTGAGGTAGATTCGAAAAGCAGACGTTCAGATAGTGTGTAGCGCAATATAAAAGTGGATGTGGGCTCCAGCAAACCTATTCCGTACTTGATATATAATTGAGGTGATAAGTATTTACCAATATACAAGGATGTATCATTTACATCGCTGGTTTCTGAGTCCAACGACACTTCATCTAAATCAAAAGTACTTTTAATTCCTTCAGTCAGAAATTCGGTGCTCCGCCCCCCGACTAATAGCGCGGCTTGTAACTCAAGGTTATTTACATCCCCTTGAGTTCCTGGAGGCTTACCAAATAATAGATAAGAAAGAATTGTGCTATCCGGAAGTGGTGGCGTTGAAAATAAGCTGAGCTCAGGTTGTTCTATAGTCCCGGTTACTCGCGCCCCGATAGTTTCAGGAGGCCGCTGTGAGGTGCCGTTACTTTCTATACTTCGGGTTACCCGGAGGTTTAAAGACGGCGTATCTAAAGGCCCGCCGTTAAACAGGAGGTCGCCGCGTTCTATAGCCAGTTTCTGTCCGTAAATTTCGTAATCTCCCGAAACAACACCAATAGTTCCATTTCCTGTAGCGGCAGAGTTTGGTTGTTGATTAATTCGTAGTTGGCCTTTTAGGTTCCCGGAGAATCCCATAGCTTCAACGCGAACACTCTTGCCTAAACTCACAGTGATATCTGCTTTAGTTCTGAATAAAGACTCTTCTTTCTTTTCGTTTTTTATATTGACGTCAGCAGACTCTGTAACGGCTTGGTTTAACTCGACTGGGGTAATGCGCGCTTTGGGAACGTTTAAGTCTCCAGTAAGAATTACGAGGTCCTCTTGTAGCTCTATGCTGACATCAGGAGAAGTCGATAGTAGGAGATCTGGAGTGTCTAAAATCAATAAGTCTTCGCCTTTTATCGTTAGTAGGCCAACTCGTTTGAGGAGATTGAATCGACCTTTAATATCAACGTCCCCTTGACCTACCGTTCCCTTAGCGCTGACAGTAAACTGGCCAACGTCCGCATCGGCTGTAAGCTCAGCTTCTAAATTCGTTATCAAAGTGCCGCTGGCGAGTAAAACAATTCTGTTTGCAGATAAATTCATGTTTCCTGAAGCGGTTGGATCATTAAGTTTACCCGCTATAGTCAGTTCGGCTTTAGTATTTCCGTCACCTATATTGATTTGTGGTGTAAATAGATTTAATAACTCCAGGCTTTTTGAACTCAGTAACACTTTTCCCGATATTGGACTATCGGCATTTAGCTGCTCAATATTCAGTTCTCCAGACAGATTAAAGTCCAGTTCGTTGGCTTCTGCATTCAATGAAATATCGATATCTTGTTCAACGCCATTTTCTGCCGTTAATGCCAGCCTATTTAATGTTATGACTTCTTCTCCTGCTTGTATTTTAGAATTATCTGCGTTGACGACTCCCTCGAACCTTTCCAATTTCATTGTCTGATTGTTAAATGCACCATCAATGTCTAAAGAGAGGTCGCCACTCAAGGCGTAAGGAGCGTTAGGTAAGGTAAGTGCCTGGAGCAAACTCAAAGGCACCTGACTGGCATCAGCAGTAAAATTTATTGAATCTTTTTGTTGTTCTAGTTGAGCACATAACGGCTTACGTAGCCCTTTATAACTTAGGCAAACCGGAGTTACGTCAAATGTGTTTTCTTGATAATTAAAGGAGCCGGCTGCTGACTGGTTCAGGGTAATCGCATTATAGTCAGGGAGTTTCAGATTAAACTCAGCAATGTCAAAATCAAATCGTGGTTGATTTAATTGACCGTTGATACTTCCCTCTGCTGCCACTTTACCTTTGATACCGGATAGCGTACTCAAGTCCTCGGAACTTAATTTCCAGTTTAAGTCGTTGCCAGGACTGAGTGCTCCACTGGCTAATAACGAGTGTGGGCCCCACTTGGCTTCTAGCTGGTCGACAAATAAATAGGGATCTAACAGGCGAAGCCTGACTTTTGCGTCTACTGTTTGCTGTTGAAAACTACCTGCAAGGTTAGCGGTCAGTGAAAGATTATCTTTCCAGTCAATGACCGCGTTGCCATTTATTTGCTCATCGTTTTGAGAGATTTGCCACTGAGTCAGCTTTAAACTTTCGGGAGTGAGCTTGGCTTCTGTTGTAAGACTTAAGTCATTCTCTAATAATCCAGAAAGCACACTCTCCAAATGGATAGCCAAATCATCTATCGTGCCCAGCGCTTTTAATTTACCGTTTCGGCTAGTCAGTTGACTGGGTTCATAAGTAATCTCATCCCAGGTTGCCGATGCGTTTATTACCGGATTACCTTTAAGTGATGAAACCTCTCCCTGAAGAGTCAATGCTCCTTCAATGTCTCCTTGGGGGTGAATATTAAGAGCGCTCAGCGTCAGCACGTTGTTCTTATAGTCCAGATTGCCATCAATATCAGCTTGTTGTTTGTTAACCGTGACGGAAATCACAGGTTCCAGCTCGATATGCTCCACACCGCCTTTTCCCTGAAGTGTTCCGTTGAAACTTAGGTCGAGGTTATCTGTGCCGAGACTCGCCAACCATGGCGTTAGGTTATTTTCTTGCCATTGACTTGTAAGTTGCCACTTAAGGTCATTAATTGGGTCTTGTAACTCAGCGGAGATGTTGCCTATAAGGCCTTCTGAGAGTTCGCTGGTCGTCGATAACTCATGAATATTCCCGGCTATACGACTTTTGACTTTTAGTACAGGGTAGTCAGGCGAGTGCAGGTGTGTGCTGTTATTAAGGCTGCTATCAAACGGGTAAGAAAGCTTTGTTTTTCCGCTAAGTTTTGTTGTCAGGTATTGATGCTTGAGCTGCAGTTCCCGAATGTTTAGCAGAGCGTTTGTATCGAGCCTAACTGACGCATTAATATCTAGCTCCTGTGCCGGAGTGTCTAAAATAAAAAATTGTGTTTTTTCAATAGATAACTTGAGCAAACTCAGATCTATAGGGAGTTCAATTGAAACGTTTTCAATAGAAGTTTCAGAGGCGTCAGGCTGCTCTTGTGCTGCTGCTCGTAGTCTTATCTCACCACCGCTACTTCTAATGCTGTTTACTTTCAGTACACCTGATAATAGAGCAAAAGGTTCCCAGGTTACTTTGAGCTGTTCTGGTGCATAAGAAAAAGTACCGGCCTCTAATCTAAAGTCGCTAAACTTAAACTGATTTAAAAGGCTTCCGTTAAACTTGCTATAATTGAACTCAACGGGGGCATACTTCTGCGCCTGAGTTAACACCCATCGACTGCCGCTTTCGCTGGCAACCAAACTAAGAGCTAAAATAGGAATGAGCAGAACCAGAGTCAGGGTAATCCCAGCTAACCAGCGATATACCCTCATAGATCGGGGCCCAGTGTAAAGTGCAAGCGCCACGGCTTACCTGGCTCATCTATCGCCTGTGCCAAGTCAAGACGGACTGAACCAATGGGCGATATCCAGCGAACACCGAAGCCGACACTTTGTTTAAGTTTTTCATTAGGTTCAATCATGGCATTACCTATATCGGTGAAGAGTGCAACACGCCAGTTATCCTTGAACCGGTAATCGATTTCTGCACTGGCAACGGCTAGGTAACGGCCACCGATAATAGTTCCTGTATCATCTTCCGGCCCCAGCTGTTCATAGGCGTAGCCTCGTACACTATTGTCGCCACCAGCGAAGAAACGTAATGAAGGCGGTAGTTGATCAAAGTCTTCAATATATGTGGCTCCGGCTTCTGCCCGGGCAAGAAAACGTACTCTGTCAGTTAAAGGGACAACAGCTTTAAAACCAAGTTCCAGACTTGCCAGGTCTGCATCGGATAACAGAGCCTCATTGGCGGCTTTTAAGGTCACATCAAACCGGAAGCCTTTATCAATGTTTAAGCGACCATCAGCGATCATATAGTTCCAGCTTGCCTGAGGAATAAGGAACTGGCTGGTTCCTGAGCTTTCACCAATTTCGAAGTCATCGCGCTGCCAGTGCAGTCCATATTCACGGCGCCACTTATTCATTGCCACGATACTCGAAGCTCCCAGACGATAGAGTCGGTTGCTCTGTCCTTCGTTGTCTTTATCAGAAGCTTCTGCTCGTATTTGGTAATAATCGGACTGTGGCTTCTGACCGGGAATAATGTAATTAGCGCCGACAGTGCTTTCGACTTCAGAGAACTGCGTCATTCCGCGCAGTTGGTGGCCTTCTATATTTACCCATCGGCGGTTAATGCTGGCTCTTACCCGGGCGCCGGTATCGGTGCCGTAGCCGACACCATATTGATATTGGTTTCTAAAATTTGGCTCAGAACTTACAGTAATAGGCACACTGTGTTGCTTAGAGTCATTCCACTGCGGACTGACTTGCACCGATGAAAAGTATCCGCTATCGCCCAGAGCTATTTGTAATTGACTGAGCTCTTGAGTGTTGTAGCCTTCTCCTTGCTCAAAAGGAACGTAGCGCTGCAACAATTCGTCATCCAGAATGTCTTGTTCAAAGGTAATTTCCCCATATTTGTAACGTTCTCCGGAATCAAATACGACATCAATTTCCGCTGTATTCTTTTCAACATCGATTTCTATGTTGTGCTCCAAAAAATGGGCATCGTGATAGCCGCGTTGACTGGCTAAAGACAAAAGGCGCGATTTGACGCTTTCATAGTCGCTGTGAATAAAGCGCTCTTGCTCCTTTAGGTTGCTACTTTCAATAACTTTCTTAAAAACTTTGTCTTCTGTTGCGTCGCCCTGTACTTTCCACGAGTTTCTCGAAATTCGAACCGGTTCGTTTAAGTCTACCTGGTATGATGCTGACCATCCGTAATCGACAGTTTCTAGTTGAGCATTCACTTCAACCTGATAATATCCGTAGGGACGCAGTGCTTTTTTGATGTCTTTAGGTGCTTGTCGGTGCAAATACCGGACTCGATAAGCGGCATAACTCTTATCTTCGTCCAGACGGGCTATTTGCAACAGTGCCATAACGTTGTTGTACTCGTCGCCTTCAACACCAGAAACCTCAACTTCTACTGAAGCATGAGCAAGGGTGCTGAAAATTAAGGCACAAACAAAGAGAATACATCGAAAGTAAGACATTGAAGTGTTATACCTGATAAAACGTTTCAACATAATGGCATGCTTTAAGATTTCATGTAAATCATTGGGTTCAACTTGGAGATACTATGGCGATAGAAATTACGACAGCAGAGAAACGATTGCTACAAAGAGTCAGTATTCCTCCGCGTCCTCAAACTCTGTTAACTGTCAGTAGTGAAGCCAAAAAAGATGAACCCGATGTTGGTGTTATTGCTGAATCCATCTCCGCAGATATGAGTATAGCAGCAGCTGTCTTGCAGGTGGTTAATTCTGCTGCTTATCGTCGAGCTAAAGAGGTCGACTCTATCCAGCAGGCTGTTATGACGCTTGGATTCCGTCGGGTATTTCCTATTGTTCGGGCTGTTGCGTTAAAGTCCGCGTTAACGTCCGACTACGATCTTAACGAATTCTGGCGGTATAACGAGTGGGTTGCTAGTGCCTGTGTTTTGGTTGCAGAGTCTATAGGACGGCCCGAGTTAAGAGACCATGCGTATATGCTTGGGCTATTTCAAAGCTCCGGTATACCAGTAATGTTGGCTGAATTTGATGATTATGCCGATTTGCTTAACGCCTCAGCCAGCACTCCCTGGCCCAAGGTGCAGATAAAAGAACAAGAGTTATTTCAGACAACACATACCACTATAGGCGCCTTATTGGCTCAGCATTGGAAGTTGCCTAAAATCGTTGTCGAAGTGATTTATTACTTGTTTGAAGACAGTTCTATTTTCACTCATTCCAGTGAGTTGGATAACCTGACGCTGGATCTTCTGGGAATACTTAAAATTGCACGTTATGCGGTGGATATGAGAACTCGCAGTCTTGCGGGAGAAGAAGAGTGGGAGCAAGTTCAGGATGGAGTGCTGGAGCATTTTCAAATTGATGAGTTTAAGGTAGAAGAAATATTACAGATTGTTCATGAAGAGCTCTTTGACGCAGAAGCTTAGTCCGAATTGTTTAATTAATCTGCAAACGATAAGTTGACTTGCAAATATCGCTTGTTTGAATGCTCGGTGTCGGTATAATTCTCCGCTCAAGCGTTAGGGGCGTAGTTCCAATTGGTAGAACAGCGGTCTCCAAAACCGACGGTTGGGGGTTCGAATCCCTCCGCCCCTGCCAGTTTCTGACTGGCTATCCTTCCCAAGCTTGAGTAAACTGCACTTATCTGTTTTCAACGGTAATCGTTATGCTTCCTGAATGGACCCGTCAACAACGTACTGCTTTGCAATTTATGGGGATTCCCGTATGGCAAACGAAAAGTGCGACAGCACCTGTATTTTACTATCGACTGGGTCCGCTCTACTTGCAGGGAACTGTTGAGCTACCGGTTTCCCTTCCAGGTTGGATCAACGACCTTAGCCTGTATTTTGAGCAACGTCCAGTTGCGGTAAAAGCACCAGTTCAAACGCCAGGCTTGTGTTTTAATTATACCGACTGGCTGGCTAAGCCCCTTTCGACTGCACAGAAAAAAGCGCTTTGGCTGCGGCTTCAAAATGAAGAACGTGAGTACTGAGGACACTAAAATTGAAGACTTTGAACCCGGGAAACCCGAGTTTCAGGTCGAAAAAAAAGCACACAGCCACCCTTGGTCATGGGCGGTATTCAACCAAAGTGTCGGCGAACAGTATCGTTGCAGGCGATTAACGCGAGATTCTGAAGTTATAGGTTTTACTATCTGCCAACGAGTTGCAGATGAATTGACCCTGCACAACATTGCGGTCGATCCTGCTTTTCAGGGGCAGGGCTATGGCAACAAACTCATGCAGGACTTATTAGACTACGCTTATGACCACCAGTATGTTGTTTTTCTGGAGGTTCGCGCATCGAATTCAGCGGCTATTCGCTTATATGAACACAATGGGTTTGATACGGTAGGTCGCAGGTTAAACTATTATCCATTGGATGGCGGCAGAGAAGATGCTTTAGTTATGCGCTGGAGCCGTCAACAAGACTAACGGAGTAATTATGCCATCAACGCAACAGGTGCGGGCGTTACAAGCCTTATCCTTCATGGACTTAACGACATTGAATAATGACGATAACCGAAAGGTCATTGAAGATTTATGCTCACGTGCATCTATCAACGAAAAAAGCGTCGCTGCAGTTTGTGTTTTTCCGGAGTGGGTTGCTTTAGCTAAACAGCTTTTAGAAGAGCAGGGACTTAGCACTAAGGTTGCTACCGTAACAAATTTTCCTGATGGTAGCAGTGACGTTGAGCGGGCAGCTGCTGAGACGGAGCGTGCGATTGCTGCCGGTGCCGACGAAGTGGACGTTGTCCTGCCTTACAAAGCGTTATTAAATGGTGACGAAAGTACACCAGCTGAGTTGGTACGAGAATGTAAGGATATTTGCGGTGACTCAGTACAATTAAAAGTCATTATCGAATCTGGTGAACTGGAGCAGCACGATAAAATCGTTCTTGCTAGTGAACTTGCCATTGCAAATGGTGCGGACTTTATTAAAACTTCAACTGGCAAAGTTTCAGTGAATGCGACCTTAAAAGCGGCTGAAGCTATGTTAGGAGTAATAAAAGCCAGTCAAACGGACTGCGGGTTTAAAGCTGCTGGTGGTATTCGTACAGTCGACGACGCCGTTCAGTATATTGAATTGGCTGAGCAGTTAATGGGTGAAGACTGGGTCACTGCGAGTCATTTCCGTATTGGTGCCAGTAGCCTGTTGCAGGACATTCAAAAGATTTTGGTTAAGGCTTAACTGATGTTTTTGCCACAGGAGGTCATCCGCAAAAAGCGAGACGGTATCGTCTTGTCTGAGGTCGATATTCAGGAATTTGTGAACGGTATTTGTGACGAGTCGGTTAGTGAAGGCCAAATAGCCGCTCTTGCTATGGCGGTTTACTTTCAGGGAATGTCAGCAGAGGAAAAGAAGGCTCTGACGGTTGCGATGCGTGACTCAGGGGATGTTCTTGACTGGCGACAGCAGGATCTGAAAGGTCCTTTACTGGATAAACACTCTACGGGTGGTGTGGGCGATGTGGTCAGCTTAATGTTGGGGCCTATCGTTGCTGCCTGCGGTGGTTACATCCCGATGATCTCCGGCCGAGGGCTGGGTCACACCGGCGGTACACTCGATAAGTTTGATTCTATCCCCGGATATCAGACGGCTCCCGATAACCAGTTGTTTCGCGATACCGTTAAAAATGCGGGTGTAGCAATTATCGGTCAGACGGGCCGTTTAGCCCCTGCAGACAGCCGTTTTTACGCAACGCGGGATATCAGTGCGACGGTAGAATCAATTCCTCTGATAACAGCTTCTATTCTGGCAAAAAAGCTGGCTGAAGGGTTAGACGGTCTGGTTATGGACGTTAAAGCGGGTAACGGCGCTTTTATGCCGAGCTTTGAGAAGTCAAAAGAATTGGCGCAGAGCCTGGTCACTGTTGGTTGTGAGTTAGGGGTTGAGACCACGGCGCTCATAACGGATATGAATGAAGCCTTAGGCTCAGCTGCCGGTAATGCCGTTGAAGTTCAGTTAGCTGTAGATTACTTAAGTGGGAAGCACCGTGACTTACGTTTGCACGAGGTAACCAAAGCCTTGTCTGCTGAACTTTTAGTTTCAGGGAAGTTGGCGGGCAATACTGAACAAGCGGAAGCTATGGTAGAGAAAGTACTGAGCGACGGTAGTGCAGCTGAAAGCTTCGCGAAAATGGTTAAGTCGTTGGGTGGTCCTGGTGACTTTTTTGAGAAAAGTCATGAATACCTGCCACAGGCAAAAATCGTTAAGCCTCTTATCGCTCCCGTTGAATACAGCGGACATTATATTGTTGGAGTTGATACCCGTGAGTTGGGAATGGCGGTAGTGTGCTTGGGGGGAGGGCGCCGCAAAGCAGATGATATACTGGACTTAAGTGTTGGTGTTACCGATATCCTTGGTATTGGTTCAAAAGTTGATTCAGATACGGAGCTGGTAACATTGCATGCAAGTTGTGAGTCTGACTGGAATGAGGCGGCTGAGCGGATATTAAAAGCGATAAGCTTTAGTACGCAAAAGCCACCCACTACTGGCGTTATCTATCAAAGAATAGCGGGAAATTAAGCATGAGCAGAGCCATTGTCGTGGTATTAGATTCTTTTGGTATTGGCTGCGCTCCGGATGCTGAAAAGTTTGGCGACGCCGGAGCTGATACCTTTGGTCATATCGCGGAGTATCGGCACAAGCAGGGAAAACCTATGCACTTGCCGAATTTAACTCGTCTGGGGCTGTTTGAAGCGCACAAAGAGGCTACGGGCTCCTATGCCAGAGGCCACGAACCCTCAGTTTTAAGCGGTGCCTATGCCTGTGCTGCAGAGATTTCATCGGGAAAAGATACGCCCTCAGGTCACTGGGAATTGATGGGCGTTCCTGTGCACTTCGACTGGGGCTACTTTGAGAGTAAGGAAAACAGCTTCCCGGCGGAACTATTAGCTCAGATAAGCGAAGCTTGTAAACTTCAAGGCATACTTGGCAACTGTCATGCATCCGGTACAGAAATTATTAAGCAGTTAGGCGAGCAACACATTCGTACCGGCTGGCCAATTTTTTATACTTCTGCCGATTCAGTTTTTCAAATTGCGGCTCACGAAGAGCACTTTGGTCTTAAGCGTTTATATCAGGTTTGTGAAAAAGTACGGGAGCTTCTGGAGCCCTATAATATTGGCCGAGTTATTGCTCGGCCCTTTGTCGGTGAAAATGCCGACACGTTTGAGCGGACCGCAAATCGCAAAGACTACTCGGTTTTACCGCCTAAACCGACGGTGCTGGATAAGTTGCAGGAGAATGGTGGAGAAGTTATCGCTATTGGAAAAATAGCGGATATTTTCGCAGGGCAGGGTGTTACTCAGTCAATCAAAGCATCCGGTCTGGAAGGTCTGTTAACCGCAACATTAAATGCTATGAAAACGGCTCCGGACAACGCACTCATTTTTACGAATCTTGTTGATTTTGATACTTTGTACGGGCATCGCCGTAACATTGAAGGGTATGCAAATGAGCTTGAAGCCTTTGATAAATGGCTGCCAATAATTGAGTCTGCAATGAAGCCGGACGATATTCTGGTGTTAACAGCTGATCATGGTTGCGACCCTACATGGGAAGGCACAGATCATACTCGCGAATACATTCCTCTGTTGTTGTCTGGTCACCATGTATCCGCAGGCAGCCGGAGCCAACGACAAAGCTTTGCCGACTTAGGTCAGACACTGTGCCATTTATTTGATTTACCACCCATGGAAGAGGGGCAGGCTATAAAGTTGTAGAGGGTTTTCTGGCCTAAATACGACAGTTACCGTTTTATAACCATCCTTGGTTTGTGTATCAGTATAAGATCAGCGAAAATAAGCCGCATAAACCATTTTAACCACAAAGAGTGTCATTGATGTCGGAATCCAGCTTGCAGAATGAAGTCGCGAAACGTCGTACCTTTGCCATTATCTCTCACCCGGATGCTGGTAAAACAACGATTACCGAAAAGGTGTTGCTGCATGGTCATCAGATTCAGAAGGCCGGCACAATTAAAGGGAAGAAGTCGGGTCAGCATGCAAAATCAGATTGGATGCAGATGGAACAAGAGCGTGGTATATCGGTAACGACCTCAGTCATGCAGTTTCCATACAACGACGCTTTGGTGAACTTACTCGACACGCCGGGACACGAAGACTTTTCTGAAGATACTTATCGTACACTAACGGCGGTTGACTCCTGCCTCATGGTTATTGATGGTGCCAAGGGGGTCGAGGACAGGACGATCAAGTTGATGGAAGTTACTCGCCTGCGCGACACACCAATTATTACTTTCATGAACAAGCTCGACCGTGACATTCGAGATCCTCTCGAGTTGCTGGATGAGGTTGAAGACGTACTAAAAATTATGTGTGCACCAATTACCTGGCCAATAGGTTCCGGTAAGAACTTTAAAGGTGTTTATCATTTACTTAAAGATGAAACCATATTGTACAAAACGGGCCAGGGACACCGAATACAGGAAGAGACCATTATAAAAGGTCTGGATAACCCTGAGCTGGATGAAAAAATAGGGGCATGGGCCGAAGAGCTGCGTGAGCAAATAGAGCTGGTAAATGGCGCTTCTAATCCTTTTGATAAAGAACTGTTTCTTGCCGGTGAGTTGACCCCGGTATTCTTTGGTACGGCATTAGGTAATTTCGGTGTTGATCATATGTTGGACGGCCTGGTCGACTGGGCTCCAAAACCTCAGCCCCGGGAGACTGATCAACAAGAGAGTATCAGTGCAGATAACAAAGATTTCTCCGGGTTTATTTTTAAAATTCAGGCGAATATGGATCCGCGCCATCGTGACCGTGTCGCTTTCTTACGGATTGTCTCAGGCAAATATGAGAAGGGGATGAAGATGAGGCAGGTACGTACGGGTAAAGACGTGCGTATTAGCGATGCTTTAACCTTCTTAGCCGGTGACCGCTCGCATGTAGAAGAGGCTTATCCTGGTGACATTATCGGTTTGCACAACCATGGCACTATCCAGATTGGCGATACATTTACCGCAGGTGAAGACTTTAAATTTAGTGGTATTCCTAACTTTGCACCTGAACTTTTCCGCCGCATTCGTTTAAAAGATCCTCTAAAGCAGAAACAACTGCTGAAAGGTTTGGTGCAGTTATCCGAAGAGGGTGCGGTGCAGGTGTTCCGCCCGCTTATCAGCAATGACTTGATAGTTGGGGCTGTTGGAGTTCTGCAGTTTGATGTTGTCGTGCATCGTTTGAGAACAGAGTACAAAGTGGATGCTATGTATGAAAACATCAATGTTGCTACAGCGCGCTGGGTAAGCAGTAAAGATGAAAAGAAGCTGGACGAATTTCGTCGTAAAGCCGAGTCTAACCTGGCATTAGACGGTGGTGATAATCTGACTTACATTGCACCCACTATGGTGAATTTGAGCTTAGCGGAAGAACGTTATCCCGATATTGAATTTACTCACACACGCGAACATTAGGTTTTATGACGAAGCTTTACGATACGCACTGCCATCTAGACTTTCAGGCATTTGATAATGACCGGGAGCAGGTTCTGGAGAATGCAAAAGAGGTAAACGTAGAGCGTTTCATGGTGCCGGGTGTCAGTGCTGAGCAATGGCCCCGGCTGCAGCAGTTGGCTGAGCAGTTTTCGAGCTGGCGCTTTGCACTAGGTTTGCATCCTTGGTTTATAGGGAAGCACAGCCTGAACCAAATTGATGAGCTGGAAAAAGCTCTGGATAAACCCAAAGAGCGTTTGCTGGCTGTAGGTGAAATAGGGCTGGATGCCACGTGCGGAGACTCAGAACTCCAGCGTAAGCTTTTCATTGAACAATTGAAGCTGGCCCGGCAATACCGTCTCCCAACCATTATTCATCACCGCAAAACCCTGGAGACAACGCATCCGCTGCTGAAGCAGTACGGTTCGGAGTCTGGTGTCATACACGCTTTTAGTGGCAGTTACCAGCAGGCTATGAAATTTGTCGATTGCGGTTATAAACTGGGTGTTGGCGGAGTAATCACTTACACTCGCGCGAAAAAAACGCGTGAAGCGATAGCAAAAGTTCCTGTATCTGCGCTGGTGCTTGAAACAGATTCGCCGGATATGCCCGTTTGTGGTTATCAGGGCCAGCGTAACGAGCCGGCCAGGATTGCAAAGGTTCTGGATGTTTTAGTAGACCTAAGAAGCATGAGTAAAGAGTCACTTAGTGAAACTTTATGGCAAAACAGTTGCGAGCTTTTTAGTGATGTTCCGTCTGCCAGTAACGGTCACGAATCCGGTTAAAACCAAGCATAATAAATACGCCTGCCAACATAGCCAGCAGCAGAAGTAACTTTCCTTGCTGCATCAGCCCATTGTGAGCCGTCTGGCTCTTTTTAAGCAAAAGGTTTTTATCGAACACCACCTGTAAGTAACCACTGACGTTATCTTCAAGGCTTATTTCCTCTACGAGAACCCAGGGTTCTGATGCATCATCGGTTGTCGGCCAGTCAATCATCGATGCGCTGATCCCACTGTGAACCAATAACTCACCAAAACGGTTACGTATTGTGGCTGCCATTACCTGCGGATTGCTGGCGATATGATCGGTTAATGCGGTTAAACGTTCGGTGTTTTGGTGCTCAAGCCAGTAATGCGCTTCATGCTCAGCCTGCTCAATCATTAATTGAGTAACAGACTGAGTTTGAGAGAACAGTTGCTGTTGAGACTGGACACTGGCAATATTCCAAACATTAATAATGATCAGCAACAAGCCACCAGCAGCAGCCAGACGAAGCGCTCGCTTAAACATAATACGAGCAATCGCTTTGGTTTTGTTGTTAAGCAAGGTACTTTTCAATCGGTGCCATTGCTTAAATTCTGTTAGTTGCATGGGCTCAGCTCAGGAGTTTTCCGTTCAATGAAATACAGTTCCGGTTTAATCGTCTTCGACATGGATTCTACCTTAATTGGTATTGAGTGTATCGATGAAATTGCACGATTAAATGACCGTTATACTAAAGTCTCAGCAATAACGGAAGCCGCTATGCGGGGTGAAATTGATTTTAGTGAGAGCCTTAAGCTACGTGTTGCATGTTTATCGGGAATTAAAGAAAGTGACTTAGAAAGCCTTTTTGATCCAATTCCATTTAACCCCGGCGCATCAGAATTACTGCTTTCGTTACAAAATAGAGGCTGGAAAACTGCATTAGTTTCCGGTGGCTTTACATGGTTTGCTGATAAAGTACAAAAGGCACTCAAACTGGATGCTGTACTGGCGAACCGACTTGAAGTCGTTAATGGTTGTTTATCGGGGAAAGTTCTGGGAAGTATTGTTGATGCAAAGATGAAAGCACAACAGTTGGAAATACTTGCTGACAAGTGGAACATTCCACGTGAAAGAACGGTGGCCGTCGGTGATGGCGCTAACGACGCCCTTATGCTTGAAACTGCAGCAGTTGGTATCGCTTATAATGCAAAGCCTGCTTTGCAGGCTGTTGCGGACTACTCCATTAACTCAAATGATTTACTTGAGATCATTCCTTGTCTGCAGCACTCAAAACTTATTGAGCCAAGTGTTTAGCCGTTCTTTTTGTTCTTCAATAGTATTGGTATCAGGAAGGGCAAACTCCAGTAAGCTCTCAGTAACATCAACGGTATCTGCAATGGCATAGACTTGCCACAAATCTTCTTCTATTTCCTGTGCCCGGTAAGCTGCGTACCGGCTAATGTAGTTAAGTTCGGCCTGAATAAATTGAGTATCAGGTTTTCCAGTTCTTGATAACGTAACCGTTACCGCGCGGAAGATAGAATTAGGTAGACATTGCTCTATAAAAGACTCAATAGCGTGGTTGTCGTTACTTTCCAGCCACTGGGTTTGAACAATATCTTCACCACTTTGGCGGTAAAGGCGTAACAACAGTAACAATGTGACAGGCTCTGATGTGCGATCCATATCCTCAAGCTTTGGCAGGAGCTTTTCCGTTACTGAAGACCCGCGCATTAACGGTTGCAAGTTTAGAGCGCTTTTTTGACTTCCCGGAAATCTAGACAGTAGTCGGGTCCAGTCTGATGGCCAGTTAGATAGACCCGCTCGACGTACCGACGTTTTTCGTTTCTTATTTCTGTAGAAGAAAATGGGCAGTGAGCCGGGTGCGTCACAATACAAATTACGAAGACAGAGTTCCAGGCCGTTTATCGAGGTATTTTCAACCTGCAGTTTTAATAAGTCTCTTTGCTCCCGAATTAAAAAACGGATGAACTCGGAGCCCATATGTTGTTCATGGTCGCCGTCTATCTTCAGTCGTAATGTCGTACGAGCGTCATCAACTGAAGCAATGGTATAAGGCAAGTGGTCAAGCTTTGCTTTTTTATACAGTTTCTTGAAGCCAGTCATCGATATTTCGACATTATCGCCTTTCTCAACGGCAACCGGGGTATCAATCTGAACTTGTAAACCACTAACGGAAAGGTCAATGATCATGCCGTCCCGGACATACTTCCCAACCCTGACGCGGCAGCGGCTGCGGTAGCTAAAACGTTTTTCACTGCGTAAATTGATAAACTCCAGCCGTGCTTCTTTGGTTCGAATTGGTACTGCCGGGGGGTGGGCAAAAGCCTTCAGAGATGAAAGTTGGTTTTTATCCAGAGCGGTGTCGAAAAATCCATTTAAACTGTCGGTAATATCGTTAACGACCCCCATGTACCGCAGGGGAGAAATTGCTCTTTTGACCTGTGCGGTGGGCGGGTTTAACCGGAACGGGACATTGATGTTTTGTGGAACACTCTGCGGCTGCCAGGCCTGATTCAAGTCAACAGGGCGTAAATCAATTTGGTAGACTCGCCATGAGGCTTTCTGACTTCCAAACGCAACATAGGTTTCCCATAATCCGGTTTTCTGTAGCTCTTCAACCGTTGCTGAATAGTTGTATATTTTGCCTCGCGCTGTAATTGAAAAGGTCAGAACCAGTAACCGCGAACTTTTTTTGTCGAGTAAGTCCTGCAGTAACCAGCGGCTGCGACGGACATTAAAGATTGAACCGAAACTGATTTGGTTCAGTTCGTTTATCCAGTTATTTAAGATGAAGCGATTGTTATCCGTGGTTAAGACATAGTCGGCAACAAGTTGACGGTTAGATTCAGAAAAGAACACCGGAAGCTGTTGCATTCTTGGCAACAGAAGCTGTTCATGACCCTTAGTGATGATGGTGTTGTAGGTGTTATCGACATTAACTCGGTAGCGCTTCTTGTAGCCGTTAATAAAGCGGTGAAAAAATTTATCCAGTTCGGCAGAGTGATAGTTGGGGTCGCGGTTTAACTTAAGGTATTGCTTGCCGTCAACTCCCTGTACGCCAACTACGCGGTATGGGATACGAGTACCGGGATCTACGGTGAACTCTTTTGCCAGCCCGGTAAAGTAAAGAGATATTAGTTCATCGTATTGGAAGCTATGTTCGTCGTCCACGCGTACGCGCATACCGGTAATTGAAATATCCGTTGTTACTGCGGTATAAGCTTTTCCTTTATTGTCTTCAAGACCAACTTCGATGGTAAAGTTCATCCGTTCTTCGGCACGATACGGGTATTGGCCAAAGTGAAAGGTTTCCAATAGATACGATTCGGCTTCATTATCAGCATTAGGGAAGGGCGATTGACCATTTAAAGGCTCGGCGTTATGGTCAGCTAAACTTTGGGCAAAAGCTCTTTCTTCTTCACGAGCCTGGCGCAGATGGTTGTCAGCATCCAGAATTTGCTCGAAAGTATCTTGTGTGAAAACACCTTTATAGGTTTCCAGGCCGCGCTCAAAAATTTCAATGGCAACGTCGTCAAGCTGATGCCTGCGTCCGTTGTACTCATAAGGGTGACATTCACCGTCTACTTGATTGCGTAAATCAACGGTACGGTGACAAGGAGCCGCCAAACGTCTAAGCTCCATTTTTAGTTTGAAGCGGGTCGGACCATCTTCGTTTTCAGTTAAAGACTGAAACAGCGTATCAAAGTCGGTATCGTAAATGAGCGGCTTTAACTGATCGATAAGTTGGTCAAAATACTGATTAGGCATCGAAGTCTACTATTTTTTATAATTATTCTTGAGTAATACCTCATCATAAAACGAGAAGCAGACGAATGGCAAAAGCAAAAAGTGCGTATGTGTGTAATGATTGTGGTGCAGACTTCCCTCGTTGGTTGGGACAATGCACTGAATGTAAGGCCTGGAATACGCTTACTGAAATTCGTTTAACGTCTAAAACAACCTCTAATTCATCAGACCGCCGGGGCTTTAGTGGTATCACCGATGCCAGAGTTCAGACTCTTAACGAGGTGGACTTGCAGGAAGTACCGCGTTTTAGCTCTGGTTTTCGGGAGTTTGACCGGGTATTAGGTGGTGGTGTGGTCCCCGGTTCGGCAATACTGATAGGTGGTTCGCCCGGTGCCGGTAAGAGTACTTTATTACTGCAAACCTTATGTAAGTTGGCGGAGCGTATGCCGGCGCTTTACGTGACAGGTGAGGAATCTTTACAGCAGGTGGCTATGCGCGCACAGCGGCTTAATCTGCCAACTGATAAATTACGCATGCTGTCTGAAACCTCGGTAGAAAGTATTTGTCAGCTGGCGGACAAAGAGAAACCCGCCATTATGGTCATTGACTCCATTCAGGTAATGCATATGGCGGACATTCAGTCAGCACCAGGCAGTGTTTCGCAGGTTCGTGAGGCGGCAGCTTTTTTAACGCGCTATGCAAAGCAAAAGAACGTTGCCATTATTATGGTGGGACATGTGACCAAAGAAGGGCATTTGGCCGGACCTAAAGTTCTGGAGCATTGCATTGACTGCTCCGTACTTCTCGATGGCTCATCAGACTCCCGTTATCGTACTCTGCGTGGTACTAAAAACCGCTTTGGTGCAGTGAATGAGCTTGGCGTATTTGCAATGACAGGCGGTGGGCTGAAAGAGGTTTCAAATCCATCGGCTATCTTCTTGCAACGAGCGGAAGACCAGGGGAATGGCTCGGTTGTTATGGTGGTTTGGGAAGGTACGCGGCCGCTATTGGTTGAAATTCAGGCGCTGGTTGATTATTCGGCTCTGGCAAATCCACGCCGGGTTGCTGTGGGGCTGGAACAAACACGGTTAGCATTGTTGCTGGCCGTTTTGCACCGTCACGGCGGCTTACAAGTGTCTGATCAGGATGTTTTTGTGAACGTTGTTGGTGGCGTTAAGGTATCTGAAACTTCAGCAGACTTAGCGTTGTTGCTTGCTATTGTCTCCAGCTTTAAAGGAGAACCTTTGCCGCGCGAATTAATTGTGTTTGGTGAGGTGGGGCTAGCCGGGGAGATACGACCGGTACCTAATGGCCTTGAGCGTTTAAACGAAGCGGCGAAACACGGTTTCAAAAAAGCCATTGTGCCTATTGGTAATACGCCCAAAACTTCACCAAAAGGCATGGAAGTGATTGGAGTGAAGAACCTTCAACAAGCACTGGATGTGATGTAGCTTGCAGAAAAAAGGGGAGCTTTAAGCTCCCCTTTGGTACCCGGTCATTAGCCAATAGGTTTGTATTTAATGCGGTGTGGCTCCATTGCCTGCTCACCGAATTTTTCTTTCATGTAAGCTTCGTAGTCGCTGTAGTTACCTTCGTAGAAGACCACTTCGCCTTCATCACGGTAATCCAGAATGTGGGTAGCAATACGGTCAAGGAACCAACGGTCGTGCGAGATAACCATCGCTGAGCCTGGGAACTCGAGGATAGCTTCTTCCAGTGCCCGTAAGGTTTCAACGTCTAAGTCGTTGGTTGGCTCATCGAGCAGTAGAACGTTACCGCCAGCTTTTAACAGCTTAGCCAAATGCACCCGGTTACGTTCACCACCAGACAATTCGCCAATGCGTTTTTGCTGGTCGGTACCGCGGAAGTTAAAGCGACCCACATAAGCGCGGCCATTAACTTCAAAGTTACCAATTTTCAGGATGTCGTTACCATCAGTAATTTCCTCAAAGACGGTTTTCTTGTCATCCATGTCGTCGCGGAACTGATCGACACTGGCCAGTTGCACGGTTTCACCCAATTCGATAGAACCGCTGTCTGGCTTTTCTTCGCCGCTGATCATGCGGAACAAGGTTGATTTACCCGCACCGTTAGGACCGATAATACCGACAATAGCGCCTTTCGGTACACTAAAGCTTAAGTTGTCGATAAGCTGGCGTTTTTCGTAAGCCTTACTAATACCGTTAACTTCAATGACCTTATCACCCAGGCGAGGGCCCGGTGGAATAAATAGCTCATTGGTTTCGTTACGTTTTTGGTAGTCGCCACTTTGTAGCTCTTCAAAGCGGTTAAGACGTGCTTTGCTTTTCGCCTGGCGGCCTTTCGGGTTAGTACGTACCCACTCCAGCTCTTGTTTAATAGTGCGCTGGCGTGCTTTTTCCGAACGTTCTTCCTGTTCCAGACGCTTCTCTTTCTGTTCTAGCCAGGAAGAGTAGTTACCTTCCCAGGGAATACCATAGCCACGGTCAAGTTCAAGGATCCAACCGGCAACGTTATCAAGGAAGTAGCGGTCGTGGGTAATGGCAACGACGGTACCGGTGTAATCGTGCAGGAAACGCTCAAGCCAGGCCACAGACTCCGCATCCAGGTGGTTGGTAGGTTCGTCTAACAGCAGCATATCGGGCTTGGATAACAGCAGTCGGCAAATAGCGACACGACGTCTTTCACCACCCGACAGGTTGCCTATTTTGGCATCCCACTCAGGTAAGCGCAGTGCATCTGCTGCACGCTCAAGAATGTTGTCGATGTTGTGACCGTCTTTTGCCTGCAACAAAGCTTCCAATTCGCCTTGTTCCTTTGATAGTGCATCAAAGTCAGCATTTTCGTCGGCGTAAGCCGCATAAATTTCATCGAGTTTAGCGAAGGCCTCTTTAACATCCGCCACCGCTTCTTCAACGGTTTCTTTTACCGTTTTATTTTCGTCCAGCTGTGGTTCCTGAGGCAGATAACCAATTTGAGTTCCCGATAATGCGCGGGCTTCACCCTCGTACTCTTTATCAACACCCGCCATTATGCGTAGTAAGGTTGACTTACCGGCACCGTTCACACCCAGAACACCAATTTTGGCCCCCGGAAAAAATGACAGAGAAATATCTTTTAAGATGGTTTTCTTAGGTGGAACAACTTTGCTCACCTGAGACATTGAATAGATATATTGCGCCATAGTGACGTAAAATCCTTCCTATCAACAAAAAAGTTACTGCATAGTTTACTGTTATTTACGAACATCCCCAAACTTTGTTGCGCTGAACTAGGCACTCATTTGTGTTTTAAGGTAAAATACCGGGCAAATTAAGACCATTTAATGATTTGGAGAGCTGTAATGCTGAAATCTGAGATGAACATTGCCGACTTTGATGCGGACTTATGGCAGGCGATGCAAGGTGAAGTTGAACGTCAGGAACAACACATTGAACTGATTGCGTCAGAAAACTATACCAGTCCGCGGGTTATGCAGGCTCAGGGCTCGCAGCTAACCAACAAATACGCAGAAGGCTACCCGCATAAGCGCTATTACGGCGGTTGCGAGTTTGTCGATAAAGTTGAAGACTTAGCTATTGAGCGCGCGAAGCAACTGTTTGGCGCTAAATACGCAAACGTGCAACCGCACTCGGGTTCTCAGGCAAATACTGCTGCCTTTATGGCCCTTATGGAAGCCGGTGATACTTTCCTGGGTATGAGTCTGGCTCACGGTGGTCACTTAACTCACGGTTCCGGAGTTAACTTTTCAGGCAAGCTCTACAACGCGGTTTCATATGGTCTGGATGAGTCCACCGGTGAAATTGACTACGCCGAAGTTGAAAAGCTGGCGCAAGAGCACAAGCCGAAAGTAATTGTTGCAGGCTTCTCAGCCTACTCTGGTATTGTTGACTGGAAAAAATTCCGTGAAATTGCCGACAAAGTCGATGCCTATCTTATGGTCGATATGGCTCACGTGGCAGGCTTAATTGCCGCAGGTGAGTATCCTAATCCGGTACCTTATGCTCACGTTGTTACGACGACCACACACAAAACTCTGGCTGGGCCACGTGGCGGTTTGATCATTTCAGGTAGTGACGATGAAAAATTACATAAGAAGTTAAACAGCGCGGTATTCCCGGGTAACCAGGGAGGCCCACTTTGCCATGTTATTGCCGGTAAAGCGGTCGCTTTCCAGGAAGCTTTGCAGCCGGAATTTAAAGACTATCAAAAGCAGGTATTAGTGAATGCAAATGCCATGGTAAAAACCATGCAGGCGCGCGGTTATAAAATCGTATCTAATGGCACTCAGAACCACTTATTCCTGGTTGACCTTATCGACAAAGACATTACCGGTAAAGATGCGGATGCAGCTTTAGGTAATGCTTTTATTACCGTGAACAAGAATGCCGTGCCTAATGATCCGCGCTCACCTTTTGTTACTTCAGGTTTGCGTTTAGGCACACCAGCTATTACCCGTCGTGGTTTTAAAGAAGCCGAAGCCGAACAAGTAGCCAACTGGATTTGCGATGTTCTGGATGACATTTCTGACGAAAGCAAAATCAGCGAAGTTCGCGAGCAAGTAAAAGCGTTATGCGCTAGGTTTCCTGTTTACGGTTAATGAATCGCAGTTGTAAAGCGCACTTAAAGGAGTCAGGCAATGCATTGTCCATTTTGCGGCACACAAGATACTAAGGTTATCGATTCGCGACTTGTTGCGGATGGGGCCTCAGTTCGTCGCAGGCGTGAATGCAACCATTGCAAAGAGCGCTTTACGACCTTTGAAACGGCGGAGCTGATTATGCCACGAGTCATCAAAACCGATGGCTCGCGTGAACCGTTTAACGAAGACAAGCTGCGCAACGGTTTATTAAGAGCGTTAGAAAAGCGTCCTGTAAGTCTTGAACTCATGGAACAGGCAATCAACAAAATTAAGTCGAGCATACGCGCTACCGGTGAGCGTGAAATTAGCAGCAACTTTATCGGGAGTTTGGTTATGGAAAACCTGAAGCAGATTGATAAAGTCGCTTATGTTCGTTTTGCGTCGGTGTACCGCTCTTTCGAAGATATCCGTGAGTTTGGTGAAGAAATCGCACGCCTGAATGACTAATTTATTACAACAACAGTTTGACCACAAAATGATGCACCGCGCGTTAAAGCTGGCGCGGCGTGGGTTAATGACAACCCGGCCCAACCCGGCTGTGGGCTGCGTTATTACTGTTGGTGAAGAAGTTATTGCAGAAGGTTGGCATCATCAGGCAGGTGAAGCTCATGCCGAGGCTCATGCTTTGCGGCTTGCAGGTACAAAGGCAAAAGGCGCAACTGCTTATGTCACTCTTGAACCCTGCAGCCATATTGGACGGACTCCGCCTTGTGCCGACGCTCTTATTGAGTCTGGCATTGCCCGCGTTGTTGTGGCTATGCGCGACCCTAATCCTCGCGTCAGTGGTAACGGTATTAAGCGTTTAGAAGATGCAGGCATACGTGTTGATGTTGGTACGTTGCAGTCGGCAGCCGAGAGTTTGAACCCCGGGTTTATTTCCCGCATGACACGACAACGCCCATGGGTCACCTTAAAAATGGCGACTTCCCTTGACGGAAAAACCGCTTTGGCGGACGGTCGTAGCCAGTGGATTACCTCGGCGGGATCTCGCAGTGACGTGCAGACTTATCGCGCTCAGGCAGATGCTATTTTGACCGGAGCTACAACGGTGTTAGCTGATAACCCGAAGCTTACGGTGCGCGTTAATCAATGGCCGGCATCACGGCCGCTACCTGAACCATTAAAACAGCCAGTACGTATTATTATCGACAGCCAACATCGGGTGAATGATGATGCCCGGGTGTTTGAATCGCCAGCGCCTGTTTGGCTGGTACGTACAACGCAGGGCAAGGCCAGTCGGCACCCACATTGCCATGAGCTTATTATTGAAGCTGACAGGGACGGCAAAGTGTGCTTAAAAGCACTGATGATTGAATTAGCTAAACGTGAAATTAACCAGGTGTGGACAGAGTGCGGCGCGAGTCTGGCAGGGGCGCTTATTGAACAGCAACTCTGTGACCGAATGATGATATACAGCTCTGGTCAAATACTGGGTCATCAAGGCCGTTCGGTTATCGACATGGGTGAACCATTAGAATTAGCTTCAGCGCCAAGATTTAAAGTTATTGATCGCAGGCAGGTTGGTCCGGATCAGCGCTTGGTAGCAGTACCTCAAACACAAGATTAAGGGTAAAGCGTTATGTCACTGCATAGCACAGAAGAGATTATTGAAGACATTCGTCAGGGAAAAATGGTTATCCTGATGGATGATGAAGATCGAGAAAACGAAGGCGACATTATTATTGCCGCCGAGTGTGTAACGCCTGAATCCATTAACTTTATGGCACGTTACGGCCGTGGACTTATCTGCTTAACGCTAACGGAGGAACGCTGTAAGCAGCTTAACCTTCCGTTAATGGTCGATAAAAACAACGCGCCTTATGCAACAAACTTTACGGTTTCTATTGAAGCCGCAGAGGGAGTAACAACGGGGATCTCTGCTGCTGACAGAGCGAAAACGGTGCTGGACGCCGTAAAAAAAGATGCTAAGCCCGAAGATTTAGTTATGCCGGGGCATATTTTTCCGTTAAAAGCTAAATCTGGTGGTGTGCTTAACCGCGCAGGACATACTGAAGCCGGTTGTGATTTAGCGCGTTTAGCTGGCTTTGAGCCTTCGTCGGTTATTGTCGAAGTGCTAAATGAAGACGGTACCATGGCGCGTCGCCCCGACCTTGAAGCTTTTGCTAAAGAGCATGGCATTAAAGTAGGAACCATTGCTGACCTCATTGAGTACCGCTCAATACAGGAAAAAACCATTGAACGTGTCGCAGAATGCAGCCTGCCTACTGCTTTTGGTAAGTTTCATTTAGTGACTTATCAGGACACGATAGATAAGCAGGTGCATTATGCTCTGGTTCATGGTGACTTATCACAGGATAAGGTGACGAATGTACGTGTTCACTTACAGGACACTTTCCATGACACCTTTTTAACCGAACGAGCTGCCAAGCGTAGCTGGCCAATTCAAAAGGCCATGTCTTATATTGCTGAACATGACGGCGTACTGGTGATTATTGGTCGTCAACAAACACCGGACAATATCATTGCACAGGTTCAGGAATTTGAGGCACAGGACAAAGGTGAGCACAAACCTACTGCGTCAGCTTCAAATGCTTCTCGTAATGTCGGTTTAGGCTCACAGATTTTGGCTGATCTTGATATTCACAAAATGCATTTAATGAGTTCACCAAAACGTTATTCGGCTTTATCGGGTTTTGGGCTTGAAGTGGTCGACTTTATTGAAGATAAAGACTAATTAACCGTAACGCTTTTGAAATTCATTCAGCAGCTGCTGGTGAGTTGGCGTGGCAACGCCTGCCGACTCACCTGTTTTAATTAAATAACCGGTTAGCTCGTTTATCTCAGTACGTCTTTGCTGCTTGATGTCCTGTAACATCGATGATCTGTTTAACGCCGTTTCTTGTGCAACTCTCAATACTTCCCGATGGCACATCTTGGTATCTAAAAATACGTTCTGAGTTTCAGCGACAGCAACGGCTTCGTTAACCAAACTTACGATTTGCGATTGCCACTTATCTTCAAGTAACTTTCCGTTTTCGCAGGCATAAATAGCCGTTAATGGGTTTATTACACAGTTAATTATCAACTTTAACCAGCGCCGCTGGCTAATATCTTGCTCGAGAACAAGTGGAGGGAAGGCTTGTTGAAGAGTCGACCAGGGCTCTGAGAGTTCTTGCCTGACTTCGAGCCAACTGCGGCCAGTGCCTCTGTGCTCAATACAAATAATACCGTTTTTGTTTTTGCTCTTAACTGCTCCATGAGTCGTCACCATAGGATGCAGATTAAGTTGACTTAAGGCTTTTGGCAGTTCAACCATGCCGTTATGACTCAGTACAATAGGCATGCTTTTATCAAAACCTTTAAGCTCAGTTATGTGTTGCAAGGCACTAATAACGTCAAACGCTTTAACCGCAACAATGAAGGCACTATTTCCCGGTAATGGCAATTGAGTTGCACGAACTCTGTAGTTTGTTCGCTCTTGTGCGCGAACAAGTTTCCATTCAATCGTTGTCGCCTGGTTATGGCGAGACAACACAGAAACAGACTCGCCTTTATCGCACAGTCCGCTGGCAATGAGTCCACTAACGGCTCCGGGGCCTAGCGTTATCCAGTGGTATTTAATTGGCATCACGCTGTTTCTCCAGTGCCGTTAATGGCTTACGAATAAACCAAAGGAAAACCAGACTGGGTATGACCATAACCGCGGTTAAAACAAAAAACAGGGCCCAGTTACCCTGCATAGAATCGACAATAACACCGCTGTATGACGCTAGCATTGTTTTACCCAGGGTCCCCAGCGAGGCCATCAATGCGTATTGGGTTGCGGTGAAAGTTCGGTTACAGAGTAAGCTGATAAAAGCAACAAAGGCAACGGTCGACCAGGCGCTGGTAAAGCCATCTATCAATACTGCGCTTAAAAAGAGGTTGGTATCCGGACCGACTAACGCTATCCATGAAAACATCAGGTTAGACGACGCCATAGCAATACCGCCAATCATTAAGCCTTTAACAATACCCAGGCGTAAGTTCACTGCACTGCCAAGTAATGCAAATACAATAGTCACCCACCAGGTAACGAGCTTGGAATAAGTTCCAATTTCTGCGTTTGTGAACCCAACCTCTTTGTAAAAGACTATCGACATACGACCCAGAAAGGCTTCGCCAATTTTGAATAGAAAGATAAAGGCAAGAATAGACAAGGCCAGTTTTAAACCGTTTCGGGAAAAAAATTCAGCTATCGGCTGAACGACAGTGATAGAAACTCGCTCTTTCATTGCAGGCCAAAAGTTGATCAGCTTCGTTTTTATGGTTGGGTCGTTATGATAAGTCGTGCGACGTACAAAAAGTACAACAACGGCCAGGGCAAGCATAACGCAGCCCAAACCGAAATAAGCATGCTGCCAATGCCAATTGACGCCGTCGACAATAAAGAAGGGTAAAGCACCCAGGCCACTGTAACCCGTCCACCACCCTGCTGTGGTCATTGCCGCTCCAGCGCTTTGCAGACGCCCCTCAGTTTCAGCAAAGGACTCAATGCGATAGGCATCAATAGCGATATCCTGAGTGGCAGAGCTAACCGCTATGCCCAGCGCAATAAAACCGGCTAAATGCAAGTTGCTTGTAATATCTAAGCTTGCCAGTGCAAAGCATCCTGCGGCAATGAGTGCCTGACAAAGAAATATCCAGCTTCGCCTTTGTCCCAACCAACGAGTCAGAAGGGGAAGCTTTAGGTTATCAATAAGTGGGGACCACAAAAAGTTAATAGAATAGGCGCCAAAAACCGCTCCAAAATAGCCGATGACCGAGCGCGTGAGTCCTACCTCCTGTAACCAGGCAGATAAAGCAGAACCTATCATCACCCATGGAAATCCGCTGGCAATACCCAGAACGAATATTACCCAAACGCGCGACTGACGATAGACTTGTAGATCCTGCCAGAACGTTGGTTTAGTAACAGCCATTAGTTTTGCGGTACAACCTCAATGCGTTCCAGAATGGGCGGGTCAACAGGTACGTCGGCCCAGCCTATGTCATCACTGTAAGCTTGTGACTCTAACTCTGCCATGGCTTCCAACACTTCAATCCCTTCAACAATACGACCAAAAACAGCGTACCCCCAGTCACCATCATCAGGGTCAAGAGAGGTATTATCGTTTAAATTGAAGAAAAACTGGCGAGTGCCACTGTGTGGGCCTCGTTCCCGTGCCATGGCGACTGTACCGTATTCATTTTTCAGGCCGTTACCTGACTCATTTACGATTTTCTCGTAAGAGGGCTTATCCTGAAAGTCTTTGTCATAACCGCCCCCCTGAATAACAAAATCGGGTACTAAGCGATGGAATATGGTGCCGTTGTACTGCGCTTTTTTGACGTAACGAAAAAAGTTTTTGACTGTTAATGGGGCAGCGTCTCGGTTTAACTCAACCACAATATCACCCATAGAGGTCACCATTTTCACTCGCGGAAAAGGATTATCTGGCTGAATTTCGGCGTGGCTGAAACTGAGAAATAAAGTGGCAGCAACGCCCAGTAAATACTTCGACCATTTCATGACTAAAAGTCCTCTTGTTCTGGCAGACGCAGTTTAGGATCATTGGCAATGTCAGATAGCACAGAGTTCAACAGCTGTTTAAATTGTCGTTCTATTGTGGCCTGAGCAGGTTTCAGACCGCCTGTTGAGCTGTAGGTTCCGGAGTAAAAGTTACTGTATCGGCGATTAGCGCGTGTTGCTTCGACTCGAATGGTCACACTGTGATCAAGTTCGTATTTCATGGTGTGCAGAGTGGCATCAACCAATGCTTTTTCAATAGTGACATACCAGGTTAAGCCGTTGTGACTGCTTGAGCCTGTTACCGGCTGCAGAGCTTCTTCAATTATAGCGGTTAAAGGTCTTTGGGCGGGCGCGAACTCTGCTTTGTCCTCTTCTTTTTTATGACGATACAGGTATGAGTAGGAGCGTTTGTCCTCCACTTTTAATCGATTGACTTTGGTGTTGAGGTTATCTGCAACAGAATCAGTGCTGATAATTAATGGCTCAGGTTGGCTCTGGCAAGCACTAATAAAAAGCGCAAAAGCAGCTGCAAGTATTGTCCGAAACATGTGATTTATCCTTTTTCCTGGCGGTCATTCACCTGACGTCGATTCGTGCTATGATACGATGAAACGGTATCGTCATAAAACACTCTATCATTATGATGATACTAGCCGACAGAAGTAAAAGGTTTTGCCGTGACTAAATTTGCTGAAATTACCGGTTGGGGAAAATGTCTGCCACCGGCTGTAATGACTAATGATGATCTTGCGACCTTTCTGGAAACATCTGATGAATGGATTGTTTCACGAACAGGAATTTCTGAGCGTAGAGTGAGCCATGTCGGAACATCCGAATTGGCAACTGTAGCGGCGCGAAACGCGCTGGCAGCAGCTGACTTAGACCCCAGTGAACTTGACCTGATTATTGTTGGTACCTGCACTGCAGACGAAATCATCCCAAACGTTGCCTCGGCCGTACAGCGAAATATTGGTGCCAAAGATGCTGCTGCGTTCGACTTAAATGCAGCCTGCAGTAGCTTTTTGTATGCGATGCATGTGGCGACTCAGTCGATAAAAACCGGCGCTCATAAAAAAGTTTTGCTGATTGGAGCAGAACGCCTTACCCGTATTCTTGACTGGACTAAACGCGAAAGCGCTGTGTTATTTGGCGATGGGGCCGGTGCTATGGTGCTTGAAGCTTCAGATGAAGAAGTCGGCTTACTGGCCAGTCATATTAGCTGTGATGCTGATGCCCGCGATGTCCTGAGCCTTGATTTCGGATTAAGCTTTGACCGTTTCGGTTTTGATGGAATTATGCAGTTTGATTTTGTTGGTCAGGAAATCTTTAAACGAGCTGTAAAAGGTATGAGTGCAGCAGTTGATAATGTTTTCCAGCAAACAGGAATGACAACCGACGATATTGATGCACTGATTCCGCATCAGGCGAACAAGCGACTCATCGACTTTCTCGGAAAAATGTGCAAAGTACCGAGTGAGAAAACGGTTATTAATATTCAGAACTACGGAAATACCTCTTCAGCAACCTTACCTATTGCGTTTGCTGAAGCTGCTGATAACGGCATCATTAAGCCGGGCGACAGTATTATGTCGGCGGTATTTGGCGGTGGACTTACGTGCGGAGCTGGTTTAATTAAGTGGGGGCAGAGAGTCACGCCGAAACGACCTAACCAGATGGAGTTACCTGCCGGCGATAAAACGGCGCTGGAACTTATAGTCCCAATGCATGAAGCGACCAAAAAAGCGTGGAAAAACCGCGGTCAGTAAACGGTGACAGGAGACGGATTTTGAGTACTGAAGAACTCGTACAGGTTTCACAAGATAACGGTGTTGTTCGTATCCGGTTAAATCGACCTGAAAAGAAAAATGCTTTTACCCAGGATATGTACACAGCGTGTAACGAAGCGTTGAAAGCAGCAGATTCCGACAACTCAATCCATGCGGTGCTTTTTGAATCCAGCGGTGACAGTTTTTCTGCCGGAAACGATTTAAATGACTTCTTATCGGTTGAGAATTTAGATGAATCAGCACCGCCATTTCAATTTCTGCATACTCTGGCGCGTGTCGAGGTACCTATTGTTGCGGCAGTTAACGGGTTAGCGATAGGTATTGGAACCACGTTATTATTGCATTGCGATATTGTGTACAGCAGCGATGAAGCCGTGTTTGCCCTGCCTTTTGTGCAGTTAGGGCTGTTGCCGGAGGCCGCATCAAGTCTCTTACTACCGCAAATTTGTGGGTACCAAAAGGCGGCTGAGCTGTTGTTACTTGGTGAAAACTTTGATGCACAGTCAGCACAGCAGGCCGGCTTTGTTAATCATGTTGTTTCACTAGAGCGTTTACCTGTTGTGGTTAATGAAACACTGGAAAAGCTGCGTAAGCAATCTGGTAACTCGCTGCGAATTTCTAAGCGGTTACTTAAGCAGCCGGCCGAATCTGTCGCTGATCGCATCAGTCGGGAAGCGACGTTTTTTGCTAAAGCATTAAGTTCTGATGAAGCTCGTCAGGCTATTGCGGCAAAGCTGCAGAAAAAGTAAGCAAAAGGCAAGCTGCGGGTTGTTTCAGCCGAACAACTGGTTCATAATGCAGCCCGCTTTGAATAAAGCGTTTATGGTGACTCTGCGGGTCCCCTCGCAACGCTAACTGGTGAACCCGGTCAGGCCCGGAAGGGAGCAGCCGTAGTCAGGGATGTGTGTGCCGAGGTGTGGCTGGTAGAGTCGCCACCCAATTTTTATTAATCGCCGTCAGGGCGTTTCCTTCCTTTTAAAAACTCTAATGCTTCAGTTATCGCTTTATGCACTTGCATTTCCATATCCAGACGCTTTGACGGCGGTAAAAAGAAGGCCATATCAACTTCGTGCCGAATGTAGCGTGGCGGTAACTGGTTGAGCACCAGACAACAGAGGTCAGAAAGAAACTCCTGACTGTACTGTTTCTCTAATTCCAACTCTTCTATCCGGTCGGCAACTAAGCGTTCATAGTAATTGTGGATGTCATCATCAAACTTCATACATGTTTCCTTCTGTTAGCTGACTTTCAGTATAGACATGATAACTGGCTCTTAGTAGTTGAGCATGAGCGCGGATTAAACGATCTAAGTTACGTTGATAACCGCCTCCGATAACGGCCGCCAGGGGAATATCTTCGCGCTGTGCAAAGCCTAGTACAGAAAGGTCACGTTGAAAAATTCCGGTCAGACTAACACTCAGGTGACCGAGCTCATCGCGTTGATAAATGTCGACGCCGGCGTCGTATAAAATCAGGTCGGGCTTAACGTCTCGCTTAATAAATTGCAGGGTTTCCTGCAAAGTATCCAGGTACTGCCCATCGGATGTATGTTTAGCTAAGGGTCTGTCTAAGTCAGACTGAACTTTAGAGAAAGGAAAGTTGCGCTCGCCATGGATTGAACAGGTAAAAACTCTGTCGTCATTAGCAAATAGAGTGGCAGTTCCATCTCCCTGGTGAACGTCGGTATCCAATATGGCGATTTTTAAGTTTGGGTACTTAAGCAGCAGTTCATTGCAGGCAACTGCCAAATCGTTGATTAAGCAAAAACCACTTCCCCAGTCTTTATGAGCATGATGGTAACCACCAGAGAAGTGAATGGCGATACCATGAGTTAATGCCAGCTCAGTGGTTAACAGAGTTCCTCCGGCTGAGGTTAATGTGCGCCGCAATAAGCGCTCCGACCAGGGGAAACCAATTCGACGCCAGCGTGCCTTATCCATGCTGTTTGTACGAAGTTGATTTATGTAACTTGAACAATGGGTGTGGTCAATTTGCTGCCAACTAAGAGCGCTTGGTTGATGCCACTGGTGCTCTTTGGCACCGTGCTTTACCGCCCAGTCTTTTAATAAACGGTATTTTTCTATTGGGTAGCGATGCCGGGGAGGTAAGTCTAATTCACTATATAAAGGTGAATAAATAAAGGGGACGTCAACCTTCTTCATAACGACTGATCTTTTTCTCCAGAGTATCAATAGCCATTTGGCAGCGGTTAAGTCGTTGCTGAGCTCGCTGTATTAACGCCGGATCGTTTTGAGAAACTGCGTTATCCAGGTTTTCTGTCAGCCGTCTTTCATAGTCTCTATAAGTAACAAGCTGTTGATGCAATTGCTGAATCTTATTTTGTGCCGTAATGCGACTGTCTTGTTCTTGCTTAGGAAGTTTATTAATACGCAATGCAGTGGTTAAAGCTTCAAGTTGCAGACTCAGACGCTCAGCGAGATAATGCTGAGCTTGCTGACCTTCAGTTCTTTGAAGCTGAGCAAAGGTGTCCTGAGTTTCAGTTACGTAATCAACTGCTAGGTTAGAGCGTCTACTGAAAAGTGATGGACTGAACCACTTCTCGCTCAGTTCATTCTGTTTTTGTCGATTTTTTGCATCAATTTGCTCAGCTCGCTCACTTAAATTGGTGAGCAACTGTTCAATATGTTGTATTGACGTTACATTTAATATCTCTCTCATGCCTTTATCTTAAAGGAATTTGGAACTTAGGTCACTAAATTGGGTCTGTCATTGAATATAGGCCGACAAATTAGTTGTTTAAAAAACGTTGAAATTCAAAAGTCAGTGTTGTTCGTCGATCAAAAAGTGATACTATTCTGTAAGGAGTAATATCCCGAGTTAGTAAGATAAGCACCTAAATTCAGGGTATGAAAAGAGTTGACGACAGGATGTTGTCCGAGAAAAAATCTGGAAATTACGCGACTCCAGATCCGTGTTCTACACTGGATATATAGCGACAGCTATAGCGCGGTTGACTCAGTTTACTTGGTTGACAGCGTATAGTCATCGTGGGAGTATTCATTGGTATTGCTGTATTTTAGGCAATAAAAATAAAGTGTAGAACTAGATCTTTTCGTCATTCAAACAACTGGTGTTTCGCGCCTTAGGCGTTGAAGCGGAAGTTAAGTCAAATTGGTTGGGAACTATGACCAAAGTAATCAAAAGAACCAAACTCGCTGCAACCCTGATGGGTGTGATGGCGTTTGCTGGCACCGGCGTTGCCGCTGCGCAGCAAGTAGATGTAGCTAAGCTACAAAACGAAGAGAAGAAGATTTTGAACGCCGATGAACAGTCGCAGAAGAAAATCGACTCTTTGTTCGAGCAGAGCCAAGATCTTCTTATCGAGTATCGCTCAGTTGTTTCTGAGTATGAGAACTTGAAAGTCTATAACGATCACGTTCAACGTTTGGTCAATGACCAAAACGAGACGCTTGAGTCTCTTCAGAAACAAATTGATGGAATCGAACGCACTAAGCAGGGCGTTGTTCCTTTGATGTATGAAATGATCGATTCGCTTGAACAGTTCGTGAAATTGGACATTCCAATTCACCGTGAAAAGCGTATGGATCGTGTTGAGCGTCTGCGTGACATCATGGACAGCTCAAGTGTTTCTACATCAGAGCAATTCCGCCAAATCATCGAAGCTTATCAAACAGAAATGGACTACGGTTCAGGTTTGATTTCTTACCAGGGTAATCTGGAAGTTGACGGTGAGGAAGTTGCTGTTGATTATTTCCACATGGGCCGTGTTGCATTCCTAGCGCAGTCATTAGACATGAAAAATGCTTGGATCTACAACAACGAGACCGATGAGTGGACTGCTTTGGAAGACGAGTTTATCCGTCCTCTGACCCAAGCGATTCGTATGTCACGTAAGCAAACAGCTTACGATCTGGTGAAACTTCCAGTATTCGCAGCGGAGAGTGCAGAATGAATAAATTAGTTAAATCGTTAATGATTGCAGCAGCAGTCACCCTTTCTGCCGGTACGACTCTCGCTGCACAAGCTCAGGATGATGCTGAAGCTAAGAACCTTGATGAGCTGCTACAGCTTGTTGAAAAGAACCGTGTTTCTTCTCGTGAACTTAACGCTGATCGTGAGCGAGAGTTCACAGCGGCTCGTGCTGATAAGCAGGCTTTGCTTAATCAGGCTAAAGAGCAGCGTGATGAAGAAAAAGCTCGTGGTAAACGTTTGCAGGAAGAGTTTTCTGAAAACGAAGTAGAGCTATCTAACAAAGAACAAGAACTCGAGAATGCTAAAGGCACCTTGGGTGAAATGTTCGGTGTTGTACGTGGTGCAGCGACAGAAACTATCGGTCGTATTGCAACGTCAATTGTTAGTGCTCAGTACCCAGGCCGTGAAGATGTTTTAGAAAGTCTGTCTGAAGCGAAAGAACTTCCTACTCTGGAAGAACTTGAAGAGCTTTGGAAAGCACTTCTGACTGAAATGGTCGAGTCAGGCAAAGTGGTTAAATTTAATACTGATGTGACGCTTCTTGATGGTGGTAGTGAAAGCCGTGAAGTGGTTCGTATTGGTACCTTTAACCTGGTTTCTGACGGTGAGTACTTAGTTTATAACGACTCAACTGAGCAAGTTCAGCCGTTAGGTCGTCAGCCGGAAGGTAGTGCGACTGGACAAGCTGAAGAGTTCGGAAATACTGAAGAAGGTTACGAAGGTGTATTCCTTGATCCTTCAAAAGGTCAGATTCTGGGCTTGTTAACTCAGAAAAAGACTTTGGTAGAACGTTATCACCAGGGTGATACTGTTGGTTATGTTATTACTGCGGTATTAATTCTTGGTCTGTTAATTTCTGTATTCAAACTGGTTACTTTGACAGCTTCAGCCGGGAAAATCCGTGCTCAGTTGAAAAATCCAGATCAGCCTAAAGACAACAACGCATTAGGCCGTATCTTGAAGGTATACCATGAGAATAAGAGCTCAGACGTTGAAAACCTGGAGTTAAAACTGGATGAAGCGATTCTGCGCGAAACGCCGAGAGTTGAAAGTGGCATTAATGTCATCAAGATTCTTGCGGCTATCGCACCATTGCTTGGTCTGTTAGGTACGGTTGTTGGTATGATTGGTACCTTCCAGTCGATTACACTGTTTGGTACTGGTGATCCGAAGATCATGGCAGGTGATATCTCTATGGCGTTGGTAACAACGGCTATGGGTCTGATAGCTGCTATTCCATTGATTTTGGCTCACAGTATTGTGGCTACACGCGGCAAGTCTATTGTCCATATTCTGGACGAGCAAGCTGCGGGTATCGTAGCTTCGCACTCGGAGAAGGAGTAACCCATGCTTTACCTGATGGAACTTTGGGAATCTATCAGGGATTTTCTGGCTACCGGTGGCGATGTCTTGTACATCGTCATGGGGGTGCTCTTTCTAATGTGGGTACTGATGATTGAGCGTTATTGGTACCTTACAGGTGCTTTCCCTAAACTTCGCAAAGAAATTATTGCAAAGTGGGATGCCCGTAAGGACACCACCTCATGGTACGCCCATAGAATCCGTGAAGCATGGATCTCCGAAGCGAACAATAAACTGAATGCACGTATTCTGTTGATTAAAACTTGTGTTGCCTTATGTCCGCTGGTCGGGCTGTTGGGTACCGTGACAGGTATGATTACGGTGTTTGAAATCATGTCTGTACAAGGGACGGGTAACCCTCGTCTGATGGCATCGGGTATTTCGATGGCGACTATCCCGACAATGGCGGGAATGGTTGCAGCGCTATCCGGTATGTTTTTCGCGACGCGTCTTGAAAGCAAAGTACGTAGAGCGAAAGAAGGCCTTGTTGACAGTTTGCCACATCACTAAGAGAGTAAAACTATGGCACGTAATCGTAATCGAGAAGAGGAAGATGCGTCGATCGACATGACGCCGATGCTCGACATCGTCTTCATTATGTTGATCTTCTTTATCGTAACGACCTCATTCGTCAAAGAAGCTGGTATTCAGGTAAATAAACCTGAAGCGAATAATACGACCAAGGAGCCTTCAGCTAACATCTTTATCGCAATTCGCGATACCGGTGAAGTCTGGATGGATAAGCGTCAAGTAGATGTAGAGCGTGTAGGCGCAAACATCGAACGTATGCTTGCCGAACAGCCAACTGACGTTGTTGTAATCCAGGCAGATAAACAAGCTGAACATGGTGTCGTTGTAGAAGTCATGGACCAGGTTAAGGAAGCGGGTATCGATAAGATATCCATAGCTGCGGAGAATAACTAATATGGTGCGCTTTTTAGTATCTTTACTACTAGGTGCCGCCGTTACGTTTGCTCTGTTTGCTTTCATGGCTTACTTAATCGGCGGAGGAGCGCAGCGTAACGAAGCGCCGCCTCCATCGCCGGTCATTGACATCGTAACGTCGCCACCTGAGTCTGACGTTCAGGAGCGTCGGCGTACTCCGCCGCCGCCACCGCCGCCACCGGAGCAACCACCAGAAACACCGCAGTCTGATCCAGACACATCAGACAGCGATATGGGCATGAGCATGGGTTTTGATGTTGATGTTGGTGGAGCTGATACAGGACTTTCTGGTCCAGGTGGAGGTTTAAGTTCTGACGGTGACGCAACACCTATCGTTCGTATTGAACCGCGTTATCCGCCATCAGCGGCCAGAAACGGCACCGAAGGTTGGGTACAACTGCGATTCACTATTGATGAGCAAGGTGGTGTAACTGACGTTGAAGTCATCGATTCTGAACCTCGTCGAGTGTTTGACCGAGAGGCTCGCCGCGCATTGTTGCGTTGGAAGTATAAGCCGAAGGTTATTGATGGTAAGCCTGTCCGTCAGGAAGGCATGACTGTACAACTCGACTTCACAATGGATGGGAACTAAGAAATGAAATATATATTAAAAACATTTGTTAGTGCCCTGGCTTTTGCTTCGGTTATGTCGATGACAACGGTTCAGGCTTCGGCTCAGGACCTTGGCTTCAGCATTCCGGATAAAGAGACCGTTGAGGCGCAGAAAAAAGCTCGCGACAATAAAGCTGCTTCGCAGAGTATTGGACGAGCCATCATGGACGCCTTCGAGCTGTATGAAGAAGAGAAAATAAAGGAAGCAATCGAAGTCCTTGAAGAGCAGGATCCTGACCCAGGTTACGACTCTGCTTATTTAGGCCGCTTTCTTGGTAACCTTTATGCAGCAGATGAGCGCATGGCCGATGCGTTGGAAGTCTTAAAAAGCGCTGTCGATCAAGACGTGCTTGGTTGGAACGACCAGGCAGCAGCGATGAAACTGGTAGGTCAAATTAGTCTTCAGGAAGAGAAGTACGAACAGAGTCTTGAATACCTTAAAAACTGGATTCAATTCACTGGTAAACGTGACTCTCAAGTTTTCCTTTATATGGCTAATGCCCATTACCAGTCGAAGAACTTTGCTGAAGTCATTCCGTTTGCGGAAGCGTCTTTAGAGACAGCTGAAAAGCCAGAAAAGAACGTCTATAACTTGATGATGGCATCTTACTACGAGCGTAAGATGTATCCTGAAGCAATTGGTGTTCTTGAAGAAGGTCTGGACAAGCTTCCAGAGGTTACCACTTGGTGGCCGCAGCTAGCTCAGTTCTACATGTTAGAAGAAAACTTATCTAAGTCTCTTCAAACTATGGAAGTGGCGTATTTAGCAGGATACCTGAGTACAGAGAGCCAGTTTAAAATGTTGGTTCAGTTGTACGATAATGAAGGTATTCCTTACAAAGCAGCTAGTACCATGGAAAAACACGTAGAAGCTGGCGATATTGAGGAATCAGCTCGAAACTTTGCAACTATTGCTAATAGTTATCACCGAGCAAAAGAACTTGATAAAGCCGTTTCTTGGTATGAGCGCGCAGCAGAGGCAACTAACGACTCTGGCGACAAAGGTGAATATTACCGTAAGCAAGGTAACTTGATGCTGTTAAATGAACAGTATATTGCGGCAACTGATCCTTTGAAGAAAGCTCTGGACTACCTGGACCGTGAAGACGAAGGTCGTGTTTACATGTCATTAGCAGAAGCGTATTTCTATGGTGGTGACTATCGCCAGGCAATGCGATATGTTGATGAAGCGGCAACCTTTGACGGCCAGCGTCGCAGTGCTCGCAGTTGGAGAGGCTACATTAAGTCGACAGCAGAACGAAAAGGTATCGATCTCGATTAATCATTTTCGTTTGAACTGCATCGTAAAACCCGGCCACTGCGTCGGGTTTTTGTTTTCTAGAGGGTAATATGAAACCGAATTCAATAGGTCTTGGCCTAAGAAACGAGTTACTGGATGCTGCATTAGCTGGTGATATTGATGCAGATTTTCTGGAACTTGCCCCGGAAAATTGGATCCCTTTTAAAGGACATCGTTTAGAGACTTTGGCGAAAGTGGCCGGGAACTATCGCTTAACCAGCCACGGACTGTCATTGTCTATTGGTAGTCAAGATCCTCTGGACTATGCTTTCCTGGAAGACGTGAAACAGTTTTTGTTGCAATTTAATGTTGAAGTCTACAGTGAACATTTAAGTTACTGTTCGCATAAGGGGCAGCTATATGACCTATTGCCTATACCTTTCACGGGCGATGCGGTTTCTTATGTTTCAGACAGAATAAAAAAGGTTCAGCACTATTTAGAAAGATCTTTAATATTGGAAAACGTATCTTATTACGCGAGTCCGGCACCTGAATTAAGCGAGTTAGACTTTATCTGTCAGGTGTTGAATGGGAGCCAGTGCAAGCTGCTACTCGATGTGAATAATGTCTTTGTAAACAGCGTGAATCACAATTATAACCCTTACGATTTTATAGCGGGCTTACCTTCAGAAAAAATCGCTTATGGGCATATAGCGGGTCACCATGAAGAGTTCGACGATCTTTATGTTGATACACATGGCGCTAAAGTAAAAGAAGAGGTGTATGAGTTGTTGGACTATGCTTATCAATGTCATGGCGTTTATCCGACTCTTCTGGAAAGGGACTTTAACTTTCCTGCTTTATCTGAGTTAAATGACGAGCTAAGCCAAGTAAGAGCGATACAAAAGCGCCATGAGTAATGACACATTCAAAAAAATTCAGGATCGCTTTGTACAGCAATTAAAAGATCCACAAAGAACAGTAGAAGAACCCTGGTTGGCTGATATCGAAGAGCGGCGCATGGCAATTTATCAGCGGTTACTTCGTAATAATATTTTTCGCTTTATAGACAGTGCTTTTCCGGTCCTTAGAAAGTTATGTGATGAAAAACAATGGTCAGAAACGAAAGAACACTTCTTTCGCTCTTTTTCATCAAGCTCTCCATACTTTACCGGAATAGCTGAAAGTTTTGTTGAATACCTGCAGTCCCATAATGTACTTTTTGTCTTTGCTCCGGAATTAGCGCATTATGAATGGGTTGAGTTATCGGTAGAGCAGAAGCCATGGCCTGCAACTCATATTTGTGTGACGGATGAGCTTCATGAAGATCAAATCGTAGTGCTAAACCCAACCGCGGTTATTTCTTCATATCAGTATCCGGTTGACGAAATTGGCATTGAATTTAAACCGGAGCAACCGCTTTCACAGCCGCGTTTTTTAGTTGTTTTTCGTGATGCGGAAGGGAAAGTTCGCTTTGTCCGTATAAATGCAATGACCTATCTGCTGTTAACAGAGCTACAAAGCCGCAGCTGTATTAGGTTACAGGAATTTTTTGATTTGTTGCCCGAGTTGCTCCCTCAATGGCCGGTAGAACAAATTCAGAAGGGGGCTGAACAGACATTGCAACAGTTCGCTTCACAGCAATTGTTATTAAGAGTAAAGGGCTGAATTCAACTTTTATCGTTGCTGAGGATCGAGTATGATCAGCACCGATTTCATCGAGAGGTAAAAGTTATGTCATCAGAAACATTTAAAGAACCAGCAGGCAAAGGTTTTTTGCTTATAGCCGTGGTTTTATTCCTAATTGCTGGCTGTTTGCCATTGATTTTACGCTTAGCACAAGTTTTTTCCGCTTAATCAGCTCCTCATTAACTATCAGGTAAGCGACATTTATGTCAGTCTCTTTGCTCGTTGTCGAGGATAAAGACAAAACCCTTCAATCCATTTGTACGATGATAGAACCGCTTGGCTTCGAGGTAACCACAGCCCGCGACGGCCTGGATGGTTTAAGTAAGGCGAAACAAAAGTATTTTGATATGATCTTACTGGACCATAAAATGCCGGTAATGGATGGTTTGTCATTATTAAAGAACTTACGTGAATTAGAGGCTTACTACCACAGTCCTTTATTATTCATGTCAACTCAGGACATGGTAGAAATAGAGCCAAAAGCGCTAAAAGCCGGAGCAACGCAGTGTCTTGCAAAGCCTTTGCATAAGGAATTCCTGCTCGATACTCTGAAGACTTGGGCGGTGCGTTTTGTTGCTTAGTAAAGAAAGCAAGAACATGGAATTAACTGTAGAAGGCATTCGGGACTCAATCGGAGCTATTCCTGATTACCCTAAGCCGGGTATTATCTTTCGTGATATCACTCCATTGTTGCAAAACCCTGCGGCTTTTGAACTGGCAATTAACAGCTTAAAACAAAGATATAAGCAGACCGGAATCACTCAAATAGCGGCAATTGAAGCACGAGGTTTCATATTTGGCTCAGCGTTAGCTTATGCAATGGGTTGTGGTGTCACGCTTTTACGTAAGCCCGGTAAGCTGCCCGGCAAGGTTGTAAGCCAAAGTTATGATTTAGAGTATGGTTCTGACGAACTGCAAATGCACGAAAACGCATTGACTGCAAACGATCGGGTCTTAATTGTCGATGACTTGCTTGCCACTGGCGGGACCGTAGTCGCGGCTCACAAGCTGATTAAAGCAACCGGCGCCGAGGTAGAGGAAGCCGCTTTTGTGGTCTCATTACCTGAGTTAGGTGGTGAAGATAAATTGCAGCAGGCAGGCGTTGCGTGCTATACCTTATGTCAGTTTTAACGAGACAGAGTTAAGAATCTCCCCTATGAGCTATCAGGTACTGGCAAGAAAATGGCGACCTTCCCAGTTTGCGGAAGTTGTTGGTCAACAACATGTTTTGAAACCGCTTGAACATGCGCTGGATAAGCAAAGGTTGCACCATGCCTACTTGTTTACCGGGACACGGGGCGTTGGTAAAACGACCATTGCGCGTATATTAGCTAAGGCCCTTAATTGCGAGAAAGGTATTGCATCGACCCCGTGCGGGCAATGCAGTGCGTGTCTTGAGATAGAGCAGGGGCGTTTTGTCGACTTGCTCGAGATAGACGCAGCGTCAAGAACGAAAGTTGAAGATACCCGAGAATTACTGGATAACGTTCAGTATCGTCCAACCCGGGGACGCTATAAAGTTTACCTCATTGATGAAGTCCACATGTTGTCGCGGCACAGTTTTAATGCGTTGCTTAAAACGCTGGAAGAGCCACCGGAACACGTAAAGTTTCTATTGGCGACAACAGACCCGCAAAAACTTCCCGTGACCATTTTGTCACGCTGTTTGCAATTTAACTTAAAAGCGCTGTCGAACGACGACATTTCACAGCAACTTAATTACGTGTTGGGGCAGGAACAGGTTCAGGCGGACGCTGATGCGTTACCATTATTAGCTCGCTCCGCTCGTGGCAGTATGCGTGACGCTTTGAGTTTAACCGATCAAGCCATTGCTCAGGGCAACGGCGCAGTGAGTATTGACAGTGTTAGACGCATGCTGGGCAATGTACCGGTTGCTGACATTGCAGCTTTACTGGACTGTGTTCTTGATGGTGAAGCTGAAAGGGTAATGCAGCGTGTTGACGCTATGGTATCTATGGTGCCGGACTTGAGCTCCGTGCTGGTTGAGCTGCAGAGTTTACTGCATCAACTGGCGTTGGTGCAGCAAGTACCGGGTGCAGCAAACGCCTTTGAGAATAGCGATGTACTAAAGCCGCTATTACGGCGCATGCCAGCTGAGTTAATTCAGGTATTTTACCGTATTGTTCTGGAAGGGCGTCGTGAGCAAGCCTATGCTATTGACGCGCGCAGCGGTCTGGAGATGACGCTGTTGAGAATGCTCTGCTTTCGTCCTGCAGAAAACGAAAGCTATAACGACACCAACGAACTGAGTGCCGCCGCGCATACCGATGTTCCCCATTCAAACCTGGCTAGTACCGAAGTGAACGAGCCCGTTGCCGAGGCTGCGCCTGAGTCAGTACCGGAACCTGAGTTAGAGCCCGAGCCGGCAGTGCCAATGCCGCCGGAGCACGAGCCCGAATACCAAGCGGAACCTGAACATCAACCGGAACCGGACTTTACTTATTCGGAACCAACGGAAACACAACAACAAGACTCTGGCGTTTCCGATCTTTTGCGTGTTCGTGAGCAGCTTGCGGAAAAAAAAAAGCCAGACAACAGCAATGAATCGTTAGTTACTCCAGCTGTTAGTGAAGAGAGGCTGACGGCTCCAGACCCTGAGCCCGAAACACGACAAGAACCAGTGGCCGAATCTGCAACAGCCAGAAACTACCAGTTTCCCGAGTTAAATGACGAGATCCGAGAAGCCGCAGAAATTGATAAATGGAGTGCGATGATCGCCGGCATGGACATTTCAGGTTTAGCGCGTCAGGTACTGCTGAACTCGGAGTTAAAAAAGGTCGGCGACGACGACTGGCTCATTCTGGTTGCAGAAGAGCAGAAGAGTTTATTGAACGATTCAACCAGTCAGGCCGTCAGAGAGTCACTAACCGGATTGTTAGGGCCAACCGCAAGGGTGCAGTTTGATATTGGAGTTCCGGGTCAGCCTACGCCTCTTATGGTGCAGCAGCATATTGACCAGTACCGGCATCAGCGCGCTTGTGAAATACTGCAGGCTGATACCGGTGTACAGGAATTACAGCAAAGATTTCAAGCGCAGGTTGATGAATCATCAATCCAGGCGCGTTAATTTTATAAAGCTTAAACGAGGAAATAATTATGTTTAAAGGTGGAATGGGTAACATGATGAAGCAGGCGCAACAAATGCAGGAGCGCATGCAAAAAGCCCAGGAAGAAGTGGCTAACATGGAAGTCACTGGTGAAGCCGGAGCGGGATTAGTAAAAGTGACGATGCTTGGCAACCACAACGTTAAGCGTGTCAGTATTGACCCAAGCTTAATGGAAGACGACCAGGAAATGCTGGAAGACTTGATTGCAGCTGCGACCAACGACGCTGTGCGCCGTGTTGAAGAGACCAGCAAAGAGCGCATGTCAGAAATTACAGGCGGTATGGGCTTGCCGCCGGGTTTTAAGATGCCGTTCTAAGAGCTAGGGTAAGTTAATGAGTATTAGTCCGGCAATTGATCAGCTTGTTGATAATTTAAAACGCCTACCAGGTGTTGGCCAAAAGTCAGCACAACGTATGGCGTTTCATTTGCTCGAGCGCGATCGCGGCGGAGCCTCCAGGCTTGCCGAATCTTTGCAGTCCGCTGTTGAAAAAGTGGGACACTGCGAGTGTTGCCGGACCTTAACTGAAGAGCCGCTGTGTCGAATCTGCAGCAATTCGATGCGGCGTGAGAACGGTGTGCTGTGTGTTGTTGAAACTCCTGCCGATGTCTTAGCCATTGAGCAAACCTCCCAGTTTCAGGGGCGTTACTTTGTGCTGATGGGGCATTTGTCACCGCTGGACGGCATTGGTCCGGCGGACATTGGTCTGGATGAACTTGAGCGGCAATTGCAAAATGAACCGGTTGAAGAGATTGTTCTGGCAACTAACCCGACGGTCGAAGGTGATGCTACCGCGCACTATATTGCCGATATTGCCGCCCAACAGAATATCAATACCACCCGAATAGCCCACGGTGTGCCAGTCGGTGGCGAGTTGGGCTATGTCGATCAAACTACTTTAGGTCACGCCTTTAGCGGTCGAAAACAATTTTCCCGATGACTTGAAAATATCTCCTGCGCCCCCATTGTTATTGGCATAGGTAATAACAGCAGGAGAAATATACTATGGCGGAAGCCGGTCAAATGGAAAAACATGGATTTCAGACAGAAGTAAAACAATTGCTTCACCTGATGATCCATTCTCTGTATTCCAATAAAGAAATTTTCTTACGCGAACTGGTCTCAAATGCGTCAGATGCAGCAGATAAGTTGCGTTTTAGAGCCTTAAGCGACAACTCCCTGTACGGCGACGACAGTGATCTGCACGTTCGAGTTTCTGTTGATAAAGACAGCCGTACTATCACCATCAGTGACAATGGTGTTGGCATGACACGTGACGATGTCATGAACAACCTGGGTACTATCGCTAAGTCGGGCACCGCTGAATTCTTTGGTCAATTGTCTGGCGACGAAGCAAAAGACAGTAAGCTTATTGGTCAGTTTGGTGTTGGTTTCTATTCTGCCTTCATTGTTGCCGATGAAGTGACTGTAAGAACACGCTCGGCGCTTGACAAAGATGGCTCGGCTGTCGAGTGGCGCTCACAGGGCGAAGGCGAATTCGAAATTGCCGAAATTGAGAAAGCCCGCCGCGGTACCGATATTGTTTTGCACTTGAAAGATGACGCCGATGAGTTTCTTGACGAGAACCGTCTGCGCGGCATTATCAACAAATATTCAGAGCATTTGAGTATTCCTGTCCAAATGTGGAAAGAGCCTGTGCCGGAATCAGAGGATGACGAAGGCAACAAGGTTGAAGGGCAGCCTGGCGAGTGGGAAACCGTTAACTCTGGTCAGGCATTGTGGACTCGTGAAAAGTCAGAAATTACTGACGAAGAATACAAAGAGTTTTACAAAACCGTTGCGCATGACTTTGATGAGCCGCTGTTGTGGAGCCACAACAAAGTCGAAGGCACCACCGAATATACCAACTTACTGTATATTCCTAAACGCGCTCCGTGGGATTTGTGGAACCGCGAGCAACAACACGGTGTTAAGCTTTATGTGAAGCGCGTCTTCATTATGGATGATGCTGAGCAGTTAATGCCGACTTATCTGCGTTTTGTGCGTGGCCTGGTCGATTCAAACGACTTGCCGCTGAACGTTTCGCGCGAAATTCTGCAGGACAATAAAATTACCCGTGCTATGCGTAACGGCAGTACCAAAAAAGTGCTGCAGATGCTGAAGAAACTAGCAAAAGACGACAAAGATCAGTATCAACAGTTCTGGGATACCTTCGGTAACGTTCTGAAAGAAGGTCCGGCAGAAGATCATACCAACCGTGAACGCATCGCTGAACTTCTGCGTTTTGCTTCAACTCACAATGAAGGCGCGGTTCAGTCAGTTAGCCTGGACGACTACATTGAGCGCATGAGAGAAGGTCAGGATAAGATCTTCTACATTGTTGCTGACAGTTATGAAGCGGCAAGAAACAATCCGGCGCTGGAAATCTTTAATAAGAAGGGCATTGAGGTTTTATTGCTTTCTGAACGTATCGATGAGTGGTTAATGAGCCATCTGACAGAGTTTAAAGAAAAACAATTACAGTCGGTTACTCGCGGCGATCTGGACTTAGGTGAACTGGACGACGACGAAGACAAAGCTGAACAGGAAAAAGCTGAAGAAGCCTTCAAAGAAAATCTTGAGCGTTTTGAAAAAGCATTAGGCGATAAAGTGAAGAAGGTTCGCGTAACGCACCGACTAACGGATTCACCAGCCTGTATCATTACCGATGACAATGATATGAGCACGCAAATGGCTAAGTTGATGGAAGCGGCTGGACAGCCTGTCCCTGAAACTAAGTATATCTTTGAAGTGAACCCTGAACATCCATTGGTAGAGCGGATGTTGACCAAGGATGAAGACACATTTAAAGAGTGGGCCGAAGTCTTACTGGATCAGGCTACTTTGGCAGAACGGGGCAATCTGAAAGACCCGGCTTCTTTTGTCACCCGCCTTAATAAATTAATGCTAAACGCTTAATTTTGCACCTACTGCTGCGGGTAAGTCATTGCCCGCAGCGTCTTTCTGAGCTTGTAATAGCCCGCCTGTCAGGGTAAAGTTCGGGGCAGACTTTTGAATCATACAAAGAGGTTTTCTATGCGCATTATTTTGTTAGGCGCCCCGGGAGCTGGAAAAGGAACTCAGGCACAGTTTCTGATGAACACTTTTGGGATCCCTCAAATTTCCACTGGTGATATGCTGCGTTCAGCAATAAAATCGGGTTCGGAATTGGGTAAAAAAGCCAAACAAGTGATGGACGCCGGACAATTAGTGTCTGACGATATCATTATTGAGCTGGTTAAAGAACGCATTGCCGAGCCGGACTGCCAGAACGGCTTTTTGCTCGATGGCTTTCCACGAACGATTCCACAAGCCGATGCAATGCGTGAGAACGGTATCGAAATTGATTATGTGCTGGAATTTGATGTTCCGGACGAAATTATCGTTGATCGTATGAGCGGGCGTCGTGTCCACCCCGGGTCAGGTCGTGTTTATCATATTGAGCACAACCCACCTAAGGTAGAAGGCAAAGATGATGAGACTGGTGAAGAGCTGGTGATTCGTCCGGACGATCAGGAGCAGACGGTTCGCAAACGATTGTCGGTTTACCATGAGCAGACAGAGCCTTTGGTTGAGTATTATCAGAAGCTGTCTGAGGAAGGTAAAACGGAGTACCACAAAATTGATGGTACGCAGCCTGTCGACAAAGTCAGTGAGCAGCTTGGCGACTTGCTTAGAAAATAACAGGTTTGGCAAAAGGCTCACATGGTGAGCCTTTTTTGATGAAGCCGACTAACAAAGAAAAAATAAGGGGCAGCAAGTGACATCACAACTTACAATTACCGGTTTTTATGCCGGCGTCTTGACGTTAATTTATCTTGCCCTGGCGGCGCGTATTATACGCTTACGCTGGAAACACAGAGTCGGTATTGGTACCGGTGAAGCTCAGGATCTAAAAGCCGCCGTTCGCATTCATGGCAACTTTATTGAATATGTGCCGTTGGCCCTTATTCTATTTGCTATGATGGAAGTTCAGAATGCGCCTTTAGGCTTATTGCATGGCTTAGGTATTGCGCTGGTTATCGCTCGTTTATGTCATGCCATAGGGTTAACTCGCAGCGTAGGCGTTAGCCTGCCGAGAACCATTGGCGTATTAACAACCTTCGCCGTCTTACTATTAGCTGCTGGTTATGGTATCGGTCAGTTTGTCGGTGTCAGTTTATCTTAAAGTGAAGCTATGTCTGAATTAGAATCCGGAATCCATTTATATGGCGAGCAACAGAATCCTCCGGTGATTTTGTTGCACAGCTCTCAGAGTGCCAGTACTCAGTGGCGCGCTCTGTTAAAAGACTTAGCGAGCAGTCACTTTGTTATCGCGGTTGATTTACTCGGTTATGGGCAGGCGCCTAAAGTTGAATTTACGGCGAACTTTCGGCTGGAACAGGAACTGCCACGGATCCTTTCTGCTGTAGAAAGTCTGCAGCTGAAACAGCCCGTTCAACTGGTCGGGCACTCATACGGAGGTGCTGTTGCGCTAAAATTGGCATTAGAGAAGCCGTTTAAGGTTGCCGACGTGGTGGTTTATGAGCCGGTTGCCTTTCATGTGCTACCGGATGACTCACCAGGCATGCTGGAAATTCAGGAAATTAGTCAGGCAATGCATGGCAGAGATGCGAAAGAATGCACTCGTACTTTTGTTGACTACTGGAACGACGCCGGTTATTTCGATGCACTGCCTGAGCGAATTCAGCAGCTAATGGTTGCCCAGGCCGATAAAGTGGCGCTGGACTTTGATGCATTGCTTAACGAACCAAGACGCCTGGCTGACTACAGTGGTGTTGACCAAAACCTGCTGTTGTTGCAGGGCGAGCATACTCGACGCAGCGCTAAAGCGGTTGCCGAGGCGTTGTCCACGGTTATACCTAATATCACAAGAGAATCGGTTACTGCTGGGCATATGGGACCATTAACGCACCCTGCGGACGTTAACCAGCGTATTCTGCGTTTTTTGCGCAACCAACCTCATTAACCCAGAGAATAAGAACGAGTGAACTGGTGGAGCAATAACAAAGACGAATGTCGTAAACTGGCCAAACTGACCGGTCCCATTCTGGTTGCCCAGCTCACTCAAATGCTAATGAGTGTGGTTGACACGGTTATGGCAGGGCGCAAGGGTGCGCTTGACCTGGCTGCAGTGTCTGTTGGCGGCAGTATTTTCGTGCCCGCCACTTTATTGGTGTTTGGTCTGGCTCTGGCATTAGCTCCAATTATCTCTCATCTCGATGGTTCTAATTCACACAGACGCGTTGCCAACATATTGCAGCAGGGCTTGTATGCGTGCGCCATTGTCGGAGTCATTACCTTAATTGGAATGTCTTCCGCTCCCTGGTTATTGGATATCATGGAAGTGGAAGACGACTTTCGCGCCATTACGCTGGACTACCTGTTCTATATAGCCTGGGGTATACCCGGCTTTGTTATTTACGCGGTACTAAGAAACTTCTGCGAAGGTATGTCGAATACCATGCCATCGCTTATCATTGGCTTCATTGGTTTACTGATTAACATACCGGCAAACTATGTCTTTGTTTACGGTGAATTTGGCATGCCGGAGCTTGGTGGTGCGGGTTGTGGTCTTGCTACCGCTATAGTGCTTTGGGGCATGGCTTTCTCTATGGCCATTTATACTTTTACCGCCAAACGTTACAAACGATTAAGGTTACTGCGCCGCTGGTATCGTCCAAACTGGGATGATGTCACCTACGTTATACGCATTGGCTTTCCTATCTCTATGTCGCTGTTTTTCGAGGTCAGCCTGTTTGCGGCGGTTGCCTTGTTGATAGCCCCTCTGGGGCCAACAGTCGTCTCTGCCCATCAAATTGCGCTGAACATCAGTTCACTGGTGTATATGGTGCCGCTGAGTATCTCTATGGCGGTGACGTTAAGGGTCGGTTTTGCGCTGGGAGCTGGCGATCCGAAAAACGCCATGTTGAGCTTTAAGATTGCTATGCTGTTTGGTGGTGCATTCGCGGCAGTTAACGGGCTTATCATGTATTTGGGCGGTGGCTGGTTGGCAAGCCTCTATACGCCTGACCAGGGCATTATTAATTTGGCGGCTACCCTTATGGGGCTGGCGGCTATATTCACCGTGTCAGATACTTTCCAGGCCATTTCAATAGGTACGCTGCGTGGCTATAAAGACACCAAATACCCAATGATATTAGCCTTTATTTCATACTGGCCATTTGGTTTAAGTGTAGGTTTCATCTTGGGGCGTACAGACTGGGTGGTGCCGGCAATGGGCGCCGCAGGTTTCTGGATAGGCTTTATCAGCGGTTTAAGTGTTGCAGCTGTCCTGTTATCATTGCGCTTACGCCGCGTATCCCGCCGATACGAGCGTAAGCACTTTCGTGAACAGCTAAACAGTACCGCTTAACCGCGGCGTTTAGCTAACACCTCTAGCACATCGTCCAGGCTGAGCTCACTGGCCTGTAACACTACCAGCAGATGATAAAGCAAATCAGCACTTTCATTAACTAACTCGTCTTTATCTTCGGTGACAGCAGCGAGCGCGACTTCTACCCCTTCCTCTCCGACTTTCTGTGCAGCGCGCTTTAAGCCTTTAGCGAACAAGCTCGCGGTATAGCTTTCACTGGCATCCGCGCCTTTACGACTGGCAATAAGCGCATCCAGCTCGTGCAGTAAAGGTTTAGGTGCTTCTGCAAAGCAGCTACGGTTGCCTAAGTGGCAGGTAGGACCATCGGGCAACGCCTGAACTAATAGTGCGTCGTTATCGCAGTCCGAATAAATACCTTCAAGCTGGAGGTAGTTTTTCGAGCTTTCGCCTTTAGTCCATAAACGCTCTTTACTGCGGCTGTAAAACGTTGTTCTGCCGGTTGCTAAGCTCTCTTTAACAGCGTCAGCGTTCATATAGGCTTGCATCAGCACTTCACCGGTTAAAGCGTGTTGTACCGTGCAGGGGAGCAGGCCCGACATTTTCTCCCAGGCAAGCTGATCTATCGTCTCTAACTTAACTTTCATTATGTCTCCTGAACCGCTTCTATAGGGCGAACAGCAACATTATTAGCCGCCATAGCGGTTTTTACATCGCTAATACTGAATATATTCTTATGAAAAACCGAAGCCGCCAGTGCACCGTCAACTTTTGCCTGCTGAAAGGCATCGACAAAATGCTGAATTTCGCCGGCGCCACCGGACGCTATTAAAGGTACAGAACAGTATTCACGTAACTCTGACAACTGAGCGATATCGTAGCCCCGGCGAACACCGTCCTGATTCATACAATTCAGAACAATTTCACCGGCACCGCGTGAGATAACTTCTTGCAGCCAGTCCTTCGTTTGCCAAGCCGATTTACGGGACTTACTCTCGTCCCCGGTAAACTGATGGACTTCGTATTGATCAGACTGCTCGTTATAAAAGCTGTCTATGCCAATAACAATGCATTGCTGACCAAACTCCTCGACCAAGGTATTTATTAAATCCGGGTTGAGCAGAGCCGGTGAATTAATGGAGATTTTATCCGCTCCCATAGACAGCATGGTCTGTGCCTGCTCAACCGAGCGGATGCCGCCGGCCACAGTAAATGGAATATTGATTTCGCGGGCTACTCGTTCCACCCAGGACTTATCTACCGTGCGTCCGTCAGCCGATGCCGTAATGTCATAAAATACTAACTCGTCGGCGCCGCTTTCTGCGTAACGTTTAGCCAAGGGCTGAATGTCACCAATCACTTCATGGTTTCGGAACTTAACTCCTTTCACCACTTGTCCGTCACGAACATCCAGACAGGGTATTACGCGTTTTGCCAGCATGCCAGAGCCTCCTCCATCGTGAAAGCGCCGGTAAGTAAAGACTTACCCAGAATAACCGAGTCACAGTTTACGGCTTTCAAATCTTTAAGATCGTCTAAGCAACTGACACCGCCGGATGCCTGCCAGACCACTTGCGGGTAAAGTGCTTTGTAGCGCTTATAGAGCTCGACATTCGTGCCTGTCATGGTGCCGTCTTTACTGATATCGGTACAAAGTACATGCCGGCAACCTAAACCCAGATAGCGGTTCAAAATATCATCCAGTGTATGCGTGCTGGCCTCTTGCCAGCCGTGCGTAGCCACCATGGCATTGCCATCTGCGTCAATATTGACATCCAGGGCAAGGACTATCTTTTCGGGGCCGTAAGTCTCGAACCAGCGAGTGACTTTATCCGGATTATTAACCGCTGTTGAACCAATTACGGCACGTTCAATACCGGCGTCAAACAAGGCTTCCAAATCCGCTGTTGTGCGTATCCCACCACCTGCCTGACACCGCATTCCTGACTCTGACGCCAGCTTAGCCAGTAAGGCCTGTTGCCGTCTGGCAGGGTCTTTGGCACCGTCTAGATCCACCAGGTGCAGCCATTTTGCACCCGCCTCAGCATAAAGTTGAGCCTGGCCTAAAGGCGTTAAATCAAACTCAGTTTTTTGTGCAAAGTCGCCCTGATACAGGCGGACCACTTTGCCGTCAATTAAATCCAGGGCAGGTATCAGCATAATTCTAACTCCAAAAAACGTTTCAGCAGAGCTTCGCCAGTCTTGCCTGAGCGTTCGGGGTGAAACTGCGCACCAAAATAATTGTTGTGCCGTATCATAGAGGCAAAGCGCTCACCGTACTCGCTGCTGGCAATGGTGTATTCATCGACTGCCACGGCGAAACTGTGCACGAAGTAGCAGTAGCTATCGCTTGTGTCGACTAACGGGTTGTCTGTGGTGGGCTGCAGCGTATTCCAGCCCATGTGAGGCAACGGAAGGCCAGACTCGCGAAGGCGTTTGGTTTTCGCTGGAATTAGGTTAAGACAGTCAACGTCACCTTCTTCTGAGTGTGATGTTAATAACTGCATGCCCAGGCAAATACCCAGCACCGGCTGGTTTAGTTCTCGCAGCGGCTCAACGAGTTGTTTTCGCTGCAAGTTACGCATAGCCGCTGCGGCGGTGCCGACGCCGGGTAAAATCACACGGTCGGCGGCGCGTATTTGCTCTGCGTCATCGCTAATAAGAACTGAATAACCCAGGCGTTCCACCGCAAAGCGAACCGAAGTTAGGTTGGCACACTCCGTATTCACAATTACCACCTTCATGCCAGCATCCCCTTACTAGACGGCAACTGTTGGTCTCCGGTTTTGGTAATTGCCTGACGCAAAGCCCGGCCAAATACCTTAAACAGACTTTCAACCTGATGGTGGGTATTACCTTCAGTAGTCGACAAGTGCAGACTGATTGCCATGGCGTCGGTTAACGAGCGGAAGAAGTGCTCAACCATTTCGGTGGATAACTCACCCACTTTGTCGCGAGTGAAATCCGCTTCCCACTTCAAATAGGGGCGCCCGGATAAATCGATCAGGCATTCCGCCCGGCATTCATCCATAGGCAGAGCAAAACCAAAGCGGCCAATACCGCGCTTGTCACCCAGTGCAGAGCGTAATGCCTGTCCTAGCGCAAGAGCGGTGTCTTCAATGGTGTGGTGATCGTCAATGTGCAAATCACCCTTAACCTTAACCGAAAGCGAGAAACCTGCGTGTGTGGCTATTTGCTCAAGCATGTGATCAAAGAAGCCAATGCCGGTATCAAATTCGCGCGGTGCCTGACTGTCTAAATCCACCTTAATGTTGATATCCGTCTCCCGGGTGGTGCGGGTGACCGAAGCTGTGCGTGGGTTGTCCAGTAATTGGTGAACAATGGCATCCCAGTTGAGTTCGGTGCGGCTGTAACGCAGACCTTCAACACCCATATTTTCAGCCAGTTGCAGGTCGGTTTCACGGTCGCCAATAACGTAGGAATTTGTAAAATCCACGCGACCTTCTTTTAGATACGACTTTACCAGCCCCAGCGCAGGCTTACGGCAGTTGCAGTTATCACTGTCAAAGTGAGGGCAAATCAGAACGTCATTAAACCGAATGCCTTGTGATTCAAACACCGCCATCATTAGGTTGTGAGGTGCGTCAAAATCAGTCTGCGGAAAGCTATTCGTACCAAGTCCATCCTGGTTGGATACCATCACCAATTGATAACCAGCCTGTTGCAGTTTCAGCAAAGCCGGTACCACGTTCGGTTCAAATACCAATTTCTCAACGCTGTCCAGCTGTTTGTCCGTGACCGGTTCTTCAACCAGAGTTCCGTCACGGTCGATGAATAAAATAGGCTTCTGGCTCATGAAAAATAATCCTTTAACTGTTGAATCAGTTCATCATTTTCGGCTGCGCTGCCAATGGTAATGCGAACAACATTATCCAGGCCTCGCTGCGCTGACTGATTACGTATTAATAACCCCTTATCGGCCAGGGCAGAGACTAAGTCAGCGGCGTATTCACACTGATACAGCAAAAAGTTCGTGTCACTTTCTGCCACCAATGTCATTGGCGTCTGCTCCAGAGCGACTTCAACACGTTTGCGCTCAGATACTAGTGTAGACACCTGCTGCCGAAGCCGTTCCAGCGAGCTTGTTTCCAAGGCTTGAATGGCAATTTGCACCGTTGGATCGGGCAATGGATAGGGAGCAAGAACTTTCTGCAGTAACCCAATAATCTCTTCACTGGCTAATAGAAAGCCGCAACGAATGCCGGCCAGAGCAAAAGCTTTAGATAAGGTGCGTAGCACTACCAGATTCGGGTATCGTTTCAGCCAACCGGCAACGCTGCTGCCAGAGCTAAATTCAATATAGGCTTCGTCGACAACGACAATTGAGCGTGGAGAGTGCTGTAGCACTTGCTCGATGTCATCCGGGTTCAACCTGTTGCCCAGAGGGTTTGAAGGTGAACATAAAAAGATAACCTTAGACTGTGCCGCAGCGTCTATCACGGACTCGGTGTCCAGTTGCCAGTTACTCAGCTCCCCGTTACTCAGTAAAGGAACTTCATTCACACCAACGGCAAAGGTTTTAGCTGAAATAGCGTACATACCGTAAGTTGGTGGACAAATCAGTACCTTGTCCTGACCCGGTTCACAAAAGGCTCGTATCAGTAACTCAATACCCTCATCCGAACCGCGGCTGCTTAACACCTGTGAGGCTTCAACTCCGGCGTATTCAGCATAGGCCTGGTTCAGCGGCTTAGACTGAAACTCCGGGTAACGGTTAAGTTTGCTGTCATCAACCGAGTAGGGGTTACTGTACGGAGACTCGTTTGCGTTCAGCCAGATATTGCCGCCGCTCATACTGCGACGCGCGGACGCGTAAGGCGTTAGCTGCTTCAGGTGCTGGCGCTGTAACTGGTCAACAATGCTCATAAACTGCTCTCCGTACGAATAGTCACGGCGCGTTTGTGCGCATCTAAACCTTCAACGTCAGCCAAAGTCGTAATGGCTTCTGCTAACTGGCGTAGTCCGTCCTGGCTGGCTTCCTGTACCGTATAACGACGGTAAAAATCAACCAACCCCAGGCTGCTGTAATTGCGAGCATAGCCATAAGTTGGCAGCACGTGGTTGGTGCCGGTGGCGTAGTCTCCACCGGATTCCGGCGTGTAGTGTCCGACAAAGACAGAGCCTGCACGGGTTAACTGTGGTAACAACTCACGCGCGTTATCAGTTTGAATAGAAAGGTGTTCGGGCGCATAGGTTTCGCTAATGGCTACGGCTTCATTCATATTGGCAACCACCAACAGGCGGCTAGCTTGCAACGATTGCTCAGCAATATCGGCGCGACCTAGCTGAGCGCATTGTGCAATCAGCTCCTGTCGTACTTTCTCTGCTAACGTCATTGAAGGCGTAAGTAAAATAACCTGAGAGTCCGGGCCGTGCTCGGCTTGTGAAAGTAAATCCGCCGCCACATAGGCTGGGTTTGCACTGTCATCAGCAATGACTAGCAGTTCGGAAGGGCCTGCCGGTAAGTCCATGGCACAGCCGCTGTCATTTTGGCTGACTTGTTGTTTGGCTTCGGTCACAAAACTGTTCCCCGGCCCAAAGACTTTACCCACAGCAGGCGATGATTCAATACCGTAGGCCAGTGCACCAATTGCCTGGGCGCCGCCACACAGCAGAATATCAGTCACGCCGCAACGCTTAGCAGCATAGAGCAAGGCGGCTGGTAATTCGCCCTGCTTATTGGGTGGGCTGACCATAACCACACGCTGACATCCGGCTATTTGAGCGGGCACACCCAGCATTAAGGCGGTGGAGGGCAAAGTCGCGCTGCCACCGGGAATATACAAGCCAACCGCGTCTAAAGGTGCGTAACGCAGTTCACATTGCACTCCAGGCGCGGTTTCAATGCTTAAATTCTGCGGGCGCTGTGCTTCGTGAAAGCGGTAAATGGTTTGGTAAGCAGTATCTATAGCGCGCTTTACTTTGTCATCTAAACTAGCAACGGCGGCTTCCACCTGTTCATCGCTCATTCGTAATGAAGTCGCGTCCGGGTTGTCGAACTGGCGGGTATAGTTGAGAACAGCCCGCTCACCGTTATCACGTACGTCGCTTAAAATAACCGCCACTTTTTCACGCAAAGATTCAGCTTGCGCCCGACCGGGGCGCGCTAAGCGTTGAGCTTGCTCCGCCGCCGACAGGCTTTGCCACTGTTCAATGGGTATTTGCAATTCACTCATGATCACCCCATCATTTTTTCAATAGGTAATACGAGTATTGAGCTGCAACCCATGGACTTAAGGTCTTCCATGGTTTCCCAGAACAGTTTTTCGGTACTGACCATATGCACGGCAACTTGCTCGTCGGTGTGGCTGAGCGGCAAAATGGTTGGCGTTTCTGCGCCAGGTAGTAGCTCGACCACTTGCTCTAATTTGTTCTTTGGAGCGTGCAGCATAATGTATTTGCTTTCCCGTGCCATTTGCACACCGTCTATGCGTGGCAACAACTGGTCTATCATGGCCTGCTTTTCTTCAGACAAGGTATCAGCACGTTGTATTAATTGTGCCTGGGAACGGAATATCACGTCTTTTTCTACTAATCCGTTCGCTTCCAGTGTAGCGCCGGTGGATACTAAATCACAGATGGCTTCAGCCAGGCCGGCACGGGGAGCGACTTCAACAGAGCCGGTAAGCATAACGGTGCGGGCGTTAACGCCATTGTCTTTAAGGTAACGTTTTAATAACTGTGGGTAGGTGGTTGCGACTCTTAAGCCATCTAAGTCTTTCAGTGACTGATACTGGCTTTCTCTTGGAACCGCCAATGACAAACGACACTGGCCGAACTCAAGCCCACGCAAAGGTTGATATGCTGCGACAGAATCCGTCGCAATACGCTCTAAACGAGCTTCTTCCAGCACGTTTTCGCCAACCAGGCCTAAATCAACCACACCATCCATAACCAGACCGGGAATGTCATCATCGCGAACGCGCAGTAAATCGATAGGGTGACTGGTGCTGTGTGCAATTAAACGCGCTTCGTTAACACTGAATTTCACGCCACAGGCATTCAGCAGTGCCATAGATTCTTTACTCAGTCGTCCAGATTTCTGTATCGCGATGGTTAAACGGTCAGTCATAACAGCTCCTAAAATAAAAAACCCCCGAAGGTGAATGCCTTTCGGGGGTTGTATAGTCAATCGAAAGGCTAGCGTTTATACGGCTAGCCCAAACATTAAGTTCACGGCTAGGCCATACAATTCCAATGATGATGATGGTGGCTGTGAACAAAATGCATGATTAACGCTCCAAAGAAATAAATGTACTTCGTTAAGTTGTATAGCACTATAACACTTGAGGAATGTAATGCAAGAGTAAACTTATTGGTTATTCAGTCGATATCAGGTTACTATTTAACCAGTGGTTGTATAGTCAAATAAATAACAAACCTTCTAAAGAGGCGTAAGACAAAAGCAATGGCTAACTTTGATGCAATGGTTCCGCTGATCCCCAAAGACACTCGTGTGCCTGTGGATCACGCCCGTGAGCAAATGAAAATCAACCAAGTTGAAAAAATACAAGAGCTTCGCGCCGTAAATGAAGAAGAAGGTTCAACTGTCAACAGCGACAAGCAACGACAGGAAAATGAACAACACCAGCAGCAGGAACAGCCATCTGCTCAAACGGAAGTTGAAGAGCTTGCCGATGACGATGAAACCTCATCTTCAGGGCATATAGACACCTACGCCTGAGCAAACATCTATGTCATAATACGCGTCTATTTTTTTAGCGGTTAGGGTTATGGCAACAGTTCTATCAGTTTTTAAGCCAACAGGCGAACTGGCGCAGGCAATTACAAATTTCCAGCCGCGAGCCGCCCAGCAGCAAATGGCAGAAGCCATAGCCGCTACCGTTAAGAAAAAAGGCCAGCTTGTTGTTGAGGCCGAAACCGGCACCGGGAAAACCTTTGCGTATCTTGCTCCAGTTCTACTGGGTAAAGGTAAAGCCATTATTTCCACCGGAACGAAAAATCTCCAGGAACAGCTGTTCCACCGCGACTTACCCACACTAAGAAAAGTGCTGGCGCCTGAAAAAGTCGTCGCCTTACTTAAAGGTCGCTCAAATTATTTGTGCCTGCACCGTATGGAACAGGCGGTTCAGCAAGCCGGTCAATTCAATAAAGACATCCAGAGTCAGCTAATTACCGTTAAGCGTTGGTCGACATCGACACGCAGCGGCGACATGGGTGAGCTGAATGCTTTGCCGGAAGACGCCCCGGCTTTGCCGCAGGTTACCAGTACTCAAGACAACTGCCTGGGGCGCGACTGCCCGGTGTATGAAGACTGCCACTTAGTCAAAGCCCGCAAAGAAGCCATGGAAGCCGACATTGTGGTGGTGAATCATCACCTTTTCTTTGCCGACATGGCGTTAAAAGATACCGGTTTTGGCGAGCTTATTCCCAGTGTTGATACGGTTGTGTTTGATGAGGCGCATCAAATTCCGGATATCGCCAGCCAGTACTTTGGTGAAACGGTTTCCAGCCGTCAATTGACGGAAGTGTGCGAAGAACTTCAGCGTTTGTGTATGACTGAGCTGAAGGACTTGTCTCAGGGCAGCGCTATGGCTCGTACGTTATTGCAGACTTTGAAAGACTGGCGGTTGCTGTTTCCGCGAGAACCTATGCGCGGCAATTGGCGCGACTGGCGTAAAAAGCCGGAGGTGGCGGAAGTTGCAGAGCGTGTGCAGGAACGTCTGACCTTGCTGACCGAGGTTATGAAAACCGCCATAGGGCGTAATAAAGACCTGGATAACCTGCATGAACGTGCCGAACAGCACCTTTACATCTGGCGTCAGTTAATGGATGTGGAGCGCACGGGTTACAGCTTTTGGTTCGAAACCACGCCGCGGCATGTCAGTTTGCACCAGACACCGTTAAGCGTTGCTAAAACCTTTGGTGGTTATATCAAGCGCAACAAAATGAGCTGGGTGTTTACCTCGGCGACCTTGGCTGTTAATGGGCAGTTTGACTACTTTACCAAGCGTCTGGGTATAGAAGAGGCCGATACGTTGTTGCTGGAAAGCCCGTTTGACTTCGCCAGCCAGGCTAAATTGTGTCTGCCGCGTTATTTGCCTGAGGCTAATGATCCCAACCGGCATCAAATGCTGACCGAAATTGCTGAGCAGTGCGTTCAGGTGAACCGTGGTGGTACATTTTTGCTGTTTACCAGCCACCGAATGTTGCAACAAATGGCGGCAATATTAAGGGACCGGCTGGACCGTGATATTCTGGTTCAGGGCGAGTCGGGCAAAACTGAATTATTGGAAACCTTCACCAAAAAGGGCAACGCTGTTCTCTTGGGAACCTCCTCTTTTTGGGAGGGGGTTGATGTACGTGGTGAGGCGTTGCGCTGCGTTATTATTGATAAACTGCCGTTTGCATCACCCGATGACCCGCTGTTAAATGCCCGTGTTGAAGACGCACGGTTACGTGGCGTTGATGCTTTTAGCACGATACAATTACCGCAAGCCATCATCGCGTTAAAGCAGGGGGCAGGGCGCTTAATTCGCGACAAAGACGACTCCGGTGTATTAATTGTTTGCGACAGTCGTCTGGTTACGCGCCAATACGGCAAACAGTTTTTATCCAGCCTTCCGGCTATGTCACGAACCCGCGATTTAAATCAGGCGCTGGAATTTTTAGCGCAGGTTGCAGAGAAAGATGAAACCAAAAATGAAGAACTTACTAGCAGTTGATACATCAACTGAAAATTGCTCCGTGGCTTTACAGTGGCAAAACACCTTTTTAAGTGAAGCGATTGAAAGCCCGAGAGAGCATTCGCAGCGGTTGCTGCCTTTTGTTGAGAAAGTACTGCAGCAGGCAGAAACAAACTTAAACCAGCTGGATGGTCTGGTTGTTGGTGTCGGCCCGGGAAGTTTTACCGGAGTACGTATTGGCGTGTCGATGGCGCAGGGTTTGGCTTTTAGCTCCGAACTGCCGGTGTTTCCGGTCAGTAGCTTGCAGGCGTTAGCGCAGCAGGCTATACGTAAGCATAATGCAAAAGCTGTTGTCGCCTGTATTGATGCACGTATGGGCGAAATTTATTATGCTCTTTACCGTAACAAGAACGGTGTTGCAGAAGCTATAACGGAACCGGCCGTTGCGGTACCATCTGCGGACTTGTTTTCAGATCATAATTTGCAAGGTTTCTTTACGGCGGGTACTGGGTGGGATAATTATTCTGATGTACTGGACCCGGATAAAAAATTAAAATACAGCAGCGATTGTCGACTGCCACTGGCAGAGGATATGCTGACAGTCGCTGTAAAAGGTAATGTTTCAGCCGTAAGTGCGGAGCGTCTGGAGCCGCTTTATGTACGTAATGAAGTAACCTGGAAAAAATTGCCAGGTCGGTAACTTGCCGAATGGCACTGAACTCGCCATAATAAAACCAGTCTTAGTAACAGATGAGTCATCGTTGACGTGCGAATCAACCCGCAAGCGGTTCAGCCGCTAAACAATCAGCAGCAGGCACCACAAAAGCCTGCGCCAGAGGATCAGCAACGTCAGGGAACCAACCGGGCGGAAGTTGCTGAGTCCCGGCAAGTTGTCCCTGATGTGCGGCAAAGTCAGCGGCGTGCGGAACGGTGGGAGTCATTGAATACATTTTACGATGAACCACCACAACGCTCTCAGAAAGCACTCAATGCGTATCAAAATATCGCGTTAAGTGAGAAAAGAGAACAAATCACGTCAATGTTTGGTGTTGATGTTTACGCCTGAGTGAGGTCTGTTATGAAAGTAATTTATGCATCATTAATGGCACTGGTGTTGGTGGGCTGCTCCTCAGTCCCTGATGAAATTGCCAGTGAAAACGAAGACGCGTTAGTTGGCTATAAAGTAGCTAAACATCAGGGCGAGAAAGTTACCGGGGAACCAGCCCGTTGGGGTGGGGTTATTGCCGATGTTCGCAATGCCGAAGATCACACCGTTCTGGAAATTGTCAGTTTCCCGTTGCAACGTTGGGGCCGTCCCGAAGTCAGCGATAACAGTCAGGGGCGTTTTTTAGCCGTGGTAAATGATTTCATTGACCCCGATGTTTATAAGCAAGGGCGTTCAATGAGCTTTGTCGGTACCATTGGAGAAACGCAACAAGGCAAAATTGGCGAGTACGTTTATACTTATCCGGTTATTGAAGCAACCGGCTATTACCTGTGGCAGCCTGAGCGCAAGAAAAGCCATGTAGAAGTGGATTACTCACCGCTTTGGTTCCGTCATAACTTCTATTCACCCTATTACCCATACCGTTACCCGGTTCCGGTGCGCGTTCGTGTTCAGGACAACTCTGGTACACCTGCTAAAGATCGCAATTAGCCCACCGAATAATGGATTACCGCATTGCATTAGACCAAGCCACCTCAGTCAGCTACGAGCTCGACTGGGGCACGGTGCGAGGTCTTTGCTGGGGTGACCCAAACGATATTCGGGTGGTCGCAACTCACGGCTGGTTAGACAATAGTCACAGCTTTTTACCCTTGGCCGTAAACTGGTCTGCTGAGCGCGGTGGCCTGTTAGCACTTGACTGGCCCGGGCATGGTCACAGTGATCACAGACCTACAGGTAACTACTATCATTTTATCGACTATGCTTATGACTTATGGCAATTGATTGAGCAGCAAGGCTGGCAGCAGTCGACCTTGTTAGGTCATTCCATGGGAGGCTTTGTCAGTAATGTTGTGGCGGCTTTGTGCCCCGAACGGATAAAAAGTTTAATTTTAGTTGAAGCCTTTGGATTGTTGGTGTCTGACGGAACCAATGCCAGAGAGCAGCTAAAGCAAGGTTTTTTAAGCCGGAAAAAATTAAAGACGCCGCGTTGGCGCAGCCATAACAATTTTGAGTCTGCGGTGGATGCTCGCACTGCACAGGCAGATTTTTCGTCCGAGTTGGTTAAGCTAATTGTAGAGCGAGGCTCTGAACTTCGTGCAGATGGTCGCTGGCATTGGCGGGCAGATGCCAGAGTGAAAGCGACGTCCCCTTATAGACTGCCCAGTACAACTGTCGATGACCTTCTGCAAGAGTTGACTATGCCGGTTGTTGTAGTGCGTGGCAGTGAAGGCTATGACAAGTTAGAGAATGCGTTAAAAAAATGGCAGGATAAAGTACCAGACTTTCGTTGTGTGACGCTAAAAGGTGGACATCACGTACATATGGAGCAACCTGAAAAAATAGTTGAACTGCTTGAATCACAGGTTTAGCCGTTGCTAACGACTAGGATTAACTGGTCGGATATGCGATGATTGCGCCACTGAAAATAATGATAAATAGTGAGAGGCGGAGCCTTTTATGGAAAAAATTTGGCTAAAAAACTACCCAGCAGGCGTACCGGAAACTATTGATCCGGATCATTTTGCGTCTTTGGTTGATATACTTGAGCAGTCCATTGAAAAGTACCGCGAGAAAACGGCATTCGTTAATATGGATTCTGAGTTGAGTTTCAAAGAGCTGGGTCTGAAGTCTCGCGAATTTGCGGCCTACTTGCAAAGTAAAGGGCTGAAAAAAGGCGATGCAGTTGCGGTCATGATGCCAAACCTGCTTCAGTATCCGGTGGCCTTATTCGGTATTCTACGTGCAGGAATGACGGTTGTTAACGTCAACCCGCTTTACACACCACGTGAGCTAAAGCACCAGTTGGTCGACTCTCAGGCAAAAGCCCTGGTTATTTTAGAAAACTTTGCTCATACCTACGACAAAATAAAAGACGAAGCTCCGCTTGATTTCGTTATCACCACACAAATTGGTGACCAGTTACCTGTACATAAGCGCTTCTTAGTCAACTTTGTTGTTAAGTACATAAAGCGTATGGTGCCTTCTCATAATGTCAAAAATACCGTTAGCCTGAATCAGGCCATGGCGAAAGGTGCAATGGCCGAGTACGAGCGTCCTGAAGTTACCGGTGATGACATTGCGTTTCTTCAGTACACAGGAGGAACCACCGGCGTAGCAAAAGGTGCCATGTTGTCTCACCGCAATATGGTGGCTAATTTGGAACAAGTGTCTGCCTGCATTACTCCTATTATGAGTGACGGCGAAGAAACTATTATTACTGCACTACCGCTGTATCATATCTTTGCGTTGACAGCGAACTGCCTGACCTTTATTAAGCATGGCGGTAAAAACGTACTTATTACCAATCCGCGTGATATGCCTAACTTTGTGAAAGAGCTGAATAAATATCCTTTCTCAATGATTTCGGGTGTTAATACCTTGTTCAACGGCTTACTGAACACCAAAGGGTTTAAAGACGTTAACTTTTCTAATCTGAAAGTTGCGTTGGGTGGCGGCATGGCAGTTCAGAAAGCGGTTGCCGAAGAGTGGGAACGGGTCACAAAATCTCGTTTGCTTGAAGGTTATGGCTTAACCGAGTGTGCGCCTGTTGTTACCGTTAACCCGTATGATATTGAACATTATACTGGCAGCATTGGTTTACCGGTACCCAGCACCGACGTTCGTATTGTTGATCCTGAAACACGCGAAGAAGTGCCTTTAGGTGAACCTGGCGAGCTGGAAGTAAAAGGCCCGCAAGTTATGGTTGGGTATCTTAACCGTCCTGATGCTACTGCTGAGTCGATTAAAGACGGTTGGTTTGCAACGGGTGACATGGCAACCGTTGACGAGCGTGGTTACTTCAAAATTGTAGACCGTAAAAAAGACATGATTTTGGTTTCGGGTTTTAACGTTTATCCAAATGAAATTGAAGACGTTTTAGCAGACCACCCTAAAATTCTCGAGTCGGCTGCTATTGGCGTACCGCATGAGTCTTCTGGTGAAGTGGTTAAAGTCTTTATTGTGGCAAAAGACAAGTCATTAACAGAACGTGAAGTTATTGATTTTTCTCGCGAGAACATGACCGGGTACAAAGTGCCTAAACTGGTTGAATTCCGTGATGAACTGCCAAAGTCTAACGTCGGTAAGATACTTCGCCGTGAGCTACGCGACGAGGAAGACGCTTGATTCTGCCGTTGAATCTACCTGAGTCGGTACGTCAGTATCGACTCGTTACAGAAACCCAGGAATTAGAAAGTCTTTGTCAGCAAGCTAAAGAGGCGGGCTGGTTTGCCATTGATTCCGAATTTGTCCGCGAACGTACTTACTACGCTCAGCTGGGGCTTTTACAAATTTACGCCAATGGCACAACCGCCGTTGTTGATCCTCTCGCCGATGTCGATTTAGAGCCACTGTGGCAACTGATTGCAGATGACTCGGTCGAAACTGTTCTGCATGCCGGCGGTGAAGATATTGAGCTGTTTTTCCAGCAAAGCAATGGTCGTCAGCCTAATCGTATTTTCGACAGTCAAATAGCCGCAGGCTTTTGTGGGCTTGGTGATTCTATGGGCTACGCCCGTTTGGTTGACGCTTTATTTGATGGGGTTGAGCTGGATAAGAGCTTGTCACGCACCAACTGGCTCAAACGCCCGTTAAGTGAAGAACAGCTAGATTATGCTGCTGCTGACGCCAGTTATCTGGCGGTAATGTACCCTTATTTGAAAGCCTTGTGTGAAGAAAAAGGTTGTCTGGATATTGTGTACGAAGAATCACAAATTCAGGTCCGCAAACGCACACAAAGCTGGCCAGATGATTTGCTGTATTTAGCGGTGGGTAATGCCTGGCAGTTAAATGCACGCCAGTTGGGCGCACTTAAAATACTGACGCCATGGCGTTTGCATAAAGCGCGTGAGCGGGATATTCCATTGGGCTTTATTGCCAAAGACCGCGTTTTACTTGAGCTGGCTCGCAGAATGCCCAAAAGCGACGATGAGCTAAGCCGAATTCCGGATTTAGCGCCTATGTCACGCAAGTACTCAGGAAGGGATATTATTCGCTGTATTCAGCAAGCCGAGCAGGTGCCTGAATCGGAACTGCCAAAAAACCTTGAGCGCTTAGACGACATGGAAGGTTATAAGCCAACCTTTAAAGCCATAAAAAAAGTGGTGTCTGAACTTGCTGAAAAACTGCAGGTGCCAGCATCTTTGGTAGCCTCACGTAAGCAAATTAACGACGTTATTAACTTTCACTGGCAGTATTCAACGCAGCAACAACAGCGTTTGCCGCAACCCGACTTAATGTTGGGTTGGCGCAAGCAAGCAATTGGGGCAGAATTACAGGCTATAATTGGTTAACATAGTATTTGTTAACCATTAGTGCGCTCAGCCCTTATTCAGGAGAACTGCCATGCTGTGTGATGTTTATCGCAGCTTAAAGAAAGCCGATACCTACCTTTATTTGCCTCACGGTAATGAATTCACAGAAGTACCTGACGTTTTGTGTGAACAGTTTGGACGTGCCGAAAAGGTTATGACAATAAACCTTGCCGGGCGTGAACAGTTGGCCCGTTTAACGGTCGAAAAGCTACAGGAACATTTGCAAAACGATGGTTTCTATTTGCAGTTACCACCGAAACGAGAGGAACTTCAATGTTAACAAATACAATAAAAGTGACAGGACTGGCTTTATGTCTGGCTTCTGCAGTTGCTCTGAGTGCGCCAACTTTTGCTTACCAGGACACCGACAAAAAAGCAAAAGAAGAGGCTAGCGAAGAGGTTAATCAACAGTTCGCCACCTACGTTGAAGCTCTGAAAACAGAAGCTATCGAAAGCGGCTATAAGCAAGACACCTTAGATAAAGCCTTTGCTAAAGTGAAGTACTACGAACGAGCGGTGGAACTGGATAAGAACCAACCAGAATTTAAGCTAACCCTGGATACTTATCTGCCACGCGCAGTTCCTGAGTGGAAGGCTGAGAAGGCCCTGGAAAAATACAACGAGCATAAAGAGTTGCTAGAAGAAATTGGTAAAAAGTACGGCGTTCAGCCGCGCTTTATTGTGGCGTTGTGGGGCATTGAAACCAATTTCGGTTCGTTCACCGGCGGCTTTGATGTGGTTTCTGCGTTGACTACGCTAGCCTTTGATGGCCGTCGCGAAGAGTTCTTTAAAAAGCAGCTTTGGGAAGCCTTAACCATTATTGAAGAAGGGCATATTGCGCCCGAACAAATGAAAGGCTCATGGGCTGGTGCTATGGGCCAAACGCAGTTTATGCCCAGCTCTTTTATGAGCTACGCAGTGGACTACGACGGTGACGGCAAAAAAGATATTTGGGGCAGCTTCCCGGACGTATTCGCTTCAGCGGCTAATTACTTAAGCTCTGTTGGCTGGAAAGACGACGTAACCTGGGGGCGTCAGGTGCAATTGCCAGAGGGCTTCGATGAGTCACTGGCTGGTCTGGATACCAAGAAAAAACTCGCGGAATGGGCCGATCTGGGTGTTACTCGTTTCGACGGCTCTGAATTACCATCGCGTGATGATATTGCTGCTTCGATTGTGATTCCTGATGATAACGAAGGCCGTGTTTATCTGGCTTACGCCAACTATGACGCCTTAATGCGCTGGAACCGTTCGCATTACTTTGTAGCGGCTGTTGGCTATTTGTCTGACCGCATTCGTTTTCCAAGGTAATGACTTGTCGGTATTGATGAAATGGTACGAGCAGCCACTGCATACGCTGAGTCACGCACAATGGGAAGCCTTGTGCGACGGCTGTGGTCAGTGCTGCTTGAACCAACTGCAGGACGAAGAAGACAATCTGTACTCCACTGACGTTGCCTGTCGGCTGTTAGATACCAACACCGCACGTTGCACTGACTATGCACACCGCAGCGAACGCGTACCCGCCTGCGTTACTTTAACGCCTAACAACCTCGAAGATGTTTATTTCATGCCCGCCAGCTGCGCTTATCGGCTGCGAGCAGAAGGGCAACCTTTGCCTGAGTGGCATCCGCTAAGGCATGAGGGTAGTAAAGAGCCAATGAAAAAAGCCGGTTATCATGTAGCCGGCCATTGTGTCAGTGAAGCGAAATTTAAGGGCGATCTTGAAGACAGAATAGTGACCTGGCCCTTAAATTAGAATAGCTTTAGCTATTTACGATAAAGTACCAACCCGTCTTTTTTCTTAAACGACGCAATAATGTGGCAGACAGTCACAATAATACCTATCAGTAAAAAGCCTGCGAAAATCACCGTCATCCAGCCCGGCATACCTAAGCCAAGCCATTGCCAGTCAATATCACCGCATAAGCCGGGGGCTGCAAAAAGCCCGGGCATCCATTCATGCAGCGGCGCCCATCCAGGGAAGTTTGGCGCACTTTCACACACCGCAAAAAATGCGTTCTTTGAAGTTTGTAAGTCCCAGTGATCGTAAGCAATGAGCAAGCCCTGATAACTGCTGTAAAGCCAGCCAATTAAAGCGGCCCAGCGAGTTAACCAGAAGCCCGAACCGAACAGTCCAACAATGGCGGCCAAGCCAATGCCTACCACCGCCATACGCTGATACACGCATTTTACGCAGGGCTCTAAGCCCAGAACCATCTGGAAATATAACGCTGCCGCTAACAGTCCCGAACATCCTAAAAACAATAATAACCAGGCAAAAGGTTTGTTAGGCCACTGACCCACAGATAGCATGGTGATTTTCCTTAAGAAACTGTAAAAACGTAGAAACCATACCCAAATAGCTTGGTGTTGTCGATATAAAGCCAGAAGTTATCTTGTCCGACCTCACAGAAGGCTGCTAGAATCCTTCTATTAGTCAGTACACAGGCGGGAATATGATAATAAAAGCTAAAAGTCCGGCGGGTTTTGCCGAGGAGTACATCGTAAAATCTATCTGGAACGGGCATTTTGCACCGGGCACTATCTTACCCGCAGAGCGTGAATTGTCGGAACTTATTGGTGTTACACGGACCACTCTGCGTGAAGTGCTGCAGCGTCTGGCGCGCGACGGCTGGCTGACTATTCAGCACGGCAAACCCACCAAAGTGAACAACTTTTGGGAAACCTCGGGCCTGAATATTTTGGAAACCCTGGCGCGCCTGGACGAAGACGGCATGCCGGAGCTTGTGGATCAGCTGTTGTCTGCGCGAACCAACATAAGCGCCATTTATATTCGTGCCGCTATTCGCCATAACCCACAACGGGTTATCGAGCTGCTGGAACCCACCAGTGAGCTGGAAGACAACGAAAAAACTTTTGCCGAGTTCGACTACCAGTTGAACCACGACTTAGCCATGGCTTCCGGCAACCCCATTTATGTACTGGTACTCAACGGCTTTAAAGGCCTGTACGCACGTATTGGCCAGTACTACTTTTCATCGACAGAAGCTCGCCAGTTGGCACGTGACTACTACGCCGACCTAATTGCCGTAGCACGTGAAGGTGACTATAACGAGTCAGTAAACCTGGTTCGCCGTTACGGTTATGAGTCCGCTGAAATTTGGCATGGCCTGCGTGGCGATATGCCGAATGATTTGGTGGATTGATTAGGCTATTTTTTCGGCCTTCCCGATAAAATCTAATTTGTTTATTTAATGCCTGATAACTCTTACTGAGTTGTTAGGCGTTTTTTGTGCTCGTTCCATTTTCTTTGGGTTACAAATCCATAAACCCACAGCGCCATTTTAATAAAAGCCTAAATTTTAACTACCAACTGCCGATAAACAGTTACGGACTATACTGAAGCCAAGCTATAGCCGACTTTTCAGGAACAACATCATGTCAATTATCTCAGGCAGTGGCACTTCTGTAACAGGCGTTGGTAAGCAAAACGCCAATAGCGTAAAAGCGGATGACAACCGTGATACGAAAGAGGCCGCCCCGAATTCCAGGCAGGCACAAAACGAAGCCATTTTACGCGCTCATGAGCGGGTATCGCTTAGCAGCAATGATGATGCACTCAGTTTGCTGTACAAAACGGCACTGGAAGGCATTAATGCCGAGCTGGAACCAGTAATGGGCAAAAATGCCGTGAAGAAAACCTATGAGTCGGGCACGGATACCTCTCCCACGGCTACAGCGGATCGCATTGTTTCTTTTTCTACCAACTTTTACAGCCGCTATAAAGAAATAAATGCAGGCGAATCTGAAGAAGAAACACTGAACAAATTCATGGAAACTATTCGTGGTGGTATCGAAACGGGCTTTAAAGGCGCCAAGGATATTCTTACCAGCTTTCAGGTGTATGAAGGTGACGTTGAAAGCGATGTCGACAAAACTTATGAACTGGTCATGAAAGGTCTGGATAACTTTCGTGAAAAAATGCTGGAGCTGGCTGCAGAATCTGAAAAGTCTGATAGCAGCGTTGAGGAATAATGCCAGTGCTTTTATAGTGCGTACATGGAACGAAGTATGGCCGTAACATCACATGTTTAAACGAGTGCGCACTTGGTTTGAAAATCGGCGCATTAAAAAAATGGGTTTCACAGAAAGCGAGTGGGAATCTGCTGTTGCGGACTGGCCTGTTATGGCCCGGTATAAAGGTGCCGAGCGTGATGCGCTTCGGGATATGACCCTCCGCTTTTTGGTTCGCAAAAACTTTGCTTCAGGCGGCGGATTTCAATTCAATGATGCTATGTGCCTTAAAATAGCAACTATGGCCTGCGTGCCCGTTTTGCACCTTGGGTTAGATTGGTACGATCACATCTATAGCATTATTCTTTATGAAGGCGACTTTGTACCTAATCGTCCTTACCGTAGTGACGACGGTGTTGTTCACGCTCAAAGTCCGGGTTTAAGTGGCGAGGCCTGGTTGCGCGGTCCGCTGATCCTTTCATGGCAGTCGGTGTGTCATACAGGCCCTCATTCCCGTCACGGAAAGGCTGCGAACGTTGTCATACACGAATTTGCGCACAAGCTGGATATGCTGCGCGATGGCGCCAACGGCGCGCCGCCCATGCACCCCGATATGAAGCCCGGAGAATGGCACGATATTTTTTCAGCGGCCTGGGGGCGGCTGCAGAGTGACTCGGTTCATCACAGACCGTTACCGCTAGATGGCTATTCGTTAACCAGCCCAGCTGAATTTTTTGTCGTGTGCAGCGAGACTTTTTTTGAAGACCCGGAAACAATGAAAGAGCACATGCCGGAGGTCTACCGGCTATTGTGTCAATTCTACCGGCAGACCCCTTGTTTAATCACTCTGCGCTAACATCCACTTCCATAGCAACGCGTTCAGCGTTCGGTGAATCTACCTCTTTAGGCTCCAGAATGCGGACTCGGTCAGCTGCTATAGCCGTATCCGCATCTGCATTAACCAAGGCGTCCCGCACCGCTTCTGCGCGGGCATTGGCTACAGCTTCGAGTTCAGAGTCTGTAATTGGTTGCGCCTCAATAACTTTTTCAGCTAAATGGTTTCGATAGGCCAGAGCATCGAACTCTGGTTCGTCCGTTGACTCATTTTGTTGCTTAGTGAATCGCTCTTTTACTGTTCCCAGTTCTGTCTCTGGATAATGAGAGGTAAACATTGCTTCTACAATGTCCTGATTCGCCTCACTTGTTAGGCTGGAGTTTGATATTTTCCGGGCTTGCTCAGCAAGCCTTTGCTGTAGAGCTTCGGTGGCTTTTTCTCGTTTCAGAGGTGGGCTGTCAAAGCTTTTGTTGAAAGGACCCGCTAATTGAAGAGTCAGCTGTGGTCGCTGGTTAAGAGCCTCGCGAAGCTTGGTTATTCGTTCTCTTTGTGGCGGACTCAGGTCAGTGCGGGCCGCTGGGAACTCAACTTTACCAAGGTCTTCAGAATCTGCGCCGACAAGGTTTGCTAAAAAGCTGAAAGGCGCTGTCACCACAGAGGTAATGGCGTTGCCCACGGCTTGTTTAATAACTTTGCCGAAATTGAATTGAGGGTTGCCCACATCTCCGCTTACCGGTAGCGTCAGGTCAATAATGCCATCGCTGTCCTGAAGCAGCGCTATGGCAAGATCCAGTGGCAGATCCATTGCGTCGCTGGAAGCCATTTTTTCACCGAGTTTCAAGTCATGAAGCAGTAGATTGTTTTTGCCGTCTAGCTGGTTGTCGTTGACGCTGTAGTCGAGATCAAGATCCATGGTACCGCCTGCAATTTTACGGCCAGCGAAGTTCACGGTGTAAGGCGAGTATTCCGGAATCTGAAGGTTGCGGAAACTCAGGTTAATATTGGTTTGTCGGGTAGGGTGCCAGGCGTGCACGGAACCGTCGGCACGCGCCGAGCCATACTCTGCAACCTTACCTTCCAGTTTAACCCGTGCCGGCTCGGCCGAGCTGGAGCTTAAGGTCGAAATCTCTCCTGCTAATGTATGTATGCGGGTTGAGAAGGGCAGCGGCAAAGAATTATCGGCAAAGTGGAGACTGCCACCTGCCAACTCAATAGCTTCGATAGTGATACCGAATGGGTCTGTGTCCTTGTTCTTACTGGTGTCAGTCGTTTCTGTTGACTGAGTTATGAGTTGCCCAAAGTTGGTGGTTTTGTCCTCGTAAATGACTACTCGGCCAGACAGACCTTCAATGGTAATGGGGTCGGTCTCAACCTGCTTATCGTTGAGGCTGAGGTTAAGTTGTCGAGTTTCAAAATTCTGCCAGCCAATTAGCGGTTCATCTTTGGTACCTTCTCTGATACTAAGTGAGCTAATACCGGCAGAGCCCTGAAAGGCAAAAGGTTGTTGTGCATCTGTTTGTATTTTCCCATTCAGGGTCAGGTTGCCGCTATCAAGTCGCACGTTCATGAATTGTTGCAGGTAAGGTTCGGCCTGCATCAGTGCAAGCTTATTGATGCTGGCATCACCCTCCAGCGCGAAGGTTGGCAGCACCTGAAGCTGACCGTCGAAGTTGAGCTGGCCGCCTTCTTTGAGCCGGGCATCCAGACGTACCGGAAAGTTCGTATCTTTTTGCAGCGTGAAGTCTTTTACCGACAGTCCGATACTCTGCAATGCCAGCGACACTTGCGCCGGTTTGTCATCGTTTTTTAAGTTATCGGCGAAGCGCAAAACACCACCCTCTACATTCAGTTTTTTGATCTGTAGAGCAGGCAGTTGTGCTGGTTCATTTTCCTTAGGTTCTGTGCCTCCGTTTTCAGCGGCTAACCGCGAAAAGCGAGTCTCGCCCGATGCAAAGCGCTCTTCCTGAATGGTGGGCTTGTCGAGCTGTATGGTTTCGAAAGTCCAGGCTTTGTTGGTGATGCTCGCCCAGGTAAGATTGACGAACAGGCGATCCCAGCCAAGCAACTGTCGCTCATCAGTATCGTTTAGTTTAAGCCCTTTGACTTGCAGCGTTAACGTATAGGGGTTGGTTTGTACTGACTCTATGGTAAGTTCGCGATCAAAGTCATTTTTAGCGGTATTCACTGCCACATACTGAATAATCCACGGCAAGGCAAAAAAGCCGAGTAAGGTGTATAGAACAACCAGTACAAGCACCCAGAACCTAATTCGGCGTGGAGAGGCCCATTTAGTTTTCAGATAGCTACCGAACCGATGTAGTGAACCGCTGTGCATAAGTCAGCCTCTATTTGAGTTAGCAATATGCACAGTGTAGACGCCTCAGCGCGAAGCGTCACTTTTAGGAAGAGGTTGTAGAGCGGAACTGTTGCATCAGGAAAGAGGCCGATATACTGTTGGCTGAAAATTAGACGCAAGGAGCCACACATGCGTAGCTGGACTTATACATTGCTTACTGCTTTTCTGTTCGGGCTGACAACCTCTGTTTTTGCTGATGATAATAGCCTTGAGTACGATGCACGTTTGAGTAGTTACTCCTACCCATTTGACGTTCATACCTTTGAATTTGACAGCCAACGACAGAAACTGGAAATGGCCTACATGCATTTGCCAGCCGAAGACGGACAGCCAACCGTGTTGCTGTTACATGGCAAGAACTTCGCTGCCGACTATTGGGAAAAAACCGCGAATTACCTTCATGAAAAAGGCTACGGGGTGCTTATGCCGGACCAAATTGGTTTTGGTAAGTCGTCCAAACCGGCACATTATCAATTTTCTTTTGAAGCCCTGGCTAATAACACTAAGGCGTTAGTGAAGTCGCGGGGCATTAAAAAAGTGATTGTTATGGGTCACTCCATGGGCGGCATGCTTGCCACCCGCTACGCGCTAAACCATGCCAAGAGTGTTGAGAAATTGGTGCTGGTTAACCCGGTCGGTCTGGAAGATTATTTGCGCTATGTCGAATACAAAGATCCGGCATTTTTTTACGGGAACGAGAAGGGCAAGACCATTGAGCAGATCCGCGCCTACCAGCGTAAAAACTACTATGATGGTAAATGGTCAGAAGATTACGAAGAGCTTATTCAAATTCACGCAGGTTGGATAAACGGAGACGACTGGCAGCAGGTTGCCTGGAATAATGCGTTAACCTACGACATGATCTTTACTGGCAATGTGTCTAATGAGTTTGATCAGTTGACAGTGCCGACACATTTGATTCTGGGAACGCGTGATACTACAGGCCCCGGTCGAGGTTGGAAGAAAGAGGGCGTTAATTACGAACTGGGTCGCTACGATAAACTCGGTGAAATTGTGGTAGAGCAAATTCCGGACGGCTACCTGTATGAACTGGAAGGTATTGGTCATATGCCGCAGTTTGAAGCTTTTGACCGTTACCGTGAGCAGTTGGATAAAATCTTTAAGTAACAAAAAAGGCGCCAAACGGCGCCTTTTTTAATCGGTCACAAGTTTGCCTTAGGCAAAGTTCTTGTTAACGAAGTCCCAGTTTACCAGCTTCCAGAAAGCTTCTAAGTAGTTAGGACGAGAGTTACGATAGTCGATGTAGTAAGCGTGTTCCCAAACATCAACGGTTAGCAGAGCTTCTACGCCGTCGTGCGCGACAGGAGTATCTGCGTCGTCAGTGTTCAGTAAATCGACAGAGCCGTCAGATTTTTTCACTAACCAAGTCCAGCCAGAACCGAAGTTACCAGCAGCACTTGCGTTGAACTCTTCTTTGAATTTCTCGAAAGAGCCAAATTTTGCGTTGATAGCTTCTGCTACTGCGCCTGTAGGTTCACCGCCGCCGTTCGGGCTTAGGCAGTTCCAGTAGAAAGTGTGGTTCCATACCTGTGCGGCGTTGTTGAACAGTCCGCCTTTTTCAGACTTGATGATGTCTTCCAGAGACTTGCTCTCAAGGTCGGTACCTTTAACGGCGTCGTTCAGCTTGCTCACGTAAGTGGCGTGGTGCTTACCGTAGTGGTATTCCAGAGTCTCTTCTGAAATATGTGGTTCCAGAGCGTTTTTCTCGTATGGAAGAGCCGGTAGTTCAAATGCCATAATTTTCTCTCCGTAGTTCTTTTTTGAGTGCAAATTTGCGACTCGCACTTTAACCGGTGCAAGTTCTTTTCTTGTTATACCTTACGATATATAGGGCTGACTGGTTTGCTTTTCAAGGAAATCTTTCAATTTAGGACAAAACTTTATAGGCTGTGTTAAAATACCTGAGTGTTTTAATCAACCATTATATTAAGCAGAGGTGTTATGGAAACGGTTGACAGAATTAAGCAGCAAATCGAAGAAAACCCAATCCTGTTATACATGAAAGGCTCTCCGAAGTTGCCTAGCTGTGGTTTCTCTTCACAAGCATCACAGGCCTTAATGGGCTGTGGCCAGGCGTTTGCTTACGTCGATATCCTGCAGAATCCGGATATTCGTGCAGAACTGCCTAAATACGCAAACTGGCCAACTTTCCCACAGCTGTGGGTTGAAGGTGAATTGGTCGGCGGTTGTGATATTATTATGGAAATGTTCCAGAACGGCGAGCTGCAGGAGTTGGTTTCTGAAGTTGCAGAGCGTCATCCGGAGCCTTCAGCTGAGTAAAGAGCCTTCAGCGGAATAAGTAGCCTTCGGCTGAATAAAGTTTAAGCAAACAGTAGACAATCTGTAGTGAAATTGACGGATGCCCTTGTTTTTTTATTTAGGCATCCCCATCACTATCGGTGAAGCTTTAACACTCAACATTAAATGGAGAGAATCGATGTCTGTATTAGTAGGTCGTAAAGCACCTGATTTTACTGCAGCAGCAGTATTGGGTTCAGGTGAAATTGTTGAAGATTTTAAACTGTCAGACGCTATCAAAGGCAAAAAAGCTGTTGTTTTCTTCTACCCGTTGGACTTCACTTTCGTATGTCCTTCAGAGCTAATCGCATTTGATAAGCGCTTAGACGAGTTCAAAAAGCGTGGCGTAGAAGTTATTGGTGTTTCAATTGACTCTCAGTTTACTCACAGCGCATGGCGTAACACGTCAACTGACGCTGGTGGTATCGGTCAGGTGAAATACCCATTGGTTGCTGACGTTCGTCACAGCATTTGCAAAGCGTACGACGTTGAACACCCAGAAGCTGGTGTTGCATTCCGTGGTTCATTCTTAATTGATGAAGACGGTATGGTTCGTCACCAGGTCGTTAACGACTTGCCATTAGGCCGTAACATCGACGAGATGCTGCGTATGGTTGACGCACTGAACTTCCACCAGAAACACGGCGAAGTTTGCCCTGCAGGCTGGGAAGAAGGTAAAGAAGGCATGAAAGAAAACGCAGAAGGCGTTGCTTCTTATCTGTCTAAAAACGCTGACAAACTGTAAGCGTTTGCTGAATTGAAAAAGCCGCTCGTTTGAGCGGCTTTTTTATGTCTGAAATTTGTGCTCGGATTAACCTTTATCCTGACGAGATTCCGGCGGCCAGCCACCGAGTTCTTTCCAGCGGTTAATCATCCAGCAGTAGAGCTCTGCGGTGCGTTCGGTGTCGTATAGGGCTGAGTGTGCTTGTTTGCTGTCAAACTCAATACCGGCTGCCTGACAAGCTTTAATCAGTACGGTTTGCCCTAAGGTCATTGCCGCAAGCGACGTGGTATCAAAACTGACAAAAGGGTGAAACGGGTTACGTTTTAAACTGGCACGCTCGGCGGCGGCCATAACAAAACCGTGATCAAAGTTTGAGTTGTGTCCAACTAGAACTGAACGCTGACACCCTGCTGCTTTCTGCGCTTTACGAATGGGTTTGAAAAGTTCACGCAGAGCCTCACCTTCCTCTACCGCGCCGCGTAACGGACAGTGCGGATCAATGCCATTAAAGTCGATAGCCGCCTGTTCAATATTGGCACCTTCGAAAGGCTGTACATGGTAATGAACAGAGTCCACGGGCTTTAACAGACCATAGTCATCGAAATCCAGCAAGACTGCAGCTATTTCCAGTAACGCATCAGTTTTTGCGTTAAATCCCGCTGTTTCGACATCGACTACGACCGGCATGTATCCGCGAAAACGCTGTTTCATAAGCGAGTTAGAGCTGTCTGACATAGAATTTCCGTAGTGTTTTAAAGATAACGCCATTATGCCAAAGATCATTACGCTCTGCTTGCAGAAATACTAAAGCAACGGCAATGCTTGCCGATAACAGACGTATCAGAAATAAATCAGGGGCGCTTATGAAAAATTGGCCGATGTTGACTGTTGTTTCAGCTTCTGTGCTGCTATCAATTACGCAGGCGCAGTCAAACTCAGTCAGGCATTACAGTGCAAACCTGGATAACTCCGCGTGGCAGGTAAGCGAAGAGAACCGTTTAGCTTGTGAAATGGAGCATGAGATCCCTCGTTACGGTAAGGTGCGTTTTCAAAGCGAAGCGAGTAAAGAGCTCAATTTACGTATGAAAATGGAAATGCGCAAGTTACCGGACAGCTATGGTGTGTCTGCCATTGAGTCCGTTCCGCCGCGTTGGCAGCCGGGCGAGTCCAGTTACCGTATTGGCGACATGAAACTCTATAAACAGTTTGATGGCGAGCTACAGAAGCAACTGGCGTGGGCCTTATTGAACGAGCTGGAAAAAGGACGTTACCCGACGTTTTTTTACAATGACTGGTACAGCAACCGCGATGAAGTTGCTGTCTCTCTTTCTTCAGTGAACTTCCGCCGTGCTTACGATGACTTCATGAGCTGCGTTAATGCTTTATTGCCGTTCAGTTTTGATGACATTGCCTACACGGTGCTGAACCACGAAGCTGAAAGCGAAAAGCTGACGGTTGCGTCGCAGCGTAAACTAAAACAAATTAGTGACTACCTGCAGGTGGATAACGATTTGGAGCTGGTTTTAGTCGATGCTTATACCGACTCGCTTGGCGCGCGAGGCCCGAACAAAGAATTAACCGAAGAGCGGGCGAAAGAAATTCAGCAGTTTTTCGTTGAACGCGGTATAGATGCGGAGCGCATCAAAACCGTTGCTCATGGTGAAGACCGGCCGGTTAAATCGAATGACAACGAGTTAAACCGCCAGATCAACCGCCGCGTTGTTGTACAGTTAAGCAAGCCATCCATGATTGAGCTGTAACAGGCTCAATCACTGGTTTTTTCTTTAAACTCGCACAAGTCTTCTATTACGCAGGAACCACACCTTGGCTTACGGGCTATGCAGGTATAACGTCCGTGCAAAATTAACCAGTGGTGCACATCTACTTTAAACTCAGCTGGTACCACTTTTATCAATTTTTCTTCCACTTCTTTGACGTTTTTGCCCGGAGCCAGCTTCGTGCGGTTAGACACTCGGAAAATGTGTGTGTCGACGGCAATTGTGGGCCAACCAAAAGCCGTGTTTAAAACTACGTTAGCTGTCTTGCGGCCAACGCCCGGAAGGGCTTCCAGCGCGGCCCTGTCTTCCGGTACTTCGCCACCGTATTCTTCCACCAGAATTTTGCAGGTTTTGTAAGCGTTCTCGGCTTTGGAGTTAAACAAACCGATGGTCTTTATGTATTCTTTTATTCCATCCACTCCCAGAGCCAGCATGGCTTCAGCGGTAGGTGCGGCAGGGAATAGTTTTCGTGTGGCTTTATTCACACCCACGTCGGTTGCCTGGGCGGACAACAGTACTGCAATTAACAGTTGAAAAGGGGAGTTATATTCCAGTTCAGTTGTTGGGTTCGGGTTATTGTCCCGTAACCGGCTCAAAATTTCGTAGCGCTTGTTTTTATTCATAAGAGTTCGTTTTTATGTGTATTTTTTATTAGGCCGTGACCCGTGCCCGGGTAACGGTTTTCTTCTCGGCGCGGGCGCTCCGCACAGCGTCAATTTTGTTTTTCAGGGCAATAATAAAGCCCATACCGATAAAGGCTCCCGGCGGGAGTATAGCCAGTAGTAACGGGTAATTAACGGTAAATAGCTCAATCCGCAATTGTGCTGCCCACTCACCCAGCAGCAATTCTGCGCCATCGAACAGGGTACCATTACCGATAATTTCTCGCATAGCGCCCAGTACTATCAGTACCAATGCAAAGCCAACACCCATTGCCAGCCCGTCGAACGCTGCGCGTTGCCAGGGGTTTTTAGAGGCATAAGCTTCGGCGCGGCCAATAATGGCGCAGTTAGTCACAATGAGCGGAATGAATATACCCAGCGACTGATACAGCTGGAATACATAGGCGTTCATTAGCAGTTGAATAATGGTCACGAAGGTGGCAATGACCATGACAAAAACCGGTATGCGGATTTCCGAAGGGATAAACTCACGCACCAGAGACACGGTGATATTTGAGCCAACCAGTACGAATAAGGTGGCTAAGCCCAGGCCCATGGCGTTGGTGACTGAGGCGGTCACCGCTAATAGCGGACACAAGCCTAAAAGCTGTACTAATGCGGGGTTGTTTTCCCACAGGCCTTGCTTGGTCAGGTTTTTGTATTCGTTCATTCCTGAGCCTCCTGACAATGTGGTAAGTCGGCGTTAAACAGAACGTCTGCTTGTTGCTGAAGTTTTAATGTTGCGCGCTTTACGGCAGAGACTACAGCCTGGGGGGTGATGGTCGCGCCGGTAAACTGATCAAACATGCCGCCGTCGCGCTGAACGGCCCAGCGAGTATCATCTTCACCGCGAACACGCTTCTCAGCAAAGCTTTTTATCCAGTCACTTTTCTGAATTTCAATTTTATCGCCTAACCCTGGGGTTTCCTGATGGCGTAATGTTCTTACACCTAAAACTTCACCGTTGGGTTTAATAGCCAGCAGCAAATGAATGGCGCCGGAGTAGCCGTCAGGGGCTACAATTTCGGCGGCTAAAGCGGTGGGCTCATCGTTAACCCAGGCGCGATATAACGGCTGCGGTTTAGTGCTGCCCAGAGCCGGATCCTGCAGTAATCGGCAGGACTGGTATAAGTCGTTGTCGTGCAGTGCCGGCGGTATCAACTGATTCAGTGTGCGCATCACTTGCTGCTGCTGTTGCCTGGCGATTTTGTCTTCTGTCAGTAATTGCACACCAATAATTAAAGCGGTAGCAATGACCGCAAAAGCGGCCAGTAATAAACCATTTTTCTGCATGCTGTTAAAGGTCATATCAGTCTCCGTGGCCGTAAACAACAGGCCGCGTATAACGGTCTATTAGTGGTACACACATATTGGCAAGCAACACGGCGAAGGCTACGGCGTCGGGGTAGCCGCCCCAACTGCGGATAACAAAGACGATAAAGCCAATCAGTAAGGCAAAAATAACGCGGCCTCGGTTTGACGTGGCGGCCGATACCGGGTCGGTTGCGATAAAGAAAGCACCTAACATGGTTGCACCACTTAAGGCGTGCATGATAGGTCCGGGCATAAGGTCGGGCGCAAAAATATGAGCAATAAAAGCCGGTACGCAAAGACCCGTAAGGAACCCCAGCGGAATGTGCCAGCTAATAATGCGCTGCTGAATTAAAAGTAACCCCCCGACTAAAAAGCCAAGATTAATCCATTGCCAGCCGGCACCGGCAAAATAGCTGAATTCCGGTCCCTGATAAATTTCTGTCAGTGTATAACCCCGGGTCAGTTCTGTTTTTATGGTATCCAGCGGTGTTGCCATGGTGACACCGTCTATACCGGCACGCAGTTGCTCTACGCTGTAACCGGCAGGGGTGTATTCAAACAATATGGTGTGCAGTGTTTGCCACAAGGTTAGCGAGTGCTCGCTAATAGTAGAAGTCGGTAGCCAGTTTGTCATTTGTACCGGAAACGAAATTAACAACAGCACATAACCTGCCATGGCCGGGTTAAATAGGTTCTGGCCCATACCCCCATACACGTGCTTAACCACAACAATGGCGAATAAGGTTCCTATAACGATGACCCACCAGGGCGCAAGTGAGGGAATGCTAATGGCCAGTAAAATGGCGGTTACTATTGCGGTGTTGTCACGCAGCGCTGAAAACGCCGGGCGCTCACGAGCCACCGTACAAGCCATTTCGGCCAAAACTGCAGTAGCAACGGCTAATGTAATTTGAAACCAGACTCCGGGGCCAAAAAAGTAGCTTTGCAGCAATACGCCGGGCACTAAGGCATAACAGACCCAGCGCATCATTTCGCTGGTGGTTCTTTGATTATGCCCGTGGGGTGATGGTGCAATTTTGAAACTCATGACTCATTTCCTTTGGCTGAGCTATCCTCATCGGCGTTGTCTTTTGCTGCCTGTGCCGCTTTTTTTGCTTTGGCGCGGGCAATAGCTGCTGCAACTGCGGCGGATTTTCCGGCTGGTTTCTCGTCGCCACTGTCAGCTTTACTGTCTGGCTTAGTGGCTTTTTCCTGCTGCATTTTTTTGCGCTCTTCGGCTGCTTTACGGTGGCGCTCTAAACGCTCCTGTTTTTCGCGTTCCAGCCTTTCCTGGCGAGCTTCAAAGCGTTTACGTGCCTGTTCGGCTTTGGCCTTTTCACGGGCAATGTTACGCACTTCCGCTTTGGCTTTGCGGTAATAGTGCACCAACGGAATTTCGCTGGGACAAACATAGGCGCAGGCGCCGCACTCAATGCAGTCAAATAAATGATGCTTTTCCAGCTCGTCATAGTCTTTCGCTTTGGCCAGCCACTGCAACTGCTGTGGCTGCAGGGTTGCGGGGCAAACGTCCGAACAGGCGCCACAACGAATACAGGCCAGCTCTGGGCCCGGAGCCGGCAGCTCTTGTTCAGTTGGTGCTAAAATACAGTTTGTGGTTTTAATGACCGGCACTTCGGTACTGGGCAGGGTGAAACCCATCATCGGACCGCCCATAATAATTCGTTGTTTCTTTTCCGGATTAAAACCGGACTCATTCAGTAAGTGCTGAATAGGGGTGCCTAATAAGGCCCAGACGTTATTGCGTTGTTCTAATGATTCGCCGGTTAGGGTAACCACACGCTCTAATAAAGGCTCGCCGTGAATAATGGCGCGCTTAACGGCATAAGCGGTACCGACGTTTTGCATTAGCAGACCAATATCCATGGGCAACTTGCCGCTGGGCACCTGATGGCCTGTCAGCAACTCAATCAGTTGTTTTTCGCCGCCGGAAGGGTACTTGGTTGGTACCACTTTAAGCTTTATTTGCGTGTCATCATCAATGGCAGCGGCTATGGCTTTTATTGCTTCGGGCTTATTGTCTTCAATAGCAAACAATACCGAGTCGCACCGGGTGATGTATTGTAAAATTCGGGTACCGGCAATAATATCCTCTGCGTACTCCTGCATTAGACGGTCATCGGCGGCAATATAAGGTTCGCACTCAACCCCGTTAATAATTAAATGCTTAAGGGGTTTTTGCTGTGCCAGTTTTTGCGCTGTAGGAAAACCGGCGCCACCCAAGCCGGCAATACCCGCTTCCTGAACCAACTCCAGCAAACGCGATATTTCAACGTCGTGGTAGTCGGGTAGAGCATGTTTATTGCCCCAGCGTTCTTCTCTGTCCGGGTGAATCACAATGGCTTGTTCGGGCAGACCCGAGGCATGAGCCGTGGGGCGTTCCTCGATGGCAGCAATAACACCTGAGGTTGGTGCGTGCAGAGGCAGTCCCTGACTTAATCCGGCTTCAGTCAGGCGTTGGCCTTTATCAACACGTTCACCTACCTCAACTAATACTTTGCCTGAAGGACCTATGTGTTGACGTACGGGTAAAATAAGCTCTGTTGGCAATGGCAAACGTCTTATTGGACGGCTGCTGGCCGGTTGCTTACGTTCCGGCGGGTGAACGCCACCGGGGAATTGACCGATAATACCGGTGCTAAAGTCGCGGTTTACTGTTTTTACATCGCTCATTCAACCACCTTCACCGGAATACTATTGGCTTTTATGTTTTCTTTTACGGTGTCTAAGTCCCACTGCCAGGTTTCGGGCTTAGGCTTAACCGCCACCATGTCAATGCAGTCAACCGGACAAGGCTCGACACAAAGGTCACAACCTGTGCACTCATGTTCAATAACGGTGTGCATTTGTTTCGCTGCACCCAAAATGGCATCAACTGGGCATGCCTGGATGCATTTGGTACAGCCAATGCATTCGTCTTCGCGAATAATCGCGACTTTTTTAACGTCTTCTTCGCCGTGGGCGTCGTCAAGGGGTTTGGGTTCAACGCCCATTAAGTCGGCAAGTTGTTTTATGGTTGCTTCGCCGCCGGGAGGGCACTTATTAATGTCATCGCCATCGGCGATTGCCTGTGCGTATGGGCGGCAACCCGGGTATCCGCACTGGCCACATTGCGTTTGTGGCAGAATTTCGTCAATTTGGTCAACAATGGGATCGCTCTCGACACGGAATTTAACCGCGGCAAAGCCGAGTATCACCCCGAATATCAGCGCTAATACGCCCAGCGCGATAACTGCTCCGAATAAACTCATTAACTGCTCACCAATCCGCTAAAGCCCATAAAGGCAAGAGACATAAGCCCTGCGGTGATCATCGCAATAGCTGAGCCTTTAAATGCTAGCGGCACATCGGCGGCAGCTAAGCGCTCACGCAGAGCTGAGAATAAAATCAGTACCAACGAGAAACCAATTGCGGCACCTAAGCCATAAACAATAGACTGCACAAAGTTGTGTTGTTCATTAACGTTAAGCAGAGCAACACCCAAAACGGCACAGTTGGTGGTAATTAGAGGCAGAAAAATGCCCAGTAACCGGTACAGGGTTGGACTCGTTTTATGCACCACCATTTCGGTGAACTGTACGACCACGGCAATAACCAGAATAAAACTTAAGGTTTGTAGTGACATCAAGTCCAGCGGCTCTAACAAATACTGATTGACCAGATAACTGCAGACCGAGGCCAGCGTCAGCACAAATGTGGTGGCAGCGGACATACCAATGGCGGTATCTAATTTGCTGGAAACGCCCATAAACGGGCACAACCCCAGGAACTTTACCAACACAAAGTTGTTTACCAGCACGGTGCCTATCAGTAGCAGTAAGTAATCGGTCATTTACCTTTCCGGGTACTGTGGTTATTTAAGACCGCATATTATCGGTGTTTTGGCCGCCATAAACAACAGACAGCGAGCATGGGTTTAGGAGAAAATTCAGACATTGTCACATTTTATTCACGAAACTGATTGTTTAGTGTCATAAAGGCTTGGCAAAGTAGCCCCAACTGAAGCCGACTTGGGTTAAAAGCCACATGGTATTGCTCAGTTATTTACAACGCTTTGATCGTTATTGTTATTGTTTGTGCTCCGGCTTGCGGGCTAAAGATTTGCCTGGACAGGTCGCTTTAGTAACCTCACGCAGCGGGGACGGCTACGGTTATCTCGCCATTGCGATTATGGCCTGGTTTTTAGACGACGCAGGTGATGACTACTTTGCCCACCTCCTATTTGCTTTCGCACTTGAGCTTCCGGTTTACTGGATACTGAAAAACAGCTTTCGACGACAGAGGCCCAGTGAGAGAAATTTGTCATTAGCGGCACTGATTGTCGCCAGTGATCAATTTAGCTTTCCTTCCGGCCACACCGCGGCTGCTGTTTTGTTTTCAGTGATCACTTATCAATATTACCCAAGTCTGGGATTAGCTTGTTTTGGCTGGGCTACCGCTATAGGGGCTTCGCGTGTTGTAGTGGGTGTGCACTACCCCAGCGATATTGTTGCTGGAGCTGTGCTGGCTGTCATCGTTTCCGAGGTTGTGATATGAAGATTCTTTACGGGATTCAAGGCACAGGTAATGGCCATATCAGTCGCTGCCACACAATGGCAAAATACCTGGCAGAACATAAGGTCGATATTGATTACTTGATATCGGGTCGAGACGTTAACGGACTTTTCGATATGGACGTTTTTGGTGATTATCAGTGGCGAGAAGGTTTGTCCTTTGTTACTGAAAAAGGACGGCTACAACGACGCAAAACCCTTCTCGCTAATGACTGGAGCCAATTCTGGCAGGACGTAAAAAGGTTACCTGTTAAAGATTATGATTTGGTCATTACTGATTATGAGCCGGTCACGGCTTGGGCAGCAAAGAGAGCCGGTGTTCGCTGCATCGGGCTGGGGCGGCAGTACGCCTATCAGGAACCAGAGTTGTTTAAGCGTTTGTCCTGGTGGCAGAAGCAACTGATATCATCGTTTGCTCCATGTTCCGATCCGGTCGGGATGCATTGGCTTGCTATCGGCAATGCCATTCCTCCAGTGGTCAGGCACGAAGAGAATAGCTGTGGCGGTCTAACGCAACGAGTGGTTGTGTACTTACCGTTTGAAGATCACCGCTACGTTATTGAACAGCTTCAGCTGCTGGATAATTATGAGTTTTCTTTTTTTCATCCTTCAGTAAAGCGGCAGTCTCTGGGACATATTGAATGCTATCCTCCTTCTCGTTCAGAGTTTGCCAGCCACTTTAATAAAGCGTCAGCTGTGCTATCCAATGCGGGTTTTGAAACCAGTTGTGAGGCATTAAGTCAGGGAAAAGCGCTGGCAGTTAAACCATTAAATGGGCAGTTTGAACAAAAATGGAATGCCCGGATACTGCAAGAGCAGGGGTTGGCACAGGTATTAAAACGAATCGACACGGGTTCAGTGGATAATTGGTTAACTCAGCGACAGTCACAGCGTTTATATTGGCCTAATGTCGCAGAGGCATTGGCGCAATGGATAGCCGCGGGAGCACGACAACCGATAGCAGAATTAAGTGCTGAGCTTTGGTCCAGAAACGAAAAAACCGCCATATAGACGGTTCTTCTGAATGTGGCTCCCCAGGTTGGATTCGAACCAACGACACATGGATTAACAGTCCACCGCTCTAACCAACTGAGCTACTGGGGAATAGAAATAGGCTGGATGTTGCTTGGCTCCCCAGGTTGGATTCGAACCAACGACACATGGATTAACAGTCCACCGCTCTAACCAACTGAGCTACTGGGGAACAACATTCAACGGCTGCGAATATTAAAGCTCATACGCAGGGGTGTCAACTATTCTGCGAAGGTTTTTAAAGGAAAAGGGTTTGGTTGTCGAAAAAGTCAGCAAATTGATTTTTTAATCACATCATTGCAAAAATCTGAGCTAATCCTTATCGCTGACAATGTCAAGTAACTGTCAAGTTTACATCTATAACATAAGTATTAGACTTTTCACCGATCTGATTATCCACAGATATCTGAATGTCGCAGTAGATAACGGCTACATGATCTTATCCACGGAATCTGTGGATAACCTTGTGTTTAACTCTGTGAAGTCGTAATAATGATGCGGCTTTGAGAGCGATTTTTGCAGTGGTTAAAAAGTAACGATAAAACAAAATATGTTTAATAAACAATTAGTTATAAAATTTTGGTGAATAAATCCCCAAGTTGATGATCGATTCACCAGTCAATGCGTGAAGAATCAGCAACTTGTGTATTTCTTAGTGAATTTGACTAAAAAACGCGCCAAAAAATCTCATGTTAAATTGAATAATTGGGCTTGACATTGGTTGCTTAGATCTGGATCCGATCACTAGCGGCAGGAAGGAATTTTTAGTAACTTGTAATAAAAGTATCAAAGTAAAAAGAGTTGGTATTGATGGGATTTACGCTGTAACAAGCGTTCAAGTAATGGGGTTTTGGCGCTCATTGCTTAAAATGGCGCCAAAACCTTTGTTTTATAAACTTTCTGAGAAATTTTTGATACGTTTAACTGCTTCTTTCAATACGTCCATTCCGGTGGCAAAGGATAAGCGGCAGTAACCATCAGTGCCAAAAGCCGAGCCTGGCACAAGGGCTACATTAGCTTCTGTCAGCAGTTTTTCACACAACTCAACGTCACTGCTGACATTGGCTTTAGCCATTAGCTTATCGACTTGTGCAAAGGCGTAAAAAGTACCATCGCCTGGTACGCAGTCAATGCCGTCAATGTTGTTTAGGGCATCAACCAAATAGTCGTGACGTTCTTTAAATGCAGTTACCATAGTTTTAATACAGCTTTGGTCGCCGTTTAATGCTGCCGCTGCCGCGTATTGACTAATGCTGGCCGGGTTTGATGTACTCTGCGACTGCATTTTTTTCATAGCAGCAATAATTGGTTTCGGACCCGCAGCATAACCGATACGCCAACCCGTCATAGCATAAGCTTTGGATACCCCTGTAAGAATGACGGTGCGATCTTTGAGATCCGGAGCCACCATTGGGAAGTTAGCAAAGGGTGAGTTACTCCAGAGAATATGCTCGTACATATCATCGGTGGCGATAAGTACATTTGGATACTCACGCAGCACTTCCGCAAGGGCTTCAAGTTCCTCTGCGGTATAAGCTGTTCCGGCCGGGTTGGACGGGCTGTTGATGAACATCAAACGTGTTTTATCGGTTAGCGCGTCACGCAATTGTTCTGGTGTAATTTTAAACCGTTGTTCGATGCCGGCTTTGACAATAACTGGCGTAGCGCCAACCAGCTTAGTCATGTCAGGATACGAAACCCAGTAAGGCGCGGGAATAACAACTTCATCTCCCGGGTTTAACCAGGCACTGAGTAAATTGAAAATACTGTGTTTACCACCGGCTGAAACAATGATTTCTGAACGCTGGTAGCTAAGGCTGTTGTCGCGTTTTAGTTTTTTAATAACCGCATCTTTTAGTTCATCGATACCATCAACAGCCGTATATTTAGTTTTACCGTCATGGATAGCCTGAATCGCTGCATCTTTAATAAAATCAGGTGTATCAAAATCTGGCTCGCCGACTCCCAGACCGATAACATCTTTGCCTTGTTGACGTAACTCATTGGCTTTTTGAGTCACCGCCAGAGTCGGTGACGGCTGAATTGCATTGATACGATCAGAGAGTTGATAATCCACGTTCAGATCCTGTTTTTCGCAAGGGTTGAAATGCCCATTACTATACGGATCAGAGTGGCTAAAGTCCATTCTCCGTAGCCACAAAGCGCAGTCTCATGTACACTATTTGGCTATCGAACTGAGGAGGGATTGAATGGCAGCTGCCGACGCATCAAGAAGTCTTATCAGCGCGCCGGTAGGACAAAAACTCTGGGAAATGACCTGGCCGGTTATTTTCGGTGTGGCTACCCTTATCAGTTTTAATGTTGTCGATACCTTCTTTATTAGTATGCTCGGAACTGACCCCTTAGCGGCTGTTAGTTTCACTTTTCCCGTTACCTTTACTGTTGTCAGCCTGGCTATTGGTCTGGGTATTGGAACCTCTGCGGTCATTGCCCGAAAATACGGTTCAGATAAACCCGATGAAGCTCACTTTGATGGTTTCTCGGCACTTTCCGTGTCGGCTTTATTAGTTGCGGCCTTGGCGTTAGTTGGCTATTTGCTGATGGACCCAATTTTCAGTTTGCTGCAGGCTCAGGAGCGGCTAATGCCGCTTATTCGGGAATACATGACGCTATGGTACTTTGGTTGTGTCATGTTGGTGACGCCTATGGTGGGTAATGCCGTACTGCGTGCGTCGGGGGATACCCGTACTCCTTCACTGATTATGGCTTCCGGCGGCTTAGCTAACGCGATTTTCGATCCTATTTTAATTTTTGGGCTGGGGCCTATTCCAGCCATGGGGATTCAGGGCGCGGCGCTGGCTAGTGTCATCTCCTGGTTCAGCGGTGTCTTTTTAGTCTTCTGGTTGTTGCGCCGGAATAAACTGGTGTCTTCAAAACCGCCGGGCGGCAGACTGTTTATCGACGCCTGGATAAAGTCCGCCAGAGGTATTTTAAAAATTGGTATGCCGGCAGCCAGTGCAAATATGCTGACACCCTTAGCTATGTCGGTCATGACCGCCATTGTTGCCTCCTATGGCGCTCCTGCGGTGGCCGCTTTTGGCGTGGGTTCACGGCTTGAGTCTCTGGCCAGTGTTATTATTCTGGCGTTGTCTATGTCGTTGCCACCTTTAATCAGCCAAAATTACGGTGCCGATCGCATCGACAGAGTAAAAGAAGCGTATCGAACCGCTCTAAAAGCGGTATTGGCGATTCAGGCTGTGATTTATCTGCTTATGTTGGTTGGTGCGCATTGGATAGCGCAGATTTTTGCTGAGGAACAAGCCGTTGCCGACATTGTAAAACTCTTCATTTATATTATGCCTTTGGGTTACGGGTTGCAGGGCATTATTATACTGACAAACTCCAGCTTTAATGCTGTGCACCGACCAATGAATGCTTTATGGCTGAGCATCATTCGTTTATTTGTGCTGTTCGTACCGCTTTCGTATTTAGGAAGCTTACTGGCTGATTTGACCGGTTTATTCATTGGTGGTGTCGTTGCTAATCTGTTTACCGCTATTATTGCGTATTGGTGGTTTTCACGAGAGTTGAGGAGAGAACGTGGCTAAGAAATTTGAACTGGTTTCTAAATACAAGCCGGCGGGTGACCAGCTCAAAGCCATCGAATCGCTGCTCGACAATCTGGATGCCGGTTTGGCACACCAGGTACTCCTGGGTGTCACCGGTTCAGGTAAAACCTTTACCATGGCGAACGTTATTGAACGTTCGCAGCGGCCGACATTGATATTGGCGCACAATAAAACATTAGCCGCGCAGCTTTATGGTGAGATGAAAGAATATTTCCCCAATAACGCGGTGGAATATTTTGTCTCTTACTACGATTACTATCAGCCCGAAGCTTATGTGCCAACGACCGACACTTTCATCGAGAAAGATGCCTCAATTAACGACCACATTGAGCAAATGCGTTTGTCGGCTACAAAGGCATTAATGGAACGTCGTGATGTGGTTCTGGTTGCTTCGGTATCGGCCATTTACGGTTTGGGTGACCCCGAGTCTTACATGAAAATGATGCTGCACTTGCGTCGTGGCGACATTATTGATCAGCGGGACATTATTCGACGCCTTGCGCAACTTCAGTACAAACGTAACGATGCGGCTTTTGAGCGCGGTACTTACCGGGTTCGTGGCGACGTGATTGATATCTTCCCGGCAGAGTCGGAAGAAATGGCTGTGCGAGTTGAGTTATTCGACAGCGAAGTTGACCGCATCAGTTTTTTTGAGCCGCTGACAGGCCAAGTAACAGAAAAAGACGTTGCGCGCGCCACCATTTACCCGAAAACACACTATGTCACGCCGCGTGAAGTTTTGGTCAAAGCCATTGAAAAGATAAAAGATGAGCTGAAAGATCGCCGTGAAATTCTGCTTCAACAAAACAAACTAATAGAAGAACAGCGGATTAGTCAGCGGACACAGTTTGATATTGAGATGATGCTGGAGCTTGGTTATTGCTCAGGCATTGAAAACTATTCTCGCTATCTGTCCGGCCGTGCGCCTGGCGAGCCGCCACCAACCTTAATGGACTATTTACCCGATGACGCTCTGCTCATTATTGATGAGTCTCACGTTACCGTTTCTCAAGTTGGGGCCATGTACAAAGGTGACCGTTCACGTAAAGAGAACCTGGTTGAATATGGTTTTCGCTTGCCTTCAGCGCTGGATAACAGGCCCCTTAAGTTTGATGAGTTTGAAGCCATAGCGCCGCAGACAATGTATGTGTCGGCAACGCCGGGTAAATACGAGCTGGAACGCAGTAGCAATGAAGTGGTAGAACAGGTGGTCAGACCGACAGGGCTTATTGACCCGCAAATAGAAGTGCGGCCAGTTGCAACACAGGTGGATGACTTAATGTCTGAAATTCGTTTGCGCACAGAGCAGGGCGAACGGGTACTGGCGACCACTTTGACCAAGAAAATGGCAGAAGATCTGGCGGACTATCTGGATGAACATGGCATAAAAGTACGTTACCTGCACTCCGATATTGATACGGTTGAGCGAATGGAAATTATTCGTGATTTACGGTTAGGCGAATTTGATGTGCTGGTAGGGATTAACCTATTGCGTGAAGGCCTGGATATGCCGGAAGTGTCTTTGGTGGCGATTTTGGACGCCGATAAGGAAGGCTTTTTGCGTTCTGACCGTTCACTTATTCAGACTATAGGTCGTGCTGCGCGTAACGTTAATGGCCGGGCAATTCTATACGCTGACCGCATTACCGGCTCTATGCAGCGCGCTATGGAAGAAACTGAACGCCGCCGTAATAAACAAATTGCGCATAACAAAGAGCACGGAATTACTCCGCAGGGGCTTAATAAAGACATTACCGATGTGATGGACTTGGGGCAGGGGTCAGCCAAAGCGCGTAAGAGTAAAGCGGAAAAAGCTCTGGCTGAAGTGGCTTCTGGCTATGATGCCCGTACCGTTGTTGTTAAAGACGCAAAAGCTGTCATGAAAGAAATCGAAGCCAAAGAAAAAGAGATGTATAAAGCGGCACAGAATCTTGAGTTTGAGCTGGCAGGAAAGCTTAGGGACGAAGTGGCTGAGCTGCGTGAACAATTAAAACGAGCGGTTTAACAAAATACTCTGAGACGAACAGGGTTATCGTTTTTTTCAATTGGTTATAACAATCTTAATCGGCAATAATTTATACTAAGTCGAAGTGGGAGGTTGTTATGAAAGACGCAGCAAAAACCGTATCATTTGGTATTATGCATTTTACTATCGCCTTTGGCGTTGTCTGGCTGATGACAGGCGATATCGTACTAGGTGGTGCAATCGCCTTGATTGAGCCTTTAGTGAACACAGTAGGTTACTATTTCCATGAAAAAATCTGGCAGCGCGGAGATAAGCGCCGGGCAACGGTTGGTCGAGAAAGCGCGATACTTGGATAAAGAGGGCAGAGCGAGTTTCCCGCTCTCGCTCTTGCTGGTTCTGTTATTTGAAATGCGCGGTTATGTCGCCGCCATTATCTCTATTACCTTTGCTGAAGATCGTACCCGCTTACTAAAACTTTTCTATACCAGTTCAGAGCAGTTTGGGCTGATGCTGCTGGTTGGATTACCGGCATTAATGGTTCTGCTGGCAACGACATTTGCCGGTGAAGATGAACGCAACTGGGCTAATGCGCTAATGCGTTTTGCTCAACCCCTGCTATTACTCTCGCTTATTGTTGATGCATCATTAATTCTGTGGATGTTTATTGAACAGCATGGTGCGTTTTCTTTCGGCCGGGCTGGCATTATATTTGGCTGGTTTATTTGTGCTTGGTATTTAATGAACTCAAGGCGCTGGCGTTTCTACCGTCGACATTTAGCTACTCGTTATTGACACGGCCATCTAAGTAATACCATTTGCCATCTTCTTTCACGAAGTCGGACTGTTCTTCCATAAAAGCTACGTCATTACCGTCTTTGTAAAAAGCCCGGAAATGAACCTGCCCTTTATTCTGGTCGACGCTGGATGAAATTACCTGCAGTTTAAGCCAGTTTGGAGAGTCACTTAAGTCGAGCAACGGCGGGCGCGAGCTATTATGCCAGGTGGCTTCTAAGTAGCTGGCCAGGCGGCCGACAAAGGCACTGTAGCGTGAACGCATAAGTGCTTCTGGAGACTGGGCTGTTGCCTCTCCGCTATGATAAGCGTAGCAACAATCCTGATAGGTTTTATCTAAGCCGCAAGGGCAGGGTTCTGTCATTTTCATAGCGCGAACTTTACCAGTACGCGCTATGATTTCAACTGCAATTTTAGTCGGTTTTACCTGAATGGTTCTTACCCAGTCCGCCACTAATAGTTAACTGTAAGGCATCAGAGGGCTTCATGGTAAGAGACTCAACACAGTCGCCCGGAACAATCACCATATAACCGCCTACGTTGTAACTCATGGGTAAGAATACCGCGACTTGGTCTTCTTTCATGAGTTCGGACAGGCGATCTCCTTTTATGCCACTTTTTTTAGTAACGATGCCAATAAGGCGCAGATTACTGCCGGGTAGGGTCACCAGTACAACAGATTCTTCAGCAAAATTCTTACCTGACATCATCTCGAACACATCATTAATTGTGCCGTATAAACTGCGCAACAAGGGTAACCGGGCCATCAGTCTGCCGGGAAATTGCCAGAGCCAGTCGATAAAACGCCACCGCGTGCTAAACCCAATGAGCACGGCTATAGCTAAGAAGCAGATAAAGGCCAAACCAGGGAAGTAAGAAGACTCGCCTAATAACGTTGTCCAAATTGGTTTAAGCCAGGTTTCTATTGTTACCAACAACCATTGCAGTAAGGCAAAAGTTACGACAATGGGCAGTAAAATGGCTAACCCTTTAAACAAATACTGTATGGTGCTTTTCATTATTCAGGCCTTGTGGCGTAAAGTAATTCACATTGTGAAAGCAATAGCTTAATCGGACAAGTAATATTCTATGGTGGATACCACTCGTATTTTTTTTAGGTGAGGGTTATGGCGGTCGCGTGCGCTGATACTAAATTGCCCTTGTCGTGCCTGCTTTATCTTGCCCAGTTCAGAGTTAGAGTCTAAGGCAAATTTTTCGGCGACTTCCCGAGCTTTTTTGGTGGCTTCTTCTATCATTTCAGGTTTGACTTCGTTTAAGCGCGTAAATAAATAATCCGGCTGAGCCTGATAACTATCGGTAGTAAAAACAATACCTTCTTTACCCAGTTCGCCAAGAAGACTCATGACATCGCGAACTTGCTCAACTTTTTCGGAATAAACCGTAATGGTTTTTGTGGCTGTGTAGCGAAATTCTGCGGGCTGGGAAGAACCATAGTTTTGTGCTGACTTATCCGTAATAGAAGGCGCAGACGAGGAAATCTCATTTTGATTAATGCCTTTGCTTTGCAAAAACTCAATGACCTTTTGGTTGGATTCCTCAATGGTTTTATAAATGTCGGTTAAATCATTGCTGGCAGTCGTAAATTGAATGGGCCAAATAACTGTGTCAGCAAGGTATTCATGCTCTGACAGTCCTTTTACAGTAACCGTGCGCTCCATCGACTTATGCTCAAGTACTGCACCCGAACCAATAACGGCAATAATGGCGAAGCTAATGATCAGTGAAATACCGAGTATCAGAGTGTTTTTAGTTGAGCTCATCGCAATCCTCAGAGGTCTTTGAAAAAAAATGGCTTGTGTTAAAGGACAGCAGTGCGACTATGCACTCACTTATTTATAGGTGATAGGCGATGATTTTTCCAGGCTTCAACTTGACCCTGCTGCAGTTTAAGTGGCAGGGTCAGGAGGAGTTTTAGAGAATTAGAATGAATAACGAACGGTAGCGCTTAGACTATCAACATCCAAATCCTGAATTTCTCTATGAGTTTCATAACCAAGGCCGAAAGAGAAATTTTTCGTAACATGATAGAAAGCTGAAAGGTTAAAGCGAACAAGTTCTTCATCAAATGCTACGTAATCAAGTTTCGCGTCGACTTCAACGCTTGGTGTCAGCATAGAACGAAGTCCAATACCTATACCCCAGGCATTCTCAGACTCCGATGTAGAATAGCCTTGAGTAGCTCCCGAAATTTTTGCTCGTTCAAAAGACGCTGTCGCATATAAATCCGTTGTTTTTGTTAAGTTCTTGTACGAACCAATACCTGCTGACAGAAAGTCGACGTCTAAATCGAAATTAGAGTCGTCACTGGAGACAGAGTCGAAATCTGCAAATACAAAAAGGTTATCTAAGACAACCAGATCCGGGTTGATAGCGGCTGAACCGCCGACTCTGAATCCATCAAAGGAAAGATCGCCAACTCCGTCAACACTAATATCGGTATCAAGGTAAGAGGCATCAACTTTATTCCAGTTAGGGGATTCGGCTAAAACGACGCCAGGTAAGGTCAGCATTGCCAATGCAATAACAGCTTTTCTCATAAATCTCTCCTTGGTTGAGAAAAGCAGGCAATATACCTTTAATAGCTAAGTGCTTCAATTTGTTTATATTTTGCCTGTACGGAGGTTGACTGATGTCTAATCTCCAACGTTGTAGGAGAGAATTCGTGACAAATGACTGTAAGGCAGTTGAGTTTGTTCGTGCCAGTGGTTAAACGCGCTTTGTGCCTGTTTCAGACCTTTTTGGCTGGTGGGGGATGCATCAAGCAGTCGGTGATTGTTCAGTGCAGTGACTACGTCAGATGCCAGAATGAACCCGTCCCAGCCTAGTTCGCGGAGAACATACTGCGGTGTTGTGCCGCCCAGACGTGAGCCGTTCTTTTTGAACCAGATGAGCAGTTCGGCTTGTTGACTGGATGGCCATTGCGCTAAAAACTGACCAAAGCTGCCGTACTCTTCGGATGCTTCAACAATCATACGGGCGTTAGGAGGCACGGTATTGATTTTTTGCTGATTGCGAACAATACGCTCATCTTTTGACAGTTCTTCGAGTATCTCTGGTGGTACCTGCTGCCAGTAAAGCGGGACAAAGCCTTTAAATGCCTCCTCAAAGCCAGGCCATTTCGCCTCAATAATTCTCCAGACAAAACCCGCCCGAAAAATACAGCGAGTAACAGTTGAGAGTACGTCACGGTCATCCAGTTGTCTTAACTGGTTTACTGAAGGGACTTTGGGCAGACGCGCAAGCATAGCTCTCTCGCCACCTTTACGCTGGCAGGCTCTGTCATAGAAACGAGAAAAGTCGGTTGTTATATCGGTCATTATTTTCCTGGTTCTATTTTAGCATCCAGTCTGCAATGGCGCGGCAATGAAGTTCGGTGGTATCGAACAATGGCAGGGCAGAATGTTCTTGTTGAACTAGCAGACCAATTTCAGTGCAGCCTAAAATAACGCCTTGTGCGCCTTGCGCTGCCAGATCTTCAATAACTCTTAGGTATTGTTTGCGCGCACTATCGGTAAATTGGCCATGGCACAGCTCTTTAAAAATAATGCTGTCGACTGTAACGCCGTCACTTTCCCCGGGTACTAGTACCTTAATATTTTGCTGTTCAAGACGCTCTTTATAAAAAGGTTGCTGCATGGTGAAACGTGTACCCAGCAGCCCTGCCTGGTTGACGCTGTTTTGTTTAAGATGGTTCGCAACGGCATCGACAATGTGCAGTAAAGGCAGTTTAACGGCATCTTCAATCTGTGGAGCTACTTTGTGCATCGTATTTGTTGCTATAACAATACTTTCGGCGCCAGCTTTCTCCAACTGCCGGGCTTTGCCAATAAGAGCCTGTGCAGCTGCATCCCAGTCGCCCCTGTCTTGCATCTCCTCAATGGGCGCAAAGTCGACGCTGGCAAGAAGGATTTCGGCACTATGCAGGCCTCCCAGACGTTTATTTATTAGCTGATTCAAACGTTTATAATAAGTACTGGTTGATTCCCAGCTCATGCCACCAATAATACCGACTGTTTTCATCGAAACCTCCGCAACCGTCTTTTAAACACAGCCTATCTTAGTTTCTTTAGCAAGTTAACGCAGAGTTTAGATGAAAAATATCTAATTTATATTGCGCTTATTTTAATTGAACGGTCAATTAACAAAGTTTGATTTTAATTGAATGATCAATTAACCTTAACGCCGTTGTCACATTAGCCTCATACATTAAGGAACTTCACTACAACACAAGAAACAGGAACTTTTATGAAAACTTATGTGCCTATGAAGCAAAGCTTAATTGCACTATCTGTATTATCAGCATTATCTGCTACCTCCCTGCCAGCAATGGCGCAAGACAGTCAAGATCAACAAGCGGAAGAAGAGAAAGAACAAATGGAAGCCATTGTGGTTACTGGCCGCAGCGTTTCTTATGCGAATAACTCTTCTTCAGCTGAAATGAAAAAACAACAAACTTCTATGACCAGCGCGTTGGCAATGGTTGATAACTTACCTGGCGTTTTGGTAAACGAAGGTGACCCGTTCGGTTCTGACGAGTGGTCAACCAGCATTTCAATCCGCGGTTTCCAGCTAGATTTAGAATCTCAGCAAATTGGCATGACCGTAGACGGCATTTCTAATGGTAACTCAAACTATGGCGGTGGTACTAAAGCCAGCCGTTACATTGACACCGAAAACTTACGTGGCACGGAAGTTTCTCAGGGTACAGCTGACATTAGCTCTCGTTCCAACGAGGCTTTGGGCGGTACATTGAACTTTACGACTATTCGCCCGGCGTACGAAGAGCAGTTTACGGTAAGCACTACGATTGGCGAGCATAACGCTCAAAAATTGTATGCACGTTATGACACCGGGGAAATCGCCAAAGATACTTACGCGTGGTTCTCTCTGTCGAGCCAACAGAACGATGATTACATGGATGGCTCGGTAACGAATACACGTGACCATGCTGAAGGTAAAATTATCAGTCGCGTTGGTGACGTAGATTTAACCGGTTACGTGAGTTACGACGACGCTCAGGAATATACCTATCAACGGGTGTATGGCTTAGCACAGTATGAGCAGAACTCTGAGTGGGACGGTCTGACTGAAGACTGGACAGGTATTCCGTATCAAGATCAGGCCTGGCGTGAAGGTTGGGTAACTGAGCGTGAGAACCTGTTTGGTTATGTAAAAGCAGATTTCATGCTGGGTGAAGTGGATGTCAGCACTAACGTTTACTATCACGAGAACGAAGGTGCTGGTAAGTGGGTTCCATACTACATTGCTGATGTTACCGATGACGGTGCAGGAAACCCTCATTCTGAACTGGATCCGTCAACCACGGCTTACGGTGGTTCTTCACAAGGTTTTATCTACTTTGTTAACCGCGACGGGCAGTCATTATCACCTGAAGCAGGCTGCGAGAGCTCAATTGGTTACCCTTATGGTGGTGGCGGAGCCGAAGTAGATCCTGGTTGCTATGAGCAGGGTGCTATGCCGGTCAGTTCGCATCGTCATACTCACTACGAGAAGCAACGCTACGGCGTAAATGGTGACTTTGTATGGGATACCACAGTTGCAGGTATGGAAAACACCTTGCGCGGTGGTTTCTGGTACGAAGATTACCAGCGTGACGAGTACCGTGACTGGCATAAAACCATTGATGCAGCAGCAAGCCCGCGTCCTGAGAGTAACCCTTACTGGGTTCAGTACAGCCGTGAATTCCCGGTCGAAACTTTGATGTACTACATTGAAGACGAGATTGATGCCGGATTTGCGAAATTCCGTCTGGGCGCGAAAAAGTTTGATGTTGAAGTTTCAAAAGAAGACCAGTTTAACCCTGACAACAACTTGAGTGTATCGTCTGACTCCGATGCTTTACTGTCAGCTGGTTTTGTTGCGCCTCTGCCGGTTAACGGAATGGAAGTGTTCGGTGGCTATGCAGAAAACTTTGCAGCCGTTAAAGATGCTGTACTAGAGCGTGATGATACGGATGTAAGCCAGGTTGAACCAGAAACAGCGGACAACATTGATTTAGGTTTGCGCTATTCAACTCCAGGCTTTAATGCAAGTTTGACTTACTATGATATTACCTTCGAAAACCGCATTACTTTTGTCAGTAATGAAGACGTTGACGGTATCGACTTCTTAGAAGCGGCTGCTGGTGGTTATGTCAACACAGGTGGTATTGAGTCTGATGGTATTGAAGCATCACTGGATTACAACCTCAGTGATAATCTTGGCGTTTATGTGTCGTACACAAAAAATGACTCAACCTATACCGATGAAGCATTCCGCGGTAATACCGTACTTGGCAGTGCACAAGACATGGCCGTTGTTAGCTTTGATTACACTAAAGGCGACTTCTATGCAGGCTTTAGTACCAAGTATGTGGGTGAACGCTACTTAGACCAGGCTAACACTCAGGAAAGCGACTCTTATGTTGTGAGTGACCTTTACATTGGTAAGACCGTTTATGACATTGGTGGTGCAATTGACAGCATGGAGCTGAGCTTCACTGTGAATAATGTCTTTGACGAAGACTACCTTGGTACTATCGCTCCGGGAGCGGGCTGGATTGGCGCGCCACGTACGGCAGCGCTTAATGCTAAGTTTGTATTTTAAAACTACCCCGAACCACATGCGGTTAACGCCGCATGTGGTTGCTTTAATAGCAAGCAACAACAAGGTAATAAATACACATGTATAAACTATTAGCACTATCCACATTACTACTGAGTGGCTCTGTCTTTGCCGATGCACCAGGCCGGATTTTATTTGGTTCATGTTCGCATCAGGACAAAGATATTCCCATTTTTAACAGCATTATTGATGACGACCCCGAAGTTTTTGTGTTCCTTGGGGACAATGTATATGGCGACACCGAAGACATGTCAGTGTTGCAGAATAAATATGAAAAACTGGGCTCTAAGCCGGGTTTTAAAGAATTAAAAGAGCAAGCCGAGCTCATCGCTATTTGGGATGATCATGACTACGGTGCTAACGATGCCGGGAAAGATTACCCCAAGAAAGAAGCTTCAAGAGATATTATGCTGGACTTCTGGGACGAGCCTGAGAACTCTCCGCGTCGCACCCGTGAAGATGGTATTTACACCTCTTACACCTACGGTGAAGGCGAGCAAAGCATCCACGTAATTTTGCCCGATTTGCGCTGGAACCGTGATGACGTTGCCCACGTAACACGTGAAGAGTATGCAAACGATCGTGAACCGAAAAACATGGGGCCTTATAAAGTTCACAGCGACCCTAACGCCAGCATGATCGGTGAAAAACAATGGCAGTGGCTGGAAGAAGAGTTGCAAAAGCCAGCGCGTATAAAAGTCATTGGCTCCAGCTTACAGCTTTTAGCTGATTTTACCGGCTGGGAGTCTTGGGCTAATTTCCCGTCTGACCGTCAACGTTTGTTTAATCTTATTAAAAAACATAAGGTTAATGGTGTTATCTTGATAAGTGGCGACACCCACTGGGGTGAAATTAGTTACTACGATGAAGATTTAGACTACCCGCTATGGGAAGTTACGTCATCAGGACTGACTCAGGAATGGAAAGACGTTAGCCCCAATAAACACCGTATTGGCCAGTTTATCAATAAGGTAAATTATGGCTCGTTGGATGTTGATTGGGAAAAAGACGATCCGGTTGTGACTCTTGGACTTTATGACGAAGCAGGTGATGTGGTTAACGAGCATCGCTTCAGATTGTCAACGCTGGAACCTTACGAATAAAAAATTAAACCATGTGAGAAAGCTATGCCAAAAGTAGGAATGGAATCAATGCGGCGTCAGCAGTTAATCGATGCCACCATCGATGTGGTTGCTGACGTAGGCTTACGAGGAGCAACCATTAACTTGATTTCGCGCAGGGCGGGGATGTCGTCCGGTATTATCAGCCACTATTTTGGCGGTAAGCAGGCGCTAATTGAGGCATCTGTACGGTATTTGCTTTCTCAGCTCAAAATGGAGCAGTCACCGGATAATCCGTATGACCGCTTGATGAAAATTGTTGATTTGAACTTTTCTGATGTGCAACAGGCAGATTCAAGCACAAAAACCTGGTTAAGCTTTTGGGGGCAGTCAATGCATGACGCTGACCTCTACCGTTTACAGGAGCTGAATAAGCGCCGGCTTGTAAGTAATTTGCGTTACAGTTTCAAGCAACTATTGAATCCTGAAAGTGCGCGTGAGGCAGCGGAAGTGACTGCCGCGTTAATTGATGGTTTTTGGTTGCGCTGTGCATTGAGCCGGGCAAATGAAGAAAAGTTCAGTCAGGCGAAAAGATACTGCAAAAAATACATTAATGGTGTGCTGGAACAGCACGGTGTCAGTTAAACCATTGCCAAATTATAAGGGAGTTATCGTTGTCCTCTACATTACTTAAAAACTTTATTCATGGTCGTTACGTCGATGACAGTAACCATGAATACTTTGACGTTATTAACCCAGGTACCGGGAAAGTGATTTACACCGTAGAGTCGGCAGGAGAGTCGCTGTTGGAAGAGGCGGTGAAAAGTGCCCAAAGAGGGTTTGAGGTTTGGTCGCGAACCCCTGCAATTGAGCGAGCCCGTGTATTACAACGTGCAGCGGCTATTTTAAGAGAGCGCAACGACGAGCTGGCAAAGCTTGAAGTGCTGGACACCGGTAAGCCCTGGCAAGAAGCTGTTGAAGTCGATGTTCAGACTGGGTCTGACGCGATCGAGTATTTTGGTAATTTATGCCCGTCGATGATGGGTGAGCAACAAAGTGTCGGTAATGACTTCTTTTACACACGGCACGAGCCTTTGGGGGTCTGTTTTGGCATTGGTGCCTGGAATTATCCGCTGCAAATTGCTTGCTGGAAAGCGGCTGCAGCCCTTGCCGCGGGTAATAGCATGATTTTCAAGCCATCAGAAGAAACACCTCGTGGCGCGGCGATGCTGGCAGAAGTATTCATTGAAGCAGGCGTACCGGAAGGCGTTTTTAACGTTGTTCATGGTGATGGTGTTGTCGGTAACTATCTGGTTCAGCATCCGTCTATTGCCAAAGTGTCGCTGACCGGTGAGGTCGGTACAGGTAAAAAGGTAATGGCTGCGGCGGCAGGCACCCTGAAAAATGTGACGATGGAACTGGGCGGTAAATCACCGCTCATTGTTTTTGATGACGCTGACATTGATGAAGCGGTAACTGGTGCCATGATGGGTAACTTTTATACCCAGGGCGAGGTCTGTACCAACGGCACTCGGGTCTTTGTACACAAAGACTGTTACGACACTTTTATGGAGCGTTTATTAGAACGCACCAAGAACAATATCGTAGTCGGCGACCCGATGAACCCTGAAACCAACCTGGGCGCGTTAATTTCTGAAAATCACCTGCATAAGGTCATGTCTTATATTGAGCTTGGCAAAGAGCAGGGCGCTACCCTGGCATTTGGTGGCGAACGATTAACGCCTGCGGGCTGTGAAAATGGCTATTTTATTGGACCAACTATTTTTACTGACTGTACAGATGATATGCGCATTACGCGGGAAGAAATTTTTGGTCCAGTGATGTCCGTTCTGACCTTTGAAACCGAAGAAGAGGTGATTAAGCGGGCGAACAATACCGATTACGGACTGGCTGCTGGTATTTTCTGTCAGGACTTGCGCAGAGCGCATCGTGTTATCGCTCAGCTGGAAGCCGGAATCTGTTGGATTAATGCCTATGCTAATTCGCCGGTAGAGATGCCGGTAGGTGGTTACAAGCAATCCGGTATTGGCCGTGAAAACGGTGTGGAAGCACTTAAGTCTTACACTCAGACAAAATCAATTTATGTCGGAATGGATAAGCTGGAAGGTCCATTCTAATGACAGTGAATGAGAAATTCGATTACATCATTGTGGGGGCGGGTTCGGCCGGTTGTGTGCTGGCCAACCGGTTAACCGAAGATCCGGATGTCTCGGTACTGCTGTTAGAAACCGGAGGTTCAGATAAAAGCATTTTTATCCAGATGCCTACGGCCTTATCGATACCAATGAACACCAAAAAGTATGCCTGGCAGTTCCATTCGGAACCTGAGCCTTACCTGAATAATCGCGAAATGCATTGCCCACGGGGGAAAGTTCTTGGTGGGTCATCGTCGATTAATGGCATGGTTTATGTTCGCGGTCATGCGCGGGACTTTGATGAGTGGCAAGAGCATGGCGCAGAGGGCTGGGATTACCAGAATTGCCTGCCGTATTTTAAAAAGGCAGAAGACTGGGCCTTTGGTGCCGATGAATACCGTTCGAAAGATGGCCCTTTGGCGGTGAATAACGGTAACAATATGCAAAACCCGTTGTACAAAGCCTTTATTAAGGCCGGAGTTGATGCAGGTTATATGGAGACCAGTGACTATAACGGTTTTCAGCAAGAAGGTTTTGGTGCCATGCATATGACCGTGAAAAACGGTGTGCGCTGGTCCGCTGCTAATGCGTATTTAAAGCCTGCTCTGGCCAGGCCTAACCTGACAATAAAAACCGGCGTTCAGGTCAGTAAAGTGCTACTGGAAGACAAGTGGGCTATTGGTGTCGAGCTTTATGAGAAAAACAGCATTGCTCGTTTTTTTGTGAATAAAGAAGTGCTTTTAAGTGCAGGCTCTATTGGCTCTCCGCATATTCTGCAGCTATCGGGTATTGGTAACAGTGAGACCTTAGCTGCAGCAGGCATTGAAACTCAACATGAGCTGCCTGGTGTCGGGGAAAACTTGCAGGACCACCTGGAATTCTACTTTCAGTATCAGTGCAAAAAGCCGCTGACGCTGAACAGTAAGCTTGGCCCTTTGAGCAAGTTGGCTATTGGTGTGCGCTGGATTTTATTCAAAACCGGCTTAGGTGCAACTAACCATTTTGAGTCCTGTGGTTTTATTCGCTCGAAAGAAGGTATTGAGTGGCCTGATCTGCAATACCATTTTCTGCCGGCAGCCATTCGCTACGATGGTAAATCTGCTTTTGCAGGGCATGGTTTTCAGCTGCATATTGGCCACAATAAGCCGAAAAGTCGTGGCTGGGTTAAAGTTAAAAGCTCAGACCCTTTTACCTCGCCCGAAATTCAATTCAATTATTTGCAGCACCAGGACGACATTGAAGCATTTCGGGCCTGCGTGCGATTGTCCCGTGAAATTATTGCTCAACCGGCAATGGATGAGTACCGCGGTGAGGAAATACAACCCGGAAAAGACATTGTTACCGATGAGCAGATCGATGCTTTCGTGCGTGATGCAGTAGAAAGTGCTTATCACCCTTGCGGCAGTTGTCGTATGGGTGCTGAAGATGACGACATGGCAGTCATTGACTCACAAATGCGTGTACGGGGCTTACAAGGACTTAGGGTTATTGACTCGTCGGTTTTCCCGACCATTCCAAATGGCAACCTGAACGGACCAACCATTATGGTCGCGGAGCGATCGGCAGATATCATCAAGCATCAGAACCTGCCAAGAGCTGATGTTGATGTTCATAAAGACCCGCAATGGCAACAGCGTCAGCGCAGTGGCGAGGCCAAGCGGAGCGTGTCATGTTAACTCTTGTCAGTATTGGCATGCTGTTTTTTATGGCCATGGTGGTCTTTATTGTTGTGCGTTGGGGGCGGCTGAAACTTAACGGCCGCTATCCGGTGTCTACTTTGACCTTTATAGCTATTTTGTTTACCTCGGGTCTGGATGTCGGGCTAATCATGTTCCCGCTGACAGAGTTCCCGGTTTATGCGGATCTAAAAGAAAACAGCGAGTACGCTTTTGCTAACCCTTTGGCTATTGAGTTTGGCTTTTGGGGCTTTCTGGTCTGGGCCATTTACTTCGTTACGTGCTTTTATTTCTGCGCAATTGAACCCAAAGTAAGGTTCTTTGAAATTACCTGGGTGAAGTGGATTAATAACATCGTCATCATTGGCACCTGCGCCTTTACGGCACACCTGCTGTTTGCGAACTTAAGTTGGTATTTACCCAGTATTGCGGTCAGCGAGGGTTTTCCCTGGTACTACGCGCTGATTGTCGGCGGCACCATTTTATTTGCGGTGTACTCAAGTACAGAGCTTAAGTTCGTTAAGATTCTTAGCTTGTCATCTGGTGGACTGTTCTTTGCGTTAATTCTAGGGCTAGGCAGTATCGCTTTACTGTCCGACAATGTTTCTGCGCCTGATTATTTTAATACCTTACCCTTACTGACGGATTACTTTGAGCATTTGCACCGATTTGTTCTGCCGATTAATGATTACCACGCGTTTTATCTGTTCTGGTGGTTTGCCTGGAGCATTATGATTGGTCAGTTCACTGCGCGTTTTGTTGGTAACATGCGCACCATCTGGTTGTTCTTAGCCATGTTGATATGGCCATCGTTGTCTATTGGTCTCTGGTTTAGTGTTTTATACTTATTCCACTTAAAAGGGCTGGATACTTCCGGGTTCATTAATCTGGCAATGGTGTTCGTCGGGATTGTTTTCGTGATTAACTCGCTGGACTCTTTAATTCGGCTTTACTCCGACAACTTGAACTTGACTGTGGCGCGTTTTGGCAAGCAAAAGTATATGGCCTTACATGCTTTTTTGATGATGTCATTAACTGTACTATTTAGCGTTCAGTTTATAAAAATTCAGTGGGTTGGGGCATTAGTTATTGGTATTGGTTTATGTTGTTTTGTTTACATCGCGCTTGGTAAGCAACAGCAGCCGCTGCCTAAAACTCAGGCGTTGGTGCCGTTGCCTACAAAGAAAAAATAACCTGGTGCCATTACATCAGGTTATGTTCAGTCCCCAGTCGTTATAGGCTGCTTGTGCCAGTTCATCCCGGAATTTCGGGTCGGCAATATGAATAAGCTCACGCGCGCGTTCACTCATGCTTTTGGCGCGTAAGTTAGCGACACCATGTTCAGTGACAATGTAATGCACATGGGCACGAGTTGTGACTACGCCAGCGCCCGGAGCAAGCAGAGAGCTAATGCGCGACACCGTTCCGCCACAGGCCGTTGAAGGCAGAGCAATAACCGAGCGACCACCTTCCGACAAGCTGGCGCCGCGTACAAAGTCCATTTGGCCGCCTACTCCGGAGTATATCTTAGTGCCAATAGAGTCGGCGCAGACTTGCCCACTCAGGTCGACCTGCAACGCACTGTTTATCGACATAACCTGCTTGTTTTGGCGAATAACCGAGGTGTCGTTGGTGTACTCAACATCGAGAAAGAAGACTTCCTGGTTGTCATCCACAAAGTCATAAAGCGCCTGAGAGCCCATCGCAAAAGTGGTGACAATGCGCCCGCGATGCTTACGCTTGCGGCTGTTGTTTATGACGCCACGCTCAACCAGCGGTAATACGCCGTCAGAGAACATTTCGGTGTGAATGCCTAAGTCTTTATGATGATTCAAACAAGCTAAAGTAGCGTCTGGTATTGCGCCAATGCCCATTTGCAGACAGTCACCGTCATTAATCAGACTGGCAACGCGCTCCCCAATTTTTTGCGTTACAGGGTTTTGTGGTGGCTGATTGTGCAGTGGGATAGGAGCCGCTTCTTCGTAATACCGGTCAAATCGTTTTAACGAGACTAACGCATCGCCGTGTGTGCGTGGCATGTTGGGGTTGATCCAGGCGACGACTTTCTTTGCCACTTGCAATGCGGCCCTTGTTGCTTCGACAGATATCCCTAAACTGCAATTACCGTGTTTATCCGGTGGTGACACCTGAATGATTGCCGCATCCAGTGGCTGTTCAGCAGAGCGAAACAGTTTGGGAATTTCAGAGAGAAAAATGGGTACATAGTCGGCTAGCCCTTGATTTACCGCCTGCCGAGTTGAAGCGCCTACGAAAAAAGCACGTTGGCGGAGATGTCCTTTAAGCTCAGGGTCGCAGAGTATCTCGCTGTACTCTGTATGTAACTGCAGCAACGTCAGGTCTTTACGCTGCGTAGCGATCTCTTTCAGGCCTTCAAGGAGTTTATAAGGGGTGGCAGCCATTGACTGGCACCAGATGACATCGCCATCATTGAGAATTGATAGGGCTTCTACCGCTGAGTTTACTTTCATTACTGCTTCCTTTTTAAGCGAGAAGTATTGAGCGAGATCAGAATTATAGCCGCTTCACGAGTAAGGGTATTTACCCAGTAAGTAATACTTCTTTTGTTTGTCATACTACTGTCATAAAAAATTCATACCCTTAACAAAATAGATCATTGCGGAATGCGAAGGTGCTGTCTATTATTCCGCCACTTTTATTGTTGGGTGTTTGCTATGTCAATTCGTAATAAGCTTCTTTCTGTTGGTTTTATCGCCACAGCCGCCTTCATTCTGTTGCTTGGTTTAATGATGCTTTTCCAGTCACAAGTGAGCGATTTACACCGTGCGAGTGAGCTTCGTGAGTCAGTGCACAACGGCTTGCTCCAGTTGCGTCGTGCGGAGAAAGACTTTTTGTTACGGATGGATGAAAGTTACGCTGAAAAATTAGAACAACAAGCGGATGTAACCAACAATCGACTTGAGCAGCTTAATGCGCTGGTTGATGAAAAGGCATCGTCACAACTTATTTCCCAACTAGAAACCCAGGTAAAACGTTACAGTCAACACTTTGAGCGTTTGGTAAATGCGTTTCAGGAGCGTGGGTTAGATGAAGATAATGGTGCATATGGCGCGCTGCGCTCAGCAACTCATGAGTTAGAGGAAGCTATTGATACCGCAGGTCGCACCGAGCTTTTGGTGACTTTGCTACAGGTTCGCCGCAGTGAAAAGGATTTTATGTTGCGTTTTGATGATAAGTACCTTGGCCGGGTAGAAGGTTTACTGGATGAATTAAAAAGAGAGTTATCAGCAACACCTGAACTAGCGGCAAAAGTAGACGCGTATCGCCGTGACTTTGGACGTTACGCTGCGCTTTCTAAAGAAATAGGACTTGATGAAGAATCTGGAATAAAGGGTGAGGTCAGAACGATTGCCAGCGATATGGAAGCCTCGCTTGAACAGTTAGATAAGCAACTCAATAACTTGCTGGAGTCTCGCCAGGCAACCATGAAGTGGGTACCTGTGGTAGTGTTTGCCATTATCGCCTTCATTGTTATTTCCATGCTGGTTTGGGTGATACGTTCTATTAATCAGCCGCTTAGCCAATTGCGTGAAGACATGCAAAATGTTCAGAGAAGCAATGACCTGACGCTGTCGTCGGAGAAGTTTCGCGATGACGAACTCGGTGATCTAGTCGACAGCTTTAATGAACTACTAAGGTATTTCCGCGGTGTCATTCAGCAAATTAACCAGTCCGTAGAAACGGTGAATAGCCTGACACAGCAAGTTTCTAATACGGTGACTCATACGTCACAAAACCTGGATATGCAGTCGCATGAGGTCGATCAGGTTGCTGCTGCTATTAATGAAATGGGCAGTACGGCACACACTATTGCCAGTGATGCGGAAGACACCGCCGAGCAGGTGAACAGCCTCTCAGAACAAGCGAAACATGGTAGTACTTCGGTGCAGGCCGGTGTTGAGAAAGTGCGTTACTTAGCAGAACGGTTGAATAGTAGCGTAACTGAAGCGAATACGTTGGCAGAGCGCAGTGCTTCTATTACACAAATCGTGACAGTCATTAATGGTATTGCTGAGCAAACGAACTTATTGGCGCTGAATGCGGCGATTGAAGCAGCCCGGGCAGGTGAGCAGGGACGTGGCTTTGCCGTGGTGGCTGATGAAGTCCGCACGCTGGCTTCCCGTACTCAGAAGTCTATTGGTGAAATAGAGTCAATTACCAGTCAGTTGAATCAGCAAACTCAGATTATTGTGACTACCCTGCAGGAGTGTAATGAGCTGGGTGAAGAAAGCGCACAGCACTCTACTGAATCCGATGAGCTATTCAACCGTATTCACACTGAGCTAGTGAGAATTAATGATCGCTCGGCTTCTATAGCGACAGCTGTCGAGGAGCAGTCCGCGGTTGTGGATGAAACGGCAAGAAATATTACCCGAGTGCGGGACGCGGGAGTGGAAGCGGCAAACGATGCTCAGTCAAATGCTGACGCAGTTACTAAAGTTCGCCAACAAACTGAGCAACTGCGCCAGGCGGTTATCAAATTCACCGTATGATGTGATGTATCATGCGGTTAGATACTTCGCATGGAAGCGAAGCTGAGCTTCAATAAATGACGAAATGAAGTAGTAGCTGTGGTCATAACCGTCGTGTAAATGAACGGTGCCGCCGCCGTTAACTTCGTTAATGGCGTCTTTTAGGTTTTCAGGCTTCAACTGCTCTTCTAAAAAGCCGTCGGCTAAGCCTTGGTCAACCCGAATTGGGAGCGTCTGGCCTTTAGATTTAATGATCTCAACAGCGTCGTACTGCTTCCATTGTTCGCGATCGTCGCCTAAATAAGCACTAAAGGCTTTTTCGCCCCAGGGGCATTGTGTTGGGTTTGTAATGGGTGAAAAAGTCGAAATACTGGTGTAGCGGTCACTGTTACGTAAACCGATAACTAAGGCTCCGTGCCCGCCCATGGAGTGACCTGCAATAGCGCGTTTATCATTAATCGGCAACTCAGCTTCAACCAATTCCGGAAGCTCTTTCACAATGTAATCGTACATTTGATAATTTGACTTCCATGGTTCTTGAGTCGCATTGACGTAAAAACTCGCGCCTAAACCTAAGTCGTAAGCACCGTCTGCATCATCGGCTACGTCGTCACCTCTAGGACTGGTATCGGGAATAATCAACGCGATACCAAGCTCTGTGGCTACTCGCTGCGCGCCGGCTTTGGTCGAAAAGTTTTCGTCAGTGCAGGTTAAACCCGATAGAAAGTAAACAGCCGGAACTTCTGCTTTTTCTGCGCGTAATGGCAAAAAGACACTGAACTGCATGGCGCAGTTCAGTACTTTAGAGTCATGTTCAAAGCGCAGTTGACGACCGCCGAAGCAGCGGGTCTCGCTAACTTGTTTCATCGCAGACTCCATTAATAATGAATGACTGAACGGATCGACTTACCGTCGTGCATTAAGTCGAATGCTTTATTAATGTCTTCTAATGGCATGGTATGGGTAATAAAGGTATCTAAATCAAACTTACCGTCCATGTATTGTTTTACATAGTCGGGCAGCTCGGTACGACCTTTAACGCCGCCAAAGGCACTACCACGCCATACGCGACCGGTAACCAGCTGGAACGGGCGGGTTGAAATTTCTTCACCGGCACCGGCAACACCAATAATAACAGACTCGCCCCAGCCTTTGTGGCAGCACTCTAACGCGGCGCGCATAACGTCCACGTTACCAATGCATTCAAACGAGAAGTCGACACCACCGTCCGTTATGTCAACAATGACTTCCTGAATGGGTTTGTCGTGTTCGGTTGGGTTTACAAAGTCGGTCGCGCCTAATTCTTTCGCAATTTTCTGTTTGTCGTCGTTTACATCAATGGCAATAATGCGGGAAGCTTTAGCTTGCACGGCACCAATAATAACGGCCAGACCAATGCCACCTAATCCAAATACCGCAACGGTGTCGCCTTCCTGAACTTTAGCGGTGTTTTTGACGGCGCCCATGCCGGTAGTGACACCACAGCCAAGCAAGCAAACTTTTTCAAGCGGTGCTTCTTTTGGAATTTTAGCCAGTGAAATTTCTGGTAAAACTGTGTACTCAGAGAAGGTCGACGTTCCCATGTAGTGATAAATAGTCTCGCCGTCTTTTGAGAAGCGACTGGTACCGTCCGGCATCAAACCTTTACCCTGGGTAGCACGAACCGCCTGACACAGGTTAGTTTTACCCGAGGTACAGAACTTACATTCACCACATTCTGCGGTGTATAAAGGAATGACATGGTCACCGACTTCAACGGAAGTGACACCTTCGCCAACCGACTCAACAATGCCGCCACCTTCGTGGCCTAATACTGACGGGAAAATACCTTCGGGATCTTTACCGGAAAGTGTATAAGCATCGGTATGGCAAACACCGGTTGCAATGATGCGAACTCGAACCTCACCTTTTTTTGGTGGCGCCACATCAATGGTTTCTTCTTTTAGCGGTTCGCCCGGACCCCAGGCGACCATAGCGCGTGACTTAATCGTTTCCATGATGATTCCTTATAATGTTTGATTCGTAGTCTAATTACGTAAAAGCGTAGCCTAAGTTTAACTTTTTCTCATAAGCAGGTAATCTACTGTTTTTACAAATTACTTTTTCATTAATGAAATAATGGTGCAGTATGAAGCCTTGGCAGGGGATTAGTGAATTTGCGGCAGTGGCTGAACTGCATAGTTTTACTGCAGCGGCTCACCAACTGGGGCTGTCGGTGGCACAGGTAAGCCGGAATATCGCAGCGCTTGAACAAAGACTGCAGATGCAGCTGTTGTATCGCTCAACTCGCAGTGTCAGTTTAACGGAAGAAGGAAAACTCTACTTACCTCATTGCCAGCACCTTGTTGCCAGTCTGCGAGATGCGGATCAGGCCATTCAGCAACGTACACAGCAACCGCAAGGCTTAATTCGTATTACTGCGCCTGTCTACTATGGCGAACGGTTTATTGCACCTCTGTTGAATGATTTTTTGCAGGTTTATGCGGATTGCCGCCTGGATTTACAGCTGACAAACGAGCAGGTCGACTTAATTGAAGGCAGCTATGATGTGGCTATACGTTTAGGGCAGTTGGGGAACCCGCGGTTACGCGCTCGAAAATTAGGGTCACGTCGGCATTTTGTCGTAGGCTCGTCTGCTTATTTTAATCAATTTGGACGCCCGCAAACTATTAATGATCTGGATGCGCATCGCTGTTTTACCGGAACGGTCAAGCAGTGGCGTTTTGAGGTTGATGGCAAACTGGATACTGTACGGCCCGAGTCGTACTTGCATTGCAACAATGGCCTGGCACTTCGTGATGCAGCAATAAAAGGCTTGGGGTTGGCAATGCTGCCGGATTATTACGTGACTGAGTCGTTGGAAAATGGACAGTTAGAGGAAGTGTTAGCGGATTTTCGACAACCGGATGATGGTATATGGGCGTTGTACCCGGAAAATCGTCAGGTGATTCCTAAAGTACGAGTGCTGCTGGATTATTTATCAGAAAATTTAATATTGGGAAAATAGAGAACTGAGAGAAAAAATGGTGGTTGCTACTGGGCTCGAACCAGTGACCCTCGCCTTGTAAGGGCGATGCTCTCCCAACTGAGCTAAGCAACCATCCTGAAGGTCTGCAACTAAGGGGAAGAAGAGAAGTGGTGGTTGCTACTGGGCTTGAACCAGTGACCCTCGCCTTGTAAGGGCGATGCTCTCCCAACTGAGCTAAGCAACCATTCTCACTGTGACACTTCTGCGTCGTTGCGAGGTGGCATTATAGGGCGCAGATATAAACTGTCAAATAAAAATTGCTAACTTTGGTTCGTTTGCTGACATTTTAATCATTTCGAATAGCAGATGCGTCAAGCGCTCAGTCTTGATAAACTTGCGCCCATTAAATTGACCGGTTTTAAAGAAAGGAATAAACATGAGTGTGGTAACGCGTTTTGCTCCCAGCCCGACTGGGTATTTGCACGTTGGTGGTGCCCGTACGGCATTGTATTCATGGTTAGTCGCAAAGGCGCAGGGCGGCGAGTTCGTACTGCGTATAGAAGACACTGACCGTGAACGTTCAACGCAGCCTGCTATCGATGCCATTTTAGAGGGGATGGAATGGCTGGGTTTAAGCTGGGATCGTGGACCTTATTACCAGACTCAACGTTTTGAGCGCTACCAAGAGTTGATTGATAAGCTTTTGGAAGAAGACAAAGCCTACAAGTGCTATTGCTCAACCGAGCGCTTAGAAAAAATGCGTGAAGAGCAAATGGCTGCGGGAGAGAAACCCCGTTATGACGGCCATTGCCGTGACAACCCTAACGTGGGTGGCGATAAATACGTGATCCGCTTCCGCAACCCGCAAGATGGCAGTGTGATTTTTGATGACCACATTCGTGGCCGTATTGAATTCGCTAACACCGAACTGGATGACTTGATCATTGCCCGGACCGACGGCACGCCAACCTATAACTTCTGTGTGGTTGTTGACGACTGGGATATGGATATTACGCACGTGGTGCGTGGTGAAGACCATATTAATAACACCCCGCGTCAGATTAATATTTTGAAAGCGTTAGGCGCGCCTGTACCAGAATATGCGCATGTTTCTATGATTTTAGGGGACGATGGTAAGAAACTATCAAAACGTCATGGTGCAGTCAGTGTCATGCAATATCGTGACGATGGTTATGTGCCGGAAGCGGTCGTGAATTACTTAGCACGCTTGGGTTGGTCGCATGGTGATCAGGAAATATTCAGTCGCGATGAACTGGTTGAATACTTCAAGCTGGATGACGTTAACAAAGCAGCGTCAGCGTTTAATACCGAAAAGCTTAACTGGCTAAACCAGCACTACATGAAAACCTTACCTGCGGAAGAAGTCGCTCCGCAATTGCAATGGCAGTTTGAGCAAATTGGCGTTGACACAAGCAATGGTCCAGCGCTAGAGAGAGTTGTATCGCTGCAGGCAGACCGGGTAAAAACCTTAAAAGAAATGGCTGCAATTAGCCGTTACTTCTTTGAGTCGGTCGATGAGTTTGACGAAAAAGCGGCGAAGAAGCATTTACGCCCGGTAGCTAAAGGGCCTCTGGTAAAAGCCAAAGAACTGCTCGGAGCTGTTGCTGAGTGGAGTGCGGCGAATATTCAGGCGGCAATTAATCAGACAGCTACTGATTTGGATGTGGGCATGGGCAAAGTTGGCATGCCGCTGCGTGTTGCAGCAACCGGTGGAGGCAACTCTCCTTCGTTAGATGTGACGCTGGAACTCATACCTCAAAAGACGGTTCTGGCGCGTATTGACCTTGCGTTAGAGTTTATTGCAAACCGCGAAAGTGCGTAAGTTGCTGCGTTGAGCTGAATGCGTAGCCTTTTGTCTTGCAACGGGCTACGCAAAGCGCTTGAGAAGCCGGGCCACCATTGGATGCTCGAAAGGGCGTTTTAGAGTAATCGCATAAAAATGTTCGAACACGTTGGGCAGAGTCAGGTAGCGTTTTAACTGTCCGTTGTTCAATTCATCTCTTACCACAACATCTGGAATAACTGCCAGAGCTCCGGTATCACGCGCCAGTAGTCGCAGCATTGCCATATCGTCCGCCTCGGCAAGTACCCGTGGTTGCCATTTGTATTCTGCGCTTAACATATCGAAAGCCGCACGCTGAGGCATGTTTTCCGGCGGTAGAACCCAGTTTTGGTTACGTAAAGACGTATCTGTCAGACGTTCTATATCACGTCCCGGAGGCCCTATAACGGATACCGGTTGACGCGCTAACAGGCGGCTTTGCCATAATTGTTTATCACTGCCCCGTACGTTGGTATTCGCCAACGCAAGGTCAATTTGGTGGTTAGCCAACTCATTAAATAACTGGTCGGGTGTCATTGAATGCAAGCGGTATTGCACTTCCTGCTGGTGCACTAAGTCGCTGATAAATGCTTCGACAAAGTTACGTGACATGGTCGAGGCATGACCTATACGAATCACTAAATCAGCACCGTCCATTCCCTGTTTCAGTTGTTTGACCAGGTTTTCACCTTCGTGAAAAATCCGATTGGCGTACTGACGAGCAATGTACCCGGCCTGGGTCAGCACTAGCTGGCGCCCCTGACGTTCAAACAAAGGGGTGCCCAGCCATTCTTCCAACTGTTTTATTTGCGCCGATAAAGCCGATTGCGATACATGAAGTTTTTGAGCGGTTTGGGTTAAATGACCACTTTCCGCCACATGCCAGAAGTAAAAGAGATGTTTGTAATTCATCGTTGTTAGTAACCGTTCTTTAAAATAGAACAATATTATATTTTATATCTATTTTACTTAACATTAAAGCCGCCCCCATAATTGCCTCAAACAAAATACCCAGGATGCATCAATGACTGAATGGTTGACATTATCTGGCGTTCGGCCGGTGTTATTGGCTCTGGTGGCTTTATTAGCACTGGTAGTAACGCGATACGCTGTCACAAACTTCCGGCTGGACCCGAGCCGTCGTTCTTTCGTTTCTAAATTGGTCGGCTGCTTAGTAGCGGTACTTGTACTGATTGTCAGTAATCACATTGTGGTTTTCTTTGTGGCCTGGATGAGTATCAGCCTGCAACTGCACAGACTGCTCATGTTTTACCCTGAGCGTGACAGAGCGGTACTGGCGGCTCATAAAAAATTCATTCTGGCACGCTGCTCAGAAGCTTTTCTAGGCACAGCTTTTGTCCTTATGTATCTGAACACGGGCAGCTTTCAACTGGACACCATACTCAAGCAGTTTGCTGCGGCACCTACCAGTATTACTCAACACATTGCTGCACTCTGTCTGGTTATGGCGGCATTAATAAAGTGCGCTCAGTTGCCCTTACATGGCTGGCTCATTCAGGTAGTTGAAGCACCCACACCCGTTTCTGCATTATTGCACGCTGGCATTATAAACCTGGGCGGCTTTTTGTTGCTGGTCACCGTACCTTTATGGAGCAATAGTGTCCTGGCCGTGTGGTTATTGTGTCTGGTATCGGCTGCCTCGTGCTGTTTTGCTGCATTGATTATGGCAACACGTATCAGCATCAAAGTGCGTCTGGCATGGTCAACCTGTGCGCAAATGGGTCTAATGCTGCTGGAAATTGGTCTGGGATACTACGACTTAGCCTTGCTGCATCTGGTTGCACACTCGGTTTATAAAGCTCATGCCTTTTTATCGGTCAGCGAAGTTGCTGTCATTAAACAGCCTCAGGCACGCTCAATATTACGGGTGAGCCTGGTCTTTCTGATTTTTCAGGCATTCATTGCTACCACCTGCTGGTGGTTACTGGATGATCCGAAGTGGCTACCGTCGGCTCTATTAGCCATGGCATTAGCTACTATCTGGATGAACCTACATCAATGGCTTTTGCGAGTTGGTGTTTCGGTGTTGGCGATAGGTGCTTATCTGGTTCTTGGTGCGCTGGTACAACAAGTTGTAGAACCACAACCGCCGTTTAACAGCTTGCTGCTGGAGCCGGTTATTACCGTGCTGTTCAATATCTTCGCTTTTACTTACTGGTTGGTACATCACACACCATCGCGTCGTCTGAGCCAACGCTGGTTTATCACTTTGAACGCCGGACTTTACCTGGATGAGTGGCTGACGCGGCTGGTGTTGTGGTTGTGGCCCAGTCATCCCATTCGTTATTACCAACGGCGTAGCCGACAAGAGGGGCGCTTATGATCACCGTCAGTCGTTTTGTGTCTATCGCGGAACAAGTCAGTCAGTCCATTGCGCCGCAGTGGCCCTTGTCTCAATGGATAGCGGTTAACCCTTTCTGGCATTACCGCCAGCAGCCGGTTAGCGGTGTCGCTGCGCATTGGCGCTACTGCGCGGGGAGTCGGTTGTTAATGAGTCCAGACTTCTATTGGCAGCAGTGGCAGCAGAATCAAATTGACCCAGAATTAGTCACCGAAGATATGGTACATGAGTTGGAACAACGGACTGAATCGCGTGAGCTGCTGCCGCAATGGCGAAATCTAAGCCAGTGGGTGGATAAATATCAGCAGCGCCGCCGGAAAATGCGCTGGAATGACGAGGTGGTGCTGCAAATTAGCCAGACCTGCGGCTTGTTTATGCAGTTTCCCTCACGCTTTCAGCTAGCAGGTAAAGACAGTTCGTTGTATCAACATTGGTTAACGATTTCTCGAGCTGATCGCGGTATCGAAACCCTGATGGACGAGGCCGATTTAAACGATTTATTTGCGGAGCTACCTGATGATCCGTATGAGCTTATTAGCGTCTGCCAGGCAAGTTTTTTAACTGATGCTTCTGACTATGCACTGCGGTGTTACTGTCAGGCTCTTATCAGTGACCTGTGGGGCTGGGCTGCAGCGTTGGCTTATCAGGACGCCCGGCAGCAGAGCCAATGGGTATTTGAGTTGTTATGCATTCGGCTGGCCTGGGAGTACATTCTTTGGCAATTGGCCGATAGGACCAACACAGCTGTGTATCAGCAGTTGCAGCAAGCGCTTTCAACGCAGGTAGAAAATTGTGAAGGGCAAGTGGCTCATATCGAACAATACAACAACATTCTGTGGCAGTGGCAGGCGGCTTATGAACGCTCACAGTTGAAGACATTGACATTTAGCCCGGCAAACTCAGATAAGGCCGCGAATGAAAATTCAGTGGTGCAAGCGGTGTTCTGTATTGATGTGCGCTCTGAGCGTTATCGTCGTGCGTTAGAACAAGCAGGGGAGCGCTTAGGGGTGAGTACGCAAAGCAAAGGCTTTGCCGGCTTTTTTGGTGTGCCTTTGGCGGTTAAGACGAAAGAGCAGGACGTTCCCCATGCACCGGGTCTATTGCAGCCAGCTTATTACGTTAAGGCGCCGGAGCGTAAGCATTCGGTTATGTCTTTACTCAGTAACCTGTTTAATACGCCAGTGTCGATGTTTAGCGGTGTTGAAGCGCTTGGACTTGGCAAGTTGAAAGAGTTGCTGACGGGCGCGCCCGGAAAACTGGCAACCGCTGACGATACTGCCGTTTCCGGCAGCGCTATCTTCCAAGCTGATGGTCAGGCGTCAGTAGAGTCTTTGGTGAGCTTATGCGAGCAGGCATTGGCAGGTATGCAGTTCGACTCGTTCGGGAAGTACGTGGTTCTGGTTGGGCACGGTTCTCATCACAGCAATAATGCTCAGCGTGCAGGTCTCAACTGCGGGGCTTGTGGCGGTCAGTCTGGGGCCTTGAGTGCCCGGGTACTAACTCGTTTATTAAACGATGGTGAAATTCGAAAGCACCTCTTTGACCGGGGAGTTCAGATCCCCTCGGAGACTCAGTTTTATTCGGCGCTGCATGAAACGGTAACCGACAAGGTGGTGTGGCTATCCGATTCAGTACCGGATCATATTAAACGTTTATTCAGCAATGCCACTGAGGTGTTAAACGTGTCTACCAATGAGCCAGCTAAGCAGCTTAAAAAGCAGGCAAACCATTGGGCGGAGCTGCGCCCGGAGTGGGGGTTAGCGGATAATAAAGTGCTGTTTTTCGGGCGCGCGAGTCGATTAACGTCTTTGGAAACGGTTGGCAGTAACTTTTTGCATGACTATTACAGTGAGCGCGACCCCAAAGGGGAATTACTGACACAACTGTTGAGCGCCCCGGGGCTGGTCGCTAACTGGATAAACTGGCAGTACTACTGCTCGGTGACCGATCCGAAACAGTTGGGCAGCGGCAACAAATTGCTACACAACCGGGTCGCAAATGACATTGGTATCTTCGAAGGAAATGGTGGTGACCTGCGTCAGGGACTGGCCTGGCAATCGGTGCACGACGGCAGTGATTTTGTGCACAGGCCGGTGCGGCTGCAGGTGATTATTGAAGCCGATGAAGCCACTATTCACCGTGCGTTAGCTGGTGCTACCGCATTTAACGAATTATTTCAGCAGCAGTGGATCAATCTGTATCGGCTGAATGCAGGGGGTGAGTTATGCCAAGTAACAGCAGAGTAACGCCAGCTAACGGGTTAACCTGTTATACATTTAAAGAACTTTACGACCATGTTCGCTCACGGCCATTTAATCAGTCGTTTTCTCTACGTTACGGTGATGGCAGTGTTGATCAGGGGTTGAACTCGGAAGAGGCTATGAAGGAGAGTTTGCGTGCACATGATAACCCATATCTGAAGCAGCCCGTGGTTATCGAGTGGTAATTCTCTTTTTGTCATTTTTATAACGGCAGTCAGCCTTAGTGCTCAGGAATTCAATAAAATCTGAGTGGCTGGCTGCCAACTTTTCCCTGCTGCTTTTATCTAGCGCAAAAATCTAAATAAAATCCTTTGCCAAATTCAGTGCAATTCTGGTTACAATAGTCTTTAGTTCTCTCCTCTTTGTTTATATAGAAGCTTTAACCTCTATATAGGCTTATTGCGATGCCTAAAATTTGGTGGAAGCTTCTTATCAGGCTACCGGAACCATGGGATAAATAATGCCAGATATAAAACACTTGATTGAAAATAACAAAGCGTGGGCAGAAGAGCAGGTAAAAAAGGATCCTGATTTTTTCAAGCGTTTAGTGGGTCAGCAGTCCCCCGAGTATTTGTGGATAGGGTGCTCTGACAGTCGGGTTCCGGCGAATGAAATTGTTGGTATGGCGCCAGGTGAACTCTTTGTTCACCGAAATGTAGCAAACCAGGTAATTCAGACGGACTTTAACTGCTTATCAGTTATTCAATTCGCTATTGAAGCGCTTAAAGTACGGCATATTCTTGTCGTCGGGCATTACGGCTGTGGTGGTGTGAAGGCGGCAATAGAGAGCAAACCCCACGGTTTGGTTGACCATTGGCTGTATCCCATTCGCGACGTTTACCGTGAGCATGCAGAAGAGTTAGAACGGTTGAATGAAGATGACCAACTTGATCGTTTGTGCGAGTTGAACGTGGTAGAGCAGGTTAAAAACCTGGCAAAAACCAATGTTGTTCAGGAAACCTGGGATAAAGATCAGCCATTGACTATACACGGTTGGGTTTATCGGTTGGATAACGGCTTAGTCAATGACATGAATGTATCGGTTTCAAGTCGGGAAGGGTTGGAGCAGGTTTACCATGTTTATCATCAAAAACTGCCAAAAGCTGTTCGCGGTTAAGATTTGATGAATTACTGAGCAAACTGCAAGAAAAATGCTCAAACGATAGTATTTTTAGAAAAAATAGTTGACACATTAGCTCAGGTCACAATAGAATGCGCCCCGCTGTCAGGGCAGTCTGAGACTGTTAAGTGCGGGGCTATAGCTCAGCTGGGAGAGCGCTTGCATGGCATGCAAGAGGTCAGCGGTTCGATCCCGCTTAGCTCCACCAAGTTGTTTTGGTAAAGCACGACTGATAGTAAGTATTTGGTTGCGTCCCCTTCGTCTAGTGGTCCAGGACACCGCCCTTTCACGGCGGTAACAGGGGTTCAAATCCCCTAGGGGACGCCATTCAAATGCTGAAGTGTAAAAAGTAATTACTGCGTCCCCTTCGTCTAGTGGTCCAGGACACCGCCCTTTCACGGCGGTAACAGGGGTTCAAATCCCCTAGGGGACGCCATTACTTTTAAACGCTTAAGAATTAAGTCCATGGGTCCCCTTCGTCTAGTGGCCTAGGACACCGCCCTTTCACGGCGGTAACAGGGGTTCAAATCCCCTAGGGGACGCCACTTAAATCAACCGCCCGCAGGCGGTTTTTTTGTTTCTGGCTTTCGCTACTTCGCTAACTCCAGTAAATAAGGTTCAAGAAAATCAGCTATCTTTGGCTGGGCTTCAGCCGTGGGGTGAATACCGTCATCTTGCACGTAATCGGCATTGGTGGCTATCTCTTCCATAAAGAATGGTATTAGCGTCACATTCTCTTCTTTTGCAACTTCTTCAAATACTTGTCGGAACTGTTCTGCAAAACGTTGGCCATAGTTAGGTGGTACCATAACCTGACTTAAGCCCACTTTAACGCCTTGTTGCTGCGCCTGGTCGATGATTTGTTTTAAATTCGAGCGGACTGTGTTTAGGTCGAACCCACGGAGACCATCATTACCGCCTAGCTCGATAAATAAAGCATCGGGCTTGTGACGCTCTAAAACGCCTTCTAAGCGGCGCAAACCACCACGAGTGGTCTCGCCACTAATACTGGCGTTAATGATGTTAATATCGGGATGAGAGCTCTCCCAGCGACGATCTAACTCGGCAACCCAGGTTTGTTCCTGAGAAAGCCCGTAACCGGCGCTTAAGCTGTCACCTAAAACAACAAGTGAGACATTTGCGGAAACGCTGCGTATAACCAACAACAGCGCTAAAAATAAACACGTTTTCAAAAGGAAGTTTTTCATCTTATGCTCATTCAAGCTCAACAACTGGAAAAAACCGTAGACACCTCTGAGGGTCCATTACAGATTCTGCAGCCAATTAACGTCAGTATCAATGCCGGTGACACCGTAGCCATTGTTGGCGCTTCCGGTTCCGGTAAGTCGACGCTATTGTCACTACTGGCGGGTTTAGACCTCGCATCCTCCGGAGAGGTTCTTATAGAGAACGAAAAATTAAGCGAATTGGATGAAGAGCAGCGCGCAAAAGTTCGTGCTGACAAAGTCGGATTCATTTTTCAGTCGTTCTTATTGGTGCCAAGTTTAAGTGCCTTAGAGAACGTCATGCTCCCGGCAGAACTGGCCGGTCATAAAGGCGCAGAGAAAGAAGCCAGAGAACTACTGGCGAAGGTTGGGCTGGAAGATCGCTGGCATCACTACCCGAATCAGTTGTCTGGCGGTGAACAGCAACGGGTCGCTATAGCCAGGGCCTTTGTCGGACAGCCGAAGATTCTTTTTGCCGATGAACCAACGGGTAACCTCGATGCAAAAACCGGTGGAAAAGTTGAAGAACTGTTATTTGATTTAAACAAGGATTACGGCACTACGCTGATTGTCGTAACCCATGATCAACGACTTGCCAAGCGCTGTCAGCGCGTGTTGCAAATGGAAGCAGGCCAGTTATCGGAGGCAGCTCAGGATGTGGCATAAAATTTCGTTTCGTTTGCTGAAGCATGAGCTGAAACGAGGTGAGCTGACAATTATGGCGCTGGCAATTATTTTGTCAGTCACTGCCGTATTGTCTCTGTCCATTTTCAGCGATCGTTTACAGGCGGGATTAACCGAGCGTAGTAGTGAGTTTCTGGCTGCCGACAGGGTGTTAAGCTCGCGGCGGGATATCCCGCAAGAGTGGTTAGAGCAAGCCGGACAAATGAATTTGAAGACCTCCTGGAAAGTCGTGTTTAACTCAATGGCGTTTGCTGATGAGAACATGACTCTTGTGGACATTAAAGCGGTCAGCGATGGTTACCCTTTACGAGGCCAGTTGGAAATTGCTGATGAGCCTTTTGGGCAAGGTTATGTGGCCGAAGGCTTGCCTGCAGAAGGTGAGGCATGGGTAGCTTCTCAGTTATTTCAGGCGCTGCAGTTAGATATCGGTGATGACATTGAGGTTGGCAACAGTAGCTTTAAAGTAACTAAAGTTGTTACCTATGAGCCGGACGTTGGTTTTTCAGTATTTACTGATAGTCCGAACGTTATTATTCGTCACTCGCAGCTGGAAGAAACGGGCTTAATTCAGCCCGGCAGTCGAGTGCGTTTTAACGTGTTAATGGCGGGTGAGAACAGCGACATTACTGCCTATGAAGACTGGTTGCTACCGCGCCTGAATGACGACACACATAGTTGGCGTAGCATAGAAGATGGTGACAGTCCGTTGTCGCGTTCTTTAAATCGTGCTGAGCGTTTTATGATGCTGGCCAGCCTGCTAGGTGTGGTTCTGGCTGCAACGGCGGTTGCAGTTGCGGCGCAGCGCTATTGTCAGAGAAATTACGATGTGGTTGCCATATTCAAAACCTTAGGGGCTAGTCGTCAACAGATTCGTCGTATCTTCTTACTTCACCTGTTATTGCTTACAGCTGCTAGTGTGGCGGTAGGTATGGCGCTTGGCTGGATCATTCAATATGTGGTTATTGAATGGGTGGCGCAGAAACTGGACGCGACTTTACCTCAAGCCGGGTGGCAGCCTTATGCACTAGCCGGAGCGACCGGTGTTATCAGTGCGGTTATGTTTACTTTGTACCCATTATTTAGGTTGGTATCGATTCCACCGCTGCGCGTATTGCATCGACAGTTGACCGCTGGTAATGCGGTGCGTTGGTTGCAGTGGGTACTGAGTGGCGGAACCATTTACGCACTGCTGGTGATTTACAGTCAGCAATGGTGGCTTTCGACGGCCTTGTTTGCCGGTGGCGCAGTTGCTGCTGTTATTTTACTGGGGCTGGGTCGTTTGTTTATTTCAGCCAGCCGTAAAGCGGGTATGCAGGCAGGTAGTAGCTGGCGCCTGGCAATGGCCGGTTTGCAACGTCGGGCCGCAGCGAATAGCGTTCAGATGCTAAGTTTTTCAACGGCCATTATGCTGTTGTTGCTTGTGATTGTTTTACGAAACGACTTATTGGAAGACTGGAAACGTCAGTTACCTGCCGATGCGCCAAATTATTTCGCAATTAACATTGCCGAAGATAACGTTGATGATCTGCAGTCGATGTTCGAGCGGGAAAATATTCCGTCGACCGATCTCTATCCTATTGTGCCTGGACGTTTAACCCATATTAACGGGGAGAAACTCGAGGATGAAGTTACCAAAGAGGATCGTGACGATGAAGCCTCTGATGAAGGCGAGTCAGAAAATGACGGTCGTGAAGGTATAGGCCGGGAGCTCTCTTTAACCTGGCGCGACAGTTTGCCTCCTAACAACGAACTTACTGCCGGAGAATGGTGGGGTGATAATGCTGAACCTCAGGTCTCTGTGGAGTTGAATGTATCAGAACGACTGGATATTAAAGTCGGTGATGAACTACGCTTTAACTTAGGTGGCGAGGAATTTACTGTGCCGGTAACCAGTTTACGTAAAGCTGACTGGAATACTTTGCAGCCAAACTTTTACATGATTTTCAATACCTCGACTCTGGAAGATTTTCCGGCGACTTATATCACCAGTTTCAGGCTGGATGAAGAACGTAAAAGCGAGCTGCATGAGTTGTTCAAACCCTTCCCCCAGGCATCCTTAATTGATTTGGATGCCATGATAGATCAAATACGGGAAGTGATAGGGCAGGTGAGCTTAGCCATTGTGTTTGTACTGGTACTGGTAATTATAGCTGGCGCTTTAGTGCTGGTGGCGCAAGTTCAGGCCAGCATGGAAGAGCGCCAGAAAGAGTTGGTTATTCTAAGAACACTGGGGGCACCGGGTAAACTATTGAGCCGTAGTATTACATACGAGTTTCTAGTGCTAGGTGCCATTAGTGGATTGATAGCAACTCTGGCAATGGAGATATCACTGTTCATACTGCAGAACCAGGTGTTTAACATGACGCCGGTTATTCACTGGAAGCTGTGGCTGTTAGGTCCGGTATTTGGTGCTGTAGTGGTTGCTATTTTAGGCCGTTTATCCTGCTACCGACTTATTCAGCGAAATACCGCGCAGCTAATACGTAAGCTGGCTTAATAAAATAGGGAGGTGACCAATGAACATTTTAATGACAGGTGGTACGGGGCTTATTGGCTCAGCGTTTATTCGCAAGTACCGAAGTGAGCATGAGTTTACGGTCACCACTCGCAACAAGGAACGCGCAAAAAAGGCGTTGGGTGATGATGTCACTTTGCTTTCTTCTATGGATGAAGTAACGGATATTGGTAAATTTGAAGCCGTTATTAATCTGCAAGGTGAAGGCATTGCGGATAAACGGTGGAGTGACTCCCGCAAACAGGCGTTGAAAGACAGTCGCTGGCAGGTTACCGAAAAGCTAGCGGCTATGATCAAGGCTGCCGAAACGCCTCCTAAAGTGTTTCTGAGTGGTTCTGCTATTGGCTATTATGGTCCGCGTGACGCTCAGCCCATAAATGAGAGCGATGGTCCTAAACATACTGATTTTGCAGTGACCTTATGTCAGGAATGGGAGCGCCGGGCTTTAGCTGCTGAAGAGACAACTCGTGTGGTTCTACTGCGAACCGGTGTGGTTTTGGCAAAGGGTGAGGGTGCCTTGGCGAAAATGCTCCTTCCATATAAATTGGGCTTAGGTGGCCCCCTGGGAGATGGCGATCAGATGATGTCGTGGATACAGCTTGAGGATATGATCCGCGCGATTCAGTATCTGCTGGAACACGACAATTTGTCGGGACCGGTTAACATGACCGCCCCGGGCCCTGTTACTAATGAAGCCTTTAGCCGTACTCTGGCGTCGGTACTGAATAAACCGCACTTTATGAGAGTACCGGGTTTTGTGCTCAAGTTAGGTCTTGGTGAAATGTCGTTGATGCTGCTTAAAGGTCAGGCTGTGGTCCCGGATAAGTTGCGTAGCCATGGTTTTGAATTTGAGTACCCCACGGTGCGGGAAGCCTTTCAGGTCAGTGTGTAATTCTTTACATGTCTTTTTATTTTCTTAACGGACAGTGTTTTCGAAACTCAGTAAAATTGAGGAATGAAAACAAAAAAACACTATCCAATTAAAAAATTAACCCTTGGCGTTGGCATTTTAATGCTGACGCTTACGGGGTGTACTTCGATTCCCGCTGAAAGCCCTGAAAATTTAGTTGGTACTAGCGAGTCCGGAAAGGCTTCTTATTATGCCATGAAATACCAATTCAGAACGACCGCAAGCGGTGAACGTTATAACCACTTTTCAAGCACGGCGGCTCATCGAACCTTACCGTTTGGAACCAAAGTTCGTGTAACCAATATTGCTAATAATAAAAGCGTTGTGGTCAAAATTAATGACCGTGGGCCGTTTATTGATGGCAGGGTCATTGATTTGTCACGTTCCGCATTTAGTGAAATAGCCGATCTGGATCTCGGAATTATTGAAGTAACCACTGAAGTGGTTCACTAACTTCAATACTCATGCTGTTATGTTACAAAATTTAACAATTTGGGGCGTGACCTTCTAACGTATTGATATTAGCCTCCTTAGGTAAGTTTAATCTAGGGAGCTAATATGTACTTTTGGAATATTGATGCACTGAAAAGGGACTTTCTTCAGGGACGTTTCAGTCAAACTCAAGCCTTTTACTACTTGGTAGTGATGTTGATTTTATTTACCCTGCCAATAGCGATCGTGGGTGACAGTAATACGGTGTGGGACAAAGCGTCATTCTGGGTTGAGCTGGTTTTTGTGGTATTCGGAACTGCTGTTGCTTACAAATCTAATGGCGGACGTGATGGACGAGAGTTTCTTGAGCGTTATGTTTCACTAAGTTGGGTATTGTTAATACGTATTTTGCCCTTCTGCGTACTTATTTTTCTCGTTGCGGGAATACTTGAGAAGATATTAGTTGGTGATGTCGGCTATGAACTTACGGGTTATACCTTTGCTGCTGGCCTGTTGGTAAACGTGATTTTTTACTGGCGCTTAAGTCACCATATGGGTGACCTGAGTCAGGCGAGTTTTTCTGGAGTACAAGTTAGTGCAGAGAATTAAGGCACTAGCCACGGTAACTATTTTTGCGCTATTTATCTTGGTTTTAGCTGGATGTAGCGCAAACTCTGTGACAACAATAGAAGAGAAACCCCAGCCGACTAATGAGGAAACCAGGCGTTTCCAAAACCTGGACGGGGGTGAGAAGAGCTATCCGTTAACGTGTAAACAAGACTGCTACAAGCCTCGTAGCGAGATTCAGTGTGGTAGCGATGGATTGTGTCAGTACACTGGAAATAAGAAGGCTTCCCACGGGGTGACGGATTTCTCTGTTAAATGGCTTGGTCATGCAGCCTTTGTGATTAAAACGTCAACCGGGGAAACGGTTTTAACAGACCCGGTGTTTAATGACTTTGACTGGCCAATTAATTGGCTGTTTTTACTTGATGGTGGCGAAGATCGAGAAATGAATGTGGAGCCAGATCCAGAGCTTATTGCCGCCACAGATGCGGTATTGTACTCCCATCTTCATTACGATCATTTTAATAAGAGTGATATCGAAACGATAGGGCTCAAGCCCGAATACCTAGTGCCTCTCAATGTGGCCGATCATTTTCCATCAATCGGGGCTAATATAACTGAGCTGGGCTGGTTTTCTTCTAAGAGGATAGGTCAGTCCATGATTACTGCTGTGCCTGCTCACCATTTTAGTAGCCGCACCTTGGTGCCCTTTATTTACGAAGATAACAATAAAGACTCCTGGAGTGCCTGGTTGATAGAAAATAAAGGGGAAACATTGTTTTTCGCCGGAGATACCGGCTATTCAGAACACTTTAAAACAATAAATGAACGTTATGGTGATATCGATGTGTGCTTGTTGCCAATAGCGTCCTATTACAGTGAGGAGTCACCTGAATGGTACCGCTACGTTCATATGACTCCGGAAGATGCACTGGCCGCCACCGATGACCTCAACTGTAAAATAATTATTCCCTGGGGCTACGGTAATGCAAGCTGGGGCATGGGAGATTTATCATCTCATTCCGCATTAACCCGTTTTTTAAATATGGCCGAGAGAATGGGGACATCCGCTGAAATCGTGATTCTAAACGAAGGGGAAAGCTTGTAACTTTCCCCGTCGCTTGTAACCTGGCAGCTATGAAACTGTGCAGTTGATTACCAGCCAATAATGCGTTGCCAGGTGTTATGCGAACCGTCGCTCATTAGTACATGGTAAATCGGATGCATAGCTGCCGTGGCACAGGCGTGGTTAGGCATAATGCGCAACTGATGACCAACAGGAAAGCTTTCTAATTGGTAAGCTTCGGTTAATTCAATAACTCCGTGCTCTTGCGAAGTGCTGTTAACACAAAGTCCCTCCAGCAGAGAACCGTCTGTTTTGCATACTTGTCCGTAGCCAAAGTCCTGACTCTGGCTCGCGGTACCGCGATCACGCGATAGTGCCATCCAGCCGCTATCGGTGAGTAACCAGTTTTTCTCGGTGTTGTGGCCAATTACTGTAGTGACCACCGACATGGCTATATCAGAAAAGTCGCACACGCCGATGTTTTTCATGACTAAGTCAAAGGTGGTGTAAACGCCGGCTCTGACTTCACTAATGTCACTAAAGTCGTCACCGAAATGTGCTGTCGGTGTTGAACCAACGCTGGTTATAGCGCAGTGAATACCGGCGGTTTTCAGGTTGTCTCGTGCAATTCGAACGGCATCGCATTCTTGTTTGGCGAAGTTTTTTAACCCTTGTTCCGTATTGCAGGCGTATGAGCCACCGGCATGGGTCATTAAACCGGTGAAATGCTCGCCAAGTGTTTTTGCAATAGTTAACAATTTCGAATCTCTTGGCTTAATACCACCACGGTGATCGTCACTGTCTATTTCAATAAAAACGGAAAAGTCTTGCTCAAACTCAGCAGCAAAATCAATAACCGCTTGTGCCTGCGTTATATTATCTAACAGAATATGCAGGTTAATACTTTGCTGCCTTAGTGCGGCTACCCGTTTGAGCTTTGCAGGTGCTATGCCGACTGCGTAGAGTAAATCGGTATAGCCGGCCTTCGCGTAGGCCTCTGCCTCAGCTAACGTTGATACTGTGGCCGGAGCATTTTTATTATCGAGTAGATAATCAGCCGCCTCCAGAGTTCGCAGGGTTTTTAAATGTGGACGTAAATGACTGCCCAGTGACTCAACCCGTTGTTTGAGATAGCGAATGTTACTCTTCAATTTAGCTTCATGGATGAGCAAATAAGGTGTATCCGGATGTGCAATCCAGTCAGGAGCTGATTTCATAATTGTTGTCCTGCGTTTGTGATGATTAAAACTGCCAAAAGCCGTAGAGCAACCCCGGGATAACGCTTAAAATCATGTAAACAGCGTAACGATAGTGCAATTTAATGCCGGCGACAGAAGCGAACATAACGCCTTTAAGCAGGGTATTGCTGACACAGGCTAAGATAATTCCCATAGCGGCTACCTGGCTCGAGAGTTCGCCCTGAGCGGAGCGTGACAGTGACAAGGTAATGGCGTCAACGTCCATCAGTCCGGATATTATAGCAAGGCTGTATATCCCGGCATCGCCAAACCAGTCTTTCATTGCTTCAGCCAATAAAAGGATTACGGCTAATAAAATACCAAACTGAATAGCTGTGATCAGTTGCAGTGGATTACTGATGGTTATCTCCCCTGCTTCGGAGGGAGGTGTGCGTTTATGTTGCCTGTACATGAGTGCCATGACCGTTAATAACCCGGCGAACATGAGAAGAATAGGCGGCCACAATAGTGGTAAAAGCGCACGGTTAACAACGAAGACCTCAATAAGAACACGCGGAAACATAATGCTACAGGCGAGCAGCATGCCGCTGGCGTAAATAACACTATGAGAATTCTTTTTCGCAAAACGAGCCATAGTTAAGGTAACCGCGGTGGATGATGCGAAGCCTCCGGCAATTGCGGTAATTAAGGTGCCGCGCTTCTCTCCCAACAACTGGGTAAACAGGTAGCCAATAAATGACAGGCCTGAAATTAAAACCACCATCCACCACAACCAGTAGGGGTTTAATGCCTGCCAGGGACCGTAACCTTCATTTGGCAGCAACGGCAGGACGACCACAGATATCAGCAGTAAGGTGATACCTGAGTAAAAGGCCTTAGGTGAAATGCGTTTAAGCAATTTGTGCAGACTCTTTTTATGGCCGAGAAGAGCAACCACCACCGCTCCGCAACTGAGCGCAGGTAGAGGATCGCCGGAGGCGGCCCAAATTGCCAGCGCAAAAGTCAGCAGCATTGAGAATTCGGTAGTGATACCGGCGTCATCGGAGAGCTTGCTATGACTGATATAAGACGATGCAATGAGTATGGCTACAACAATGAAGCCCGTAACGATAAGCCATACGCCCCATTGTTGAGCTAAAATAGCAAAAACGCCGCCACTAAGGCCTATTAAACTGAAGGTTCGTACGCCGGCAACACGCGTGCCGTCATCACTGTCTCTGCCGCTCCAGCCGCGCTCAATGCCTATCATCAGGCCCAATGTCAGAGCTGCCAGTAAGGATAACGCCAGTTCCATTTGGTAGTGCATTGCGAAGCGTCCTTATTAATTACACTGACTCTATAACGACTTTAATTGACCTGTAATGCTTCTAGCAAGTTTTTACGCCAGAGAGATTCTTTGAACTGGCTACGGAAGAAGTTGAAATGGCCGATACCTTTGCTTTCTGTTATTTCCGGACTCAGGTCTTTTAATACCTTGTCTACGTTAGGGTAGTGCGCTAGCAGGTTTTCAATATTGGAGCGGCGCAACAACTCGTCGTCAGTAATATGAAAGGCGCTGATGGGGGCTTTAAACGCATCATACCGGGCTTTCTGTTCAGTACTGATGTTATCAAACAAGTAGTCTTTACTTCGGCACCAGCGACTCCATTGCTTCATGGCAGCGGCAGGCATGTCTCCGACCATATTTAGACGTTTGCCCGGGAAATAGCCGGCAATGGGTGTGCTAATAGGAGCTGCAAAATACCATAATAACCACGACGTCCAGCGGACTTGTTTGCTGGCTTTCAGCCAATAACCGGTACCGCTGGCTATGGTCACCATCTTATCTATCTTATTGGCGTTATGTGCCATGGCAACAATTTGCCCGCCCAGGCTGTGAGCCAGCCAGATTAAGGGCTCGCTCTTTTGACAGGACTGCGCATAGTCAAGTACCGAGGTGATGTCGAGCTCAGCCCAGTCAATAATATCGGACTTTATTTGCTTAAGCGGTTTATCAACAGATTGACCAATACCGTAATAGTCAAAAGTAATGACCCGGTAGCCCTGTTCGCTGAGCCAACGGGCTATGGGCTGATAAAAACGCTGCTTCACACCCAGGGCGGCGGCTATAATAATTGTGGCCTTAGCGGTCGACTCAGGGTCAAAACGTACACAGTGCAGGTAGCGGTTATTGGCGGTGAGCTCAACGCTTTTCATAGTCACTGATTAATTCGGTTAGTTCGGTAAAACGGCGTTAAATGGCTTCACCGTCGCTTTTTTATAGACACCGGCTTGCCAGTAAGGATCGTCGTTGGCCCATTGTTCCGCTTCTTCCTGAGTCTCAAATTCAGCGATGACCACTGAGCCTGTAAAACCGAGTACACCCGGGTCAAGCTCTGCTATAGCCGGGCAGGGGCCGGCGACCAATAACCGGCCGTCGCTCTGTAAGGCTTTTAGGCGCTCAAGGTGAGCAGGGCGTGCCTGCTTGCGACCTTCCAGTGAGTTTTCATGGTCTTCTGCGAAAATAACAAACCACATTAGTTTGTGTTCTCCTCATCAATGGCGTGGTGGTACATGTAAAACCCAGTGCCAATTGTGAATATGAGTGAAATGCCCAAAATGCCGAATACTTTAAAATTAACCCAGGCTTCCTGGCTCCAAAATTCCGCAATGTAGAGGTTCACGGCAGCCAATGCTACGCAAAAGATGATCCATGCGTAGGTCAGTCTTAACCAGGCAGTGTCAGGCAATTTTATATCCTTACCCATCATTGCCTGAATCGGACTGCGTTTTTTCCAAACCAAGCCGCCCAAAAGTAGAAGTGCAATAGCGAGATACACAACAGAGACTTTCATTTTGATGAACCAGTCGTCACGCAATAACAGCGTTACTGCGCCGAATAACATAACAACGACTAATATCACCCAGTGGCGTGTTGTTAGTGGTTGCTTCAGTAGCTTAAGACCCAATAACTGAACCACGGTCCCCGCCATTAGCACGCCGGTAGCGACGTAAATATCGGCCATTTTGTAAAAAACAAAAAAAGCGATTATTGGTAAATATTCTAACAACAGGGCCATTAACTACTCCGGCAACTTTAAGACAATTGGGTTGCGGCCTTCATGGCTTTTACAAAAGCCTCAAGGTCCGCTATTTGCTGCGCGTTATTGTCGAGGTTTTTCTCAATAAGCGCAACCACAGCCGAGCCACTAATAGCGCCGTCGGCACCTGCCGCAAGCGCCCTCTGTACGTGCTCAGGCTGGGAGATTCCAAACCCAAGCAACGTCGGCGGCGCACCGGCTTCCTTCAGTTTGTTAATCAGCTCAGACGCCGGCGCCTGCATTTGCGTGTCAGCTCCGGTAACCCCTGAGCGACTCAGCAGATAAACATAACCTGAGCATTGTTCAGCAATGGTGACTAACAGTGCATCACTGGCATCTGGCGGTGCAATAAACACAGCGTCAATACCAATTTCTTTTGCAATAGCAGCAAAACGTTTGGCTTCCTTGGTTGGAACGTCAGCAATAAGTACTGAATCAACGCCAACATCTTTCATTTGCTGATAAAACTCACGAACCCCTTTGGCGTAGATTAAGTTGGCGTAAACCAATAACCCTATGGGTATTTGTGGTGAATAGTCGCGAACTTCTCTTAAAATCTGCAAAATGTCGTTAAAGCTGGCACCTGCATCTAAGGCTCGCAAGTTTGCGCGTTGAATCGTGGGGCCGTCAGCTACAGGGTCCGAAAATGGCAGCCCAAGTTCCAGTGCATCAGCGCCGCCATCGATAAGGGACTTGATAACGTCCACACTTTGCTTCGGATTCGGATCGCCTATGGTGACGAATGGCACAAAAGCGCCCTGATTATCGGCTTTCAATTGTGCGAAACAGGTTTCATATCGACTCATTGCTGTCCCTCCGTAGCACTGATTTCAGCATTCTCCTGAGCGCTGAAAATACGACGTACGTGATCGATGTCTTTGTCGCCGCGTCCCGACAGGTTAATCAATAAAATTTCAGGTGCATCTGGTTCGGCAGCGCGTTTCAATGCATAAGCTAAAGCATGGGCTGATTCCAGGGCCGGAATAATGCCTTCATGGCGCGACAGTAACTTAAAGGCTTCGAGTGCCTCGTCATCGGTGACAGATTCATAGCGTGCGCGACCAATGGCTTTTAAATGCGCATGCTGAGGACCTACGCCAGGGTAGTCCAGACCTGCTGATACAGAATAGGATTCTTCAATTTGCCCTTCCGGATTTTGCATTAAAAATGACAGACAACCGTGCAAAATACCGGGCTTCCCGGCCGTGAGTGTGGCCCCGTGGTGCTTAGTTTCCACACCTTTGCCGGCAGGTTCAACACCAACAAGCTCGACGTCTTCTTCGTCGATGAAGTCGGCGAACATACCAATAGCGTTTGAACCGCCGCCTACGCAAGCGATCACTTCGTCCGGTAAACGACCGGCTTGCTCTTTGATTTGGGCCTTAGCCTCCTCACCAATCATGCGATGGAATTCGCGCACTATGGTTGGGAAGGGGTGTGCCCCGGCTGCAGTTCCTAATAAGTAATGAGTGTCTGGGTAGCTGGAGGTCCAGTCGCGCAGTGCTTCGTTAACGGCGTCTTTTAAAGTGCCGCTGCCGGTATCGACGGGTACAACTTTTGCGCCCATTAATTCCATACGGAAGACATTGGGCTGCTGGCGCTCAACGTCTTTTTTACCCATATAAATAATGCATTCTAAGTCCAGCAGGGCACAGGCAAGGGCAGTTGCGGTACCGTGTTGTCCTGCACCAGTTTCAGCAATAATGCGCGTTTTACCCATGCGCTTAGCGAGCAACGCTTGTCCCAGCACCTGGTTGGTTTTGTGGGCCCCGCCGTGAAGTAAGTCTTCACGCTTAAGGTAAATTTTTGTTTTATTCGGGCTGTTCAGCGGCAGGTTACGACACAAGCTGAGCGGCGTTGGCCTACCCAGATAGTTCTTTAACAATCCGCGAAACTCAGCCTGGAAATCTTCATCCTGCTGCGCCTCGACAAAGGCCTTTTCCAACTGCTCTAATGCCGGTAATAAGATTTCAGGAACGAACTGGCCGCCGAAATCGCCAAAATAAGCGGGTAATGACTGACTCATACAGCCTCCTGTTGGGTATGCTTCTCTGATACTTTGTTTGACGAAAATCGGCCGTAGTGACGAATTTTCGTGAATGTTTGAGCTATTTTCCTGCTATTTTTAACGCCCGGCTTCCATTCTGCTTGAGAGTTAATGTCCACTCCGGCAAAGCCTAGTTCAATTGCACTGGCAATACTGTCGGGGCCAATGCCCCCGGCTAGCAAGCAGCGTTGACGTTCTTTAGTACTCAATGGCGCCAAAAACTCCCAGTTAAAAGCCTTGCCGCTGCCGCCACCGCGGTTATCCAGAACAAAGGCATCAACCGGAAGGTCCGGCAATTGTGCCGGGCTTTCAATAGCCAAGGCTTTCCATATTCTGACGGCTTCCAGACCTGCATGACGCAATTGTTGACGTAATTGAACAACATAGTCGATATCTTCATGACCATGCAGTTGAATAGCGCAGAGCCCGACTTTTTTAGCCGTGTCGATGAGGCTTTCTAATGGCTGATCAGCAAAAACACCGACGTATTCTAGGCCAGCTGCCTCTGCTGTTATTTTCATCGCCTGCTCCTCGGTTACGCAGCGGGGAGAGTGCTCAACAAATATCAGCCCACCATATGCGGCTCCTTGCGAGCGGGCGTTTATAGCGTCTTCTGCGCGAGTCAGGCCGCAGACTTTGTTTTGCCCGTAAAGCAGTTCTCGACAAGCTAAATCAACGTTTTGCTGAGCGCTCAATGCGCTACCAATAAGGAAGCCGTTTACAAAGGGGGCAACCCGGCGAATGTCGGCGTGTTCGGAAAAACCCGACTCAGCAATGAGTAATGCATTATCCGGTGCCAGTGGAGCCAACTGTGCGCTACGGTTCGGCTCAATGCTTAAGTCTGTTAAGTCGCGGTGGTTAATACCAATAATGTTCGCTTTCAGTTTTGCGGCGCGTTTCATTTCGTCTTCGTTAGCCACTTCGGTGAGCACGTCCATCGAGAGCGAGTCGGCGATATCACGCAGGGTGGTATACTGCGCATCATCGAGTACGGATAACATAAGCAGAATAGCGTCCGCACCAAAGTAGCGGGCACGGTAAACTTGCTCTTCGTCGATAAAAAAATCTTTGCATAAAACGGGCTGAGTCACTTGTCGACGCACGGCAGCCAGATAATCCAGTCGGCCCTGAAAAAATTCAGGCTCGGTTAATACGGAAATAGCCGCGGCATAAGGCTGGTAGCTTTTTGCCAGCTGCGGTGCATCAAAGTCAGCACGAATTAGACCTTTTGACGGGGAGGCTTTCTTACATTCCAGAATAAAGCCTGACTGCTGACCACTTAACGCTTCATATAAGCTACGGTCACTTGGGTGGAGCTGAGACTTTATTTCACTCAGTGGCATAAGGACAGCCTGAGCTTTGTTTTGCTCAACCTTGCGTTCTACAATGGTTTTAAGCACATTCTTTTTCAAGCTGATGCTGTCAGACATGGTAAGTCTCCTGAGCGTCTTGCACGCGGCGTAAATGCAAGAGTGCCTGGCCGGTGTCTAAATGCTCCAGTGTCGCTGCAGTTGCGGCTTTCATATCATTGTATTGTCCACTTAAATAAAGCAAAGCCGCAACGTTCATTGCAACTGAGTGGCGCTGAGCGGGGCTGCCTCCGCCGGCAAGAATGTCTTCCAGAATACGGGCGTTAAAGTCAGCATCGCCGCCTTTTAGCTCGCTCAGAGGGGCTGTTGGTACGCCGAAGTCGTTGGGACTTACCTGGTACTCGTTTAGCTCTCCGTCGCGCAGTTCAATAACTTGGGTTGGGCCGTGCAGAGCCAGTTCATCCAGTCCACTTCCATGTACGACCATAGCACGTTTAACCCCCAGTCGTTGCAGGGTTTCAGCCATGGGTCTTACCCATTCCTCACTATAAACACCCAACAGTTGTGCATCGGGGCGCGCCGGGTTAACCAGCGGACCAATCAGGTTGAATAAGGTGCGGGTTTTCAGCGTTTGTCTGACCGGCATCGCATGCTTTATGCCCGGGTGATAATGCGGCGCGAATAAAAAGCAAAAGCCGTTATCGGCCAGCTGGGCAGAGGCATCGGAAGGATCCAGGTTGACGCGAAGCTTTAATGCCTCGAGTACATCCGCCGAGCCTGAACGTGAAGACACACTTCGGTTACCGTGTTTGGCAACCGCAAGGCCCATACTGGCGGCAACCAGAGCAGCTGTGGTGGAAATGTTGATGGTGTTACTGCCATCGCCACCAGTACCGCAACTGTCAATGACCGTGGTATCCGGACGCACAAAAGGTTTCGCGGCGGATAAAATCGCTTCAGCGGCACCGGCTAACTCGGCCGGAGTCTCGCCCCGCATTTTCATAGCAATGAGCGCGGCGGTCACCTGAATGTCGTTGAGCTCGCCTTTAATTAAGCGCTGGAAAAACTCACGGGTTTGATCTTGCGTCAGAGACTCACCAGACATCAGAGTTTGTAGGGCTTTCATGGCTTTGCTCCTGTTAATAAATACTGAATGCTGTTACTAAGTAATTGCTTTCCCTTTGGCGTTAAAAGCGACTCAGGGTGAAACTGAAAACCAATGGCGAGGCTACTGGTTTCTTCTTCATTAAGAAATTCGGCAGCCATGGGAATACTGCCATCGGGGCCATCCAAACTGGCTATTATTCTCGCTGTGTCCGGAAGGTCGTAACCACTTAATGAGTGGTAACGTGCTACAACGCATTGGTTGTTATCCGTCGCGGCGGTAAATACGGGATGCGTCACAGTGTCGACCTTAGCGGTTTTGCCATGAACAATCTCCCCGCAGGTATCAACTCGTCCGCCTGCGTGCTCAATTAACGCCTGAAAGCCCAGACAAATACCCAGCATGGGTATGCGACCGCTGCAGTATCGGATCACTTCCATCAGGTTTCCGGCATTGGATGGGTGTCCTGGCCCGGGTGATAAACAAACTAGTTGAGGGCCACTATAATTTTCCAGTTGCTCAATAACATCACCTGCTGCCAACTGGTTACGGTAGATCACCAATGGATAGCCTAACTGACGCAATTCATCCACTAGGTTATATGAGAACGAATCGACGTTATCAATGAGTACAATACGGGTAGCTTGGGTCATTATAACGCCTCTTGGTTGGACTGAATATGAGCCTGCTGAATTGCCAGGATAACGGCCTTAGCTTTGTTCTCGGTTTCGGCGACTTCACTGGCCGGATCTGAGTCATGCACTACGCCGGCACCGGCCTGCACTATGGCTTCGTCGTTCTTAACAAAAGCGGAGCGAATAACAATACAGGTATCCATGTCGCCATTTCCGGCCAGATACCCAACAGCCCCGCCGTAGCTGCCGCGGCGTTGCTTTTCTACCTGACGAATGAGAGTCGCGGCGCTCACTTTCGGCGCACCCACTAAGGTGCCCATATTCATACAGGCGCGATAAGCATGCAGTGCATCGCAATCGTCCCGTAGTTTTGCCACCACGCGTGACACCAGGTGCATCACATGGGAATAACGGTCAACCTGAAGTAGGTCGGCAACGTAACGAGTGCCGGTTTCGCTAATGCGGGCTAAATCATTGCGGGCTAAATCTACCAGCATTAAATGCTCTGCCAGTTCTTTTTGGTCAAGTCGCAGTTCCAGTTCCATGCGGCTGTCTAAGTCCGGGTTAATACTGCCGTCGGCATTTTTACCGCGCGGACGGGTGCCTGCAATAGGGTAAAGCTCTACCTGATTGGTGTTCTGCTGATATTTCAGTGCGGATTCAGGTGATGCACCGAACAGACAAAAGTCCGGATGACTCATAAAAAACATATAGGGCGAGGGGTTATTCTTCTTCAACTGCTGGTATGCAGCTAACGGGTCAGGGCAGGGCATTTTAAAACGCCGGGACGGCACTACCTGAAAAATATCGCCCGCGACAATGTTTTCTTTTAGCCGGGTAACAATGCTTGCAAAATCTTCTGCTGAGGGTGTTGCCGTTACTTGTACATCAACCGGCTGAGGCTGGGTTTCTATTACCGGCAATTGACAGCGTGCAGCTAATTCTCCTATACGCTGGGTCATAGCCTGATAACGTTGATCGTGGCCTTCACCGCTGAACACACTGCCAAGCAGTTCAGTGGTTTGCTGTTGATGATCAATAATCAGCAAGGTTTCCGCCAGATAAAAGACGTAGTCAGGGCAGTTGTTTTCACCTTCTTCAACTTCGGGTAACTGCTCGTAGCTGGCAACAAAGTCATAGGCGAAAGCGCCGCCCAGAAAAACCGAAAACGGATGTTGTTTTGCGGTGTTGTTGGTTTTACTGAGCTTTTGCTGCAGCACCCGCAGAGGTTCCATGTTACTGATTTGACGTAAGCGGGAGTCTTCATCCAGCGGTGTATTTGCTGCACTGAAGGTTAATGTCAGTTGTTCAGGCTCGCTTTCAATAGTGGCACTATCTTTGAGCTGCTCTTCAATCCAGCTGAGCAGGGCAGCACCGTTGTCGGTCAGGGCATTAATAGTGACTTGTTGATTGTTACAGGTAATTCGTAACGCCGCATCAATCAGTAGCAAGCTCTTCACTTGTTGCTTGGTGCCGATATCGGCTGAGTCCAGCAGTAAATGCTCACCTTGTGTGCTACAAGTATTCTGAAATACCTGCAGTGGTTCGGCTTGATAAGGCAGCGACACTCTCAGTGTTTCTAAATTGCCGTTTTGTTCAGTTGTCAGGTTTTTCACCTCAGACCTCGTTTTCTCTTGTTGTTTTTCAAACCTGCTCCAGTGAAACGGCAATAAAAAACCCGCTCAAAGGAGCGGGTTTCTCAAAGTGAAGCTATTTACGTTACACGCACAACTACACCACCCGCTCGTTCGGGAAGTGCCACCACCAATGTTGAGTTGTTGTACGTAAGAACATAAGTTGTATAGCTCTCTTAATTCAATTTAATGCTGACAAACTAACGCTTGCGCGAAAGTCTGTCAACAGTTGTTTTCTCTCTGCCTTTATTCTTCTCTATTGATATTCTGCAGGCTTACCTTTTGAATCAGACTGACGAATAAACTCACGCAGATCATCGTTTGCCTTTTCTAAGTCGGCACGGCGCAGATACATCATGTGGCCACTGCGGTAGCCTTTAAAGTCGATACGGTCGCTCATTTGTGTGCTTGGATCTAAGTGCCACATGTTGTACTTCGCATCGAAGTAGTTAGTAGCGCCGTCAAAATAACCTGACTGAATCAACACATTCAGGTAAGGGTTTTGCGCCATTGCCTGACGTAACTGTTTACCTGTGTTGTTGTTCGTGCGATCCCACGGGTGTACCGGACCAAACATGTTGTATTTAATGTCAGTTTCAAAGTTTAACTCTTCACGCAGGTAGTAGTTAATGGCCGGCGTGAATGAATGCAACCATGAAGTCAGCTCGGCGTTGTAGTCCGGACGGTCGCCTGAGCGTTTTTCATCCAAACCTAGATAGCGCGAGTCAAGGCGGCCAATAGTACGGTCGCGGTCACGCAGAAGTTCTTTCCAGAAATACCCGGTAGTCGGTGCCAGATTGTTATCCAATACTGCTTGTTTTGATAAACCTGAGTAATAAGCGACGCGTTCAGCCATTTGATCGCGAGCTTCGCCGGTTAGCATGGCGCCTTTTGCCAATGCCGGTAAGTACTGGTCCAGAGCAAAACTCTCTACTTCTGGTAGTAACTCGTCCAGATCCTTGCTTTGTAAAGCGTCAGGCAGTGCGTCGTGATACCAGGCGGCTGCAGCAAAGTAAGGTAATTGATTCGCTTGTTTTACCGGGCCGTCGCGGTCAATACCGATATCCGTTGGTGACACTAAAATAACACCGTTTAAGTACATCCACTGACTGTTTTGAAGCTCTAAAGCAAGGCCAGACACGCGGGTTGTACCATAGCTTTCGCCAATTAAATATTTAGGTGACTGCCAGCGGTTCATGCGTGAAGTAAAGGTGTTCATCCATTCGGCAAGGTATTTCACGTCGGCATTAACGCCGAAGAATTTTTCTTTCTGTTCAGCACGTGATGGCATTTCGCCATCTTCATTTGGTAGTACGCGTGAGTAGCCCGTATTGACCGGGTTAATAAAAACAATGTCAGCCACATCGAGAATGGAGTGAGGGTTGTCCCGCACGCCATAGGGCTGAACCGGGTAACCTTCGTCGCTCAGGTTTAAAACCTTCGGGCCTGTGTAGGCAATATGCATCCAGACCGATGCCGAGCCCGGGCCACCGTTAAAGGAGTAGACAACCGGACGAGACTCACGGTTATCAACGTCCTGACGTTCGTAATAGGTATAGAATAACGATGCGGTTGGATTGCCTTCGTCGTCCCATACTGGTTGAGTACCGGCGGTGGCAGTGTAATCCACGGTTTCACCATTAATTTCTACGCTATGTTCGGTAACCACTTCGGTGTCTACCGGCAGCATGCGTTTATGGTTCGTTGAGCTCTCTTCGGCAACAACAGGTGCTGATACTACCGAGCAACCCATTAGTGACAAAGAGGCAATTAAAGCGAGACTCTTTCGCATGAGATTGTTCTCCGTTTTTATAATGTTGCCTCAGATTAACAAATAATTACTTCAAAGAGTCAAAGGTTATGCGATTATTGGGTTTATTCCTGCGACTGGATCCTAATTGAATGAGGTCATCGATGAAGACTACACAGTTAACACGGGCTTTCTGTTGGCTTTTATTTCCGATTATCAGCTTGTCAGCTAACGCTCAGAACCTGTCCGATGCAATGAAAGAGGGTTTACAGACAATGGCGTCGGAGCAGTTAAATGCCGATCTCGAAGTGGGCGAGCTTGAGGTTAACTCATTGACTGATGGGCTGACGGCAAATAACGTTCGCTTTGCAACTCGTGTGGATTCCTTGTCGGAACCTGAGAATCAGTTGTTGTTAGCTAAGCAGTTGGTGTTAACCGGCGACTGGCAAGCACTTGGCAGCAGTCGTGTTGATATTTCAAAAGTCTCTATGTCCGGAGCTCAAATGACAGTGGCCTATTACGGCACCGGACGTTCGAATTTGCATGAGTTTTTAAAGCAGATGAACTCAGTGAAAGTGCAAAAAGTGAATTCGGTACCGTTAAACTGGCGAGTTGATGAATGGCTGATGGAAGACGTCACTATTAACTTGTTTGACAAAGGCGAACCTATTTTAAGTGTGCATGTGAGTGAGCTTGAGCTGACTGATCTGCAGTCGATGCAAAGCGCTGATGCACAGGTGAAAGAATTGCTCTGGCCGATTCTTGAGCAGGTAGCTGAGCAAGTTCGTAATGGTAATCCCAATTTACAGGTAGATAGCATGGCGCTTTCCCGTTTTCTATTACGTGAGGCTATGGCGTTCTGAGCTTGAGTTAAGCGGGCTTAAGCAGTACAGTTAGGGAAAAGTTAAACACCTGTTTAAAATAAGAGGTTGGCGTGGCAAATTCATACCCAAATTTACTAAAACCCCTGGATCTCGGCTTCACAACGTTAAAAAACCGAGTCTTGATGGGGTCAATGCATACTGGCCTGGAAGAAGAAAAAAATGGCTTTAGTAAATTAGCTACTTTTTATGAAGAGCGCGCCAAAGGCGGCGTTGGTCTTATTGTTACCGGCGGCATCAGCCCTAACTTCCGTGGTCGTCTGGCGCCTTTTGGTAGTGAAATGTCCAGGCCATGGCACGTGGGAAAGCACCGTCAGGTGACTGATGCTGTTCACAAATATGGCAGTAAAATATGCTTGCAGCTTCTACATGCCGGACGCTATAGCTATCACCCATTTTCATTGGCTCCCAGCGCCATAAAAGCCCCGATAAACCCGTTTAAGCCAAAAGCCATGTCTGAACGGCAAATCTTAAAGACCATTAAGCACTATGCCCGTGGCGCTAAGTTAGCGCAGAAGGCAGGTTATGACGGTGTTGAGATCATGGGCTCGGAAGGTTACTTAATAAACCAGTTTTTGTGTCCAAGAACCAACAAACGCGATGATAACTGGGGTGGCAGTTTTGAAAACCGGATGCGTTTTGCTCTGGAAATTGTTAAAGCTGTGCGGACGGCTTTGGGTGAAAAGTCGATTATTATTTTCCGCCTGTCGATGCTCGATTTGGTTGACGATGGCCATAAGCTGGACGAAGTTCTGCAACTGGGCAAATTGTTGGAGCAGGCGGGTGTTACTATTATTAATACTGGTATTGGTTGGCATGAAGCCCGTGTGCCGACCATTGTCACCTCGGTACCGCGGGGAGCCTTTAGTTGGATAACCGAGCGCGTACGCAGGGAATTATCGGTTCCTGTGGTTGCTGTTAATCGCATTAACACCCCAGAAATTGCCGAACATATATTAGAAAGTAACCAGGCTGACATGGTGTCTATGGCCCGGCCGTTACTGGCTGACTCGGAGTTCGTTAAGAAAGCGGAAGCAGGTCAGTCTGAGCGTATTAATACCTGTATTGCCTGTAATCAGGCCTGTCTTGACCATGTATTTGCAAACAAACGAGCGTCTTGTCTGGTTAACCCGCAGGCCTGTTTTGAGCAAGAGCTGGTAATGAAGCCAGCGGAGCAGAAAAAGCGTATTGCGGTTATTGGTTCTGGTCCGGCAGGGCTAGCCTTTGCCTGCAACGCTGCGGAGCGTGGACACCAGGTGGATTTGTACGACAAATCTGAAGAAATTGGTGGTCAGTTTAATTACGCTAAGCAGATTCCGGGTAAAGAAGAGTTTTATGAAACCTTACGTTACTTTAAGTATCGCCTTGAAGACACAGGCGTGACTTTAAAGCTTGGAAAAGAACAAACGTGCGAAGGGCTGCTGGAAGAAAAATACGACGATGTGGTTCTGGCAACCGGAGTTAGCCCTCGGCAGGTGGATATTCCGGGTGTTGATTTACCGCATGTGTTGGGTTATTTAGATGTCCTACGTGATCACAAAGACGTGGGTAAAAAAGTAGCGGTGATTGGTGCCGGTGGTATTGGTTTTGATGTATCTGAATACTTGACTACCGAAAAGTCACTGACACTGGATGAACCAGAATGGTCAGAGCGCTGGGGAATTGATAAAAGTTACAGTGACCGCGGCGGACTGAAACCGCAGCAGCCGGAGGCAAGCCCGCGTCAGGTATGGTTGCTTCAGCGAAAAGAAAGCAAAGTCGGTAAGGGGTTAGGCAAAACCTCTGGCTGGGTTCATCGTAACGAGTTAAAAAGTAAGTCTGTGAATATGTGGAATGGCGTGACTTATCATCGCATTGTACCTGAAGGTATTGAGATAGAACGTGAAGGTGAAAAGCAGTTGCTGGAAGTCGACAATGTTATTATTTGTGCGGGACAGGTACCGCAACGTTCCTTGCATGACGCGTTGCAGTCTGCTGGTCAGACTGTGCACTTAATAGGCGGAGCCGATGTTGCTGCCGAGCTTGATGCCAAACGCGCGATTCGTCAGGGTACAGAACTGGCGGCGGGGATTTAATGCCAGTCTATGATTTACACTGCCACAGTAAGCACTCGGATGGCTCGTTGTCAGTCTCTGAACTTCTGCACCGGGCTTGTGAGCAGGAGGTGGACGTACTGGCAATCACTGATCATGACTGTGTTGATGGTCTGCCCGAAGCGAACGATCTGATTGTTCAGGAAAGCCTGCCGATTAAATTGATTAACGGTGTCGAAATCAGTTGTCGCTGGCACAGTTTTGAGATTCATATCGTCGGGCTCAACATTGATCCTGAAGAAGTGCAGTTGAAAGCTTTATTAAGTGAACAGCAGCAACGTCGTTATGATCGCTTTGATGCGATGCTTGAAAAGTTATATCAACGCGGCGTCAGTTTATCCGCAGAGGATTGTCAGGCGGACGGTATGCCAACACGTAAACACATCGCTGATGCCATGGTGCGCAAAGGAACTGTCAATAAACCACAGCAGGCCTTTGATCGCTATATTGGCAAAGGTAACAGCGCCTATGTAAACCCCGAATGGTGCGATATTCCCGAAGCAATAGACGCCATTCATAGTGCTGGTGGCAAGGCGGTGCTGGCGCACCCGCATGGCTATAAGATGTCAAATAAGTGGCTGCGTAAACTTTTGGTAGAAGGTAAAGAGTGGGGGCTTGATGCAATGGAAGTCAGTTTGTGTCAGCAGTCTCCGGGTCATCGGGATGCCTTGGCTAAAATGAGCCAGGAATACGGATTGTTAGCCTCTCAGGGGTCCGACTTTCACTATCCGGGAAATTGGCGTGAGCTTGGCAAAAATCTTTGTCTGCCGGCGGACTGTGTGCCAATATGGGAGCATTGGTCACAGTAGAAGGATTGAGGGGAGATTATGAGTCAATTTTTTGAAATTCATCCGGAAAATCCTCAAGCACGTTTGGTTCAGCAGTCGGTTCAAATTATTCGTAAAAGCGGTGTCGTGGTTTATCCTACTGACTCGGGTTATGCCATTGGTTGCCAAATTGGTGACAAGGCAGCGGCTGATCGCATTTGTCAAATCCGCGAAATTGATAAAGAGCACAACTTTACTCTAATGTGCCGTGATTTATCCGAGCTTTCGACCTACGCCAGAGTCGATAACGATGCTTTCCGTCTACTGAAGAATAATACTCCGGGGCCTTATACGTTTATTCTGAAAGGAACCAAAGAAGTTCCTAAAAGGCTTTTGAACCCCAAGCGGAAAACTATCGGTATACGGGTTCCGACCAACCGTATAGCAATGGCTTTGCTGGAAGAGTTGAACGAGCCGTTAATGTCGACCAGCCTTATTCTTGGGGATGGAACGGCGGCAGAATCTGATCCGGAAGAGATTCGGGATAAGTTGGAAAAGTTGGTGGACTTAATTATTGACGGTGGCCATAAAGGTGAAGAGCCAACCACCGTTGTTGACTTGTCTGAAGGCGCGCCAACCATTCGCCGCGAAGGCTCAGGAGACATAGAACCTTTTGATTTTTAATGACTTGATAGGCATTTGGGTTAATTATGGCTGAACAGCAGTCACTGCCTTTAGGTTTTGTCCGCGGCGAACCGGTTATAGAAAAGCCAGAAGACCTCTATATACCACCGGATGCACTGGAAGTTATTCTGGATACTTTCAGTGGCCCGATGGACTTGTTGCTGTACTTAATCCGTAAGCAAAAACTCGACATTGTTGATATGCCAATTTTGGCTATTACCCGACAGTACGTTGAGTATGTGGACATGATGCAAGAGCTTAAGCTGGAGCTTGCTGCTGATTATTTGGTGATGGCCGCGATACTTGCTGAGATTAAAAGTCGACTATTATTACCGAAGCCGCCTCAGGAAGAGGATGAAGAAGAAGACCCAAGAGCTGAGCTAATTAGGCGCCTGCAGGAGTATGAAGCCATACGTCAGGGGGCTGAGTATATTGATCAGCAACCTCAGGTTGGACGGGACATATTGCTTAGTGAGGTTAATACCAATGCGCGCGAGTGGGTAACATCAACACCTCCGGAAGTGACTTTAGAGGATCTGACCCTTGCCTTTAGTCGGGTATTACAGCAGGTTGAGCTAAAAGCACACCATCAGATAAAACGGGAACAGCTGTCCACGCGGGCACGAATGAGCCAGGTGCTGGAACTATTAAGCAATAAGAAATATGTTTCCTTTAGTCAGTTGTTTACCCGAAAAGAAGGGCGGGCCGGGGCTGTGGTCAGTTTTTTAGCAATTTTAGAACTTGTGAAAGAATCAATGGTAGAATTGTCACAAGTAGAGCCTATGAGTGATATTCGCCTGAGTTTGAGACAGCACAGCCAAGATGAATCCGTTACAGCTTAAACAACTTATCGAAGCGGCCTTATTTGCGCATCCACAGCCTTTATCGGCTGAGCAACTGCACCAGCTTTTGCTGAATGAAGGGGAAGCGTCACTCGCGGTAATAAAACAGCAACTTAAAGAGCTGCAATTGGATTACCAGGAACGTGGTATTGAACTGGTAAAAGTGGCTTCTGGTTACCGTTTCCAAACACGAGCGGAGTTGGGGCAGCGATTAGCCGGACTTTGGCAGGAAAAGCCTCCCCGATACTCAAATGCTTTATTGGAAACGTTGGCTTTAATTGTTTACAGGCAGCCAATAACTCGCGGTGAAATTGAACAGATACGTGGTGTGAGTGTCAGTAGCCACATAATGAAGACATTGCAGGAAAGAGGATGGGTCAAGGTGGTTGGGCACAAAGAAGTGCCGGGAAGACCTCAGCTTTATGCCAGCACTGACGACTTTTTAGATGATTTTAATTTGAGTGACTTATCGGAATTACCCGATATCGATACACTCAGTGAAGATGATGAACGTACCGCTGAGACAGCGAGTAACGAGAGAGATGATTCGTAATGACCGAGAAACTACAAAAGGTTTTAGCCCGATCTGGACATGGCTCACGCCGCGAAATTGAAACTAAAATTTCCGCTGGCCGCATTCGTGTGAACGGTAAAGTGGCGCAGTTAGGTGAGCGTATTGACGCAGACGCCAAGGTGCGCATTGATGGCCACGAAGTTCAGATTAAACCTGAAGAAGAGGTTATTTGCCGCGTTCTGATTTACCACAAGCCTGAGGGCGAACTGTGCACACGCAAGGACCCGGAAGGTCGGCCGACAGTTTATGATCGCTTACCACGAATGAGCGGCGCTCGCTGGGTTGCTGTAGGGCGTTTGGATGTGAACACATCTGGTCTGTTGTTGTTTACTACTGACGGTGAGCTTGCTAATCGCCTGATGCACCCCAGTCAGCAGGTTGAACGGGAATATGCCGTACGTGTGTTTGGTGAAGTCAATGAGGCTATGATGCAACGCCTGAGAAAAGGTGTGCAACTGGAAGATGGTCCGGCACATTTTAATAGCATAAAACCGGCAGGTGGTGACGGCATGAACCGTTGGTTCCATGTGACTTTGAGCGAAGGACGTAATCGTGAAGTTCGTCGCTTGTGGGAGTCTCAGGAAGTGCAGGTGAGCCGCCTTATCCGTGTTCGTTATGGCGATATTCCTCTGGAAGCTGGTTTGCCCCAAGGTGGTTGGGCAGAAATGAAGCTGGAACAGGTTAATGCATTAAGGGCGCAAGTGAACTTACCCCCGGAGAAGCACTCCTTCCTTGATCCTCGCCATGAAGAATCTAAACAGCGTCGTTTTGCAAAAATTCGTAAGGCTACAGCCCGTCATCGGCAGGATAAAAAGCAGAGCAAACGACGGGGTAAGTAAGTGACTATCGGCGAACGCTGGTTGCCCGACTTTGCGGCAAATCAGCGCCTGTTATTGGCCTGGCCTTATCGAGGCGATGTCTGGCGCAGTCATGCAAAGCCGGCACAAAACGCACTGCTCAGGCTATTAGAGAAGTTACCTGCTTCTGCACCGGTTTCTTTGGTCATACCTCCTCAGATTAAAGGTAACTTGCCTAACTCTCTGCAATACATTCACCGTATTGAAGTTGATTACGACGATATCTGGTTACGGGACATAGCTCCGCTCTGGCTGGCTAATGGAAATGGGGTAAAAGCTCTTTCTTTCAACTTTGACGGCTGGAGTGGCGTGCAACAGGCAATAACTGCTGACAGGCTGTTTGCTGAAAACTTATGTGCTTATTTCAACTTGTCGCAGGAAAAAGTGCAATTGGTTGCGGAATGTGGCGCTTTTACCCACAACGGGAAAGGTGACTGGATAATTGGGTTGGCGTGCATAAAACAGCGAAACCCAGAACTAAGCCATAGTGAGTTAGAAACTATATTCAGTAAGCTACTGCCTGAGCAGCGTCTTTACTTTTTCAATAATTCTTTAGTTGCTGATGAAACCGGTGGGCATATTGACAATATGGCGCTCTTTGTCGATTCTGACACCTTGCTATATGTGTTTACCGATGACGTAACACACCCTGACTATGAAGCGTGTCAGCAGTTGCAGCAGCTCGTCGGTCAGTTACCGCAGTTCATTAATGCTATCCCGATCCCTTTGCCACCTCCGCAGCTAGCAACAGCTGAAGAAAGACAGGGTATTGAACTAAATGAACGGAGTTTACAGCGAACGGTTAAGTTGCCTCTGCTTTGCAGTTACGTAAATGTACTGCAGACCGATAAACTGCTCGTGGTGCCTGAATTTGGCTTAGAAACAGATGATGAGGCTTTTCAGGCAGTTCGAAATGCTTTGCCGGAGAGAAAAGTGTTGTCTTTTAACGCCAGGGAGTTTGTTCTTGGGGGCGGTGGCTTGCATTGTATAAGCCACAATCTGCCAGTTCAGCTGGAATCAACCGTTGGCTAGTCAGTAATAACCAAACGCTCGCGCCCTTTGTCTTTAGCTTCAAACAAGACTTTGTCAGCCCGCTTATAGAGCGAATCAAAGCTATCGTCCGGGTGGGCGTTAGTGAAGCCCATACTAAAAGTGACCCGATAGTCTTTCGGTAAGCCGTCAATGGGGTCTTTATTCAGTTCTTCAGTTATGCGCTCGAAAATGTTTTTCGCGTCTTCTTTACTGGCATCGAAAAACACCATTAACCATTCTTCTCCGCCCAAGCGGCCAAAACTGTCATGGTTACGCAGGCTTTGTTTAGCAACTTCTGCGAAACGTTTCAGTACATTGTCGCCCACATCGTGGCCGAACTGATCATTTATCGCTTTAAAATAGTCAAAATCTACAACGGCTAATGCCAATTGGCGCTGTTGCTCCTGAGCTTGCTCCAGACCCTTTTTGCATATACGAACAATAGCTCGTCTATTGGGAGCATTAGTTAGGTCATCTTTCAGAGCGAGTTCTGCGAAATTTTTACGAGCCTTCCATTGTTGGTATAAAAAGGCTGAAACGATAATGACCACCAGGAAGCCAGAAATGATGATCCATATGAGCAAGTAATACGAAGTTTGCTGCTCCTGCAGTTCAAGTTGCTGCAATTCATTCTCTTTCTTTAGCAACTCGTTAGTTGTTTCTTGCTCTTTAATTTCCAGGCGCACCATAATTTCTTGCACCTGTTTATCACGGGTTTGTTGCTGAACTTTCTGCATGAAGTCTACGGACATTTTGTAATGCTCAAGAGCGTCTTCGTAGTTACCTATTCTCTGATAATAGTCCGACCAATGTTCGTGCAGAGTTTGATGTAATTCGTCATTTGTGAGTGTATTGATAACAGAAGCAGCAGCCTCTAACTGGCTCATTGCATTATCAAGTTCATCAGTGCCTAAATAAACTGACACCATACTTAATCGGCTTTGTGCTTCCATAGGGTGTGCGCCTGCAGACTTAAACTGAGGCAGTGCCTCATTAAGGCGTGTTAAAGCTTGTTGATAGTTTTTGTCTGCAATATCTACTGAGGCCATCTGGAACAGAGCGTATGCAACCCCTAAATCATCATTTATTGCTTCGCTGATTTCTAAAGCGGCTTTAAAGTGTTGCTCAGCTTGCTCGGCGTTCCCCGCAGCCTGATAGGCGCGGGCAAGGTTATACTCTAATACGGATACATCCCACTCACCAAGGTGTTCACGGCTTATGGTCAGAGCGTCCTGTATGTGCGTTAAAGCAATATCATTAGCCCCGACATCCATGTAAATAGAACCAATAAGGGCATGAAATTCCATTTGCAGCCTGGGGCGCGCGGTGTAAGCGTCTCGGTTTAGCTGCTCCAGAATTTGAAGGGCGCGAGCAATATCACCGGTGTTCTGCATTACCTGCGCGTGCAGAATGTCTGCTTCAATTTGTAGATCTTTATTGTCGGAGGCTTTTGCGTGTTCTATTGCGTAGACAATGCTGGCATTAGCCTGCCGGAGTTGCCCTCGCTGCAGGAAGTACCAGGTTTGGTTCATTTTCAATAGTGTTTTTGCAATTTTAGATTCAGCTAACTCTGCAAAACGCAAGCCTTCCTCAATCGCACGCTGTGCTTCACTCTCGTTACCAGAATAACGATGAGCTTCTGCTTGCAATGCGTAGGCCATAGCCAACTCATCAAACTGACGCTGGTTATCGTACTGTTCTATAAGTTCAGAAGTTTTTTCTATCCATACATCGGGGTTACTACTGGCTTCAACACGTTGCTGTTGCCACTCTTGAGCCATTACCATAGGAGTGGCTACCAGCATAATGATGAATAAGATGTTACGGATTTTTTGGAACAAAACGACCCTGTCTGTTAAAAAAATGTTGAGGTGTTGACTATCTTACTCGGAGTGCAGCGCATAGCAATGATTTAATTATCAGAGACTGACTGACTTTGGGTTGAGAAAGTAACTTCAACACGCGCTTCAATGGCTTGCTGGCCCGGTAGCGAAACTTTATCTGAGCGGCTACTCATTTCGGCCATCTGCATAATGACCGGCCGTGACATTGATTGCTCTGCAATGCTTAATGTGTCTTTTAGTTCCAGTCCTGCCGCTTTAGCAAGACGTTCAGCTTTCGCCTTGGCCTGTTGATATGCATTAACCAGTGCCTGCTCATACAAGCCTTCTTGGTCACTAATTTCAAACTTAACCTGACCAACACGAGTAACTCCTCGCGCTAATGCAAGGTCGATAATACCGTCGTAGTTCTCTGGTTCCAGCAAAGTTACCTGAACTTCACGTTGTACAACAAACCCGTTTTGTTCGGTTTTGCCATCGTCGTTTTGCTCGTAACGCGGATAAATCTGTAACTGGTAGGAACGGATGTCTTTATCTTCAACTCCTTTATTATTTAAATCTTTAATCAAACGGTTGGTTGTTTCATCGACTAAAGTCTTTTGAGAGCTGAGCTTATTCCCGCGTTCTTCAATCCAGAAAGTGAGTGACATTTGATCCGGAATAGCCGAAACACTTCCACTGCCCGAGGTAGATAATGTCCGTTCATTAGCTTGAGTGACAGCGGTAAATGCTATTGTAAGAAAAGCAAGGCAAGTTAAGAGAAACCTTGATTTTGTGTGACTCTGAGTCATATTAATCATCCTTAGACCAAATTCCATAGTTACGTGTTGGAGTATAGACCATGGATGAAAGTTCAGAATATGACGAGAAAGCGCTGCGCGACAGTGCCTTCAGGCTGCTTGCCATGCGCGAACAAAGTCGAACTGAATTAAAGCGTAAATTAATACAAAAGCAATGGCCGGCAGATATGGTTAAGCGCGTTGTTGATGAACTTGATAACGAAGGGTGGCAGAGCGACGAGCGTTTTGCGGCAAGTTTTATTCGCGAGAAAGTAGGGCAAAAGCAGGGGCGGTTAAAAATCCTTGCTCAAGTGACTCAACAAAAAGGCGTCTCTGCGGAGATTGCTGAAAGCGTGCTGGATTCAATGGAAGTTGACTGGTTTGAGTTGTGTGCAGAGTTGAAGCAAAAAAAATTCGGTGATAACCAACCTGCAGACGAAAAAGAGTGGAGTCGTCAGGTTCGTTTTTTACAGCAAAGAGGGTTTACTCCGGAGCAAATTTTCGCTTGTGTCAATCGACCACGACGCTAGGCTAGACGGCTACTTCATGATAGTCTTAGGGCATTAAAATATTGACCTAAAGTCACTCAGTTAAGAAAAGTAGGACTCAACATGAGCATGAACAGTGCCCAAATTCGTGATGCATTTTTAAATTACTTTGCTGAACGAGGACACGAAAAAGTGCCTTCGTCATCAATGATTCCAGGTAACGATCCAACCCTATTATTTACTAACGCGGGAATGGTTCCGTTCAAAGATGTTTTTCTGGGTACTGACAAACGTCGCTATAATAAAGCTACGTCTGCGCAACGCTGCTTGCGTGCCGGCGGTAAGCATAACGATCTTGAAAACGTTGGTTATACCGCTCGCCACCATACATTTTTTGAAATGATGGGGAATTTTAGCTTTGGTGATTACTTTAAAAAGCAGGCAATTCATTATGCCTGGGACTTTTTAACCAAAGAGTTGAAGTTACCGGCGGAAAAGCTATGGGTAACAGTCTTCACTGAAGACGACGAGGCTTACGATATCTGGGCAAAAGACATAGGTGTACCAGAAGATCGGATTTCGCGCATTGGCGAAAAAGATAACTTCTGGTCTATGGGCGATACCGGTCCCTGCGGCCCTTGTTCTGAAGTGTTTTATGACCATGGTTCGGAAGTCTGGGGCGGGCCTCCGGGTACACCAGAAGAAGACGGCGACCGTTACATAGAAATCTGGAACCTGGTATTTATGCAGTATAACCGTCAGGCTGACGGAACTTTAGAACCATTGCCCGATCCGTCTATTGATACAGGCATGGGGCTTGAGCGCATTTCTGCCATTATGCAGAACGTTCACAGCAACTACGAAATTGATTTATTCCAGGCATTGATTAAAGCGGCAGCTGAAATTATTGGCACTGACGATCTTGATAATAAGTCGTTGCGGGTAATCGCTGATCACATTCGTTCATGCTCATTCTTGATTACTGACGGCGTGATGCCATCAAATGAAGGTCGAGGTTATGTCCTGCGTCGGATAATACGAAGAGCAGTACGTCACGGAAATCTATTGGGCGCTAAAGATACCTTCTTTTTCCGCTTAGTCGATGAGTTAGCACGGCAAATGGGCGATGCGTATCCTGAGTTAGTTCAGAAACAGCAGATCATTAAAGACGCGTTGGAGCGAGAAGAGCAGCAGTTTGCCCGAACACTTGAGCGCGGCTTGGCTATTTTGTCCGATGAAATTAGTCAGCTTAAAGGCAAAGTGATACCTGGCGATGTCGTATTCAAACTTTATGACACCTATGGCTTTCCGGTTGATTTAACGGCGGATATTGCACGCGAGTATGAGCTGACAGTTGATGAGGAAGGCTTTGAACAGGCTATGTCTGAACAGCGTCAGCGGGCGCAACAGGCGTCTCAGTTTGGTATGGACTATAACCAGCAGTTAAAGTCTGAAAATCAAACGACATTTACCGGTTACGATGATATTGCCGGGCAGGCAAAAGTGGTTGAGCTTTTTAGAGAAGGGCAACCGGTTGAAGAGTTACAAGCTGGTGACAAAGGTATTGTTGTTCTTTCAGAAACACCGTTTTACGCAGAAAGTGGTGGCCAGATAGGCGATAAAGGTGTGTTAGTTGCAAACGGTAACGAATTTGAAGTCACTGATACTCAATACATCGGTAAAGCAATAGCGCACCATGGTGTTGCAAAAGCACCTGTGAAGTTAAATGACAGTGTAAAAGCTGAAATTGACTCAGAGCGTAGAGAAAATATTAAGCGCAACCATTCTGCGACTCACTTGCTTCATGCGGCTCTCAGAAACCTGTTAGGTGAGCACGTTACGCAGAAAGGCTCGTTAGTCGAATCTGATAAAATGCGCTTTGATTTCTCGCATTTTGAACCCGTTACAAATGAACAGTTGGCTCAGCTTGAACGTGAGGTGAATGCTCAAATTCGGGCTAACTTGTCATTACAAACCGAACTGATGGCAATTGATGAAGCAAAAGAAGCCGGTGCCATGGCGTTGTTTGGAGAAAAATATGACGATCAGGTACGGGTTGTGCACATGGGTGACTTCTCTATGGAACTCTGCGGCGGCACGCACGTAAAAGCAACCGGTGATATCGGTTTATTCAGAATAACCTCTGAAGGGGGAATAGCATCGGGTGTCCGTCGTATTGAAGTTGTAACCGGTGAAGCGGCTATTCGTTACACCCAAAAACAACAGTCCATACTACAGAACCTTGCTGGTGAGTTAAAAACGGAACCTAATTCTGTAGCTGAAAAAGTACAGCAGTTGCAGCTGAAGTTTCGTGAGCTTGAGCGTAAAAATGAACAGTTACAACAAAAATTAGCACAACAAGCTGGTGGCGGTTTAGTCGCCCAGGCTGTTGATATTAATGGCGTTAAAGCAATAATTGCTGAGTTGGACCAGGCGGATCCCAAGTCTTTACGCAGTTTAGTTGATGATCTGAAGAACCAAATTGGTTCTGGCATCGTACTATTAGGAACTGCAAATGGTAATAAAGTCAGCCTGATTGCTGGCGTTACTGCCGATTTAACGTCTAAAGTTAAAGCAGGAGATATTGTGAACCAAGCGGCTAACGTGGTTGGTGGTAAAGGCGGAGGTCGCCCTGATATGGCCCAGGCGGGTGGTTCACTCCCGGAACAGTTAAATGAAGCTCTGGCTACCGCAACAACTTGGTTACAACAGCAACTCTAGTTGTCATTGAAAGCATTAAAAACACAACGAAAATTTATGCGTTTCGTTATAGTGTAATCGCTCTCAGTGTTGGTAGACTGCTTACGACAGTTCAGGGAAATGTTCGATATTCGCGGTAAGAATCGGAACAGTATTGAAGGAGCAATCTATGCTAATTTTAACTCGCCGTGTAGGTGAAACATTGATGATAGGTGATGATGTTTCGGTCACTGTTCTCGGCGTTAAGGGAAACCAAGTACGTATTGGTGTTAATGCCCCGAAAGACGTTTCCGTTCATCGCGAAGAGATTTATATGCGTATTCAGTCCGAAAAGGACGATGAGCAAGATAAAGAATAACCTTTAGACTAAGACCGGCGAAAGCCGGTCTTTTTTTATGTTTTCGACCATTTTGCAGAAAATTCATGCGAGATGGTTAATTATCCCACACTTAGACCCGAGTTTTTAAAAAAGCGATTGACATTATTGCCAACATCGCTAGAATTCACGCCACAACGATTTGGAGAGGTGGCCGAGTGGCTGAAGGCGCTCCCCTGCTAAGGGAGTATAGGGTTTGTAGCCCTATCGAGGGTTCGAATCCCTCCCTCTCCGCCAGTCGTTTATAGTAACAATACGCGCTCGTAGCTCAGCTGGATAGAGTACCTGGCTACGAACCAGGCGGTCGGAGGTTCGAATCCTCCCGAGCGCGCCATATTGTTACTAACCTGAATACGCGCTCGTAGCTCAACTGGATAGAGTACCTGGCTACGAACCAGGCGGTTGGAGGTTCGAGTCCTCCCGAGCGCGCCATTCTTTTAACTCCCTATAGTCCTGTCTTGCCTAATTTTCAATCGCATTTAATCTCTGAATACCCATTATTTACTGCTGTATCTCCTTGCGTGACTTGCTACCATAGTATTTAATAATTTTATAACAATACCTTAGCAACCAATTAGGAGTGCTTCGTGTCAGAACTGCTCAGTCAAGCTGCGCAACTCATGCTCGTTGGTATGGGCGCAGTCATTATCTTTCTTTGTTTACTGGTTGTTGCCATGAGCGTGATGAAGCGCTTGATCCCAACACCTGAGGCTGTTGCAAGCAGTCATCCTCCAGTCGACGATAAAAACTCTGATACGACACCTCCTGCGGTACTGGCTGCAATTTCAGCTGCCATCCATCACTATCGTAATGGCACGAAAGCAGCGAATAACAAGGAGAAATCATAATGAGTAAACCCCTGTTACTGACAGAGCTGGTACTTCGTGACGCTCATCAGTCACTACTGGCAACGCGTATGCGTCTGGAAGACATGTTACCTATTGCCGAAAAGCTAGACAGTATCGGCTATTGGTCAATGGAATCCTGGGGGGGAGCAACCTTTGATTCTTGTATTCGCTACTTGGGTGAAGACCCTTGGGAGCGCATTCGTGAACTGAAAAAAGCAATGCCCAACACTCGCCAGCAGATGTTGCTTAGAGGCCAAAATCTACTGGGTTACCGTCATTACGCGGATGATGTTGTAAAACGATTTATTGAACGAGCCAAAGAAAATGGCGTTGATGTTTTTCGTATTTTTGATGCGATGAACGATGTTCGTAACTTAAAAACTGCGATTAAAGCGGCAAAAGATGTTGAGGGCCATGCACAAGGAACACTTGCCTATACCGTCAGCCCGGTGCACACCCTGGATAAATGGGTGGCGATGGCACAGGAACTGGAAGATTTAGGCTGCGACTCTTTGTTCATTAAAGATATGGCTGGTTTGTTAAGACCTAACGATGCCTATGAACTGGTTAGTGCGTTGAAGAAAAACACCGATTTGCCGATTGCTATGCAGTGTCACGCAACCACGGGCTTAAGTGTTGCGACCTATCAAAAGGCAATCGATGCCGGCATTGATATGCTGGACACCGCTATTTCTTCAATGAGTATGACTTATGGTCATTCACCAACAGAAACCTTAGTTGCAATGACAGAGAATACTGACCGGGACACAGGCTTGTCATTACCTGACTTAGCTGAAGTGGCGAGCTATTTCCGTGAAGTTCGTAAAAAGTACGCGAAATTTGAAGGTTCTTTAAAAGGCGTTGATGCGCGTATTCTTCTGGCTCAGGTTCCGGGTGGCATGTTGACCAACATGGAAGGCCAGCTGAAAGAGCAGGGTGCACTGGATAAATTTGATGAAGTACTGGAGGAAATTCCAAAAGTACGCGAAGATCTTGGCTTTATTCCCCTGGTTACACCAACTTCGCAAATAGTAGGAACCCAAGCGGTTCTTAACGTATTGAGCGGTGAGCGTTACTCCAACATCTCTAAAGAGACAGCTGCCGTTTTGAAAGGTGAATACGGCGCGACTGCAGCAGAGGTGAATAAAGAGCTACAGAAACGAGTTCTGGATGGTGAAGAAGCCATTACCTGTCGTCCGGCAGATTTGCTGGACAATGAACTGGATGCACTAACGAAAGAACTTAAAGATAAAGCAACTGATGAAGATATTCGTCTTGCTGATGATGTTGTGGATGATGTTCTGACTTATGCACTGTTCCCGCAAATTGGTCTGAAATTTCTTAAAAATCGCGATAACCCCGATGCTTTTGAACCCGCACCGGGTGAAGAGCCCGAAGAAAAAGCCGAGGCCAAAGAAAAAGAAGTGCCTGCAACAACGGGTAGTGTCGAGCAGTACGAAGTTGAAGTTGACGGTAAACGCTATAACGTCAAAGTCGGGCCTACAGGTAAGTTAGATTCAGTGAAGTCAGCCTCATCTGACGAACAGTCTAAGTCATCTGAAACGCAGTCAGACTCCTCCGGTGAATCAAGTTCTAGTGATGGTGAAACCATTAAAGCGCCGCTGGCTGGTAATATTTTTAAGGTTGTCGCCAAAGAGGGAACAACGGTTAAAGCCGGCGATGTTGTGCTGATATTGGAAGCCATGAAAATGGAAACCGACATTAAAGCGGAGAAAGACGGTAAGGTTCAGTCTCTTCACGTGAAAGAAGGTGATGCAGTGACCGTCGGTGATGCTTTGGTGACGGTAGGCTAATATGGATAAGCTGCAGATCTTATGGGAAACCACTGGCATTGCTGCAATGACCTTCGGCCAACTCAGTATGATTGTTGTTGGTGGTGTGTTGTTGTACCTGGCAATTTCAAAGAAGTTTGAGCCGTTATTGCTGCTGCCTATAGGTTTCGGTGCAATTCTGGCTAATATTCCATTAGGTGGCTTTACTGAGCCGGGTGGTGTTCTCTATTACGTTTATAGTATTGGCATCGATACCGGCATGTTTCCGTTACTCATTTTCATGGGGGTTGGCGCATTAACCGACTTCGGGCCTTTATTGGCAAATCCCAAAATGTTGTTTTTGGGTGGTGCCGCTCAGTTCGGTATTTTTGCAACCTTATTTGGTGCTATTGCCCTGAATGGGATACCGGGCATCGAGTTTTCAATGTCGGATGCTGCGGCAATTTCGATAATTGGCGGAGCTGACGGGCCGACTGCGATTTTTCTGGCCTCGAAGCTGGCACCGGATTTATTGGGGGCAATTGCTGTTGCGGCGTATTCTTATATGGCGTTGGTACCTATTATTCAGCCGCCGATAATGAAACTGCTAACCACTCAGGCTGAGCGTGAGATTAAAATGGAACAGCTGCGTCCGGTAGCTCGTCGTGAGAAGCTTTTCTTCCCGCTGATAGCCATGGGTCTGACGTTATTGTTTTTACCTTCGGCAACGCCTTTGGTTGGCATGTTCTGCCTGGGGAACCTGATGCGTGAATCCGGTGTGGTTGAGCGTTTAACAAAAACCACCCAGAACGAGCTGATTAACATTGTGACCATCTTTCTTGGCTTGGCGGTTGGTTCTAAATTGCAGGCTGATCAATTTCTCAGTTTCCAGACACTCGGCATTTTGGTATTAGGTGCGGTGGCATTTTCAATCGGAACCGCCAGTGGTATTTTGATGGCGAAGCTGATGGGAAAACTGAGTAAAGATCCGATTAATCCGTTAATTGGTGCAGCAGGGGTTTCAGCCGTGCCTATGGCGGCACGGGTGGTTAATAAAGTTGGATTACAGGCGAACCAGCAAAATTTCCTGTTAATGCATGCTATGGGACCTAACGTCGCCGGAGTATTAGGGTCGGCGGTCGCAGCGGGCGTTTTACTGGCATTGGTTTAACGCCCGGTCAGAAACATCATCGCCGTGTAAAACGCGGCGATGACAGCACTTATTACCGCAATATAGACAAAGCCTTTATAACCTTGCTTGATGCTCCAGCCATTAGCGCGTAAGTACAGCAGCCAAATCAGACTCAGTAGTAACGGAATAATAAAAAAGTATCTTGTCATGGCAAGTCCTTAAGACTGATGTTGCTGAATGGCTTCTAAATCAACCGCTGCCTGATGAGCATAACGTAAACGCTTTTCCAGTTCAGTAATCTGGTCGGCAACTTTATCAATATTGCCTTCGGCCATAAACTGTTCTAAATCAGCCGCCTTATTTTGTAACTGTGTAAACCCAAGGTTAGCCGCCGCGCCTTTTAACGAATGAAAGTAACGACGAGCGCTGTCGTGCTGGCCCCGAGTGATGAAGTCTGAGACCTTAGTTGCACTGCCTTGATAAGTTTCGTAAAGCTGCTCAACCAATTTAAGATAAAGCTCTACGTTATACTGTAACCGCTTTAATGCGGCTTCAAACTCAATACCTTTCACCTGTGGTATACGAACGGGTGGCTTAGCAGGTTCATCCTCCTCAGTAGCCGCAGGTACTTCTGGCTGCTGATTATTCGTGTAGTCGCCGGGAACAGCCCATTTAATAATGGCTTTAATCAGTTGCTGCTCATCAATAGGCTTGGCAATGTGCCCCTGCATGCCAGCGGCTAATGACCGCTCTTCATCACCACTCATTGCGTTTGCGGTCATTGCCAGAATCGGAAGTTGCTGGTAGTTGAAGTCAGCACGTATGGTCCGGGCTGCTTTAAGTCCGTCCATGACCGGCATCTGAATATCCATTAGAACCAAAGAGTAATTTTTGTTGTGAACGGCCTCTACGGCTAACTGCCCATTTTCTACGATATCGACTTTAAACTTATGGCTTGAGAGAATTTCTCTGGCAACTTGCTGATTAATCTCGTTGTCTTCTACTACCAAAATTGGAGCCTGGAGAATACTTTCCGGGATACCGTCACCGCTCTCGGCATCACTTTCATCAGGAAGTTCACGTTGGAATAACGTTGAAGTCAGACTTCTCCCCAAAGTTGATGCGGTAAAGGGTTTCGAAATGATGTCATTGACTCCTGCTTGTTTGGCCTTTTCTGATAATTCTTCGGCATAGTAACCCGTTGCCAGAGTCAGTTTAGGACGAACATCGTCTGCGTAACGTTCAGTTATTGTCTGGCAAAATTCAAGGCCATCCATGCCGGGGAGACGCCAGTCCACTAAAACCAATTGATAAGGGGTGTTTTCTTCCACAGACTGCTGAAAAACTTGCAACGCCTGTTCCGCAGTGCGGCACACTTTTACATCAACCTGGTAACTTCGCAGCATTTCATACAGCATTTCACGAGTACTTAAGTTGTCATCAATGGCAAGAATGCGCACACCACTCAGCTTTTTCAGAAGGTATTGATGGTGGCTGTTGTCTTGCTCTTTTTGCAAGGGGAGCTCCACCTCTATGTAAAAAGTTGAACCTTGCCCAGCTGCACTGGTAACGCCGATATCGCCGCCCATAAGTAATATCAGACGACGGGAAATAGCCAGCCCAAGTCCCGTTCCACCATATTTGCGGGTTGTGGATGTATCGGCTTGAGTAAAAGCTTTAAACAGGTTGGCTCGCTGTTCTTCATCCATACCGATACCGGTGTCGGTTACGGAAATGCGCAACAGAACATTGTCTTTAGAACTATCCAGTAAGTTAACGGCTACATTGATCTCGCCGTCTTCAGTGAACTTAATTGCATTGCTAATGAGGTTAACTAAAACCTGATTTAGCCTTAGCGGGTCGCCTATCAGGCGAGTTGGTATGTTGGCCGGCAAATTAATAATAAATTCAAGGTCTTTATCATAGGCCCGATACGCAAACATGTCCGCAAGAGAAGTTAGTACATCCTGTAAATCAAAAGGAATGCGTTCAACGGTCAGCTTACCGGCGTCAATTTTTGAAAAATCGAGAATGTCGTTGATGACACCGAGAAGTGCTTGTGACGAGGAATCAATCACCTTTATATAGCGTTTTTGTTTTTGATTCAGTTCTGTCTTCAGGCAAAGGTTTGCCATACCCACAATTGCGTTAATTGGCGTGCGGATTTCATGACTCATGTTAGCCAGAAATTCGCCTTTTGACTGGTTAGCGCGCTCAGCCGTTTCTTTCGCTTTTTCCATCTCCTCAGCAACCAACTTAATGCCAGAAATATCATAGTAGCTGCCAAGAATACCGATAATGTTATGGTCATCATCGTAAAGAGGGACGCTGGAGTGCTCTACCCACTGGCTTTTATTATCAACTTTTAGTTCTATTTCTGCGTTGACAGAAGGCGCTTTCTGGCTAAATGTCTTTTTATCTCTTTCCAGTAGAACGTCATTAGCAGCAAGTGATTCAATTTCGGCATCTGACTTACCAACCAAAGACTCTGGTGCAACGCCAAAATCGTTAGCAAAAGCGCGGTTTCCACCTAGTAAGTTAAGTTGAGGATCGCGCCAGTAAACACGTGTTGGCAGGTCATTAAATACCTGCTCAAACAGTTGCAGCGAGTCGGACGACAAAAAGGGTTGACGAAAAGGTGCGGTCAGAGCATTACGTCGCGACCACCACCAAATAACGATGCCTATGATCAAACTGAACAATATCATTGCAACTAATACGGTGTCGCTCCAGGGGGCGGGCAGTAGCGCGTACAACGCCAGACTGGTTACCTGGAGAATGACAAAAATTAGCTGTAAAAACGTCCAGAATGAGTTCATGGTTAATCCGTAACCGAGTGGTTATATAATCGGCATGTAGTCTGCCACGTTGAGCCTGAATCGCCAAGTTATGAACGCAAATTAACGGTAACAAACATAGACCTTTGAGCGAATTACCAGTAAGCTAATCGTCAGAAAACTATCCGTCTCAGTGAATGGAGTTGTCTTTTGCAAGCAACATTTCAAGCAGTTATCGAAAAGCTTAAGCAATCGGGTAAAACAGCAGTCTGGCAGGGCATCGGGCGTGGTATTGAACGAGAAGCTTTGCGCATAAAAGAAAATGGAACGCTGGCACCAGGCGATCACCCGCAGGAGTTAGGGAAAACTCTGACTCACCCAACGATTACGACCGATTACTCAGAGAATCTGCTTGAGTTTATTACCCCGGTGGCAAGCAATATTGAAACCACGCTGGAGCAGCTTCGTGATATTCATCGGATAACTTATAAAGCCATTGGTGATGAACTGTTGTGGCCAATGAGTATGCCTTGTTATATCGGATCGGACGATGATATCCGTATTGCTAAGTATGGTGACTCCCACTCCGGGCGGATGAAAAGTCTTTATCGCCGTGGTTTAACCTATCGTTATGGTGCCACTATGCAGGTAATTGCCGGTGTGCACTACAATTTCTCGGTTTCCGATGAAATGTGGGAAGAGTTAGCTGCGATTAAAGGCGTTAGCAATAGCCAGGATTTTCGCACTAATCAATATTTTGCACTGATTCGTAACTTCAAGCGCATAGCCTGGGTTATTCCTTATTTGTTTGGAGCGTCTCCGGCTTTGTGCAAGTCATTTTTCTGCCAGACCAATAATGAAGAAATACTGAGTAAGTGGAACTTCGATACAGTTGGTAAAGGAACCGTCTATCTTCCTTATGGTACGTCATTACGAATGAGTGATTTGGGTTATACCAATAAAGAACAGGCGACGCTTAAGATAACTTACAACTCTCTTCAGGAATACGTTTCAGGTTTACGTAAAGCCATTACAACACCGTCTCAGCAGTTTTCGAAAATTGGTGTAAAAGTAGGCGACGATTACCGTCAACTTAACGATAATATTTTGCAGATAGAAAATGAGTTCTACTCACCTATTCGCCCTAAGCAAACAGCGCATGACGGCGAAACACCAAGCCAGGCTCTTGAACGAGGTGGTGTAGAATACATTGAGATCAGAGCTCTGGATGTAAATCCGTTTAGCGATGTTGGTATTACCGCTCAGCAAATGCATTTTCTTGATTTGATGTTGCTGTATTGTTTGTTGCAACCAAGTGAAGAAATGAGCTGGGAACAGCAGCAGCAAGCCGATAAAAACTTTACTAAAGTAGTCATGCAGGGGCGTGATCCGCGTCTGAGTCTGCAACAAAATGGTATTGATCGTTTAATGGCCGATTGGTTAGAGGAGCTGTTTGCTGACTTTACTCCGCTGGCAAAAGCTTTAGATGATAGCGCGGGCGATAAACGCTACCAAAATCATCTAGCGGATCTTTACGAGTGGGTTTTAAATCCGGAGCGAACACTGTCAGGCCAGATTTTAGGGCTGCTTAAAGAAGAAAATAGAGACAACAGCAATTTAGGTATGCAGTTGGCTACGCAGTACCGTGAGCAGTTTATTAATGAACCTCTAAGTTATTACGCGCAGAGTGACTTTACTCAATGGGCTCAGGAGTCCGAACAGGCTTTTGCAGACCGTTATAAACAAGACAATAAAGTTGACTTTGATACCTTTCTGGCAAATTATTTTAGTCAGGCGGCGAAGTCCGGTCAGGTATCTAACTGAAAGACATAAAAAAACGCAGCCCAAAAGGACTGCGTTAAACAAAACGTTCAGGGATGAACATGAATGCATTTTCTCAGTTACAACCTGTATTCAATTACTAAGAGTTTAATGAGTGAATAAAGTTCAATGGCGATAAAATATTTTTTTCCAATTCAGCCGAAACTGTTAACCAGTGCGCTGTTCATTGTGACGCTTAGCGGCTGCGCAACACCTCCACCGGCGAACCCGGAAAATGTCTGCCATATTTTTGAAGAACACCGAGACTGGTATCAGGCCGCTGCCGATGCACGTGAGCGTTGGGGAGTCCCCATTCATGTGCCAATGGCTATGATGTATCAGGAAAGCTCATTTAAGCATAATGCTCTGCCTCCCAGAGACTACCTGCTGGGCTTCATTCCCTGGGGAAGGGTCAGTTCAGCTTACGGTTATTCACAAGCTAAAAGCATGACGTGGGAAGATTATCAGCGAGAAACCGGTAATGGCTGGGCCAGTCGTGACGACTTTGAAGACGCCATTGACTTTATGGGTTGGTTTATTTCCAAAACGCATAAAATTAATGGTGTCTCGAAATGGGATGCCTACGGGCAATACTTAAACTATCATGAAGGCTGGGGTGGGTATCAGAGAAAATCCTATTTAAAGAAACCCTGGCTGGTAAAAGTGTCCCGGGTGGTGAAAAGCCGCTCTATGACTTATGCCGCGCAATTAAATAAATGCGAAGAAGATTTAAAACGCGGATGGTTGTGGCGCTTGTTCTTCGGTTAATCGTTAGATTGACTGTCTGGTTTTCGATAAAGCTTAGGCAGTACTCTGACTTGTTTGATCATGGTATCGCCAATTTCGATGAGCTCTACCGGATAACCCCCTAAACGCAGCGATAATCTGGCATCAGGGATATCACCAAACTGTTCAATAATTAGGCCACTTAAGGTTTTAGGCCCGTCTATTGGGAAGTCCCAGTTCATTTCTTTGTTTAGTTCGCGCAAGTTAGCAGAACCATCGACTAAGAAACTGCCATCGTTCTCCAGAGTAACGGATTCGCTTGGGGCCGGAGCCATGGAGGTAGTGAAATCACCGACAATTTCTTCAAGAATATCTTCAAGAGTCACCAGACCCTGAATATCGCCGTATTCGTCAACAACCAGACCAATACGCTCTTTACGACGCTGAAACTTTAATAGCTGAACATTCAGAGGTGTTCCTTCCGGGATAAAATAAGCGTCACGTGCGGCACGAACTAGAATGGATTTATCAGCAGTAAACTGGTTTTTACTCATTAACCGCATAACATCCCGGGCGTGCAGGAACCCAATAGCATCGTCTATTTCATTTCGGTAAAGCAAAACACGGGTGTGTTGACCGTTTGATAGCTGCTTCACAATGGATTTCCAGTCGTCACTAATATCAATGCCGACAATCTCGTTACGGGGGATCATGACATCCTCAACCGTGACCTTCTCAAGGTCTAAAATACTGACCAGCATCTCTTGGTGTGAAGTCGGGATTAAGTTTCCGGCTTCGTTAACCACTGTACGCAGTTCATCTGAACTTAATGCATCTGCCATTTGCGATTGTTTTGGGTTAACT
>JBNJDZ010000005.1:0-160101 GCA_051745385.1 Pseudomonadota bacterium | reverse complement strand
CCGCTATATAAGAAGCCAGACTCTCACCATAAGCTTTAGGGTCTTCAATGTTTGGATCCTGAGTCATTTCAGGAGAAAACAGAGAATAGCCGTGGCCTAAACGGTCAGCATGGCATTTGGTTAAGGCTTCAAAAATACTTTCGGCACCATAAGCTTCGCCCGCGTGCACGGTTTTCAGCAGAAAGTTTTCGTGGGCGTATTCGTAAACCTCTTTAAACTCACCTGCAGGGTAGCCAATTTCCTGACCTGCAATATCCAGTCCGACAATGGGCATGCCTTCTTCATCGCGCATACGAACGCTGGCGCGGACCAAATCCATTGCTGCGGTTTTTATCACCTGCATAGGTTCAAAGTCGCGCATTAGCTGGAACATTTGCGTGTAGTAGGGCGAGAACCCTTTTTTACCAAACATGCGCATTGCGCAATTGATAATGCCGTATTCAAATGGTGGTTTATCGCCATTTTTTACATCGGCGCTGCTGTTGTATTCATTCTTCGCGCGTAAAAGACCATCGTTTACTACGTGCATAATGGTATCGAAGGTGACGCCTTTACTCGGATCCATCAATAACTGAGGCGCAAAACGTACTTCAATGTAATTAACCCCTTCATTCTGGTTGTCGACGGCTAATTCATAAGAGGCCTGCTCCAGGTTTTCTAAGTCACGCAAGGCTGCACAGGTGTACTGAAAGCCATTCAGATATTCACCCAAATTGTTGTAGTGAGACTTAAAAACCAGATCAAATAAACCTTCCTCGGTATAGCTAGGGAGTTCGATATCAGCGCGCTTAGCCATATCAATTAAACTGCTGGCACGAAGGCTGCCGTCTAGGTGCAGGTGCAAGTCAGCTTTAGGAATGGCTTTGATAAATTCGGGGGAATATTGCATAGAGAACTCCTGCCTTAAGGTTGCTTTGTCCCATAATGCCATAAAATCGTGGTAATCTCTGCCAGGATCTAACCACAATAACTTAAAAAAATAGAACAAAATGGCTTCTCTATATTTTACGTATTCGGCAATGAATGCAGGGAAAAGTACCTCGCTGTTGCAAGTGGCTCATAATTACGAAGAGCGCGACCAGCATGTATTACTGATGACGCCGGCTTTAGATGACCGGGCTGGCAAAGGGCGAATCGCATCGCGTTTAGGTATTGGTCGTGACGCTGTGTCCTTTACTCACCGAACCGATTTAGCGGCGGTGGTACGTGCCCGCTATATGCAGCAGCCGATAGATTGTGTGCTCATTGATGAAGCTCAGTTTTTAAGTGAAGAGCAAGTATGGCAGCTATCCAGCCTGGCTGACACCGACAATATTCCGGTGATGTGTTACGGCATTCGGACCGATGCCTTTGGTAACGCATTTCCAGGCAGTGCGGTTTTGTTGGCTATTGCGGATAAATTGGTGGAGATGAAAACCATATGTCACTGTGGGCGCAAAGCCACTATGTCTTTGCGGGTTGATGAAAAAGGTAATGCCATCCGCATGGGGCAGCAAATTGCGATTGGTGGCAACGATAGGTATGTTTCCTGTTGTCGTAAGCACTGGAAAGAAGCCATGGGGTTGCGCTAAAACGCTCAAATAGAATACAGATTTAAGGTTTTTGCGAAGCAACTTAATGGTATACTGGTTTTATCATTTTTAGCCAGAAGTGACTATGCAAAGCTTAACCATTCCAAGACCTGATGACTGGCACCTGCACTTACGTGACGGCGCTATGCTGAAAACAACCGTACCTGCTTCGGCAACTGTGTTTTATCGCACGGTTGTTATGCCAAACCTTGTACCGCCGGTTACCACAGTAAAAGCGGCTTTAGATTACCGTGCAAGGATTATGGAAGAGGTTCCCGAAGGGGTTAGTTTTAACCCGCTAATGGCTTTGTATCTCACAGCTGAAACCACACCTGAGCAAGTTGCCGAAGCTGCGGCTAATGACTACATTATTGGTTTCAAACTCTACCCATCGGGAGCTACCACAAACTCCGCGGCTGGGGTTAAGTCAGTTGAGGCCTTGGGGCCGGTGTTAGCTGCTATGCAGGAACACCGTGTGCCACTGCTTGTGCATGGCGAAGTGACCGACAGCGATATTGATATTTTTGACCGTGAGCGCGTATTTATTGAGCGCCATTTAATTCCAATTACTGAACGTTTCCCCAATTTAAAGCTTGTGCTGGAGCACATTACAACTGCGGACGCCGTTGAATTCGTTAAAAACGCTAACAGCAATGTTGCAGCAACCATGACGCCGCAGCACTTGCTGATGAACCGGAATGATTTACTCGTTGGTGGAATTCGTCCGCATAATTATTGTCTGCCAATTTTAAAGCGCCGCACACACCAGCAGGCACTGCAGCAAGCTGCACTTTCCGGAAGCCCTAAATTTTTCCTGGGAACGGATTCTGCTCCACACGTGCAGGCGAGTAAAGAAACGGCTTGTGGTTGTGCCGGATGTTATTCGGCGCCCGCTGCCATTGAACTCTACGCTGAGTTCTTTAGCCAGCATAATGCGCTAGATAAATTGGCCAACTTTGCCAGTGGCTATGGTGCCGATTTTTATCAGTTGCCACGCAATACAGATACCATTGAACTGGTTCAGGAGGAGTGGACTGTGGCTGATACGGTGGACACACCAACGGGACCCATGGTGCCTTACTGGGCCGGCTCGAGCTTGCAATGGAAGCTCAAGAGCTAGTATTGCAGTTAAAGCACGACAAATGGGCTATGATGAAAGATATAAACTGCTTGAACGCTATTCTTTTTGTAATGAGCTGTGCAAAGTTTCTGTTAACATACATGAAAAAATAATGAAGGATGCTGCTGGGTGTTAGGATTTTCGAAGCAGAAACAAAATGGTCACCGTATTTGCTTTCAGATAACGCAAACCAGCGTCCGTCTCCTTATTGCTAAAGGACCCGCACAGTCACCTGAACTCATTGTTAACGATCACGAGCAAGTGAAACGTGGGTCACTGATTAAAGAAGCGAACGCATTGCTGAGGAAATATTCGCGTCTGTCGTTAAAGCATGCGCAGGTCATTCTATTGCTGGGTACTGACTTCTACGAATCGGTTCAAGTGGATCGACCCATGCTTGACCCTGAAGAAATAGCTGAGAGTTTAAAGTACAGCCTGAGCGATTTAGTTTCCTTCAGTGGTGAAGAAATCATAGCCGATTATTATGAGTTCCCTGAGCAACCGTCTGGGCAGGATAAAATAGTTGCAGTTGCAGCCGATCGGCACGAATTAAAGCCTTGGGTGGATTTTCTTGGCGAGCATGACCTGCAGCTAACGGACATTGGTATTGCAGAGTTAGCCTTGCCTCGGTTGGTAGAAATTCAAAACCATGCTGAGTTAACCCTGTATCAGAACCCGGGCAGCAATTATATCGCGCAGATAAACACGCCTAAAGGGTTGATGTTTACGCGTCTGCTACGTGGTGTTACCGATATTTCAAATTATACTGCAGAAGAGATACAAGCTGGAGCTTTGGAGCCGCTGGCAACCGAACTCCAGCGTTCAGTTGACTATTTTGAAAGTCATTTACGGCAAGCTCCTATTAGCCGGATTATTTTAGCGGTTGAGCATAGACAGCTATCCGCAGTGGAGAGCAGCTTGTCAGAACTCTTAGCTGTTGAGTGTAGTGCCTATTCATATCCACAATGGGCAACTGAATTGCGCGAAGACGACTATTCCGATTTAGCGGGCCTGGGTGCTTTGTTAGAGGTGTCTTCATGAAGCAATGGGTGAACCTTTATCGTAGCGACTTGCAGCCAATTAAACAGCGTCTCACGTTAGCTCGCTTAAGTTTTGTTATAGGTATTTGGCTGGTGCTGTTAATAGCTGTACTTATGGTTACTCAATGGCAAAATTCAGCAATTACCCAAGAAAATACAAAATTATCCAATGCATTACAGGCGGTTAACGATGACTTGAGCCGTGCCCGGGAAAGACTTGACCGGCGAGAGTCCAGTCCGCAGTTACGTGCAGAGAAAGAACAGCTCGCACAACAACTTCAAGATACGCAAAGTTTCAGTCAGAGAATTAGCGAGTTCAAACAAGGTCAATCGTCTTCGGTTAGCGATTTTCTAAATGAATTGGCACAGATAACGCCAGAAGCTATTTGGCTAACTGACTTTTCAATTGCCGGTGAGAATATTCGTTTGCATGGACAAGCGTTAAATAGCGAAGCATTAGTCTTGTGGATGGATAAGTTCGGTCAGTCTGATTTACTGGCAGATAAGCGCTTTGCTGTTGTTGAGCTTAAGCGAAGTGAACAGGGCTACCAACAGTTTCTGTTGCAAAGCGTCAGAACCGACGAGGACGAAGAGAGATGATGAACTGGTGGTTAAACCTACAAGAAACTTTTGATGCTATGCCGACACGTCAACGTGCGTTGATGGCATTGGCGGCTTTTCTTCTTGTGACACTGCCTCTTATCAGTTACTTAATTGTGCCTACTTTGGAAGAGAACAAAAGTACACAGGTTGATAACCGTCGTATTGAGTCGCAGTTGGAACAACTGCAACAATTGCAGCAAGAGTTAAAAGCTCAGTTAAGTAAAGATGTCGACGCACCGGTTAAAGCAGAGATTAAGCAATTAGAGCAGCGGTTAGTTGTGGCTAAAGAAGATTTCTCAGGAAACACGGTATTACTGCCTGTTGAGCAGCGTAAACAGTTTTTGCAGGGGGTATTACGACACGCCTCTGAGTTAGAAATGGAAAATCTGGAAGCGAAGGAGCCGTCAGTGGTGTTTGAGACAGGCTCAATTAAGCTTTATCAACACGCCATTCAGGCCGAATTCAGCGGGCGTTTCTTTGCTGTATCGGAATTTGTCGATAGACTGCAAACAGAGTACCCAAGTGTGCGTTGGGCAAATTTTGAGTATCAGGTTACTAATTATCCGACAGCAACGGTGACTATTGTTTGGTATTTACTAAGTACTGATAAGGAGTTTATCAGTGCGTAGTTTACTTTTATTGCTATTCGTGTCACTACCATTGTCCGTGTTATCGCAAGAGCGGGATCCGACTCGGCCTCCGATCAATGAAACGGAAACAATAGCCAGTTTGGACAGTTGGGCAGAGGCATTGAAATTGACGCAAATTTTGTATTCTGAGCAGAGTCAGTCAGCGCGGTTAAATGGCAAATGGGTCAAGCCGGGAGAGCGGGTTGATGGCGTAAAAGTAACGTCAATAAAGCCAAACAGTGTGATAGTTGAAAAGAGTAATGAAGTGGTCGAGATTACGTTATTTAAGCCGATAAAACAGAATAATAAAGGCACCCCGGGGGCAGTACAATGATAAAAGTTGCGACAGGCGCATTATTACTCGCGGTAGTGGCAGGCTGCGCTTATCAACCTAGCTATTCACCAGATGAAGCAAACGAGGCAATGAAGCCGGAAACTGCCGAGAAAAAAGCGTCTGATAAAAAGTCAGCTATGCCGGCTGAGGTCAGTAACTTTTTAAATCAAAGTGCGAATGGGCAACAAGAAGACGGCTTAGCACTGCTGGAAGAGCCCCGTTTCGTTCTGCAGGCTGATGAAGTTGATGCAAAAGCTTTCTTTTATGGTCTGGCCGCCGACTCCCCTTACAACATTTTGGTACACCCGGACGTTAGCGGCGAAATCTCAATGAGTCTTAAAGATGTCACGCTGGATGAAACACTGGATGCGGTGCAGGACATGTACGGCTTTGAGGTGCGTCGCTCCGGCCGTACCATTCAAATATTCCCTTCCGGGGTGCGTACCCAAACGTTTTCGCTCGATTACCTTTCACTGCGACGTTTTGGTATGTCACAGACCGAAATCTCCGGTGGCGGTGTTAGTGAAGAGCGAAACAACAATAATCGAAATAACCGTGGAAATACGAATAACGAGAGTGTTTCTGGAGCAAGCCCTTTCGCTGGTAGTGGCGAGTACAGCAGGGACTCACGTCAAAACTCGATGCAAGGCAATGGTTCCAGTATTAACACGCAGTCGGAAACCGACCTATGGGGCGATCTAAAAGAGGTTATTGAAGGAATCATAGGTAACGGCAATGTTGTGTTATCACCGCAGGCAGGAGTGGTCAGTGTTACCGCGTCAGCAGACAAACTCCGCGCTGTTGGCGATTTTCTTGAAACCCTGGAGTCGCGCTTGCAACGTCAGGTGATTCTGGAAGCTCGCATTATTGAAGTAACGCTAAACGATAATTATCAACAAGGCATTAACTGGAGCGATATCTCCTCCGCCAATGCGGGTTTTGGTGTTGAGTTTAATGGCGTAACCCCGACTAACGCGACGTCGGCAGCTATTGGTGGCTTATTTGGTCTTACTTACACCGACGAAGGGAATAACTTCAGTGGCATGATAGAGATGCTGCAAACGCAGGGAACCGTCCAGGTTCTGTCGAACCCTCGTGTCAGCGCATCGAATAATCAAAAAGCGGTCATTAAAATTGGTGAAGACGAGTATTTTGTTACTGATGTAAGCAGCCGTACCTCGCTTGATTCCGGTGGTATTTCGTCGTCAGACTCCGATATAGAGTTCACACCGTTCTTTTCGGGGATCTCTCTGGATGTTACACCACAAATTAGCGATGACGGCGAAGTTATTTTGCATGTTCATCCGTCTGTGGTTGAAACCAGTGAGCAGGAAAAGGTCATCACCGTGTCAGGTAAAGAGTCGGTACTGCCGCTGGCGCGCAGCAACATTCGTGAGTCCGATACCATAGTAAAAGCCCGCAATGGTGAAATTGTTGTGTTGGGTGGTTTAATGCAAACCACAAATTCGGAAGAAGTGGGTAAGGTTCCTTTATTAGGCGATATCCCTTTGCTGGGTGAGCTTTTCACTAATCGTCGTAATCGTCAGGAAAAGAAAGAATTGGTTATATTACTGAAGCCCACGGTAGTCGGTGTTGATACCTGGCGCGATGAATTGAAACGATCACGCGAACTGCTGCAAGAATGGTTCCCGGACATTGAGCAATAGGTAGTATGTATTTATACCATTACGGCTTACGCGAACTGCCTTTTACGATAACGCCGAACACGCAGTTCTACTACGACTTGAAAAGCCACCACGAGGCTTTCGAGGTGGTTCTGACTGCGCTGAAAACCGGCGAGGGCTTTATTAAAATTACCGGAGAAGTGGGAACCGGTAAGACTTTGCTGTGCCGACGGTTGCTGAACGACATTCCTGACTTTTTTAAAACGGCCTATATTCCTGACTCCTACCTGGACCCGGCTGAGTTAAGGCTGGCCATTGCCCAGGAGTTATCAGTTGAAACCGAGCAGTTAACTAACCAGCAACAACTGGCGCGAGCTTTGCAGCAACGTTTGCTGGACATTAATAAAAGTGGGCAGGCGGTGGTTATTTTGATTGATGAGGCGCAAGCGTTACCAGAGGAAAGTCTGGAAGCGTTGCGTTTATTGTCCAATCTGGAAACCGAGCGGCGCAAACTGGTGCATATTATTTTACTCGGGCAACCTGAACTGGACGAGCGTTTATCTCAAAAAGCTTTCCGGCAGTTGCGTCAGCGCATTAGTTTTGCCCATAAACTGACGGCCATGAACGTCGATGAGACAGCCGAATACATCGCCCACCGAATGGATGTGGCGGGTTATAAAGGTGCGCCAATTTTTGACTGGAAACTGATAAAAGGCCTGCACCGGAGCAGCCGCGGTGTGCCAAGGTTGGTTAATATGCTCTGCCATAAAATGCTGCTATTAGCTTACGGAGAAGGTCGGCGCCAACTGTCTTCAAAAGATTTGAAGCTGGCGGTTAAGGATACCGAAGATACTGAGTCAACTCGCTCTGTTTGGCTACCTGTTACTGTGTCAGTCGGCTTTGTTTTCCTGGCTGCTGCCGCTGTTAGTTATTGGAAAATGGGTGGTTTTCTATGAGCGTAATCAATAAAGTCTTGAAGGATCTTGATCGCCGTGGTCAGCAACCCTTTTCAAAAAATGCTGCCAGTAGCGCGGTGGAACGCCGCGGTAGCCATCGTTTTGGGTTGTGGCTGTTAGCTTCACTCATTGTTATTACGCTTATGTTGGTGGTTTTTTGGTGGCAGTCCACTGATGATGACGTGATGGCGGTAACTGAAAGCGAAGCTGCGGACATGCCGTTAGTGCAGGAGCGCATTGAGCCATTGGTTGACTCGTCTGCATTTACAGTACCCACCGAACGCGCCGATGCAGAAGAGACTCGCTCGCGCCAACAAACTGTCATTGACCAGGATAACTTGGCATCGATGGCAGTGTCTGAGCCCGAAGCTGAGGCAAAGCCCCAGCCCGAAAGTAAAGAAACTGAGCCTAAAGCGGTTGAAGAAGAACCTAAATCGATCGCGAATGAAAGCAGCCAGCGAGCTACGCCAAGTGGTGAGTTTAGTAAGCAATCAGTACAACTCTCACCTACTGAAATTGCTGAACAACATATTGAGAAAGCGCAGAAAGCACAGCAGCAGGGGCGGTTAACGTCAGCTGAAGAACATTGGCGTAAAGCCTTAGCTGTAACTCCGGACAATAAAAATGTCAGAAAAAAGCTGGCAGCGCTTCAATTTGGTCGCAACAAGGTATCTCAAGCTCTGACCACATTAGAGGCCGGTTTTAAACGCGACCCGTCTGACTTTGAGTTTCGTTTATTAAGCGCCCGTATTTTAGAAAAAGAAGCTCGTCCTGCGGCAGCCCTAAGTTTGCTGAAGCAAGCGACACCGAATGCAGCAGACTACCCAGACTATGTTCAGAAACAAGCCTTGTTAGCTCAGGAAGTGGGTGACTATCAGACAGCGGCTAGTGCCTACCAAGGCCTTATTGAGTCTGAACCTACGCAAGGTCGTTGGTATTTAGGGAAGGCCTTAGCCCAGCAGGAATTTGCACCGCAAACGGCTTTAACTTCATATAAAGAGGCACTAACGCGAATTACACATAGACCGACTGTCGAGTTTATTCATCAGCAAATTGCTGCGTTAGAGGCAAATGAGCCGGCAGGTGAGCAATGAAGCGCCCACGTCTTAAAATGCGACTGGGTGATTTGCTCGTTCATGAGCAAATCATCACCGAAGATCAACTGCATAAGGCTTTGGAAGAGCAGCATCTCAGCGGACGAAAGCTGGGGGCAACGCTCACCGATTTAGGCTACATTTCTGAACAGCAGTTACTGGAGTTTTTGGCGCAGCAATTAAAACTGCCGCTTATTAGTATCTCTGAGCGTAAAATCCCGCCGGAAGCATTCAAATTATTACCTGAAGTTCAGGCTCGCCGGCATCGCGCGTTAGTGATTGAAGCAGACGAGGATAAAGCTTTGGTCGGCATGAGTGATCCGGCCGATCTGTCCTCAATTGACGCGATAAACCAGCTGTTGGCTCCCCTCCAAGTTGAGTTGGCGGTTGTGCCAGAGGGTGAGTTGATGCAGGCCTTCGACAATCTGTATCGACGTACGAAGGAAATTGAAACCTTTGCCAGCCAGTTACAAGACGAATACGAAGACACCAGTGAATTTGAACTGGGTCAACTCAGTCTTGACGATGATACGGACGAAGCAACTGTCGCCAAGTTGTTGCAGTCAATCTTTGAAGATGCTGTGCAAGTTCGTGCTTCTGACATTCATATTGAACCGGACGATCGTAAGCTCCGTATCCGTCAGCGCATTGATGGCGTGCTGCAGGAAAACGTGTTGGATGAAACTAATATTGCCAATGCACTGGTATTGCGCCTTAAGTTAATGGCCGGGCTGGATATTTCCGAGCGCCGCCTGCCTCAGGACGGGCGCTTTAATATGAAGATACGCAAGCACAATATTGATGTGCGTGTATCGACTATGCCGGTGCAGTATGGTGAGTCGTGCGTACTGCGTTTACTGGACCAGTCAGCTGGTTTATTGTCTTTAGAGCAAACGGGTATGCCGGATTCCATTCTTAAACGCGTACGTAACCTGATAAAACGCCCGCATGGCATGTTATTGGTAACAGGGCCTACGGGTTCTGGTAAAACGACGACTTTGTATGGCGCACTGAGTGAATTAAACACCGAAGGCAAAAAGGTCATTACGGTTGAAGACCCGGTGGAGTATCGCCTACCTCGCATATCTCAAGTGCAGGTAAACAGTAAAATCGGCCTGGATTTCTCACGCGTGTTGCGCACCACGTTACGCCAGGATCCGGACATTATTATGGTCGGTGAGATGCGTGACCACGAAACCGTGGAAATAGGCTTGCGTGGCTCCATTACCGGTCACCTGGTTTTATCAACATTGCACACCAATGACGCTATCACCAGTGCCATGCGCTTAATTGATATGGGCGCGCCGCCGTATTTGGTTGCTGCGGCATTACGCGGCATTTTAGCTCAGCGTTTGGTGCGTCGGGTGTGTGACAAGTGCACCGAAGACTATCAACCAGACGAACCGGAAAGCCAGTGGCTGGAGCATTTGAAAGAGGGTAGCTCTCAGTATGCTTTCAAACGTGGGGTTGGCTGTCAGAGCTGCAACCACACCGGATACCGCGGACGTATCGGTGTGTTTGAACTGCTTGAAATGAATACGCCTATGATGGATGCCTTACGTGACGGCAACACTCGTGAGTTTGCCGCCGCGGCCAAAGCGCATCCGGGTTATCAGTCCATGGCAACGGTTGCACTCGACTATGCGAGACAGGGAATTACCAGCGTGGATGAAGTGTTATTCCTGGCTGAAAGTGTTGAGGACAGCATTTGATGCAGTTTCGTTATCGTGCCCGGGACAAGTCAGGTCAACTGCAGCGAGGTTCAGTTGATGCCAGCGATGAACGTAATGCTGCTGACGTGCTGATGCGGCGAGGGTTGGTTCCTTTGTCCATTAACCCGACTGGCGGACAGGGCTTTTCGTTACTCAACAGCAGCTTTGGTGAAAGTTTAAAATCGGCTTTTCAGCAGAAAGTTTCATTAGACGAGTTGATTATCTTCTGTAGGCAAATGTACTCGCTGACACATGCCGGTATCCCTATGCTAAGAGCCATTGAAGGCCTGGCCGATACCACACAGAACAAACGTCTGAAGGCAACCCTGAAGGATGTGCATGAGCAACTGGAGCGGGGGCGGAATTTATCAACCGCTATGTCCCAGCACAGAGGCGTTTTCCCTCGGTTAGTTATTGCCATTGTGCATGTAGGAGAAAATACCGGACAGTTGGAAGAGTCTTTTCAGCAGCTATCGGTGTATTTAGAGAAAGAACAAGACACCCGTAAACGAATAAAAGCGGCCACACGTTATCCGAGTTTTGTGCTGATAGCTCTGGTTATCGCTATTTTCGTGCTGAACATTTTCGTTATCCCAACCTTTGCGTCTATGTTCAGCCGGTTTAATGTTGAACTCCCCTGGGCCACCCGGGCGCTGCTCGGGTCCTCCCAGTTCTTTGTCGGCTATTGGCATGTTCTGCTGCTCGCCATGGTGGGCGGCTTTTTCGGTATTCGCTATTACGTTGGTACAGACAGCGGCCGGTTGAAGTGGGACGGGCTTAAATTAAAAATTCCTGTTATTGGCTCTATTTTAATGCGTTCGATGTTAGGCCGCTTTGCACGCAGTTTCTCGGTGATGATTGGCGCCGGAGTTCCGCTGACTCAGGCTTTATCTTTAGTGGCGGAGGCCGTTGATAACGCCTGGATGGAAAAACGTATTATAGAAATGCGTCGGGGTATTGAGCGAGGCGAGAATTTGTCACGAGTTGCCCGCCAGTCGGAACTCTTTACGCCGTTAATACTGCAAATGATATCCGTTGGTGAAGAGACCGGCCGAGTCGATGTGCTGTTGCTGGAAGTTGCCGAATATTATGAAAGAGAAACCGATTACGATCTGAAAACTTTAACCGCACGTATTGAGCCGATAATGATAGCTGTGGTCGCGGTGATGGTACTGATTCTCGCGCTGGGAATATTTACCCCAATGTGGGACATGATGAGCGCATATCAGGGGCGTTAATGACACGGGAAACAACGGATGAACGTAAGGGCATTCAACGTTTTCAGAATATTCTGGTGGTATTGCTTTTGTTGATACTGGCTGCAGTGGCCGCCAGAATGATGCTTATTAACGAGCCGCAAAAGTGGCGTCAGACAGAGTTAGACATAGCGGTATCGCGCTTTATTGACTCGCTTTGGCTGGCGCGTACCGAATGGATGCGCCGCGGCAAACCGAAAGAAGTTGTCTTGCTGAATGAAAGCAGAAAGCAGCAAGTGAAAATAGTTATGAATAGCCAGGGCTGGCCTTCGGTTGAACAAGGTTGCCTGCGCTTATGGCAGCAATTGGGCGGTGAAATACCGGCCAGCGCTTTACAGGCCAAAGCTGAGCTAACTAGTTGTTATTACGAAGTTAACCAACAGGCCTGGTTTCGTTATAACGACCGGAAGGGTCAGGTGGTTCAGAAATAACAATAAAGCTGGTATTAAGTGTTAAGGAAATGTCATAAAATGGATTCTACTGGAGTTTTAGTATGAGAACTAAAATGAGAAAGCAGCAAGGCTTCACTATCATAGAGCTGATTATCGTAGTGGTTATTTTGGGGTTATTGGCGGCTGCCGCTATTCCTAGATTTACCGATGTATCGTCAGATGCTGAAGATGCAGCTTTAGAAGGCGTAGCCGGCGGCTTTGCCAGCGCCGTTGGTATTGTCCGTGGTGAATGGGAGCTTAGCGGACGTCCGAAAGGCGATAGCAGCACAGGTGCTGGCGCCGAGGTGTCTCTGGACCAGATTCTGCTTTACGTTGATGGCAACACCGGGTATCCGGTTAGTGGTGACAATAACGCAGCGCACGACGAAAACCTGATAGCCGAGGACTGTGTGAGTGTTATGCAGTCTATATTGCAGGGCGCGCCAACGGTTACAACTGATTTTAGTAACCTTGAGCAGGTCCGTTATTTTACTTACGTGACACAGGACAGTGCGGCAGGTAATGATACGTGTGTTTATTATTTAACAAACACCATAAAAAATGAAGCAACAGCGCCATCGGGTGATGATTATCTGACAGTGGGCAATGCTTTCGTTTATAATCCACGTAATGGCGGCGTGAGTATTCACAGCAATAACCAATAATTTCTATATAGAAATAATTTTAAACAACAATTGAGAGTTTTAATTATGCGCAATCAAAAAGGTTTTACTCTGATCGAACTGATCATTGTTATTGTCGTTCTGGGAATTTTAGCAGTAACCGCTGCGCCTCAGTTTATTGACTTTTCTAGTGATGCTCGTACATCGACGGTTAAGGGTCTGAAAGGTGCAATGCAGGGTGCTTCACAGACGGTCTATGCAAGAGCCGCTATTGATGATGATTTAGATGGTACCTCAGGTACTCCTGTGTCGGTTAATGGTGTAGACACAGTTAATGGCTACCCAGCGGCTACTGAAGCAGGTATTGTTACTGCAGCGAATTTAGATGCAACAAATGTTGATCCTGCTGCTACGGTAACAACAGACTGGGCGTTTTTCGCAGATAGCGGGACCATTTCAATTGCCCCGGGTGATCAAGTACCAGACCCGACAACGGCAGTGATAGGGGATATTACCGACACGAACTGTTACGCAACATATTCAGATGCTGCTGATTCAGACACTCCTCCAGTAATTACTACTGAAACGTCTGGCTGCTAATTTTATAGAAGCTCGTAGATCTCACCCTGCGGGCTTCTCTCTTTAAAGGTTAACTATGAAGTCCCAAGGCTTCACTCTCATTGAACTCATCATCATACTGGTTATCATCAGTATTCTGGCGGTGTCCGCAGCGCCTATATTTATTGGTGATGGCGGTATAGAAAGTAGAGCGGTGCGTGAGCGTGCCGTCTCTGTTTTACGAAACATCCAGCTGTCGGCCATGCAGAATACTGACCAATGTGTTGCTTCTGTCATTAATACCGATCGTTTGGGTGCTCCTACTAGTGGTGACTGTAACAGCAGCTTTAGTTTAAGTTCTGATGCTACTGAAGAGCCGGATAGGATAAATACCACCAATGATGTGGTGGTCGGGTTAAATAACGGCAGTTTGCCTATAACCATTGTTTTTGACGGTCTAGGTCGTCCCACAGGTAATGCCTGCGCCGCAGGTTGTACTCTAACGTTTTCCGACAACTCAGCCACTCACTCTCTATGCATAGAAAGTGAAGGCTATATCCACCCTTGTTAGGTCGCCCTATGCTACCTAAATCTCATTGCAATTCTCAAAATGGTTTTACCCTAATAGAAGTTATTATCGGTATTACTGTCATTGCCATTGTGACACTGGTAGTGACTGCTGGTATGGGTCCTTTGTTTCGGCAAACGGTGGATCCCTGGCACCAGGTTCGTGCAACAGAATTAGCACAAAGCATGATGAACGAGATTACCGCACGTCGCTTTGATGAGAACTCACCTACGGGTAGTGCTGGTTTGCGCTGCGGCGACTCCGGAGGCCCCGACTGTACCACGCTAATTAATGACTGCTCATCAACGTTGCCAAACGCCGAAGAAGGGGCTCGATCCGATCTTGATGATGTCGACGACTATCATTGCCTGTCTCTTTCAGGTGACCAGATATCAAATTCACAGGATCAGGCATTACTGAATGTATACCGTGGTTACACAGTTGAAGTAAGAGTTACTCCAACAGGCGCATCGGCAACAGAGACAGAATTAAAACGTATTGAGGTTTCTGTATCTGCCCCTAATCAAAACCCGATAGTATTTAATAGTTGGCGGGGTAACTGGTAATGAGAGACCGGCTGCGTACTAGAGGTTTCACGTTAATTGAACTCGTTATTGTTATTGTTCTTTTGGGTATTGTGGCGACCTTTACTTTTCGCTTTGTTGGTATTGGTGCTGAGATGTTCGCGCAAGGTAATGAGCGTCTACAAACATTGGAGCAGGGACGTTTTGCCGTTGAACGCATGAGTCGTGAGTTGAAAACGGCTGTTCCGAACAGCGTGAGAACAGTTTCACCAAGCACGGGCGGACTGCAATGTATCGAATTTGTACCTACCAGAGTTGGGGGACGCTATTTTAGGGGGCCTGGTGGGCAAACGCTGACGCTTATTAGTTTCAAACAAGACTGGGAAACTGAGGCCAGCGACCGTGCTTTTATTTATGCTACTCAGTCACCGCAGATCTACAGTAATACTGCCGAGCGCTATGTTACGCTGGCGGGAGGACAGACGCCGGAACCAGACTATATTACCGAACTGAATTACACCGGGACTATTATAGGAAACTCACCTCAACGACGTGTATATATTGGTAAGCAGCCTGTAAGTTATTGCCTGCAGGGAACACAGTTATGGCGTTATAGCGGCTACGGCTGGCAAGGTGCCCAGCCAACACAAGGGAATGGCCTCGCCAATGCTGTATTAATGGCTGAGCGACTGAACAATACTGGCAGCGGTGCGTTGCCTTTTTCGGTCAACGCTGCAAACTTGCAACGTAGCAGTACGGTCACGCTATACTTAGAATTTGTCAGCAACTCGACTGAATCGCTGTTTTTTAATTATGAGGTTAAGGTACCTAATGCGCCGTAGCTCTCAATCTGGAAGTGCGCTTATTGTCGCGGTTTTTGTTATTGTCGCACTGGGTCTGCTGGTCGCAACCTTATCGCGGCTTGTTGTCAGCAGCTCCGATTCAGTGGTTACCGAAGTGCTTGGTGCGCGAGCTTATCAAGCAGCTCAAACGGGTTTGAATATCGCCATGATGGAAGTATTCCCACTCAATGAGCCGAGTCTTGATGCTGTTGATGATTGCGACGACGTAGTGCTGCCAAACCCCATTCAATTTTCCGCGACTGATGACCCTGGGCTGTCACAATGTTCGGTGACGGTTCAATGCCTGGAAACCTCATTTCGCGGTGACACATACTTCGAACTCAGTGCGACAGGGAATTGTAGCGGGGGAGACTCTCAAGCGTCACGGACGGTGTCCGTTGAGGTCACTGGATTATGATATTTAGACTTTTACTATTTTCAGCACTGTTATGGCTTAATGTGTCTGATGTTATGGCTCAAGGTGGCAACAAGACTCAGTTTTTACCTGAGGATGTTGGCGCTAATAACTCTGACTTTTCTAATTGTAGCAGTACGTTAACTGGCGGTGTTTATTACATCACTTGCAGTGGTAACGTTATTCTTCCCAATGGTAACAATAATTGGGTAGAGCTTAGTGCAACTCCTGTTGTGTTAAGTATATCGGGCGATCTCACACTAGGTGGTACAGATATTAACACTTTGGGCGACCAAAGTGATTTAACCATTAACGTTTCGGGCAATTTAAATCCTGGTAATAATGGAAATATTATCAATGCGAACATGACCATTGCAGGAAGTATTAATGCAGGTAATAACACCGATATAAGTGGGGGATTAACAATATCGGGTAATGTGAACCTTGGTAACAACAGCTCAATTGAAGGGGAGGTTCAGGTATCAGGGGATCTTAATACTGGCACGAACGTTACGATTAGCGGTAATGTTGATGCTGGCGGGAACATGAATATAGGCCAAAACAATAATATTACCGGTGACATATCGGCCGATACAATAAACATTAACGGCAGTAATTCGACCATTACAGGCGATGTGCAAGCCGAAAATGATTTAAATAATAGCGGAACCATAATTGGCAACGTTAATGTAAATGGTAATTTAAATAATAATGGCACCATAGAAGGTGGCTACGTTAACGCTCCGTGTACAGAAACTAACAGCTGCGGACCTGGTACCATTGATGTCGACCTAACCTGTAACACTGACAATATTGATGAGAATACCAGCGCTTGCGAGCCCGGCGGTGGAGGCACAGAAATCCATTCTTTGCTTTTAACTCACTCGGGCACTGCACTCACTTGCGAAACTTTTCCGGTGACTGTTACTGCATGCGCTGACGCAAGTTGTACGCCAGTCACACTGTCAAGCGCTGAGGTGGTTGTAGACATTGGCACACAAAGTGTGACCGCGAACTTTAATGATAACTCCTCTACCACTGCCAATTTCGATTTAACAAGCCCGGGAAGCTATAGCCTGTCAGTTGGTGACGTTACCGGCATTACAACAACTAACTCGCCGCAATTCTCGCCGTCTAATCAGGTAACAGCTGTCGATACAGCTCTGCGTTTCAGTGGAGAGCAAACGCAATTATCAGGTGCTGACTTCACTTTGGGTCTTGAAGCTATCCGAACCGATACCGATACTGGCGCGTGTGTTGCCGCATTCAATACTACCAAGGCCGTGGAATTTTCGCTGACATGCGAAGATCCAACAGCTTGTACCGAATCAGTTAATATTGAGGGGACACCAGTCAACTCAAGTACCGCGGTTGATGTCGACTTTACCAATGGTAGCGGCAGTCTCACTGCAAACTACCCCGATGTTGGGCGTATACGTATACAAGCATCAGCGCAAGGGGAAACTACAGCAACACTCACTGGCAGCTCTCAGGCTTTTGTGGTTAAGCCTTATGGCATTGCGTTTGAAGTGCTCGGTGGCATTGCATCTAATAGTGCAGGCAGTGCGACAAGTTATGCCAATGATGATGTTTTTGAGCGCGCAGGAGAACCGTTTACGGTAAACCTGTCAGCAATCAACGAGAACGGAACCTTAGCGCCGAGTTTTGGGCAAGAGAGCCTAACAGAAACGCTTGAAGTAAAGACGCATGAATTATTGTCTCCCACTAATCAAAGTACAAATACGGCTAATGAGGGTAACCTTACTGTAAATGGTAATCAGATTGCTTTTAGTGAGGTGGGAGTTATTGCCCTTGAAGCGGGGTTAACTGATAACGATTACCTGGGTGCTGGTGTTATCCCGAATAATACCAGCCAACCCATAGGACGTTTTATCCCAGACCGGTTTGTCCAGTCTAATGGCGAGTTGTTTGGTGCGTGTGGAGCAAACAATTTTTATTATATGGGACAAGAACAAGGGTTTGATGTACAGCTAATGGCTGTTAACACAGAGGGTAATTGGACGCAAAATTATTACGGTGATTTTGCTAAAGGAACGCCCGAATTTTACGGCTTCACTACAGACGATGTGAGTACTGCGAGCCCATTAAACCAACTCTATGGATTTTCGGGCTTTTTGTCATGGGAAAATGGGGTCACCAATTGGCTTGATACTCAAGGTGGAGTTAGTCGAGACCCGACCATTATTGCCGGGCGCCAGGCTGACGGGAGTCCTGGCGGGCACTATCCTAATTACACTTTGGCCTGGCAAATTAACGATGGCGAACTCGACACGAACGATGACCCACGCTATTTGACCCGTATAGAAAATAGTGTGTTTGATGGTGTGCAGGGTTCTGCACTAATAGATAGTATTGGACTTTATTACGGGCGCATCGTGTTAGAAAATACTTTTGGTAGCGAAACTGAGCAGTTGCCAGTATTTGCCCGTGTCGAATATTATTTTGACGATACACCAGAGGATACAGAGCCGGGGCGCTTTGTATTAAATGAACAAGACACTTGCACCTTGATTCTTTCACAGCAGCTCACGGATGATGTAAGTACGACAGATCTTACTGCCGAGAGAATTCCTGCGGAGAATGACGAAGAACAAACTTTTACCTCTGGCCAGTTGTTTAGCCCCAATACTTTATTGTCTGAACAGTTTGGCTGGGTACAGCCTGATGAACAGCAAGGAGTCTTTAAGTTCCAACTGTTATTAGATCTGTCTGAAAATAATCTAAGTTTTCTGCAATTTGACTGGAGCGGCGATGACAGCTTCGATGACAACCCAGAAGCAACGGGTACTTTTGGTATTTATCGTGGCAGTGATCGCCAAATTTACTGGCGTGAAGTAGGCTGGTAGAGTCATTTATGATGAATAATCGACAATTCGATGACAATGCCTCTTGCTCTTTTGTTGACAAGCAAATAGCATAAAGCAGAGTTTAAACGAAAAATGCGCGACGTTGACGAACGTTCAATATTATTACAATAACGATAGCGCGATTACGGCTTTAGCTTTTACGCCGCTTTGTTATTTTTTCAAGCTTGGAATGGGAACATGATGCGATTGGCTCGACTGGCCCTAGTAATGGCCTCTACATTGACATTCGCCTCGACGGCTCTTGCTCAGCAGGAGATGACCGTCGAAGAAATTGCTAACCAAATTTCGACTCTAGAGAGCGACTTTGAAAACTTTTCTGGCACCGTTGATACGCTTCAACAAGAAGAGCGTGAGCTGCGTGAAAAGTTACAAAACTTGCGTGAGCGCAATAGTGAGCTAGAGTCAAAGCGCGAATCGGCTTTAGCGGAAATGAATGACCGCTACCAGCGTTTGGTAGAAGACCCCACAATTGACATTGCTGGTGCTCAGGAAGCTTACAAGCAAGCAGTCATGGCTCACCAACAAAATAAAGCGGACATTAAGCAGCAGGTTAGTCTGGTGAATGAAAAAGCACGCGAAGTTGAAGAAGCGCGTGTCAGTAAACACAGCTTAATTAATGAAATTGAAACGTTAAAAGAGCAGCGTAACCTAGCTCGGGTCGATCGGTTAGAGAACGAGTTTAACCGCACGGGTGAACTGGAAGTGAGCCAGTCTATTAGCTGCGATAGAGAAGAGACACTGGCGCAGTGTGAAAATCGCGGTAAATTAATGGCGAAGCAAAAAGCCTCTAAACAGTATCTTAATACAATTTTAGATGATTTAAGTGAATCGACTCTTGCACGTGAGAATATCGAGAAAGCTAGCCCGAACGTACAAATTCTTGGTTCAAAAACGGTTAGCAACGGCTTCAGCGGTGCCGGCAACTACGGTGTTAAACTGGCGGTTGAGCTGCGTGGTCAGTTACCTAAAAGCCAAGCGTGTACTTTGTTAGGCGTTGATATGCGCTACTGCGCGTCGGAGCAACGGCCGGGGGAGCTGCAAGCGGGTGATGAGGAAACGGTTGATAGCTCCGTCATGCACCCGTTAACCATACGCTCTAATGTGTATGACGATGAAGTTATTATTGATGGCGTAAGTTATGGCTCAACACCGTTGGAAGTGATGTTGCCAGGCGGCGAACATCAAATTGAAGTTATTAAGTACGGTTACTCTGCTTATGCAGAGAAAATAACGTTAAAAGACGCAACCTCTATCCGGGCTGATTTAGAGAAGTCTGAGTATTCTTTTACTCGTGGCGAGAAAATTCAGGATATTCTGTTCCGTGACGTTCGCGGTCCAGAGTTAGTCGTTGTTCCCGCTGGCAAGTTTAAAATGGGTGATCTAGTGGGCAATGGTTTGCCTAATGAACGCCCTGCTGAAACACGTGAAATTCCAACAGCTTTGGGTATTTCAGACACGGAAATAACCGTTGAGCAATTCAGCAATTTTGTGAAAGATACAGCCTACGTCACTGATGCCGAAAAAAGAGGAACATGCGCAAGCCTTAGCAGTGGTCGTCCTCAATTTAACGACAACCTAAGCTGGAAAAATCCGGGTTTCAAGCAGTCAGATAGCTCACCAGTTGTTTGTGTGAGCTATAATGATGCCAAAGCATACGCTGACTGGTTAACTCAAAAAAGCGGCTTTAAATACAGCATTCCAACAGAAGCTGAGTGGGAATATGCTGCGCGCGCTGGTTCTGAAACGGATTTTTGGTGGGGAAATGATGTCGGTTATGGCAAAGCAAATTGCCGTAACTGCGGTACAGATTGGTCAAATACACGTCCGGCTCCGGTCGCTAGCTTCCATCGTAACCCTTGGGGATTATACGACACTGTCGGTAATGTCTGGGAGTGGACTGAAACCGATGACGGTGTGGTAGTGAAGGGCGGTGCCTGGAACTTTACGCCAAGTTTGGCAAGAGTTTCTACAAAAATGGAACTTCCGTCAGATTTTAACTCCAACTACATTGGATTCCGTGTTGTAAGAGCTCAGTAAGTACTTACTGATTTCTTTGCTGTCACTCTGTTAGCTTATAAGTAGGGATATACCGCTTCATGTTTAAAAAAATTCGCGGCCTTTTTTCAAACGATCTTTCTATTGACCTTGGAACAGCGAATACGCTTATCTACGTCAAAGACGAAGGTATTGTGTTGAACGAGCCGTCTGTTGTTGCAATTCGTCAGGAACGCTCTGGTGGGCCAAAATCTATTGCCGCCGTTGGTGCAGCAGCAAAGCAAATGCTAGGCCGTACGCCAGGCAATATTCGCGCTATCCGCCCGATGAAAGATGGTGTCATCGCAGACTTCTATGTGTGCGAGAAAATGCTCCAGTTTTTCATTAAGCAGGTGCACGATAGCCATTACTTCCGCCCAAGCCCGCGAGTTTTAGTTTGTGTTCCTTGTGGTTCAACTCAGGTTGAGCGCCGTGCCATTCGTGAATCAGCCCTGGGCGCTGGCGCGCGTGAGGTTTATCTAATTGACGAACCAATGGCTGCGGCTATTGGTGCAGGCTTGCCAGTATCAGAAGCGACCGGTTCAATGGTTGTTGATATCGGTGGTGGTACAACTGAAGTTGCTATCATTTCATTAAACGGCGTGGTCTATTCGTCATCAGTACGTATTGGTGGTGACAAATTTGACGAAGCAATTATCAATTATGTGCGTCGTAATTTTGGGGCGTTAATTGGTGATGCAACAGCAGAGCGTATTAAACATTCAATTGGCTCAGCCTTCCCGGGTGAAGAGTTGAAAGAAATTGAAGTACGTGGACGTAACTTAGCTGAAGGGGTTCCACGCTCATTCACGTTAAACAGCAATGAGATACTGGAAGCTCTGCAAGAGCCGCTAATGGGAATTGTTAGTGCAGTTATGGTTGCACTGGAACAGTCGCCACCAGAGCTGGCATCTGATATTTCAGAACGCGGTATGGTTCTTACAGGCGGTGGTGCCTTACTGAAAGACCTTGATCGCCTACTGGTTGAAGAAACCGGAATTCCGGTCATTATTGCTGACGACCCGCTCACCTGTGTTGCACGAGGTGGGGGTAAAGCCTTAGAGATGATTGATATGCATGGTGGTGATTTATTCAGTTATGAGTAATTCATGAAAACTCTGTTTGCCCGAGGTCCATCCTTACTCTCCAGGCTAGTGCTCGCACTAGCCTGTTCGTTTCTACTGATTTTTATTGATCATCGTTTACAAGCGATGAAGCCTGTCCGCCTGTTTCTCAATTCGTTAGTGGCTCCGGTACAATATCTGGCTATTCTGCCTGAGCAGATACTCGATGGCTTATCTGAATCGGTAAAAACGACCTCTCAGCTCAGTGAGGAAAACAAGCGGCTGAAACAGGCGATTCTTGAATTGCAGGGTGAGCAACAGCAGCTTCGTTTTCTTCAAAATGAGAATAAACGACTGCGAGAGTTGCTGGGATCCGATGCCCGGGATTCAGTTCGTCGCATGGTAGCGGAAGTTATCGCTGTTGCGTCAGAGCCGTTTTCACAACAGCTGGTCATCAATAAAGGTACCCTGAGTGGTGTCTATGAAGGACAGCCGGTGCTCGACAGCAATGGTATTATTGGCCAGGTGCAGGATGTCGGCGGAAATACCGCCCGTGTTTTATTGTTGTCTGATCAAAGCCACGCTATCTCTTTGCGTTCTGAACGTAACGACATTCGGGTATTGGCTCAGGGAACCGGTGATATCGGTCGACTGGAACTTATGTTTATTCCTCACAGCAGTGATTTACAAAAAGGTGACTTACTGATGTCCTCAGGCTTGGGTGGCGTATTCCCTGAAGGTTACCCGGTTGCCCGAGTGAGTAGTGTGGTAAGGGATGAATCTTTGCCTTTTGCAACGGTGTTCGCTGACCCCGTCAGTGCCCTGGACCGAGTTCGTAATGTGCTTTTGCTATGGCCTAGTGAAGGTGAGCAGCAACCGATTTTCGATGAGGACGAGGAATGATTGTGGTTAAACCCGGGTTTATCACCTTGCTGGTTACATACGTCATTGCGCTAACGCTTATGGTGATGCCGATGCCTGCCGCATTCGACACCTTCCGTCCGGACTGGCCGACCTTAGTCATGTTGTATTGGATAATTGCTTTGCCACATCGGGTTAATATGGGCACAGCGCTGGCTCTCGGTGTGTTAAGTGACATTTTATTAGGCTCCATTGTCGGTGTTCACGCGTTAGGCATGGTGGTGGTTACTTATTTTGCAGCTCGTCATTTTCAGCGTATTCGAAACTTTGCCTTAATTCAGCAGGCGCTGGTCATTGCTTTACTCATATTTATTAAACGCTTTGTGGTCTTTGAGGCGAATGTATTTTTGCACGATGCTGAATTTACATTGTCCTATTTCTGGCCGGTACTAACATCGGCTGTATTCTGGCTTTGGGTTTTCCCGTTATTACGAAAAGTCCGTCGTCAGTTTGGGGTAGTTTGATGCGCCTTTTGCTCGCCTCATCGTCTCCAAGGCGCAGAGAACTGCTGACCTTACTGCACAGACCTTTCGACTGCTATGTTCCTGAAATTGAGGAGCGGCGTTGTCAGAATGAAACTGCCGTGGACTATGTGACCCGGCTGGCTGAAGAAAAAGCTCAGGATGTAGCGAAAAGGCAAAACGAAGCCTGTCTGGTTATCGGATCTGATACCTTAATCAGTTTTCAGGGGCAGGTTATGGAAAAACCTGAAAACTACGAGCACTTCAGCCAAATGATGAAGCAACTGTCAGGGCAAACGCATCAGGTCTTGACCTCTGTCAGCGTCTGCTACTGGGATGGAAGCCGTATTCAGGAACAGGAAACCGCCGTGGTGACTACTCAGGTTGAGTTTGCGGCGCTTACCAATGAAGAAATAGAAGCATACTGGGAAACCGGAGAGCCTCACGATAAAGCCGCTGGCTATGGTATCCAGGGCTATGGCGGTAAGTTTGTAAAGCGCATTGATGGTAGCTACTTTGCGGTTGTTGGCTTACCTTTATATGAAACGGAGCAACTATTGCGGATGTTCGAAATGGCAGGTGAAGTCGATGAGCGTTGAAGTCTTAATGAATGTGACCCCCACAGAGACTCGTGTTGTGCTTGTTGAAAACGGCATCTTGCAGGAAGTTCATATTGAACGTCAGGCAAAGCGGGGGCTAGTCGGTAATATCTACATGGGCAAGGTGTCCAGAGTGCTGCCGGGTATGCAGGCGGCCTTTATTGATATTGGCCTGGACAAAGCCGCATTTCTACACGCTTCCGATATTGTCGTTCAGGTGGATGGCGATGACCTGCCTCAGCCTGACGAAAAGCCTCAGCAAAAGATTACCGAGTTAGTACACCAGGGACAGTACATTATGGTACAGGTGGTGAAAGACCCTCTGGGAACAAAAGGGGCGCGTTTAACGACCGATATAACCCTACCATCAAGGTATTTGGTCTTTATGCCCAAGAGCGACCATGTAGGCGTCTCTCAGCGCATTGAGGAGGGCGATGAGCGCGAACGTTTGCGCCAGTTAGCTGAGGATGTCAGTAAGGTTGACGGCAAGTTCATTGTACGTACAGCGGCAGAAGGCGCATCAGAACAGTCTTTAAGGGGCGATGCAGACTTCCTTTTCCGGTTGTGGGATAAAATTAAAGCCCGCAAAAAGTCCCAACGCAAAGTAGGTATGTTGTACGAAGACCTTAATCTTTCCTGCCGCGTATTGAGAGACTTTGTCGGAGAAGAAATAGAACGCATTAGAGTGGACTCTAAAGTTACCTTTGACACCTTAAAGACTTTCACTCAGGACTTTATTCCAGAATTGACTGGCGTACTTGAGTATTACACCGGTGACCGGCCCATTTTCGATTTGTTTGACGTGGAAAATGAAATGCAGCGGGCATTGGACCGAAGGGTAGATTTGAAGTCAGGCGGCTCGTTGATTATTGATCAAACTGAAGCCATGACAACGGTAGATATTAATACCGGTGCTTTTGTCGGTCACCGTAATCTGGAAGAGACCATCTTTAATACCAATATCGAAGCAACGCAATCTATTGCCCGACAATTACGTTTGCGAAACCTGGGCGGTATTATCATTATCGACTTCATTGATATGCAGGATGAAGAGCATAAGCGTCGGGTTCTCCATAGTCTGGAGCAGGCACTGGCTAAAGACCGCGCAAAGACGACCATTAATGGTTTTACTTCTCTGGGGTTGGTCGAGATGACCCGTAAGCGTATCAGAGAAAGTCTTGAGCATGTTTTGTGCTCAGAATGTCCGGTTTGTCTTGGCCGCGGGAGTATGAAGACAGTTGAAACGGTCTGCTATGAAATTATGCGGGAAATTGTCCGGGTGCATAAAGCCTACGAAGCGGATAAGTTCGTTGTTTACGCCTCTGCTCAGGTCAGTGAAGCCTTGCTTAACGAAGAATCTCATGCTCTGGCTGAACTTGAGCTCTTCGTTTCGCGTCAAATAAAAATACAAACCGAACCCTTGTATAATCAGGAACAATTCGACGTTGTCATGATGTAAGGCTAATGCGTACTCTGTCGTGGATTTTGAACAAACTCTGGCTAACGCTGGCTATTGTGCTGGTGCTGGTGGCGGTCGGCCTGAGTTTATTGCGCTACAGCCTGCCTTACCTGCCTGATTTAACTGAACCTCTCGAAGAGCAGTTGGAAGCCCGTTTTCAACAACCCGTGAGTATTAGTGATCTTTCTATGACCTGGACCAGAGAAGGCCCCTCGGTTGTCCTCGATGATTTGGTTTTATTGGAGCGTGAGAAGTCACCGCTGCAAGTGCGTGTCGGTGAAGTACATGTTGTACTGGATTTTTGGAATACGCTGTTGGACAGACAGTTAATTGCTGAGCAGTTTATTCTGGACGACGCACGCATAGCCTTGGATCTGCGGAAGTTCTCCGGTCTTGATGAAACCGAAGAATTGAACATAGATTACATTAACCGTTTATTTCTGCAGCAGTTGGAAAAGTTTTCACTTAATAATGGCGAATTATTGCTGACCAATCTGCGTGGCGTGACACGTAAAATTGATATTGATCGGCTGTCCTGGACAAACGAAGGCAAAAAACACCAGGGGATAGGCCAATTCAGAATGGAAGACTTTGCCACCAACAGCCTCAATTTTATTATTGATTTACGAGGTGACCGTTGGTCAGAGTTTAACGGTCAATTTTATGTTGATTCACAAAATGTCGATATTAGCCCTTGGCTAGAAGAGCAGTTGGGGGATATTGACGTACAAGCGTCGAATGTTAATTTCACCGGCTGGCTAGATGTTCGTAATGGTAAGTTGTTTGAGGGCTTACTGAAACTAAGAGACAACCGCATCACCTGGCTAGATTCGGGAGCCGATGAGCTTAAATGGCTTCAGCTCCCGGAGGGCGAGATTATTTTAAGGCCGGAAGCTGAGGGCTGGCTTATCAATAGCTTACCTATGACAGTGAACACCTCTGTTGGTCAGTTAGACATTCCCCGTATTGCCTGGCAGCAATTGAGCGATGTTCATGACATTAGCATTGATGATATGGATATCGGCGAAGTTGTTGATCTCCTTCCTTTAATTCCTATGAACTTTGAGACCAATGGCTTGATGGCTCTGGGTCTCAACGGTAAAGCAAGTTTCCGTTATCGGTCGCACCCGGTTTCAGGACAGCAGTGGTCCTTGAAAAGTCAAAATTTGTCAGCAGGCGGTAACGGAAGCTGGCCAAGCTTTAACGGTCTTGATTTAGCCGTAAATAGCACCGCAAACCACGGATATTGGCGTATCGATGGCCGTAATGTTCGACTTGCCAGCAATAGCTTATCCCCAACGCAGGCCTGGGATATTGACACTTTGCGTTTATCCGGTTCGTGGCTGCTGCAACCCGAACAATGGAAAGTGCGGTTAGAGCAGATGGAATTGGCCAAGGATGATTTTCTTCTGGCTGGTAGTGGACAGCTTTCTGGTAACGGAACCGCCACACCTCAAGTTGAGGCGCTACTGTCAACCCAGCAGCCTTTTTCCGTCTCCACAGCGCGGACACTGCTCCCCTCAGTTATGGGGCAGGGCGTCAAAGATTACCTGACTAATGCATTGGTCTCTGGTGAGGCTAAGGGTCTTGAAGTACTGTGGCGCGGACCGGTCAACGAGTTTCCAGGTGATAACCAGAGTGGCGTTTTCAACGCGCGTGTTGATTTTGATACCCTGAGCTATCAGTTTCAACCGAACTGGTTACCGTTAGAAGACGCACCAATCAAGTTAGATTTCTATAACAAAGCTTTGCTAATGTCAGCCGATGCCGGACATATTAGCGACGTTCAGGTGACGCAGGTTGATGCCCAGATCCCCGATTTAACGGACGCGGAGCAGGGCTTACAAGTGCAGGCGAATGTGAGTGGGCAGGCTGAATCCTTGTTGCCTATTTTCGAACAATCTCCGCTTGATAGCGTGACAGAAACCTTGTTACAACTTAATCCTAAAGGTGAAGTTCAGGGTGCTTTTGAATTAGACATACCTTTTAATGGCTCTCGTGAAGTTGCGGTTGCTGTTAGTGCTCCGCTGGAGGGGGTGGCAATAACCGTTGATGTACTGCGGCAGGATTTTGATATAACGGCTGGGCAGTTAAGGGTAGAGAACAGCAGAGTCAGCACCGACGGTTTACGTTTAAACTGGTATGGAATGCCAATAAATACCCGGGTGTCTGGTGAGTTAAGTGGTGAAGAGTACCTACTCGATATCATTACGACCCTTGACTGGCAAAGCGAACCTTTGTTTGAACAACTCCCGTACCCCCAATGGGAACCGTTTTTTTATGGTGCAGTTAATGGCGAAGCGGACTTAACCTTGCGTCTTAGTGAGGAAGATGTCGGTGTTGAATTAGAGTCACAGTTTGATTTAACCGGGCTGGAAACCTCGTTGCCCGAACCGTTGCAAAAGGACTTTGGAGAAGGGTGGCAGCTGCAGGCTCGTCTCAACGGAAACAGTGACCAACTGCGCTTGCGCGCCAACATCGATGACCGCCTTAGCTGGGACAGCCGTTGGCAGCCTGGCAGTAACGGATGGGAACAAGCCGTATTGAATGTCGGAGAGGTGTCTTCAGCAAATGAGCCGGGAAGCCTTAGTGGATTTGCAGTGAACGCCGAGTTACCTCAAGCGGATATTGGACAATGGTATTCTGTGCTTTACGCTCTGGGAGAGGAAGCTGATGTTGATAGCGAAGATCAGAGTAGCAGTGATGGCTGGCTACCTGACTCTATTAGCATTGAAACACCTCAGTTGCGTTGGGGGCAGCAAAAATTTAATCAGGCCGATATTCAGGTGTGGCCTGGTGAATCAGGTTGGCAAGCTCGGGTAGACTCGAGTAACGCCGTGTTAAGCGCGACGATCCCCGAGAATTTTGTGCAGCAAGGTATAAGCATTCGAGCGGATTATTTAGCCTTAAGTACTGATTTTGAATTACCGGAGGAGTCAGATAAAACGAACTGGAGCTGGCTTGAAAAAGTTCCGGCATTGAGTTTTCTATGCCGCAGCTGCCGTATTGATGAAAAAGACTTAGGTGAGGTGGAGTTGATTCTTAGCCCCCTTGATGACGGCTTCAGTATTGAAAAAATGGTGCTTAAAAAGGACAGTGATGAGCTGAAACTAACTGGCTTCTGGCGACATAAAGATGAACAGGGGTTTAGTGCCTTGTCAGGTAGCTTAGATAGCGGAGATCTAGGCGACTTATTGCGTGACTACGAGTTAGAAACGGCCATAAGGGACAGTGCCGCGGTCATCGATTTTGATTTAAACTGGCAAGACCATTTACATCAGTTCGATTGGGAATCACTCGATGGTGAAATTAAGTGGGACTTAGAGAAAGGTTATTTGGCAGAAGTTAGTGACGGTGGTGCGCGTTTGTTTTCTATGCTGAGTCTGGACAGCATTTTGCGTAAATTGACGCTGGATTTTCGTGACATCTTCTCGCAGGGAATGTTCTTCACTGATTTAACCGGTAGTGTTCAGGTTGAAGATGGTGTAGCCAACACCAATGACGCGCAGTTACTAGGCTCTGCCGGCGATATGGAAATTCGGGGGTGGACGGATATGAACACTGGCGAATTAAACTATAACCTGACTTATGCACCCAAAGTCACCTCCAGCCTTCCTATTATCCTGGCATGGATGGTTAACCCGCCTAGTGGTCTCGCTGCCTTGTTTATTGACAAGGTATTGCACGACGCTAAAGTCATCTCTCGCCTGCGGTATCAGGTGACTGGAACCATTGATGACCCGATAGTTGAAGAAATAGAACGTGACAGCCGCCCTGTTGATTTGCCAGAATTGGAAGAGAACTCAACCGATTCCGAGGCAGGTGATGACACAAGTGCAACTGACGGCGCTGCAGATGAGCAGTCGCCCGGATCCGCAAGATAATCTGACCACTGTCGCAAAGCTATTAGAGCGACTTCCCGCTGAACGCCCGCAACTGGTGGTGTTGCCGGAAGCGTTTTGTTGCTTCGGTGCTGGTGACCGTGCGCAATTGGATATGGCTGAAACCTATCAGGACGGTGAAATACAGCGGCAACTGGCTTCATTGGCGAAAACGCATGGTATTTATCTGGTTGCCGGAACCATACCCATAGCGGCAGGTGAGCGATTCTCTGCGGCGTCTTTATTGTTCGGCCCCGACGGTTCTATTGTAAACCGCTACGATAAGATTCATTTATTTGATGTCGATGTTGCAGATAACACCAAAAAATACCGAGAGTCAAAGTGGACTCAACCCGGCACTGAAGTGGTAACAGCCCCAACCGACTTAGGTGTGGTTGGTATGTCAGTGTGTTATGATCTGCGCTTTCCAGAGTTATTTAGAGCATTGCGTCAGGCGGGCTCCGATATCATCGTTTTACCCTCCGGATTCACCCAGGTTACAGGGAAGGCTCACTGGCATGCGTTAGTTCGAGCCAGGGCTATTGAACAGCAAGTGTTTATTGTAGCGCCTAACCAAGTCGGACAGCATGATAATGGGCGCGAAACCTATGGGCACTCGATTATTGTTAGTCCCTGGGGCGAAGTGCTGGTCGAGCAGGAGCAGGGCGAAGGCATTATCTCTGCCAGCGTTGACTTAGCGGATGTTGAATCCATTCGAAAGCAAATGCCGGTGGCGCAACAGAATCAATTTGAGGTTGTACAAAAGACATGACACTAACTGACTACGAATTGTCACAAGATGAAATAAGCAACGCGTTATCAACCCTTTATAGCGGCGATATCGACTTTGCTGATATTTATTTACAACACAGTGTCAATGAATCCTGGGTGTTGGAAGATGGCATCATTAAGGACGGAGCGTTTCATATAGAAACAGGCATGGGCGTGCGCGCCGTGCAAGGCGAGAAAACTGGTTTTGCTTACGCCGATGAAATTACTTTGAATGCGCTTAAACGCACCAGTGAAGCTGCCCGGGGAATTGCCCGTCAGGGACAAAGTAAAAAAGTCGAGGCGTTAAAGTCGGTGCAGGCTAAGTCGCGTTATGAAGCGCTTAATCCGCTAAATACCTTATCTGAAGACCAAAAAATTGAATTGCTGAAAAAAGTCGATGCCCATGCACGTGCGCAGGACCCTCGAGTCAGTCAGGTCGTCGTGAGCCTTAGTGGCAGTTACGATGAAGTTCTGGTAGCTGCAACAGACGGTACCCTGGGAACAGATAAGCGCCCCTTAATTCGCCTAAACTGCTCTGTCATTACGGAACAAAATGGTCGGCGCGAACGGGGAAGCGCCGGTGGTGGTGCCCGTGTGGGTTATGAGTTTTTCCTGGAAGAGAAAAACGGTCACGCGCGTTGGCAGCGTTTTGCTGAAGAAGCTGTACGCCAGGGGTTAGTTAATTTAGAAGCAAAACCGGCACCTGCGGGCAATATGCCGGTGGTCCTGGGCTCGGGTTGGCCGGGTGTGCTGTTACATGAGGCGGTTGGCCATGGTTTAGAGGGCGACTTTAACCGTAAAGGGTCGTCTGCTTACTCCGGTAAAATTGGTGAGCAAGTGGCTTCACCACTTTGCACTATTGTCGATGACGGTACGCTGAGTGATCGTCGTGGCTCAATGAGTATCGATGACGAAGGCACACCGAGTGGCTACAACGTATTGATTGAAAACGGCGTACTGCGCGGTTACATGCAGGACAAAATGAATGCGCGCTTAATGGGGCAGGCTACCACCGGAAACGGACGCCGCGAAAGCTTTGCTCATTTGCCTATGCCGCGAATGACCAATACCTATATGCTGGCCGGCGAGCACAGCCCGGAAGAGATTATCGGTAGTGTGAAGAAAGGCATTTACGCGCCTCAGTTCGCAGGTGGTCAGGTAGATATTACTTCAGGTCAGTTTGTTTTTTCTGCGTCAGAAGCTTATTTAATTGAAGACGGGAAAATCACCACACCATTAAAAGGTGCAACGCTTATAGGTAACGGACCGGAAGCTATGGCGCAGGTGTCTATGGTTGGGAATGACTTATCGCTGGACGAAGGCGTGGGTGTTTGCGGTAAAGATGGGCAAAGTTTACCTGTGGGTGTCGGTCAGCCAACCCTGAAGCTGGATTCAATGACCGTCGGTGGTACGGAATAACCGAACTGCCAGCGGTTAAGCAAGCAGTTCACGTAAATAGACGAAGAGTTGACGAGCGGCAACAGGCGGTTTTTGTTCCGCTTTTTGCTTCTCAGCAAGGCGGATTAACTGACGCAGCTTCTGGCGGTCAGCATGAGGGTGCTCCTCAATAAATTCTTGCAGAGCGTCGTCGCCTTCATGCAGCAGCTTATCGCGAGTGGTTTCAATCTCGTGGAAAATAGACGTTTGCTGCTGATGTGCATTTTTTAAATTATTCAAGGCTTGCTCAATAGGCGCGATATCACGTAAGCGCATGAGCTTGCCAATAAATTGAAGCTGGCGTCGGTAGCCTTCGTGCTTGTTACGAATTTTACGGGCAAGTAAAACGGCGTCGCGCAGCTCATCATCCAGTGGCATTTTTGCTAACTGGCTGTCGGTTAAGTTGACAAGTTGAGTCCCAAGCTCCTGGCGTTCAGCCATTTCGCGTTTTTTTTGGGACTTGCTGACGAAGTCGTCAGATTGTTCAGGATTTTCGGCTGGGCGTTTAGGCATAAGTTCGATTCATTAGCGCTACAAAGCCGTCAGTTTAGCAGTGAGGAGAGTTTTTTGATAGTACAACTGAGTGACTTACAGGTTCAAATGAAGCAGGTAGAGACTGCGGTAAAAGAAGCACTGCGTCTGGCTGAGGCCAAAGGTGTCAGTTCTGCCGAGTGCTCAATAAGCCACAGCTCTGGTATTTCGGTTGGCACACGCCTGGGTGAAGTTGAAACCGTAGAGTTTAATCAGGACGGTGCGCTGGGCATCAGCGTATATCGTGGTAACCAGAAAGGCTCGGCATCAACTACGGATTTGTCGAAACAGGCTATTAGTGCTGCGGTTGATAAGGCTTGTGATATTGCCCGTTTTACCTCTCCGGATCCATACAATGGTTTAGCTCCGGCAGAATTAATGACTACCGATGTACCCGACTTAGACTTGTGCCACCCGGGTGATCAAAGCGCTGAGTATGCTATTGAACAAGCTCTGGCTTGTGAGAAACATGCTTTGAATCTGGATGAGCGTATTGTTAACTCAGACGGCGCGCATTACGGCAGCCATACCGGCTTTCGCGTTTACGGCAATAGTCATGGGTTTATCGGTGGGTATTTACAATCCCGCCATAACCTCAGTTGCGTTTTAATAGCCAAAGAAGGCGATAAAATGCAGCGTGACATGAGCTACTCTGTTGCGCGTAAAATGCAGGAGCTAAAATCTGCGGAGAGTGTTGCTGAAGAAGCCGCTGCAGAAACCTTGTCCCGCTTAGGTGCACGCAAAGTACCAACCGCTAAAGTGCCGGTTATTTTCCGGGCCGACATTGCAGGAAGCTTGTTCGGACACTTGGTGAGTGCAATCAGCGGCGGCAATTTGTATCGTAAATCCAGCTTCCTGCTTGATAACCTTGGTAAGCAGGTACTGCCCGAGTGGCTTAACATTCAGGAGAAACCGCATATTATTGGTGGCCTGGCGAGCTCGCCATTCGACGCTGAAGGTTTGGCGACAAAAGAGCAGAATATTATTACCGACGGTGTTTTGCAGACTTACCTGTTAGCCAGTTATGCCGCGCGTAAACTGGGTATGCAGCCAACGGGTCACGCTGGTGGCATCCATAATTGGCGGGTTACGCAGCAGGACAATTCTTTGGCACAATTGTGCAAGAAAATGGGTACGGGGCTGCTGGTAACTGAGTTAATGGGTCAGGGCGTGAATATGGTCAACGGTGATTACTCACGTGGCGCTGCCGGTTTCTGGGTTGAAAATGGTGAAATTCAGTATCCGGTGGAGGAAGTGACTATTGCCGGTAACCTAAAAGATATGCTGGCAAATATTGTAGCTATTGGTAATGACACGGATGAACGTCATGCTTTGCATACAGGTTCGGTGTTGTTAGAGCAAATGAGTGTTGCGGGTAATTAAACTAAAAAGAAATTTAAGACAGTAATAAGGTCGCTGAGCCAAGGAAGGCAAAGATACCGACAACGTCAGTTACGGTAGTGAGGATAACCCCGCCCGCCAGCGCCGGGTCAATATTAAAGCGCTTAAGAACAAGCGGGATGGTCGCACCGGCTAAAGCGGCAGCTACCAGGTTCATCATCATCGCAAAGGCAATAATACCGCCGACTAACCAGTCTTGCTTCCACAGTGCGACTACAGCCGCAATCAGCACCGACCAGATAATGCCGTTTAAGAAGCCAATAGCCAACTCTTTACCGATAAGCCATCGGGAGTTACTAGTTCCTATGTGGCCCAGCGCCATACCTCGTATCACCAGCGTCAGTGTCTGACTACCGGCGATACCGCCCATGCTGGGTACAATGGTATTTAAAATAGCTAATACGGCCATTTGTGCCAGTATGTCTTCAAATAATGAGCTGACCATAGCGGCAAGTAAAGCCGTAACTAAGTTCACCGCCAGCCAGACTGTACGGCGTCGGGTACTTTTCAATACTGGAGCGAAGGTATCTTCGTCATCTTCCAGGCCCGCCATGCTCAACATAGAGTGTTGGGCTTCTTCGCGAATAATATCAACCACGTCATCGATGGTAATACGACCTACCAATTGTTGTTCGTTATCGACAACCGGCGCAGAAACCCAGTCGTGACGCTCAAACAGTTTCGCAACCTCGGTTTCATCCATAGTGACAGGTATGGTGGTAATGTCAGTCGACATGATTTCATCAATGCGGTGGCCCGGATCAATGGTTAACAATTGGGTTAAGGTAATTTCGCCAATTAACTTTTCATGGCGATCGACCACATAGAGTTTATCGGTGGCCTCCGGCAGTTCGCCTTTAAGGCGCAAGTAACGTAGTACAACGTCTATAGTGACATCTGAGCGTAGGGTGATGGTATCCGTATTCATGATACCACCAGCGCTGTCTTCGGCGTACGAGAGCGCCGTTTCCGCACGTTCACGGTCACTCTCGTCCATGGACTTCAGAACTTCCTGATAGACGGGCTCAGGTAAGCCACGCAGAACGTAGGCCAGGTCATCGGTGTCCATGCCTTCAGTGGCGGCGGCAAGATTCTCCGGCGCCATTTGACGCATAATGTCTTTCTGAACCTCTTCGTTCAGTTCTTCAAGAATTTCACCGTGCTCTTCAACATCAACAAGTTTCCAGACAATGGAACGGCTTTTCGGTGGCGAAGACTCCAACAACAGTGCCACGTCGCATGCCGGCATATTATGCAGCATACGGCGTGCAGCAACGAACATACCATCAGACAGCGCGGAGTTAACCTCCTGGATGCGCTGCATGGCATATTCTTTGTCGGACAGTTCCGGGATCATGCTTATTCGTCTTCCTCGAAGCGATCTTCAAATAAAATGCTAACGGCATCGAGTGCCGCCTGTGCATCTTTTCCTTCAGCACACACTTCAACAGATTTACCCTGTTGACTGGCCAGCAGCATCAGACACATGACACTGGCGGCGTTAACGCATTGTTCGCCCTGTCGCACCGTTATGGTTGAGTCGAACTCTTGTGTTAATTGAGCAAGCTTGGTTGCGGCGCGAGCATGCAGACCCAGTTTATTGCGAATAATCAGGTCTCTGCAAACTTTATCCATTTCGCTTTAACTCCCGATGCCTAACCTGAACCTTTAGGTCTTTTTGTTCAAAGCGTTCGGCTAGCTGCTGAGAAATATAAACCGAACGGTGCTGGCCGCCGGTACAGCCGGTTGCAATAGTCAGATAACTTCGGTTGCTGCGCTGAAAGTGTGGCAACCAGGTATCGAGAAAGTTTTCCAGTTGATAGATAAACTTAGTTACTAAAGGTTGTTGGCGAAAGAAGAGTTGGACATCGGTATCCAACCCTGTTAGCAACTTTAGCTCAGGTTGCCAGTGTGGGTTCGGTAAAATTCGCGCATCAAAAACAAAGTCGGCGTCTTTGGGTAAGCCATATTTAAAGCCAAACGACTGAAAGACAATAATGAGCTTTTTATCCGCGCGGCCAAGTACACGCTCAGTAACCTGTTCGCTCAGCTGGTGCAGCGACAAGTCACTACTGTCTAGGCGCCAGGTGGCACGCTCCATAATAGGCTCAAGCATCTTATGCTCGGCCTGAAGCGCTTCCAGCAACGGCAGTTCTTTTTGCGACAACGGGTGTAATCGACGGGTTTCACCAAAGCGTTTTAATAAGGTGTTGTCATCCGCGTCGATAAACAGAATTTCTGGCTCAACGCCTTTGGGCAGAAAGTTAAGCGAGTCGAGCAACTCTTCGGAGTGTTCCGGTAAATTACGAACATCAATGCTAATGGCTATTTTTTGGTATTGCTCGATAACGGCATGTACCAAGGTGGGTAATAAACTTATGGGTAAATTATCGACGCAGTAAAAACCTAAATCCTCAAGGACCCGCAACGCGATGGTTTTACCTGAACCAGAGCGACCACTAACAATGATCAGTTGCATGGCGACTGCTCACCTTCGCCAACAAATAATTGATATAAGGCTTTATCAGAGTCTGCCTGACGCAGTGCGCGTGTGCAGTCTTTGTCATTCATGCGGCGGGCAACAGAAGCCAAAGTCTGTAGATGATTTTCGTGTTCGGATTCCGGTACAAGAAGCGCGAAGATAATATCGACGGGTTGGTTGTCGATAGAATCAAACTCAATAGGCTCATCTAACGTGAGCAATACCGCCACCGGTTGGTTGGCATTGGGCAACCGGCCATGAGGAATTGCGATACCTAAGCCAATTCCCGTACTGCCCAGACGCTCACGGTTCAATAAGCTCTCAAAAATGTCGTGGCGGGTAATGCCAGACAGCTTCGGAGCTACAATTTGACTAATGGTTTCAAGCAGTCGTTTTTTACTTGCGCCCTCGACTGCACACTTGGTGCAGTCGGGGCTTAACAATTCACTCAGTTGCATGGATTAATGTTGTTTCATTTTTTCTTTGTGTTTAATCACCTGACGGTCTAGCTTATTGATTAAACCGTCGATGGCCGCGTACATATCGTCGTGTTTTGCGTCGGCAAAAATTTCACCGCCATTTACGTGCAGCGTAGCTTCCGCTTTTTGAATCGTTTTTTCAACATTTAGGATGACGTGAACATTAGTAATGTGGTCAAAATGTCGTTCCAGCTTGGCAAATTTTGTGTCTACGTAGTCACGTAAAGCTTCGGTAATATCGATGTGGTGACCGGTCAAATTAATTTGCATAACGTCTTCCTTCTTGCAGTTAACAAAGTTACAAAAGACTTTTGCGTTGGCTCGATGATGGAATGTTTAACGATTCCCGATACTTCGCAATTGTCCTCCTTGCTACTTGGATACCTTGTTCAGCTATCAGTTCAGCAATCTTGCTGTCACTTAACGGTTTACTGCGGTTTTCTGCAGCGACCATCTTCTTAATTAAAGCACGTATTGCAGTGCTTGAACACTCGCCACCGCCCTCAGTACTGACATGACTTGAGAAAAAGTATTTTAACTCAAACACGCCCCGCGGACAGTGTAAGTATTTCTGTGTTGTCACTCTCGAAATGGTGCTTTCGTGCATATCCACCGCTTCGGCGACATCGTTTAAAACCATAGGCTTCATGGCTTCCTCGCCATGTTCAAAAAAGCCTTGTTGGCGTTGCACTATGCAGTTGGCAACTTTTAGTAAAGTGTCATTGCGACTTTCCAGGCTTTTTATAAACCAACGCGCTTCCTGCGTGTGGTTTTTTATGTACTGGCTGTCAGCTACTGACTTCGCTGCTTTACTCAAGGCTGCGTATTCTTCATTTACCTTTAATTTAGGTACGCTGTCTGGGTTCAATTCGACCATCCAACGCCCATTTTTTTTTGTTACAGCGACATCGGGGATGACATACTCAACCGGTTGTTGCGCAACTTGCTCGCCCGGATGGGGGTGAAGCTGCTGAATTAACCGCATGGTTTGACGCAAGTCGTCTTCCGAGAGTTTTAACTTACGCTGAATGGTTCGAAAGTCCCGGCTGCCGAGTAAGTCCATATGTTCAGTCACTAAGCATAAAGCAACCTCTTTGTATTCAGTGTCGTCGCTTAGTTGCCGCAATTGGATGGCAAGGCATTCGCTGACGCTGCGTGCTCCCACACCTATTGGGTCGAAGTGCTGAATGCGTTTAAGCACCATACAAACTTCTTCTGCTTCCACCTCGGGCAGGCGCACCGCTTCAATAATTTCATCAACATCGACCATTAGATAGCCGTTGTCGTCTATGGCTTCGATAATGGCTTCAGCTATGGCGGTGTCTTCCTCAGAAAAGTGGGAAAGTTGCATTTGCCAAAGCAAGTGATCTTGCAACGACTCACTGGTGGAACCCTGGTAAACTTCAAAGTCCCCCTCAAAAGATTTACCGGAGGAGGCGGCTCCATTGACCGGTGTCTGGCTGGAGTAGGTGTCATCCCAACTGCTGTCTACCGGCAATTCGTCCGGCATTTCCTGGGTTTTGATAACGTCTGAGGTTTCTCGCTGGCTGTCGTCCCGCTCTTCTATATTTCGGGTTTCGGAATTGTCAGCTTCGTTGCTGGCATCGCCTTCAACTTCTAACAGGGGGTTACTATCCAGCGCATCCTGAATTTCAGCCTGAAGATCGAGCGAGGAAAGCTGCAGCAGGCGAATGGCCTGTTGAAGTTGTGGCGTCATGGTCAGATGTTGACCAATTTTTAGCTGCAGACTTTGCTTCATAATGACTGTCCCGGTTTCACGTTATAAGGTGAACTGCTCACCGAGGTAAACGTCTTTAACCTGTTGATTCGATAATATACTTTCTGCATCCCCACTGGCAATAAGTTCGCCGTGACTCACAATATAGGCGTGCTCACAAACCGACAACGTTTCACGAACGTTATGATCGGTAATCAATACGCCAATACCACGTTGCTTTAAATGCTCAATGATTTTCTTGATATCAATAACCGAAATGGGGTCGACACCAGCGAAAGGCTCATCGAGTAAAATAAAGGTCGGTTCTGCTGCCAGCGCCCGGGCTATTTCAACCCGCCGGCGCTCACCGCCTGACAGGCTCATCCCCTGACTGTTGGCAATGTGTCCAATATTGAACTCTTCGAGCAGGGCATCAAGCTGTTCTTCTCTGTCATTGTCTGATAACGCTTTGCGAGTCTCTAAAATTGCCATGAGGTTGTCACGCACCGTTAGCTTTCTGAAAATAGAAGCCTCTTGTGGCAGGTAACCAATACCTCTGCGAGCTCGTTCATGCATTGGCAACAAAGTGAGGTCATTATCATCCAGTAAAATTTGGCCTTTATCGCTGTTAACCAGTCCGACAATCATATAAAAGGTGGTTGTTTTACCGGCTCCATTAGGCCCTAATAACCCAATAACCTGTCCCTGGCTGACCTCCAGGCTGACGTCTTTAACAACCTGGCGACTTTTATAGCTTTTCGCTAAGTGTTTAACTCGTAAGGTTGCCATATTAAGGGTTCTCGTTATTCTTCTCGTTGGAGTCAGTTTTTGTCTTCGGCGTAAAAATAGTGATGACACGACTGTCTTCTTCACCGGAACTGGTCGCCGTTATGGTTTGTTTGTCTAAATCATAGGTGATTAACTCACCACTGGAACTGCTGCTACCCTGCGAAATACGTGCTTTCCCGCTAAGTTCAAGTCGCTGTTCCGATTGGAAATATGTGATTTTATTCGCCTCTGCATTTATTTGGTTACCATCATCCAGAGTCTGACTGTATGTCGCTGGGCTGCCTTCTGCAACAAAAGTATCGGCTTGTTCAGCATTTTCGCTGGCGGAGGCTTCAAGTCTATCTGCTTTGATTAATAACGACCCCTGACGAATAATGACATTGTCCGTTAAAACCAATCGGTTGTTTTTAATATCCAGTTCTTCCTGGCTGGACTCTACTTCCATGGGCTGACTAAAGTCAGACTTACCCTGAGCCATAACTGCACAAGGCACTATGGCAATAAGGGTAAGGCTACTCAGCAGGCTGGAAAATCGTTTTAACATGTCTTTTTAGCTCCATTCGTTCAGCTTTCAGGTCAACACTCATTCCGTTGCCGCGAATTAATAGTCGGGGTCCGTGAATGCTCACAGGGTGTTCGGTGCTCATTGACTGGTTTTTCAAATCAATAATCAGGTATTCGGTTAACACTTGCTTAATTCGAGTATCAGGCTCTAAGGCAAGGATTTCAACATCGCGCTCTAAAATCAGGGTTTGATCATCGTAGAAGGTTCCTTGTGCAGAACTGACCTCCCAAATTTCATCACCTTGCTCTGAGAATACGGTGTACGTAGGCTGCTCAAGCTCGGTTAAGCCAATCTGATTATAATGCGACATCTTCTCTGACTTGATTTTATGCGCTAGTAAACCGTCGCTCTCAAAAATACGGGTTTCCAAACCAAAAGCGGTAAAATCTGGTCGCATCGTGCTTGTCGCGGTTGCATTACTGCCGTCTGTGTCATCACCGAAAGGACGCCAGACAAGTAAAAGCCCGGCACCGAATAGCAAAATAAGAATGACAGTAACTCGTCGGCTCACACACTCGCTCCTGTTGCCAGATGAAGTTGTCCCTGACTGAGCATAATGAGATCGCAGACTTCTCGTACTGCTCCGTGTCCGCCGTGACAGCGGGTAATATAATCGGCTTGCTGTTGTACCGACGCATGAGCGTCCTGCACTGCAATACCCAGACCGGCGGCTTGAATCAAAGCTAAGTCAGGAGTGTCATCCCCTACATAGGCGACTTGCTCGGTGCTCAAATTCAGCTTCTTAAGCAGTTCATTAAAAGCGGCAGTTTTGTCGTTCTGGCCTTGGTAAATAAAGCCAACCTCTAGGTGCTCCATACGGTGTTCAACAATACGTGAGGTCCTGCCGGTTATGACCGCGGTCTCAACACCGGATTTCTTTAACGCTTTCATGCCAAATCCATCACGGGTGTGAAATGCTTTAAGTTCCTCACCGTCATTGCCCAAATAAATTCGGCCGTCAGAAAAAACGCCGTCCACATCCAGAATCAGTAACTTAATTTTGGAAAAACGGTTAAACAGGCTTTTATCAATATCACCGTACCAAGTATTAATACACTCCATTAGAGCACTCCCGCCTGTAGTAAGTCATGCATATTCATTGCTCCGCAAGGTTGGCCATCATCATTAGTGATGATAAGCCCGTTAATTTTGCGATCCTGCATCAGTTTTAATGCTTCTGCGGCCAACATATCTTCATTAGCGGTAATACAGGAGCGGGTCATAACATCAGCTATCGGTGTTTTGTGGATATCCACCCGGTTATCCAGAATGCGGCGTAAGTCACCGTCGGTAAAGATACCTGCCAGGCGATTATTTTCATCCACGACAGCGGTCATGCCCAGACCTTTGCGCGACATTTCTAATAAGGCATCACTGATAATAGCGTCAGCCGGAATCACCGGAACCCTGTCGCCCGTGTGCATGACATCGTGCAAGCGAAGTAACAAGCGTTTGCCCAAAGAACCGCCCGGATGAGACAGGGCAAAATCATCGGCGGTAAAGCCGCGGGCGTTGAGCAGGGCGACGGCAAACGCATCACCCATAACTAAAGTTGCTGTGGTAGACGCCGTTGGCGCCAGCCCCAGTGGACAGGCTTCTTGCTCAACCGCAATACACACATGGGTATCGGCAAGTCTTGCCAGAGTGGAGTCTGGTTTGCCGGTCATTGAGATTAAAGGAACGCCAAGGCGTTTTATGACTGGAATAATATTCAGTACTTCGGCGGTTTCGCCGCTGTTTGATATTGCAATAACCACATCCTGGGCGGCGACCATGCCGAGATCACCATGGCTGGCTTCGCCCGGATGAACAAAAAAAGCGGGTGTGCCGGTAGAAGCAAGCGTTGCAGCTATTTTTCCACCAATGTGGCCGGATTTACCCATGCCGGTAACGATAACCCGACCTTTGCAGTTAAACAGCGTTTGGCAGGCAGCATCAAAGTTATCATCTAAATATTGGTATAAACCTTCAATCGCTTTCTTTTCGATATCCAGTACCTGTTCGCCCAGTAGCCGAAAATTCTGGGTTACTTGCTTCATTGTCATGCCTCTGGCGTTGTGCTTTTGCCCTGTATAATACGTCATTCAATGCAACTCTGCCTACCGTACTCAGGTAAATCTTGTATTTTATTGCAAAAATAATTACTATACCAACCAGACGGTCAATAAAGTCACCTTAGGTAAAGCGAAAACGTTATGGTAGAGAAAAAAGGAGCAGGGCGGCCCAGTAATAGGGAAGTCATTCTGGATGCGGCAGACCAATTGGTCGCCGCAGAAGGTGCTGCACACCTGACGTTTGATGCTTTAAGCCAGGTGACAGGAATAAGTAAAGGCGGGTTGCTTTACCATTTCAAAAGTAAAGACTGCTTATTAGAGGCAATGCTAAGACGGCGAGTTGAAAGGTATGAAGCGTTACGCGAGTCATATCATCAACAATTTAACGATGACCCAAAAGGGGAGTTAAAAAGTATCTTACTAGCGGCTCTTGATACTGATGCCGAGTGCTCACGTCTGGGTAGTGGTATGCTGGCGGCGGCTGCAACCAACCCAGAATTGCTGGGACCGCTAAAAGAGCACGTTGCTGTTACTTTGCAGCGACTCGAGCGTATTGCCGGCAAGAAAGTTGGTAAGACCTTATTCTATGCTGTTCATGGTGCTCGGTTGTTTGAACAGTTAAACTTATGTGACGCCTGCGTACATGAACGTGAGGACTTTGCACAATATTTACTGAAACTTGTCGATGAATTGACAGAAATTGAATCGATTCGCTGATAAGATTTGCAACACTTTATCGGTATCAGGTTATGCCGAATGCCGCTAAAATAAGGGCATACAAACTCCTAACAGGAAATTGTCGTGACAAATTTGGTAGAACTTAAGGATCTAACTTTTGCGCATGGAAGCCACCGGGTTTATGACGGCTTGTCGCTCACTGTTCCCAAAGGCAAAATGGTTGCTGTAATGGGACCCAGCGGAATTGGCAAGACCACGTTGCTGCGCCTGATTGGCGGACAGCTTAAGCCTGACAGTGGCAGCATTAAAGTCGCCGGTGAAGAAGTTCCTAAGTTAAAGCGTGACGCACTGTATCAGTTGCGAAAGCGCATGAGTATGCTATTCCAGAGTGGCGCCCTTTTTACCGATATGTCGGTTTATGAAAATGTGGCGTTTCCACTGCGCGAACATACGGACTTACCCGAAGAGCTCATTCGTAGCGTTGTACTCATGAAGCTAGAGGCCGTAGGCCTGCGTGGTGCCCGTCATTTAATGCCTTCCGAACTGTCCGGTGGTATGGCTCGCCGAGCCGCGTTAGCAAGGGCAATTGCATTAGACCCAGATTTAATTTTGTACGATGAGCCATTTGCTGGCCAGGATCCCATTTCTATGGCCGTGATTGTAAAACTCATTAAATCTCTGAATGAATCACTGGGGCTCACGTCTATTGTTGTGTCACATGACGTAAAAGAAGTGTTGTCTATTGCGGATTACGCCTACGTCATCGCTGATAAGAAGGTGGTTGGTCAGGGCACGCCGGACGAATTGCGAGAGAACGACACCGCAATTATTCAGCAATTTTTAAAAGGTGCGCCAGACGGCCCGGTAGCATTTCATTATTCGGACGATGACTTTACGACAGACTTGTTAAGGGGCGAGGCATGATCCAGTTTTTACAGTCTATCGGGCGACAAGTCTTAGACAGCCTGGCGGGCATTGGATACGCGCTGGCTATGCTAATGAGTTCTATTATTGGCAAGCCTCAACCGAGCAAGTCGTGGCCGCTGTTTGTGAAACAAATGTACGTTGTCGGCGTACTATCAATGCTGATTGTTATTGTCAGTGGCTTGTTTATAGGAATGGTTTTAGGCCTTCAGGGTTATACTATTCTGGTTGATTACGGTGCCGAGCAAAGCTTGGGGCCAATGGTTGCCTTGTCACTATTACGAGAATTAGGGCCTGTAGTCACCGGTCTGCTTTTTGCCGGACGTGCCGGTTCTGCTCTAACAGCAGAAATCGGTTTGATGAAAGCAACCGAACAATTGTCGAGCCTGGAGATGATGGCGGTTGATCCGCTGCGTCGCGTTGTTGCTCCGCGCTTCTGGGCAGGCTTGGTCAGTATGCCATTATTGGCATTGATGTTTTCAGCTGTTGGCATTTACGGTGGCTATCTGGTCGGTTCGGGCTGGCTGGGTGTTGATGAAGGCGCTTTTTGGTCGGTAATGCAGTCAGCGGTTGATTGGCAGGACGACTTACTCAACGGCATCATTAAATCAATAGTATTTGCTTTCGTTGTTACCTGGATAGCCTTGTATAAGGGCTATCGTGCGGTACCAACTTCGGCGGGAATCAGTGCCGCGACAACGTCAACTGTAGTGACGGCATCGCTGGCAATCTTAGGACTCGATTTTATTCTTACAGCTATCATGTTTGGTGGATAACCATGGAATCAAGAAAAACACAGTTATGGGTAGGCGTTTTCGTTGTCGTCGGTATTTTAGCCTTGTTCTTTATCGCATTAAGAGCGGCGAGCGGCACCATGACGACATCGGGTGATACTTATACCTTGTACGCTAAGTTTGACAATATTGGTAGCCTGAAAGTCCGTTCTCCGGTCAAGGTTGGCGGCGTTGTTGTTGGTCGTGTTACCAATATTTCGCTATCGGGTGACTATTATGAACCGCGCGTTGAGATGAGTATCAGTAAAGAGTACGACCAGTTTTCTGAAACCAGCACCTTGTCGGTACTGACTTCTGGTCTATTAGGCGAGCAGTACCTTGGACTTGAACCCGGCTTTATTGACGACAGCGTTGATATGCTGGAAGACGGGGACATGATTACAGATACTAAATCTGCACTTGTACTGGAAAATTTAATAGGTCAGTTCTTGTTTAGTCAGGGTAACGATTAGGTTCTAAGGAGAGCACCATGGCAGTAAATAAATGGATAACAGCAACGTTGACGATGCTCTTATTTGTAGCGTCGGCATCGGCTGATTTAATCCGAAACGATAATCCACATGAATTACTACAAGAAGTTGCTGAAACAACTTTTGAGCGTATCGCATCGGACAGAGACAAAATTGATGATGATCCTAACTATCTGAAAGAAATCGTCGAGGATGAGATGATGCCTTACGTCGATAGTTTGTATGCTTCTAAGAAAGTACTGGGTCGTTACCTGCGTGACACCACGAAGGAGCAACGAGAGCGTTTCTACCGTGCATTTTACGACTATTTAGTAGCGACTTACGCGCGTGCATTTACACAATACGATGAAAGTAAACACAGCGTCAGTTTTGAACCGAACTCTGAATTGGCCGAAGATGCGCGCTCTGCAGTTGTGCGCACTCGGGTAAAAGAAGATGGGCGTCCTGAAATTCGTCTGGATTTCCGCATTCGTTATGATTCTGATGAAGAAATCTGGAAAGCTTATGACTTGGTTGTGGAAGGTGTGAGTCTGCTCAACAGCAAGCAAAGCGAAATTTCTTCGGTTATTCGTGCTAATGGCATTGATAAAACCATTGAGTTGATTGAGAAAAAAGCTTCTGAACCTATCAAAGCCGATGACGAAGTTGAGAATCCGGCAGAGGGAATTTAATGAGTGCTCAGCAGACAAGCCTAACCTCAGTTAAAGTGGGTAGTGATAAAACGTTGGTGTTTAGCGGCTCCTTGACTCGCCATAGTGTTGCCAAACTTTGGTCGCAGCGAAAGGGCTGGCCTATTGGCTCGGAAACCAAAGTCGATTTAACCGATGTGGATGTCATCGACACAGCCGGGGTTGCCTTCTTGCTCGAAATTATTAAGTTAGTGGGTGATGGTAAAGGGCCTCTGACTTGTATTGGGGCATCCGAACAGTTAAAACAAATTGCCCGTGTTAGTGGCGTCGAGTCGTTGCTTTCGTTAAGCTAGGCGGCATTACTCACTTTTAAGTTAACGGCAGATAAAAATGAATACTGAAGAATTGAAAACTTTGCTTAACGAGGCACTGTCGCTGGAAGAGTTACTGGTCAAAGCCGAAGGTGCCAATGTTGAAATTATCGCTGTCAGTGAAGACTTTAAAGACATGAGCCGGGTTAAGCGTCAACAAGCCGTTTATGGTCCACTAAACCCCTTAATTGCGGATGGCTCGATCCACGCAGTTTCAATTAAAGCCTACACGCCCGAAGACTGGGCGCGTGATAAAAAATTAATGATGCCATAAGGTTGTTGGTTAGTTGATGGATAAATTTAAAATACGGGGTGGGCAACCTTTGTCCGGTTCGGTCAAAATCTCCGGTGCAAAGAACGCGGCTTTGCCTATCCTAATGGCGTCGCTTTTGCCTTCCGATAAAGTCATGTTATCCAATGTTCCCGATTTACATGACGTTGATACAACTCTGGAGTTGCTGGACTGCCTTGGCATTTGTCACAGTAGCTTGAGCGATAACAGTGTGAGTATCGATCCAACCACACTTAACCATTTTAAAGCACCATACGACTTAGTGAAAACGATGCGGGCTTCTATTTTGGTTCTGGGCCCGTTATTAGCGAAAACCGGAAAAGCCGAAGTGTCGCTGCCCGGGGGCTGCGCGATAGGAGCCCGCCCCGTTAATCTTCATATTGAAGGTTTACGGAAGATGGGTGCACATATTGACGTTGAAAATGGTTACATTAAGGCATCTGTCGATGGTCGTCTGAAGGGGGCTGAAATTTTGTTAGATACCGTCAGTGTCACAGGTACTGAAAACCTGATGATGGCGGCGGCATTGGCAGAAGGCGAAACAGTAATTGAGAATGCGGCTCGTGAGCCCGAGGTTATCGATCTAGCGAACTTTTTGAACAGCCTGGGTGCTAATGTGCGCGACGCTGGTTGCGATACCATTCATATTACGGGCGTGGAAAAATTGCATGGCGGAGAATACAGCGTCATGCCTGATCGTATCGAAACCGGTACTTTTCTGGTTGCTGCATTGGCAACAGGCGGTTCTATACGGTGCGAAAATACTGACCCGGCTAGCCTGGATGCTGTCCTTAAAAAGCTGGAAGAAGCTGGCGCTGAGATCGAAAAAGGCGAAGACTGGATCACGCTAAAAAGCCAGGGTCGCCCCAAAGCGGTGAATATTATTACTGCTCCTCACCCAGCTTTTCCGACTGACATGCAGGCTCAGTTTTGTGCATTAAATGCAATTGCAGAGGGCACCGCAGGTATTCGTGAAACGATTTTTGAAAATCGGTTTATGCACATTCCTGAACTAAGGCGTATGGGTGCAAATGTTGAGTCAGAAGGGAACACTGCCTTGTGTCATGGCGTAGAAGAGCTAACCGGCGCTGAAGTTATGTGTACTGACTTACGTGCTTCGGCATCGTTAGTTATTGCAGGCTTGGTTGCTACTGGTGAAACGGTTGTAGAAAGAATTTATCATATCGATCGCGGCTACGAGCGCATTGAAAAGAAACTACAAGGCTTAGGTGCTGATATTGAGCGAGTGACGGCTTAATCGCCGTCCGCTCTTAACGAGGTAGTTCGGCAACGGTTACCGTGGTTGTCATGCGTTTGTTGTCACGGTAAAACTCTACTTCTAATTCGCTACCGGGTTTGCTGTTGGCCACTCTGTCCAGCCCTTCAGGAGCTGAACGAACAGGCTCTCCGTCAATAGCGACGAGAAAGTCATTGCGTTGCAGACCGGCTGCCGCTGCCGGGCCTCCCGCTTCGACGTCTGTAATTAAGATACCTGATAAAGATTGCTCTTCGCTGAAGTTCGGATTAACGCTAATGCCAATGAACCCGCGAACAACTTTACCTTCGCGAATGAGTGTTTTCATCACTTTGCGTGCATTTTCATAGGGCACAGCAAAATAGATCCCTTCACCACCATCGCCAAAAGCCGAGTTGTAACGGGCGTTATTAATTCCTATTAACTCTCCGGCGGTATTCACCAATGCGCCACCCGATGCACCCTGGTTGATAACCGCATCCATTTGAATTAAGTCTGAGTAAGAATTGCTGACGCCTACGCGTCCACCGCTGGCACTGATGATCCCTTGAGTTATTGTCTGACCAATGTTGTAGGGGTTACCTATAGCAAGAACAATATCACCAACTCGAATACGGCGTGTTGACTGAACCGGAATAACGGGAAGGTTGTCGGCATCAATTTTCAGTACGGCCAGGTCAGTATAGCGGTCACTGCCAATTAATTGAGCGGCGTAACGACGTCCGTCCTGTAAAGCGACCTCAATTTTATCGACATTATCGACAACATGGTGAGCGGTTAAAATGTACCCCTGAGAATCCATAATGACGCCTGAACCCAGACGCCAGACACGAGATGACTGCGGCTGGTAGTATGAACCTTGTATCTCGCCCATGCTGTATATATTAACCACTGCAGGGGCGGCCTTACGAACTGCCTGGCTAAAGGAAATAACCTCGGAATTGGTTTGTCTTAAAGACTCAGACTGACCCCAGAAAGGCTGAGTGATAATCACAACGGCCGCAACAACTAGGCCTAAGCCGACTGACTGAAACAAGAATCGTAGGGTTGAAGAGAGTTGCTGCATACCTGCTTCCGGTTAAATTAGGTGGTATCAGCATAGCACTGATACCACCTACCTGTCACAATCTCAGTTAGCGTTGCGCAGCACAATAAAGAGTGAGCTGTTGTCGCGCTTTATATTTAACGCAATAACGCCAGTTTTGTCTTCAATGGCAGCTCTAAGTTCAGCGACTGAACTGACTGCTTGCCGGTTTACACCCTGGATAATATCGCCTTTTTCAAGACCAATTCGGGCGGCAGGCGAGCGCTCTTCGAGTTCAGACACTTCAATACCTTTGCCCGAATCCGCTGCGGCGAGAGTCGCTCCTTCCAGAGCCGGGTGGATAGAGGCCGCGGTTACTGAGGTGTCTTGCGCTCCTAAGGTGACGCTGATCGACCGCTCTTCGCCGTCACGAATAACACCAAGTTCGATTGATTTACCTGAGCCTATCGAGCCAACGAGAGCCCCAAGCTCGGAAAACGAGCGAATGGCTTGGTTATCTACTGAGATGATCACATCGCCAGACTCAATTCCGGCCTCAGCTGCAGAACTGCCGGGCACGACCTGGGAAACAAATGCCCCGCGGTTGACCGGAATATTCAGTGCCTGAGCTACATCGTGGGTCAGATCGTTACCACGCACACCCAGAACGCCTCTGCGAACTTCACCGAATTCAATAAGCTGCTGTACTAAGTTATTCATCATGTCCGATGGAATAGCAAAACCAATACCGATATTGCCACCATTGGGGCCAAGTATTGCGGTGTTTATGCCAATTAGCTTGCCGTCTAAGGTGACCAGTGCGCCACCTGAGTTACCACTGTTGATAGCTGCATCGGTCTGTATAAAGTTTTCTAATTCTTCGATACCTAATCCGCCGCGGCCTAATGCGCTAACAATACCTGATGTGACTGTTTGCCCAAGGCCAAAAGGGTTACCAATAGCAACAACGAAGTCGCCGACACGGAGGTCTGAAGACTGACCGAGTTCGATAGCGGTCAGGTTTTCACCATCTTCAATTTTCAGTAAGGCAACGTCGCTACGTTCGTCGGTGCCAATAACCTTTGCGTCAAATTCACGACCATCTTTTAGGGTAACAAGAATTTCAGTTGCATCGTCAATGACATGGTTATTGGTGACCACATAACCGTTTTTGGCATCAATAATGACGCCGGAGCCCAGCCCTTGAAAAGGATGTTCGCGAACTTGCTCGCGCGGTGCATTAGGCCCAAAGAAAAAACGAAGCGCATCGGGAAGACGCTGTCTGACTTCGCGCTTACCTTTTACAGAAATATTGACAACCGCCGGCGTAACCTCTTCCAGCATAGGTGCCAGAGTGGGTTGTTCGTCGCCATTGGCAAAAAATGGAATACCGGCTTGAGCCGAAGTAATGGGGGTAAAGCTAAAAACAAAGAGTAAACTGAATAAAGCTAATACTCGTTTCATGGTTTGAGTGACTCCTTAATCAAGCACCAACAAGCAATCTGCGAGTTAAGACCGCTTGCTGGTTATATGAGTTCACTCTAAAAGTGTTTCAAGATGTTTTTGAGGACTCTTTTTCTGATTTCTCTTCGTAGCTATTTGAGAACAAACCGCTGGAACCCTCGGTGTAGTCACGTGGGATGTCGCTAGCGCTGTAACTGTCACGGCCAGAACGGTGATCTTTGTTTAATGAGTTGGCTACACGCAGTTGCTTAAGGGTATCTTCAGCGAAAAAGGGTAAGTCGCTTTGAACGTCGCCTTTTTCAAGCAATTCGGCACTTTGGCTCAAATAGCTTTGCAGGCGCTGTTGTGTGTCGGCCAGTTGTTCAGCCATGGCATTGGCCGTTGCGAAGTGTTCGGCAACTTCTCTTTGGTAGTCGGTTAAACGCTGTTGGCTTTGCTGAACTTGCTCTTCAAGGTCGCCGGACTGACCTTTTGACTGACTGTAACGAGCTGCGAAAAAGCCAATAATTGCACCGACAATGACCAACAGAATTCCAATAATCCAACTCATAATTAACTCCTGAACAAGCTGCTACAGCTTCGAATGATTGCTGCGCTTCACCTTCATGGTAACATATTACCTATTAGGATAATCCCAACTGAGGTGAAGTGGTAGTGTCCAAACAGCAAATGTCTCCATTAGAACGTTATCAACATGATATCGAACACAATGGCTTCTCGGAAGATGAAGCTCAGCTTAATGCCGTTAAACATTTGCAAAGACTGCATGATGAGCTTATTGAATGGCACCATTACCAAACTTTATCGGCGTGGCGAAAACTGTTAAGCAAAACGCCGGAAAAGCCTCAGGGTATTTACTTTTGGGGTGGTGTGGGCCGCGGTAAAACCTACTTGGTTGATACTTTTTTTGAAAGCTTGCCAATTGAGCGTAAATGGCGCATTCATTTTCATCGTTTTATGCATCGGGTCCATAACGAATTAAAAATGCTGGATAAGCAGAGCGATCCTTTACGTATCGTGGCTGACAAGGTTGCGGATGAAGCACTAATTGTCTGTTTTGACGAGTTTTTCGTACAGGATATTACCGATGCGATGTTGCTGGGTAAGTTGTTTGAGTATTTATTTGAGCGGGGTGTTGTCCTGGTTGCCACGTCAAATATTATTCCCGACGATCTTTATAAAAATGGCCTGCAACGAGCGCGCTTCATTCCAGCGATTAAACTTATTAAACAACACTGTGAAGTGGTGAATGTTGACAGTGGTATCGACTACCGGTTAAGGACGCTGACACGAGCGGAGATTTTTCACTCTCCATTGGACAAACAGGCGGATAAAAATCTGTGGCATTATTTTAAGGAATTGGCTCCGGAGTGCAAAGACCGATACGAATCAGACTGTATTGATATCGAAGGTCGGGACATTGACGTACGAGCGGAGTGTGACGATGTGGTGTTTTTTGATTTTGCTTCTATCTGTAAAACAGCCCGCAGCCAAAATGATTACATGGAAATAGCCCAAATCTATCACGCTGTACTGATTAGTAATGTTGAACAAATGGGAGCTGGGAAAGACGACACCGCCAGGCGTTTCATTGCGTTAGTCGATGAGTTTTATGAGCGTCGGGTGAAGCTAATTTTATCTGCTGAAGTGGATATCGAATCGCTATATACCGAAGGCCAGTTAACTTTTGAGTTCCGTCGCTGCGTCAGCCGTTTGCAGGAAATGCAGAGTCAGGAGTACCTCGCCATGGCACATAAAGCATAAATTTCAGAAAATGCGTGATCTTTAACCGCATTTTTCCTATAATCCGCGCAGCCCACGTTACAGTCCGTTGTGTTACATAAGGTAATGCAGCGGTCGCAGCAGATAACTAAATGATTTTTATCATTTTTTTATTGTTGTGATTCGCGGGGAAGCCCGGAATTACTGTCCGTGAACTTTTAAAATGTAGGTTTTATACAATGAAAACATTTGTAGCCAAGCCAGAAACGGTAAAACGCGACTGGTACGTAGTAGACGCTGAAGGCAAAACTTTAGGTCGTTTAGCTACTGAAATCGCTCGTCGTTTACGCGGCAAGCATAAGCCTGAGTACACGCCTCACGTTGATACTGGCGACTACATCGTCGTAATTAACGCTGAGAAAGTTGCCGTCACCGGTAACAAAGCTCAGGACAAGATGTACTACTCGCACACTGGATTTCCGGGTGGTATCAAATCAATCAGCTTTGAAAAACTGATTGCTAAGAAACCAGAGATGGTCATTCAGAAAGCGGTGAAAGGTATGTTACCCCGTGGTCCATTGGGTCGTGCCATGTTCCGTAAACTGAAAGTGTACGCAGGTACTGAGCATAACCATACTGCTCAACAACCTAAACAACTGGATATATAATACGGAGCAAGAACACTATGGCAGATAATCAATACTACGGTACTGGTCGTCGCAAAAACTCCACGGCTCGCGTATTTTTGCGTCCTGGTAGCGGCAACATCAAAATTAACAACCGTGAACTGAACGAATACTTTGGTCGTGAAACGGCTCAAATGGTTGTTCGTCAACCGTTAGAGTTAGTTGAAATGACTGAAAAGTTTGACTTGTACATCACTGTAAGTGGTGGCGGTACTACCGGTCAGGCTGGTGCAATTCGTCACGGTATTACCCGTGCATTAATGCAGTACGACGAAGCTTTACGTAGCCCGCTACGTAAAGAAGGTTACGTTACTCGTGACGCTCGTCAGGTTGAACGTAAGAAAATCGGCTTGCATAAAGCACGTAAACGTCCACAGTTCTCGAAGCGTTAATTCGTCTTCATTTATTGTGGCAAAACCCAGCTTCGGCTGGGTTTTTTTATGCCCGATGGAAATAGAAATACCGCGATAATAGCGGCTATTAAGCTTGTAAAAAGTGTGTCTTTTCATTATCATCTCAAAGCATTTTCTGTAATCCGCATAAGCGGACAAAGCAGCAGCTAATTCCCGACTTCGCGACAAAGTATCGTGAAGCGTCCAAAACTGGAGAGTAGATGGATGAGCAATGCGCCTGTAGATAAAGGCCGCCGTCGTTTTTTGACTGTCGCAACCTCAGTGGTAGGTGGTGCCGGAGCGGTAACAGTAGCCGTTCCTTTCATAGCATCATGGAACCCAAGTGCGAAAGCAAAAAATGCGGGTGCGCCCGTAGAAGTGAATATACGCAAAGCTGAACCTGGTCAGCTAGTTCGTGTGAAATGGCGTGGTAACCCTGTCTGGGTTGTTCGTCGTACACCGGAGATGCTTGAAGGGCTGTCTAAGGTTGAAGACAGACTTCGTGATCCAAATTCAGAAGAACCACAACAGCCTGAATACGCACAAAACCAACACCGTTCAATCAAAGAGGAATTCTTTGTAGCCGTTGGTATCTGTACCCATTTAGGTTGTTCCCCGTCCTACCTTGAAAAGGGAATGGGTGACCACGTTGATGGCGTTGAGTCTGGTTTCTTCTGCCCGTGTCACGGTTCAAAATTTGATATTGCAGGTCGTGTTTTTGAAAGCGTTCCAGCACCTCTGAACTTAGCCGTGCCGCCGCATTATTTTATCGACGATAACACCATTTTGGTGGGTGAAGATAAGGGGCAAGCATAATGTTTAAGCGATTTGTAGAGTGGATGGATGCCCGCATCCCCATGACAAAAACCTGGAACATCCACCTGGCGCAGTATCCAGCTCCGAAAAACTTCAACATGTGGTATGTTTTCGGTTTCTTGGCAACAATTGTATTAATCAACCAAATTCTGACCGGTATTTGGCTTACCATGAATTATGTACCGAGTGCCGATGGCGCATTTGCTTCGGTCGAGTACATCATGCGTGACGTCGAATACGGCTGGTTATTGCGTTATATGCACTCCACTGGCGCATCAGCGTTTTTTGTTGTGGTTTATCTGCATATGTTCCGCGGCATGATGTACGGTTCTTACCAAAAGCCACGTGAACTCATTTGGCTGTTTGGTATGTTCATCTTCCTGGTGTTAATGGCCGAAGCCTTTATGGGCTATCTACTGCCATGGGGACAAATGTCATACTGGGGTGCTCAGGTTATTATTTCCTTGTTCGGCGCTATCCCGGTTATTGGTGATGATCTTACCCTGTGGATCCGTGGTGACTACGTCATATCCGGTGCGACACTGAACCGCTTCTTCGCATTGCATGTCATTGCTTTGCCATTAGTTTTGGTCATTCTAGTCTTCTTGCATATCGTAGCGTTACATGAGGTTGGCTCGAACAACCCTGACGGTATTGATACGAAGAAGCCGAAAGGCTCAGTACCAGACGAAGAGAAGCCTAAGTTCAAGTTCCATGAGCGCTTCACCAGCAAGAAGGACATTGTCGATTCCATACCGTTTTATCCTTACTACATTATTAAGGACATGTTCGGCTTTGGCGTATTCTTGTTTGTGTTCTGCTACATCATTTTCTTTAATCCGGAAATGGGCGGCTTTTTCCTTGAGCCACCGAACTTTGAACCCGCGAACCCGTTGAAGACTCCAGAGCACATCGCTCCGGTATGGTACTTCACTCCGTTCTACGCCATTTTGCGCGCAGTTCCGGACAAGTTATTTGGCGTCATTCTTATGTTTGCTGCCATTGTCTTCCTGGCGTTGTTGCCTTGGTTAGACCGTGGTCGGGTACGCTCAATTCGCTATCGTAGCCTATTGCATAAGCTGAACTTAACCGTATTTGCGATCAGCTTCGTTGTACTGGGTTATCTGGGAACTCAACCTGCAACACCGGTTGCAACCGTGTTCGCACAGATATTTACGTTCCTGTACTTTGCATTCTTCGGGCTGCTCTGGTTCTACAGTAAGCGCGAGAAGACTAAACCGGTACCAGAAAGGGTGACGTCGAAATGAAAAAACTGTTAATCGCTCTTATAACTTTGATTCCGTCGCTGGTTTTTGCGGCGGATCCTGAAGTTCCATTAGATAAGGCCGAAGTCGATTTACACGATAAGGCCTCGCTGCAACGCGGTGCGCAGTTATATATGAACTACTGTCTGGGCTGTCACCAGTTGGAGTATCATCGCTATAACCGCACCTTTGAAGATATTGGTATCCCACAAGAGCTGGGTGAGAAGCACTTACAGTTTACTGGCGATAAAGCCGGTGATCTTATCACGAATAACATGAATTCAGATTCTGCAGCGAATTGGTTTGGTACTGCTGTACCAGATTTAACCAATGTTGCCCGCGTCCGCGGTGCGGACTGGATTTACACTTACTTACGCTCATTTTATAAAGATGAAAGCCGCCCATTTGGCGTTAACAATGCAGTATTCCCTAACGTGGGTATGCCGCATGTTCTGGAAGAGCTTCAGGGGCTTCCTGAAAAAACTTATGAAGAGCGTATGATAGACGGCGAAATGAAAGAGGTTTACGTTGGTCTTAAAACCGACGGAAACGGTCGCTTGTCTGAAAGCGAATACGACCAAGCGATGTTGGATTTAACAGCGTTCCTGGTATACACCGGTGAACCTATGTTGTTAGAGCAGCGTCGAATGGGTTGGTTTGTCTTTGGTTTCCTGCTGGTATTCACTATTTTGGCATGGTTACTGAAGAAAGAGTTTTGGAAAGACCTCAAATAATCGGGGCTTATCAGTCTGTTAGACAACGACTTAACAAAGGGTGGCTTGCCACCCTTTTGCCGTTGATATTATCTGGAGAAAGGAATGGCTGTTGCAGCAAATAAACGCTCAGTAATGACGTTATATTCAGGAAAGGATGACTTAAAGAGTCATCAGGTACGTCTGGTGTTAGCTGAGAAAGGTGTTGGTGTCGAAATTACGTATGTGACCGACGAAAGTACGCCGGAGGATCTGTTACAGCTTAACCCGTATCCAGAGGCTACGCCTACTCTTGTTGACCGTGAACTTGTGTTGTATAACGCACAAATAATCATGGAATATCTTGATGAACGTTTCCCGCACCCACCACTAATGCCGGTGTATCCGGTTGCCCGTGGTACGAGTCGTCTTATGATGTACCGCATCGAGCGCGACTGGTACAGTCTGGCTGAAAAAATTCAGAAAGGCGATGCGCAGGCAAGACAGGAACTGAAGGAAGGTATTCTTTCTCTGGCTCCAATATTTGCTGATACGCCATATTTCATGAGTGAAGAGTTCAGCTTAGTCGATTGCTATTTAGCGCCTTTACTATGGCGTTTGCCGGCTTATGGTATTGACTTAGAGGGGCAAGGTGCGAAAGAAATCAAGCAATATATGGTACGTTTATTTGAACGCAAAACGTTCCAAGACTCTTTAACGGAAGAAGAAAAAGAGCTCGCCCGTCATTAATTTCATCGACGTCGAGGAGTAGTGCTATGACGCCGAAAAGACCTTATCTACTTCGTGGACTGTACGAATGGATTGTTGATAACGATCTGACACCGCATTTGGTTGTTGATGCAACCATTGTCGGTACTGTTGTGCCACAAAACTTTGTGAGCGAAGGCCAGATAGTTCTTAATATCTCACCGACAGCAGTTCAGAACTTGCAGTTGGCCGACCAAGAGGTGCGTTTTAACGCACGTTTTGGGGGACAGCCTATGCAAGTTATTGTTCCTATGACGGCGGCATTAGCCATTTACGCCCGAGAAAATGGAGCAGGCGCTATGTTTGAAGCTGAGCCCGAGCTGGATAAAATGCCCGAGCTTGACGAAGAAGAACAGAGCAGCACTGAAACTGAAAAAAAGCCAGCCAAGAAAAAGCCTAATTTAAAAGTTGTTAAGTAAAGATTTAAAGCACTAACCCTTAATGGTTAGTGCTTTAATAACTCGCTCTACACCATCAACATTTCTTGCAACCTCAACAGCAGCATCTGCTTCTGCCTGACTAACATGGCCTAGCAGGAAGACCTCACCGTTCTCTGTCACAACTTTTATGCTGGTGGCATCTATAGATTTATTATTCGCGAACTTAAGTTTCACTTTACTGGTTATCCAGCTATCGCCTGCGCGAACCGTTGCAGAAGCTTTTGTACCAATGCGGAGTTGATTGAAAATTTTATTAATGCCATTGGTATCTTTAATGACATCTTCCGCTCTTCTTTTTAAATTTTCACTGGGTACCTGCCCAATCAACAGTACGTTGGTATCGTAGCTCACTGCAATAACGCGTGATTCCTCAAGCTGTTCATCATTGCCCAGCTTAGCGTTGGCTTTCATTTCAATGGTTTGATCGTCTACCTGTGTACCTATAGTGCGCGGGTCAGTCGCTGATGAGATACCAACTGCTGCAGCACCTACCGCGACAGCAGCGCAACCTTGTAAGGTCAATAAACTAATAAAAATGACGGGTAAAGCGAGTTTAGAGAAAGTCATATGCGTCAGTGCTCCTGGGGGAAGATGGTATTTTCTATTTGCTCACATAGGCCGTGGACAATAAACAACTGAGTTTCTAATACGCGAGCAGGGTTCAAACTTGGCACACGCAGTTCTATGTCATTAGCCCCTAATAAACCGGAAACAGAGTCGTTACCCTCTCCGGTTAAAGCGATGATCAGCATATCGCGGCTAATTGCTGTTTCCATAACTGACGTGAGCTCCTCATTTTCCTGATTATCAGCTATGACTACCAGAATGTCGCTAGCCTGACCTAACGCAGCCAATTGCTTTTGTTTGCCGGCATTCAGGGCCAACACCGGAAAAGGAGGGCGTTCGAGCTTCATCCCTTCTGTCATAAGGTTGGCAAAATGCTGCGCAACCACTCCTGTGGTTCGGTCTCCGCAACAAAAAACACGCTGGCCATTGAGCAGGTTAGCCACTAACAACTCTACCGTGGTTGCCATATCATCGGTCAGGCTTTCAACCGCGGAAATCTGTGTCTGTATGCTCTCTGTGAAAAGGGCCTTAATTAACTCGTCATTCATAATCAGAATGCGTCCTTAAACCATTCAATTTTTGTTGGGTGACCGACTATCGCAATAACGTCAAAACGTATTGCTGCGGTGTGTTCGTCGATATTATTACTGAGTAAATAGTAACGTGCAGTATGCCTTACACGCCTACACTGTTGCGGTTTAATCTGCTCAAGTACTGAAGCGAAGTGTTCGTGTTGCCGATACTTAACCTCGCAAAAGACCCAGTAATCTCCGTCTCGGGCTATAATATCAATTTCACCGCCGTCAATGCGGTAATTTTTGCAAATAATTGTAAGGTTATTTTTTTCCAGAAATTCTGCCGACAGAAACTCCGCTTGCTTACCGGTTGCCACTTCCTGCATTATTTGACTCCTTAGCTAAGGCTATTTTCCCCTTAGTAAAGGTAGCCCAGGTAAGTTCACGGTGAACTACTGAGTCATTGATGTGGAGGTTGCCGCTAAGCCCGTTCCAGGTAAGTCCCGGCATACGGTTCATCATCTCCAGTCGTTGTATTAATGACACACTGTCATACCCCATTGCGGCTAGCCTTGCTAGTGAAAGTCCCCAACCATTTCGCAGTTCAAGCCATTGAGTTAAAAGCAAATTATTGCCGGCATCCGAAGCTAACCAGGGAATGTCAGAAAAGATAATACCGTTAAGATCAGAATCCCCTAAACGGTTTTTGAGTTCATGAGTAGCCGAGCTGGCGTATACCTGAATGGGTGAAGCAAAAGGTGAAACACTGACATCAATAAAAGGTTTTAACAGACGAGTTTGTTGTAAATTTCCCGGCAGGTAAATAGCGCTGATATCTCTCCGGCTTCGTTCCTGTTCATCAACAATGATTTTGCCAGCTGCAATTTTTACTGCCCGAATGCGCTGTTGACTGTCAGTTAACCCCAGGGAGCTTTCGACCGTCGCTTTCATATCTGCACGTTCAGAAAAGTAAGAAACCTTGGGTTTTCCCGCTTCGTTATTGTCCCAACTCGATTCAAATGCATCGACCATTCTGCGTCCGTTGGATGTATCCGCCGCAATGATCATGGCGCTTTTCGCCCCTGGGAGTTTCTGATTGATACGCTGTGCAGCTTGCTGGGCTTCTGTATCAGGAGTTAAGGCAAAAAACGCGCTGTTAGCCGCGTAGTCCGCTGATTCTCTTTCAACCTGATTTAGAAAAACTTGAGGTAAATCAGCGAGAGGCTGCTCGACCCAGCTCGCAACATTCTCTTTCAAAAGAGGACCAATAATGCCTACCGGGTTCAGTGATTGTATCTGCTCTTTCTGTGCCTCAATATCACCTTTTTCGGTATCAATAAAAACCACTTGTAGTTGTTTTAATTCCCCTGTGCGAGCAATAATGCCATCGCGTAAGGCCTGGCCTTGCTGTTGGTATTTTCCGGATAAGGGTAATAAGACCGCAATGGTTGCTTCTGATGACTTCTCGTCATCATTCTCAGCTTCTGTTTCCTGCCATTCTTCTACCATATCAACAGCTGCGTGCTCGCTATAGCTTTGCAGCCACTGGTTAAGGTAAAGCGGAAGTTGTTCTGGAGTTGTCATCGCTTGATGATGGTAGTCAACTAACCGCCACCAGCCAGCTAATGCTAAATCAGTGGGGCGTTGCTGCGGAAGTTCAGACTGAGTAACCTGGCTGGCAACAGACCATATGGTTTCTGAACTGGACTGTTCAGCAAAACGTTGAGCGTCGACCTGCCAAACCAGAGCCTTCCAGTAGTTTTTTTGCTGGTATGCGGCCTGAGACAGCAGTTGTAAGCTCAAAGAGCGAAACTCGCGTTGGTTAAACTGTGTATAAACGCTCTCTAGCTCATCAATAACCTGAGGCCACTGCTTTTGTTCAGCAGCCCAACGAGCTTTGACCAGGTGATAGTATTTTTGGCTATGTCGGGTGATTTTTTGTGGGCTTAATTGAGACAATACGGCCACTGCCTGTTGCCATTTCTTCTCATTTTGGAATGCGTTAGCTGCGCGTATTAAAGCGGAGTGTTGCTCAATATCGTTTGTGGCAGTGCGGGCTTCATCTAACCAGTCCTGAGCCGATTTTTCTTCTGTTAAGCTCAAATCCTGATCGGTGACATCTACCGTTTTATCGGGAGTTTCAGTTTTCCGGTCAGGGGCAGACGTGCACTGAGTAAGTACCATTAGTGCCAGTAGAGCTAAAAATACAAATGACTGAGTTCTAAACACTGTAAGGTTCCGCTTTGGTGCCTGTTCGGTGATACTATAAACGGCATTGACGTTGGAAACAAACTGAGACTCATTATGACAGACCCGGGGATCCTTTATATCGTGCCCACGCCTATCGGAAACTTAAGCGATATTACTGAGCGGGCAATAAAAACATTAGCTGATGTAGCAGCCATAGCTGCAGAAGATACGCGGCACACGCGGAAGTTAATGCAGCATTACGGCATACAGAATGACGTATTTGCGCTGCATGAGCATAACGAGACTCAGCGCGCAGATGCGGTTATTGAACGCTTGCAGCAAGGCGACTCTCTGGCATTAGTCAGTGACGCGGGCACACCACTTATTAATGATCCAGGTTATGTGCTGGTACAACGTTGCCGTCAGCATGGCCTGAAGGTAGTTGCTCTACCGGGCGCCTGTGCCGTGACCGTAGCGTTGTCTGCGGCCGGTTTGCCAACCGATCGTTTTGCCTTTGAAGGCTTTTTGCCTTCCAAGCCGCAGCAACGCCGCGCAAAACTTGAAGCATTAAGAACGGAACCGAGAACCATCGTTGTTTACGAAAGCCCACACCGAATTTTGCACACCCTGGCCGATATGGATGCTGTGCTAGGACAGGACAGGCAACTGGTGCTCGCGCGTGAACTGACAAAGCAGTTCGAAACCTATTTAAATGGCAGTGCTGCAGAATTACTGCAGATCTTAACAGACGACAGTAACCAGCAGCGGGGAGAAATGGTGCTATTGATATCACCCCTGCAGCAGCAAACAGAAGCCAATGCCGGCCCCGGGGAGGCAGCTAAACGCACTTTACTGTTGTTGCTAGAAGAGTTGCCGTTAAAGAAAGCTGCCGCTGTAACGGCGAAAATTCATGATGAACGAAAAAATGTGTTGTATCAGTGGGGGCTGGAGAATAAAAACAAAGATTGAGTTAAAGCGTGGCGCAGCGTAGAATCCTCCGCGGAGAGCTGGCCAGACAATCGCCGCCTGTTTACAGGGGGAGGAAAGTCCGGGCTCCATAGGGCAGGGTGCCAGGTAACGCCTGGGCGGCGTAAGCCGACGACTAGTGCAGCAGAGAGTAAACCGCCGATGGCTGCTTGCAGCACAGGTAAGGGTGAAAGGGTGCGGTAAGAGCGCACCGCGCAACTGGTAACAGTTTGCGGCACGGTAAACTCCACCCGGAGCAAGGTCAAATAGGGGTTCTTTGGCGCGGCCCGCGTTGAACCCGGGTAGACTGCTTGAGGGTCAGGGCAACCTGATCACTAGATGAATGATTGTCCACGACAGAACCCGGCTTATCGGCCGGCTCTCCACTTTATTTCTCTTTTCGACTTCAGAATTGCCATTTTTTCAAAAAGTCTAATAACTTATCTAAAGTCAGAGGCTCACTAATAAAGTAACCTTGAGCAAAGTCACATTGTTGTTGCTGCAACAGCTCCCACTGCCGCTTAGTCTCCACACCTTCAGCAATAACGTCGATATCAAGCGCTCTGGCCACTCGCAGTAAAGCGTCTAATAAAGCAACCTGTACGCGGTCATCAGGCGCCTGATTCAAAAAGCTTCTGTCTATCTTTATATAATCGACCGGGTAACGCTGCAGGTAGTTAATACTGGAGTAACCTGTACCAAAGTCGTCGATGGCTAGTTGCACTCCTTGTAAGCGCAGGTAATGCAAAACTTGCAGTTGCCGCTGCTTATTGCTCATCAACAAGGATTCAGTAATTTCGAAAGTGATACTATCGGTTGGTATGCCGTGCTGTGTGATGCAAGCTAGCCATTGTTTAGCAACTTCCATATCATTCAGCTCGCGCTCTGAGCGGTTAATTGATACCTCAATAGGGTACCCGGACTTATGAACGGTAGCCCAGTCAATACAAGCTTGTTCTAGAACAAATTGCCCCAGTTCGTGAATTAAACCGGTGCGCTCAGCAACCGGAATAAACTCAGCCGGAGAAATGATATTTCCATTTTCATCTTTCCAACGCAGTAAGGCCTCACATTTGGTGATTTTGCCGGAACTAAAATCAACAATAGGCTGATAAACCAGTGAGAACTCATGTCGTTTTAGGCCATCTCGCATTCGGTTGTGAATTGCATTCTGGCGTTCGGTTTGTGCTCTTAGCTCGTCATTAAAGAAATAGTGGGTACGACGCCCGGCGGTTTTTGCTGCGTACATGGCTAAATCTGCATTTTTAAGAAGCTCGGCGGCTTTCAGACCATCGTCAGGGTATAACGCAATACCAATGCTGCAGGTCGTTTGTATTTGGTTCTGACGTAACGTAAAAGGTTCGCTTAAATGGCGGTTAATTTGAGTCGCCAAATCATTGATGACGTCATGTGACTTGAACCGATTGATCACAACAACAAATTCATCGCCGCCAATACGGGCGATAAAGTCAGAGCCTCTCAGTTGACTTCTTAAACGTTCAGAAACTGAAATCAGTAATTCGTCTCCGGCATCGTGTCCGAGGCTGTCATTAACTTCTTTAAAATGATCAAGGTCGATAAACAGAACGGCAAAATGTTGCTCACGACCTTTCTGGGTCAGTTGGTTGAGGTAGTCAACAAAGGCTCGACGATTGGGCAAGTCGGTGATTGCATCGAAGTTGGCCTGCCGATCAATTGTTGTAAGAGCCGTCCGTAAACGACTCTGGGTTGCCACTAAGTTATACATAAAGGCAATCATTAAAAATGAGAGTGTCCAGCCGGCAACTATGATGATCCAATAAATATTGTCGCGTTTGGCCCAGCCATTATTTCGCGGTGCAAGAGCCAGTACCCATTGGCCGGAAGAGACATCGATTTCAATGGCGACATAGTCTTTTTGCCATACGGACGGGTCACCACGTTCAAATACATCGTCGCTATTCTCATTCTTCTTTTTTAGTGCCAAAAGATAATCATCAACCGAGGTTAACCCGCTACTTACCATTAACTGGTCGATATCAATGACAACCGCAATAATGCCCCATAGCGAGTTATCTATAAAAACCGGAGCCCGTGCAATGAGCGCCCAGCCGCCTTGTACTAACTTGACGGGACCATCAATGATAATGCGCTTACGCTGAATCGCTTCCTGGACACTTTTGAACTGTTGAGGAGAGGTTCGGTAGTCAAATCCCAGAGCATCCCGATTCGGGTTTAAAGGGTAAAGAAACTCTATAATAAGATTAGGGGCTAGCGCGACATGACGCACAGGAAGATCATTGTCAATCAACTCTTGTACCAGTAAACGGTAGCGTTCTGCGGAAATGTCAGGGGAAAGTTTTATTTCAGCCTGTAGCGCACGAGCTGTGGTTAAAGAGGAGTTAATTTGGCCTTCTAGTGCGGCACGTAATCTGCCTAAACGTTCGGTAGCAACACGCTTACGCGATTCTACCACTTGCGAGTGTTGATTCTCCGCAAACCAGATAACGCCGGTCACCAGCACGCAAAAGCTTACCAATATGACAAATAAGTAGCGCTTCATTGAGTATCACAGCTAGCCAAAACTGAGTCGAGTATCGCATAAAAATCACACAATCCATAGCAGAAAAACTATTTTGCACGTTGCATCAAGCGCTTAATGTAAATTTCTGTGAAGCCCTGACAAATAAAAAGGTTTTTTCTTGACAGTATGAAACAGTGACACCTAGACTGTAACATTGTGGGGATTTGTGGATAATAGTGGATCATAATGATCAGGTGGGATCATGTTCCGAGGTGCAACAACATTAAGTCTGGATAGCAAAGGACGTTTGGCCATACCGGCCAAGTACCGTCATGCGTTGTCTTTAGACTGTGAAGGCAAAATGGTCTGCACGATTGATATTAAGCAACCGTGCCTTTTGCTGTACCCGCTTCCCGAGTGGCAAATCATAGAACAAAAACTCACTCGATTATCCAGTATGAATCCCGCAGAGCGTCGCTTACAGCGGCTTCTGTTAGGTCATGCTGACGACTGCGAAATGGATAAAAACGGTCGTCTGTTACTGTCAGCGCCATTGAGACAACACGCCGGTTTAGAGAAGAAACTGATGCTTGTCGGGCAGCTGAATAAATTTGAAGTTTGGGATGAAGACGCCTGGCATGAACAGGTGGCGCAAGATATGGATGTTGAACGCGAAGGTGACTTTACTCTCAACGAACGACTAGAAGACTTTTCACTATAATGATAACAACGTCACCGCAACACGTTTCGGTGCTACTGGAAGAGTCGATACAAGCATTAGCGACTGATCCGCAAGGCACATATATTGACGCCACATTTGGTCGTGGCGGACATACACGTGCGCTTCTTAGTCAGTTAGGTGACAACGCCCGGGTGATTGCTCTTGATCAGGACCCTGAGGCTATTGCTGCGGCGAAATCCTTCGAAGACGACCCCCGTTTTCAAATTATCCACACTCCTTTCTCAAACCTGCAACAGGTGCTTGATGACTTGCAACTGAACCAACAAGTGACGGGCATTTTATTTGACCTTGGCGTGTCCTCCCCACAATTGGACGATGCTGAGCGAGGCTTTAGTTTTATGCGTGACGGTCCGTTGGATATGCGGATGAACACTAGCAGCGGCGAGACAGCGGCTGAATGGCTTAATCGCGCAGAAAAAGACGACATCAGTTGGGTTCTAAAAGAATATGGAGAGGAACGCTTTGCTCGCCGTATCGCCAGCGCCATCGTTATGGATCGCGAGAAAAAGCCTTTCACCCGCACTAAGCAGCTTGCTGAGATGATTGCCCGTGTAAGCCCGGTAAAAGAAAAACATAAACATCCGGCAACGCGCACATTTCAGGCCATAAGAATTCATATCAACCGAGAGTTAGAGCAAATAGAACAAGCTCTCGAAGCATCGCTTTCTGGTTTGAAAGAAGACGGTCGGTTGGTGGTTATCAGTTTCCACAGTCTGGAAGACCGTTTAGTTAAGCGCTTTATACGTAAGCACAGCGAAGGAAAACAGCTGCCGCCGGGACTACCGGTAACTGAAGCCGAACGGAATAAAGACAAAGCACTGGAAAAAGTGGGTAAGGCGATTAAGCCGGGCAAGGCAGAGGTTCAGGAAAATCCGCGCTCCCGCAGTTCAGTACTGCGTATTGCCAGGAGGGTTCGCAATGACTAAACAGCGTTACCCAAGCCTGACCAAAATGTTACTGCAAGATCTTTTGCAGCATAAATGGATAGTGCTGCTAAGCGTGGTGGTTATTGTCAATGCATTAAGCATTGTTTATATCGCACATTTGAATCGGCAACTAACCGCCGAGCGCGACGACTTACTCTCGTACCGGGACACTCTGGACAGAGAGTGGCGGCATCTTGTGGTTGAGCAGAACTCGCTGACTGAGCACAGCCGGGTGGAACGTATTGCACAGGAACAGTTGGGTATGCGTGACGTCGAGCCAGATCAGGAGGTGCTAGTCTCATGGCAGTGATTCGTCGCAAAAAACGCACAGAGCCCGCTGGCACTCGCTGGCGCTTTTATACCGCAGTATTTTTACTGTTCGGTGTTTTTTCTGTGCTTATTGCCCGTGCTGCCTATATCCAGGTGATCAGTCCCGATGCGTTTTCTCTGCAAGGCGATATGCGCAGTTTAAGATCAGCCAGTGTTGCCGTTGAGCGAGGAACCATTGTTGATCGCAATGGTAGAGAATTGGCGGTCAGTGTTCCGGTGGAAACTGTATGGGCTGATCCTAAGCGAATCGCAGAAAAAGAAGCTTTGGCAGACGAACGTCGCTGGCAGGCACTGGCAGAAACCTTCCGCATGAATCGTGATGAATTGGTGAGCAAGGTGGACGATAAGTCAAAACGCTTTGTCTATCTGCAGCGAAAAGTGACGCCGTCAGAAGCCGACTACGTGAAGCAATTGAAAATACCGGGTGTGTACTTAAAAACTGAGTCTCGCCGTTATTACCCAACGGGTGAAATCAGTGCCCATTTAATTGGGTTAACCGATATCGACGGTGCAGGGCAAGAAGGCCTCGAACTATTGTATGACGAACACTTAACCGGCACACCGGGCAAACGAGTTTATCGCAAGGACGCGCAAGGGCGGGTTGTTGAGGAAATTAGTCAGACAGACGCACAACAACCAAAACAGCTGACACTGAGTATCGACCAACGTGTTCAGGCAACTGCTTATACCGAACTGAAAAAAGCCGTGCGCTACAATCAGGCAACTTCAGGATCGGCGGTAGTGCTGAATGTCGAAACCGGTGAAGTTCTGGCTATGGTCAATAGCCCGTCCTTTAACCCTAACAACCGCGCGGAACTGCAGTCTTTCAGAATGCGTAACCGGGCGGTAACCGACAGCTACGAACCCGGTTCGACGGTCAAGCCATTGGTGGTACTCAGTGCTTTGGAAAACGGACGGCATAAAGCGGGCGATAGCATTGATACCAGCCCGGGTTGGTTAAGAATTGGCGGACGCCGCGTCAGTGACCCTCGTAATTATGGTGACTTGTCATTAACCGAAGTGCTGAAGCGCTCTTCTAACGTAGGTGTGACTAAAATTGCTCTGGACTTGGGGGTCGAGCCCTTATTGCAAACTTATTCCGATGCCGGTTTTGGCAACGACACTGGTATTGCTTTATTAGGCGAAAGCATTGGCTTGCTTGGTGACAGACGTCGTTGGTCTGAATTTGAAGTAGCGACACTTTCGTACGGCTACGGTTTATCGGTAACCAGTCTGCAGCTGGCTAATGCCTATAACGTTATTGCAAACGGTGGCTTGAAACGACCACTTACGATATTCCGTCAGGAATCTCCTTTACCCGCTGAGCAAGTTTTCAATCCAGACAACACGCGCGCTGTCATGCATATGATGGAAGAAGTGGTGCGTGACGGCACGGCTAAAGCTGCTCAGGTTCCTGGGTACCGTGTAGCGGGCAAAACCGGAACAACGCGCAAAACCAAAACCGGCGGTGGTTATGGTGACGAGTATGTCGCTCTATTCGCCGGCATTGCACCGGTTAGCGATCCGAAAATTGTTGTCGTGGTGACCATAAATGAGCCGGGTACCGATGACTACTACGGTGGTACCGCGGCGGCACCTGTGTTTTCGAAAATAGTGTCTCAGACCATGCGACTGCTCAATGTGGCGCCAGATAACATTGAAGACACTCAGGTTCGTGCGGCCGGCTTCGGGGGTGAGGAATGATGAAATTGGCTGAGTTGCTGACCATGCTGCCTGCGTCATTCGCCATTCCGGACGTAACTGTCAGTGGAATAAAGTTAGATAGCCGGCAAGTAGCCAACGGCGACGTGTTCGTTGCGATTCCTGGTTATGAAACCGACGGTCGGGCCTATATTGATGCCGCTATAGACGCCGGTGCGGTAGCGGTTATTGCTGAAGCTCCCGGGCTTGCGCTAGAGCACCGCAGGGGGGCTGTGGTTGTTGGTTTTAGTGGGGTTCGCGAGCACTTGTCACATATTGCAGGGATCTTCTTTGGTCACCCGTCAGAGAAAATGCAGCTCGTTGGTGTTACCGGAACCAACGGTAAAACATCGGTGACTCACATCATGGCTCAGCTGGCAAAAACTCTGGGTATGGAAGCGGCGGTTATTGGCACCACAGGTAGTGGGCTTATCGGTCGCTTGTTGCCTGAGCGGCACACGACTCCGGATGCCGTTACTGTACAGCATAGACTGGCGACATTACTTGCAGAAGGCGCAGAGCTTGTGGCTATGGAAGTGTCTTCGCACGCTCTTATTCAGCGCCGTGTTGAAGCTCTGCATTTTTCGGCGGCTGCTATTACTAACATCAGCCGTGATCATCTGGATTATCACGGCACCATGGAAAACTATGTCGCAGCAAAACAACGACTATTCGCCGATTTTAGTGTGCAAAATCGAATAGTTAATGCCGATGATGACACCCTGAATCAGTGGGCCAAAGACGACTTAGCGGATCTATGGATAAGCCTCAATGAAAGTTCGGTCGAACCGTGTTTGCACGCAACCGGGCTTCAGTTCCATGAGCAAGGCTCAGTATTTCAGATCAATTGGCAAGGCCAGTCCTGCACCGTGGAAACCCCTTTGTTGGGGCGCTTTAACGTTTATAACGTTCTCTGTGCCGTAGCGGTTTTATTAAAACTAAACAAACCTCTGGCGGCAATTGGCGAAGCCTGTCGCAGTTTGCTACCGGTTCCCGGGCGCATGGAAGCCTTTAATAACAAGCAGTCGCCTCTGGTTGTAGTTGACTATGCGCATACACCCGATGCCTTACACCAGGTATTGAGTGCTTTGCGGCTGCATTGCAAAGGCCGTTTATGGTGCGTGTTTGGCTGTGGAGGCGATCGTGACCGCGGCAAACGCCCGCAAATGGGCAAAGTGGCTGCAGACTACGCGGATGTTGTGGTTGTTACTGACGACAACCCGAGAACTGAGCCAGCGCAACAGATCATCGAAGACATTCTGACAGGTATTGCGGATAAAGACCGAGTTAAAGTGTGGCCCGGACGCCGTGAGGCCGTGATAAAAGCCATGCAGGAAGCAGCGCAAGACGATGTTGTTTTGCTGGCGGGTAAAGGACATGAAGACTATCAGGTTATCGGCACTCAACGTGTAGATTACAACGAAAGAGCAGTCGTGAGTGAATGGCTGCAAGGAGACTGCGCATGATTTCAGTATCACTGGAGTGGATTGCGGAACAGGTGGAAGGGCGCCTGGTTGGCTCTGATTGTACAATAGACAAAGTATCAACGGATACGCGGGCGGATTTGCAGGACGCACTTTTTATTGCCTTAAAAGGAAAAAACTTTGATGCGCACGACTTCGTTGAGCAAGCTATAGCCAAAGGTGCCGCTGCCGTTATTTGTGAAAAGAAACAGAACATTCAATGCCGGCAAATTATTGTTGAGAATAGTCGCCATGCATTGGGACGCCTGGGTGCGGCGGTGAAAGCCAAGGTTGCACCAAAAACCGTCGCGGTTACCGGCAGTAATGGTAAAACCACGGTAAAAGAAATGCTGGCGGCCATTTTATCAATTCGTCATCCAGTATTGGCGACTCAGGGCAACTTTAACAACGACATTGGTGTTCCCCTGACTTTGCTGCGTTTAGAAGAGCAGCATAAGTACGCGGTGGTTGAGCTTGGAGCGAACCATCCTGGAGAAATTGGCTACACCACTAATCTGGTCAAGCCCGATGTCGCCATTATAAATAACGTCAGTGCTGCGCATGTTGAAGGCTTTGGAAGTTTACACGGCGTAGCACGTGCTAAAACTGAGATTTTCCGTGGAGTGGGGAGCCAGGGAACGGCTGTTACCCCCCGTGACTCCGAGTTTTACCCTTGCTGGGAACGCGCTTGCACTAATATGAACTGGAAAACCTTTGGTTTAAGCGACAGTGCGGACGTGTTCGCCACAGATATTACTCTTAATGGTGAAGGGCATCCGTCGTTTACGCTCCATTTAGGTGAGCAAACCCGACAACTGGCGTTAAAACTGAGCGGTCAGCATAACGTCTTAAATGCGCTTTCCGCATCGGCTGCGGCCAGCGAATTGGGCATATCTCTGGATGATATTGTGACTGGCTTAGAGCAGGTTCAGCCAGCAAAAGGGCGCTTGACCACTATTAAAGTGAGTGATCACTTACGTATTATTGACGACACTTACAACGCCAGCGTTGCTTCGACCAAAGCCGCTCTTGATTTACTTGGGAGTTACAAGGGTTACCGAATTTTTGTCCTTGGAGACATGGGCGAACTGGGGGCTGATGCAAGAGCCTACCACGAAGAAATTGGTGAACATGCTATTGGCACCGGTATTGATAATTTATACAGCTTGGGTGTACTCAGCCAAAGTGCCAGTGAAGTCTTTAACGGCAATGGAGGCAAGCACTTTGGAAGCCTGCAGTCTCTGGTTGAATCTGTTTTACAAAGACTTACAGAACAGACAGGTAAACAGCCTGTCACAGTGCTGGTTAAAGGCTCACGCTCCGCACATATGGAGCGCGTTGTTGCAGCAATACAGCAGGCTGTCACAGTCGGTGACAGCACAGAGGAAAAGCACGCATGTTAGTTTGGTTGGCGGAGTACCTAACCCAGTTTGAAAGCGCGTTTAACGTGTTTTCTTACTTGACCTTGCGGGCAATACTAAGCGTTTTAACCGCTTTAGTTTTGTCACTGTGGTTAGGACCAACATTGATTCGCCGTTTGCAACGTCTGCAGATAGGGCAAACGGTAAGGGACGATGGTCCCGAAAGTCATTTAAGTAAAAGTGGCACCCCCACTATGGGTGGTGTGCTGATATTAGCCGCGGTATTGGGTTCATCACTGCTCTGGGCAGACTTAGACAACCGTTATGTCTGGGTTGTGTTACTGGTTATTACCGGCTTTGGCATTGTCGGTTTCGTCGATGACTATCGTAAAGTGGTGCGTAAAGACCCGAAAGGCTTAATTGCCAAATGGAAGTACTTCTGGCAGTCGGTTATTGCCAGTATCGCAGCAGTCTACCTTTACTGGAGCAGCACACAAGGCGCAGAAACTGCGTTGATTGTTCCTTTCTTTAAAGACGTTATGCCGCAATTGGGCATGCTTTATTTGCTCATGGCATATTTCGTGATTGTTGGTACCAGTAACGCCGTGAATCTAACCGATGGCCTGGACGGTCTGGCGATTATGCCAACCATTATGGTTGCCGCGGCGTTGGGTATTTTCGCTTATGTTTCCGGCAACGTGAACTTTGCCGAATACCTGCAAATCCCTTACTTACCGTTGACCGCCGAATTGTTGGTGGTGTGCACCGCTATTGTTGGTGCCGGTTTGGGCTTTCTGTGGTTTAACACGTACCCGGCACTGGTATTCATGGGCGACGTTGGCTCTTTAGCCTTAGGCGCAGCGCTTGGCATTATTGCCATTCTAGTGCGGCAGGAACTGGTGCTGTTTATTATGGGCGGCGTATTTGTCATGGAAACCGTATCAGTGATGTTGCAGGTGGGATCCTACAAACTGCGCGGTAAACGCGTGTTTCGTATGGCGCCAATTCACCACCACTACGAGTTAAAAGGATGGCCTGAGCCACGAGTCATTGTGCGTTTCTGGATATTGTCGTTAATTTTTGTACTGATAGGACTCGCAACCTTGAAGTTGCGTTAAAAAATAATGAAGAAAATAGCCTGGCAGAATATGAAACACATTGTTGTCCTTGGTCTTGGAAAGACCGGGGTTTCTGTGCTGCGCTATTTACAAAATAAAAAGCAACAGGATAAAGACCTGGCAAATGTTCAGATTCGGGTATTCGATTCGCGCAATAATCCTCCTGGTCTGGACGAGGCCAAACAAATACTGGGCGATGCTGAATTCCTGAATCGTCGCTGGGAGCTAGAAGATACGCTGGCGGCTGACTTAATCATTACAAGTCCCGGAATTGATCTGCGAGAAGAGCCGATCGTTTTAGCCCGGGATGCAACTATTCCGGTGGTTGGCGACGTTGAACTCTTTGCGCAAGAGTCGAACTTACCCGTCATTGCAGTAACCGGTTCTAACGGGAAGTCCACCGTTACCCGAATGGTTGAGTTTATTGCTCAGAAATGCGGTAAGAATGTGGTTGCAGCAGGGAATATCGGTCTGCCCGTGTTGGAGTTATTGCAACAGAAAGAACAACCTGACGCGGTAATGCTGGAACTGTCCAGCTTTCAATTGGAATCTGTTAGTAGCTTAAACTTAAAAGCTGCGGCACTTATGAATATTAGTGCCGATCATATGGATCGCTACTGCACGATAGAGGAATACGTTAAAGCCAAACAGCGTATCTTTACTAACGCGAAGACCTGGGTACTAAACCGACAGCAGCAGGACACCTGGCCACATCCAATTACCGGTAAATTGATGAGCTTTGGCGATGATGCTCACCCTAAGCACTTTGGCCTGTTGTCCGGCAATGTTGACCGTTCCAGTGGTCCGGTAGCCATTACCTTCCGTGGAGATGTTGTGCTCAGAGCGGATCAGTTAAAACTGCAGGGTATTCATAATTTAATCAACGTGCAGGCCGCTTTGGCTTTGTGTGATGCTATTGGAGTTGATGTTGAGCAAGCGGCCAATGCAGTAAAAGAATTTAACGGTTTGCCACACCGTTGTGAACTCGTCAGCAGTGATGGGGGCGTTTTCTGGGTTAATGACTCAAAAGCAACCAACATTGGAGCAACGATAGCGGCTGTTGAAGGCCTGCGGCCCACCGTTAACGGACGCTTGTTGCTTATTGCCGGAGGTAATGGCAAGGGCGCGGACTTCCGTGAGTTACAGCCGACTTTGGAACGCGTTGATATTCTGCTGACCATAGGCGAAGACGGCCCTCGTATAGGACAGCTTTTTAACGGCTCGCGGCAGGTTAAGAGCCTGCAACAGGCCGTTGAGCTGGCATCGTCTTTAGTTCAGGCAGGGGACATGGTATTGCTCTCGCCGGCCTGCGCCAGTTTCGATCAGTTTGATAACTTCGAGCACCGTGGCGACAGTTTCCGTCAGGCAGTGGAGGCGCTTTATGTCGACAGTGCGTGAAGAACAACTGAATCTGGAAATACCGGATAACCAAACCAGCACTCGGTTGCAGCAGCTGTTAGCTTGGTTTCAGGGTAAAACCAGCGAGCCGTTATACGACCGTGTGCTGTTTGTTCTTGCCATGTCGCTACTCGCTTTTGGCTTTATTATGGTGACATCTGCTTCGCTGCCAACCGCCGAGCGGCTAACCGGTAACCCCTTTCATTTTGCAATACGCCACGGCGTTTATATTGTTATCAGCTTAGTGGTTATGCTGGCGACGTTGAGGGTTCCTACGCAAAGCTGGAATTTGCACAGCGGTAAGCTGCTACTTGTTGGTTTGTTGATGTTATTGCTGGTATTGGTTATTGGTCACGAAGTAAATGGTTCACAGCGCTGGATAAAAGTGGGTCCGGTTACCATTCAGTCTGCAGAAATGGCTAAATTGTTTTTCTGTATTTACATGGCTAGTTATTTATCACGCCGTGAAGACGAAGTGCGCGAAGCGGCTAAGGGCTTTATCAAGCCCTTGTTCCTGCTATTTATTGCGGCGGTGTTGCTGTTGATGCAACCAGACTTCGGTACCGTTGTTGTTTTATCGGCGACCACAGTTGCTATGTTGTTCCTTGCAGGTGCCCGGTTATGGCAGTTTTTTGCGGTATTCCTTACCTGCGTGTTAGCACTCATCCTTTTGATTATTGTTGAGCCTTACCGAATGCAGCGACTATTAACGTTCTTAGAGCCGGAAAAGGATCCTTTTGGCGCCGGTTATCAGTTAATGCAGTCGCTTATCGCTTTCGGACAAGGGCAGTTCAGTGGTGCCGGCCTGGGTAATAGTATTCAGAAGCTTCAGTATCTGCCGGAAGCCCATACCGATTTTATTATGGCGGTCATTGCCGAAGAGCTTGGCTTCTTAGGTGTTCTGGCTGTCATTGTGACTGTACTGATGCTGGTTTGGCGGGCATTGGTTATTGGTCGTCGCTGTTTAATGCTGGAGCAGCGCTATGGTGGATACCTCGCATACGGTATCGGCGTTTGGTTCAGCATTCAGGCGTTTGTGAATATTGGTGTCGCTTCTGGCGCTCTGCCAACGAAAGGGCTCACACTGCCTATGGTCAGTTATGGCGGAAACAGCCTGATTGTGTCTGCGTTAGCCGTTGGTCTGTTATTGCGGATTGACCATGAGCGCCGCATGACGGGTCGCAAAGTAGCGCCGCGCGGAGGTGCTGAATGAACCGCGTTCTAATCGCAGCCGCAGGTACCGGCGGACATATTTTCCCGGCTTTAGCCGTAGCTGAAGAAATGCGGGATAACGGCTGGCAAGTCGACTGGCTGGGTACTCAGGAAGGTCGTTTGGAAAGCCGTGTTATTCCGGCGGCGGGCTTTGCGTTGCACAGCATTAGTATGACTGGGGTGCGTGGCCATGGGCTGAAAAGAAAGCTTTTAATGCCATTTACTCTGGCGAAAGCAGTTTTGCAGTGCCGACGCTTACTGAAAACGCTTCAGCCGCAGGTGGTCGCAACCTTTGGTGGGTACGTATGTGCGCCAATGGGCTTGGCGGCAAAACTCTGCGGCGTGCCGTTAGTGGTGCATGAGCAAAATGCCATACCGGGTATGACTACGCGCTTGCTGGCGCCTAAAGCCGATAAAGTTTTGCTTGGCTTGCCAGTTGCTCTGCAACAGTGGAAACGTTATCCGGTGGTAGGTAATCCTTTGCGAAGCGGGTTATTGAAACAAGCAGCTGAACAGCCCGACAACTCAAAAATGACCGGTGAATTAAATTTACTGGTGGTTGGTGGCAGTTTAGGGGCACAGGTATTGAACGAAGCGGTACCGGAGGCCGTCAAAGCGCTAGAAGGTGTGGAGCTTAATGTTGTGCATCAATGCGGTATGGACCGTGAAGCCACCACAAAAAGAGCATATGAGAACGCCCCGGTGCTGAAAAAGCTGACCGTAGTGGAGTTTATTGACGATATGGGCGAGGCCTTTAGCGGGGCTGACCTGGTGATATGCCGTGCAGGGGCTTTAACCATTTCGGAACTGGCTGTCATGGGCGTTGCATCCATTTTAGTGCCTCTGCCTCATGCGGTAGACGACCATCAAACGGCAAATGCGAAAGTTTTAGAAAGCCGCGGTGCGGCAGTTTTAGTACCGCAAACCGAAGTCACTAAAGGTGCATTGCAGCAACAGTTAAAACGTTTATTGCATGACAGGCAACAACTGTGGACAATGGCGCGTTTCGCTCGTCAGTGCGCTATGCCAGAGGCAACGCAACGACTGGTGAATGAATGTATGGAATATAAAAAGAGCGATGACTAGCATGACCGCAACCAACGCACAGCCATTTACAATTGTGAACGTACCGGAAATGCGCCGGGTACAGCGAATACACTTCGTTGGCATCGGCGGTGCCGGTATGGCAGGTATTGCGGAAGTTCTGTTGAACCAGGGATATCAGATCTCGGGCTCTGACATCGCTGAAAACGCAAATACCGAGCGTCTGCGCAGCCTGGGCGCGACGGTCGTGTTAGGTCATATGGCCACTAATATTGAAGGTGCCAGTGTGGTCGTGGTGTCCAGCGCCATTAAAACCGACAATGCGGAGCTTGTGGCAGCGCATCAATTACGTGTACCGGTAGTACGTCGTGCAGAGATGCTGGCCGAGCTCATGCGCTTTCGTCACGGTATTGCGGTAGCAGGAACGCACGGTAAAACCACAACTACGTCACTGGTTGCCAGTATCTTTGCTGAAGCGGATCGCGATCCCACTTTCGTCATCGGAGGCTTGCTGAACAGCGCAGGCTCTAATGCCCGGTTAGGTAATAGTAAGTACCTGATTGCTGAAGCTGACGAGAGCGACGCATCGTTCCTGCATTTACAGCCGATGGTCGCCATAGTGACCAACATTGAAGCGGATCATATGGATACCTACGAAGGTGACTTCAACAAGTTATTGGACACCTACGTTGAGTTTCTGCATAACCTGCCATTTTACGGCTTAGCGGTTATGTGTGTGGATGATTCTGTGGTAGCCGACTTAATTCCACGACTGGGTCGTCAGACCATGACCTATGGCTTTAGTGAGGCAGCAGATGTTCGGGCTATTGACTATAAGCAAACCGCCAGTGAAAGCTGTTTTACGATTTTACGCAAAGGTCTGCAGCCATTAGATGTCTGCCTTAACCTGCCGGGTAAACACAATGTACTGAATGCGTTGGCAGCGGTGGCAGTAGCCACAGACGAAGGTATTAATGACCAGGCAATTCAGTCGGCGTTAAACAAATTTGAAGGCATTGGACGGCGTTTTCAGCATTACGGGAACTTTCCGGTGCCGGGTAAAGAACAGGGTGAGGTCATGTTGGTGGATGACTACGGTCATCACCCCTCAGAGGTTGCAGCGACCATACAGGCCGCTCGTGAAGGCTGGCCGGAGCGCCGTCTGGTAATGGCATTTCAGCCGCACCGGTATTCACGGACGCGTGACTTATATGAGGATTTCGTCAACGTGCTTTCGCAAGTTGATGTATTGCTGATGCTGGAAGTTTATAGCGCTGGCGAGACACCGGTTAGCGGAGCGGACAGCCGCTCGTTATGTCGTTCGATACGGCAGCGCGGGCAAATAGACCCAATTTATGTCGCAACAGTCGATGACATGCCAGAAGTGCTGGAATCGGTTCTGGCCGCTGGTGATCTGCTGTTAACTCAGGGAGCCGGAAACATTGGCGCATTGGCAAAGAACATAGCCACGGAGGTGCTGAGCAATGAACGCTGAGACCTTTGGTAAAGTCGCTGTCATGCTGGGCGGCAGCTCGGCCGAGCGCGATGTGTCGTTGAAGTCGGGAATGGCTGTATTAAAAGGTTTAGTGGCTAAAGGTATTGATGCGCACGCATTTGACCCGGCGGCACATGGCCTGCAAGAACTTGTCGATGATGGCTACGACCGTGTATTTATCGCGCTGCATGGACGTGGCGGCGAAGATGGCGCTATGCAGGGTGCATTGCAAGTGCTGGGAATACCCTATACCGGCAGTGATGTTCTTGGCTGCGCTCTGGGTATGGATAAAGTGCGTTGCAAACAAATCTGGCACGCTTTGGGGTTACCAACAGCGAGTTGGCGGGTCATTACACAAAAAGAAATAGAGCAAGTGAATGCCGAAGCGTTGTTGTTAGAGCTTGGTGGGCGCGTCATTGTTAAGCCGGCACGTGAGGGCTCATCCATTGGTATGAGCAGCGCCGATAGTGCACAGGGGTTAGCAGCAGCGTTAAAACACGCTGCGCAGTTTGATGACGACATTCTGGTTGAGCAGTGGATTGAAGGTCCTGAATACACCATTGGCCTGCTGGACGGAAGTGCTTTACCTGTTATTCGTTTGCAGACACCGCATGAGTTTTACGACTTTGAGGCGAAGTACCAGGCGAATGACACGCAGTATCACTGTCCTGCCGGGTTAAGCGATGAAGATGAAGCTAAGCTTCGCCGTCTGGCTGAGCGTGCATTCTCGGCTATAGGCGCGAGCGGATGGGGGCGTATCGATGTCATGCGTAGCGACAATGGCGATTGGTTTTTACTTGAAGCCAATACCGTTCCGGGTATGACCGAAAAGAGCCTGGTACCTATGGCAGCAAAAGCCGCCGGATTAAGTTTTAACGATTTAGTGGAGCGCATTTTAGCGCAAACACTGGAGCGCTGATGATGGCAGCTGAACAGCGCCTGCGTTCTGTTAACTTTTGGTCAGGTGTGACGGTATTATGCCTGACTATAGCGGGTGCACTGGTTGGTATTTACCAGTTAAACCAGGTGCTGACTGACGAGCAACAAGTGCCGTTAGCGGAATTAAATGTACAAGGCGAGTTGCAGTATACCGCCAATGAAGAGGTCAGAAGAGCCTTAACGGCAGAACCGTTGGGAAGCTTTTTTACCGCAGATGTGAACGAACTAAGGCATCGGGTTGAGCAGTTGCCCTGGGTACAAAAGGTTTCGATTCGTAAAGTCTGGCCCGACAAATTGTCGGTTTATGTGACGGAACACAAACCGGTAGCCATGTGGAATGGTGATCGTCTGATAAATGAGCAAAGTGAGGTTTTTCGGGCGAATATAGAGCAAGTTGAAACGGCATTGCCGCAGTTGTTTGGACCAGAAAATGCCGTAGAGGAAACATGGAAAGAGTTTAACCGAGTGCAGCAAATGCTGGCAGTTAATGGCTTTCAGGTAAGGGCACTAAGGTTAACTGAGCGATTTGCCGTCAGTGTGGTTTTGGCTCAGGGAATTGAAGTAAAACTGGGGCGTGAAGCAACGTTAGAGAGAATAAAACGGTTTATCGATGTGTTTCCCAGCATCGTTGAACACGAGAAAAGTAAAAACAACGAAATCGATACTGTGGATTTACGATATGACACCGGGGCTGCAGTGGCCTGGCGTGAAGCAAAAAGTGAGAGTTAGACGGTTATGTCGAAAACATCGGAACACAATATGGTTGTAGGTCTGGATATAGGCACCAGCAAAGTAACTGCGCTTATTGGCGAATTACTGCCAGATAATGAGATCAGTGTTGTTGGCGTTGGTACAGCGACCTCGCGTGGCATGGACAAAGGCGGCGTGAATGACCTTAACCTGGTTGTTCAGTCGGTCCAGCGTGCTGTTGATGAAGCTGAGCTTATGGCTGACTGCCGTGTCGCATCGGTGTATCTGAACATTTCTGGTCGTCATATTTCCTGCCAGAACGAAAGTGGCATGGTGCCGATTAATGAAGCCGAAGTGACGCAGGACGATGTCGATAGTGTGATTCACGCCGCGCAGTCAGTGCCTATTGCAAAAGAGCGCCGTATTTTGCACGTCTTGCCGCAGGAGTACGTCATTGACTCACAGGAAAGCATTCGCAGCCCAATTGGCATGTCGGGTGTTCGCATGGAGTCCAAAGTGCACATTATTACCTGTGCAAATGACATGGCGAAAAACATTATTAAAGCCGTTGAACGCTGCGGTTTGTCAGTGGATAAGCTGATTTTTTCAGCATTGGCATCGAGCATATCGGTATTGACCGATGACGAAAAAGATTTAGGCGTGGCGCTGGTCGATTTAGGTGGCGGCACTATTGATATTTGTATATATGCGGGCGGTGTGTTGCGTCATACCGCGGTCATTCCTGCGGCGGGAAATCAGGTCACCAGTGACATTGCCAAAATTTTCCGCACACCGACCAATCACGCGGAAGAAATTAAAACTAAGCACGCCTGTGCGTTGCGGCAAATGGTCAGTATGGAAGACACCATTGAAGTACCGTCGGTTGGTGGGCGTCCGTCACGGGTAATGTCGCGTCATACCCTGTCGGAAGTGGTAGAGCCGCGTTATCAGGAATTGTTTGAGCTGGTCAGGGACGAAATCCAGCAAAGTGGGTTAGATGAGCAAATTGCAGCCGGGGTAGTGATTACCGGCGGTAGCGCAAAGATGGAAGGTTGTGTCGATTTTGCTGAAGAAATTTTTCAAATGCCGGTTCGTATCGGCGTTCCTCTGGGCATGAAAGGCCTGCGGGATTACGTCGAAGATCCGGTTTATGCCACAGCGGTGGGACTGTTACGGTATGGGCAGGAAGATGCCGCTGTGTCACAAAAAGAAAGCTCTAAAACTGACGTGATCGGACTCTGGCAAAAAGTGCAGAGTTGGTTCAAAGGTGAGTTTTAACTTGGGGTAGCACGTTAAAAGCAGGTAGGGAGAATTATTATGTTCGAACTGATGGACAATTATGAAAGCGAAGCCGTCATTAAGGTGATCGGCGTCGGTGGTGGTGGCGGAAACGCTGTTCAGCACATGGTAAAAGAATCAATTGAAGGTGTACAATTTATCGCAGCCAATACCGATGCGCAGGCTCTGCGTAATCATACGGCGGATGTCACCATTCAATTAGGGCAGGACATCACTAAAGGTCTTGGCGCTGGCGCCAACCCGGAAGTGGGTCGCCAATCGGCAGAAGAGGACCGCGAGAACATCAAAGTCCACTTAGAAGGTGCCGACATGGTCTTTATTGCAGCTGGCATGGGCGGCGGTACCGGAACCGGTGCAGCACCTGTGGTTGCTGAAGTTGCCAAAGAACTGGGCATTCTGACCGTTGCCGTTGTGACCAAGCCTTTCCCGTTTGAAGGGAAAAAGCGCATGGCCGTAGCCGATGAAGGTATTAACGCATTGGCACAAAGTGTCGACTCGTTAATTACCATTCCAAACGAGAAGTTGCTTAAGGTGATGGGTCGTGGAACCAGCCTGCTGGATGCCTTCAGCGCAGCAAACAACGTATTGTTGGGTGCGGTTCAGGGCATTGCCGAGCTGATTACTCGTCCGGGTCTTATCAACGTCGACTTTGCGGACGTTCGTGCGGTCATGAAAGAAATGGGTACGGCCATGATGGGTACTGGAGTTGCCAGCGGTGAAGACCGTGCGCAGGAAGCCGCAGAAATGGCCATTAACAGCCCGTTACTGGAAGACATCGACTTGTCTGGCGCTCGTGGTGTATTAATTAACGTAACAGCCGGCATGGACATGAGCATTGAAGAGCTCGACACCGTTGGTAATACGGTTAAAGCCTTTGCATCAGATAACGCCACAGTGATTGTGGGTACCGTTATTGATACTGAAATGTCCGATGAGCTGCGCGTTACTGTTGTTGCTACAGGCATCGGCGCTGAGCGCAAACCGGATATCTCGTTGGTGAACAATACCAGCCAGGCCGCGCCTAAGCGCGAACCTCAGCAGGCATACCGTAGTAGTGATATAGACCGCGGTGCTGCTGCTCCTCGTTACGAAGAGCAAGAAGAAGTTCAAGCGGAAGCAAAAGCTGAACCAAAACGTCAGCCAGCTGCCAAAGCTAAACAAGATAAAGAACTCGATTACCTGGATATTCCGGCATTTTTACGAAAACAGGTCGACTAATTTGACGTAACTCTGTGTAAGTATGCATAAAATTTGATCGAACCATGACAAATGTCGTATAATATGCGGCCGCTTTGGCGTCAGCTAAGGCGAACCGAATAGAAAAGGTAGGTGAACAAGTACCATGATTAAGCAACGTACATTACAGCAAGCAATATCAACCACGGGTGTTGGGCTGCACAAAGGCAATAAAGTGAACCTTACTTTACGTCCTGCGCCGGCTAATACTGGTTTGATATTCCGTCGTGTGGACCTTGATCCTGTGGTGGATATTCCAGCACGGGCAGACTGGGTGCGTGATACGCAGCTGTGTACCTGTCTTATCAATGAGGAAAACGTTCGTATCTCTACCGTCGAGCATTTGCTCGCTGCGCTGGCCGGCGTTGGAATTGATAACGCGATAATCGAAGTCGACTCGCATGAAATTCCAATTATGGACGGCAGCTCGCACCCGTTTGTTTACCTGCTACAAAGCGCGGGTATTGAAGAGCAGTCAGCAGCGAAAAAGTTCATCCGGATCAAACAGCCGGTGCGTGTCGAAGACGGTGATAAGTGGGCGGAACTGCTACCCCACGATGGTTTCCGTATCGACTTTGCTATCGACTTTGAACACCCGGCTATTGCAGATACAGGGCAAACGGTCAGTATCGACTTTAGCGCTAATGCCTTTATTAAGGAAATTAGTCGCGCCCGTACCTTTGGCTTCATGAAAGACATTGAGTTTTTACGGGAAAACAACCTGGCACTGGGCGGCAGTTTTGATAACGCCGTTGTGCTCGATGAATTCCGCATTCTGAACAGTGACGGCTTACGTTACGACGATGAATTCGTAAAACACAAAATGTTGGATGCTATTGGTGACTTGTACATGGGGGGGCACAGTATTCTGGGTCACCTGCGTGCTTATAAGTCAGGGCATGCACTGAACAACCAGTTACTTCAGGCTTTATTAGCGCAAGAATCTGCGTGGGAATTTGTGACCTTTGACGGTGAGCAGGAAAAAGCGCCTATCGCCTTTTGGTCACCAGCAACAACCACAGCTTAGTCCTTATCGTTGGCGGTAAACTTTGCCGCCAACGCTTTTAACTCCGATTTCAACGGCTCATCGCAACCTTCCGCCATCGACAGTAAACGCTCTGCACTGCTTGAATCTTTCTGATTTTTAATACTTTTCTGAAAACTGTTCATTGACGGCGACACCTTAATAGAAAGGCTGTGTACCGGGACCGTCGCATTGTCACGAAAATGCGTTATAATGGCCGCTTGCTGAAGTTTTAGCCGGGTTGCCCAACTACCGTTATCCACTTGAATGATCATTTGACCATCACGGATATTCAGCAATTGGCAGTGTTGGTTGGTGTTTTTATCAACGCATTGTTGAAACAATTGTTGCCAATGCGAAAGTTGGGCGGCAAACTGTGCATAGTGTCGTAATGTTGTCGACAAAGTCCGTTGTCCGGAACGAAGCCATTCTGATGGGGTTTTCGGGTGTCGTGACATAATTGCGTAGTAGGCAAATAATAAGAGAGTTCAGATGAGTTTATCAGTCTTTTATCGAGGCTCCAAAGTACGTTTTCGTATTCGGTTAAGTCGACGTCGGTTTTTGTCCTACGTTGGCATTGCTGCTTTTATTGGACTTGCCAGCTGGCAGCCATGGCAGTATCAGGGAATCGATCCTGAACTGGCGCAGACAAAAATTTCTGAAGAGCAGAAAAAGCTTGTATTACAAGAGCAAGCGTTAAAAGACCTGAAAGAAGATACCCAAAAGCGTTTGGGTGCAATGACCGTATACCTGGGCGAGTTAAGAGCCCAGATGCGTCGTCTGGATGCTTTGGGTGAACGTTTGGCTGGCGTTGCCAATTTGGATAACGGCGAGTTTAACTTTAATCAGGAACTGCCCATAGGTGGTCCGGAAATTGAAGTTGCTGAGCTGCCGCAAAGTTCCGGTACAGATGTTGTTCGCGAAATTGAAGATATGCTGTCGCAAATCTCTGACAAACAAAAACAGCTATCACTACTTGAATCTGTGATGATGAATCACCAACTTAATAATGATGCTTATATTGCGGGACGTCCAATCTCAGATGGTTGGTTGTCGTCGCAGTATGGTGTGCGTAAGGACCCTTTTAATGGTACACCAGCCATGCACAAAGGGTTAGACTTTGCCAGTTATAATGAAGAGGTCAAAATTATTGCTACCGGCGCAGGTGTAGTGACTTGGGCGGGCGATCGATACGGTTACGGTATGTTGGTCGAAATTGACCATGGTGGTGGTTTAAAAACACGCTACGGGCATAATGATAAGCTGTCGGTATCCGTAGGGGATGTTGTCACCCGTGGTCAGCAAATCGCTGAAATGGGTAGTAGTGGCCGTTCGACAGGCCCGCACGTTCATTACGAAGTTTTGCGTAATGGTCGTCAAATTGACCCTAACCAATTTGTGTATCGCAAAGCTGACTCAAAATAACTCGGTAAATTAATTTAGAACGTAGGCGGTACTTCGGTACCGCTTTTGTTGTTCAGGAAAGTAACACAGGATAAATCAATCTCATGCTAGGCAGTCTGTTTCGAAAAGTATTTGGAAGTCGCAACGATCGCATTCTTAAAACCATGCAGAAAGACGTTGAGCGAATTAATTCGCTGGAACCCGAGTTTGAAGCCTTGAGTGATGCCGAGCTGAAAGAGAAGACCACGGAGTTTCGTAAGCGCCTCAACGAAGGCGAGCGCATTGAAAAAATCTTACCGGAGGCTTTTGCTACCGTTCGAGAAGCCAGTAAGCGAGTGTTTGGCATGCGCCACTTTGACGTACAGCTGATTGGCGGCATGGTGCTGAACGATAATCGCATTGCTGAAATGAAAACCGGTGAAGGTAAAACCTTAACTGCAACCCTGCCAGCTTATTTAAATGCGTTGCCCGGTAAAGGTGTTCATATCATTACGGTGAACGACTATCTGGCAAAACGTGACGCTGAGTTTAACCAGCCATTATTCGATTTTCTGGGGCTAACGGTTGCCTTTAATATTCCGGGCATGGCACCGGAAGATAAAAAAGCGGCTTACCAGGCAGACATTACATACGGTACCAACAACGAGTTTGGTTTCGACTATCTTCGTGACAACATGGCATTTGCTCCGCAGGACAGAGTTCAGCGCGAATTAAATTATGCTCTGGTCGATGAAGTTGACTCAATTTTAATTGATGAAGCCCGTACCCCGCTAATTATTTCAGGGCCAGCTGAAGACAGCTCGGAAATGTACCGTAAAATGAATGAATTGGTTCCTCATTTGGTGCGCCAGGAAAAAGAAGACACAGAAGAAGAAAAAGGCGATGGTGACTTCACTATCGATGAAAAGGCTAAGCAGCTTCATCTGACCGAGCACGGGCAAGAGCACATTGAAGAGCTGTTGAAAGAGAAAGGCATGCTGGAAGCGGACGACTCGTTGTATTCGGCGGCCAACATCAGCTTACTACACCATATTAACGCCGCATTACGTGCACATCACCTGTTCCAGAAAGACGTTGATTACATCATTAAAGACGACAAAATCGTCATTGTTGATGAACATACAGGTCGTACTATGGAAGGCCGTCGCTGGTCTGAAGGACTGCATCAGGCTGTCGAAGCAAAAGAAGGCGTTCCAATTCAGAACGAAAACCAGACCTTAGCTTCTATTACTTTCCAGAATTACTTCCGTTTGTATAACAAACTGGCGGGTATGACAGGTACAGCCGATACCGAAGCTTTTGAGTTCCAGTCTATTTACGGTTTGGAGACTATCGTACTGCCAACCAACAAACCTATGATCCGCGATGACAGAGCGGACCTTATCTACCTGACTACATTAGAGAAATACGAAGCGATAGCGGAAGATATAGAAGAATGCCGCAAGCAGAAGCGGCCGGTATTGGTGGGTACGGTATCTATTGAAAACTCTGAACTGCTCTCGAACCTGCTAAAGAAGAAAAAAATTCCTCACGCGGTATTGAACGCCAAGTTTCACGAAAAAGAAGCCGATATCATCGCTCAGGCGGGTCGTCCGGGTACCGTGACTATCGCAACCAACATGGCCGGCCGTGGTACCGATATCGTGTTAGGCGGAAGTTGGATGGCTGAAGTCGAGAAACTGGAAGAGCCGTCCAACGAGAAGATTGAGAAGATAAAGCAAGAATGGCAAAAGCTGCATGATGCTGTTATTGAAGCCGGTGGCTTGCACATTATCGGTACTGAGCGTCATGAATCACGTCGTATTGATAACCAGTTGCGTGGCCGTGCCGGTCGCCAGGGTGACCCGGGTTCGTCGCGTTTTTATCTGTCGCTGGAAGATTCACTTATGCGCATTTTCGCTTCAGATCGAATGGCTACGATGATGAAGCGTTTAGGTATGAAAGAAGGCGAAGCAATCGAACACCCTTGGGTAACTCGTGCTATTGAAAATGCACAGCGCAAAGTGGAAGGGCGTAACTTTGACGTGCGTAAGCAGTTGTTGGAGTACGATGACGTTGCCAATGATCAGCGTAGCGTAGTCTATGAACAGCGAAATGAGCTACTTGATGAAGGCGATATCTCTGAGACTATCGTGGCGATTCGCGAAGATGTTATCAACAGCGTTATTAGCGAATATGTTCCGCCTCAGTCTTTAGCCGAGCTATGGGACTTAAAAGGTCTGGAGGAGCGTCTGCGCGGCGACTTCCATATTGACGTGCCTCTGCAAAAGTGGCTGGAAGAGGAAGAACATTTCCACGAAGAAGTTCTGCGCGAACGCGTTTTGGAAAAACTGATTGAGTCCTACCAGGAAAAAGAAGAGATGGTCGGAGCGGAAGTGTTACGCCGTTTCGAAAAGTCTATTATGCTGCAAAGCCTTGACCAACACTGGAAAGAGCATCTGGCGGCAATGGATCACCTGCGCCAGGGGATTCATCTGCGGGGTTACGCTCAGAAAAACCCCCAGCAAGAATACAAGAAAGAAGCCTTTGCTCTCTTTACTGAGATGCTGGAGGCATTGAAGCTCGACGTCGTGACCGTTTTAAGTAAGGTTAAGGTTCGAGCTCCGGAAGACGTCGACGCTGTTGATGAACAACGTAAGGCAGCAGATAGTGCTCCTCGCGAGTTTCGTCATGAACAAAGTGGCCCTGCGGCAGAAGAGGCAACGCAGAAAAACAATGCTGATGCACAGGGACAACCCGTTCGCAAAGGCGTCAAAGTGGGTCGTAATGAACCTTGCCCTTGTGGTTCTGGTAAAAAGTACAAACATTGTCACGGTAAACTGTAGGATACTATGAAAACCGATACATCGCCTGCTGTACATGTTGCAGTGGGCGTTATTGAGAATGAGCAGGGCGAAATTTTTATTGCCCAACGCCATCCTGAGCAACATCAGGGTGGGAAATGGGAATTTCCGGGCGGCAAAGTTGAAGCCAACGAGAATGTCCAGCAAGCGTTGCAACGTGAGCTAAAAGAAGAGTGCGGTATTGATATTACTGACATGGCGCCGCTAACGGTTATTGAACACCAATATAAAGATAAACGTGTGTTACTGGATGTTTGGTGGGTACTTTCTTACGATGGCGAAGCTCGCCAACTGGAAGGTCAGGACTGGTGTTGGGTTGATAAAAACCAACTTGACGCATTTCAGTTTCCTGAAGCTAACCAGCCCATTGTTGAATGCATTATGCAGTCTTTAAACGCTTATTAATAACCCTGCTCGTCGTTGTTGTAATCATCATTAGCAATGACAACAGGCTCACCAGGAATGCTTTTCTCTTCATTAGCCCATTCACCTAAATCAATCAGTTTACAACGCTCACTGCAAAAGGGGCGGGCGGGTGACTTTTCTGACCATTCAACTTGTTTTTGGCAGGTTGGGCAGTTAACGCTAACACTCATGGACTACACCTTGCGATTTCGAATTCAATGTCTTGTAGGGAGGTTTCATTACTCTCCCCCGGTAAGGGCATGAATCGTACCGTAAAACGTTGCCTGTGCCCACTAATGACGGGGTAAATATTGGCCGTGCGGGGAACTTTAATGCGCAACATTGCCAGTAGCTGATCGGAGCTTTCTTGTAAGAAACCATTTTGCAGCTGCATGGGAACAAAAACAGATTGCTCGCGTAACAGCGTCAGCTTCAGTGTTATCGCTAATTCCACAACCGCTAACGTCTTGCGCCATTCTTCGCATTGCTTGGCTTTGTCCTCAGTGGACTGGCTTAACCAAAGCTGTAGCTGTGGCAATTCGAACAAACCGCTCATGCCGGGTTGGCTAAAACGTTGTCTGATACTGGCTAGCAGAGCATCGTCTTTAAGTTGTCGCAGGTATTTTGGAATATCCTGTAACTGGTTAAGACAATGCTCAATTTCTTGAATGGTATTTCGCAATGCCTCGCGGTCAACGTCAGGGTGCGCTTCCCACTTTTGTAAGCGTTGTTTATCGAGATCTAAATCTTTACTGAGTTCGGTCCGAATATCAAAGCGTTCCAGTAGCTCGGTGACAGCGAATAATGCATTAAAAAAGGGTTCAGCCTGTTCTTCAAAACACAGTTGACTGGCTTTTAGCTGCTCAAAGCCGTGCTCTAATCGCAAATAGGTTCGCATGCGCTCCTGAAGAGGGTATTCGTAGAGAATGTTGTCGTTGTCAGTCGATGCCATGCGATTGCCGATTGGTGAACTCTGTTCCTATAATAGCGCATTACTTTTCCTGTGCAACGGTTGCTGCCAGGTAGCGCTGATGTAACTGAAGTACTTGTTGTTTCAGCTGTTCCAGGTTGCCATCATTGTTTAGCACATCGTTTGCTTTTTTAAGTCGTTCGTCACGACTTAACTGTGCTTTCATAATAGCTTCCACTTCTTCTTTAGGACTGTTATCACGTTGAATAGTTCGTTCTAATTGCAAAGACTCAGGAACGTCAACTACCAGCACTCGCTGGCAGTATTTCTCCAGGCCATTTTCCAACAACAAGGGAGCGGACAAAATCACGTAGGGAGAATCGGCTTGTTCAAGCTGATTGATGATCTCTTGTCTTATCGCTGGGTGCAGCAATCTATTCAACCACTCCTTTTCTTGTGGGTTAGAGAACACCCTTTGGCGTAACGCCTTACGGTTAAGTTCGCCATCCGCAGTCAGTAACTTGTCACCAAAGTGCTTTGCAATTTCCTGCAGGCAAGGTGTTCCTGGCATAACCACCTGGCGGGCAACGATATCCGCATCGACAACGGTAATGCCCAGTTTTTCAAATTCAGCCGTAGCTGCAGATTTGCCGCTACCAATACCTCCGGTTACACCGACAACATAGGTCATTTTAAACGCCCCCTAACCAGTGCCAGTAACTAAAGAGTAACTCCGTTCCAAAGAAGTAGCTGAGTATGCCGCCGCCAATTAAAAACGGGCCAAAGGGTATTGGCTGTGACCGACCTTTGCCGCGTACCATGGCTAAACCCACTATGGCACCGCAAACTGAACTGGCAAGAATGGTAACCGGCAACAAGGTAGCGCCGGTAAAAGCGGTAATGCCGGCCAGCAGCTTAAAATCGCCATAACCCATTCCTTCCTTCCCGGTAACAAGTTTGAACGCCCAGTATATGCTCCATAGACTCAGGTATCCTGCTACCGCGCCTATAATGGCCGAGTCAGGTGAGAGCTCACTGGCAGGTGACAATGACCAGAGCAAGGCAATCCAAAGCAGCGGATAAGTTAGCTGATCGGGCAATAGCTGATGGTTCCAGTCAATAACAAACAGGCAAATGAGCAGCGAAAATACGGTCACATAAACCAGAGCTGGAAGACTAAAACCAAAGTGCCAGGCGACCAGTCCAAAGGCCAGACAGCTGATAAGCTCAACCAGCCAGTAGGTTAGCGGAATATGGGTCTGGCAGTGGCGACAACGGGCACGTAAAACCAAATAGCTTAGCAGTGGTATATTGTCGTACCAGGCTATGGAAGCTTTACATTCAGGGCAGTGTGAGCCGGGAGCTGCGATAGAAAAGCGGTCCTGCTCTTTTAATGGTGTGCCGTTCATCTCTGCACATTCACGCTGCCATTGACGCTGTAACTGAATAGGCAACCGGCTAATAACAACATTCAAAAAGCTACCAATAACAGCGCCCAATAAAAGCGCCAACACCAGGGTTGGTATCGACTCAGCAGCGAGCAAGTGTTCCATACTTGTGTTCCTTCGTGGTTAAAATTGCTGCCCCATAGAAAACAGCGGTAAATACATTGCGACCAGCAGAGTGCCTATAATGCCGCCTAAAACCACCATCAGCAAGGGCTCTGCCAGACCAATAATACGCTCACAGTTTTGTTCAAAGCGTTGCTGGCGAATATCGGCAAGTGTCGCAAAGGCCTGATCGACATTGCCGTTTTGCTCGGCCACTTTAAGAAAGCTTAGTGTACGAGGCTCACTTAAAGAGCTTGACCTGAAACTGTCTACCCAGCCGTTTCCCTGCTCTACGCTTTGCTGGACAGAACGTAACGCATTGCGGTGAGGTAGCCAGGTCAAAGAATGCGCGGTGCTGTTAAGAGCCTGACGCGTTTCAATGCCAGCCTTCAGGGCAACAGCCAGGCGGTGAAAGAGCTGTTGCAGTTTAATGTCCTCCAGCAACTGCCCGACAAGAGGCAATTGCGACAGGGTGCGTTGCCAGAATAAAGGGGATCTTTTCCGGACAATGTACAACAAGACTGAAAAACTCAGCACCAGACTAAGAAGCGGCACAGTTTGCTCATGCAGAAATTCCGACGCTTTAAGTAACCCTCTGGTTAGGCCTGGCAGTTCCCCTTCATCAAATAACGGCGCAAAACTTGGTAGCACCCAACCCATCATCATTAAACAAACCGCACTGGCAACCAAAAGCACAATAATCGGATAGCGAAGCGCCTTGATCATTTGCTTTTTGAGCTGAAGCTGCCGTGTTGCAACTTGATTTATCTGATGCAGGGTGTCGGCAAGCTGCCCGGTTTGCTCCGCCCAGGCTATAGCGATGATATCTTCTTCCGGCAACCAATTTTTATAAAGCTGCAATGCCCGACTAAAAGCAAGACCGCGCTCAATACAACGGATGCAGTCTTCAATCATCCAGCGCAACCCTCTGGATGGGCTCTCGCAGACACTGTGTCGTAATGCTTCGGCAAGCGGTAACCCGCTGTTGAGTAAGTCTGATACTTGCTGTAGCAATTCATACCAGAGCGAAAACCGGGGTTTATAGCTTTTCAGCTTGTTGCTCGGCATACGTTTTACTTTTTCACTGCTTATTTGGTGCTGCGCTAACAACTGCTTTGCCTGGAGTGCCGAGTCGGCATGAACCAACCCGCACTGCTTACCCCCTTGCCAGTACCAGCAATGATTAATCGGCATCATAAACAAACCGTTCCTTTTCACTACGGTTGATCTGGCCTGCATCAACGTAATGCTGCAAAGCTTGAGAGAAATCAGGAAGCTGCAATGACTTCAGGTAACGACGCAGATCCACTGTATTTGTCTTCAGGTTGATGAGTTTCTCTGCCTGCTCCTGCCAGGGGACGACCTCAAATACCGCTTGACGCTTATTTTCACCCGTTGCGGGTAGCGGAAATAACCGTTGACTGACAATAAGCTTGAGAGAACTGCGAATGTCCAGTGGGTTGATGCCAAGAGACTGCAAGCGTTTTAAACTATCGAGACAGCTGTTCGTATGCATTGAAGTCAGAACCAGATGCCCGGTCTGCGCTGCCTGCACGGCAATCTTTGCAGTTTCAGAATCCCGAATCTCCCCAATCAGTATGACATCTGGATCCTGCCTTAGCAGAGCTCGGAGAACAGACGCAAAGGTGAGCCCCTGACGATGATTCACCATTACCTGGCTGCAGCCGGGAAGGGGAACTTCAACCGGATCTTCAACACTGCAGATATTACACCGCTCTGTGTCTAACTGACTTATAGCACTGTATAAGGTAGAGGTTTTGCCGCTGCCGGTCGGGCCGGTAACCAAAATTAACCCTTGTGGCTGACTCAGACAACGTGCAAACCATCGGTATTGCGCGTCCAGTAACCCCGTTTGCTGCAGTGGCGTAATACTCTGCGTTGGCTGTAAACACCTCAGTACCAGCTTTTCACCACCAATGACGGGACAACAGCTTAAGCGAAACTCATGTTGGTGGTTATCTTCAGAGCGCACTGACAACCGGCCGTCTTGTGGTTGACGCAGTTCAGTCAGATCGAGATTAGCCAGTACCTTAATTCGGGAGTAAACCTGCTGCCCAAAATCGGGAGACAGCACATCTAAGCGAGAGAGTTCACCGGCTAAACGGCCTCTCACAATAATGCCATTTTCCTGAGGTTGTATATGAAGGTCTGACAGGCCTTCCGCCGCGCAATGCAATAAAAGCTGATCAATGTAATCGACGACGGAGTCATGGCTCAGTTGAACTCCGGGAAGTTCGCCTTCCCCCCGAAGTACCGCCACTTTTTTATCGCTGTAAAAGCTTAAAAGCACGGCATCTACCGGCGGGAAACCGGGATGTTGTATTAATAGCTCCCAGTGTTGAGTACTGGCAAAAGGCTGCAAACCATGTTGTTTAAGAAACGGATCGCCTGTGTTACCTGATATCTGCTTCAGGTGAGCCAGTGAGCAGCGCCCGATAACAGCCATTAGTAGCTTACCTGCCGCGCACAGTTTTGTACCACACTGCGAGGTTCACTGTAGTCTGAACAGGCGATATTCCAGTCTAAGTGCGTATTAGCCGCATTGGGTGTCAGTTCAATTTGCAGAGGTTGGTTATTAATACTGACAGAGTTCAGGGTCAGTCGCACCGCAGCCGCCTGTGTCAGGCTCAAATCACTGAGTTCATCAGGCAGTGGTGACGGAACCGCCGGAATGCCCTGGCTTCCGGCCTGGTTGCATTGGTTTAACTGTCCCTCAATTTGCCAGCATAGGGCAACACCCAACTGCAATGGCTGAGCATGAGCCAGCGCCTTACTGACTTTAGCCTGCTGCGTATAGTAAGTATAAGATGGAACCGCAATAGCGGAAAGAATGGCAATGATGGCCACCACGACCATCATTTCAATTAAGCTAAAACCGGCTCCGGGTAAACGGTATGAATGTGCATCCTGCATTAGACAGCTCCCTGTAAAAAACAGCGAAACTGTGGCTTACCCCGGCCAATTAGTAAATTCTATTTCTCTGTAAGTTATTCACCATCTTGAGAAATTCTCATCGATAAATCAATGGCTTGAACATTTTTAGTCAGAGCACCGGAAGAGATGAAATCTACTCCGGTAGCCGCCAACTCTTGCAAACGCTCATCGGTGATATTCCCTGAAACTTCCAGTTTAGCCTGGTGTGGCGAATTATTATGGTTCTGCTGCACGGCTTGCTCAATATCGGCGATACTGAAGTTATCCAGCATAATGATGTCAGCTTCTGCAGCTAAAGCCTGTGAGAATTCATCCAGGTTTTCAACTTCAACTTCCACCGTTTTACCCGGGTTCAGTTGTTTTGCTGCTTTAACGGCCTGAGCGATGCCGCCGCAGGCAAAAATGTGATTTTCTTTAATCAGGTAGGCGTCAAATAAACCGATACGGTGGTTCACACCGCCACCGCAACGTACCGCGTATTTCTGTGCTAACCGCATACCCGGTAAGGTCTTACGTGTATCCAGCAACTGAGTGTTATAGCCATCCAGCAATTTGCTGTACTGGTAAGTTGTGGTGGCTGTTGCGGACAAGGTTTGCAAAAAGTTAAGTGCGGTACGCTCGCCGGTCAGCAAAAGGCGGCTCGGTCCTTTCAGGCGGCACAGTTCCGTGTTGGCTTTTACCTTATCGCCATCCTTCACCAGCCATTCAATCTCCACTTGCTGTCCAAGCTGGCGGAATACTTGATCGACCCAACCACAGCCACAAATCACCGCTTCTTCCCGGGTAATAATGGTGGCGTGCGACTGACTCTGTTCCAGAATCAATTGCGCCGTAATATCATGGCTGGCGTCTTCGCCGGATAAATCTTCCTTCAGTGCGGCGCTTACGCCTTCTTGAATGGCAAGTTGCAGCTCGGGCTGACTCATAGATGGCTTTACCTTTTAGCAGACAATACGGATACTAGGGGGCAAACTTTACCGTTTTGTTGAGCCTGTGAAAAGCGACCCGATAAAAAATCATAAAATAACAACGGCAGTTCATTACCCATCGCCGCACTACGATGAGCGCCCACAGACCGACGAGATCAGTCTGTTGGTTATTCATTGTATCAGTCTGCCCGAGGGGGAATACGGTACGCCATACGTGCGTCAATTGTTTATGGGCGAGCTGGAAACTGACGCGCACCCGAATTTTTCTATACTGCAGGGGTTGAGAGTCTCAGCGCACTGCGTTATCCGCCGTGACGGCACGCTGGAACAATACGTTCCTTTTGATAAGCGCGCCTGGCATGCTGGTCAGTCACGGTATTGCGGGCGTCGTCGGTGTAATGATTTCAGCATCGGTATTGAACTCGAAGGAACCGATCACACGGCCTATACTGAACAACAGTATCAACAATTAATCCAGGTAACCGAGGCACTTATTGCCACGTATCCCAAATTAAACCGTCGACGTATTGTCGGCCATCAGGATATCGGCCCGGGTCGTAAAACAGACCCGGGCAGCGAATTTGACTGGCAAACCTATTTAAATGCCTTATAAGGAGTCATGAATGGTCCTCATTGCGTTGTTGATAGCACTAAGCGTTGAGCGTTTGTACCACAGCCCGGCATTTTTGCATTGGGCTTTCTATATGGAGCGCTGGCAGCGGTGGAGCTCAGCCCGTCTGCAGGATGAAAAATGGGAAAGCGAGCCATTACAGCTTGTGCGTTTGTTGATACCAGCATTGGGTGTTGGTCTGTTGGTGGTGTTACTCGATAACCTGATGGTGACTTTTATTGTCAGTATTCTTGCGCTGTTGTTGGCTTTTAACTGCGAACCTGCCCGGAAAAACTACAAGGAATATTTAAAAGCAGCGAACAGGGGAGACGAGGCCAGTGTTATTGAACATCAGCAGGCTCTGACCGAATTTGCCGGGCGTCACCAGCCTCAGCAAATTAGCGACTCTTTAATCTGGATCAATTACCGGCAATATATTGCCGTGATGTTTTACTTTGTGTTGTTTGGCAGCTTTGGCGCCTTGGTTTACGCTACTCTGCGTTACGCTGAAACGCAGCAGCGACAGGAAGAATCCGTTAGCCCGTGGCAGCAACTGTTGTGGTTTGCCGATTGGGTTCCGGTGAGGTTGGCAGCTTTTGGCTTATTAATTGTTGGTCATTTCTCACGGGCACTTCCTGAGTGGCTGCAACAAAGCCTGAACCCGCAGGCAGATCCGGATACGCTTCTTTTTGATGTTGCCAGTAAAGCAGAAGACAATCCGCAACACCCGGATGATCGAACCGAACATGCTGCTTGTCAGCTGCGCCTGATGCGGCGGCAACAGATATTTTGGGTCTGTGTTATTGCGGTGCTGACATTGACAGGCTGGGTCAGCTAGAGGTAGTACCAGCTGAGAAAAATTTGGGCTCAGCGGTTAAATGATTTAGAATAACCGCATCTTTTGGTCTGACCAATTTACCGTTATGCCAGATTTACCCATAAAACAGACAAAGCTATCCGACACCATCGTGGCGCATCTGGAACAGATGATCGTCGATGGTCGGCTTAGTGCCGGGCAAAAACTGCCGGCAGAGCGGCAACTGGCTCAGCAATTTAATGTTTCACGCCCATCGTTGCGCGAAGCCATTCAAAAATTGGAAGCAAAAGGTGTGTTAGAGCGCCGCCAGGGCGGTGGAACTTACGTTGTGAACAGCATCAATGAGCAACTAACAGAGCCACTGTTTGAGCTATTGGCCAAGCACCCTGAGTCGCAGTTTGATTTGCTTGAATTTCGCCATGCGCTGGAGGGTATATCCTCCTTTTATGCTGCGCTAAGAGGAACCGATGCCGATCTGGATCGCATCTCTGAGAGTATAAAAGGCTTAGGACACAGCCAGAACAGCACTATCGATGAGCAGGTTAATGCTATCGTCGAGTTTTACCACCGTATTGCAGAAGCATCACACAATGTTATTTTGTTGCATGTCATTCAGGGCATGCAGGAATTATTGGCCGAGAATATTCGGCAGAACCTGGAAATATTAGCCGGTCGCGACGATCTGCTGGAAAAACTGAATCAACACCGGCAGCAACTGGTTAGCGCTATTGTTGCAGGTCAACCGGAGCAAGCGCGGGATGCGTGTCACCAACATTTGGCCTATATTGAACAGACACTGTTGGAATTAGGCAAAGAACAGTCACGCATTCAACGTTCGCTACGACGTTCCTGAATTGATAAAAAGGTAAGGAATAGCTATGAGTGAAGAATTAAACAAAGATGTCGATCAGCAGGAAACTCAGGAGTGGCTAGACGCTCTTGAAGGTGTGCTTGAGGCAGAAGGCCCGGAGCGCGCGCACTACCTGTTAGAACAGCTGGTCGACAAAGCCCGCCGTAACGGTGCTTATTTACCTTACAAGCCAACGACTGCGTATTTGAATACCATTCCTGCCAGTCAGGAACCGACCATGCCGGGTAACCAGACGCTGGAATCGCGCATTCGTTCAGCTATTCGCTGGAATGCCGCCATGATGGTGTTGCGGGCATCGAAAAAAGGGGAAGAGTTGGGCGGGCACCTTGCCAGCTTCGCTTCTTCTGCCATGCTATACGATGTTGGTTTTAACCATTTTTTCCGTGCACCGAGTGAAGGTGACGGTGGTGACTTCCTGTTTATTCAGGGGCATGTGTCACCCGGTATTTACGGTCGCGCCTTCATTGAAGGACGCTTAACCGAAGAGCAACTCAATAATTTCCGTCAGGAAGTTGATGGTAAAGGTTTACCTTCTTATCCGCACCCACACTTAATGTCTGACTTCTGGCAGTTCCCGACGGTTTCTATGGGCTTAGGTCCTATTCAAGCTATCTATTTAGCCCGTTTCCTGAAGTACCTGACTGACCGCGGCATCAAAGACTGCTCAAAACAGCGTGTTTATTGCTTCTTAGGCGATGGTGAAACCGACGAGCCGGAAAGCTTGGGTGCCATTGGTCTGGCCGCTCGCGAAGAGCTGGATAACCTGACCTTTGTTATCAATTGTAACTTGCAGCGCTTAGACGGTCCGGTTCGCGGTAACGGCAAAATTATTCAGGAACTGGAAGGTAACTTCCACGGTGCTGGCTGGGAAGTGATTAAGGTTATCTGGGGTCGCTACTGGGATCCGCTGTTGTATCGTGATACCGAAGGTAAATTACAGCAGTTGATGGAAGAAACCGTTGACGGTGATTACCAGAACTTTAAAGCGAAAGGCGGCAAGTTCACGCGTGAAAACTTCTTTGGTAAGTATCCTGAAACCGAAGAAATGGTCGCCAACTTATCTGATGAAGACATCTGGCGCTTAAACCGCGGTGGCCACGATCCGGTAAAAGTGTACTCGGCGTATCACAAAGCGGTGAACACCAAAGGCCGTCCACAGGTTATTTTAGCGAAAACCGTTAAAGGTTATGGCATGGGCGCCGCCGGTGAAGGCAAGAACATTGCGCACCAGGTTAAGAAAATGGATCTGGATGCGGTTAAGCATATGCGTGACCGCTTCAACATTCCGTTTAAAGATGACGAACTGGAAGACTTGCCGTACTACAAGTTTGAAGAAGACAGCGATGAAATGAAGTACCTGAACGAGCGTCGCGAAAAGCTTGGTGGCTATATGCCAGTACGAAACCCGGAAACGGATGTGGAACTGGAGTTACCGGCATTGAAGGCGTTTGATGCCGTGCTGAAAGGTTCAGGGGACCGGGAAATTTCATCAACTATGGCCTTTGTTCGTGTTTTAACAGCGCTGTTGAAAGACAAGAAAATTGGCAAGCGTATTGTGCCAATTATTCCGGACGAAGCTCGTACCTTTGGTATGGAAGGTCTTTTCCGTCAGGTGGGTATTTATTCTCACCATGGCCAGAAATACACACCACAAGATAAAGATCAGGTTGCCTATTATCGTGAAGACCAAAAAGGTCAGGTTATTCAGGAAGGCATTAACGAGCTGGGTGCTATGGCGTCCTGGGTTGCAGCGGGTACCAGCTACTCGTTGAACAACGAACCAATGATTCCGTTCTACATTTATTACTCTATGTTCGGCTTCCAGCGTGTCGGTGATTTAGTCTGGGCAGCAGGCGATAGCCAGACGCGCGGCTTCCTGGTCGGTGGTACCGCCGGTCGAACAACGCTCAATGGTGAAGGTCTGCAGCATCAGGACGGACAGAGCTTGGTCCACTTTGGAACAGTGCCAAACTGCATTAGCTATGACCCAACTTATGGTTATGAAATTGCCGTTATTGTGCACGATGGCCTGAAGCGCATGTTTGGCGATCAGGAAAACGTTTTCTATTACCTCACCGTAATGAATGAAAACTATCATCAGCCAGAAATGCCGGAAGGAGTCGAAGAAGGCATCGTAAAAGGTATTTACGAGCTGGATAAAGTAAAAGCTAAGAAAAAAGCCAAAGGCGATGTTCAGTTGCTTGGTAGTGGTACTATTTTGCAGCAAGTACGCGAAGCGGCGAAAATTCTGTCGGAAGACTACGACATTAATTCAACGGTTTACAGTGTGACCTCGTTTAACGAGCTGGCGCGTGACGGTCTGGATACCGACCGCTGGAACATGCTGAATCCGGAGAAGAAAGAGAAAGAAGCTTACATCACGCAAGCCATGAAAAAGGCGAAAGGACCAGCGGTTGCGGCAACAGATTACATTAAATTGTATGCTGATCAGGTTCGTGCCTGGGTTCCGACCTCGTACCGTGTACTGGGTACCGATGGTTTTGGACGCTCTGACAGCCGCGCTAATCTGCGTAAGCATTTTGAGATTAATCCGCAATACATTGTGGTTGCTGCGTTAAAAGAGTTAGCGGACCAAGGTGATATCGATAAGAAAGTGGTAGCGAAAGCTATCAAAGACTACGATATCGACACTGATAAACTCAACCCACGTTTGGCGTAAGGAGGTACTGAGATGGCCGATCAAATCGAACTCAAAGTCCCCGACGTGGGCGGAGAAGAAGTAGAAGTCATTGAAATTCTTGTCAGTGAAGGCGATACCGTTGAGCAAGAAGACGGTATCGTGACGGTTGAGAGTGACAAAGCGTCAATGGATATTCCGGCATCTTCAGGCGGTAAAATTGTTGAGCTGAAGGTGAAAGAAGGCGATACCATCAGCGAAGGCGATGTACTGGCTATTGTTGAAGCTGCCGGTGACTCTGACTCTTCTGATGACGAAGAAGAGAAAGAAGACGAGAAATCAGAGGAAAAAGAAGATAAGTCTGACGATAAAGACGAGGAAAAGGCGTCTGAATCGAAAGATGAGGACAAAGAAGAAGAGAAAGAAGAATCTTCTGAGCCGAAGAAGAAGTCTTCCGGTGAGAGTAAAGTCATTGATGTTGAAGTACCGGACATTGGTGACGAGGAAGACGTCGAAATCATTGAGATTCTGGTTTCTAAAGGCGACTCAGTCTCTGCCGAAGACGGCTTAATTACACTAGAAACCGACAAGGCGACTATGGACGTGCCTTGCCCGGAAGACGGTGAAATTGAAGAGATGCTGGTCAATGTTGGCGACAAAGTATCTCAGGGCTCTGTCATTGCGAAACTAAAAGTATCCGGTGGCGCTGACGACTCCGAAGCTGAAGAAGACGATTCTGCTAAGGAAGAGAAGTCAGAATCCGGCAAAAAATCGGATAAGAAATCTGACGACAAAGATCAGGATAAAGAAAAGGACAGCGGCAGCAGTGCTAAGCCAAGTGGCGAACGTCAGCCGCCGGTACCTGATCACCCAAGTCAGCGTAGCGACCGCAAAGAAGGTGTTCTTCATGCGTCGCCTGCTGTGCGCCGTGTCGCGCGTGAGTTTGGTGTCGACTTGTCACAAGTCAAAGGCACCGGGCCTAAAGACCGTATACTGAAAGAAGACGTACAAGATTTCGTTAAATACGAGCTGTCTCGTCCGAAAGCCGTTGCGGGCGCAACTGGCCAGGGCGGTGGTGGACTGCAGGTGATTGACCCACCTAAGGTCGACTTCAGCAAGTTTGGTGAAGTGGAAGAGGTCCAACTGTCACGCATTCAGCGTAAATCAGGACCTAACCTGCACCGTAACTGGGTAACTATCCCTCACGTAACACAGTTCGATGAGGCGGATATTACCGAGCTGGAAAGCTTCCGTAAGTCAGAAAACGAAGTAGCTAAGAAGAAAGACCTTGGCTTCAAGATCACGCCATTGGTGTTCATTCTTAAGGCTTGTGCCAAAGCACTGCGCGAATTCCCGACCTTCAACTCCTCGTTGTCGGAGTCAGGCGAGTCGTTGTACATGAAAAAGTATGTGCACATTGGTATTGCCGTAGATACGCCAAACGGTCTGGTGGTTCCGGTTATTCGCGATGTTGACCAAAAAGGCATTTACGAGCTGTCAGAAGAGCTGGTCGAAATTAGCACGAAAGCACGTGATGGTAAGTTGAAAGCTACTGATATGCAGGGTGGCTGTTTCTCAATTTCCAGCCTTGGCGGTATTGGTGGTACAGCCTTTACACCGATAGTAAATGCTCCGGACGTTGCCATATTGGGTGTTTCTCGTAACGAGATGAAGCCAAAATGGAACGGGAAAGAGTTTGAGCCGCGTCTGACACTGCCGTTGTCGCTGTCTTATGACCATAGGGTGATAGACGGTGCAGAAGCTGCACGCTTTACGGCTTACTTAAGCGGTGTACTGGGAGATATCCGCAAATTGGTGCTTTAAGCACCAATTTGGACGGGAAATACGAATTAATTCGCGCTACAATAGCGCCAAATTTAGCGTTGACTGACCGCGGCCGGTGGCTCAACTGGCCGTGACAAAAAAGGGGTTAACATGAGCGACAAAATTAAAACTCAGGTAGTTGTATTAGGCGGTGGGCCTGGCGGTTACTCTTCAGCTTTCCGTGCCGCCGACTTGGGCATGGAAGTAACTCTGGTTGAGCGTTACGACACCTTAGGTGGTGTCTGTTTGAACGTGGGTTGTATCCCGTCAAAAGCTTTACTGCACTTAGCTAAACATATTGAAGATGCTAAACATTTAGCTGACGAAGGTATCGATTTTGGTAAGCCAAAAATTGATTTAGATAAAATTCGTAAGCACAAAGAAAAAGTAGTCGGTCAGTTAACCGGCGGTCTTGGGCAAATGTCTAAGATGCGCAAAGTCAAAGTTGTAAACGGCTACGGTAAGTTTACGGGCAGCAACACCTTGAAAGTTGAAGGTGACGATGGCGAAACCGAAATCGAATTTGAAAATGCGATTATCGCCGCAGGCTCGCAAGCAATCAAATTGCCATTTATTCCACACGATGACGATCGTATCTGGGATTCTACAGACGCTTTAGAATTGAAAGAACTGCCTGAAAAGATGCTGCTTTTAGGCGGCGGTATTATTGCACTCGAAATGGGTACGGTTTTCAGCTCGCTCGGCTCTAAAGTCGATGTGGTTGAAATGACCGACCAGTTGGTTCCGGCAGCAGATAAAGACATTATTAAGAACTTTAACAAGCAAATGAAAGGTAAGTTCGAAAGTGTCATGTTAAGCACCAAGGCGACCAACGTAGAGGCCAAAAAAGACGGTATCTATGTAACCTTTGAAGGCGACAAAGCACCAAAAGAACCGGTCAAGTACGATGCGGTTCTGGTTGCTGTGGGACGTTCGCCAAATGGTAACAAGATCGATGCAGATAAAGCGGGCGTGAATGTCGATGACCGTGGCTTTATCAAAGCAGATAGCCAGTTGCGCACCAACGTTGACCATATTTTTGCTATTGGCGACATTATTGGTCAGCCAATGTTAGCGCACAAAGCCGTGCACGAAGGTCACGTAGCAGCTGAAGTTATTTCTGGTAAGAAGCACTTCTTCGAGCCAAAAGTCATTCCTTCTATCATGTACACAGACCCTGAAGTTGCATGGGCTGGTGTAACTGAAAAAGAAGCGAAAGAACAAGGTATCGAATACGATGCAGTGACTTTCCCATGGTCAGCTTCAGGTCGTGCTATTGCCTCAAATGCACAGCAAGGCATGACCAAGCTTATTTTTGATAAGAACAACCGGATTATTGGTGGTGCTATGTGTGGTACCAACGCCGGTGAGTTACTTGGTGAAATTTGTCTGGCTATCGAAATGGGTTGTGATGCAGAAGACATCGCTCTGACGGTGCATGCGCATCCAACCTTACATGAGTCTGTTGGTTTAGCTGCAGAACTTCATGAAGGTTCAATTACCGATATGCCGAATCCTAAGGCGAAAAAGAAGAAGTAACATTTTGTTACGATAAATCATCGGTAAAACGGCCGCATTCATCGCGAATGTGGCCGTTTTTTTTGCGCTGAATTTAACAATGCGCTAGTTTAGGGTGGTTAAAATAATGAACACTCAAAGAAAGGGTAACAATCGATGAAAAAATTGACCGCTGTAGCGCTAGGCGTTTCTATGGCATTAACGCTGGGTGCATGTTCACCGCAGCAGGAAGAGTCTAAGCAACAAACCCAGCAGGCTGAAGAAACAAAACAAGAACTGAGCTCTGGTGTTGTATTAGAAAACTTTGATCACAGCGTAAAGCCAGAGAACGATCTGTACCAGTACGTTAACGGCACCTGGATTGATAAAACAGAAATTCCATCTGATCGCTCATCGGTCGGATCGTTTTTCGATTTACGTCAGCAAAACCAGAAACGTTTACGCGATATCATTGAAAAAGCCGCAGCAGAGAACCCGGAGCCGGGCACTAATGAGCGTAAAATTGGTGATTTTTTCAATGCGTTCATGGACGTAGATACTCTGAATGAACTGGGTGCTAAGCCCATTCAGAATGACTTAGAAGCTATTCAGGCACTGGAAAACCATGACTCAGTTTCTGAGCACATGGCGCGAATGTTCCGTGGTGGTATATCAATTCCATTTGGTTTTTATGTCTACCCAGACGCGAAAGACCCGCAAACTAACGCTATGTATGTTTCTCAGTCAGGTTTAGGCCTGCCGGACCGTGACTACTACCTGAAAGATGACGAAAAGTTTGAAGAATTCCGTAACGCTTACGTTGAATACGCAGAAGATATTCTGGGTATGGTTGGTGTAGAGAATGCCGACGAAGCGGCACAGCGTATTCTGGAGTTAGAAACTCAGTTGGCCGAAGTTCAGTGGAGTCGAGTAGAAAGCCGTAATGCGGACAAAACCTATAATAAAAAATCCGCAGATGAAGTGTCCGACATGCTGGCAAACTTTAACTTTAAGAGTTTCATTGAGACTTCAGAGTTATCGCATGTTGAAAATATGATCATTCGTCAGCCTTCGTACTTTGAAGAGTTTGGTGAATTGTTTAGTGAAGTGGATATACAGGCTTGGAAAGACTACTTAAGTTTCCGTCTGGTTAACGAGTATGCTTCGGCGCTGAGCGAAGACATCAGCAAGCGTCGCTTTGACTTCTATGGTAAAACCTTACGTGGTACTCCAGAGCAGGAACCGCGCTGGAAACGTGCAGTAGATGCAACTAACAGTGTTTTAGGCGAAGTCTTAGGTCAGGTGTATGTTAAAGAGTACTTCCCGCCAGAAGCTAAAGAAAAAATGGAAGGCTTGATTGAAAACCTTCGTGACGCTTATGGTCAGTCAATTCGTAACTTGGAATGGATGACCGAAGAGACCAAAGAAAAAGCTTTAGAAAAGCTGGAGAAATTTGACCCGAAAGTGGGTTACCCAAGCGAATGGCGTGACTACAGCGAGCTCGACATTTCTGCCACAGACTTAGTGGCAAACTATAAAGCATATGCTGAGTTCAACTATCAGGAAGAAATTGCCAAAATTGGTGGTCCAGTTGATGAAGAAGATTGGGGTATGACACCTCAAACGGTTAATGCATATTACAGTCCGGTACGTAACGAAATCGTGTTCCCTGCGGGTATTCTGCAGCCTCCATTCTTTGACATGGACGCTGAAATGGCGGTGAACTACGGTGGTATTGGTGCCGTCATCGGTCACGAAATGGGTCACGGTTTTGATGACCAGGGTTCTAAATATGACGGCGACGGCAACCTGCAAAGCTGGTGGACCGATGCTGACCGTGAAGCGTTCGACGAACGCGGCCAAAAGCTGTCTAAACAGTTTAGTGAGTACGAGCCGATTGAAGGCGTTAATATCAATGGTGACCTGACTCTGGGTGAAAACATTGGTGACCTGGCCGGCCTGACCATTGCGTATGAAGCCTACAAAATGTCATTAGACGGTGAAGAAGCGCCGGTTCTTGACGGCTTCACCGGCGAACAGCGTGTGTTCATTGGCTGGGCTCAGGTATGGCGTGGTAAATACCGCGAAGATGCAGTTCGTGAGCAAGTGATGAGCGACCCGCATTCACCAGCAGAGTATCGTGTGAACGGCACCGTGGTTAACGTACCGGCGTTTTACGAAGCCTTTGATGTTGAAGAAGACGACGAATTGTACGTTGTACCTGAAAATCGCGTTACTATCTGGTAAGATGCGTATATGAAGAAACTTTGGGCAGTTATAGCAATTACAATGACACTCTTGGTGGGGTCCATGACCTCACCAATGGTGCATGCTATGCCTGCCCAAATGTCTGACTCTACTATGCAGTCAGAACAAATGAGTGAGAGTCACGACTGTTGCACTGAAGAAAAAGCAACGCCTTGCAGTGATATGGAAGACAGTTTTTGCCAGCAGTGCGAACAACATTGCGCTGGTCAACTGGGACTGATGAATCCATTCAAACAACTTTCGCCAGCAGCATCCACTCACGCTGCCGAGCCTATCTATTCAAACCTTCCGGTTATTACTGAAACGCTGATACGTCCGCCGAAACACGCAGTTTAAGTCCAGTTTTTACGTCTTAAACCGTTTTCGAGGAAATACTATGCGTTATTGGATAGCTATATTAATCCTGATCCCATTTTTAACTTTGGCTCAGGAACACAATCACGATCATTCAGAAGATCAAAAACCGTTCGAGCAGAGCACCGAATATGTGTGCCCTATGCACAGTCAGGTGGTTCGTGACGAGCCGGGAACCTGCCCAATTTGCGGTATGGATCTGGTTAAGAAAGAACCTAAAGAAGACCAGGCTGAGGACCATTCTGAGCATCAGCAAGGGAGTGAGGCTGCAAGTGAAAAAAGTTTCACAGTACCAGAGTCCAGTCAGCAGGCCATTCGGGTAACCACAGCCAGAGTTCAGCGCAAAGACTTGCAGCCACAGTTAATGGCTCAGGCTCAGGTACGCTGGCAGGAATCTGCGCAACGACATATCCACAGTCGCGCCGAAGGCTGGGTAGAAGAATTACACGCCGACGTTGAAGGTCAGTGGGTAGAAAAAGGCGACAAACTCTACAGCCTGTACGCACCGGACTTGGTTGTGGCCCAGGACGACTACCTGCAACTGCTTGATTCACTCTCGGATATCCGCAACGGTGACAACCAGCAAAGCTTTAAACGCCGTGGGCAGCAACGTTTGCGCTTGTTAGGTATGAGCGAAGCGCAGATTAAAGCACTGGAGCAAGGTGGCGAAACCGAATATGTGGTCGACTATTACGCGCCTGAGTCTGGCTATATTACCAGTCTGGATATTCAGGAGGGCATGTACGTGTCTCCCGGGCTTAAATTACTGACTCTGACGCAGGACAATCAGCTGTGGTTCTTTGCCGATGTTCCAGCGCGTTACAGTAAACAGTTAAAAACCGGGCAAATGGCACATATTTCCTCTGAGCACTTCCCAGGCGGCCACTGGATGAACACCATTGACTACATTTATCCGCAAGTCGATCCAGTAACTCAGACCATCAAAGTACGTATTCCAGTTAACGATTCCATTGACCGGCTGCGCGAAGGCCTATGGGCAACCGCGCACATTGAACTAGAGCCAGTAAAAGACGCTGTGGTTGTGCCGGTTGCCAGCTTAATTGTCACCGGAGCCAATAACCGCGTGGTGGTTAAATCCGGTGAGCGCAAGTTCGAAGTTCGCGAAGTGACGACCGGGCTGCGTGTGGGTAACGAAATTGCCATTGAAGAAGGTCTGCAAGAAGGTGAGTTAGTGGTCACTTCCGGGCAGTTCCTTCTGGATTCTGAAGCCAGCTTGCAAGGGCTTGGACTGAATAGCAGCGACGACGCTCCTGCGCCACAACATAACCACTAGGAGGTTTTATGTTAGCTCGTATTATTGAAGCCTCCATACGTAATTCGTGGATGGTGTTACTGCTGTTCTTAGGTCTGGCTTTCTGGGCCTGGCAGTCGCTGCAGCAAACCAAACTGGACGCAATACCGGACTTGTCGGAAGTTCAGGTTATCGTCAAAACCAATTACCCCGGACAAGCGCCGGCGGTAGTGGAAGAACAGGTGACGTATCCGCTGTCGAGTGTGATGCTGTCGGTACCTGAAGCCACCTCGGTGCGCGGGTTCTCGTTCTTTGGCGACTCATATGTTTACGTTATTTTTGAAGACGGTACCGACCCTTACTGGGCTCGCAGCCGGGTGAACGAATACCTGGATCAGGCGCAAAGCCAGCTTCCGGATCAAGTTCGGCCGGAGTTAGGCCCGGACGCGTCTGGCATTGGCTGGGTGTATCAATACGCACTGGTTGATGAGACCAACCAGCGTAACCTGGGTGAGCTAACCCGTCTGCAAAACTGGTTCTTAAAACAGGAGCTGCAAAGTGTGCAGGGGGTAGCTGAAATTGCCACCGTCGGCGGTATGGTTGAAACCTACCAGGTGGTGCTGCAGCCGGAAGCCTTGCATCGTTATAACCTCACCCTGAACCAGGTAAAGCAAACCATTCAGCAGGCCAATAACGAAGTGGGCGGCTCAGTGGTTGAAATGGGCGAAGCTGAATACATGGTGCGCGGCCTGGGGTATTTGAAAAGTGTCGAAGACATTCGGGAAATACCCTTGCCGCTCACCTCAGAGCAGCAGGGTACTGTGCTGTTGGAAGATGTGGCTGATATTCGCATTGGGCCGCAGGTACGCCGCGGCATTACCGAGCTGGACGGCGAGGGTGAAGTTGTGGGTGGTATTGTGGTCATGCGCCATGGCGAGAATGCCCTACAAACTATTGCCGCCGTTAAAGACAAACTGGAAGAACTGAAACAGGGCCTGCCCGAGGGCGTTAAGGTAGTTCCGACCTATGACCGCTCAAGCCTTATCCAGGCATCGACAGATAACCTCACCACAAAGCTTATCGAAGAAATGTTCTTTGTTGCTGTGGTGTGCATTTTGTTTCTCTGGCATGCGCGCTCGGCGGTGGTGGCCATTATCAGTTTGCCGCTGTCGGTACTGTTCGCGGTGTGGATCATGAACATGTTGGGTATTAGCGCCAATATTATGAGCCTTGGGGGAATTGCCATTGCTATTGGCGCGCTGGTAGATGCCGCCATTGTCATGATAGAGAACACGCACAAGCATCTGCAGAATTATCAGGAGCGGCATCAGATAGTGGCTAAAGGCGCCGCGCGACTAAAAATTGTTAATGAAGCCTGTCGCGAAGTGGGCCCGTCCCTGTTTTTCTCGCTGTTGGTTATTACGGTTAGCTTTGTTCCGGTATTTGTCCTGCAAGGCCAGCAGGGGCGTCTGTTCGAACCCTTAGCTTATACCAAAACTCTGGCTATGGCCGCCGCCGCAATTATTGCAGTAACACTTATCCCCGTGCTTATTGCTTTACTGGTGCGTGGGAAGATACCTGCTGAAGAAAAGAACTGGCTGTCGCGCGGCTTAATTGCGCTTTACCGTCCATTGCTGGCTTTCACACTTAAGTTTCCTAAAACCATTATTGTGTTGGCTCTTTTGGTTACGGCGTCTGCCTGGCACCCGTATAAGCAGCTCAATTACGAGCTTATGCCGCCGCTGCATGAGGGTGATCTCATGTACATGCCGACCACACTGCCGGGTATCAGTGTTGAAAGTGCCGGAGAGCTGTTACAGCAAACCGATAAGCTCATTGCAGAGCAGCCTGAGGTTGAACGTGTGTTTGGTAAAGTAGGCCGTGCTGACACTGCGACCGACCCGGCACCAATGACGATGATCGAAACCAGTATCACCCTCAAGCCTGAAAGTGAGTGGCGTGAAGGAATAACGGTGGACGACATCATCGCCGAGCTGGACGAGAGGGTGCAAATACCCGGTGTGACCAACGCCTGGGTGCAACCCATTCGCACCCGCATTGAAATGCTAGCCACCGGCGTTAAAACCCCGCTAGCGATTAAAGTCAGCGGTAGCGACTTTCGTGAAATAGAAAAGTTGGCTACCCGTATTGAAAACACGCTCTCTGAAGAGGAGGCGACAGGTTCGGTCATTGCAGAGCGCTCTGGTGGCGGTCGTTATATTGAAATAGAGCCGAAGCTGCGTGAAGCTGCCCGTTACGGCATTAGCCAAAGCGACATTCACGATCATATTCAGTACGCCATTGGTGGAGCAAATATTGCGACATCGGTGCAGGGCAATGAGCGTTTCCCTATTAACTTGCGCTATCCGCGAGAGCAGCGCGACCATATCGAGAAGCTGCAAACCCTGCCGGTGAAATCGGCCTCCGGGCAGTGGCTGACTCTTTCCGATGTTGCCGATATAAGGGTGACTCAGGGACCAGCCATGCTGAAAAGTGAAGACGCCCGTTTAAGCAGTTGGATCTTCATTGAGCCTGCGAAAGGCATCACGGTTAGTGACTACATTACTCAAGTCAGCGATGCTATGGCTAAAATGGAGATACCGGTTGGTTACAACTGGAGCTGGACCGGGCAATACAAAGCCATGCAGCAGGTGGAAAGTGATTTAAAAGAAATCATTCCGCTGACATTGCTGGTTATTCTGTTGTTGTTGTACATGACCTTCCGTTCGCTACCGCAGGCGTTACTGGTTATAGGTACCTTACCGTTGGCATTAACCGGTAGCTTATGGCTGATTTATCTGCTGGACTACAATCTGTCACTAGCCGTTATTGTTGGCATGATAGCTCTGGCTGGTGTCGCTGCGGAATTCGGCGTAGTTATGTTGCTGTACCTGAACAACGCCTGGAAAGCTGTGGCCTACGACAAAGGTCAGTTGAAAGCCGCGGTGGAAGAGGGCGCGTTGCTGCGGGTGAGACCCAAGGCCATGACCGTCCTGACAATTATCGTCGGTCTACTGCCGATAATGCTGGGTGGCGGTGTTGGTAACGAAGTCATGCAGCGCATCGCCGCTCCCATGGTAGGAGGTATGGTATTAGCTCCGCTAATCTCTATGCTGGTTATCCCTGCCGTGTTCTACCTGGCCCGGAAATAACGCGGCGTAGCCTGACGTGAGGTGGAATATAGCGAGCGCTGGAGGTTGCAGGAACCATTGAGGAGGACGCCCGTGAATACATCCCTGTAGGGCTTGGGCAGCGCCATCCATGGCGCTGCACACCTCCTCAAAGGTTCGCAGCAACCGTCGGGCGCGCCCACTATATTCCACCGCACCTGACGCAAGTTTGCATCGCGCCTTCCGCCAAGCACCTTACCTGATGTGAACATCAGGCTACGAGCTTTCCACAACCATGTCAGGCGAAGCGTTCCCAGATGGCGTTGGCGGCAGGGCCCGGAGCTCGGTTTGCGGAGCGTACTAAATGAATTTCCAGGCGCACTTGCTGGACGAATCCGGGGATGCTGATTTCAACCAACTTGCCTTGTTTGAGCGCGTTACTGGCAATGTGTTTTGGAATAATGCCCCAGCCAAAACCGGCCATCAGCAGTTCAAACTGAGTATTCACCTCATTCACCCTTATGCGCTGCTGGCTGGGTAGGCGCAATACCGAGTCCAGATTAATGCCAATTTCCAGGTTCTGCGGAACCAGCATTGGTAGTTCTAATAAATCCTGGCGGCTTTGCGGCATACGACCAAACTCATTCATCAGTGCGGCTGACATAACCACCGTTAATTCAAACGGCGCTACCGGCAAAGTTTCAAAGTCACCGTACTGACGAAACAAAGGTAACCAGGGGCATAGGGCTAAATCGGCGGTGCCGTTATCAATGCGCTTCAAAGCCCGCATTTGCGACTCTCCGTCTACGTGCAGTTCGGTGGCCGGGTATTGTTGTTGAATGTGCTGAATGCTGGGCACCCAGAGTTTGCTGTCACAGGTATGGTCATAGCATAGCGTGAGCAGGGGTTCAGCACCGTGCCTCAATTGTTCTGCCAGTGACTGCAAACGCTGCTGCTGACGAACCACTTCTTCTGCCTGCCGTAAAAAATGTCGGCCCTGTTCAGTAAGCTCTAAGCGATAGCCTTCTCGGTTAAACAAGGCAAAGCCGGCGTTTTCTTCCAGCTTTTTTAATGCCATGCTCACAGCCGATTGCGTGCGACCGAGCTGCTCGGCCGTTTTTTGCAGACTGCCAAGCCGGGCAACGGTGATCATCATGTGAAGGTGAGATAAATTCATTAAGTTTTACTGATGGTCTTTTTAATTTTAATTCAATATAACTGTAACTATACTTGCGGTAAACTTATTGCCATCAAACGTCCCAGAAAAAACGGAATTTAAGTCATGCGCTGGTTTAAACTATTCTTAACTGTCGTTGCCGCTATCACTGTCGTGGCTTGCAGCGAAAAAGCCGAAGTGAATGAAGAACAGCAAGCGCGACCTGCTAGGTTAATGCAGGTGAGTGAAGCCAATGGCCCCCGTCTGCGAGAGTTTCCGGCTGTGGTCGAAGCGGCAAAAGTGGCTCAACTGACTTTCCGTGTAGCAGGTGAAATTATTGAACTGCCGGCTCGGCCTGGCACTGAAGTGAAACAAGGGGAGCTTATTGCTCGTCTGGACCCTACTGACTATCAACTGGCGGTGGACCAGGCGAAAGCACAGTATGAACTTGCGCTATCACAATACGAACGTAATAAAGTTCTGGTGAGCGAAGGAGTTATGTCCGAAGGCCAGTTTGATCAAATTGAGTCAGAGCTTGCTGTTGCAAAATCAAACTACGAAACCGCTAAAGCTAACTTGCGTTACACTGAATTGACCGCGCCTTTTGACGGTGTTATTGCGAATCTAGCGGTGGAATCCTATGAGAATATCCAGGCTAAGCAGCCCATCGTTACGTTGCAAATCAGCAATGCCATTGATATCAGTATTAACGTGCCGGAGAAGCTTTTTGCCAAGGTGAAAAAGCAGACTGATTACCAACCAGAAGTGCGTTTCGATGCCGCGCCGGACTTCACCTATCCGGCTCATTTAAAAGAGTGGGACTCGCAGTCTGACGGTGCAACCAATTCCTACGAAGTGGTGTTCACGCTACCTAAACCGCAGGACATCAATGTGCTGCCGGGCATGACAGCAACGGTTATTGTCGACATTAATGAGGTGTTGCGCTCTTCTCAAATAGGCATTGTGGTGCCGGCAAAAGCCGTCTTTACCGAAAGCAGTGATGCTTCTTACGTCTGGGTGGTCAGCGACGACATGCGTGTACAAAAGCGTAAAGTGAATATCGGGCCAATGACCAACGACGGACTCACTGTACTGGCTGGGCTCGAAGCCGATGAAACCATTGTGGTGGCCGGTGTTCATCAGCTGAAGGAGAATCAGCAAGTTCGTGAATGGCAACGCGAACGGGGGCTGTAATGAATATTGCGAAGTACAGTATGGAGCGAAAAACCACCAGCTGGATGTTCTTCCTTGTTCTGCTTATAGGTGGTCTGGTTGCTCTGACCCAGCTTGGTCGGCTGGAAGATCCTAAATTCACCATTAAGCAGGCTATGGTCATTACGCCATATTCCGGAGCCTCGGCGCAGCAGGTCGAAGAAGAAGTGACGTATCGACTGGAAAACGCCATTCAGGAACTCAGCTACGTCGACCATGTAAAGTCTATTTCTAAGCCAGGCTTATCGCAAATAACGGTCGAGATGAAAAGCATCTATCGGGCTGAACATTTGCGTCAAATTTGGGATGAATTGCGGCGCAAAATTAACGACGCCAAAACCCAGCTTCCCCCCGGAACCGGCGAGCCCATTATTCGCGACGATTTTGCCGACGTGTATGGCGTGATGATGGCCATTACCGGCCCCGACTATTCTTATAAAGACATTGAGCATTACGCAGACTTTTTACGTCGCGAACTGGTGTTAATTGACGGGGTTGGCAAAGTCATGCTGGCCGGCGAACAGCAGGAACAAGTGGTGGTTGAAGTCTCACGTTCACGGCTGGCTAACTTTGGTATTCCGCCCAGTCGTATTGCCAGTTTGCTACAGACACAAAATGCGGTGGCAAACGCCGGACGGGTGACCGTTGATCAGGAAGCATTACGCATTGCCACCAGTGGCGAATTCGCTAATGTCGAGGACATGGCTAAGCTGGTTATTAGCAACCCTGGTGCCAATGAGCGTATCTATTTGAGTGATGTGGCGACCATTTATCGTGAAACCAAAGATATTCCGGATCATGTGGTGCGTTACAATGGGCAAGCCTCGCTGTGGCTGGCGCTGTCCTTTGCCGACAACGTTAACGTGGTCGAAGTTGGCGAGCGTATCCAAGAGCGATTAGATGAGCTGGACTATGCCAAACCAATAGGGATGTCAGTAGACCGAATTTATGATCAACCGCATCAGGTAGAAAACTCGGTAAACGACTTTCTGCTGAACCTGGTTGAAGCCGTTGCTATTGTCATTATTGCATTGCTGCTGACCATGGGTTTTCGCAGTGGACTGCTCATTGGCACCGTATTATTGCTGACGGTTCTGGGTACCTTTATCTTCATGCGGTTGGGAGACATTAACCTGCAACGGGTATCGCTGGGTGCGCTGATTATTGCTCTGGGTATGCTGGTGGATAACGCCATTGTCATTGCCGATGGCATTATGGTTGGTATGCGACGGGGCATGAGTAAAGTGGAAGCCGCGGTTAGCGTGGTGAAGCAAAATCAGTGGCCGCTACTGGGCGCTACCATTATTGGTATTATTGCCTTCGCCCCAATTGGTTTGTCATCCGATGCTACCGGTGAGTTTGCCGGAAGCTTATTCTGGGTGTTGCTCATTTCTTTACTATTGAGCTGGGTAACGGCCCTGACGCTCATTCCGTTTTTAGCTGATCGCCTATACTCCGCGAAGGACATTGGTAATAGTGACGGGCAGGACGATGTCTTCTCTCATCCGGTATACCGAGGCTACAGGAAAATGCTGGCGGTTTGTCTGCGGCAACGCATTATCAGTATGGTAGTGATGCTGGCAATGCTGGTCGCGGCTGTGGCCGGATTCGGGCAAGTGAAACAGGCCTTCTTTCCGCCTTCGACAACACCGCTTTTCTATGTGGATCTCTGGTACCCACAGGGCACTGATATTCGTCATACTGAAAAGGACTCCAAGCGCCTGGAAGACTACCTGTTGGATAAAAGCGAAGTGACCTCAGTGGCCACGACCATAGGCCAGGGGGCGCCACGTTTTACCCTGACCTACCTGGTGGAAAAAAGCTACGAGAGTTACGCACAGTTGCTGGTGCGGGTAGAGGACAAGGACAGCATGGATACGTTAATGCAGGACATTCGTCAGCGCATTCGCGAAGAACACCCGGACGTTGAGGACAAACTGATACGGGTTGAAATTGGTCCGGCAACACCGGCAAAAATTGAAGCGCGTTTCTCGGGGCCAGATATTGATGTATTGCGTGGGTTAAGTAAGAAAGCACAAGCTATTCTGGCTGAGGACGAAGGTGCAGTGAATATTCGCTCCGACTGGCGTCACCCGACCAAACTGCTGCGGCCGCAATACGACGAAGCGGCCGGTCGGCGTGCCGGTATTACCAAAGAAGACGTGAATAATTTGCTCTTAGCTAACTTCGTTGGACGACAAATTGGTGTTTACCGCGACGGCACCGACTTGCTGCCAATAGTGCAGCGAGCGCCGGCTGCCGAGCGTGTTGACCTGGACAACTGGCAGGAACTGCAAATTTACAGCCCGGTGTTCGACCGTTTTGTACCACTGGCGCAAGTGGCCCGCTCGGTTGATGTCACCTGGGAAGACCCGCTCATACTCCGACGTGATCGTAAGCGAACGCTTACTGTTATGGCTGACCATGATCTACTGACCGATGAAACCGCGGCTCAGGTGTTTGAGCGTGTCCGACCCGAGCTGGAAGCCATTGAGTTGCCGCTGGGCTACGAGCTTACCTGGGGCGGCGAACACGAAGCCTCGGGTAAGGCCGAAAAAGCGCTATTTGGTGCACTGCCAATGGGCTTTTTGATTATGTTTATTATTACTGTGTTGCTATTCAACAGCATCCGCCAAGCCGCGGTGCTTTGGACAACGGTTCCGCTTTCTATCATCGGCGTAACTGTCGGGCTGCTGTTGCTGGATAAACCTTTTGGTTTTATGGCATTACTCGGTTTTCTGAGTTTGTCCGGCATGCTGATTAAAAACGGCGTGGTGTTGCTGGAGCAGGTCAATGTTGAGCTGGACGCAGGTAAAGAGGCGGTTCAAGCCTTAAGCGATGCCGCAGTCAGTCGTGTTCGTCCGGTTGGAATGGCGGCAGCCACCACCATTTTAGGCATGATACCGCTGCTGTTTGATGACTTCTTTGCCAGTATGGCAACGGTCATCATGTTTGGGCTGGGCTTTGCTACGGTACTGACCCTGTTTGTTGTTCCCGTCATGTACGCCATAGTCCAAAGAGTACCGCGCCCGTAACCCGGGCGCATTCATCCCGTTTATACCCTGAATTATCTGATTTATAGCCCAGTGTCATGGGAATTTAACCGTAAAATCCGTATAATGCGCCGCACTAGTGAACCGTCTAGAATTCATGCAAGCAAATGAGAGGTAATATCAGTGCTTAAAGAATATCGTCAGCACGTGGAAGAGCGTGCCGCAGAAGGCATCCCTCCGAAGCCATTAAACGCCGAGCAAGTAGCCGATTTAGTGGAGTTACTGAAAAATCCCCCAGCAGGCGAGGAAGAATTCCTGGTTGAGCTGCTGGCCGAGCGTGTACCGCCGGGTGTGGATGAAGCTGCCTATGTTAAAGCAGGCTTTTTAAGCGCCGTTGTTAAAGGTGAAATTGAAAGCCCGGTTGTCAGCAAAGAATACGCAGTGAAATTGCTGGGCAATATGCACGGTGGCTACAACATCGTCACTTTGGTGGAATTGCTGGACGATTCACAGCTGGCTGAACTGGCCGCTAAAGAACTGAAAGAAACCATCTTAATGTTCGATGCCTTCCACGACGTGGAAGAGAAAATGAAAGCCGGTAATGCGCTGGCGAAAGAAGTGGTTGAATCATGGGCTAATGCTGAATGGTTCACCGACAGCGACGAGTTACCGCAGTCAATTAAAGCCACTATTTTTAAAGTGACCGGCGAAACGAATACCGATGACTTGTCTCCGGCACCCGACGCCTGGTCTCGTCCGGACATTCCTTTGCACGCCAAAGCGATGTACAAAATGCCGCGCGAAGGCATTACTGATGCAGGCAAGCAAATTGAAGAATTGAAAGAAAAAGGTCACCCGGTTGCCTTCGTTGGCGACGTAGTGGGTACCGGTTCTTCGCGTAAATCGGCGACCAACTCAGTATTGTGGAACATTGGCGAAGACATGCCAGGCACACCGAACAAACGTGCCGGCGGTATCTGCATCGGCTCTAAAGTTGCGCCTATTTTCTTCAATACGATGAAAGACGCAGGCGCGTTGGTGTTTGAAGCCGACGTCGAAAAAATGAATATGGGCGATGTCATCACTATCTACCCATACGAAGGCAAAATCGAGAACGAAGCCGGCGAAGTTATCGCTGAGTACGATTATGCGTCTCGCGTCATTTTAGATGAAGTACGCGCCGGTGGCCGTATTAACCTTATAATTGGTCGTGGCCTGACAGAAAAAGCACGTGAGTCTCTGGGCATGGGTCCATCAGACTTATTCCGTAAGCCAGAGCAACCAGCAGACAGCGGTAAAGGTTTCTCGCTGGCGCAGAAATTGGTCGGTAAAGCTTGTGGTATGGAAGGTGTTCGTCCAGGCGCTTATTGCGAACCTAAGATGACCACCGTGGGCTCTCAGGACACTACCGGTCCTATGACCCGTGACGAACTAAAAGACCTGGCATGTCTTGGTTTTAACTCGGACTTAGTTATGCAGTCTTTCTGTCACACCGCTGCTTATCCTAAGCCGGTTGACGTTGAAACTCAGCACACCTTGCCTGACTTCATTATGAACCGTGGCGGCGTAAGCTTGCGTCCAGGCGACGGTATCATCCACAGCTGGCTGAACCGTATGTTGTTGCCAGATACCGTTGGTACCGGTGGTGACTCTCATACTCGCTTCCCTCTGGGGATTTCATTCCCGGCAGGCTCTGGTCTGGTTGCCTTTGCTGCAGCTACCGGTGTTATGCCACTGGATATGCCAGAATCAGTATTGGTGCGTTTCAAAGGTGAAATGCAGCCAGGTATTACTTTACGTGACTTGGTTCATGCCATTCCGGCCTTCGCTATCAAAGAAGGTCACCTGACCGTTGATAAGCGCGGCAAGAAAAACATTTTCTCGGGTCGTATCTTAGAAATTGAAGGTCTTGATCACTTAACCGTAGAGCAGGCATTTGAATTGTCTGACGCTTCTGCTGAGCGTTCAGCTGCCGGTTGTACTATCGACCTGTCAGAAGAGTCGGTTGCCGAGTACCTGCGTTCTAACATCACCATGCTGCGTTGGATGATCAACGAAGGCTACGGCGATGCGCGTACGCTGGAACGTCGTGCCCGTAAGATGGAAGAGTGGTTAGAAAACCCAGAGCTGACTCGTGCGGACAAAGACGCTGACTATTCAACGGTTATCGAAATTGATCTGAACGAGATTAAAGAGCCTATCGTTTGTTGCCCGAATGACCCGGATGACGCGAAGTTCCTGAGCGAAGTGGCCGGCGATAACGTCGACGAAGTCTTCATTGGCTCGTGCATGACCAACATTGGTCATTTCCGTGCTGCGGGTAAATTGTTAGAGAAAAACTCTGACCCATTAAATACCCGTTTGTGGATTGCACCGCCAACGAAAATGGATAAAACCCAGCTAGAAGCCGAAGGCTATTACGACATTTATGAGCGTAACGGTGTTCGTACGGAAATGCCGGGCTGTTCACTGTGTATGGGTAACCAGGCACGGGTAGAACCAGGCGCAACGGTACTGTCTACCTCAACTCGTAACTTCCCGAACCGCTTAGGTGATGGCGCAAACGTTTACCTGACTTCTGCAGAGCTTGCAGCTGTCGGTGCTATCGTTGGTCGCCTGCCGACTCCGGAAGAATACCTGGAGTACGCACAGGACATCAATTCGATGGCTGGCGAAGTCTACAAATATCTGAACTTCGACCAGATGGATGCCTTCCGCGACGCAGAAAAAGCGGCCAAGGAAAACATCATCCCAACCATCAACGTGGCTTAATGCCCGGTACGTAGCCTGACATTCATGTCAGGTGCGATATCTAACCTGACGTAAACGTCAGGCTACGAATATAAAACCGCTTCGGCGGTTTTTTTGTGCCCAATTTGCGTGTAGTCTATTAATGGTCTATATTTGGTTCGACTTTAAAGGGGTTGAATTATGCAGATAAAAACCATTAGTTACATTAAGCAAAATGCGGCATCACTGAATGTTGAAGAGCCTATTGTGGTCACCCAGGGTGGTAATCCGGTGTATCGCATTGAATCGGAAGCCAGTGCCCGGCAGCGGGACGAAGCTATTGCCACACTTAAGCTGATGAATCTGGCTGAACGGGATATTCGAAACCAGAACGTGCTTTCTGCCAGCGAAGCCAAAGAAAGATTAGAGCGTGAACTTTCTACAAAGAAGTTTGAGCTTTAGCCATCGCTTATGAACTACGATGTCTATTTAACTGAGCTTAGCTATAAAACACTGGCTACTTTAACTCGCTATATGAAAACCTTTCTTGGGGAAGAAGAAGCCATTCGACTCGGTAAGCAACTCCTTGATTTCGCAGAAAATAAGCTAGGTGACAACCCTCTGCAATTTCCTGTTTCCCACGAGCTTGAGACATTAGGCATAGTTGATTATCGAGTGGTGCTCGTGGATAACTATAAAATCTTATTTCGTTTGGACGAGAATGCCCGGGTGAGCTACGTCATGGCCTTTCTGCGACAGAAACAGAATACCCAAGAGCTGCTTTACCAGATAATGATTGGGTAGCCTGATGCTATTGCATCAGGTGAGATAGTCGATAGGGCAGGTTCTTCACTTGTGAGCGTTATGAGTGTTGAGTGCATCTATGGCGGAGTGTCGAAGGCCAAGGATGGCCTTCGTCAAGCCCTCATGGATGAGCTCGTAGCGTCTCCGTCATAGATGCACTCAATGCTCAAGCGAAATAAGTGAAGAACCTGTCCCGTTCAGCCCTATTTCTTCTGCTCGGCTATCCAGTCGTTGATGTGTTGCTCGAGTACTTTCAGTGGCACGCTGCCGTTTTCCAGTACCGCATCGTGGAATTCACGAATGTCGAACTTATCGCCCAGTTGTTGTTCCGCTTCGCTGCGTAAACGCTTAATGGTCAGCTCGCCCAGCTTGTACGACAAGGCTTGCGCAGGCCAGGTAATGTAACGGTCAATTTCGGTTTTCACGTTATGCAGTGACAACGCGGTATTGTTGGCCATAAAGTCCATTGCACGTTCACGACTCCAGCCTTTGGCATGCATACCGGTATCAACCACTAAGCGCGCCGCACGCCACATTTCATAGCTTAAACGACCAAAATTACTGTAAGGGTCTTCATAAAAGCCCGCTTCCAGCCCTAAGTACTCAGAGTATAAGCCCCAGCCTTCACCGAAAGCTGAAATGTAGGTCTGTTGACGGTATTCCGGTACATCTTCCAATTCGCCCGCAATGGCGTTTTGTAAATGATGACCCGGTACCGCTTCGTGCAGTGTCAGAGCTTCCATCTGGTAGAGCGGACGACGGTCCAGCGCGTAGGTGTTCACCCAATAAAAACCGGCGCGGTCGTCGCGGTTGGTTCCGGAGTAACGGCCTGTTGTGTATTTTGGTGCTATTTCAGCCGGAACCGGAGCAATACCATAAGGTTTACGCGGCATGGTTTTGAACAGCTTAGGTAATTCACCATCCATTTTCTTCGCTATCCAGGCTGCGTATTGCAGTAACTCTTCTGCTGTTTCCGGGTAAAACTGGTCGTCGGTACGTAAAAACTCAACAAACTCGTCAAAATCACCTTCAAAACCGGTTGCCTCAATGGCTTCCAGCATTTCGCCGCGAATGCGTGCAACTTCCTGCAGACCAATTTCATGAATTTCGTCAGCGGTCATATCCAGCGTGGTGTAATGCTTAATACGATTCTGATAAAAGTCGTCCCCATTGGGTAGCTCGCTGGCACCAATGCTTTCACGCGCACTTGGCAAATACTCGGTAACCATAAAGGTAAAGTAGTCGTCGTAAGCCGGCATCACCTGATCATCAATAGCGGTTAATGCATCGTCTTTAAGTTGTTCCCACTGTTCGCTATCAACAAAACCCGGTTGTTGCTCGAAAGGAGAGAAATAAACGCTGTCTTTAGCATCCTGCACAATGTAAGCCAGTATGCTTTCTTCAAAACCGGCCATAGCGGCTGCAGGCTGGGTATAACCTTCCTCAATCGCCTTACGCAACCAGTGAGTCTGCTGCTCCATGTAACGAGGAATTGAGCGAAGTTTTGCTATGTAATTCTGGTAGTCTTCAGCGGATGAAAATGACGTGTATGACGGCATAAAAGCTAAAGAGCTGTGAAAACTGCCCTCTGCGGTTAACGGCATATAGTGTGCATTAAAGCGGTATTCATCGACCTTATTCTTTAAGGTGTAGTGAATCATCGCATGGTTTATCTGGTCATCCTGGCTTAGTTCGTTAAGATTAACTGCGTTCAGCTTTTCAAGCCATTCAGAGCGCTGTTGGTAACGTTGCTCTACCGCTTCCGGTGACATGTCGGTCAGCTCGGTATCGCTGGACTCATCCAGTTCTTCCCAGATAGTGTCGGCCAACTGATGAAACTCAGCCGCCGGAGTCTGTTGTTGAGCACTGCTACGCTGAGTTTGATTGTCTGCCGTGCTCGCGCAGGCAGTCAGTCCAAGCAAACCAAAAATAAGTATCAGATTGCGCATGATTTTTCCTTGCGGTGTCATAACGAATACAGGCATTCTATAATGCCTCGTGCGCTATTTAATGTAAAAGTGAATAGAACGAACACACAAAAATAACAGTTAAACGGGAGAATAGGGTGGATAAAGCTCAGTCAGGAGTCTACGCGGAACCTAATCTGCATGGTCTGACGTTGTTTTGTCATGTCATGAGCGACGATGTTGAAAGTCTACGCCGTAAACTGGCTCGCTTTCCAGCAATTTTACGCGATCTTGACGCCCGCTTCTCAGAAGCCATGTTAACAGGCTTTGTAGGCATAGGAGCAGATTACTGGGACATTCTCTACCCACACAAGCGACCGCTGCACCTGCAGGCTTTTCCTGAACTTTCCGACGGCGACCGGGAAGCACCTAGGCACCCTTATGATCTCATCATTCAAATTCGTTGTGACCGCTTCGACGCCAATTACCTGGCCGGGCGCACATTAATTGAATGGTTCGGTTACGACATTGAAGTCGTTGAACAAATTCGCTCGTTTCGTTACCTCGACGGTCGTGACTTAACAGGCTTTATCGATGCGCCTGACAACCCCCGGGGTATGCGTAAGCGCAAAGTGGCTCTAGTCGAAGAGAAAGACGACGCAGACTTTGTTGACGGCAGTTACTTATTTGTACAAAAGTTCCGTCACGACTTACGCCGCTGGGACTACCTGGGCCCGGAAAAGCAAGAGCAACTCATGGGACGGGAAAAAGTTTCCGGCGAACGTTTGTCAGAAGCCAAAATTGAAGGCATTACACACGCAGCCAAAAGCCGTTTAATTGACAATAATGAACAGCCTGTTCCTTTACTGCGGCAAAATATGCCTTGGGGAGACCTGCGCGAACAGGGGCTGCTCGCTATGTATTTTAGTCACACGCCAAAAATGGTGGTGCAGTGGCTAAAAAATCGATATTACGCCGACGAACAAGGGGCCTACGACCCGTTACTGGATTATTCGCAAGCGGTTTCCAACTGCGGCTTTTTTGTGCCTTCAATGCGCTTTATGGAAAACAACAAAGAAGTAGCGGATCAGGAAGAGGGCAGTACCGCCTGACTGGCGAACAACTCCCGGACCTTCTTCAGAGTAAAGTCGATATCAGCCACCTTAAGTGGTGCGATAAAAATGGTGTCGTCGCCGGCTATCGTACCAAGCACACCTTCTTTTTTTCCCACAGAGTCAAGTAAGCGGGCAATCAACTGAGCAGCCCCCGGGCTGGTGCGAATAATCACCATCACATCATTGTGCTGAATATCCAGTACAAGCTGGCTTAATGGTGCCTTAGTGGATGGTACCGCTAAATCGGGCGGTAAGCAGTAGACCATTTCCTGCTTTGCATTACGGGTACGAACCGCCCCTTGCTTACTCAACATGCGCGAGACTTTAGACTGGCTAATGTTCTCAAAGCCCTCGGCTTTCAAGGCGTTAACAATTTCTCCCTGCGAGCCATAGCGCTCTTCGCGAAGAAGGGTTTTAAAAGCTTCGAGTAACGTGTCCTGCACCATGAGAGAGTTCAATTCCTATACGGGTTACATGCTATAATAACCCCCAGTGTACTGCATATAGATGCGCTATTCGAGTGCTGAATGTGTACCGCGCAAAGTTGTATTTTTAGTGATATTGGAGTACAGTTTTGCGCCAAATTCTGCATTTTTATGCAGTTAAAATTGACTAACAAAAACGGAGTCTGAGATGAAAGTAGCCGTATTAGGTGCGGCCGGTGGTATCGGCCAGGCATTGTCATTACTTCTGAAAACCCAGTTACCAGCAGGTTCAGAATTATCGCTGTATGACGTTGCGCCAGTAGTTCCAGGTGTAGCGGTTGACTTAAGTCACATCCCTACCGACGTGAAAGTAACAGGCTTCGGTAAAGATGATCTTGCGTCAGCATTAGTTGGTAGCGACATCGTATTAATTCCTGCCGGCGTACCTCGTAAGCCAGGTATGGACCGCTCTGACCTGTTCAACATGAATGCAGGCATCGTTAAAAACTTAGTACAAGGCGTTGCAGACAACTGTCCTAACGCTTGTGTTGGTATCATCACCAACCCGGTAAACACCACAGTACCAATTGCTGCCGAAGTCCTTAAAAAAGCAGGCTGCTACGACAAGCGTAAATTGTTCGGTGTGACAACTCTGGACGTTATCCGCTCAGAAGCATTCGTTGGTGAACTGCGTGGTCTGAACCCGGAAAACGTCAACGTACCGGTCATTGGTGGTCACAGCGGCACAACCATTCTGCCATTGCTGTCTCAAGTTGAAGGCGTTGAGTTTACAGAGCAAGAAATCAAAGACTTAACTCACCGTATCCAGAACGCAGGTACTGAAGTTGTCGAAGCAAAAGCTGGCGGCGGCTCAGCAACCCTTTCTATGGGTCAGGCAGCAGCACGCTTTGCACTGTCATTGCTGAAAGGTCTGCAAGGTCAGGACACCATTGAGTGCACCTACGTAGAAGGCCCTGGCGACAACGCTAAGTTCTTCGCACAGCCAGTACGCTTAGGCAAAAACGGCGCCGAAGAAATCCTGTCTTACGGCAAGCTAAGTGCATTCGAACAAAAATGCATGGACGAAATGCTCGACGGCCTGAAAGGCGACATCCAAAAAGGCATCGACTTCGCCAGCTAAGCTGAAGAAACTTTCAGCAATCCGCTTTTGAAAATATTGGGGCAGGCCAGCATTGGCTGGCCATTGCAGGTTATCTTCCGAAAGACGCGTAGCCTGACGTTCACGTCAGGTGAGATGTTCGGATATTTCACCTGATGTAAACATCAGGCTACCTCCAGATAACCCCGCAACGGCTTTACGCCAATACTGACCAACCTCAATATTTCCGAGCTACTTGCTGAAAGGTATGTAGCCTGACGTCCATGTCAGGTCCAATGTTCAAATATCTCACCTGATGTGAACATCAGGCTACTACACCCGAATATTTAGATTTGTGATTGAATATCCCAATTGAAACAGAGTGTTGGTTTTGAGTTATCAGGCTACGGAAATAGTTGATGGGGCAGCTGTTGGATTGCGAGCGTTATGAGTGTTGAAGGTTTCCGTGGCGGAGTGTCGAAGGCCATGGATGCTTATTAGAAATACCTAAAGCGGGAAGGGTTCTGTTTCGGAGGTGTGTAGCGCCATGGATGGCGCTACCCAAGCCCTACAAGGATGTATTCACGGGCGTCCTCCGAAACAGAACCCGCTCCCCCAAGGCATTTCCTTTCTCCAAGCCTGCCTAAGCCACTCGGTCTACAGCCAGGTGGGTTAGGGTGAGAAGGGCTTGTTTGTAGTCGGAGTCCGGGAGATCGCTTAATGACTGGCGCGCTTGTTCGGCGGCTTCTAGCGCTTTGTCGCGGGTGTACTGCAATGCCCCGGTGCGCTCCATAGCCGTCAGCACGGTTTGTAAGTGCTCACGTCCGTCGCCTTGCTCAATGGCTTCGCGAATCAACTTTTGTTCTACTTCGTTGCCGTGCCACATGGCGTACAACAACGGTAGCGTTGGCTTACCTTCGGCTAAGTCATCACCGGCATTTTTGCCCATTGATTCGCTGTCCGCGGTGTAATCCAGTAAGTCGTCCACCAACTGAAACGCGGTACCCAGGTAACGACCGTAATCGGCCAGTTGCTGAGTGACTTTCTCGTTTTGTGCGGTTAATACGCCGGCCAGCTCGGTTGCGGCTTCGAACAGCTTAGCGGTTTTGCCGTAAATAACATTGAAGTAGCTGGCTTCTGAGGTATCCGGGTCGTTACAGTTCATTAACTGCAGCACTTCACCTTCAGAAATAACGTTCGTGGCATCCGCTAAAATACGCAGTATCCGCAGGGAGTCTAAATCGACCATTAACTGAAAAGCGCGGGTATAAAGGAAGTCACCAACCAGCACGCTGGCTTCATTACCGAACACTGCATTTGCAGTTTTGCGTCCGCGGCGCAGCTCCGACTCGTCGACGACATCGTCGTGCAGCAGGGTCGCGGTATGAATAAACTCGATAATTGTTGCAAGTTTGCGGTGATCGTTACCTTCATAACCCAGAGCCCGGCAAGCTAATATGGCAAGCAGTGGACGTAAGCGTTTACCACCACTGTTGACAATATAGAGGCCTAACTGGTTAATTAGGGCAACATCCGATTGAAGTTGTTCACCTATTAAGGCATTAACGCCAAGCATATCGTCTTTGGCTAATGCGTTAATGGACTGCATATCCATCATAGATATCTGTTTATTTACAAAATTTAACGGAAAAGGGATGGTACACTATTTATAGCGGCGCGGAAACTCAAAGCGCGGCAGATGGCGCAGCCTTTAAGTTCAAATAAAGGGTTGCTATCACTGGCGGGATTACGTACAATTCGCGCCCTGATTTGAATTTGGATGCCCAATAGGGTTGTGGAGAATAATATGTACGCAGTATTCCAAAGTGGCGGTAAGCAGCACCGTGTGTCTGAAGGCCAAATCGTCCGCCTGGAAAAACTGGAAGCAGCTACCGGTGATGTAGTTGAATTCGACCAGGTTTTGATGGTTTCTGACGGCAACGATGTAAACATCGGTGCTCCGTTCGTATCCGGTGGTAAAGTGAAAGCGGAAGTGATTGATCACGGTCGTGGCGATAAAATTAAAATCGTCAAGTTCCGTCGTCGTAAGCACTCTCGTCGTCAACAAGGCCATCGTCAGTGGTTCACGGAAGTGAAAATCACTGGTATCAACAGCTAATTAAGGAGTAACGACATGGCACATAAAAAGGCTGGTGGTTCTACTAAAAACGGTCGCGACTCAGAGAGTAAACGTCTCGGTGTTAAGCGCTTCGGTGGTGAGTCTGTATTAGCAGGCAACATCCTGGTTCGCCAACGTGGTACTAAGTTCCACGCAGGAGCGAACGTAGGTATTGGTAAAGACCATACATTGTTTGCAACCTCAGAAGGCAAAGTGTCTTTTGAAGTGAAGGGCAGCAAAAACCGTAAATTTGTGAGCGTTATTACTGACTAATAACGTGAACATAAACTGAAAAGTTTCGGTTCTGAAAGCCCTGCCTTACGGCGGGGCTTTTTCATATGTGCTAGAATTTTGCACAGTATTCTCTAAGTGATAAGTAGCAAATTGCGATGAAATTCGTTGATGAAGTAGAAGTCCGCGTAGATGCGGGTGACGGCGGTAATGGTTGTATCAGTTTCCGTCGCGAGAAGTACATTCCCAAAGGTGGTCCCGACGGTGGTGACGGCGGCGATGGCGGCGACGTCTACCTGCAAGCCGATGAAAACCTGAATACCCTTATCGACTATCGTTTTGAACGCTTCCATAAAGCGGAGCGTGGGCAAAATGGTATGGGTAAAAACTGTACGGGCAAACGCGGTAGCGATATTGTACTGCCCGTTCCTCCGGGTACTCGCGCTACCGATGTTGACACCGGCGAAGTTCTTGGCGATTTGACTCAGCATGGTCAGCGTTTAATGGTAGCTAAAGGCGGTTTCCATGGTTTAGGTAATACGCGTTTTAAAAGCAGTGTGAACCGTGCTCCCCGGCAGAAAACCGATGGTACTCCGGGTGAAGTACGTTCGTTAAAACTCGAACTCATGTTGTTGGCCGACGTGGGCTTATTGGGTATGCCAAACGCAGGTAAATCGACCTTTATTCGTTCGGTTTCTGCCGCACGTCCTAAAGTAGCCGACTACCCCTTTACCACGTTGATACCTAATTTGGGTGTTGTGCGCCCGGCACCACATCAAAGTTTCGTTATTGCTGATATCCCGGGTCTTATTGAAGGTGCGGCTGAAGGCGCTGGTCTGGGTATTCGCTTCCTGAAACACTTAGAGCGCTGTCGCTTACTTCTGCATTTGGTGGACTTAGCGCCATTTGATGAGACGGACCCTGCAGAGCAGGCACGTATCATCATCAATGAGTTGGAAAAATACAGTCCGAAACTGGCCGAAAAACCTCGCTGGTTGGTCATCAATAAAGTCGACTTGTTGCTGGACGAAGAAGTTCAGGAGAAAGTCGATGAGTTGGTTAAAGCACTGGACTGGGACGGCCCGGTATTCCAGATTGCAGCGTTAGAAGGGCGCGGCAGTGATGCTTTATGTCGTGAGGTTATCTCGTACCTTGAGACCTTGCCTGCACCTAGCACGGAACAACAGGAAGAAGCCGATCCGGTTGAATTTATGTGGGATACCTACCACGAAGAAGTGCTGGAAGAAGAGCAGGATGACGAAGACGACGACGATGATGATCACGATGTCGAAGTCATTTATCAAAAGTAGCCTGACATTTATGTCAGGTGAGGTATTGGTCCTGAGGTAAACGTCAGGCTATGCATTAAGGGTATTGTTGAATGAAAATCTCACTTGTGGTTGCAATGGCAGATAACCGGGTTATCGGCAAAGACAATAAAATGCCATGGCATCTTCCGGATGAGTTACAGTATTTCAAAAAAATTACTTTGGGTAAGCCAATTGTTATGGGGCGACGAACCTTTGAATCAATTGGCCGACCTTTACCCGGACGCAAAAATATTGTTCTAAGCCGTCGAACGGATCGTTCGGAAAATCAGGACAGTCAGGTCATTTGGGTATCTGGTGTGCAACAAGCTATTGCGGCTGCAGGGCCGGTCGATGAACTTATGGTCATTGGTGGCGGAAAAATTTATGAAAAATTTTTACCGCTCGCAGACCGTCTATATGTTACTAAAATAGATCTAAATGTTGAGGGCGATACCTACTTTCCTGACTATCTCCAAGTCGCTGACTGGCAAGAGATAGAGCGGCAAAACTTTGCCGCTGATGAGCGTAATTCACATAACTTCAGTACCCTTATTTTCGACAGGAAACGTTAATAAGAAGTTATAAATTCAGTAACTTACAACAATTTTAGGCCATTGCAGCAGACTTGAGTTCGTAGTATCATCCCTGATGAATTTTTGAACAATCTTGTGATGGGGTTTTACATGAAAGCGATTGTATTAGGCACCTTGATGGCTGCTGTTGCAGCGACAGGCGCAACATTCTCAAAGAGCGCAGAAGCAGACGAATTGGCTTTGAGCTTGTGCACATACGTACAAGGTGACGACACCATGCGTATGCGTAAGAAACTGCGTGATTCTCGTGTCCGCGTACGTGATATTTACAGCGGCATCCAGTGTAATGGACAAAGCTTACTGCAATTCGCAATGGCGAACGGTTCACAAGAAATTGGTAGCTTCATCGTTGGCCGTCTGTCAGTAGATGTACTGCAAAGTTCAGGCGACTACGAGTGGGCTCAGTCTAACGGCCATGGCGACAGCGCAATTGCTCAGGCAATTAAAGAGCGCGCAGGCCTTTAATTAAAAGATTTATTTTATCTTTGTGAAACCCGCAAGCGCTGTTTGCGGGTTTTTTTACATCTTCTAACAATTCAATCAGTGACTTACCTTGTAATTTTGCCCCGTTCTCTACGACAATAGATCCGTTATGCAGACAAACGGAATCGTTATGAAACAATGGATGGCACTAGCTTTGCCTGTACTGTTATTGGGGTTACCCCCGTTGAGCAGTTTTGCAAAGACAAAAACAACCGAAGCCGCAAGCTGTTATCTTCCCGGTGTGCAGGAACAATTGCATTGTGGAACGGTGTCAGTTCCGGAAAATTATGAGCAACCCGAAGGCAAGCATATCGGCATTTATTACGCCGTGCTGCCAGCTGTTCAGGAAGGCACCAAGGCTGACCCAATGCTTATTCTGGCAGGAGGGCCCGGGCAGGCAGCGACAGAACTTGCGCCAATGATAGCGCGAATGTTTGAGGGTGTACGCCAGAAGCGGGATATTCTCTTAATCGATCAACGTGGCACAGGAAAAAGCAACCCGCTGAAATGCGATATTGAACGTCCGGATGAACTCATTCGCGCAGACGACGAGCAAGATCTTGCAGAGTTAAGCCGCGAATGTCTGGAGCAGTACCCTGATACTGACACCACACAGTATCACACCGTTAATGCGGTAAAGGACTTCGAGCGGGTACGCGAACATTTAGGCATTGAACAGCTTAATTTGTATGGCGGTTCCTACGGTACCCGCGTAGGGCTGACATATTTGCGAGAAGCGCCAGGCTCAGTTCGCACTGCAACTTTAGATGCTATTGCGCCACCTCAAGTTGTCATCGGCCCTTTTGGCCAGCACGGTGCTGATGCATTTGATGCCATGTTAGAAGACTGTTCAGAGCAAGCTGCTTGCCGCGAGAAATTTCCAAACCTTGAGCAAGAGTATTATGAGGTGATGGCCGAGCTTGAAGCCCAGGATATTTTATTGGAAACACGCGATCCTTTGTCCTTTGAGCCTCTGGAAATTAACCTGACCCCGGGTCGTTTCAGCTCCATTATGCGAGTTGCTTTATACCATCCGAATACTCGTCAACTTTTACCTTATGCTATCCATTCGGCCGCAGCAGGGGACTACCATGCCATTCTTGGACTCATGGGCGGCACCATGTCTCAAAGCAGTATCTATTTGGGGTTAATGTTGTCTGTTGTGTGCTCTGAAGACCTACCACGAGCCACTCCTGAATTGCTTAAGCAAGACGGCGATAATCAGTTTATAGGCAGCCGCACCGGCGACGCTTTCCTTGATATGTGTGCCGGTTGGCGCTCATCGAGTGTGCCTGGTTACTGGTCTGATCCTGTGGTTAGCGACAAGCCGGTGTTGTTATTATCCGGCGAGTTAGATCCGGTAACACCGCCTGAATGGGGAGAAATTGCACACCGGACCTTACCCAACAGTAAGCATTTAATTGCGCCAAACGCAGGCCATACCATTGCCAGCCATACTTGCGCTAATCAGCTTGTTGCGGACTTCATTGAGCAGGGCTCAATCGAAAATATAGATGGCAGTTGCTTAGCTAAGCAGAGTCTTAAGCCTTTCGTACTGAACCAAAATGCAGCGGGGCTATAAGAGATGATAAACGTAGATGCACTGACAAAAACATTTAAAAATGTGCAAGCGCTGGATTCGCTCTCGTTTCAGGCAAAAGACGGTGAAATTACTGGGCTTCTGGGTCCTAATGGTGCCGGTAAAACGACCTGTTTGCGTATTATTTACGGATTACTGAAGGCCGATACCGGCAAAGCCGAAATTGAAGGTGTCGATGCCAATCAAAAGCCAATTGATGCGCGCCGTAACCTCGGTATATTTCCCGACAAATTCGGCCTCTACGAACGTTTGACGGTGCGTGAGCAAGTGGCTTATTTTGCCGGGCTTCACGGGCTTACCGGTAACAAGCAAAAACAAGCTGTCGAACAAGTGATAGAAAAGCTTGATATCAAAGAATTGGCTGACAGACGTACCGCCGGTTTTTCGCAAGGACAGAGAATGAAAGTTGCGTTGGCACAGGCTCTGGTGCATAGCCCGAAGCACTTGATTCTTGATGAACCCAGCCGCGGGCTGGACGTAATGAGTACACGTATTCTACGAGATGTGCTGCGCGAGCAACGTGCGCAGGGTACCTGCATTTTATTCTCCAGCCACGTAATGCAGGAAGTTGCTGCACTGTGTGACCGGGTGGTGGTTATGGCAAACGGCAAAGTTGCCGCCGAAGGAACCCCGCAGGAGCTGTGCGACATGACAGGCGAGCCACAATTGGAAGATGCCTTCGTGAAGATAATTGGTACTGACGAGGGGATAGCAGCCTGATGAGTGCATTAACCTCTGTATGGAAAAAAGAGTTTCGCGATGCAATTCGTGACAAGCGATCAGTTCTGGCCGCCATGTCTTATGCTTTTTTTGGACCGCTGTTAATGGCCGTGGCGTTCTTTTTTCTGATAACGCAACTGACCGATAAAGCCGACATTGAAATAACCATTGAAGGCGAAGAAAACGCACCCCAGCTGGTTGAGTTTCTTAACAAACGAGGCGTAGTCCAGAAGCAGGGCGAGTGGGCAAAAACTGAAACACCTATAGTCCTTACTTTGCCTGAAGACTGGCAGGAAAACGTTAGTAAAGCAGAACCGGTAGAAGTGACTTTACGGGCCGATTGGTCTGCGCAAAAACAGCAAACCGAAATTAAACGAGTAGAGCAGGCAGTTCAGGCCTATTCAAGCCAAATAGCCGCATACCGTTTAACGCTGCGCGGTGTCGATCCACGCGTGATTCAGCCGGTACAATTGCAGAAGCAGGACTTGGCAACCCGAGGTTCAAAGGCGGCTCTGATCATGGGCAGTGTGCTGGTCTTTATCATTCTGTCCGTGTTCTGGTCCGGCATGAACGTGGCCATAGACATTAGTGCAGGTGAACGCGAGCGTAACTCACTGGAATTTCTGCTGAGTCAGCCGCTAAGTACCTGGGATATCGTTACCGGTAAAGCACTGACCGCAACAACCTTCTCTTTGTTTGGCGCAATACTGTCACTGGTACTTATTCCCATTATTTTTGCCTACGTGCCATTACACGAAATTGGCATGAACGTGAATTTCAGTGTGGGCATGATGGCGCTGATGTTCATATTACTGGTACCGCTGGCCTTGTTTGCTACAGCACTGCAGTTATTTGTGTCCTTCCGGGCCAAGAACTTCAAAGAAGCACAAACCTACATCAGTTTCTTGCTGATTATTCCAATGGCAGCATCATTCGGTGTTGAATTCGCCCGACTTAAAAACCCGATCCTCTACTACTTGCCGTTAACCGGTCAGCATCAGGCCTTTCTGTCGCTGATACGCGGCGAGAATGTAAACGTAATGGGAACGGTCATCAGCGCAATCGCCACCCTGTTAGCCGCACTGCTACTGATGAAATACATAGCCCGAATGCTCAAAAGCGAAAAAATCGTCTTCGGCTTGTAATGGAGTTGAATAGCGAGTGCTGAGGTTACAAGGACTATTGTGGAGGACGCCCGTAAATACATCCCTGTAGGGCTTGGGCAGCGCCATCCATGGCGCTGCACACCTCCACAATAGCCCTGTGTAACCGTAGGCGCACTCGCTATTTTCCATCTCAGATAAAAATCAACTTGAGCTGTTCCGAGAGAGGCTAAAGGGCGGGTTGTTCACTTGAGAGCGTTACGAGTGTTGAAGGCCTCTGTGGCGGAGTGTCGAAGGCCATGGATGGCCTTCGTCAAGCCCTCATGGATGAGCTCGTCGCGTCTCCGTCACAGAGGCCTTCAACGCTCAAGCGAAACAAGTGAGCGACCTGCCCGGCTCAATCTAGCAGGCGGCCGTAGTGGTAGTAGAGCCATTGGCCGAGGCGGCGGAAACGCGGTAGTGGGAAGGGCTTCAATTGAGACTGGTAGTAAGGGAGCTCCGGCAGTGGCTGTTCCATGGCGGCTTCCGCCAGTCGCTGTCCGGCCAGGGCGGTAAAGCTTACACCGGCACCGCAGTAGCCCATGCTGGCGTAGATATTATCTTTCACTTTGCCTATCCGCGGGTAATCGTCCAGTGACACACTGACCCAGCCACTCCAGAAGTGCTCCCATTGGTTGATATCCCGCAGTTGCGGAAAGGTCTGGTGCAGAGCTGTTAGCAGGCGTTTAGCATAAACAGCATCGGCGGCATTTTTCCCCTGAATGGCACCGCGGCCACCAAACAATAAGCGGTTATCGGGTAGTAAGCGAAAGTAATACTTCAGAATACGAGTATCCATTATGGCGTACTGGGGAGAAAGCTTAATGTTCTCAACCTGTTTTTTACTCAGAGGTGGGGTGGTAATAATGCTTGAGAGTACAGGTAATGAGCGCCTGGCAAGCTCGGGCAGCAACTGCCCTGAGGTATAGCCGTTAGAGCAAACTAACAGCTTACGGGCGCGTACAGCGCCTTTTGCGGTTTGCAGGTACACCCCTTTGCCGCCAAGTGACACCGCCTTTGTTACCGGGCAGTGCTCAACTAACTGCGCACCGGCGGCAGTAGCTCGTCGGGCCGTGGCCGCAGCTAATAGCATAGGGTTTAGAGCAAAGCAGTCGGTGAAGCGTAATGCGGCATGGGCCTGCGGGCTGGAGACAAGGTTGCGCAGTTGCTCTTGAGTCAGCCATTCTACCGGCTGTTCAAACTGCTTCAGCTGTTCATATTGTTGCTTTAATGGATCAATGGCGCCGGGCTTGTGCGCTATTTTCAGGTAACCACCGTTCTGACGCTGACATTGTTGAGGGCACTTCTGTATGGTTTCTTCAATCAACTGCAGTGCTTTTTGGTGTTCGGCAGCAATGCCTTGCGCAATGCCAGTGCCCAGGCGTTCTGCCCAGGCTGATAAGCCCAATCGACCGGTACTTTTCATCACAAAGCCGGCATTACGAGAAGAACAACCCCAGGCCAGTTGGTTGGCTTCAAATACTGCAACAGAGCGTCCGCTCTCAGCCAGAACCCGGGCTGCGTTTAATCCGGTATACCCAGCTCCAATAACAGCAAACTCCACTTCCTCCGGCGCATCAACACACTCAGGAAAATTGGCCTGCGTATGCTGCTGCCAATAACTAGGCTCAGGAGCATCATGAGGCCCCGGAGGCGCATTAACCAAAGGATCATACATAATCACCCACCTATAAAAACGGAGAGGGAAGACAGCGAGCGCTGAGGTTACAAGGACTATTGTGGAGGACGCCCGTGAATACATCCCTGTAGGGCTTGGGCAGCGCCATCCATGGCGCTGCACACCTCCACAATAGTCTATGTAACCGTTTGCGCGCTCACTATCTCCCGCCTCAGGTAAAAAGCCCACCCCCTGGCCCATGCAACCTCAGCGCTCGCTATTCGGAGCCTTACGTATCGAATTTCAGCAGCATTTCGCCGGCGTCGCAGTAGCAGGTGCCGTCGCACACAGGGCAGTAGTAGCCGTCTTCTACTGAGGCTTTGTACCAGCGTTTTTTATGCTGTTTAATCATTTCACCGCCGCAGCGGGTGAAGTATTCATAGGCGCTGTTATTGGGGCTTTGCATCCAAATGTGTGCTAAACCACCCTGGCAACCCAGCTCTTTGGCTGAATCTATACTGCGATATAACAGTTCTTTGCCAATGCCTAAGCCTCGTGCTTTTTCCGATACCGCTGCGCATTTAAAGTAGCACAGCTTCTCGGCCGGAATTGGCCAGGCGTCAGGGGTGCAAAAATCATCAATTGGCCATTGTCCGGGGGCCAGGGTAATTCGTATACCTAAAGGCGTATCGCCGCGCAGAGCTATCCAGTTCAACTGTACGTTACCAACGGTACCGCCGGCTAAATACTGCTGAAAGCTCTCTTCATTCAGGTAGTTGTCGCCATGAACTTCGTTGGCCAGATCAATAACGGCCGCCGAATCGGCAGCCGTTATTTCACGATAAATGATATCGCTCATTAGTAGCGGTACTCGTCTGTCTTAAACGGACCTTCTACATCAACGTGAATGTAGTTGGCCTGATCCGCTGTCAGCTTGGTGATAACGCCACCAAAACCCTGCACCATGTAACGTGCAACTTCTTCGTCCAGTTGCTTCGGCAGAACTTCTACGCGCAGATATTCTTCCTGCTGCTTTTTGTCCATGTCGGCAAACTTCTGTTCAAACAAGTGTATCTGTGCCAGTACCTGGTTAGCGAAAGAACCATCCATAATACGGCTTGGGTGGCCGGTTGCGTTACCTAAGTTCACCAGGCGACCTTCGGCCAGCAGAATTAGGTAGTCGTTATCATCGTCGGAACGATAAATTTTGTGTACCTGTGGCTTAATTTCTTCCCAGCGCCAGTTTTTGCGCATAAAGGCCGTGTCAATTTCGTTATCGAAGTGGCCAATGTTGCAAACCAGGGCGGTAGGCTTAAGCGCTGCCAGCATGTAACGGTCACACACGTCCATATTACCGGTTGTGGTCACAATCAGGTCGGTATTGCCCAGCAAGTCTTTGTTAATGTTCTCGCCGTTACCTTTGTTGCTACCGTCAATGTAAGGAGAAACCACTTCAAAGCCGTCCATGCACGCCTGCATAGCGCAAATTGGGTCAATTTCGCTGATCTTAACAATCATGCCTTCCTGACGTAGGCTTGCGGCAGAGCCTTTACCCACATCACCGTAACCAACAACCAAAGCTTTCTTACCTGACAATAAGTGGTCAGTTGAGCGCTTTATGGCGTCGTTCAGCGAGTGGCGGCAACCGTATTTGTTGTCGTTTTTTGACTTAGTTACGGCGTCGTTCACGTTAATGGCCGGAACCTTCAGTGTGCCTTTTTCCAGCATATCCAGCAAACGGTGAACGCCGGTGGTGGTTTCTTCGGTAATGCCGTGCACTTTGTCCAGCATTTGTGGGAATTCGTCGTGGATCATCAGGGTTAAATCACCGCCGTCATCCAGAATCATGTTGGCATCCCACAGCTCGCCGTCTTTGTGGCAAGTTTGTTTTAAGCACCAGTCGTACTCTTCTTCGGTTTCGCCTTTCCAGGCAAATACCGGAACACCGGCAGCGGCCATAGCGGCGGCAGCGTGGTCCTGAGTAGAGAAAATATTACACGACGACCAACGTACTTCTGCGCCCAGCTCAAGCAATGTTTCAATCAACACGGCCGTTTGAATGGTCATATGGATACAACCAATAATGCGGGCACCGGCCAGTGGTTTGCTGTCAGCGTATTTACGGCGGATAGTCATCAGCGCCGGCATTTCGGATTCAGCAATCGCAATTTCCTTGCGACCCCATTCCGCTAAGCTAATATCTGCAACTTTGTAGTCTTGCGAATTTTCTACACTCATAGCGACTCTCTTTTTCAGTGATCTTGTCGGTGAACTTGTAATGAGTTCAGGCGGTTTGAGCCTTCATAACACGCTCAATTAACTGCTGTTGACGCTCTTTATCCAGTCGAGCACCAAATTCGGTAACCAGTTCAGCGGCCGCGTGGCTGGCCAGACGGCCTGCGTCTTCTAACGGCATATCACGGGTTAAACCATACAGCATAGCACCCGCGAACATATCGCCGGCACCATTGGTATCAATAGCTTTAACCGGTACACCAGGAATGTGAACCTGACGCTCCCGGTTAGCAATTAAGGCGCCATCTTTGCCCAGGGTAATTGCAACCGTGTCGGCCTGCTTTAGTAATACGCTTAAAGCCGCCTGAGGATCGTCCTTACCGGTTAATAATTCTGCTTCCTCGCGGTTACAGAACATTAAATCGACACCACCCTCAAGAATTTCATCAATGCCGTCACGGAAAAACTTCACCATTGCCGGGTCAGAGCAAGTCATAACCAATTTGGTGTTGTTATCGCGCGCCACTTTTTTGGCATGCTGAATAGCACCACGGGCAATTTCCGAGGTAATCAAATAACCTTCAATATAAAGGTAATTTGCTGCTGCAATCGCATCGTCATCAATTTCAACCGTGGACAAATCAGCAGTAATACCCAGGTGAGTACGCATAGTGCGCTCGGCATCCGGGGTAACCATGACCAGGCAACGACCGGTGATACCCGGGTTTTGCTGCTTTTTAAGGCTGGTTTCAATACCCACTTGTTCTAAGTCCTGACGGTAAAACATACCAGCTTCATCGTCTGCCACTTTACAACAATAGTAGGCTTTTCCGCCAAACTGAGCAAAAGCCACCAGCGAGTTAGCGGCTGAGCCACCCCCGCACTGCTTCTTTAGTTCACCCAGTTCGCTGAGTTCGGCAATCAGAGTATTTTGAGCGTCTTCGTCAATCAGCTCCATCATGCCTTTTTTCAAATTGTGCTTTTGGAGGAAGTCATCAGTGACCTCAAACTCCTGATCCACCAGCGCATTGCCAATGCCGATTACATCAATGGTTTTCATAGTATTAAATGGTTGCCTTATTAGGGCGCGTAGTATACCCGATGAGTCGGTCAGGGTCGATAAATGAACAGAGCAAAAAGCGCAATAACCAGACAAGCAATGAAAAAGAACTGCCATTGCCTTTGCCAGCGCTGCGCTCGGGGCAATAACAACTCCGCCGGGCGGCCATCAAAGCGTTGCCTCGCAACACGAATTCCCTGAACTTGTATAGGCCCACCTAAGCTTACCCGATGACAATAACTGAAGCTTTGCAACCAACTGAGCAGCACCGTCGGGAACAGCGGGTTACGGTTTAGTGACTGCAGTTTGTGCTTATTTGGCTGAAACAGCGCCATAAAACGCGCCGCCAGCGACAGGAAAAACGAGGGGAAAAAATGGCTTATGGTGTATAGCCAGTGAGTTGCCAGGCCAAAATGACGGTAACGGGCCTGAGCAATGGGCCATATCTGAGTCAATTCATAGACAGTACGCACACCAAGTGCAGCTAAAGGGCCGCCAATAAACCAAAAAAACAGAGGGGTGAAACGGTGCTCTAAAATACTGGCGGCGCGTAATTCCAGACTGGTTTTTGCAATGCCGTGTTCACTGAGTAAGTCACAGTCGCGCCAGGTTATGCGGCTTAGCCAGGCGCGGGCGGCATTTTTACGACCACGTTGTAAGTGGCTCTCTGCCAGGCGTACGGCATGAGTAACGGGTTGCTGGCGTAAACTGATCAATAAGATAAGCCAGCCAATGGCAAGCTCCACTTCGGCACCGGCAAAGACAATCGCCGCAGGCAGCAGCACCAGCAGCGACATGGTCAACCAGGCCAGAAAGCCGGCAATACGTTGTTGGCTGACCGGGCGTCCGGGTTTATTAACCTTGCCGCTCATGTAGGAAGCCATTAGCCGAAAAACGGCAAGCGGGTGCCATTGTTCCGGCCACGGAAACCAGCGCTCTGCCAGCAATGCCAGCAGAGCGAGAGTCACAGGTGATAATAGAATGTCGTTTAAAAGCTCCGTGTTCATGCAGCTATACTGCCACGGACCCGGTTAAGCGGCAATCGGCTGGTTGTCTTTGGTTTTATTGGTTGGTACTGCCGCGCGCACATGCTCGGCCTGACGAATTTTGCCGTGAATGTAGTCGTGCAGTTCAGCAACCCGGTAGCCAGGCTTGGCTTTAAAGCGAAGGAACGGCAAACCGGCTGCGGCCAGGGTGTTCTTCAAGAATAAGTTACGTTTTTGCTGATTCAGCGATGATTGCCCGGGCTCGAGCTCAATTGCTGCTCTTACCTGCATGGTGTGAATGTCGCACAGCACATAGTCAAGAATACGTTGACTGGCTTTGTTGAGTGCGTCTTTTCGGGCGGTTGCCGACAAGCCGGAACGCACGGTAACAATGTCGCTTAAACGGACTTTAGTGAAAATACGAAAATCATCGCCGACCGATTTTTCCAGCAGCGTCAAAAATTGGTCTTCCTGAGCTGTACACAGGGTCGTATCTTTCAGTTTATAAGGGTAGGGGACGTAGTTTTCGGACATTCGGCTGGCAATAACGGCCACCGCAATTAATACAACAACAAACAGCAATAAGATAATTTCCATTTTCACACCTCATCAGAAAATTGACGCTCTATGAGGTGTGAAGCAAAAGCTGTGCCACTAATGGCTGCTTATGGAATTTATTTAACCCCAGTTATGCCGAGTAACCGCCCGGAATACCTTTGGTGGTTACACTGACGGCATCGTGTGCGTGCAACGACTCGTAGTGGTTCACTCGTAACCAGAAGTCACGGAAGTGCGACATTTGGTTCAACTGGTGTTGTAAGCGACGCGACGCGTCTTCACAGAACATCAGGTTTTGACCGTTCAAGCGGGCAAACTCTTGCTCATCTTCACGTTTTACCGCTGCCTGAACCGGAGTCTTAAGCGCATCTTCAACAGCGTCAATCAGTTCCACAATAGGGAAGTCGGTAACGCTCTCACTAAATGCCACTTTAACTTCTGCAATTGAACGCTGACTGTGTGGTGTAGCGACAATACCCTCGGTCGAACCTAACCATTCGTGCAGGGTGGCTGCATCGACTTGTTCCTGACCGGCAAACTTGGTACTAAAGGCGTCCTGAATTAACTGACGCGCCAACGCTGCTGAGCACGGGCAAGTTGAAGAGTATGGTACATCAACTGACAGTTCCAGCTTCAGTTGTCCTGCATCGTAGCGACCGGCTAAGCTCACAGGGTAAGCTTTCCAGCCCTGCTTTTTACTTATCAGCGATTTGCGGCGTAAGTGGTAGTCAAAATCAAACTTAATAAAGGCCTGATCACTAATGTCTTTATGGCTTTCGATAAAGTCATTCAGCAGCTGCTTCAAAGTATCATGACTGAGCTCACCGTCGGTCGACAGTTTGTCCAGCAATAAATACAAGCGAGACATGTGTATACCCTTGGTTTTCGGGTTTTTCAGGTTGACGAAAGCTTCCACTTTAGCTGCCACAGGGCGCTCTGGTACGCCGGCTGCGGCTACCATAAGTGGAACTTCTATGTTGCTCATGCCAACCCAATCGAGGGCTCCCTCTGTCTGGGCCTGCGTTTGGTTGGCTACGTCGGGCATAACTGTTGGCATTCGTTGTGAACTCCAAGTCTCGTGAATATTGTCCGGCCAGGTTGATCTTGATCAAGTTGGCTCAGTCTAAAGGTGGGCATTATATCGTAGAATTTAACCAGGTGACACCGATTGCCCTAATCGATTCTGTCTGTGCACTGTGCACAGTGGTTGACTCAAAACAGGAATACGCCGAGGATAGGGTTTTGGATTGATGGAGCACACAAAGATGGCAGAAAAGTCGGATATCGATACCGAACTGTTACAACAATACCTGGATACTCTGGGCGTCGAAGGCATAAAAGCAACCCTTGCGACCTTTGACGGTATTATTCAAAGCTACGCTAAATTACTGCATCAGGCGGCCAAAGAGCGCAATGAAGACGAGTTACGCAAACAAGCACATAAAGTCAAAGGTGCCTGCAGTTCGATCGGTTTAACGGCTCTGTCAAAAACAATGGAAAGGGTAGAGAAAGAAGACTGGGAATGGCCAGTTGCAGAACGCCTGTTAATAGAATGGGCCGATGCGGTCATCCCGCACCGGCAGCAAATTGATGCCTGGTTAGCGAAGCATCACTGAGCTTGCTGATCAACCTCACCAATAAAACGATAACCTTCACCATGGATGGTGGTAATAAGGTTTGGCGTTTCTGGGTGTGACTCGAAATGGCGACGAATACGGCGAATAGCAACGTCAACCGTACGGTCATTTGGGCGAAGTTCACGATCCAGCATACGTTTAACCAAGGTTTCACGGTCAAGAATACGACCCGGATTCGATAAGAACAGCTCTAACGCGCGGTATTCACTTTTCGGTAGACGGAACATTTGATTTTCCGGTGAATAGAGGCAGCGACTGTCGCTGTTTAAACGCCAACCGTGGAACTGGAATTCAACACTGTTGTTTTCAACCGGATTGCTTGAGCGTGAAGCTTCAATGCGACGGCACAGGTTGCGTACGCGAATAGTAAGCTCTTTCGGGTTGTAAGGCTTAATGAGATAGTCATCAGCACCCAGTTCAAGAGCCAACAAGCGGTCGTCCTCGCTGTCGCGGCCGGTTAAGAAAATTAAGCCAATGTTGTCGCTTTCGCGTAATGACTCGGCAAGTTCCAGACCATTTTTGCCTGGCAGGTTAACGTCCATAATTACGACATCAACACGTTCCTGACGCATGATGTTTTCCATTTGCAGGCCATCAGCAGCATCAAAAACTTCGTAGCCTTCTTGTTGGAATAGACGGGTGAGAGTCTGGCGAGTAACAACTTCGTCTTCAACAATCAATATTCTGGCATTCATAAGCGTTGATTTTCCCGGAAAGTTCGTCGCTGTGCGTACGGTGTTGAACTTATATTTATAAAAGTTATGACGTTACATTATGACTTTTGTTTGAGATTTTTCAAGCATTGCTGACTAAAGTGACGGGAAAACGAACAATAAACTCCACCCCGTTCTTTTCTTCACTAAAGAAGTGAATGTTGCCGCCTAATACCTGAGTCACCAGGTTATAAACTAAATGCAGCCCTAAACCACTACCGCCGGAACCCCGTTTGGTGGTGACGAATGGATCAAATATTTTACGGCGGATATCGCTCGGTACGCCTTTACCGTTATCGCTGTAAACCATCTCCAGTTCATTGTCGTTCTGCATGCTAAAGGTAATATCAATTTGCCCGTGGTCATAGCCGTCAAAAGCGTGGATCATGGAGTTCACAATAAGGTTTATGAGTACCTGGTTCAGTGGTCCCGCTTTAGCGCGTACGGTTAGATTTTCCGGATAAGAAATTCGAATTGGGAATTTTTCCGGGTCCAGGCGTCGTGGTTTAACAGAAATAAGAACATCGTTCATAAACGACGGAATATGAATGTCGCGGTCCACTTCCGATGACTGGTCAACGGCCACTTGCTTAAAGCTGGTCACTAAGTCGGCGGCGCGGCCTAAGTTACGATAAATAATTTGCAGGTTTTCGTCGCAATCACTTAAAAAGCGCTCAAATTCAGACGTTGAAATGCGTTTTTCGTCAAACTTTTCCCGCATAACGGTCAGTTTGTCCTGCAGCAGGGTCGAGGCAGTTACCGATAAACCAATGGGTGTATTAACTTCGTGTGCAATACCGGCAACCATATCGCCCAGTGACGCCATTTTTTCAGACTCCACCAGTTGTCCCTGATACTGGTGCAACTGCTCCAGCGTTTTTAACAGTTCGCTGTTAGACTCTTTCAGTGCCTGAGTACGCTGCGTTACCTGACGTTCCAGCTCGGTATTTAACTGACTGGCCTCTTCCTCAGCACGGCGCTGACGACTGATATGCTGCTGCACTCTATCCAGCATGGTATTAAAGGCATGAGCCATCATATCAAATTCTACCAGCTGTGAGGGCGCCAGGCGCAGTGAGTAGTTCTTGTCTCTGGCTACCTGAGAAATGACATCAACGACAGAGTCGAGCGGCGTCACAATGGTTTTTCTTAAACGCAGAGTCACTAACCAACAAAGCAGTAGCGTCAGCACAAATACTACCGCGGCTATGGCAATAGAACGCCACATAAATAAACGGGCCTGCTCCAGTGAACCGCGCAGGTAAACATAACCTATCACTTCGCCATCCAGCACCACAGGCTGGGACACTTCTATGTAGTCGTCCTGAATTTGTGGTGTGGTCAGTTGGTCAAGCTTTGAAAAACGAGCCGGAATGGGTGCCAGGCCCTGTTTGTTGTAGCTGGAGAAAAAGGTCAGTTCGTTACTGGTTTCATCCAGTTTGTAGACATGAACGTGCTGAATAAAGTCAGTGTTTTGCAGTGAGTTTAGTCGTTGCTTTTCGGTTGTGTTGTCATTAAATACCAAACTACTGGCGGCATTGCCGGCAACTATGCGGGCATACGAAAGCGACTGCTCATGCAGCGATTCCTCATACTGAGCAACCTGGCTAACAATATTGATGGTAAAACCGACAAGAAGCGCGAAGCTGGTGACCAACAACACGATATAAATCAGTATGCGCTTCAGTGAAATAGTATGCATTCAGTCTACGGCTCAGTCTCTGAAAAAATTATTTGTATATTAATGTTAGCAAAGCGTTAACAAAAAAGGCATTGATTAAACAATAAAATTGGTTATTTATCGATAAGTTGCATGGTAAACACGGTAGCGACCATCATCGGCAATTGTATCACAGTGCATAAAAGCCGATTCAATAACCTCGGGCCAGGGCAGAAACCGGTTTGCCACAACTCTTAAAATACCTTGTTTATTAAGGTGTTGCTTTGCATCTTTGATAAATTGTCGGGCAATTTCATAATCGGTTTTCTGCCCAGTATGAAAGGGCGGGTTGCTGATTATAAAATCGAACTGTCCGGCGTCTTCTGGTATCCCGTCGGCTAAACGCAATTCAACATTTATTGCCTCTTTTTCCAACGTCATTCTGCTGGCAGCAATGGCAATAGGACTCACGTCACAAGCCATAAGTTCAGTGGTTTGCGATGAAATTTGTTGCGCAATAACGCCGGCTCCGCAGGCAAAGTCCAGGCCTCGGCCTCTGGGTAAATCTTTAATATGTTGCAGCAGCAGCAAGGTGGCAGGATCGATATGCTCACGACTGAAAACGCCCGGCAAGGTGACAAAGGACTTCGGTTGGTTATCCAACTCATAAGTCAGGGTTTTAGCATAACTGTCTAAGGGCGCTGGTTGATGAGCCAGTTGGTTCCTTGCGCTGGCAAACAGTAAACAGTGGTTAGCTGAGGCCAGTTTCTGTGCTGGTTGTAACCAGTCCGGCAACTTTTTCATTAACGGCTGAATGCCAGAGCGTTTCTCACCAGCAAACCACACTGGAGTACTAGCGGGCAATAACGCCAGTTGTTCTAATAAATAATGGTTAAGTTCTTTTTCCTTGGCTATTAGCATTAACACGCCATCGAAAGCGGTTAAATCGGGTGCTTGTGCCTGGCAAAAAGCGCTGTGCCCGGTAGCTTCCCAGGCATCGGCATGTCCGGCATGAAAACACCAGGCCGAGCTATTGTTCAGGCCTGCCAGTTCGGCACCGCCGGGGTGAATCACTAACAACGAACCATAAGTCCAGGGTTGGGAGGGCTGTCTCCCAAGCATTGAAAGGATTGCAGATGACATAGTAGTTACCGCTTAGAGAAGACTGTCTACTCGTAGTTGTTTGTCCTGAAGTAAGAACATTGTACCATTGCGATGTTCTTTTATGCGCAGGCTTTTTTCTTTAAAAATAAACAAAATGCCGGGGAACACTTCTTTACTGACCATGGTACGTAGTACCGGGTGGTTCTCAAAAGCTTCCAGTACAGAATCGATACTGGTGCGGGTCGTAACAATGCGCGCTTTGAGCTTGCGCAGCTCACCTTTTAGTTTGGTTTCGTACTCAAGTTTTTTAGGGCCTTCTTCCAGCGTCTGGCAACGGTCCAGCCCCTGTTGCACAACTTTTATCCGCGCCAGAGTTTTAGCCAACACGCCACGCATATTTTTTAAGTGTTCCAGCGACTGTGGGTCAACCGGCGGTAGCGACCAGTATACTCGTGTTTTGGTTCCGGCTGGCGCACCTAATTGTCCACAATAAATGTGATCACAGGTTTCAATGGTGCCGCCTATCAGTTTGCCGCGGGCGTTCCGGCCTTCACCACCAATGGCCAGTTGGCCTTTGGTTATTACATGACAATGAGTGAGCTGCTTGTCGGTATGCACGCCATTTTGCGAGTCTAAGCAGGAGTACTGCGCGTAAGCGCACCAAATGGAGCCACCGGCAACCAGTTTGGTGGAAACGTCGGGTATCCAGTCATCGGCGTCTTCGTCTTGCTCAACCGACTCACCGGTATTTAACAAACGGCCAATGCAACCTTTGCGCACCGTTATGTTGCCGTCCGCGTAAAGTTCCGCCGAGTCGACATAACCACCTACGGTAATGTCACCCGAGCAGGTGACTTTCATGCCTTCGCTGACATTACCACTGACAATCACGCTGCCTTTAAACTTAACGTGGCCGGTGGAGACATCCACATTGTTTAACTGCATCACATCGTCAACTTGTACGCTGTTATCGTTAAAGCTGGGCATGCCGGTACGGTCGGCAACAATTAAATTGCTGTCTGTTTCACTGACTCGGGTACCTTCACCGGGTTTGAAGTCACGGTCTTCACCGTCATGAGCTTCTAACTCCTGACCAAAAACGGTAAAACCCGGGCGGCCTTTACTGGGCGGAATCTTTTGCAGTAACGGCTGGTCAGGGTCAACAGTAACCTGAGCGCCTAAATCGCGCATGTCGGCGGTACCGTCTTCACGTAACTGAGGTCTAAGCACACGCTTGCGTGCATCGTCAGCCAGAGGTTTAAATTTGGCGTTACTGCCGTTAATGGGGTGTTTACCTTTTGCGACAGTAACGGAAAGCTCGGCGCCCGGAGGGGCTTCTTTAGTGTGGTCTACCAGTGCCTCAATGGCTTTTCGCTGAATACCAGAGGTCACTTTCTTTTCTTTCAGCTTAGCAATAACGGCTTCCTGGGTCAGTGCCTTGCCACCAAAGCCAACAATGGCACTGGCCGTTACTTTCATCTCATCGTCATTGACTTGTAAATTCAGGTCGGCATCGAAAATTTCGGCAATAGTTACCTGAAAGGGAATGCTGCTGTTACTGTCTTTACTGTAGTGCTGGGCATATTTTGTGGCGGTCTGCGCCATCATTTGCGGGTCGAGCAGTTTCGCAGCCGAAAATTCAGAAGCCTGCCAAGCCTTCTGCAACTGCTCTTTTTTGACCTCTGACGGAGAAGTGCCAGCATCGATAATGATGTACACATCTCTTTCAGAAACCCGGAAACTGACCGGACTGGACATAGGGTGCCTGTTTTCTAACCATTGTTGTTATTATTTTTATCGGGCTACTTTAACGAATATTAAATAATTTTTGTATTAATTTTAATCGGCTGAGTTAAATTCGTTACAGTAATTCTCTATCTGGCCGTTAACCAAAGCTAAATTCGTGTTGACTTGTCTAATCGCCTCAGCCCGCTCATTATCGTCTTGCTCTCGCCAACTTGTAAAAAGTTGTGCAGCAAGTTTACTTAAAGGAGCGGCACCAATAGTTGCACTCAAACTTTTTAATGTATGAAACTGCAAACGTGCTGATTCCGCATCTTCTAATAATACCCTAGCATCAAGCAGGGGCCGAAACTGATCCAAATAACAGACCAGCACTTCCCGATATAACTCTTTTTGACCGTCACAATGGCGTAAGCCCTGATTAAAATCAATCTCTGCTAAATTACTGCTCATAAGGTTTGTTTTCATACACCTCAGTAAAAGAACCCACACTTTCGGTCGCATCTGACATGGTATCTTTATCAAATTGCGCCACGTTGAATAAGGCCTCGCCTTCATTTGCTACCGGAATATTGCTGCAGCCTATGATAATACCGCGCACCGGAGATTCAACCTCATCGCCTTCGCCACCGTGAGGGCTTACGCTTAACGCTAATACTTGTTTCTTCTGAATGGTTTGACCCAGCTCAACTTTCGGAATGATAAGACCATCTCGCTCTGCCCGAACCCAGGTGGAACGGCGTGCAATAACAGGAGTAACACGGCGCCCTCGGCGACGGCCTTTCATTATTTTCAGATGCTTCATGACGTTCTGTACGCCAATGACACCAGCGCTTATCGAGGCTTCGTCAAAGCGCAGTGCTTCTCCGGCTTCGTATAAAATCAACGGAATGTTCAGTTCGTTGGCGAAAGATCGTAATGAGCCATCGCGTTCTTTGGAGTGAAGAATAACGGGTGTGCTAAAGGCTTTTGCCATTGCCAGTGCCTGCTCGTTTTCAACATCAACGCGAATTTGTGGCAGGTTGCTGCGGTTAATGGCGCCGGTATGCAAGTCCACAATATGAGTGGATTTCTTTACCAGTTCTTCGCTGAACAGATAGGCCATACGGCTGCCCATTGCACCGCGTTCAGAGCCCGGGAAACACCGGTTTAAGTCGCGTCGGTCGGGCAGATAGCGGGACTGCTGAATAAAGCCAAATAAATTCACAATAGGCACTACCACCAGCGTACCGCTGAGTTCGCGGGCATCTATGGTGTTGATCAAACGTCGACAAACTTCAATCCCATTCAGTTCATCGCCGTGAATGGCGGCACTGACCAGTAATACCGGACCAGGCTTAATGCCATGAAACACATCAATGCGTAAATCCAGTGGCGCGTCGTTATACAGGCGCAGTGCCGGCAGGGTAATGTGCTGATGTGAGCCAGGCTCTACACATTGTCCGCCAATTTCAAAACGCTTCATTCTAGCCACGTCCTTTGGTACGGGTTTTGTGAGCTTTGGCATTTTTTTCAATAAAGCTGATGATTTGCCCGGCAACGTCTTTATCTGTTGCCTGCTCTATACCTTCCAGGCCAGGGGACGAGTTAACTTCCATCACTAACGGACCGTGGTTAGAGCGAAGAATATCCACACCAGCTACGTTCAGCCCCATGGTTTTAGCCGCTTTAACGGCCGTTGCCCGCTCTGCCGGCGTCAGTTTCACCAGCGAAGCGCTGCCGCCGCGGTGTAGGTTGGAGCGAAACTCACCGGATTTTGCCTGGCGCTTCATAGCAGCAATCACTTTGTCGCCAATAACCAGACAACGAATATCCGCTCCACCGGCTTCTTTAATGTATTCCTGCACCATAATGTTCGACTGCAGACCCATAAAGGCTTCAATGACGCTCTCCGCTGCCTGACGAGTTTCGGCCAGTACCACGCCAATGCCCTGAGTGCCTTCCAGCAGTTTTATGACCAAAGGCGCCCCTCCGACCATCTCAATTAAGTCCGGAATGTCCTGCGGCTGACTGGCAAAGCCGGTAATCGGCAGGCCAATACCTTTACGCGATAAAAGCTGCAGCGAGCGTAATTTATCGCGGCTACGGGAAATCGCCACAGACTCATTCAGCGGGTAGCTACCAATCATTTCGAATTGGCGCAAAACCGCGGTGCCGTAGAAGGTGACTGATGCTCCAATGCGCGGAATAACACTGTCATAGTGCGGTAGTTCTTTGCCGTGTTTGTGAATAGAGGACTCACGAGCATTAATGTTCATATAACAGCTGAGTGGATTCAGTACATCAACCTCATGACCGCGCTCTTTAGCGGCTTCTACTAAACGTCGGGTTGAATAAAGCGACGCATTACGCGACAGAATCGCAATTCTCATTCCACTTCTCCTAATAAGTGAGAGGCCTGTGGGTCGACGATGAAATGTCCACGCATGGCTTGTCGGCCTAATAACATTCGGAATTTCATGGTGTCTCTGTTAGTTAACGTCAGTTCCACCGACTCGTCAAATGTACCCAGTTGTAAACGTGTTCGGATCACATAACGGGTCTCAGTATGGCCACCTGAGTCGGTCACATCGCGTTTATCAAATACCGGCGCTTCGCATATTTGCTCGCGCAGGGAGTCTTGTTCCGGGTGCATATAAATGCGCAGCCACTCTTTCCCGTCACGCTCAAAAGGCTCGAGTTTAAATGCGTGCAAACACGAAGTTTTCGCGCCAGTATCAACTTTCATATGAATTGGGTTAATATGGAGTTCAGGAAGTACTCCCCACTCTTGCCAGCCAATTGTTGTCATTGTGCTACCTTGTAATAACTGTTGAATGCTTAATACAGTATTCTGGCAAAAACGCAATTTTTATTGATCGATAGTCACAGTTTTTACGTTTTTTCTCAAACCTGATACTTTAATCGAGTATGAGCTATACAACTTCTTTGAGGATAGTCTATGTCTGCTTGCCCAACCTGTAACTGCCGCAAACCTCTTGGGTTTGGCATTAAAATGGCGTTTCAGCCAATTGTAGACATCTCCAGTAAAACGGTGTTTGCCTACGAAGCTTTAGTGCGGGGCGAAAACGGCGAAGGCGCGGGCCGGATAATGGGGCAGGTGACTGAGGATAATAAATACACCTTTGATCAAAGTTGTCGGGTAAAAGCTATTGAAACGGCCTCGCGCATTAACTTGCCCGGCAATTTAAGTATCAACTTTATGCCTAATGCTATTTATGAGCCTGAAACCTGCCTGGCAAAAACCTTAGAAACGGCTAAACGAACCAACTTTAACCGCAACAACATCATTTTTGAGGTGACTGAGCAGGAGCAAGTGGTCAGTCAGCAGTTTCTGGTGGAAGTGTTTGAAGCTTACCGGAAAGAAGGTTTTAAAACGGCTATTGACGACTTTGGTGCCGGTTATGCCGGACTGAATTTGTTAGCCGACTTTCAGCCCGATATTTTGAAAATTGATATGAAGCTCATTCGTGACGTTAACGAAAATAAAGTGAAGCAGACCCTGGTTCGTTCTATTCAGCAAATTGGTGAAGAGCTGGGCATTCAACTGATTGCCGAGGGTATTGAAACCGAGAACGAATACAAATACCTGCGCGACAGCGGAATTACTCTAATGCAGGGCTACTATTTCCAAAAGCCCATGCTGGAAGCCATTCAGGACGTTAATTTTCCATGATTACGTAACGTCCGCATCACGGGTTGCCTGTAATTTTTGCAAATGCGCTTTAAAGTCGTAAATATCTCGGTCGAGCGCTGCAGAGCTTACGTACAAGTCGTAGCCAAGCAGTTCCCGCATTTGTTCCATACGTTTGCCAAACACCCCAATAAGGCCTTTGTATACTTTGCCGTTAGGGCTGGTGTAGCTGTCCGGAATATCAAAGTAAGGGGTGTAATCTTCCCGGTCCGGCGCCTGGTGGCGTAGCGCCATGGTCAGCAACTGACGTTGTTCAAACAACAAGGCAGAGGCTAAGCGTGGTGAAATGTCGTCCAGAACTTCCTCTACGTTGTAAAGCCGGAAGCCAATAAAAGGGGCATCTTCTAATTCCATAACCCGGTTTACCCGTGGTACGTCATAGCGAATAATGTTTTCCCAGCGGATCTCCCATTGACCGCGGCGATGCAAATAGCGAATGCCCTCGGGGGTTATTATCAGCGACACCGGCGGTTCTATCAGTTTGCCTATGCCCAGCAGCATGAGTATGCCGGACGCCGCACCCAGAACTACAGAAAGACCAATAGGAATATCGTCACGAATAAGATGCAGAAACACCAGCAGCGCAAACAGCAATACTGCTAACCCACAAAAGGTCAGGGCGTTGCGTCGGGCCTGAGGGCTGACATCAAATTGCATAGTTCCTCCTGTGTTTATTTATGCAAACATCCGCTGCAATATTCCGCGGGTGAAATCTTTTTTCAAATAAAAGCCCCGTGGGCGTACTTCAATTATAGTCCCCTCCGGGCCAATAGCCTCGGTAAGTGCTGAACCGTCTGCCGCTTTCGGGCGAATTTGCATGGCTTGGCCCTGGCGTGCGGTAATGCTCTCCACCTGGCCCAGGGCAATGCGGTCCATGTGTTCTTCCCAGTCGTTGCGCAGCAAGGCTTCTTCCTCGGCGCTGGGTATCCATAAAAAGGCACTGCCGACCACGCGTTCCGCCAAAGGTATCTCGCGGCGCCCATCAATGGGCAGCCACAACACCTGTTGTAATTTATTTCGTACGTTAGAAGTGGCCCATTGGACGCCCTGAATATTCACCAGTGGAGCCGTGCACACAAAGGTAGTTTCTAAAGGTTCGCCTTCGGGGGTTACCGGCAGGGTTTTGAGCTCTACACCAAGTTCCGGGAAGTCCTGCGTCGGCTTAGAGCCTGCGGTAGCGCCCAGTTGCAGCTCTAAAAGTTGCCCAACCCAGCCCTTGTCGCGGCGCAAATCTTTAGGCACCTGCAGCCCGGTTTCTGCAGCCAGTTCAGCAAAAGAACGACCGGCTAAAGCCGCGGCGCGTTGAAACAGTTCATTAATGGATTGAGGGCGTTGTGGCTTGTGGGTCATGACTTAATTCTTCGTAAATAGTGAATCAGCATTTGCCCGCAACCGGGCTTTATGGAAGAATCCACTGTAACAGAGAATAATTGAGGATGCTCGCGTGATAGATGCAGAAGGGTTCCGGGCAAACGTAGGAATCGTCATCTGTAACGGGCATGGGCAGGTATTTTGGGCTCGTCGAATCAACCAGCAGAGCTGGCAATTTCCGCAAGGCGGAATTCACGAAGGCGAGACCCCTGAGCAGGCAATGTACCGCGAACTCTACGAAGAGGTCGGGTTAAAGCCAGAGCAGGTTGAAATTCTGTACACCAGCCGTCAATGGTTGCGTTATCGCTTACCAAAGCGCTTGATTCGACGTGAACAACGGCCCATGTGTGTTGGACAAAAGCAAAAGTGGTTTTTGTTGCGACTAAAATGTCGCGAAGAAGACGTAGATGTTTTACATTCAGGTCATCCTGAATTTGATGGCTGGCGCTGGGTCAGTTATTGGTATCCGGTGCGGCAGGTCGTATCCTTCAAGCGCGATGTTTACCGTCGGGTGATGAAAGAGTTTGCCTCACACGCTATGCCATTTCGTGCTTCGGGAGGGCGTCAGCACAGGCGCAAACGATAAACATGATGCTGGTCACACTGCAAAGGATAGTAGAGGGCGTAAACAAAGCACCTGATTTCAGCATGGCGTTAAGCACCATGGTGGGGCAGGTGCGCGAAGCCTTAGAAACCGACAGTTGCAGTGTGTTTTTAGCCGACAACGACCAAAAACAGTTTGTTATGGCTGCCAGCGACGGCCTACGCGCTGAAGACGGCAAGCCCGTTCGGGTCGACTTTGGTGAAGGTATCATCAGTTTAGCGGCACAACGGGAAGAACCCCTGAACATTGCAGATGCCAGCAACCACCCCGCCAACAAAAAACTCAGCGACACCAACGAAAGCATTTACCGGGGCTTGTTAGCTGCGCCCATTATCCACCGACGTAAAGTACTGGGTATTGTTGTGGTTCACCAAAGTGTGGCCCGCAGTTTCAGTCGCGAAGAAGAAGCCTTCATAGTTACCCTGGCGGCGCAGCTTGCAGCGGTTATCGCCCACGCCGACGCTAAAGGTTTGCTGATCAGCGAACATTCACCCTGGATACATAGTCTGCGAGGGCTTCCGGGCTCAGCCGGTGTTGCTGTGGGTGAGGCTTATGTGTCACGACCAGAAGCCCGCTTAGACGAAGTAACACCGCGCCGCTCGGATAAACCCATTCACGAAATTCGTAAGTTTCGCCAGGCCGTAGCCCGCACCCGCGCTGACTTAAAAGAGTTGTCCATGCGTATGGCGGGGCAGGTGCCGGACGACACCCTGGCCATATTCGATGTGTATCAGGGCATGTTGGACGCAGCCAGTATGGGCGATGCCGTCGAGAACATGATAAAAGAGGGTTGGCGCGCGCAAACGGCATTAAAATATGTGGTTGAACAGTTCGTTGCTCAGTTTGAGGCGTTAGAAGACTCTTACCTTCAAGAGCGCGCAACCGACGTTCGCGATATAGGCCAGCGCGTGCTACTGCACCTGCAAAACCGCCAGCGCAAACGTAAGCCGCTACCCGAGAGCTTTATTCTGATAGCAGACGAAGTGACCGCCTCAATGCTGGCGGAACTGCCGCGCGAACGAATTGCCGGTATTATTTCGTTAAACGGTTCCAGCAACTCGCACGCTGCTATTATGGCGCGCAGCATGAACATTCCGGCGGTGCTGGGTGTTGATGACATAGAACTGCACTTTTTCTCGGACAAATTGCTGGCGGTAGACGGCTACACCGGCGAAATTTATATTGATCCGCCGGCGCAAGTCTTAGCCGAGTTTCATCAGCTGGCCGAAGAAGAGCAAGAGCTGCGCGACATTGTTGCCGAGCACAGTCATTTACCGGCTGAAACTCAGGACGGTCAGCGCATTAGCCTGCACCTGAACCTGGGGCTGGACGTTACCCACGACTACCTGAAAACGCTCAACATAGACGGCGTAGGGCTGTATCGCTCAGAAATTCCGTTCATGATGCGCGACCAACTGCCCACCGAAGACGAGCAAACCGAAATGTATCAGGAAGTGCTGGAGCAGTTTCCTGACCAGCCGGTGGTCATGCGAACGCTGGATGTGGGCGGCGACAAGCCTCTGCCGTACTTCCCGCTGAAAGAAGACAACCCCTTTCTGGGCTGGCGAGGCATACGTTTAACGCTGGACCATCCGGAAATTTTCCTGATTCAAATTCGCGCTATGTTGCGCGCCAGTATTGGTAAAAGCAATTTGCGCATACTACTGCCCATGATAACCAGTACCAGCGAAGTGGACGAAGCTTCGCGGCTTATCAAGCAGGCGTATTTTGAAGTGGCCGAAGAGCAGGGCTGCGAAGTAGGCGTTAACCTGTTCCAGCCGCAGTTGGGTGTGATGATAGAAGTACCGGCGGCTATTTATCAGTTGCCGGCCATGGCCAGCAAAGTCGACTTTTTCTCAGTAGGCAGTAACGACTTAACCCAGTACTTGCTGGCGGTGGATCGTAACAACCGCCGGGTTGCCAGCCTGTATGACGCCTACCACCCGGCGGTATTAGCCAGCCTGGATGAAATAGCCCGGCGCTGTGAAGAAATTGGTAAACCCGTCAGTGTCTGTGGCGAGTTGGCCGGTGACCCAGGCGGTGCATTATTGCTGGTGGCTATGGGCTACCGGCAGCTCAGTATGAACAGTTACAACGTGGACCGGGTACGCTGGATACTGCGCAATGTGCGCTCCAGCACGCTGAATGTGATGCTGGCAAAAGCATTACAGGCGCGTAACCCGGATCAAATTCGTAAAATGATAGCCGATAAGCTGGAAAGTATCGGACTTGGCGGCTTTGTCAGGGCAGGTAAATAAGCATGCTACTGACGACCTGGCTCTGGTGTATTGGTGGTGGTGCGGTAGCCGGCTTGTTAGCTGGTATGCTCGGCATTGGTGGCGGTTTAATTATTGTGCCATTGCTCATTTACCTGTTACCGCTTATAGGTGTGCCACCAGAGCTGGTCGTGCCCAGCGCCATTGCCACCAGCCTTGCAACCATTTGTATGACCACGGCCAGTGCTTCACGCGCTCATGCAAAGCATGGGTTAATGGAAAGCTTTTGGCTTATTAGAGTATTGCCTGGGTTATCTTTAGGCGCTATGACCGGCGCGTTTTTGGTGACCATTATTGACCCCGACTGGTTAAAACGCATTTTCTCCATTGTATTAATTGCGCTGGCTATTCGTATGCTGTTTCCGCAGAAAACCGGCGAGCCATTAACCTCGGTATCTAAGCGCTTAGTGGCCTTAGGCAGTTACATTATTGGTACCATTTCCGGTCTGGTTGGTATTGGTGGCGGCGCGCTAACCGTACCTTTTTTAACCCGTATGCGACTGCCCGTGCGTCAGGCCATTGCCATTTCGTCGTTGGGCAGCTTTATCATTGGTTGCAGTTCAGTGGTGATGTTTATTTTGAATGGCTGGTTGTCCGGCCGCGAAACCGGTGCCTTTGGTTTAATTAATGTGCCGGCCTGGGTGGGCATTTCCGTGGCCTCCGTGTTATTCGCTCCGCTGGGTGCTAAACTGGCGCACAAATTACCGGTAAAACAGCTGCAGCGAGTATTTGCAGCCTTTCTTATTCTGGTTGCCATACAACTCATTTTTAATTAACCATAAAACAGGGAGTACACGCAGTGCCGTCAAATGACTATTGGCAGTTTCCCGCCATTGATCCTGTTATTTTCAGTATTGGGTTTATCGACATCCGCTGGTACGGCTTGGCGTACTTAGCCGCTTTTGCCTTTGCCTATTTCTGGGGCATGCGCCAGACCGAAAAAGACCCGAACTGGAGCAAAGAACAGTTCAGCGATTTGCTGTTCTGGGGCTTTATTGGCGTTATTGTTGGTGGCCGTGTCGGTTATACGCTGTTTTATCAGTTCGAACACTTTGTCAGTAATCCGCTGTATTTGTTCTACATACACGAAGGCGGCATGTCCTTCCACGGCGGTTTACTGGGTGTTATTGCGGCTATGTACCTTTATGCCCGCAAAAAGAAACGCTCGTTCCTGCAGGTTGGTGACTTTGTTGCGCCCCTAGTGCCCATGGGTCTGTTTTTCGGACGCATTGGTAACTTTATTAACGGTGAACTTTGGGGGCGTGCTGCCGAAGTGCCTTGGGCAATGTACTTCCCCAGCGGCGGGCCGGTACCGCGGCATCCTTCGCAGTTATACGAAGCCCTGCTTGAAGGCTTGCTGCTGTTTGCCGTTATTATCTGGTTCCAGCGTAAACCGCGCGGCGTTGGTGCGGTAAGTGGCTTATTCCTGCTGGGTTACGGCGTTGCCCGCTTCATTGTTGAATTCTTCCGCGAACCGGATGCTCACTTAGGCCTGCTCTCACTGGGCATGTCCATGGGTCAATGGCTAACTCTGCCAATGATCATTCTGGGTATCATTCTGATGGTTCGCGCAAAGCCAAGTGCTTAAAACAGGGCTTGGGGGAAACGGCTGTTGGGTCACATGTTTCGCTTGAGCGTTAAGGGGCGCTATGCCAGAGGGCGTAGCCTGACGTTCACGTCAGGTGAGATGCCTTTCCTGACGTAAACGTCAGGCTGCATCAACCAATACGCATTTTTCCTACGAAACAATAGAATTGACCGTTTCCGAGTTATGGCTATTAATTACCGGCATGACTCGTGTACGCAGATATTATGAAGGTGGGTGGTATTTCTTTACCGTCTGCACCCACAAAAGACAAAAAGTACTAACGCGGCCCGATGTTTTGGCTGCGTTACGGAGTGCCGTGAAAGAAACCATGCGTACTCACCCGTTTGAAATAGAGGCGTGGGTGGTAATGCCCGATCATCTGCATTGCGTATTGAGAATAATGGACACTAATGTTCCGGTTCGATGGTCTAAAATTAAGGCGTTAACCTCTAAATCATTACCGGAGTTCTCACCCAAAAATTACAACACGCACTATAAGAATAAAAGCAGGCAAAAACGTCAGCTAAGTAGCCTATGGCAAAAAGGATACTGGGAACACACAATTCGTAACGAAAAAGAGCTTTATATGTACTTGCTTTATTGTTGCTACAACCCGGTAAAACACCGTTACGTTTCAAATGCCACCGAGTGGCCTTATTCAACTTTGAATCGATATCTACGCAACAGGCGCTACCCACCAGACTGGGCACACATTAACGAATCCTGGGTAGATAGTAACCTCGCTGCGTATGATCCATGATGTAGCCTGACATTCATGTCAGGTGGGATACCGTTCCTGACGTAAACGTCAGGCTACACCGCTATACAGCAAATGGGTACTTTATTGGCTCGTGGCATTCGTAGCCACTTACGGTGAAATCATCTTTGCTGACCCAGGTTTCAATGTCTTCTAAAGATTTTATTTCAGGGTTAATGTGCAGCTGAGGCGACGGGAAAGGTTCGCGTTTCAGCTGTACATCACGCATGAGTTCCAACTGGTTTTCATAAATGTGAGCGTTCACTATCTTGTGGTATGCCTTACCCGGCTTGTGCCCGGTAATTTGTGCTACCAAAGCCAGCAAAACAAAGCACTGAATTTGGTTAAAATTAAGCCCCAGTGGCACATCGCAACTGCGTTGGTAAGAGGTTAAGTAGAGCGTGTCGCCTAACAGTGAAAAGTTGTGGGTATGCATGCACGGGCGCAAACAACCTAATTCAAATTCGCCCGGGTTATAAAAGGTCACTATTTCGCCGCGGTCATCAATGCCTTTTGACAGGTTATTAATCACTTTTTTCAACTGATCTAAGTGGCTACCATCCGGTTTTTGCCATGAGCGACCCTGTACACCGTAAACGCGGCCCATGTCATCTTCGCCTTTGCGGTTCGGGTTGTTCAGCCAGGCTTGGTTTTCATTAGCATTGGCATCCCAGGTTTTGCAGCCAATATCACGAAACTGAGCTGCGCTGTGGTAGCCACGCAAATAGCCTAAAAGCTCAGCAATAGCTGACTTGTAATAGCTTTTACGAGTAGTAATCAGCGGGAATTGGTTGTTGGCAACGTCGTACTCTAAGTCGGCGTTTATAACCGTTAGGCAGTTAATGCCTGTACGTTCGTTCTTAACCCAGACACCTTCGTCGACAATGCGTTGGCACAGCTCTAAGTATTGTTTCATTTTTTATATAAATTGTGTTGTGCGTAATGTTTTATATCGTACCTGATGCAATGGCATCAGGCTACTGCCTGCGCTAGAATAAGGGCATTAGATAACGGCCGGGAATTTCAATCTATGACGCTAAAAGTCACGCTGTGCGATGACTCGAAAATGGCGCGGAAACAGCTGTTGCGCACGCTGCCGGACGACTGGGACGCTGAGGTGCACCAGGCTGAGCACGGTGAGCAAGCGCTTACTTGTGTGCGTGAAGGGCGTGCTGAAATCCTGTTTCTGGATTTAAATATGCCGGTAAAAGACGGCTACGAAACCCTGCAGGCAATAAAAGAAGAGCAGCTGGAAACTCTGGTTATTGTGGTGTCCGGCGACATACAACCCGAGGCGCAAAAACGCGTGCAGTCATTGGGTGCCATGGCCTTTGTGAAAAAGCCAATGAAAGCCGAAGACATTCAAACCCTTTTGCAGCAATTCGGTCTTTACCAGCCCGCCGGTGGACAACTGAAAGTTGCCGACCAACAAACTCAGGCGCCGTCTAATCCGCTGGATGTTTACCGCGAGGTTTCAAACGTTGCCATGGGCCAGGCGGGTGATCACTTAGCCCGGGTGCTGGATACCTTTATTGAATTGCCGGTGCCTAACGTCAACTTCATTGCCCCTTCTGAACTGCACATGGCTATAGAGTCTATCGACGCCAAACAGCAAGTGGCGGCGGTCAGTCAGGGCTTTTCCGGCAGTGGCATATTAGGGGAGGCTTTAACGCTTTTTAATGAAGCGGCTATTGACGACATTGGTAAGTTATTAGGTGCGAAGCTTGGTGAAAGTGGCTCGGTGAAACAGCAGCGTATTGAGTCGTTAATGGACGTGGCTTCTATTTTATCCTCTGCCTGCTTAAACGGTTTGGGTCAGCAGCTGCATGTGGAGTTTGCGGCGTCGCAACCGGTATTACTCGGTGAGAACCAGTCCATGCAAGAATTACTGAAGCATGGTGAAAAACGCTGGCAAAAAATTCTGGCCATAGAAATTGGCTATCAGTTGCCGGAGCATAAGCTGGCGTTTGACCTTTTACTGCTGTTCCCGGCCGATGCCGTAAAAATTCTCGACCAGCAGCTGGCGCACTGGCTGCAAAGCGAGGAGGATGACCAATGATAGATGACATGGACGAACTGCACAGCAAGCTGAGCATTCTGGGTGCTATTGACGTGGGCATTGTAGTGGTCGATAACGACAACAACATCCAGATGTGGAATGAATTTATGCAAAACCACAGCGGCCTGCGCCCCAGCGAAGTGCGCGACAAGAATTTATTTCGCTGTTGTCCGGGTATCGACCAAGCCTGGTTCCAGCGTAAAATAGACCGTGTGCGGCAATTAAATTCGCGGGTGTTTATTACCTGGCAGCAGCGCCCTTATGTGTTTCGTTTCCGCCACAGCCGGCCCATAAGCGGGCAGAGCGAGTGGATGTACCAAAACGTCACCTTAATTCCACTTAAGAACCCGCGTGGTGAAGTTCACCAGGTGGGCATTATTATCTACGATGTGAGTGAACAACCCAGTCATGAGTGAAGTCCCCGATCAGCGCTTTGGTGGTGTTAGCCGTGTTTACGGACAACAAGCGCTCAACCATTTTCAGCAGTTACATATTGTGGTCGCCGGGCTTGGTGGCGTTGGCTCCTGGGCGGTGGAAGCACTGGCGCGCACCGGTATTGGCAAGCTCACACTCATTGATCTGGACGACGTCTGCACCACCAACATTAACCGTCAGTTGCCGGCTACCGATGACACCATTGGCCAACTAAAAACCGAGGTACTGGCACAACGGGTGAAAAGCATTAACCCCAACTGCGAAGTACGGGTTATTGATGACTTTTTACTGCCGGAAAATTTCGAAGAGTACTTAGCAGGCGCCGATGCCGTGCTTGACGCCATAGACAGCGTAAACACCAAAGCTGCTTTAGTGGCCTGGTGCAAGCGCCGAAAGTTACGCCTGGTGGTGTGCGGCGGTGCCGGTGGGCAGATAGACCCAGGCATGATCCGCGTCGGCGACTTAGCCAAAGCCAAGCAAGATCCGCTGCTGGCCAAGGTGCGCTCACAACTGCGCCGCGACTATGGCTTTTCCAAGAACCCCAAACGTAAGTGGGGCGTCGACTGTGTCTATTCCGAAGAGCAACTGCGTTATCCGGTTATTTCGGGCGAGCTAGAAGGAGAAGTCACCCTTCAAAAACCGGGCTCCGGCTCCATGCGCATGGACTGCAGTTCCGGCTTTGGTGCCGCCATGGTCGTCACCTGCAGCTTCGCCATGCAAGCCGTTTCTACTTTGTTAAAACGGATGAGCCCGTAGCCTGACGTTTACGTCAGGAGCGATATCCCACCTGACATGAATGTCAGGCTACGTACGAACAACCCTTAGCTTCAAGGTTTTGGCTACCTGGTACAGGCCGTTGCTGCGCGAGGGGCTTAGGGCGTTGTCCAGACCTTCGGCGCGGTAAAAGGCGTCAATGTCAAAAGCGGCTATTTCCGCTACCGAGCAGCCGTCCAGCCGTTGTTGTAGCAGTGCCAGTAAGCCGCGCACAATGCGCGACTCAGAATCAAAGCGAATCACCACCGCTTGTGGGTTAGAAGTATCCAGCCACAGCCATACCTTCGCCTCGCAGCCTCCCACCAGATGATCGTCATCACGACATTCTGCCGGATATTCTGGTAGACTTTTGGCTTGTTGAACTAAGTGACGAAAAAGCTGTTCCCAGCTGGTCATGTAAACTCTCCCTTACGGCAATAGAGTTTTATTCTCCCATAACTTGTGAGATCGACGCCAGTCTAGGATAATGACAGCACAATAAAGACCAACATTCAGAACATTCCAGAAAAAGGAAGACAACATGAAGATACTTGTCGCGGTTAAGCGCGTCATTGACTACAACGTCAAGGTGCGTGTTAAACCAGATCAGTCCGATGTCGATTTGGCTAACGTCAAAATGGCACTTAACCCATTCTGCGAAATTGCCGTAGAAGAAGCCGTACGCTTGAAAGAAGCCGGCACGGCAGACGAAGTCGTTGTGGTTTCTATTGGCCCTAAAGCGGTTCAGGAACAGCTACGTACTGCGTTGGCATTAGGTGCTGACCGTGCTATTCAGGTTGAAACTGACGACATGCCAGACTCTTTATCGGCTGCCAAAATTCTAAAAGGCGTGGTAGAGAAAGAAGGGCCGGACATGGTCATTCTGGGTAAACAGTCTATCGACTCAGACAACAACCAGACAGGCCAGATGCTGGGTGCCTTAACCGGTATGCCACAGGGTACTTTCGCGTCTAAAGTAGAAGTAGGCGACGGTTTTGTGAACGTTACCCGTGAAATTGACGGTGGTCTGCAAACCGTTAAATTGAACCTGCCGGCTATTGTCACTACCGACTTGCGTCTGAACGAACCGCGTTACGCGTCGCTGCCAAACATCATGAAAGCCAAGCGTAAGCCGTTGGACACCACAACCCCGGACGAGCTGGGTGTGGAAGTTAAGCGCACTATTAAGCTGCTGAAAGTTGAAACGCCTGCTGAACGTAGCGCCGGCGTGAAAGTAGCTGACGTAGATGAGCTGGTCGACAAACTGAAAAACGAGGCGAAAGTATTATGAGCATCTTAGTGGTAGCAGAACACGACAATAACGCAGTTGACCCTTCAACGCTGAAAACGTTAGCCGCTGCGCAGAAAATCGGTGGCGACATCGAGGTACTGGTTGCCGGTAAAGGGTGCTCAACCGTTGCTGAAAATGTGGCAAAAGCCGACGGCGTGAAAAAAGTCATGCTGGCAGACAACGACGCTTACGAGCATCAGTTGGCCGAAAACATCAGCGAACTGGTCGCCGACTTAGGTAAAAACTACAGTCACATTCTGGCTCCGGCCACGACAACCGGCAAAAACTTCATGCCGCGCGTTGCTGCATTATTAGACGTAGCACAGGTATCTGACATTATCTCGGTAGAAAGCGACGACACCTTTAAGCGTCCTATCTATGCAGGTAACGCCATTGCCACCGTGCAGTCAGAAGACAAAATTAAAGTTATTACCGTTCGTGCAACCGCATTTGACGCTGTTGCAGAAGAAGGCGGCAGTGGTGAAGTTGAAAGCATCGATGCCGTATTTAACAACGACAAATCTGAGTTTGTCGAAGAGCAACTGGCAGAGTCTGAGCGTCCTGACCTGACATCAGCAGAAATCGTTATTTCTGGTGGTCGTGGTATGCAAAATGGCGAAAACTTCCACCTGCTGGAAGACGTAGCTGACAAACTGGGCGCTGCAGTAGGTGCATCACGTGCCGCGGTAGACGCTGGTTTTGTGCCAAACGACATGCAGGTTGGTCAAACTGGTAAAATTGTCGCTCCGCAGCTTTATATTGCGGTAGGTATCAGCGGCGCTATCCAGCATTTAGCCGGTATGAAAGACTCTAAAGTCATTGTTGCCATCAACAAAGACGAAGAAGCCCCAATCTTCCAGGTGGCGGACTACGGTTTAGTGGCCGATTTGTTCGATGTCCTGCCGGAACTTAACAGCAAATTGTAATATTTGCTTATCTGCAGATTCGCTGCTGACGCTCCATTTTCAGCGTCAGTAGCGACATTTTCCCGCATTTTTTCCAACAACTTGTTATATTTTCGTGTTCATACACTTGCATATTTTTAACTCATCGGACATGATTCAGACATAACCGCCAAACAAGTTTAAAGGATTAGGTGGCTCACAATGAAAAGAAGAACAACTATGCTAAAAAAACTTCCTCTGGCTACGGCCATTGCACTGAGCTTTGCGGCATCAGGCCAAGCTGCTGACTTCGAAGTCGGCGATTACCAAATTAAATTCGACTCTATTCTGTCATACGGCGCTGCATGGCGTATGGAAGATCAGGCCAACCACCTGATGCATCCGGGTAACCATGACGGCGGAACTGCACAGTCAAGCGTCGGTGACGACGGTAACCTAAACTTTGATAAAGGTGACTTAGTATCATCCGTATTCAAAGGCGTACATGACTTAAGCATTGACGGCGGAAGCCACGGTGCCTTTATCCGTTTCAACTATTGGTACGATCACGTCGTTTCTGAAGAGAACATGGCGCACGGCCACCCGGGTAACAACTACTACCCAGACACCAAACTGAACGACGGCGTATTCGATGACTACTCACAAGGTAAAGGCGTTGAATTGCTGGATGCCTTTGTCTACGCCAATTTTGAAGCCGGCGACATGCCAATTAACGTGCGTTTAGGTCGTCAGGTATTAAGCTGGGGCGAAAGTACCTTCGTTTTCAACGGTATCAACGACATTAATCCGCTGGATGTAAACGCGGCTCGTCGTCCGGGCGCAGAAATTAAAGAAGCCCTGTTACCCGTTGGCATGCTGAGCACCAGTATTGGCTTAACCAATACAATGAACTTAGAAGCTTTCTACCAGTACGAGTGGGACAACACTAAGCTCGACGGCTGTGGTACTTACTTCTCAAGTGTGGATATCATCGGTGGCCCTGGCTGCGGTAAAGTCACACTGAACCCACAACTGGTACCGGGTGACCCTGACAGCTACTTAAGTGACTTTGAGTCAGTACAATCTGGCGCTTATATTGGTAGCAACCCAATGCTGGAAGCTTCTGACAGTGGCCAATGGGGTGCTAACCTGCGTTACTATTCAATGGACTTAGACACAGAATTTGGTGTTTACTACCTGAACCTGCACAACAATACGCCAATTATCTCGGCGTACAACTGGACAGTGGACCCGCGTCCATTCCAGGAAGCGGCAGGCGCAGCGGGTCAACAATCAGGCTATACCTGGTCAACACCTAATGGCTATCCGGTAGACGGGCCTCGTCTGGTTATCGAATACCCAGAAGACACCCAAGTTTATGGCTTCAGCTTTAGCACCAACTTAGGCCTTTGGTCTGTTGCCGGTGAGTACAGCTACCGCGACGGTATGCCGGTACAAATTAACACCACCGAAATTTTAACCGCCGGTTTGCGTCCAAACGTGCCAAGCACCTTTGCTGATCGCGTTAACAACGCCGAACTGGGTGAGTTAGCTAACGGTTATGACCGCTTAGACGTCAGCCAGGCACAGTTAAGTTTTGTGCGCTTTGTTGACCGCCTGTGGGGCTCGGACCGCATGACCTTTGTAGGTGAAATTGCCACCAACCAGGTACACGACCTGCCAGGTCTGAACGAACAACGCTACGGTCGTTTACCGCTGTATGGTAAATGCTTAAGCGCACAAGACACTGGCGCACCAGCCGATATGAACTGCGACGGTTTTGTAACTTCAAACTCGTGGGGCTATCGTACCCGCTTCCAGTTTGAGTATCAGGACGTTTGGCAGGGCTGGAGCTTAACGCCTGTGGCTCAGTTTAACCACGACGTTAATGGTTATTCACCAAACAGTAACTTTATTGAAGACCGCAAGTCGTTGGGTATTAACTTAGTAGCAGACTACCTGTCTACTTACAAAGTGAGCCTGGGTTACACCACCTTCACCGGCGGTGACTACGATGCGACCACTGACCGTGACTTTGCGTCAGTTAGCTTCTCTTACGCGTTCTAATACATTGATTCACACCATGAATCACGATAAAACCGTCTCTACCGAGGCGGTTTTTTATTTTCCGGGGGAACAATAATGAAAAAATGGATAATTGCGGCAGCCGCACTGGCCTTGTCAGGCACAGCAGCAGCCCAGGAAAAGTTCGAACTAGAAGACGTATTCACACTGGAATACGCATCCTCGCCGACCATCCACCCTAGCGGTGAATGGACAGTGTTTGTGCGTCAGTCCATGGACATTAACAACGACCGCAAAGTGGGGCGTTTATGGGCCAGCCTGCCTGACGGCGACATTCGT